>CP053716.1:0-1803007 GCA_013201155.1 Berryella wangjianweii | reverse complement strand
GTCCTGTCCAGTATCCGGTTCTCAAGGTTCCGGCCGGCCTGCCGGCCGACCGCCTCGGGCCATCCGGCCCTCGGCGCGAGGAGTAATTCTAGCGGGCCTCCGCTCTCGCGTCAACCCCCCTCCTGCCTCGCCTCGGGGCCCTGGGCCCCTCCGCTCGGCGCGCCCTCCTCAAGCGCGGGTTGCTACTCTACCCCTTGGCGCGGGGCGGGGCAAGGGGGCGCCCGAGTTGTGGACGGGGATCCATAACTTGCGTGAATACATGATCCCCCTGCGGGTGAATCGTCATGCGCATATATATGGTAAGGCGCCTCAGCCGACCAATGCAGGCGCCCATTCAGAGCGACGACCGCGCTTGAGCGACGCCGGGCGCTTGGCTCGAACGGCCGTCGCAGCCGACCCTCCCCCGGCTCGCCCGTCCCTGAATGCGAGGAACGAGGTGCCGCAGTGTGCTACATTTAAGGGCACTTCCCAGGGAAAGGACCTCATGAGTCACCACAGCCTCGACATTCCCGCCTTCGCTCAAGCAGCGCTGGACGCGCTTGAGCAGGACGGACACGAGGCGTGGCTGGTGGGGGGATTCGTGCGCGACTCGCTGATGGGCCGCTCCGTGTCCGATATCGACATGGCAACCTCCGCCACCTGGCGTGATGCGCGCGCAGCCTTCGAAGGGGCGGGGTACGCCACGCATGAGACGGGCGTTGCCCACGGCACGATCACGGTGGTGATCGACGGACACGCCATCGAGGTGACCACCTTTCGCATCGACGGCGCGTACACCGATGCGCGGCATCCCGAGTCCGTGGACTTCACCTCATCGATCACCGACGACCTGGCTCGGCGCGACTTCACGGTCAACGCTCTTGCCTACCATCCCCACCGGGGGCTTCTTGATCCCTACGGAGGCGCGGAGGACATCGAGCGCCGACTGATCAGGGCCGTGGGCGATCCGCGAAAGCGCCTCTCAGAGGACGCCCTGCGCATTCTGCGCGGATGCCGATTCTCATCTCAGCTGGGATTTTCCATTGAAGAACAGACTTTCCGCGCCATGCTGGAGCGCAAGTCGGCGATTCTGAGCCTGTCACGCGAGCGCGTAGCTCACGAGATCGACCTGCTTATATCGGGTGAGCACATTCGCAAGGCCCTGCTGGACTGCATCGACGTGCTGACCGCGGCGATCCCCGAGCTGGTGGCGGCCAAGGGATTCGATCAGAAGTCGCCCTTCCACATGTACGACGTGCTTGAGCACACCGCCTACGTGATGGAGGAGGTGCCGGGCGAGCCGCTGGTGCGCTGGGCCGCTTTGCTGCACGATATCGGGAAGCCGGCCTCGTGCTTCGAGATCGATGGCGTTCGGCACTTCCGCGGTCACCCCGAGATCGGAATCATCATCGGCCGCGAGGTGCTGGGGCGGCTGGGCTACTCCCATACGTTCACCCGCAAGGTGCTTGAGCTGGTGCGCCTGCATGACGAGCATATCGCCCCCACGCGCAAGGGAGTGCGCAGGGCCCTTCGCGAGCTGGATGGCGACACGGCGCTGTTCGTGGCCCTGTGCGAGCTGAAGCGCGCCGACGCGCTGGCGAAGGCGCCCGCGTATCGCGAGCGGGCGGAGACGGCGGCCGCGCTGCTGGACATGCTGGGACGCATCCTGATCGACGAGGAGCCCTTCACGCGCGCGGGACTGGCGATCAACGGCAACGACGTGATCGCCGCAGGCGTGCCTGCGGGCCCCGACGTGGCGCGCGCCCTGGATGCGGCCCTGGATGCCGTGATCGATGACGAGGTTCCCAATTCCCTTCCTGAACTGGTTGCCTTCGTTGAATCGTGGCAGTGCTCGCGGTAAATGAAAATGGGGGCTTGACGCAGGGAGAATACTTGCGTAGTATCTCATCTCGCGCTTACGGCTTCGCTTCCAGTGAGCTGAGTTTCACCGAAAGTGAAGTGCGACATCGGGAAATCGATGGGGTGTCGTCTAATGGCAGGACAGCGGTTTCTGGTGCCGTATGTGAGGGTTCGACTCCTTCCACCCCAGCCATTTTTCGGTATAATGCGCAACGACACGTGGCTCCGTCGTCTAGCGGTTTAGGACGCCGCCCTCTCAAGGCGGAGGTCGCCGGTTCGAATCCGGTCGGAGCTACCAGAAACTTACTGTTCACCCCGCTCTGAGCGGGGTGAACTTGTTTTATACGCAGAGTGCGAACGGGGATGCGGGTTGCTGGACCAACGCTGCGTCGCTCGGCTGACGGGGAGCTGGTCGAATCCTGGCGCCGGCAACGCGTCCTGAGTTGAGCGCGGGCCCGGTGTCATCAACGCGCCTTGTCCCGCACCCTCAATCCCAGAATCCCGCACGCACGCCGAGATGACCTCCCTCCCCCGCTGAACGCCTGCCCCCTGCGCAGAGCTCAGCCCCGCCAGGCGCGCCTCAGCGCGGCCACGCCATCGGCGATGCGGTCGTGCGAAATCGCCGAGAAGCCGATCATCACGTTTTCCTCCGGCGCCGGGCGACTGAACCACATCCTCGACGTGCCGTACACCTTCGCGCCCTCGGCAAGCGCGCTCTCCAGCAGCTCACGCTGCGTCATGCCGTTTCTCACCGCAGCATAAAAGTGCATGCCCGCATCCGTGCCGGATACCCTGACCGTCTCGCCAAGCTCGGCGCCCAGGTGACGCAGCAGCTCGTCGCGATTGCGCCGATTCGACTTCAAAACACGCCGAACATGGGCGTCCCAGCGCCCGCCCTCCATGAAGCGCGCAAGCACCTCGCACGTCAACCAGGAAACAGGCGGGTGCGCGTAGTTGAACAGCTCCCAATAGCGCCGAAGCAGACTCAGGAGGCGTACCTGTCGATCCTGTTCGGCGCCGTCCTTGCAGCCGACCTGATTCTGCGTGCCGCAAAAGGATCCTCTCCCTGGGGGCTGCGCCTGGCGGGTGCAATCTTCGGATTCTTTCTGATCTGCGTGATGGGGTTCGCGTACGCAAACACGCTGGGAGTGGCCGCCTGGGCGACACCCGCGACCATCCCGCTGTTCGTGGTGGGCGACATGGCGATGGGAACCGCGCTTTGGGCCGCCGTGAAGAGCGGCGCCCATCAGAGCAAGGGCTATCGGGCTGCGACTGGCGCGATCGAGGCCCTGCTTGCGTTGACGCTGGTCGCCGTTGCAATCCACTTCAGCAGCCTGGGGCTTTCGGCGGCGCCGTTCATCACGGCCATCGTGCTGGCACCGGCTGCCCACACCGCTGCCCTGTATGCAGCCCGTTTGCGACCTGCGGTCTGGAAAGACATGCTGGCCTGCGTCTGCGTGATAGCAGGCGTGTCTGTCGCGCGCTATGCGTTCTACGCGGCATATCTGGGCTGATTGCCGCGCCGCAGGGCGAAGCCCGCGCTTTGGTCCGGGCGCTGACGCAGCTCAGTGCCCGGCGGTCTCATCGGGCCTCTCATGGCGCCGTAAAGGCGGCATCGGGGCTGGGCGCCGTTGCGCCTGAAGCCATCACCGCACCGTGAGGCTCAGCCGCCGGCCTGCGTCCTTGGCAGTCGCGCGCTACCGCTGCGCATGCTGCCAGAAGTGCATGAGCGGTCCCGACCCCTTTCCCAGGTCAAGACCCGCGGAAAGCGCGCCCGAAAGATAGTCCTTCGCCTCCCGCACCGCAGCCGCGATAGTGCGCCCCTCGGCCAGGCCGCAGGCGATGGCCGACGACAGCGTGCAGCCCGTGCCGTGGGTGTTCGGATTGTCGATGCGCGGCGCCCGAAGCCACCGCGCCCCGCCCAGCGGCAAGGCCAGCACATCGTTGGCATCGTTGAGCCCATGTCCGCCCTTCACCAGCACCGCGCAGTCGAATCGGCGCGCGAGCTGCTGAGCGGCGCGCTCCTGAGAAAGCTCGGTGGCGATGCCCGCGCCCAGCAGCGCCTCGGCCTCGGGAATGTTCGGCGTGATCAGCGTGGCCAGCGGCAGCAAGTCGGCGCACAGCGCCTCGAACGCCTCGGACGAGATCAGCGAAGCGCCGCTGGTGGATATCATCACGGGATCGACCACCAAGGGAATCGGCCCCCATCGCTCGATCGAGGACGCGACAACCTCCACCACCTCGGGGCTCGACAGCATGCCCACCTTCACCGCGTCGGGACGAATGTCGCTGAACACCGCGTCGATCTGCTGCGCGACGAACGTCGCGGGCACGTCCAGCACCCCGTTCACGCCCAGGGTGTTCTGAGCCGTCAGCGCGCACACCGCCGTCTGGGCGAACAGGCCGCAGGCCTCGATCGTCTTGATGTCCGCCTGGATTCCCGCGCCTCCGCTGGAATCCGACCCCGCAATGCTCAGCACCGACCTCATCTGACTGTCCCTTCACCGCATTCGCATTCCCATATCGCCCGACGTTCGGAGGCAAGCCCGCACCCGGCGATCGCGCTCATCCCACCTGAAAACCCGTGCGCGGCTGCATGCTGTGCGGCCGCCAGAAGGGCAACGGAACCCGCCCGGGGCCCTCTGCAGGGAATGGCGCGAGTGCCGGAGCGTCTGCGCTTGGCGTCTCGTACGGCATCGCCCCTAGTCGGGCGAACATGCATCCAGCTTCTCAAGGGCCTGGTTCACCGTGCGCACCGCGCACATGTCGCCGCACATGGTGCACGTGCCCTCGATCGCCGGCGGGCTGCTCTCGAAGTAGGCGCGCGGCTTCACGGGATCGATGGCCACCTCGAACATGGCATCCCAATCCAGCACGCGACGCGCCGCGGCCATGCGCGCGTCGGCGTCGGCGGCATGGGGTACACCCTTGGCCAAATCTGCTGCATGAGCTGCGATCTTCGTGGCGATCACGCCCTCGCGCACGTCATCGACGTCCGGCAGGCGCAAGTGCTCGGCGGGCGTCACGTAGCACAGGAAGTCGGCCCCGCTGGCGGCGGCCACCGCCCCGCCGATCGCTGCGGTGATGTGGTCGTAGCCGGGCGCGATATCGGTGACCAGCGGCCCCAGCACGTAGAAGGGCGCGCCATGGCACAGGCGCTTCTGCAGGCGCACGTTCGCCTCGATCTGGTTCAGCGGCACATGCCCCGGACCCTCCACCATCACCTGCACCCCGCGGTCCCAGGCGCGCTTGGTAAGGATTCCCAGCTCGATCAACTCGCTGATCTGCGCAGCGTCGGTGGCGTCATCGACGCACCCCGGACGCAGGGCGTCGCCCAGGCTGATGGTGACGTCATGTTCATGCAGAATGTCCAGCAGGTCGTCATAGCGCTCGTAGAAGGGGTTCTCGTTGCCCGTCTCCTGCATCCAGGCGAACACCAGCGACCCTCCCCTGCTCACGATGTTCAGCGAGCGGCCCGTGGCCATGAACGACGCCACGGCCCGTCGCGTGAGCCCCGCGTGGATGGTCATGAAGTCCACGCCATCGCGGGCATGGGCCTCCACCACGCGCAGGAAGTCGTCAGCCGTGATGTCGGCCAGGCCCTTCTCAAGATAGCCGATCGCGTCGTACAGCGGCACCGTGCCCACCATGGCCGGCGAGCGCTCAATCAGCCACGAGCGAAAGGCATGGGTCTTGCCGCAGTTTGACAGGTCCATGATCGACTCGGCACCGTATTCCAGGGCAATGCGCACCTTGCGGCGCTCTTCGGGAAAGTCCGCGCGGTCGGCCGACACGCCCAGATTCACGTTCACCTTGGTGCGCAGGCCCTCGCCCACGCCCACCGGCGACAGCGAGGCGTGGTTCACGTTGGCGGGAATGGCGATGCGCCCGCAGGCTACCTGCTGCCTGACGTGCTCGGGTGACAGGTGCTCGCTTAGAGCCACCACCTTCATCTGGTCGGTCACGACACCTGCGCGCGCGGAATCGATCTGCGTCATGAAAGCTCCCTTCGTTGGCATTATCCAAAGCAGGTTCAAGGGTCAGGGCGATTGACGCGCCCTTTCTCAGCCCACCGCCGCCCGCAGGCGTACGCAAGCTCCCCTGTTCGCATGAGCGATGCATCGGATTATAGGGAATGACCCGCGTGTGCGGGCCGAAGATCGCCAGGTATCAGACGAGCGGATGGAACACCAGCAGCGTGCCGGATTCCACTCCCACGAGGGCAGGCTGACCCGTCAGCTCGTTCGACAGGCCGCGCGACGTGCGATTCGACAGCGGCTCGTCGTCAAGCGCGTACTTCATGCCGCGCTCGAACACGCCCTGGGCCTCGTCGGACATGCTGAACACCGACACGGTTCCGAAGTCGAGAGCCGGCAGGTCCAGCACATCGGGGCCTGACAGCGCGCATACCGCCGACCCATGATCGAAGGCCGTCACGCGCATGCCCTGTTCGGAGAAGCGCGCGAACAGCTGCAGGTTCGCCACCGTATGGTCGAGGCGTCCGCCGAGGGCCCCGTACACATGGGCCTCGTCGTATCGGCGCATCAGCGCACGCTCCAGCGCCAGCTCAAGGTCGCTCTTGTCCTTCTCGGGAGCATGCTGCGACACGCGCCTGCACGAGGGAACGTAGCCCAGCGAATCGAAGTCGCCCAGAGCAAGGTCGGGGGCGATTCCCAGGGCCTCAAGGTGCGCAAATCCCGCATCCACGGCGATAACCTCGTCGAACGTGCCCGTCTTGTAAGCGCAGGAGAAATGCTCGGCATTGAATTCAGAGGCGGCTACCAGCGCGCAGATGCTCATGGCTGTCCGTTCGGTCAGAGGGTGCGCGACGGCGCGAGGACACCCGAACCGACGGCTTCCGCATGCGAAAGCCCCGTTCGGTTCTGCTAGAATAGCACAGCTGAGTGGGCCAGACGGTCGCATGCCTGCATGAGGAAAGTCCGGGCTCCCAAGGGCAAGATGCCAGCTAACGGCTGGGCGGAGCGATCCGACGGAAAGTGCCACAGAAAAGAAGACTCCCCAGTTCATCTGGAGAAAAGCTGAAACGGTGCGGTAAGAGCGCACCAGCGCGCCGGCAACGGCGCGGCTTGGCAAACCCCATCTGGAGCAAGCGCAAATAGGAACGCGATACGGCCGCCCTTCCGTGCGTTCGGGTTGCGTGCTAGAGCCATGCGGCGACGCATGGCGTAGATAAATGGCCGTTCAACGACAGAACCCGGCTTATCGGCTCACTCGGCTTCCCTTCGCCCCTGATCGCCTCACGGTTGCCGGCGGCGCGCGACCCCGTTACTCCCCCATCAAGGGAAGCTCCCCCATCCACTGGCGCACCAGCTGCTCATCGGCGGCGATTCCCACCACCTTGCGGCGTGCCGTGAAGCCGCCCTCCACGCCGACGGCCGACTTCGCAACGCCCAGCTGACGCGCGATCAGCGCGCACACGGCCTCGTTGGCCTTTCCGCGGTCGGGCACCGCGCGCACCCGCAAGCGCACGAGCTCGGGCTGCCCGGCAGCTGCGCTCACTCTGCCCATAACAACGTCACGCCCCGAGCGGGGCGTGACGTGCACATGCAGCTTTACCGGATGAGACAAGATCGTGGCCTAGTCGGGGTCGTCGAAGTCGAACGCCTGGTCGGCATCGCCGAAGCCCGACAGGTCCTTCTCGAAGTACGGGGCCGGCTGAGCGGGCGCATAGGCGCCGGCGGCCGCAGCGGCAGGCGCGGGGGCGAATCCGGCAGTCGCACCGTCGATCGCCTGCGGAGCGGGAGCCACCTGATCGAGCGTCGCACGCGCGGCGGCGCGGTTGGGGGCGTGCTCGTCAACCTCGTTCAGCTTGCGCGAGGCATCGGTGATGAAGTCGGCCAGCATGGTGCGGTACTCAACGCGCACCTCCTCGCGAGCGTCCTCCAGCACGCGCGTGGCCTCGATCACCTTGTCGCGCTCGGCCTCGGCGCGATGCACGATGCGCTCGGCCTCGGCATCGGCCTCGTTGACGATGGTGGTGGCCTGCGAGCGCGCGTTCGACACGATGTCGTCCGCCGAGCGCTGGGCCACGATCAGAGCCTGCGAGATAGCCGTGTCGTTGGCCACCTTCTCGGCCAGCTTCGACTCGAGGTCGGCCAGGCGCTGCTGAAGGGCCGCCGCGTCCTCCGACACAGGCTCGGGCGCGGGAGCGGCAACCGGGGCGACCACGGGGGGCACCGGAGCCGCGGGGGCCACAGGGGCCACGGCCTGGGTGACGCCCGGGTCCGCAACCTGCGAGCGCGCCTCTTCCAGCTGCGCCTTCAGGCTCGAAATCTGCCCATGAAGCGCATCGAGCTCGTCAGCCACGCAGGTGAGGAACACATCGACCTCGTCGACGTTGTAGCCTTTGCGGTCAATAGAGAAGCGTTGCTTCTGAATGTCTTCCGACGTGATTGCCATGAGGTATCCCTTCGTTTGACGCCTCAGTGTGCAGCGCGGACGCTACAGCAGGCTCACAATAAATCGTACACCGAATTGTAGTACAAGCAGCGCGATGATGGGGGTTATGTCCACCATTCCTCCAATGGGGGGAATGAGCCGCCTGAACAGGCTGAGGTAGGGCTCGCACACGCGCCCGAGCACCTTGTACACATCGCCCACGATTCCCGATGAGGTGGGAATCCACGACATCAGAACGTAGATGAACAGCACCATGCTGTATGCGTCGGACAGTGAGACGATAAGGCTCTTGAACATCACGACGGGGCTCCTAGCTCCTTGGATCTGCTGCATGCCGCGGCCACCCCGCGCGCAAGAACGCTATCGAACCCCGAGGCGCTCATCGCGTCAAGCGCGGCAAGCGTGGTTCCACCGGGACTGCATATCGAGCGCCGCAGTTCGGCGGGCGACTGATTGCCCTCCGCCAGCATGCGCGCGGTGCCCAGCACCGTCTGCAGCGCCAGCCGCTCGGAAAGCCCTCGCTCAAGCCCGCAGGCCTGCCCCGCATCGCGCAGGGCCTCGACGAAGGCCGCCACGTAGGCGGGGCCCGACCCGCTGACGGCGCACACGGCATCCATCAGCTGTTCGGAAACCTTCTCCACCAGCCCGAAGCACGAGAACAGCCGGCTTGCGCAACGCAGGTCGGCCTCGCCGGCATGCGCGCCCGCGCAGAGGGCCGTGGCCCCCGCACCGATTCTGAGCGGCATGTTGGGCATGGCGCGCACCACGGGCGAGCCCTCGGGCAGCAGCCGCTCAAGAGCGGCGGTGGAGACCCCGGCGGCAATGGACACGTACAGGCGCCGGGCATCGGGAGCGAAGGGGCCGCGTCCGTTTGCCTGACGCACCACCTCGGCCATCTTCTGGGGCTTGACCGCAAGCACCACCACGTCGGCCGACGGTGCCTGCGCGACATCGCAGGTGCAGGCGATCCCATAGCGCGCCGTCAGCTCGTCCGAACGCGCAGGGCGGGCGTTCACGGCGGCCACCTGGCGCGCGTCGAGCAGGGCGGGTGCCGGGGGCTGCGGACGCAGCCACCCCGCGATCAGGGCCTCCCCCATGGTGCCCGCACCCACGACCAGCACGCGGCTGCAGGGCGATTCGATCATCAGAGCACGCCCTGCTTGCGCAAGGCGCTCGTCTCGGCGAACGTCAGGCCGGCGCCGCGCGACAGGGCGAACACCTTGTCGGCGGGATGCTCGACGGATGCCTCCAGGGCGCTGCACACGCCGAAGGCGAAGTCGAGGATGCGACGGGCCAGGTCGTCCGGCGTGTTGCGCAGTACGATCACCACCACGTCGCCGCCCTTCACGATCTTGGCCACGCGCTCCACATCGCCATACGCCGTGGGACGCAGCACCGACAGCGAACGCGCCGAGGAGCTGCGGGCAGGCGCCGCAGCGGAAGCCGCGGCCGCACGGACGGGCGCGGGGGCCGCCGTCGGCTCGGGCGTGGTGGAGGAGAACAGGTTGTTCAGCCCCGAGGAGCGCGCCTCGGCCCGCGAGCCTGACTCGCGCTCGACGCGACCGCGCGGCGACAGGTGAGCCGACGAGGGCTTCTCCACCAGCATGCGACCGTTCGCCGAGATGACGGGAGCCTCATCCGACGCCCTGAGCGGGTCGCGTCCAAGGCGGCCGGACGTACGGCGAATCTCATCGTTGGACACCAGCGGAGCGAACTCGGTGGTAGGGGCGCCGGAGGAGGGCGCATCGTAAGCGTCGTCGGCATAGGCGTAGTCGGGGCCGTACTCGGCGAACTCCTCGGCTTCATGCGAGGGCGCGTCGAAATCGTCCTGATCGACGGGATGGGCGCCACGCGCGGAACGTGACGGACGCGACGACGAGCGCGCGCTGCGCGCGGACGACCCGGCATCATCGTTGAAGCCCAGGCGGGCCCTCAGCCCTCCCAGGAAACCACCATCTCCCTCAGACGGGATGAAGCCTGCCATAGTAATCACCATCTCTCTTGTTAGGGCAGCATCTCAGCTGAACACACCGCGTTAGCGCAATTATAAAGCAGGCCCGGCACGCCCGCCGCGCTCAGCGGAGCCTACCGCTCATCTTCACGCCGTGGCGCGAAGCGCTCGATCGACTCGTCGGAGAACACCGCCCGTCCGATGCGCACGATTGTGGCGCCGGCGAACACGGCCTCGCGCCAATCCCCGCTCATGCCCATTGACAGCTCGCTGACCTCGGCGGCAACCTCATCGGAAAGATGAGCGCACACCAGCTCCTTCAGGTAGGCCAGCTCTTCGAACACCTCGCGGGCACGCTGCGGGTCACCCTGAGGGGCCATGGTCATCAGGCCGCGCAGGCGCACATGCTGAAGCTCGCTCACCTGGCGCGCGAAATCCACCACCTCGCGCGGGGACACGCCGCTCTTCGACTCCTCACCCGATACGTTCACCTCGATGAGCACGTCCTGCACGATGCCCAGCCCTGCTGCCACCTCATCGATGCGATGCGCATGCTTCAACTGGCACAGCGAGTGGATAAGCGCGGCGCGGCCCACGATATCGCCGATTCGGCGCGACTGGATGTTGCCGATGAAGTGCCAGCGCACCTGCGGGAACAAAGCCTGCTTCTCCATCAGGGCATCGGGGCGGTTCTCGCCGAAGTCGCCTGCGCCCTGGGCTATGGCCGCAGCCACCTGGTCGGAACCCACCGTCTTGGACACCGCCACCAGGCACACCGACTCGAAGGGGCGCAGGGCGTGGTCGCACACATCCTGCAGCTCGGTTG
Source organism: Berryella wangjianweii (assembly GCA_013201155.1). Classification (GTDB taxonomy): domain Bacteria; phylum Actinomycetota; class Coriobacteriia; order Coriobacteriales; family Eggerthellaceae; genus Berryella; species Berryella wangjianweii. The sequence continues at coordinate 1,791,971 of CP053716.1, read as the reverse complement.
CAACCTGCGCATATCGTCCCATTTCGTGCACGTCTACCGTTCCTCCCTGAATGCCACGGCGCCATGGCGCCCACCTGCTCCCCCTGATGCGCGATACGAGAAGAACCGCTCGCCCTCCTCGACCGTGCAGGCCCTCGCCTCGCATACCCTGCGCTCGTCGATGCCGCCGCGTGCCAGGTCGACGCGCACCGCCTGCGCAAGGCTCACGTGACGCGCATCAGGCGCCGCCTGGGGCCCGAAGCGCTCGGCGAAACGCGCTGCCAGCTCCGCGGACGTTTCGAAGCATCGCGAACAGATATGCGGCCCGATGTAGGCGTTCACCTGCGAGGGCTCGCAGCCCCCACCCTGCCGGCACAGCGCGGCCAGAGCCCGGGAGGCAATGCGGTCGAAGGCGCCGCGCCAGCCCGCATGCACGACAGCGAAGGCTCCCGTAGGAGCCGCGAGAATCAACGGCAGGCAGTCGGCGAAGTTCAGCAGCACGGTTACACCCGAAACGCTGCAGGTCAGCGCATCGCAGCCTTGATCAGCACGATGCCGTGCGGCGTTCAACGCGACGGGATCGCCGTCGTCCACGCATTCCAGATGGGTGCCGTGAACCTGGTGGGGCACGATCAGCGAAGCCTGCGGGGCCCCCAGGGCATCAAGCAGGCGCGCACGGTTGGCATGTACGGCATCGGCGCGATCGCCCACGTGAAGCCCAAGGTTCAGGCTGCTGAAAGAGCCTTCGCTCACCCCCTGGTCGCGTGTGGTGAAGCCCATGCGCACGCCGACGGCCCGAAACAGGGCGTCGTCAGTCAGCAGGGTAAGACGATGCGCGCCCAGCTGGCGCGCATCGAGATGAGGCAAAGGCAGACTGTCGTGCGGAACGTCCATGCGCTCTAGCGCTGACGTTTGAGGAAGTCGGGGATGTAGTCCTCATCCGCGAAACGGCTGGACGCCGGCGCCTGTGCGGCGCTGCGACTGGACGCCGGCGCCTGCGGAGCACGGCTGACCGACGAGGCGGCGTAGGCCGACGCGGAGGCTGCGGAGTCCTGCGCGGTGGACGCGAACAGGTCCTTGCGGGCGAAGTCGAGCGCCGACTGGCTCTCGACGGCCTTGAACCCGGTGGCGATCACGGTGATGCGCACGGCATCGCCCATCGTTTCGTCCACGATCTGACCGTAGATGATGTTGGCGTTCTCGTCGGCGCAGGCCTCGACCGTGCGCGCTGCGGCGTCCACCTCGGTAAGGGTGAGGTCGGGGCCGCCCGCGATCGAGAACAGCACGCGCGAGGCGCCCTCGATCGAGGTTTCCAGGAGGTTGGAGTTGGTGGCCTGCTGCGCGGCGTCGAGGGCGCGGTTCTCGCCGGAGGAGACGCCGATGCCCATCATGGCCGTGCCCGCATCCTTCATGACCGTGCGGATGTCCGCGAAGTCGAGGTTGATCAGGCCCGGGATGGTGATGAGGTCGGTGACGCCCTGGATACCCTGGCGCAGCGTGTCGTCAGCGATGCGGAAGGCGTCCAGCATGCTGGTCTTCTTATCGACCACCTCAAGCAGGCGGTCGTTGGGGATCACGATGAGGGTGTCAACCTTCTGCGACAGCAGCTCGACGCCCTGATCGGCCTGATTGCGGCGCGTGCGCCCCTCGAACGAGAAGGGCTTGGTGACGATGCCCACGGTAAGGGCGCCGATCTCCTCGCGGGCGATCTGCGCCACCACCGGCGCGGCTCCCGTGCCGGTGCCGCCTCCCTCGCCTGCGGTGACGAACACCATGTCGGCCTCGGCAAGGGCCTCGCGGATCTCGTCGCGGCTTTCCTCGGCCGCCTGGCAGCCCACCTCGGGATTCGCGCCGGCGCCCAGGCCGCGCGTCAGATCCTCGCCGATGTGGATGGTTCGGTCTGCGTCCGACATCAGAAGAGCCTGGTGATCGGTGTTCACGGCGATGAATTCCACGCCGCGGACCCCCGCCTCGACCATGCGGTTGACCGCATTGGTTCCGCCGCCGCCGACGCCGACTACCTTGATGACCGCCAGATGCTCAGAGCCAACCTTGCCTGACATAGTTTCCTCCACATCCTGAGCTTTTGAGCTGCGATTCCAGATGGATGCGCTGATGGTAAGCGCTTATGCTCGCTCGATTGTACACGATGAGACATCGAATGCAACGCAATGACCACGTGATTGCCCGATGAACACGCGAATCACGCGAGCGAGCGTACGAGCGAAACGCCCCTGGTGAACGCCCTACGCCACCGCGCGCCAGGTGGGCTTCGACACCGAGCGGACGTTGATGTACGACACCTTGCCCTCGTTTTCTTCAAGGATCTTAAGCACCACGCGCTCCTTGTCGCGGATGTGCTCGGCCTTGCCGAAGGCGATCTCGACGCCGTTGTCCAAGATCAGAACCGTTTCCTCTTCGCCGGCCGCCGACACGCTCTTCACTCGTTTGGCCAGGTCGGTAGTCATGCCGTCCACAATGCCCAAGGCGTTCAGCACGTTGCTGTCGGTGCACATCTGGCCGATGGCGGCGGTGGTGCCGAAGGGAACGTCGGTGATGTGCAGGGCCGCGTCCGCATCTTCGTAGACCTTGGCGCTGGTTGCGGCCGCGGCCTCGGTGCCCTTGGCGGGGATCGGCATCAGCCACAGCCGGTCGGAGGAGATCGCCCACAGCTTGGTGGTGCGCGCGTCGGCGGCGGGAACCTCCACCACTGCGGCCACGGTTCGCTCGACCACGTCGATGTTCAGGGTATGCGGGAACCCGCGGCTTACCGACACGCTCTTCACCCAGGCGTTGCGCTTGATCCGCCGCTCGATGGCCCCCGCGTCCACGTCAAGCAGCGTGGCGCCGGCGGGCACGCCGGCAAGCTGCGCCATCTCGGTGGAGGTGAGGTGCTCGACGCCCTTCACGCTGACGTTGTCGATCGAGAACACGCTGGACGAGCGCAGCACCAGGAAGGCCACAAGCAGCACCGCCGCGACGCCGACCGCGATCCCCACGCGCAGCGCAAGGGCCCGCGAGCGCTGCTGGGCCCGCTCATGACGCTCCTGACGGGTAAGGTCGCCGATCCGCACGCTCTCGTAGGCCCGCGCGGGGCGAGCCGCGGCCCGAGCAGGCGGCGTGGCCTCGGAGCGATTCGATTCGGCGCGCGGGGCCCGACGCGGGCCTGTGCGCACAGCGTCGCGCGAGGCGCGAGAGGCGCGCGGAGCACGGGAGGCACGGCTATCGAAGCCCGCGGGAGCCCCGATGCGCGACGCCCTACGCGAACCCGAGGAAGCGGACTTCCGGTTGTAGTTCGATGCCATGTTCCTCGTACACCTTCGCCTGAATGGTAGTGATGAGCCGCATCACGTCGCTGGCCGTAGCGCCGCCCTCGTTCACGATGAAATTGGCGTGGACCGGCGACACCTGGGCCCCGCCTGCGCGCAGACCCTTCAGCCCACAGGCCTCGATCAGCTGCGCCGCTGCATGACCCTCAGGGTTGCGAAACACGCTTCCGCAGGTGAGGGATGTGAGCGGCTGGGTCTTGCCGCGCTTGGCCAAAGCGGCCTCCATCTTACCGCGAATGTAGAAGGGGTCGGCCCGCTCTACCATAAGTTCGCATTCGACGATCGCCTCGTCGGGCAGAAACGAGCTCGTCCGATAGCCCCATGCCACGTCGGACCCCCGGTAGCGGCGCAGCCCTCGACCCGGCTGCAACGTGGTGACCGACGCCACGCGCGAGCCGATCCAATCGGTGGAGCTGCCCGCGTTCATGCGCAGGGCCCCGCCCACCGTGCCTGGCGTGCCCACGGCAAACTCCAGCCCGCCCAGCGAGCGACGGAACGCCTCCTGAACCACACCCGACAGGGCATGCCCCGCCCCCACGGCAATGGTGCCCGTGTCCTGGCTGTACTCCAGCGAGCGGAAGTCGCGCCCCAGCACGATCACGGCGCAGGGGGTGCCCTCGTCGGCCACCAGCAGGTTGCTGCCCTTGCCCACCATGCACCACCCCACCCCGTCCTGAGCGCAGGCGTCCAGCACGGCGTTCAGCGCACCCAGCGAATGCACGCGAGCGAACGCGCGCGCCGGACCGCCGATGCGGTAGGTGGTATGGCGCGCCATGGGCTCGCGGGGAATCACCTCGCCGTCGAAGGCCTCGTCAAGCGCCAGGGCGTCGAGCCCGCTTGCATGACGAGGGCTCACCGGGCGCCACGCTCCTCGACGCGCTGGCGCAGGGCCTCCACCACCAACGGCCCCATGGCCGTCACGTCTCCTGCGCCCATGGTGATGAGCAGGTCGCCCTCGCCCACCTTCGCCAGCAGGGCCGCAACCGTGTCGATACGGTGCGGCACGAACTCGGCAGGGGGATGGTCGGGGCTTTCCAGCACCACGTTCATGAAGGCGCGGCCGTTCACGCCGGGGACGGGCGTCTCGCCGGCGGAGTAGACGTCCATGAAGGTCACCGTGTCGGCACGGTCGAAGGCGTGGGCGAACTCATCGCGCATCACGTCGGCGAACAGGCTGATGCGCGAGTACCGGTGCGGCTGGAACAGCACGTGCACACGGCGGTACCCCAGCTCGGCGGCGGCGGACACCGTGGAGGCGATCTCGGTGGGATGGTGCGCGTAATCGTCCACCACCGTCACGCCGTCGGCCTGGCCCACCAGGTCGAAACGGCGCTTCACCCCGCAGAAGCGCGTGAGCGACCCCACGGCCTGCGCCGCGTCAAGGCCCAGGGCCTCCACCAGCGCCACCACGCCCGCCGCGTTCGACACGTTGTGCCGTCCGGGATTCTGCGGAAGCGAGCCTTCCAGCACGCGGCCATCGGCCAGGCGCAGCGTGTAGCGGCTCGTGATCCCCTGCGGCTCGTACGACTCGATGCGCACGTCGCACGTGGGCGCGAAGCCGTAGGAGACCACCCGCGAGGCCGACGCGCGCGCCACCTTCATCAGGCGCGGGTCATCGCCGCAGGCCACCACCACGCCATCGGCGGGAACCAGGCCGATGAACGCGGCGAAGCGCTCCTCGATCTCGGCCAGGTCGCGGTAGTGGTCGAGGTGGTCGGCCTCGACGTTGGTGACCAACACCGCATGGGGGAACAGATTGGTGAACGACTTGTCGCTCTCATCCGCCTCCACCACGTAGTGGGCGCCCGTGCCGGAGTGGGCGTTGGTGCCGTAGGCGCACACCGTGCCCCCGATAAGGAAGGTGGGGTCCAGCCCGAGGTCGTCAAGGGTGCTGGCAAGCATCGACGACGTGGTGGTCTTGCCATGGGTTCCGGCGACGGCAAGGGTCTGAAGCCCGACACCCAGGTGAGCCAGCATGCGAGCGCGGTGCCATACGACGATTCCGCGGCTGCGCGCGGCCATCAGCTCGGGGTTCTCGTCCAGCACGGCCGTGCTGACCACCACCACGTCGGGACAGGCGTCGCCCCGCCCCAGGTTCGCGGCGTCGTGGCCGATGAACACCTCCACGCCGGCCTCGCGCAGGGCACGGGTGTACCGACTCTCTTTGATATCCGAGCCTGACACCCTCATGCCCTGGTCATGGGCCACGCGAGCGATGCCGCTCATCCCCACGCCCCCGATTCCGATGAAGTGGACCGAGCCTATCTTCGATTCAACCATGTGTGGCCCCTTGTCTTGAACCCTGACGACCCTGCGCCGATGAGGCAAGGGCCCATTATAAGCCGTAAGAGCGCACCGAAGTCCACCGCGCACGCGGGCGCCGCAATCGCGCCCTGAGCGCGCGGGCATCGCGCGGGCGCGCGCCGACGCGTGACGAGCCGGCCGCGTGACAGGCGCGCACGCTCCGCGGGAGCAACGCGCAAACCGACCCCGGAAGCGCGCGGGGCCTCAGGAGCGCGGCGAGGACGCCGCCGCGCGCTCGACCGCATCGGCCAGGCGCCCTGCGGCCCCGCTGGTCTGCTGGGCCCGTGCGCAGGCCGCCTGCTGCCGCCGCACCTCGTCGCTCTCGATCAGCGTGAACAGCCATTCGGCGAAGCGCTCGCCCTCCACCTCGGCATCCGGCACCATGAAGGCGCAGCCCGCATCGACGTACGAGCGTGCGTTGGCCGTCTGATGGTCGGCGGTGGCATGCGGGAAGGGCACCAGCAGCGCCGGCAGCGCGCGGGCCGAAATCTCGGCCAGCGAGGTGGCGCCCGCGCGCGACACCACCGCGTCGGCGGCAGCCATGCACGCTCCCATGTGGTCCTGGTATCCGAACAGATGCCAGCGTCGCGCCTCGTCGTCGGTCAGCGCCAGCGTTTCCCGCACACGATCGAGCTCGTTGGGCCCGGTCACATGCACCACGTGCAGTCCCTCATGCGACAGAAGCCGCCCCTTCAGCCCGCACACGGCGTCGTTCACATGACGCGCGCCCAGACTGCCGCCCGTCACCAGCAAGATCAGAGCATCGTCGGGAATGCCCAGCATCTCGCGCCCCTGCGCGCGGCTGCCGGACAGCACCGACGCGCGCACGGGATTGCCCGTCACCGCCACCGGCCCGCGGGCGGAGAGCCCCTGGCCCGCTGCGGCGTAGGTGAGGCACACCGCCTGAGCCCGCTGCGCGAGGTAGCGATTGGCCAGGCCCATCACCGAGTTCTGCTCGTGCACCACCAACGGGATGCGCTCGGCCAGGGCCGCCCGTCCCACGGGAAGGCACACGTATCCGCCGAAGGTCACCACCGCATTGGCCCGCACCTGGGAAAGCCAGCGGCGCGCGCGCCGCGTTTCGCCCAGGGCCAGGCCGACGGCGCGCAGCAGCGATGCCGGACGCGCACGATCGAAGCCCCGCGCGCGAAACGCCTCGTAGTCCAGGTTCGCCTGAGCGGCCAGACGGCGCTCAAGCCCCTCGGGGGTGCCGGCGTAGCGCACCTCGTGCCCTCGCGCCTGCAGCTCCTCGGCCAGGGACAGCGCGGGGTTGATGTGGCCGGCGGTGCCCCCGCCCGAAACGATCACGCGCATGCTAGCGCCTCCTTGCTCTTGATGCGTCCTGCGGGCGCGCAACTGCCCGACCCTGCGAGTACCCCCGCGCGCGCACGGGTGCCGGCGCCGCCGCACGGGCTGCCCTCCCCCGACCGCCCGAGGCGCCGCGCGGCGCGGGTGCCTCGTCCACCGGACGCATGATGCGCAGGTCGTCGCGCCGACGAGCGGCGGCTCCCTCTCCCGAGGCGCGCGACACCGACAGGATGATGCCCACCATCATAAGCGAGCTGATCAGCGACGAGCCTCCCGACGATATGAAGGGAAGCGGCTTTCCCGTGGTGGGAAACACCCCCATGGCACAGCCCATGTTCAGAAAGGCCTGGAACACGATCATGATGCCCAAACCGCCCGCCACCATGGTGCCGAACAGGTCGGGGGCCTGGCGCGCCACCTGCAGCGAGAAGTGCAGCAAGGCCATGAACAGGGCGATCACGATCAACGCGCCGACCAGCCCCAGCTCCTCCCCGATGATCGAGAACACGAAGTCGGTCTCGGACTCGGGCAGGTACAGGAACTTCTCACGCGAGTTGCCCAGCCCCACGCCGAACAGCCCGCCCTGCGAGAACGCGTAGAAGGAGTGGATGATCTGATAGCCCAGGCCCTGACCGTCCGCCCCGTCGTTCCAGGGGTTCAGGTACAGCATGCGGCTGGAGCGATAGCTGGTAAGCGCCATCGAAAGCATGCCGAACGCACCCGCCAGGCCCAGCAGGCCGCCGACGGCCCTTTTGCTGACCTCGCCCAGCCACAGCGTGGCGATGGCGCCCACGACGATGATCATGCTGGTGCCCAGGTCGGACTGCGTCTTGTACAGGAAGCCCAGCGGCAGCAGCACCACCGTGAAGAACAGGGCCAGGGCCACCTTCGGCTCCATCTGCCCCTCGCGGATGTCGCAGAGCAGCTTGGCCACGCCGATCACCAGCACGAACTTCGCGAACTCCGAAGGCTGCAGGCTGATGGGGCCCAGCACCAGCCAGCGCGTGGCGCCCAGGGCCGACGAGCCCATGACCGCCACCAGCACCAGCAGAAACGAGCTGCCCATCCACACCGCGTAGAACAGCGGGCCGCACCACAGCTGGAAGGGGACCGCCTTCCACATCACGAAGCCGGCGATCGCGCCGATCGCGCCGTACTTCACCTGGTCGTACAAGTACGACGTGGCGGGTGTGCTGGCGCTGAGGGCCTCCACCGAGGAGGCGGAGTACACCATGACGAATCCGATCAGAGTCAATGCCAGGGTGGTCAGCAGAAGCCCGATGCGCGGGCCGGCCACCTCGGGCGCCTCGCGCGAGATTCCCTCGAACAGCCGCATGCTAGCCACGCCCTTCCCCTGCGCGGCGGGCCTCCACCAGCTGCTTGAACGCGCGCCCGCGATGCTCGAACGAAGCGAACTCGTCAAACGACGAGCACGCAGGCGACAGCAGCACCACATCGCCGGGCACCGCGGCCCTGAGCGCGGCGTCCAGGGCCTCGGCCAGGTCGCGCGCGCGCAGCACGCGGAAATCCGCAGGCGCCTGAGCGGCCTGTCGCTCGAAGGCGCGGGCGAAGCGCTCGCCCGCCGCACCGAAGGCAACCACCGCGCGCGCATGGGCGTGAGCGCCTTGCACCAGGTCGTCCAAGGGCGTGTTCTTGTCGAAGCCGCCCAGCATGACCACGGGGCGCCGACCGGGAAAGGCCGCCAGCGCCTTCAGGGCCGCATCGACGTTGGTGGCCTTGGAGTCGTTGTACACCTCCACGCCGCCCACCAGCCCGCACGGCTCGATGCGGTGCTCAAGCGGGGCGAAGGCGCGCAGGGCGTCGGCAACGGCATCGTCGGGGCAGCCCAAGGCCGCGGCAACCGCTGCGCACACCAGCGCGTTCAGCGTGTTGTGGGTGCCCTTCACCTGCAGCCCATCGGCTGTGCCGTACGCGTGCACGACGCCTCCCAACGCCACGGTCAGGGCGTCATCGGCTGCGACGAAGGCCGCGTTCTCGGCGCCGCAGCGCGCGCGCATGTCATCGCGAATGCCCTCGGCGGTTCCCACGGGCACGTAGGAGAAGCCCCGCTGGTCGTCACCCTGCGCCGCAAGGGCCCTGATGCGACGACGCACCACGTCGTTCGTGGCGTCGAGCACCGCAACCGCGCCGGGCACCGCGCAGAGGCGATCCAGCACCGACATCTTGGCCTCGCAGTACGCCTGGAACCCGCCGTGCCATGCCAGGTGATCGGGAGTGATTCCCAGCATCGCGACCACCTGCGGCGTGAACAGCCGCGTCGAGGCCAGCTGGTACGACGAGACCTCGGCCACGAACACGCGCGCATCGTCGGCCGCCACCGCATCCAGGCACACCTCGCCGATGTTGCCCACCGCGCGCGCGGCCAGGCCGCACGACGACAGCACGTGCGCGCAGCAGGCGGTGGTGGTGGTCTTGCCGTTCGTGCCGGTAACCGCCACCCATGCGCTGTCGGATCGGCTCTCGCGCCAGGCGAACTCCACCTCGCCGATCAGCTCGGCGCTCACCTGGGCAGCCTGACGAAACAGCGGCGCGTGCGGGGGGATGCCCGGGGAGGCGATGCACAGGTCGAAGCGGTCGATGCCGTGGCGTTGAGCCAGGATGCACGGGCCCTCGTCGCCCCCCGCCACGTGGTCGGAGGGTATCCCCACCTCAGCGAGGGATCCCAGCGCATCCTCGCCCGCCGCTCCCGCCGCAACGTACACCGCGCACGATCGCGCCGACGCGCGCTCCGCAAGATAGCGGGCCACGGCCAGGCCCGACTTGCCCAAACCCAGCACCAGCACGCGCCCCAGGCGGCAAGGGGCGTGACGGCGATCCGCAAGCAGGCCGCTCATCGGGCACCCGCAAGCACCGAGGCCGCGAAGTACAGGGTGAAGCCCACGGCAGCGCAGGCGCCCGAGATGATCCAGAAGCGGATCACCACCTTCGTCTCGCTCCAGCCCTTCTTCTCGAAATGATGATGCAGCGGGGCCATGAGGAAGATCCTGCGTCGCGTGCGCTTGAACCAGGCCACCTGCAGCATCACCGACAGAGCCTCGGCCACGAACAGGCCGCCGATGATGATGGCGACGAACTCGGTCTTGGTGGTGACGGCCAGGCATCCCAGGCCCATGCCCAGGGCCAGCGAGCCCGTGTCGCCCATGAAGATGTCGGCGGGAAACGAGTTGTGCCACAGAAAGCCGATGCACACGCCCGACAGGGCCGCGGCCAGAATGGCGGGCTCCAGCAGGTCGGTGCGGTAGGCGATCGCGGCCATCACCAGCATCACGATCATCACCGTGCCCGAGGCCAAGCCGTCCAGGCCGTCGGTGAGGTTCACCGCGTTGCACATGCCCACCAGCAGGATGCTCACGTACGCCAGGTACAGCCACGGAATGCTGACGCCTCCCAGCACGGGAAGGCGCGTGGTGAGCACGCCCAGGTCGATCGTGGCCACGAACGGGATCTCGACCGTGGGGGCCACCCCCATCACGTTCACCGCCAGCAGCGAGAACAGTATGGCGATCGAGAACTGCCCCACCAGCTTCGCGCGGGGGGTAAGGCCCAGCGAGCGCTCGTGCATGACCTTCGAGGCGTCGTCGAACAGGCCCAGGAAAGCCGTCAGCAAGATCGCGCCCAGCAGCGCGTACGTCTCCACGTTGGGAACGCCCACCAGCAGCATGGTGATGATCACCGCGACGATCATCACCACCCCGCCCATCGTGGGCGTGCCCTTCTTCACCAGGTGGGTCTGGGGGCCGTCGTCACGCACCTGCTGGCCGATGTTGCGGCCCTGCAGGAAGCGGATGAACGGCGGCATCAGCACCAGCGTGGCCACCATGCCGATGAACACAGCAAGGAACACAAGGAACGTGGGGTAACGCGAGAACAGCGAGGAGAGCATGCTATCCAACCAATCCTTCGACGATACGTTCAAGGCCCATGAAACGCGATGCCTTCACCAGCACGGCATCGTCGGGGCCCAGCGGAACAGGCAGCGCAGCCAGGGCATCGTCCCAGGCAGACGCACATACAACGGCTTCATCGGGCATTCCTGCGGCCCGCGCCCCCACCGCGATGCGACGCGACAGCGGGCCCACGCACACCAGCAGGTCAAGGCTCGACGCTGCGGCAAGCCCCCCCACGCGCTCGTGCGCCTCGGGGGCAAAGGGGCCCAGCTCGCCCATGTCGCCCAGCACGGCGATCCGCCTGCCGGGAACGGCCAGGCTGGCGAACCAGCGCAGCGACGACGCCATCGAGTCGGGCCCGGCGTTGTAGGCGTCGTCAACCACCAGCGCGCCGCCCGGCGCGCGCAGCGACATCTGACGGCCGCGCTGGGGGCGCACCCCGGCAAGCGCCGCGACGCACGCCTCCAGGCCGATGCCGGCGGCCAGCCCCACCGCCGCGGCCGACACGGCGTTCGACACGCTGTGCAGACCGCCCACGGACAGCGTGCAGGAGGCCGCCGACGGGCCCGCGAAGCCCGCGGCCCGCACCGTGAACCGCGCGCGGCCGTCGGGGTCAAGAACGATGTCCTCGGCCCACACGTAGGGAAGCTGCGCCGCAGCGGCTCCCTGATCGGCAAGCCAGGCGCGACGGCGCTCGGCCGCCTCGGCCGAGCCGTCGAAGCGCACGACCGGCACCGCGCGCGCGGAAAGACCGCCGAAGCGATCGAGAACCGGCGCGCTGTCGTCGGCCATGTTCAGGAAGGCCCTGCCCCGTGCGGGGTCGAGGGCCCCGAACAGCTCCGCCTTCGCCTGCGCGATGGCCTCGCGCGACCCCAGAAGCTCGATGTGGCTGTCGCCCACCTTGGTAACCACGCCCCAGTCGGGACGCACGAAGGCGCAAAGGTCGGCGATCTGACCCAGGCCGCGCATGCCCATCTCCACCACCGCGAAGCGGTCCTCCGGCTGCACGGACAGCAGCGTGGCGGGCACCCCCAGCTCGTTGTTGCGGTTGCCGGGTGTGGCGCACACGCGCCCACCCGCTGACAGAACGGCGCTGACCAGCTCCTTTGTGGAAGTCTTTCCCACCGAGCCGGTGATCGCCACCACCGTGGCGCCTATTCGGTCGCGCCACCACGCGGCCAGCGACCACAGGGCCCGCTGCGCATCGTCCACGCGCACAAGGGCCGCGCCCGCACGGCGAGCGGCCTCGATGGAGGCAAGGTCGGGCTCGTCGGTGACCACCGCGCAGGGACAGCCCGCGTCCAGCACGTCGGCCACGAAATGATGCCCATCCGTGCGCTCGCCCTTCAGCGCCAGGTAGGCGGTATGCGCAGGAAGCGTGCGGGAATCCCACGACACGCCCTCTATCAGGGCGTCGGATGCCGCGGGCGCAACGATCGCCTGCGCGCCCAGCGCGGTGATGAGCTGATCGACGGTGCAGCGCATGCCGGGCTAGGCCTCGCTCGGCCGGGAGCCGAAGGCGCGCTCAAGCTCCTCGCGCGCCACCACGCGGTCGTCGAACGACAGCACCTGTCCCGCCACCAGCTGATAGTCCTCGTGACCCTTCCCCGCCACCAACACCGCGTCGCCCGGCTCGGCATGCGCGATGGCGCACGCGATGGCGCGGCGGCGGTCAGGCTCCACGGTGAAGGAGCCCTGCGCGGCGTCACCCATCCCCGATACGATGTCGTCGATGATGGCCTGAGGGTTCTCGGTGCGAGGGTTGTCGGAGGTGACCACCGCGAAGTCGGCTTTCAGAGCCTCGCGGCCCATGATGGAGCGCTTCGCCGCATCGCGGTCGCCGCCGCAGCCGAACACGACGATGGTGCGGCCGCGGGTTATCTGCCTGATCGAACCCAGGGCCTTGGCCAGGGCGTCAGGTGTGTGGGCGTAGTCAACGAACACCGACACGCCACCGTCCGCCTGGGCGTGCACGCGTTCAAGGCGCCCGGGGATCTGCGGGGCCTCCTCAAGGGCCCGCGCGATGTTCGTAGCGGGAATTCCCAGCTGAAGGCCAATGCCGAAAGCCAGCATCACGTTCGAGACGTTGAACTTCCCCACCAGCGGGTAGGTGAAGCCCACGCGGCTGCCGCGCACGTCCAGCTCCACCGTGGTGCTGGCCGGGCCGTACTCCACCGACACCGGGTGAATCTGCGCCGAGGGGTCGAAGCCCGTCGAGATGACGTTGTCGTCATGCGCGCTGCAGCGACGCAGCAGCTCGGCACCCCACTTGTCGTCGATGCAGATCACGCGCTTGGCCGGATAGTCCTTCGAGAACAGCAGGGCCTTGGCCTCGAAGTAGGCCTCGAACGTGCGGTGGTAGTCGAGGTGGTCCTGCGTGAGGTTCGAGAACGCCGTCACCTCGAAGCGCGTGCCCCAGGTGCGCAGAAGGTCGAGGGCATGCGAGCTGACCTCCATGGCCACCACGCTGGCCTGAGCGTCGCGCATGCGCGCGAAGGTGGCCTGCAGGTCGGGCGACTCGGGCGTGGTGTGGGTGGCCTTCACGGTGTCGTCGCCCACGCGAATGCCCACCGTGCCGATCACGCCGGAGCGGCGGCCGGCGGCCTGGGCGATCTGCTCCACCAGGTACGTGGTGGTCGTTTTTCCGTTGGTGCCGGTGATGCCCACCAGCGACAGGTCATGCGAGGGACTGCCGTAGAAGCGCGCCGCGGCGTGGGCCATGGCCTTGCGCGTATCCGACACGATGATCTCGGTGACGTCGGTGGCGTCGGCCAGGTACACCTTGCGCTCGGCCACGATCACCTTCGCCCCGTGGTCGATGGCGTCCTGCGCGAACGAATGCCCGTCCACGTTCAGGCCCACGATGCAGAAGAACGCATCTCCCGGACGCACGGCGGCGCTGTTGTACGCCAGGCCGCTGACCTCTTCGGATTCGCTGCCCAGCACGGTGTGATCAAGTCCCTCGAACAACTCAGAGCACGATGTGACCATAGGTGCGCGCCCCCTTTACTCAGGTACGATGTTGTATCGATTGACAGCCTCGGACATTATATCGCGAAAGATGAAGGTGACCCCGCTGTCGAAGGGCACGCGGTCGGCGCCTACAAAACACACCAGGCGGCTTGACGAGTCAGGCAGGTAGCCCGCGAAGCACAGGTTGTACACGCCCTTCAGGTAGCCGCCGTTCACCTCGTCGTAGATCTCGGCGGTTGACGTCTTGCCCGCCACCTTCACGCCCTCCACCGCGGCGCGCTTGCCGGTGCCGTCGGTCACCACCGTCTCAAGCATGCTGGTCATGGGCGCGATGGCGTCGGTGTTCTCCACCACCTGCGTCTGCTTCCACTCGCGGGGCGCCTCGTCGCCTGAACTGCGCAGCAGGAAGTGCGGGGTGGGCGCGCTGCCGTCGTTCACCAGCGCCGCATAGAAGCGCGTGATCTGCAGCGGGGTCATCGACAGGCCCTGACCGAAGGTGGCGTTGTAGCCCGCCACCCGGCTCCACTTGTCGTAGTCAAGCAGGTAGCCGCTCTGCTCGCCCGGATAGTCCACGCCCGACAGCTCGTTGAGCTTGTACTTCAGAATATGATCGTAGAACGGCTTGAATCCCATCCTCTCCACGGCAAGGGCGATGCCCACGTTCGAGGAGTACTGCATGACCTGACGCAGGCTGTACACGGTGTCGCCGCGCTCGTGAGCGTCCGACACCTTGTAGCCGTCGGCGCTGATGACCGCAGGTGCGAACAGCGTGTCCTCCGGGCCCATAGAGCCCGTCTCCAGCAGCGACATGGCCGCCACGGTCTTGAACACCGAACCTGGCTCAAGCAGGTTCGACACGGCCTTCAGCTGGGTTGACCCCTCCTCCACCGTGGTGCGGTCGGCCGGGTTGAACAGCGGCAGCGAGGCGGCCGCGTATATCTCGCCGGTGCCGCCGTCCATCAGCACGGCGGTGCCCGAGTTGGTTCCCACCGCGGCCAGGCCGCTTGTCAGCTTCTCCTCAAGGGCGCGCTGCATCTCGATGTCAAGCGAGACGATGATGTCCTCGCCGTTCTGTGCCGGCACCGACTCGTGCACGCCGCCGGGGATCGGGGTGCCGTCGGCCCCGCGCTCGGCCTCGTAGTATCCGGGCGTGCCCGACAGCTGCTTGTCGTAATAGTACTCAAGGCCCGCGATGCCCTTCAGGTACTCGGTTTGGGTCTCGGTGTTCACCTCTTCGTTGCATGCGCCCACGATCTGGCCGCCTACCTGACCATACGGATACGAGCGCTTCGAGTCGCGCAGGAAGTAGACGCCCTTCAGGTTCTGGTCACGCAGCGACTGGGCCACCGCGGGATCCACCTTCCGCTTGATGTAGGCGAATTGCCGGCGGGCGTCCAGCAGCTTGTCAACGTAGTCGTCGGCCTCCCCCCCGATCGCATCGGCGATCTTGGCGGCCGTGCCCCGCGGGTCGTCCACCTCGGAGGGATTGGCGTAGATGGTGGTGGCGTCCACGCTGATCGCCAGCACGTTGTGATTGCGGTCGTAGATGGTGCCGCGCTTGGCCTCCACGGTGATGCCGATGGTGCGCGCGGCCTTGGCCTGGGTGGAGTACTCGTGCGCCACGATCACGTCAAGGTACAGAAGACGCATCACGAACACGGCAACTATCAGGCCGAATGCCGCCATCACCCAAAACGTGCGGCTTGAACCGCGCACAGCCAGGCGCTCGGGGCCCGCCTTGGCGCGCGACGCTCTGCTGCGCGAGCCCACGGGCTACCTCTGCGTCTCGATCTTGTTCTGAATGCTTCCCGAAAGCGACAGGGCGCCCTGAGCATCGGTGGCAACGATGTCCTTCTCAAGCGACAGCGAGCCCACGCCCTCGGGGGCCACCATACCCATGCCGGTGGCGGCGGACTTGATGGTGGCCGAATTCGACAGGGCGGTCTGGGTGATCTCGAGGTCGTTGCCCATCGAGCGCGCCTCGCGGATGCCGGCCATCAGCTCCTGGCCCTTCATCAGCGAGTCGACGGCCGCCGAGGCGAACCCGATACGGAAGAAGCACACCAGCGTGGCCACGATCATAGCCACCGCAGCCAGGTTGGCAACCAGCAGCAGGGAGGGCGCGACGCCCTGGGACCTGCCGCGCCCACCGGGAAGAACGCGCACGTCGGGCCGCGCGGGTCGCGCGGGGGCGTACTCGAAATCGGTGAGGCGATATGCGTGCTGGGCGCTTGCCATGGGGTGTGGTCTCCGGCTCGTCTGTGCGGCGTTTGCTCTGCGGTTTCGCGACGGGCGGGAAACCGCCTATCGCTTCCGGGCCGCACGCACCTTGGCGCTGCGGGCCCGGGGGTTGCGCTCCACCTCGTCTGCGGAGGGCGCAACGGGCTTGCGGGTAATGACGTCGAGTATCGGCTGCCGACCGCAGGCGCACACCGGAAGGTCCGGCGGGCACGTGCAGCGCTGGGCGAGGGAGCTGAAGGTCTCCTTGACGATGCGGTCCTCAAGCGAGTGGTACGAGATGACCACGATCCTGCCCTGAGGATTCAGCCAGCGCACCGCAGCCTCAAGCCCTTGCCTGAGCACGGTGAGCTCCGAGTTGACCTCTATCCTCAAAGCCTGGAAGGTTCGCTTCGCAGGATGCCCGCCCGCGCGCCTCGCCGAAGCGGGGATGGCGGACTTCACCACATCCACCAGCTGAGCGCTGGTAACGAGGGGCTCCTGCTGCCGACGCTCGACGATGAAGGCCGCAATGCGGCTTGCCCATCGCTCGTCGGAGTAGGCACGGATGATCCGAGTGAGATCTGCTGCGTTGTAGGTGTTCACGATCTCTTCTGCGGTAAGGGTCTGTTTCCCCGGATCCATCCGCATATCAAGTGGGCCGTCTTCCTTGAAGGAGAAGCCACGTGACGGTGTGTCGATCTGCACCGACGATACGCCCAGGTCGAACAGTATGGCGTCGATCCCAGGCACCTCGGCGGAAACCAGCAGGTCGTCCAGGTTCCCGAAGTTGCCGCGCAGGAGCTCAAGTCGGGGACGCCGATCGTCCGGAAGCGCCTCCAGGCGTTCGCGCGCTGCCCGCAGGGCAACCTCGTCCTGGTCGATTCCGATCAGCGTTCCCTGAGGACCCAGCTTCCCGGCCACTTCAAGGGAATGTCCTGCACCGCCGAGCGTTGCATCCACGAACGTATGCTGCGGTTCGATGTTCAAGTGCTCGAGGCACTCGGCGAGCAGGACCGGTATATGCCGATATTCGCTTGTCACTCGCCACCCTCGCTAGCTGAACAGGAGGCTCAGATCAACCTCGCTGGCCATCGCATCGTAGCGGGCGGCGTCCCACACCTCGAAGTACCCGGTGTTGCCCACGATCACGACTTCCTTGTCGATCGAGACGGCGTCACGCTGGTCGGCGGGGAGCATGATGCGCCCGGCACCGTCAACCTGAACGTCGAACGCACGCGCCTTGAGGGCGGTGCGCAGGCGGCTGTGCTCTCGGTTGGAGGCCGAGTAGCCGCCGAACCGATCCTCGAACAGCTGGGTGACCCAGCGGTTGAACGAGGGCGTCTCGAACACGTACACGCATTCGCTATCGGGGCTCAGAGTTACCACGAGGTCGTTCGACAAGGCCTTGCGGAACTTCGCGGGCAGCGACATGCGACCCTTGGAATCGACTTTGAAGCGATACTCGCCGTTCAGATCGACGACGGTGCTCACCTCTTCCGTCATATTCCTGCTCCATTCCCCCAGCCTTGCTGACGCGACCCATAGTACCCCACTTTCTCCCACTTCTCAACATTTTTGCTCCCCGGTCGCTTAAAAAGCCTGATGGATGCCGCCCACCTGCATAAGCATTAAGAAATATCACGAATGAAAAACCTGACTTAATCAAGAAGAGACACCGTATGTGGTGTGTAAAAAGATTTACTGGCCAACATCTAGCCATACATGATGCTTTTTTTCATGCGTGAAGATTCAGTGGGGCAAAGTGGGGCAGAGAGCGCGGCCATAAGGGACGCGGACGCGCAAGCGCAGGGGCGCGGCGGCCGACGCAGCGGCGAGGGGCACGGCGGCGCACACGTGCGGGAAACCGGCGGCACCACGATGCGGGCGGACGCGCGTGCGGCGGGCTACCGGCCGGCGCGCGGATGGGCGCTCAGGTACTCTTCGCGCACATGGGCACGGCTGACATGGGTGTACACCTGCGTGGTGGCGATATCGGCATGCCCCAGGATCTGCTGGATGGCCCGCAGGTCGGCCCCGCCTTCCAGCAGATGCGTGGCAAAGGAGTGCCGCAGCGTGTGGGGATGCAGGTTCGCGATGCCCACCCGCAGGCCCGCGTCGGCCACGATGCGATGCACGCTCTGCCGTGAGATGCGCCCTCCGCGTGCGTTCAGAAACACCGCGGGCTCCTGAGCGCGCCGCGCGCCAAGCAACGCAGGGCGGCCCTCGGCCAGATACGCCTCAAGCGCGCGCAAAGCGCAGCCCGCCAGAGGGGCCAGGCGCTCGCGATCGCCCTTCCCCACCACGCGGACGAACCCCTCGGCCATCGACACCGACGACAGGTCGAGTCCGACGCACTCGCTGACCCGCAGACCGCAACCGTACAGCACCTCAAGCAGGGCACGGTTGCGAAGCGCGCGGGCATCATCGCCTATTACCGCGTCGATCATAGCCCCCACCTGCTCGGCTGCGATCACATCGGGCAGCTTGGCCGGAGGCTTCGGCAGCCGCACGCTGGCGGCGGGGTTGTGGGGCGTGCGACCCTCGCGCGCAAGGAAGCGGTGGAAGCCCTTCACCACCGACAGCCGGCGATCGACCGTGGACACGGCGAACCCCTCGCGCGCCAGGCTCTCTTGGAAGTCCACGATATGGCGACGCTCCACCTGGGCTGGGTCGGATACGCCCGCATCGCTGAGGAAGTCGGCGTAGCGACGCAGGTCAGCCGCGTACGCCTGCGAGGTATGGGCCGACGCGCCCCGCTCCACCCGCAGGTAGGCAAGGTACTCGGACCTCTCGCGCTCGAACGTCATCGCAGCCTCCTTCCCTCCCCCCTATCATACGCCTGCCTGACGCGTTGCCGCAGCCAGGTCGCGCCGGCCGCCATGCGCGGGCGCCGAAGCGCCGCGTCGCGCGCCGGTGTTTCAAGATCGTGGCGAATGGATTGCGCGCATGTTTCGCCGGCCCGAGCACCCCAGCTGACCGTTTCGAAGGCGCTTCGAGAACCCGGTTCTCACCACCTCCGGGAGCGGGGTACCGTATAATCGAGCAGGCAACCCCAATGCCGCCTTCCGGGCGGCATGTTCTTTTATTCACGAGCGCAGCGGCAAGCGAAGGAGCCAGCATGAGAATCGGATTCGACAACGACAGGTACATCGAGCTGCAGGCTGCGCACATCAGGAATCGAATCGACCAGTTCGGCGGCAAGCTGTACCTGGAGTTCGGCGGCAAGCTGTTCGACGACTTCCACGCCTCGCGCGTGCTGCCCGGCTTCCAGCCCGACACCAAGCTGCGCATGCTGGAGAGCCTTGCCGACGAGGCCGAGATCGTGCTGGCCATCAACGCCAACGACATCGAGCGCAACAAGATTCGCGGCGACCTGGGCATCACCTACGACGAGGACCTGCTGCGCCTGGTTGACGCGTTCACCGGCCGCGGGTTCTACGTGGGCAGCATCGTGATCACGCAGTACCGCAACCAGCCCGACGCCGACCGCTTCCGCGAGCGCCTGACCACGCTGGGGCTGAAGAGCTACCTGCACTACCCCATTGCCGGCTACCCCTACGACATCGAGCGCATCGTCAGCGACGAGGGCTACGGCGCCAACGACTACATCGAGACCACGCGGCCCCTGGTGGTGGTGACGGCCCCCGGCCCCGGCTCGGGAAAGATGGCCACCTGCCTGTCGCAGCTGTACAACGACCACGAGCGCGGCATCACCGCAGGCTATGCGAAGTTCGAGACGTTCCCCATCTGGAACCTGCCCCTCGACCACCCGGTGAACATCGCCTACGAGGCCGCCACGATCGACCTGGACGACGTGAATGCGATCGACCCCTTCCACCTGGAGGCCTACGGCGTGTCCACCGTCAACTACAACCGCGACATCGAGATCTTCCCCGTGCTGAAGGCCATGCTTGAGAAGATCCTGGGGCAAAGCCCCTACCAATCGCCCACCGACATGGGCGTGAACATGGCAGGCAACGCCATCGTGGACGACGGCGCCGTGCGCGAGGCTGCGAATCGAGAGGTGGTGCGCCGCTACTTCAAGGCCGCCGAGAGCGCTCGACGCACCGGAGCGCCCAGCGACGAGGCAGCGAAGATCGAGCTGCTGATGAAGAAGGCGCGCATCGACGCGAACCTCATGCCCGCACGCGCGGCGGCCCTGGCCCGTGCCGAGGACACGAAGCGCTCGGCCGGCGCAATCGAGCTGCGCGACGGGCGCGTGATCACCGGCAAGACCTCCGAACTGCTGGGAGCCGCCGCTTCGGTGCTGCTGAACGCCATGAAGGCCCAGGCGGGAATCGCCGATGAAACCTCGGTGATCAGCAACCGCGCGCTTGAGCCGATCTGCCGCCTGCGCGACGACGTGCTGGGGCACGACACCCCGCAGCTGAGGCCGCTGGAGATGCTGATCGCACTGTCAAGCAGCTCGACCGACAACCCCGAGGCGCGCGCGGCGATCGAGCACCTGCAGGAGCTGAGCGGATGCGACGCGCACTTCTCGTCGATCCTGCCCGAGGAAGACGAGCAGCTGCTGCGCACGCTGGGAATCAACGCCAGCTGCGAGGCGCGCTTCAGCACGCAGCGCTACTACCAGGAATAACGTCGCGCCAAAGCCCCTCGCCGTGCAGGCCCCCCGCGCGGCGCCTGCACGCAAAGGCCACCTGAGCGTGAGCGTGGCGAGAACACGGCTGCCATCGAACCCGAAAACGCTTGCGGGACCCCCGTTGCGCAAGGCAGGCGCACGGGCGGCCTGATCGCAGGAAACCCGCGAGGGAGGCCGCAGCCTCCCTCGCTTCGTTTCGCAGGGCCCTCTGCCCACATTGCGGACCCGCACGCGCGACGAGGGCGCGCGAAACCCACGGGTAGCCCGCAGGCGCGCATGCGGACCTGCGAGCCCGCGGGCCACCCCGCGCATCATCAGCCCTTGCGTGCAGCCTTCACCTGCGTCATCAGGGCGTTCTTCACCGTTCGGACGCCCCACACCGCACTCAGGGTAATCGCGAACACAATCGCGGCCTTCACCACGGGCACGCGGGTGAGCACGTCCAGCACCGGCTGAGGAAGCCACACGCCCATGCCGTTGATCACCAGCGTGCAGTGGAACAGGTACACGTACAGCGACAGACCGGACACCAGCGACACCGCCGCCTTCGCCCGTGCGCCCCAGCGCTGGAACACGGGGTCCAGCGACTCGAACAACTTGAACAGCGATAGGGCCAGCACCACGCAGAACGGCGAGTTTATGCTGGTGAGCGCCCCACCCTGCAGCGATTGGGGCATTTCGGGACCGAACCAGCCGTTCGCCAGCAGACCCGATGCGAAGATCGCCGCGATCGACGCCACGATAAGACCCCCTGCGATCATCTGGCCGCGACGGTCCAGCGGCGCCATGTAGGTTCGCACGTAGTAGCCGCACAGGAAGTACAGCAGGCTGATGCTGCCGAACAGGGGCCATCCCAAAGCCACGCTGCCATAGGCGGGGTTGAAGCCGAAGAAGCTGATCAGTGGCGGCGCGATGGCGGCCAAGGCCGTCAGGCCGATCAGATAGCGCATAAGGTCGCGCCTACCCACGGCCAGCGACAGCAGCGGCGTGATCAGGTACAGGTAGATGATCGCGTAGAAGAACCAGTACGTGCCCGAGATGCCGTTGGACAGCACGCGCTTCACGAAGTCGATGGGGTTGGGCCCGCCGCGAAACTCCTCGGTGCCCCAGAAGAAGTCGGGGAACAGCGTGAATGCCAGATACGACACCGCACTGCCCAGCAGCAGGGCGCCGCCGGTGCGCACCACGCGGCGCTTGAAGAAGTCGGCGGTGGTCTGGCGGGCGCGGTATCCCAGCAGGTTCATGCCGCTGATCATGAAGAAGATCGGCACCGCGTAGATGAACACCGACTGCCACCAGTCGGCGATCAGCCAGCTGTACGAATGCGCAGGCGAGAACACCGCGAAGGTGGTATGCAGCACGATCACCGCAAAGCACGCCACGGCATTCAGCACGTCCACGAACATCAGACGCACGCGCGGCTTGCGAGGCGCGGCCCCGGCAGCGGCGTCGGACGCCTCGGTCGGGACGCTCGCCCTGATGCTCGATGAGCCATGCGCGCGCCTCGGTGCGACCGTGCGCTGAGAAACCCCGTCAGTCATGCAAACCATCTCCTTCGGCCTTGGCCTCGCAGGCCCCGCGAGGCAACGCAGCCCCGCGATCCGAACCGCCCGAGGACGCGGGAAACACCGCCCAACAACATCCGCATCCGCGCCGCGCGACCGTCGCGCAGGACCTGCGGAGATTCACTGCGCCCTTCTTACGCCACCTGCGTCCGGGGCTCCCAGCGCTTCGCCGACTCACCGAAGAACACCTCGTGCCAGCACAGGAAGCAGTAGATGTTCCAGATGCGCATCATCTTCAGCTTCGCGCGCCCCTCCACCGTGGTGAAGTTGGCGCTCCTGTGATCGTCGAGCATCTTCACCAGGTAGTCAACGTTAAAGTACTGATGGGCGGCCTCGCTGGTGAAGGCCTCCTTGATGCGGTCGTAGTACAGGTCGGTCTGCAGCCACACGGTCAGCGGCGTGATGAAGGGCTGCTTGGGCATGTTGGCCACCTTGTTCTGGAAGCCAAGCTTGCTGGCGGCCAGGCGCAGGGCGTACTTCGAGTGCGTGTCGTCCACGCGGGCGGCGGTGGGCAGCTGCAGCGCGATGTCCAGCACCTTCTTGTCAAGGAACGGCACGCGCAGCTCGATCGAGTGCGCCATCGACATCTTGTCGGCCTTCAGGCAGATGTCGTAGGGCATGTAGCTGACCATGTCCACGTACTGGGTTTGCGTGATGATGTCCAGACCCTGGTTCGCCACGTCCTCGAAATGCGGGCGCGCCCACTCCCACGGGCGGCAGGGACCCTGGTAGTCCTTCAGCACCGAGGGAATCTCGTCCCACATGTAGTTCATCGAGGTACGCTGGTACGACTTCTCGGGGCCGCCCGAGCCGCGCATGAGAAAGCGACGCCCGTGGAAGGGCGGCAGCTTCTCGGCGATGGCTCCGGCCAGGGCACGCAGGGGACGCGGCACCCGCAGGTACTTCGAGAACTCGTACTGGTCGTGGTAGATCCAGTAGCCGCCGAACAGCTCGTCGGCACCCTCTCCCGACTGCACCACCTTCAGGTGCTGGCGCGCCAGCTTGGACACGAAGAACAGGGGGATCGCACTGGGAGCGCCCAGCGGCTCGTCCATGTGGTACTGCTCGGTGGGCACGATGTCCAGGAACTCGCGTGCGCTGACGCGAGTCTGGTAGTTGGGAAGCCCCGCCCACGCGGCAAATTCGCTGGAATCGGCCAGCTCGTCCAGCTTGATCTGGAACTCCGACTGCCGGGCGATCTGCTCAAGCTGCTCCTCGCAGCCGATGTCGTATCCCACCGAGAACGTCTTCACGCCCTCTTCGTGGTGCTGACCCATGGCATAGGCCGCCAGCGAGGAATCGATTCCGCCCGACAGGAAGCTGCCTACCTCCACGTCGGCCACCTCGTGAGCCCGCACCGACTCGTCGAAGGCGTCGCGCACGACGCCCGCCCACTCGTCCAGGGTCTTCGAATCGTCGATCTTGTAGGTGATTCGGTAGTAGCGCTCCTGCGTGATCCGCCCGTCCTCGAACACCATGAAGTGCCCGGGCAGCACCTTGTGCACGTTCTCGAACATGGTCTGCGAGTCGTTCATATACTCGAAGCACAGGTACTGCGGCAGCATGGCGCGGTTCACCTGCTTGTGGAAGCGCGGATGGGCCAGGAACGCCTTCACCTCCGATCCGTAGATGAAGCGCCGGCCGTCGTGCTGGTAGTACAGGGGCTTGATGCCGAACACATCACGGGCGCACACCAGTCGTCCCCGCTCATCATCCCAAATCGCAATGGCGAACATGCCACGAAGGCGCTCGAACACGCCCGTGCCCCACTGCTCGTAGCCGCACACGATGGTCTCGGTGTCGCCCTGAGTGCGAAAGGAATGACCCAGCTGCTGCAGCTCCTCGCGCAGCTCACGATAGTTGTAGATCTCGCCGTTGAAGGTAACCGTGATGGTGCCGCGGGCGTTGCGCATGGGCTGCGGGCTTCCCTCAAGGTCGATGATCGACAGGCGACGAAAGCCCATCGCGATACGGTCGGTGACGAAGTAGCCGTCATCATCGGGCCCGCGGTGAACGATGCGGTCGGCCATGTCGCGCACGACGGCCTCATTGGTACGCTGGTCGAAGTCAACGGTGGTAAAGCCCACGAATCCGCACATATCGGCGCATCCTCTCCTGCTTGAGGGCCCGAACGCCACAGGGCGCGGGCGCTTGCGTTGTTTCGCGCGGGCGCGGGCGTACCGCCCGGAACCCTCTCGCCTTATGAAATAATGTCAGGGCGCCTGAAGCGCCCTGAGCGGTTTCCCACATCAAGGAGCAAAGTCTACCATGAGCACCGAAGATGGCCTGAGCCTTCGTCAAAACGATATCGCCGCGCGCCTCACCTGCGTGGTGGTAGGCGGCGACATCCTGGCCTACAGCTACGTGCGCGAGCTGCACCGCGCCTTCGGCATTGCGCGCGTGATCGTGCTGGCCAGCCGCGACATCAAGATGCTCTCGTCAAGCCGCTTCACCGACTACCGCATAATCGAGGGCGTCACCACGGCGGCCGAGGTGCTGTACCCCGCCCTGGAGCAGATCGCCCTCAACGAGCGCGCGGGCGACCCTGCACGGCGCCTGCTGGTGCTGGGCTGTGACGACGTGCACGCCCGCCTGCTGTCGGCGGGCAAGCAGCGCCTGCAGCGCGCAGGCTTCGCGGTGCCCTACATCGACTTCCAGCTGCTGGACGAGATCACCCAGAAGCGCCGCTTCTACGAACTGTGCGAGGAGCTGGGCATCCCGTACCCCCAAACCTGGTACTTCGACTGCGCCAACGGCCCGGACACGCTGCCCGTGCACGAGTTCAGCTACCCGCTGATCGCGAAGCCCTCGAACTCGGCCCTGTTCCAGGATGCCACGGTGGCGCGCAAGCGCAAGATCTACGAGATCGACACCCCCGATGAGCTGCAGCAGGTGTGGCATGACATCCGCGCGTCCGACTACGGCGCCGAGCTGGTGATCCAGGACTTCATCCCCGGGGGCGACGAGGCGATCCGCACCCTCACCACGTTCTCCGATGCCCAGGGCAACCTGCGCGTGGTATCGGGCGGCGTGGTGTGCCTGCAGGATCACGACCCCACGGCCCTGGGCAACCCACTGGCGATCATGGGACAGCGCGAGCAGGCGATCATCGACGCGGCGGCGGCCTTCCTGAAGCGCGTGGGATACCGCGGCATGGCGAACTTCGACATCAAGTACGACGAACGCGACGGAACCTTCCGCTTCTTCGAGGTGAACACGCGCTGCGGGCGCAACACCTACTACATGAGCCTGGGCGGCGTGAACTTCGCCGAGCTGATCGTGCGCGAGTTCGTGCTGAACGAGCCCATCGAGTACCGGGAGGCCTACGAGCCCTTCCTGTACTGCTGCGTGCCGCCCTACGTGCTGAGACGCAGCGTTGCCGACAGGCAGCTGCTGCAGCGTGCGCTTGAGTGTCGCGCCGTCACGCACGAGCCCTATCCGCTGGCCTATGCGCCCGATTCGACGGCGCATGCCCTATGGTCGTGGGCGATGTACCTCAACCAGATACGCAAGTTCAAACGCTTCCACTGGGACACCGGCGGCAAGCAGCTGAAGGAGTAGCCCCTCGTGCGGGACCCAGGCGGCAAAGGCGCCGCGACATCTGCTGCGCCACGGCGCCAACGGCGCCGACCGCAGACACGGGTGAGACGGCGGTCGGCGGCCAGCGCGCAGCAGTCGGCGCGCAGCGGCTGGTGCGCCTCAAGGCGGGAAGTCGAAGACGGCATGCATACGCAAGCAGACCCTCCTGAAGAGGGCCCCGCTGCTTGTGAGCACTGATGATGCGCGATGTGCAGCCGACGCTAGAACTGCAGCGCGTGCGTGAAGGCGCTCCACGAAAGCGGATCGGTGTCGCGAACGAGCAGGCCCTCGTCAGGAGCGTGCACGTAATGGGTTCCGCCCGGGGACACGGCAATGCCCACATGGCCCCAGCGCCACAGCACGTCGCCCGGCCGCGCCTCCGACACCGGAACGCGGCGCTTGGCGGCCGCGTACTGCGCCTCGGACTGATGGGGGATGTACACGCCGATCTGCGCGTATGACCAGGTAACCAACCCTGAGCAATCAAAGGTGCTCGGGCCGCCGTCACCCCACACATAAGGGCATCCGATACGCGACATAGCATAGCCCACCACGGCGGAGTAGTCGCCGGGGGTTCCGCCGCCATGATCGTAATTCGGCGCGATCGGCTGCGCAGGCTGGGCGCGACGGCGCGTCTCCTCTTCCTCGCGGGCGCGACGAGCGGCCTCCTCGGCCTGCTCCTTCGCCAGCAGCTCGCGGGCTTCCCCGGAAAGCGAGTCCAGCAGCTTCTGCGACTCGGCCACACGCTCCTCGACCTGGGCGCGGATCGCCGCGGCCTCGTCGGCCTTCGCGGCAGCAACGTCCTTCTGGCGCGCGAACTCGTCCTTGGCATCCTGCAGGGCCCTCTTCTGCTGCTTGGTCTCCTCAACCAGGCGCGCGTCCTCGTCGTTCACGCGATTGATCAGGCTCCAGTTCTCGCTGAGCTGCTGAAACGACGATGAGCCCAGAATGAAGTCAAGAAAGCCCGTGGGGCCGCTGCGATACATGCTGACCGCGCGGTTGCCCAGGCGCTCCTTCAGCTGGCCGATGCGAACGGTGGCTTGGTCGATCTTTTCCTGCTCCTGCTGCATCGAGGCCTCGGCGGCCTCCTTGGCATCAAGGGCACCGTAGTACTGCGAGGCCGCAAGCTCAAGATCGGCCTTCAGCGATACCAGCTGGTTTCTGACCGCATCGGCTTCGGCCTGCTTCTCGGCGGCCGTCACGGCGAGGGCGGTCTGAGGATCCAGAGCCAGAATGGCCCCGATGGCTGCGGCCGTGCCCATGAAGGCACGGCGAGTAAGGTCACGCTCGGCGGTTTGCTGGCTCACGGCCCAGCCTCCCTTGCGTTCGGTTGCTTCGTTTAAGGTGAGCTTATGGTAACACACCGCTATGCAGGGCCGAATTCATCAAAACGATGCGACCCTCCCGTGGGAGGGTCGCTCTCGCAGCCTTGGCTCTGAAAAGACGGTTCTCAGCGCTATGCGGCTCTGAGCTTGGTCTCCACCTCAGCGCTCACCGCTGCGGTGCCGCCGAAGATGTAGCCCTTCTGGATGCTTCCTGCATGCGGCTTGATCATCTGGTCAATTGCCTTTCTCCATTCCCCAGAGCCCCTCACTGCCAATCACAGTATTTTAATTTTACTTATAACTCAAATTAGCAAATCGAACCACAAAAAGCCCTCCGTTTTGGAGGGCTTTGGGGAACCTTAGAACTGGAGAGCGTGGGTGAAATTCGACCAGGAAAGCGAATCAGTATCACGAACCAAAGCTCCGAATGTCGGAGCATGCACATAATGCGCCCCGCCGTGAGAGACCGCAATGCCCACATGTTGGCAACGGTAAAGCACATCGCCCGGACGAGCCTCCGACACCGGCACACGACGCTTGGCTGCAGCAAAAAGCGATTCGCTATAGTGCGGAAGACTCACGCCGATCTGAGCATACGCCCACGTCACCAAACCCGAGCAGTCGAAAGCGTCGGGGCCGCCGGCACCCCATACATAAGGGCTGCCGATACGCGACATGGCATAGCCCACCACGGCGGAGTAGTCGCCAGGCGAACCACCGTAGTCGTACGAGGGCGTGTAGCTCGGCGCGCCGCCTCCCCAACCACCGCCGCCATTACCACCGCCGCCGGCATTCTGCCTGGCGTTACGAGCAGCCTCTGCGGCAGCCTCACGCGCGGCCTGCTCGGCCGCTGCGGCCGCAGCAGCGGCCTGCTCTTGCTCAAGCAACTCGCGAGCTTCTGCAGAAAGAGAGTTCAGCAGCTTCTGTGACTCGGCCACGCGCACCTCAACCTGGGCGCGGATCGTCGCGGCCTCATCGGCCTTGGCTGCCGCGATGTCCTTCTGACGAGCGAACTCGTCCTTGGCATCCTGCAGGGCCCTCTTCTGCTGCTTGGTCTCCTCAACCAGACGCGCGTCCTCGTCGTTGGCGCGGTTCAGCAGATCCCAGTTCTGACTAAGCTGCTGAAACGACGATGCCCCCAGCAGAAAGTCCAAAAAGCCACCAGGGCCCGTGCGATACATGCTGACGGCACGCTCGCTCAGACGACCCTTCAGGGCGGCGATCTGCGTATTGGCCTCGTCGATCTTCACCTGCTCCTGCTGCATGGACGCCTCGGCGGCATCCTTTTCCTCAAGCGCGCCGTAGTACTGCGACGATGCCCGCTCAAGGTCGGCCTGCAAAGATACCAGCTGGCCCTTCACCTCGTCAGCTTCGGCCTGCTTCTCTGCGGCCGTCACGGCGAAGGCGGTCTGGGGATCCAGGGCCAGAATGGCCCCGATGGTCGCAGCCGTGCCCACGAAGGCGCGGCGCGAAAGGTTCGAGGTCTGTTCGCTCATTCGATGAACCTCCTGATCGAACATAGGGGTACGGTTAGGGTGCAAAGTACCGCATAGTTTAGCACGCGCCACTAACCGCGCCATCAGGTGCACAAAGGCGCTTCACAACGCCTGATTGCACCCCGCTTCGGCAGGCTTCCGCATGCGCTACCGCATCGAAAAGAATGTTTTATTTACTAACTTGTAGAAGCCTTCGCGGCGGTATTTCAACAAGCGTGTGGGACGCTCGCCGGTCTGAATTACCACCCGCTCCACATGACGCTCGAATTCCACCACGTCGCCGTCGATGAAAAACGAGGTCTCCACCGCACCGGGACGATCGACGGGCAGGCTGATCTCGACCACGTCGCTGGGCGCCGTCACCAAAGCACGCGAATTGAGGGTATGAGGCGCCACCGGCACCACCACCATGCCGCGAAAGCCGGAGCTCACCAGCGGGCCGCCTGCCGACAGCGCATAAGCGGTGGACCCCGTGGCCGAGGCCACCACCACGCCGTCGCCGCGCATACGGGCCACATGGTCACCTGCCACGTCGATGCCGAAGCTGAAGATGCGCCCCGAGGCTCCGCGGGCAATCGCGATCTCGTTCAAGGCATACAGCTCACGCGGCGCCTCGATAGGCTGGCCATCCTCGTCGCCCTCGCATGTCACCTGGATCCGCAGGTTCTCGCGACGATCCTCGGCGATGTCGCCGGCCAGGGCCTCGGCCACGGTGGCGATCAGATTGCCCTCCACCGTGTTGCATAGAAAGCCCAGGTGCCCGAAGTTCAGGCCCAACAACGGGGTATCCATCACGGCCGCCAGGCGCGACGTGCGCAGAATAGTGCCGTCGCCGCCCAGGGCGATCGCAAGCTGTGCGCCCTGTGCCAGTCGGGGATCGATGGTCTCAGGCCCTTGCGGCCCATAGACGAACGAGGCATCGGGAAGCTGCGCGATATCCAGCGTCACGCAGTCGATTCCCTGCGAATGAAAATAGGCAAGCAGCTGGAATTGCGCGTCCACCGCCTGGGGGTTGTCCTTGCTTCCCACCAGCAGAATGTTCATGACCGGCGCGTCCCCTCTCGCTTGGTTGATCTGATGAAGTTGGCATGACATGCGCCAACTTGCATCATTATAGTCGTTGCCCATTGCCGTCTGCCGTCCTTGGCGAAACCTCCGCGAGGCTGCGAAGCAAGGCGGGGCATGCGCATGCGAGGCGCACGCTCAAAAGCCGCACGAGAAAAGGCCTTGGGCAAACGCGCGAAACGACCTGCTCATGAGGCAGTCCGCCTTGCCCGTCTCGCTCGGAGCGAACCGATCGGCAAGAAGGCACGGGGCGCAGGCGGCGCGCACACGAGTCGGCGAAGCGGGCCAACGTGGCCATGCCCCGACCAGGCGAACATGAACACGACACGAAGGAGCCCGCGTGAGTCAACAGCACGCTGGCGGGTCGATCGCCCGCTCCACCGCGCTCATGACCGTGGCCACGCTGGGGTCTCGGGCAACCGGCCTCATCCGCACCTGGGTGATGGCCTTCGCCCTGGGGAACACCTTCGTCACCTCGGCCTACCAAGTGGCCAACAACATGCCCAACGTAATCTTCGAGCTGGTGGCAGGCGGCCTGCTGGCAGCCGCGTTCCTGCCCACCTACCTGTCGCAGATCGAAGAGCACGGAGCCCGTGCGGGAAACCGCTTCGCCAGCAATCTGCTGAACCTGTTCATCGTGGTACTGGGCCTACTCTCAGTGCTGGCTGCCGTGTTCGCCCCCCAGGTGATCGCCACCCAGACCTTCACCGTAGGCGACAGCGCGGAAGTGACCGAGCTTGCCGTGCAGTTCTTCCGCATCTTTGCCGTGCAGGTGCTGTTCTACGGGGTGAGCGGCGTGATCACCGGCATCCTGAACGCCAACCGCGTGTACTTCATCACCGCGATCGCGCCCGCGCTGAACAACATCGTGGTGATCGCAGCGTTCCTGGCCTACATCCCCCTTTCGCAAACAGACGCTCAGCTGGCCATCGCCGTGCTGGCCATCGGCACCTCGATAGGCGTGGCCGTCCAAGCCGTGATTCAGATTCCCGCCCTGGCGAAGGTGGGGTTCCGCTGGAGCCCGCGCCTTAGCCTGGCCGACCCCGCCCTGCGCGAGGCTGTGCGGATCGCAGTGCCCACGTTGGTGTACGTGGTCGGATCGATGGTGGCGTTCTCGTGTCGCAACGCCTTCTCGCTGCAGGCGGGTGACGAGGGCCCCTCGACGCTGATCTACGCCTGGACCTGGTTCCAGCTGCCCTACGGCGTGCTGATCGTGTCGTTCGCACGCCCGCTGTTCACCGAGATGAGCGCAGCGGCGGCACGCTTCGACTGGGTGGCCTTCCGTCGCTTCACACGCCAGGGCATCGCGATCACCGTCGTCATGGCCGTGCCGTTCATGGGCCTCATGGCCGCACTGGCGCCTTCGATCATCAGCCTGTTCCGCGCCGGGGCCTTCAGCGCCGATGATGTAACGTACGTCAGCTCGATTCTGGCCCTCTGGGCACTCAGCCTGCCGCTGTACTCGGTCACCATGCTGCTGTACAACGTGTATGCCAGCCTCAGGCGTTTCTGGCGATTCGCCCTGGTATGCACCGCGCTCGTAGCCGTGCAGTGCGGCCTGTACGCGGTGCTGTGCAGCCCCGAGGTGCTGGGGCTGTACGGGGTGCCCGTGGCCGACTTCGTGTACTACGGCACCACCTGCGTGATGCTGACCTTCATGCTTGAGAACATCATCGGCAGCTTCGGCATCGGGCGCATCGCGTCCAGCGCGGCGCGAATCACCGTGGCATCAGCGCTGGGAACCGCTGCAGCCTGGGGCCTGAGCCTGGCGCTGCCGGACGCCACGTCAATTGGCATGGGCATGCTGCGTCTGGTGATATGCGGCAGTCTGGGGCTGGCGATATCGCTCGCGCTTGCCTTCATCCTGCGCATTCCCGAGATGTCATTCGTGAAGCCCCTGTTCGCAAAAGTCGGGCGCAGATTGAAGCGCGCACGATAGCGGCGTTGAGGGGAACGCGTCACAAGGCCACTCCCTAGGCGCAGGCCGCAACGCGCATAGCGAAACGGCCATCGCGACAGCACCGGTCAGCACGAAGCTCCCTCCGCACGCCAGTCGAAGAGCGCGTCCCGTCCTTCCAGGGGACGCACATGATCGCGCTCGACCGATACCAGCACAGGACCCGCAGCCGTCACGGCTATCGTCTTCTCGAAATGCGCGGCGGGAAGCCCATCGCGCGTGACCGCCGTCCAGCCATCGCCTCGCTCGATCACGTGTGGCGACCCAAGAGTCAGCATGGGCTCGATCGCGATCACCATGCCCTCCTGCAGCCGCGGGCCGCTCATGCGCGTGCCCCAGTTGGGAATGGCTGGATCCTCGTGCAGGCTGCGGCCCACACCATGACCGGTGTACTCGCGCACCACGCCCAGACCGCCCTTGCGCGCCACAGCCGATACCGCATGCCCGATGGCGCCCACCCGGCTGCCGATGCGCGCCGCGCGAATGCCGGCCCACATGCTGCGCTCGGTTACCTGCAGCAAACGCCGCACTTCAGGCGACACCTTCCCCACCGCAAACGTCCAGGCGTTATCGCCTGCCCAGCCACCCACCGTAGCGCCGGTGTCGATTGAGACCACATCGCCCTCGCGCAGAACACGGCGCTTGCTGGGGATGCCGTGCACCACCTCCTCGTTCACCGAAGTGCACAGCGTGGCGGGAAAATCGTACAGCCCCTTGAACGTGGGCACGCCGCCATGACGGCGAATGAAGTCTTCCGCGAAGCGATCGAGCTCCAGCGTGGTTACCCCAGGTACGCAACGCTTCCCTACCTCGCGCAATACCTGGGCCGACAGGCTTCCGGCACGCCTCATCTGCTTGATCTGCTCGGACGTCTTGCGAATGATCATGCGCTCCTCCTTGTACAGCCCCATTATGAATGCTCGGGAAGCCTGCGCAAGACATGCAGTGCGAAGCGAGCGGCGCAAGGCGAGCGGCAAGAAGCGAATATTGAGAAGCGAGCGGTGCAAAACAAGCGGCGCAAAACGAGTATCAAGAAGCGAGCGGCGCCAAACCGCCTGGCGTCTTATGGAGAACGGAACGCATTGCCTCACCGTAAGACGACGATGGCGCAGCATCCGCATGGGCGCCGCCACGATGGATTACCGCGGGGCAACGACGGTCTCGGTCGATGCACGCACATGGCCGGCACCTCAAGCCGCCCCAGCGCAAGGCCGACCCCATCCGCCCCAGCGCATCGCCCAAACCAAGGGAAGCCGCGCAACGCACCGCACACTGAAGGGACGCGATGCGTCTCGCTGGAGAGACGCGGCGCGCCGACCGGCGCTTGCAAAAGAAGGGCCCGCACATGGCGGGCCCTTCGATTCGATAGAGTCGCTGATTACTCAGCGGCAGGCTGGGTGTAGCCCTTCTGCACCGCAGGATCAACCACCACACCGGGGCTCATCGTGGACGCCACGGTGATGTTCTTCACGTAGCGGCCCTTGGCCGTGGACGGCTTCATGCGCAGCACCTCGTCGTACACCACACCGTAGTTCTCGGCCAGCTGCTCGGCGGTGAAGCTGCACTTGCCCAGGATCACGTGAGCAATGCCGTAGCGATCGGCGCGATACTCAACGCGGCCACCCTTCAGCTCCGAGATGGCCTTGGCCACATCGGGGGTAACGGTGCCCAGCTTGGGGTTGGGCATCAGGCCGCGGGGGCCCAGCACCTTGCCCAGGCGGCCGACCTTGGCCATCTGGTCGGGGGTGGACACGGCGGCATCGAAGTCGATCTTGCCGGCCAGGATGTCGGCCACGAGGTCGTCGGAGCCCACGATGTCGGCGCCGGCCTCCTGAGCCGCACGGGCGGCCTCGCCCTCGGCGAACACGGCAACGCGCACGGTCTTGCCCGAACCGTTAGGCAGGCTCACGGTACCGCGCAGCTGCTGATCGGCCTTGCGGGTGTCGATGCCCAGACGGAAGTGCACCTCGACGGTCTCATCGAACTTGGCGCTGGACATCTCCTTGATCAGCGCGAAGGCCTCGAGCGGAGCGTACATCTCCTTCTGGATCTTCTCGGCGGCGGCGCGATAGTTCTTGGAAAGCTTGGTCATTCTCAATTCCTTTCGTGGTAGGTAGCGAGCGTCTGCTCTTCCACTGCCCATCGGGGCAGAACCCCGTTGATATCGTTGACTGAAACTAGGCGTTCAGCTGCTTCAGCACCTCGGCCAGCTTCTTGGAGGGCACGTACTTCTTCTTCATCTCGCGGCCCTCGATGCGCACGCCCATCGAACGAGCAGTGCCGGCGATGATCTCCATCGCGGCCTCGATCGTGTTGGCGTTCAGGTCCGGCATCTTCAGCTCGGCGATCTCGCGCAGCTGAGCCTCGGTGAGGGTGCCCACCGTCTGCAGCTGCGGGATGCCCGCGCCGGACTTGATGCCCAGCTTCTCCTTGATCAGCACCGCGGCGGGAGGAGTCTTGCACACGAAGGTGAACGACTTGTCCTCGTACACGGTGATCTCGACGGGGATGATGGTGCCCGACTGCTCCTGCGTCTGAGCGTTGAATGCCTGGCAGAACTGCATGATGTTCACGCCCTGAGCACCCAGAGCGGGACCAACGGGGGGAGCGGGGTTCGCGGCGCCTGCAGGAATCTGCAGCTTGACGAAACCCGTGACCTTCTTTGCCTTAGGAGCCATAATAGATCCTTTCAAAAACAAACCTGCTGAACAACTCTATCGAATGAGCCGATCGTGAGAAGCCCCGGTCCACGCGGGCACGCTCGGCGGGTAATGCATGCTGCGGGTTAGTCGAGCTTGGCCACCTGATCGAAGGACAGCTCCACCGGGGTCTCGCGGCCGAAGATGGAAACCATCACCTTCACCTTGCCGGCCTCGGGCGACACCTCGGCAACCACGCCGTCGAACTCGGCCAGCGGGCCCGACACCACCTTGACGGCCTGGCCCTCCTCGATGTCGGTGGAGGTCTTCTTCGGCGCACCCGGCACCACGCGGCCTATGCCCATGATCTTGTTGTACTCGTCACGGGTCAGCGGCTCGGGGTTGCCCTGGCTTCCCACGAAGCCGGTGACGCCCGGCGTGTTGCGCACCGCAGCCCAGCTGCGCGAGTCAAGCTCCATGCGCACCAGCACGTAGCCGGGGAACACCTTGCGCTCCACCTCGACGCGCTTGCCGCCTTCCTTGATCTCGGTGACTCGCTCCACCGGAATCTTGATATCGAACACGCTGTCCTCAAGGCCCAGAGCCTCGATACGCTGCTGCAGCGTGGTCTTCACCTTGTTCTCATACCCCGAGTAGGTATGAAGCACGTACCATTTCTTTGCCATGAGCTACGCCCCCAGTCCCGAGATCGCAACCAGAAGCGGCGTGATCACAATGTTGTCGAGCAAGCCCACATAGATACCGAAGAACAGCAGCGCGGCCACCACCACCACGCTCCACTGAATCACGTCCTGGCGCGAAGGCCAGGTGACGCGCTTCAGCTCGGCGCGGACGTCTTTGAAGAAGGCCAGCCGGCTGCGCTTGGCAACAGGCTTCTCGGCCTTCTTGGCGGGCGCGGGCGCCTCGCTTTTCTGCTCGACAGCCGCCTTGGAACCGAACAGGCCCTTCTTGGTCGGGACCTCGGCATTCTTGGTTGCTTCGGCGGTCGTCGAGGCGCCAGCGGCGCCCTCGGCGGCCTGCTGGGCGCGCTCGGCCTTGCGAGCCGCACGCGCAGCGGAGGCCTTGGCGCGCTGGGTCTTTGATTTATGAGCCATAACGATTCCTGATCCTGATCGCTGAAACCACAGTCATTAAACGGCAAACAAGCAGCCTTGCTTCAAGCTGCTCGATACATCAAGTAACCTGAAAAAAAGCTGCTTAGCAAGCTGGCAGGCCAGGAGGGACTCGAACCCCCAACATGCGGTTTTGGAGACCGCCGCTCTACCAATTGGAGCTACTGGCCTATGCTTGTCATCTTAATCTATCGAGTTTCGCGATGCAGCGTATGCTTCGAGCACCACTTGCAGTACTTCTTCATCTCGATGCGATCCGGCTGGTTCTGCTTGTTCTTATTGGTCGTGTAGTTGCGACGCTTGCACTCGGTGCATGCCAGAGTGACCAAAGTACGCATGAAAGCTCCTCAATATGATTCAAATCGAAATGCGATGCTTGTCGTTTCACATGAATTTTCGAGCACGGGGCCCGCAGAGAACTGCGGGCCCCGAACACCTCGCAGTAGCGATTGCTACTTGATGATCTCAGTCACACGACCAGAGCCAACGGTGCGGCCACCCTCGCGGATAGCGAAGCGCAGGCCCTGCTCCATGGCGATCGGGTGAATGAGCTGAGCGGTGATCTCGACGTTGTCGCCGGGCATGACCATCTCGGTACCCTCGGGCAGGTGCGCAACACCGGTAACGTCGGTGGTGCGGAAGTAGAACTGCGGACGATAGCCGTCGAAGAACGGGGTGTGGCGGCCGCCCTCATCCTTGGTGAGGATGTACACCTGACCCTTGAAGTCGGTGTGAGGGGTAACCGAGCCGGGCTTGCAGAGAACCTGGCCGCGCACGATGTCCTCGCGCTTGATGCCGCGCATCAGGCAGCCGATGTTGTCGCCGGCCTGAGCCTCATCGAGCAGCTTGCGGAACATCTCGATGCCGGTGCAAACGGTGCTCTGCGTCTCGCGGATGCCCACGATCTCCATGGGATCGTTGAGGTGCAGCACGCCGCGCTCCACACGACCGGTGGCAACGGTGCCGCGGCCGGTGATGGTCATGGTGTCCTCAACAGCCATCAGGAAGGGCTTGTCGGTGTCACGCTCGGGCGTGGGGATGTAGGAGTCAACGGCAGCCATGAGCTCCCAGATCTTGTCCTGCCACTCCTTCTCGCCCTCCAGGGCCTTCAGAGCGGAGCCGCGGATGATCGGCAGATCGTCGCCGGGGAACTCGTAGGTGGACAGGAGCTCGCGGGTCTCCATCTCCACGAGGTCGATGAGCTCCTCGTCGTCAACCATGTCGCACTTGTTCAGGAACACCACGATGTAGGGCACGCCCACCTGACGAGCGAGCAGGATGTGCTCGCGGGTCTGAGCCATGGGGCCGTCGGTAGCGGCGATCACGAGGATGGCGCCGTCCATCTGAGCAGCACCCGTGATCATGTTCTTCACGTAGTCGGCGTGGCCCGGGCAGTCAACGTGAGCATAGTGACGATCGTCGGACTGGTACTCGATGTGAGCGATCGAGATGGTGATGCCGCGCTCGCGCTCCTCGGGAGCCTTGTCGATGTCCTCGAAGGCCGTGAAGTCGGCGGTGGCGGTGCCGTGAGCGCCATCGTTCTCGGACAGGGTCTTCGAGATGGCGGCGGTGAGAGTAGTCTTGCCATGGTCAACGTGACCGATGGTGCCGATGTTTACATGCGGCTTGGAGCGGTCAAACTTTTCTTTAGCCATGAAAATCATCCTCCTAATAGGAAATCGCCAAACGCGACTTTCAACCAATATATACAAGAAGCATCCTCGTGAAGAGGATGCTCAGATTCAGTGGTAGCGGTGACTGGATTTGAACCAGTGACGCCACGGGTATGAACCGTGTGCTCTAACCAACTGAGCTACACCGCCGAATGGAGCCCGCGACCGGACTTGAACCGGTGACCTCTTCGTTACCAACGAAGTGCTCTACCGACTGAGCTACACGGGCGAATGGTGGGAGCGCAAGGATTCGAACCTTGGTAAGCAAAGCTAACGGGTTTACAGCCCGTCCCCTTTAACCACTCGGGCACACTCCCAAAGGACTCGCTCAAATTCATGTGAACTTTTCAAGCTGCCTGCTCGCGCTCGATGGGGTCATCGTGCATGAGCAGATGAATAATACGCTAGGCGAAATCGGGTGTCAACAGTCTACACGCGTCCGGGTGTATCGTTAATAGGCTCACATAGTACCTGTTCAACGGCCTCTTCATGCAAATCACGCGCGAACGCCGCAAACTGCACTACTTTTCCTCCACGACGTTCAGGGCCGCGGGAACGCCTTCGGGCAGCGGCTGCATATAGGAATCGAACTCAGCTGCGACCTCTGCGGCGGGCGCAGGGGTCAGCAGCGACACCACCACGTTCACCAACAGGCTGATCGTGAACGCCGGCAGCAGCTCGTAGATGCCGAACACGCCCCCCAGCGGGGCGATCAGGCTATGCCACACGATCACCGTGCCCGCGCCGGCGAACATGCCCGCAAGCGCACCCTGCCACGTGGCGCGACGCCAGTACAAGGCCACCAGGGTCAGGGGGCCGAACGACGCGCCCAGGCCGGCCCAGGCATACGACACCACCATGAAGATCGAGGACGTCTCGTCGTAGGCCACCAGCACGCCCAGCAGGAACACCGCGATCAGGGTGAACCGCGCCACGATCAGCACCTGACGGTCGGTGGCATCGCGCCTCAGCACCCCGCGGAAGATGTTCTCAGCCACCGACGACCCGGCGATCAGCAGGTACGACGAGGACGACGACATCGAGGCCGCGAAGATTCCCGACACCACCACGCCGCACGCGAACGAGGGCAGCATGGTGATGGCCAGCACGATGAAAGCGTTCTCGGCCGCTGACTGCGTGGCGAACTGAACGGGCATGATCGCACGCGCCACCAGGCCGATCACAATGGCGCTGGCCATCGAGACCGCACACCAGGTAACCGCGATCACACGCGACTTGCGCACCTCATCGGCGCTGCGGATGGACATGAAGCGCACCAGCACCTGCGGCATGCCGAAGTAGCCCAGGCCCCAGGCCAGCATCGACACCATCGACAGCAGGCCGTACTCGGCCGGCTGACCGAACAGCGGCATGCCGTTCTGCATGACCTGGTTTCCCGCTGCGTCCAGCTGGGGCACTGCCAGCTGCGTGGCGCTGAGGAAGCCGGGGATGTCGCTGAGGATGGCGACGGTGGCGTCAACGCCGCCCGCCCACACGATCGACCCGATCACCACCACGGCCAGGGCGAAGAACATCAGCAGCCCCTGCACGAAGTCGGTGACGACCACCGAGAGATACCCCCCCACCAGGGTGTACAGGAACACGATAATGGCGCCGAGGACCATCATGGTGGTGTAGTTCAGATCGAACATGGTGGTGAACAGCTTGCCCACCGTGACGAAGCAGCTTCCCACGTACACGCTGAAGAACAGCACGATGATCAGCGCCGCGATGGTCGAGATGATGTTGCGGGCGTCACGGAAGCGGCGCGAGTAGAAGTCGGGCAGGGTGATCGAACCCGTGCGCTCGGAGTAGAGCCGCAGACGCTTGGCAACGAATCTCCAGTTCAGATACGTGCCAAGCGCCAAGCCGATGCCCGTCCACAACGCGTCGGAGGCGCCGGTGAAGTACGCCACGCCGGGAAGCCCCATCAGCAGCCAGCCCGACATGTCGGACGCCTCGGCCGACAGAGCCGTCAGCCAGGGACCCACGCCGCGGCCGCCCAGGAAGTACTCCGAGGTGGACGAATTCGAACGCTTGGCGAACACGAAGCCTATGGTCAGCACTGCGATGAAGTACAGCAGCATGGCCAGCAGCACGAGAAAGTCGTTCTGAATCATTCGATGCCTTTTCACGTAAGGGATGTGATTGACCGATTATACGCGAGCGCGCAGAAGGAGCCGCTGCCGAATCGGACGGGCGCGCGTCCGCTGACGCGACGGGCAGGGAGGAGCTGCGCGGCTCTCTGAACGTATCGCGGCGCCAGGCTCCCAGGCGATCGAGGAGGATGCGGATTCTTCGCTGACCCCCTCCCCCCGCATTCCGTGCAGGCGCAATATTTATATAGTAAGGGAACCGACAGCCCGCGACCGGAAAGGCACCCTCGATGACCCCCTACGCGCTTATGGATCGCAGCAGGCTTGAAGCTGAAAGGAATCGCCTTGATCAGCAGTATCGGCAGCTGAAAGCGCAAGGTCTTGCGCTGAACATGGCGCGGGGCAAGCCCTCGGCCGAGCAGCTGGACCTCAGCATGCCCTTGCTGAGCGCGCCTGCGGACGACCGCGCCTTCATCGCGGAGGACGGCACCGACTGCCGCAACTACGGGGGGCTGGACGGACTGCCCGAGGCCAAGCGTCTCATGGCCTGCCTTCTGGACGACCGGCCCGACAACGTGATCGTGGGCGGGTCGTCCAGCCTCACGCTGATGTACGACGCCTTCGCCCGTTACTGGACCTTCGGCGTTCAGGGGGACGCACCGTGGTGCACCCTCCCCGTCGTGAAGTGGATCTGCCCGGTGCCGGGATACGACCGCCATTTCGGCGTGCTGGAGGCGTTCGGCGTGGAGATGATTCCCGTGCCCATACGCGACGACGGCCCCGACATGGAGGAAGTCGAGCGAATCGTTGCCGAGGATTCCCTGGTGAAGGGCATTTGGTGCGTGCCGCAGTACTCCAATCCCACCGGCGCCGTGTACGCACCCGAGGTGGTCGATCGACTGGCGAGCATGACCTGCGCCGCCACAGACTTCCGCATATTCTGGGACAACGCCTACGCCGTGCATCACCTGAGCGACCAGGCCGCAGCGACCATTCGCGTGCGCGACATCCACGAGGCCTGCCGCCAGGCCGGCAACCCTGACCGCTGCCTGAAGTTCGCCAGCACCTCGAAGATCACCTTCGCAGGCGCGGGGGTGGCCGCCCTGGCGGCAAGTCCCGCGAATCTCAGCGAGATTCGCCTGCGCATGAGCGCGGGAGTGATCGGCTACGACAAGCTGAACCAGCTGCGCCATGTGCGCTTCCTGAAAGACGAGGAGGGCATACGGCGGCATATGCGCGCTCACGCGGCTCTGCTGGCACCGAAGTTCGATTTGGTACAGCGCAAGCTTGAGCAGGGACTTTCCGATATAGGGGCATGCTCGTGGACCACGCCGCAGGGCGGATACTTCGTGTCGCTTGACGTGCCGCACGGCTGTGCGCGCGAGGCGGTGCGACGGGCGCGCGAGGTGGGCGTGACGCTGACGTCTGCAGGCGCCACCTGGCCTCAGGGCCGCGACCCCCGTGACGCGAACATCCGCATCGCCCCGTCGATGCCGTCCCTCAGCGAACTTGAGCAGGCTCTGGATGTGCTGGTGTGCTGCGTGCGCGCCGCCTACGTCGATCAGCTGCTTGCAAAGACGAACGAAGACGCGCAGGAAGACGCGCGGGAGGCACCGACCGCGGACGCGTAAGCGCCCCGGCGGGCGCGCAGGCGAAGCCCCCGTGCATGCGGGTCAGGGGCGTCTGCGCTGCGCACAGGTCAGCGCTGCACACAAGCCGCATGAGCAAAGGGGCAGGCCAATGGCCCGCCCCTTCTTGTCTGACGCGTTCAGCCACGCCTCGCGCCCTCGTCAGGGCTCGCACGACCCGAACGGGCGAGCGGCCTTACTCGGCGTAGAGGACCTTCAGCCGCTCCAGATGGTTCCAGCGCTCCATGGCCGCTTCCTCGTTCTGGGCGAACAGCTCGTCCGCACGGTCGGGGAACTCGCGCCGCAGACGGCTGTAGCGCGCTTCGTTCATCAAGAACTCCTGATAGCCGCCAGCGGGCGCCTTCGAGTCCAGAACGAAGCGCTTGCCCGGCGCAGCTGCGGGGTTGAAGCGGAACATGTTCCAGTACCCGCACTCCACCGCGGCCTTCATCTCGTCATGGCACAGAGCCATGCCACCCTTGATCGAGTGCATCTCGCAGGGCGAGTAGGCGATGATCAGCGAGGGGCCAGGGTAGGCCTCGGCCTCGGCAATTGCCTTGATCGTCTGCGCCGGCTTCGCGCCCATGGCCACCTGAGCCACGTACACGTAGCCGTAGCTCATGGCGATCTCGGCCAGGCTCTTCTTCTTCAGGCTCTTGCCCGCAGCCGCGAACTGGGCCACCTGGCCGATGTTCGACGCCTTCGACGACTGGCCGCCGGTATTCGAGTACACCTCGGTGTCGAACACGAACACGTTCACGTCCTCACCCGAGGCCAGCACGTGGTCGAGACCGCCGAACCCGATGTCGTAGGCCCAACCATCGCCGCCGAAGATCCAGAACGACTTCTTCACCAGGAAGTCGCGCTGCTCAAGCACCGCGCGGGCCAAACGTCCCGACTCACCCTGCGCCTGCTCGACGAAAGTCGTCAGCTGCTCTGCGTACGCAGCCGACGCCGCCTTGCTCGCCTCGGCGTCCTCGCGCGCCTCAAGCCACGCGACAGCCGCCTCGCGCAGAGCCTCCGGCACGTCATCGCAGGCCATCAGGGCCTCAGTGTTGTTCGCCGCCTGACTGCGCACGGCATCGTGGCCCAGCTTCATGCCCATGCCGTACTCGGCGTTGTCCTCGAACAGCGAGTTGCACCACGCCGGGCCCTGACCGCGCTCGTTCACCGTGTAGGGCGACGTGGCGGCCGGGTTGCCCCAGATCGACGAGCATCCCGTGGCGTTGGCGATGAACATGCGGTCGCCGTACATCTGGGTGATCAGGCGCGCATAGGAAGTTTGCGCGCAGCCGGCGCAGGCGCCCGAGAACTCAAGAAGCGGGCGCTTGAACTGACTGTCGCGCACCGTGCTGTTCACCAGCTCGGGCTTCTCGGTAACGGTGGACACGCAGTAGTCGAACATCTTCTGCTCTTCCGACTGCGCGGCGTGGTTCACCATCTCCAGCGCGTCCACGGGGCACACGCGCACGCACACCGTGCAGCCCATGCAGTCGTTCGGCGAAATGGCCAGGGCGTATCCGTACACGCCCTTGCCCTTGCCCGAGCGTATGGGACGCACGTGCTCCTTGTCGGGGGCGCCCGCGGCTTCCTGATCGTTCAGCGCAAAGGGCCTGATGCAGGCATGAGGGCACGCATAGGCGCAGTTGTTGCACTGGATGCACTTGTCGAAGTCCCACTTCGGCACGAAGGCGGCCACGCCGCGCTTCTCATAGGCCGCCGCACCCGTCTCGAACTGGCCGTCGGCGTAGTCCATGAACGCCGATACCGGCAGCAGGTCGCCTTCCATGCGCGACACCGGCTCCATGAT
This sequence comes from Berryella wangjianweii, assembly GCA_013201155.1. Lineage (GTDB taxonomy): Bacteria > Actinomycetota > Coriobacteriia > Coriobacteriales > Eggerthellaceae > Berryella > Berryella wangjianweii. The sequence goes on along the minus strand of CP053716.1, from coordinate 1,749,381 downwards.
CGAGCGCACCATCTTCACCGTCTCAGGACGCCCGGACATGATCGGGTCGGCTGCCTCGCCCTCGGCATCGGCCCAATGCGCCGGCACCTCGATGCGCGTGAACGCCGTGGTGCCCGCGTCGATGGCGCGATGGTTCATGTCCACCACGTCCTGGCCCTTGCTGGAGTACGACTTCGTGGCCGCATCCTTCATGTAGGCCACGGCCTCGTCCTGCGCGATGATTCCCGCCAGGGTGAAGAAGGCCGACTGCAGAATGGTGTTCGTGCGCTTGCCCATGCCGATGCTCTCGGCCAGGTCGATGGCGTTGATCGTGTACAGCCTCACGTCGTTGCGGGCAATGTAGCGGCGCGCCTCGACGCTCAGCACGTCCTCAAGCTCCTGAGCGGTGCTCCAGCGGCAGTTGATCAGGAAGGTGCCGCCCGGCTTCACGTCGTTGACGATGCGGAAGCCCTTCACGATGTAGGCCGGGTTATGACAGGCCACGAAGTCGGCCTTGGTGACGTAATAGCTGCTGCGAATGGGCTCGTCACCGAAGCGCAGGTGGCTGATCGTGATGCCGCCCGTCTTCTTCGAGTCGTACTGGAAATAGGCCTGCACGAACTTGTCGGTGTGGTCGCCGATGATCTTGATCGAATTCTTGTTCGCGCCCACCGTGCCGTCGCCGCCCAGGCCCCAGAACTTGCACTCGATGGTGCCGGCCGCAGCCGTATTGGGGCACGAGCGATCCTCGGGAAGCGACAGGTTCGTGACGTCGTCCACGATGCCGATGGTGAACTCGCGACGCGGGCTGTCCTTGCGCAGCTCATCGTACACCGCGAAGATCGACGAGGGCGGGGTGTCCTTCGACCCCAGACCATAGCGACCTCCCACCACCACCTTGCCGGTGATGCCCTGCTCGTACAGAGCCGTCACCACGTCCTGGTACAGCGGCTCGCCCAAAGCTCCCGGCTCCTTCGTGCGGTCGAGCACCGCGATGGCGCGCACCGTGTCGGGCAGCACGGCAGCGAACTTCTCGGCCACGAAGGGACGATACAGGCGCACCTTCACCAGACCCACCCTCTCGCCCTGGGCGTTCAGGTAATCGATGACCTCCTCGGCCACATCGCACACCGAGCCCATGGCCACGATCACGCGGTCGGCATCGGGCGCACCGTAGTAGTTGAACAGCTGGTAGTTGGTGCCGATTTTCTCGTTCACCTGCTGCATGCAATGCTCCACCACCGCAGGCAGCTCCAGGTACTGGCCATTGCAGGCCTCGCGATGCTGGAAGAAGATGTCGCCGTTTTCGTGCGAGCCGCGCGCGGCGGGATGCTCGGGGTTCAGGGCGTGGTCGCGGAACGAGCGCACCGCCTCCATGTCCACCATGTCCTCAAGGTCGGCGTAATCCCACACGGCCACCTTCTGAACCTCATGCGATGTGCGGAACCCGTCGAAGAAGTTCACGAAGGGCGTCTTGCCCTTGATGGCGGCCAAGTGAGCCACGGCTGACAGGTCCATGACCTCCTGCACGTTGCCCTCGGCCAGCATGCCGAAGCCGGTCTGGCGGCAGGCCATCACGTCAGAATGGTCGCCGAAGATGTTCAGGGCATGGGTGGCCACCGTGCGCGCACTGACGTGGAACACGCTGGGCAGGCGCTCGGCAGCGATCTTGTACATGTTGGGGATCATCAGCAGCAGGCCCTGCGATGCCGTGAAAGTGGTGGTGAGGGCACCGGTGGACAGCGATCCGTGAACGGCACCCGCAGCGCCGGCCTCGGACTCAAGCTCGCTGACCCGCACCGTGGTGCCGAAGATGTTCTTTCTGCCACGCGCCGACCAGCCGTCAACGTGGTCGGCCATGGGGCTGGAAGGGGTGATCGGATAGATAGCCGCAACCTCGGTGAACGCGTACGCCACATGGGCAGCGGCGTTGTTGCCGTCCATCGACACATATGCTCTCGCCATAGAAACTAAGTCTCCTTATATGTATGAGCCCTCTCGCCACCTGAAACCGAATCCCCTGATGCGGTCAGGCAAAACACAGCGCGCAACCGTTTTTCGCATGGCTCCCACAGCGTCGTTCGCGCATATCGGACATGATATCAAGGGCATCTGACGCGACGGTGGCGGCTTGGCAAACAGGCAGCGACGGCGCCGGGTGGTCGGTGGGCGGCGCGCGGAGCCGGTCGAGCATGCACGGTAGCGGAACCGCATGAATCAGCGGACCGCGGGCGGACGCGAACCCCGCGACGACAGCGAACCAAGGGGCCGATTCAGCCGAAGCGCCGCAGGATGCAAGCGGAACGCGAGAGCCGCTGGGCGGGGTGCGGCGGACCCGCGCAGAATCAAGAGCGGACCTTATGCGGGGTCGGCAGCGGAATCGACGGCAGAGGCGGCAACGGAGACGACGGCAGCAATGCCGGATGCGGGGTCGGATGCGGGGCCGGTGGCGGAATCGGGGGCGGGTTCGAGGCCGGTCGCGCCGTTGGACGCGGGGCCAGCCGCAGGGCCAGATGCAGGCGCATCGCCCGACCCGGATGCGCACGCGGCGGGCACCGCAGGGGCTTCCGCCGACAGCGGCTTGCCCAACTCCTCGGACAGCTGGGAAAACAGCGTCGCCAGCGTCTCCTCGCGCACCTTCTTCTTCAGCTGGCACTCCCACACCACATGCACACGCCAGCCCTCGGCGCGCAGCAGCTCAAGGTTGCGCCGATCGCGCTCGACGTTGCGCTCGAACTTCATCATCCAGTACTCCACGTGCGACTTGGGGCTGGACGGCTGGCAATGTGGGCAGCGGTGCCAAAAGCACCCGTTCACGAACAGGGCCACGCGCTTGCCCGGCCAGCATATATCGGGACGTCCGGGCACCTTCCACTGCAACCGGTAGCCCGTCAGCCCCGCAGCGCGCAGACGCTCGCGCATGAGCAGCTCGGGCTTGGTATTGGCCCGCTTGTTGCCCTGCATGGTCTTGCGCACATGCTCGTTCGAGGCCGGCGGGGCGACGGTGGTGGGCACGAGGGCTCCTTTCAGGCGGCGACCGCTCGCGTGGACGAAGCGGGCGACGGGCAGCATGCAGGTCAGGCGGACAGCCGGGCGGGCACGCTGACAGACGGACGGACGGGACGCGGCGGGTGGCGTGGCGGGCGCGCGGGCACGGACGAACGGCGCACCTGCACGCACAGCGAGCGGCAGCCGCCCGGCGAGCCTCGCATGCCTTCAGGCAAGCTGACGGCCCTCCGGCAAGACCGGCTCCCTGAAGCCGACCCCAAGACGGAGCCTGGCATGGCGGGAGCCCCGAAGCCGCCGGCGGCGACCTCTCGCCCCGCAAATTCTACCGCTCGTAACGGCACCGGCGACAAGACCGTGCCTTCAGCAGGGTTCTCGTCGGGAAAAATCCGACTCGCCAGTGCCATCGACGAATAAACCTTTAACTCTGCCTGGACTTATTGGATAATGCGGATACGTTGACGTCTGCATTCGCAGACGCCGCAAGAGGAAGAGAAGTCATACTCAGGAGGCAACCATGCAGAAGCACGAAACGTCGTCGCTGTCGCGCCGCACCTTCATCGCAGGTGGCGCCGCGGCTGCCGCGGCAGCCGGCCTGGCCCTTTCGGGCTGCGGCTCGAAGCCCGCGCCCAAGAGCGAGGTCACCCCGGCTCCCTCCGGCGAGCCCACGGGCGAGCTGACTGGCGCCTGCGCGTACACCAGCACCAACGTCAACCCCATCGGCAACAGCTCGGCGCTCATGCTGGCCGCCACCTGGCACGTGTTCGAGGGTCTGTACGACCTTGACCTGCACACCTACAAGACCTACAACGCCCTTGCCGCCGGCAAGCCCACCAAGGTGTCCGACACCGAGTACGAGGTGGCCCTGCGCGACGGCGCCAAGTTCTCCGACGGCACCGACGTCACCGCCAAGGACGTGGTGAACGCCTTCCAGAAGAACATGGAGAACGGCGTGTACGGTGCGTTCCTGTCGTTCATCGACAAGGTGACCGCCAAGGGCGAGAACGCCGTGTCGTTCAAGCTGAAGTACGCCTTCGAGAGCCTGCTTGAGCAGCGCCTGTCGGTGGTGAAGGTGTTCCCCGCCTCACAAACCGAGGACGACCTGAAGACCAAGCCGATCGGCTCGGGCCCCTGGCAGTACGACACCGTGAACGGCGACGACGGCGGCACCATCGTGTTCAAGCCCAACAAGAACTACACCGGCGAGTACCCCGCCGGCGCTGCCTCGATGAGCTGGAACGTCATGCTGGACGGCACCGCCCGCACCACGGCCCTGAAAGAGGCCTCGGTTGCCGTGATGGAGAACGTGCCCGACGCCAACGCCGAGCAGATCACGGCCTCCGGCGCCACCGTTGACTACATCCAGGGCTTCAACCAGGCCTTCCTGATGTTCAACACCCTGAAGGAGCCCTTCAACGACAAGCGCGTGCGCCAGGCGTTCTTCTATGCCATCGACGTGAAGAAGCTGATTGCCAACTCCATGGCCGGCAACGCCACCCCGGTGACGGGCTTCCTGCCCAAGGAGCACGCCAACTACCATGAGGCGTCCACTGTGTACACCTACGACCCCGAGAAGGCCAAGCAGCTGATTGAGGACGCCGGCGCCACGGGCACGAGCTTCACCCTGCTGGTGAACAACAACTGGGTGAAGGACCTGGCCGCACAGATCAAGAACGACCTGGACGCGGTGGGCGTGTCGTGCACCATCCAGGAGCAGAAGATCAACTGGAGCGAGCTGGCTCCCTCCGATAGCGTCCTTCCCTACGACGTGATGCTGACCCCGGGCGACCCCACCTGCTTCGGCAACGATCCCGACCTGCTGATGACCTGGTGGTACGGCGACAACGTGTGGACCGAGGGACGCACCTGCTGGAAGAAGGACGCCGCAGGCCGTTGGTCGGAGCTGCAGGAGCTGATGCAGAAGGCACGCGAGGCCAAGGCTGCGGCGCAGCAGGAGACCTGGAACAAGTGCTTCGACCTCATCGCCGAGGAGGCTCCGCTGTACCCGCTGTTCCACCGCAAGCTTGCCACCGGCTATCAGCCCACGCTGATCCAGGGCTTCGAGCCCATCGCCACGACGGGCCTGGTGTTCCTGGGTGCGAAGGCCGTGAAGGCGTAACGCCTCCTCACTTGCATCGGCCCTCAAACCGAAGCGACGCCCGAGCGCCCTCCCTTGCGGAGGGCGCTCTTCTTATGCGCGGGGTCACCCACGGGCATGCGCGCGCCGAAAGCCGCCGGTGCGACCTCACGCCGTCCCCATCGCTGCCATGAGAGCAGGGTCGCGCCCGTCAGGCCGGACGGCTCCGACGCGCCGACGCGCCGACGGAAACGGGGCCGGATAGCCCCGGCACGCGGCGGCCCAAGAACGGCTTCGAGCTCGAGCTTCGTTTGAAACGGAGCCGAACGGCCCCGACAGGCGGCGACACTCCCCCCTTCCCCCTTGCTGTGAGCTTCCTTTCCCATGTTCAACCCCTGGGCTCACGGCGACCCCACTTGCTTTAGAATGTCTGGTGGCTTGAAACGCCGTCGTTTCGGCGCGCCCATTTTGAGGTGCCAAAACGCGTTTCAGCTGCCATTGAAGAGGGGACGCGCGTCCATTCGATCCGAAAGGGGGACCGGTGAACAACCTGTTGAGGCTCATCGGCAGGCGCCTGGTGGCTTTGCCCATCATGATTATCGGCGTCACAATCCTCGTATTTTTCCTTATGTCGCTCTCGCCAATCGACCAGGCCTACACGGTGCTGGGAGAAAGCGCCTCCGAAGAGCAAGTGCAGCAGTACCGCGAGGAGCACGGCCTGAACGACCCCGTGCTGGTTCAGTACGGCAACTTCATGTCGGGCCTGGTGAAGGGCGACCTGGGCACCTACGGCGCCAACAACGCGTCGGTGGCCGACCGCATCTCCGCAGCACTGCCCGTTACCCTGCAGCTGACCTTCGCGGGCCTGATCATGGCCACGATTGCCGCGGTGTTCCTGGGCGTGATCTCGGCCCTTCATCGCGACAGGTGGCCCGACCAGGTAATTCGCGTGCTCTCGATCGCCTGCATCGCCACGCCGTCGTTCTGGCTGGCCGTGCTGCTGATCCTGCTGTTCTCGGCCAATCTGGGCCTGCTGCCCGCCTCGGGCCCGCTGCCCGACATCACGCAGAACCCCGGCGGCTGGGTCGCGCGCATGGCCCTGCCGGCCTTCGCCCTGGCCGTGCCCCTTACCGGCCAGCTGACGCGCGTGATCCGCACCTCAATGGTGGAGGAGCTGGACAAGGACTACGTGCGCACCGCCCTGGGCGCCGGCATTCCCAAGAACGTCGTGATCGCCCGCAACGTGCTGCGCAACGCGCTGATCAGCCCCGTCACCGTGCTGGGCATGCGCATCGGCTACCTGATCGGCGGCGCGGTGGTCATCGAGGTGATCTTCAACCTGCCCGGCATGGGCATGGCGATCGTGTCGGGCATCCAGTCGAACTACGTCATGCTGGTGCAGGGCGTGGTGCTGGTAGTGGCCGTTACCTTCATTGTGATCAATATCATCGTGGATATGCTGTATATCCTCATCGACCCGCGAATTAGGACGGTGTAGGCATGGCGCTTCGAGAGAATCTGACGAAGAGGCTGGAGGACAACGCCGGGCGCGTGCGATTCCGCCGCTGGAAGGCCATGTCGGCAGGCTCGCGCATCTCGCTGGTGGTGCTGGCAGTCGTGCTGGGCGTCGCCATCTTGGCTCAGTTCCTGGCCCCCTACGACCCGCTGGCGATCTTCACCGCGCGCCAGGCGCCGGACTCGGCCTTCCTGTTCGGCACCGACGACAAGGGCCGCGACGTGCTATCGCGCATGATGTACGGCGCGCGCTTCTCGCTGACCATCGGCCTGGGAGCCACCCTGTTCGCCTTCGTGTGCGGCTCGGTGATCGGCGCTTTGGCAGCGGTCACGCGCAAGTGGATCTCGGAAGTGATCATGCGCGTGCTTGACGTGATCATGTCGTTCCCGGGCATCGCCCTGGCCGCCACGTTCGTGATCGTGTTCGGCACCAGCGTTCCGTCGCTGATCTTCGCCATCGGATTTCTGTACATCCCCCAGATCGCCCGCGTGGTGCGCGCCAACGTGATGAGCGAGTACAACCAGGACTACGTGCGCGCCGTGGTGGTGTCGGGCGCCCGTGCCCCGCACATTCTGGTGAAGCACGTGGTGCGCAACTGCATCGCCCCGATCGCCGTGTTCGCCATCGTGCTGGTAGCCGACGCCATCGTGTTCGAGGCCTCGCTGTCGTTCATCAGCGCGGGCATTCCCGAGCCCACCCCCACATGGGGCAACATTCTGGCTGACGCCCGCGGCGGCGTGCTCTCCGGCCGCTGGTGGCAGGCGCTGTTCCCTGGCCTGGCGATCATGATCACGGTGCTGTGCCTGAACATCCTGTCGGAGGGCATGACCGACGCCATGGCCGCGGCCCCCAAGGCCCCGGTGAAGGCCGCCGACGACAACCTGGTGGCCAACCGCGAGGCCGACAAGCTGGTCAGCGACCCCCGTCTGGCCTACGCCGCCCAGGCCGAGTCGCTTGAGCAGCGGCTGACCATGCTGCGCGAGATGGAGAGCCACCGCGCCGACCGCTTTCCCGCCCGCACCGACGTGCCTCCCGTGCTGGAAGTGCGCGACCTGTGCATCCGCTTCCCGCGCCACGGCAACGTGAACGTGGTGGACCACGTGAGCTTCGTGGTGCGCCCGCGTCAGACCATGGGCCTGGTGGGCGAGTCAGGCTGCGGCAAGTCGATCACCTCGCTTGCCATCATGGGCCTGCTGGATCCCCGCGCCGAGATCACCGGCGAGATCATCTACAACGGGCAGAACCTGATAGGCCTGGACAACCGCCACTACAACCAGCTGCGCGGCCGCGAGATCGCCATGATCTACCAGGACGCCCTGTCGTCGCTGAATCCCTCGATGCTGATCCGCGCGCAGATGAAGCAACTGACCTCGCGCGGCGGCACCCGCTCGGCCGAGGAGCTGCTTGAGCTGGTGGGCCTGGATCCCAAGCGCACCCTCGACTCGTACCCGCACGAGCTTTCCGGAGGCCAGCGTCAGCGCGTGCTGATCGCCATGGCGCTGACCCGCGACCCGAAGGTGATCATCGCCGACGAGCCCACCACCGCCCTTGACGTGACCGTGCAGAAGCAGGTGATCGACCTGCTGAACAAACTGCAGAAGGAGCTGGGCTTCGCGATGGTGTTCGTGAGCCACGACCTGGCCCTGGTGGCCGAGGTGGCGAACTCGATCACCGTCATGTACGCCGGTCAGGTGGTTGAGCAGGGCCCGGTCAGCGACATCCTGTGCCACCCCATCCACGAGTACACCCGCGGCCTGCTGGGCTCGGTGCTGTCGATCGAGGCGGGCGGCGCGCGCCTGCACCAGGTGCCCGGATCGGTGCCCTCGCCGAAGGACTTCCCCGAAGGCGACCGCTTCACCCCCCGCTCGAGCCATCCCGACAAGGTGTCGCCCATTCGCCCCGCCATCAAGCAGGTGCCCGGCACCGATCACTACTACGCGGAGCTTCCCGATAGCGAGCTGGCGCGTCTGGGCATCGAGCCCCACCTGAAAGGAGACCAGAGCCGATGAGCAAGGTAACCGCCTCGCAGCAGGGCTCCACCGAGACCCCGCTGATCTTCCTTGACGACATCTGCGTCACCTTCAAAACCCGCACAGGCTCGCTGCTGCGCCCCAACCGCGTGCAGGCGGTGAACCACCTGTCGCTGAAGCTGGGTCGCGGCGAGACGCTGGGCATCGTCGGCGAGTCGGGCTGCGGAAAGTCCACCACCGCCAACGTGATGTGCGGCCTGCAGTCGCCCACCAGCGGCCACGTGTACTTCAAGGGTGACGACGTGACGAAGCGCTCTGCCGAGATGAGACGTCATATCGGACGCGTGATCTCGGTGGTGTTCCAAGACCCCGCAACCGCTCTGAACGCCCGCATGACCGTCAGCGACCAGCTGATGGACCCCATGCGCGTGCACAAGGTGGGCAGCTCGGCCGAGCAGCGCAGCCGCGTGAAGGAGCTGATCGGCATGGTGGGCCTGCCCTCATCGGTGCTGGACGCCCTTCCGGGCCAGCTGTCGGGCGGCCAGCGTCAGCGCGTGGCCATCGCGCGCGCCCTGGCTCTGAAGCCCGACGCGATCATCGCCGACGAGCCTACCAGCGCCCTTGACGTGTCGGTGCGCGCCCAGATCCTGAACCTGCTGATGGACCTGAAGCGCGAACTGAGCCTGTCGATGGTGTTCATCAGCCACGACATCCAAACGGTGCGCTACATCTCGGACCGCATCGTGGTGATGAACAAAGGCGAGGCCGTAGAACGCGGAACCGCCGCCGAGGTGTTCGACAACCCGCAGGATGACTACACCAAGCTGCTGCTGGGCGCAGCTCCATCGCTGCTTCACCCCGACGCCAGCCTACTCCGCTAGAATTCAACCCGCATAAGCGCCCCTACTGTATTGGCGGGGGCGCCGGCTGAACGCCGAGCCCACCCAACGGAAAGAGGAATGATGAGCCAGCCGCAGTTCAAGGGCGTTATACCCCCCGTCGTTATCCCCCTTGACGAAAATCGTCAGATCGACCTGGTGGCCTTCGGGCGCACCATCAACCGCATGATCGACGCCGGGGTTGACGGCCTGTTCTTCCTGGGATCGAGCGGAGAGGTGGCCTTCCTCACCGACGCGCAGCGCTATCACGTGCTGCAGGAGGCCGTGGCCATGGTGGACGGCCGCGTGCCCGTGCTGGCCGGCATCATCGACATGGAAACGCTGCGCGTGATCGACCAGGCCAAGCGTGCCGAGGCCTTCGGCGTTGACGGACTGGTGGCCACCGCGCCCTTCTACGCTCTGGGCGGCCCGCGCGAGAACGAGCGGCACTTCCGCGTGATTCGCGAGAACACCGACCTGCCGCTGTTCGCCTACGACCTGCCCGTGTGCGTTCACACCAAGCTGGACCCCTCGATGCTGGTGAAGCTTGGCACGGAGGGCGTGCTGCAGGGCGTGAAGGACTCGTCGGGCGATGACGTGTCGTTCCGCTGGCTGTGCCTGCAGAACGAGGACGCCGGCCACCCGCTGCAGCTGTTCACCGGCCACGAGGTGGTGGTGGACGGCGCCTACATGAGCGGCGCTGACGGCTCGGTGCCGGGCCTGGCAAATCTGGACCCGCACAGCTACGTGGAGCAGTGGCGCGCCTACCAGGCAGGCGACTGGGAGCGCGTGAGGCAGATTCAGGACCACCTGGCGCGTCTGATGTTCATCGTGCGCAACGTGGCGGCCACCGTGGGCTTCGGAGCCGGCGTGGGCGCCTTCAAGACGGCCCTGTGGCAGCTGGGCGTGTTCAACACGAACCAGATGCGCGAGCCTGTCGATGCCCTGGAAGGCGACGACGTGGCCTCGATCGTGAAGATCCTGAAGGACTGCGGCCTGATGGAGCCTGACGCTCCCCTGCGCTCGTAGCCTGCCCCGACGGGAGGACGGCCGGCGAGAAGCGCACCGCGCGCGACCGCCCTCCCCCGCATTCGTTGAGAGGAACCCCATGCCGTTGATGCGCGGATTCTTCAGCTATCCGTTCTCGGTGGTGGCCGTCGATGTGGGCGGCACCAAGATCGCCGGCGCCATCGTGCGCTACGACGACCCCGACGCACGTCCGCGCGTGGAGGGCGCCACCTCGGTTCCCTCCGAGCCTGAGCGCGGCGGCGACGCCGTGCTGGCATCGATGACCCACGTGGTGGCCCAGCTGATGGAAGCCGCTCCCACGCCCCTGGCGGGTATCGGCTGCGCCACGGCCGGCGTGGTGAGCCCGCGCACCGGCGACATCGCCTACGCCAACGGCATCATGCCCGGCTGGACGGGCCAGCCCGTCGCACGCCACCTGGCCAAGCGCTTCGGCGTGCAGGCTACCAACATGAGCGACGTGCACGCGCACGCCCTGGGGGAAGCCCGCTTCGGCGCCGCCACCGACCTTGAGAGCTGCCTGCTGGTAGGCATCGGCACCGGCCTGGGCGGGGCGTACATCCTGAAGGGGAACGTGATTCGCGGATTCAACGGCGTTGCCGGGCACCTGGGCCACAGCCTTCATCACCAAGCCGGGAACCTGGAGTGCGCATGCGGCGCGCACGGCCATGCGGAGTCGATCACCTCGGGAACCGCGCTGGTGCAACGCTACCAGCAGGTGAGGCCGGGAGACCCGATCGACCGCACCTGCATGGGCGACGAGGTGGCGCGGCGCGCGTACGCAGGCGAGCAGCGCGCTTGCGAAACGCTGAGCTTCTGCGGAGAGGCGCTGGGGCAGGCCATCGGCTCGTGGTGCAACATCCTGGACCCCCAGGCCGTGGTGCTGTCGGGAACCGTCGTGAACGCGGGGCCCCTGTGGCGCGAGGCGATCGACCGCGGCTTCGCCCAACAGGCGCTTGAGCCCCTGAAGTCCACCCCGATCGTGGAAGGACAGCTGGGCAGCGCCGCGCCGCTGGTTGGAGCGGCCGAGAACCTGCTGGACGCCCTGGCGCTGTCGTTCGACCCGGTTGCTTTGGCCGGAGAATAGGAAGGAGCCTCGCTCATGAGCTCATCTGTGATCGAGCAGCTGAAGGGCGCGCTGATCGTCAGCTGCCAAGCCTACGTGGGCGAGCCGATGCGCCACCCCGAGACGATGGCTCAGATAGCGCGCGCCGCCGAGCTGGGCGGAGCGGGTGCTATCCGCTGTCAGGGCCTTGCCGACATCGCTGCGATCAAGGGGCGCGTGGAGGTGCCCGTGATCGGCCTGTGGAAGGAAGGGCATGAGGGCGTGTACATCACCCCCACCCTGCGTCACGCGATGGCCTGCGTGAGCGCAGGGGCCGACATCGTGGCCATCGATGCCACGGATCGCCCGCGACCCGACGGGCGCACCTTCGCACAAACCGTGGCTGACCTGCGTTCCTGCTGCGACACGCTGGTGATGGCCGACTGCGCCACCCTAGACGACATCCGCCGCGCCGCAGCTGCAGGGGCCGATCTGGTGTCCACCACGCTGTCGCACGGCGTCGCCGCAATCGACTGCACGGCGGCAGACGGCCCCGACCTTGAGCTGCTGCGCGCCGCCTGCCGGGAGTTCCCCGCCATGCCCGTGGTGTGCGAGGGGCGCGTGCACAGTCCCCAGGACGCGCGCGAGGCGCGCGAGGCAGGCGCGTGGGCCGTGGTCGTGGGCACGGCGATCACGCATCCCACGTCGATCACCTCGTGGTTCGTGGAGGGCATGCGCTAAGGCCGGGACTGCATCTGGGGCTGTCCCCGACGCCGACGGCCCCGTGCGCGGTCGCCTCTATGCCAGCAGCCGGCCGCGCACGATCACGTGACGCACGTTCAGCTGCTCGTCCAGCACAACGGCATCGGCGATCATGCCGGGCGCGATCGCGCCGCGCTCATGGTCGATTCCCAAGGCGCGAGCGGGATTCAGCGCGGCGGCGCGCACCGCGGTCTCCAACGGCACGCCCATGTCGCGCACTGCCGTGCGCAGACAGCCCATCAGGTCGGTCACGCTGCCTGCCAGGGTTCCGCTGGCAAGCGTTGCGCGGTTGCCCTTCACCGACACCTCCTGGCCTCCCAGCTCGTACGAGCCGTCGGTAAGGCCCGCGGCCTCCATGGTGTCGCTGATCAGCATGATGCGATCATCGCCGAACAGGGCGAACAGGGCGCGCACCATGGCGGGATGGATATGCACCCCGTCGCAGATCAGCTCCACCATCACGTGCAGAGCGTCGAAGGCCGCGGCGATGGGGCCGGGGTCCCGGTGATGCAGCGGGGCCATGGCGTTGCACAGATGCGTGACATGGTTGGCGCCGGCCTCGAAGGCCGCACGCGCCTGGTCGTAGTTCGCGCAGGTGTGAGCCACCGACACGCGCACCTCGTCGGCCACCTCGCGCGTGAACTCAAGGGCACCCGGCTCTTCGGGGGCGATGTCCACGATCTTGATCAAGCCCCCTGCGCGCTTCTGCAGGCGACGGAACAGGGCCGCGTCGCAAGGGGTCACGTACGTGGGGTTCTGAGCGCCGATCTTGCCGTGCGAGATGAAGGGGCCCTCCATGTTGATGCCCACGAACGCGGCCTCGTCCGCGGCGGCGTCGAACGTGCGGGCGGCATCCATCACGCGTCCCAGCAGGTCCTCGGGGAAGGTCATGGTAGTGGGGCACAGAGCCGTCACGCCACGCGACGCCTCATAGCGCGCGATGGCATGCAGGGCCTCGGCGGTTCCCTCGCAGAAATCGTGTCCCATGCAGCCGTGGAAATGCACGTCGATCAGACCGGGAATCACCAGCAAGCCGTCAGCCGCCAGGTCGCCGTGAGCACGGTTCTGGGCGACGGTCGCATCGCCGACCATCGCGGCTGTAGACGAACCCTCAGCCGCGGCTTTCTGCGGATCCACAGGCTCGATTGCCGTGAAGCGCTCGTTCTCGATGCTCAGCGTAGCCGGGATGAACCGCCCTTCGTGGAAGACCCGCCCTCCCGTTACACGCATAGGGCGCCCGCCTGCTCATCGACGATCACGGTAACGTACGGGTGAAGCTGCAGCACCGAGGCCGGCACCTGCGGCGTCACCGGACCGAAGAAGGCGTCGCGCACGATCTGCGCCTTGTCGGCGCCGCTTGCCACCACCAGGATGCGCGCAGCCCGCATGATCGTGCCCACGCCCATGGTGTAGGCCTCGCGCGGCACCTCGTCGATGTGGTCGAACAAGCGGCTGTTGGCCTGAATCGTGCGCTCGTGCAGGCGCACCAGGTGCGTGTTCACGGCAAAGTGGTCGTCGGGCTCGTTGAATCCGATGTGGCCGTTGTGCCCCAGCCCCAGCAGCTGCAGGTCGATGCCGCCGGCATCGCTGATGCGCTGCTCGTACTCGGCGCACACCTGCTCGTGGCTGGGATTCGCTCCATCAGGCACGTGCGTGGCATCCGCATTGACGTCCACGTGGTCGAACAGGTGGGTCTGCATGAAGTGACGGTAGCTCTGCTCATGCGTGGCGGGAAGGCCGCGATACTCGTCGAGGTTGAACGTAGTCACGTCGCGAAAGCTCAGCTTGCCTGCGCGCACCCTTTCAACCAGGCTCCGGTACAGGCCGATCGGCGTGGAGCCGGTGGCCAGGCCCAGCACGCACGACGGGGTCTCGGCGATGCACCCGGCGATCACGTCGGCTGCCTGCCTGCTCATCGACGCATAATCGTCGGTAACGATGATGTTCACGGTACGGCGCTCCTTCGATCCGATGCCTAAAGGACGATGCCCCGCAGGACCCAAGGACCTGCGGGGCAGGGCGCGCCGCGGGGACGCGCGGATGCGGGCCTACAGGCCCAGGTTCCTCTTCACGTCAGCGTACACCTCGTCCACATCGCGATCGCCGTCGATCGACACCAGCAGGTCGCAGCCGCGGTAGTAGTCGATCAGCGGAGCGGTGGAGCGCTCGTACACGCTCAGACGGTTGCGCACCGTGGCCTCGTTGTCGTCGTCGCGCTGGTACATCTCACCTGCGCACGAAGGGCAGGAGGCATGGTCGCTGGACCCGATGAAACCGCAGTCGCGGCACATGCGACGCGAGGTAAGACGCTTGATGATGACCTCGAAATCGACGTCCACCAGCAGCGCGGCGTCCAAGGGACGCTCAAGCTTGGCCAGCTCGGCGTCGAGGGCCACGGCCTGAGCCGAGGTGCGGGGGAAGCCGTCCAGAATGAAGCCCGCCTGGGTGTCGGGATCCTGAAGGCGCTCGGTAACCAGTCCGATGATCACCTCGTCGGGCACCAGCTCGCCGGCGTCCATGAACGACTTGGCCTTCGTGCCCAGAGGAGTCCCGGCCTTCACCGCAGCGCGAAGCATGTCGCCCGTGGAGATATGAGGGGTACCGAACTCCTCCACCAGCTTGGCAGCCTGCGTTCCCTTGCCTGCTCCCGGCGCTCCCAGCAACACAATGTTCATGATTACGTGTCCTTTCGTTGAACGGTCGGCTTCGACATTGTAGCAAAGGGGGCGGATGCCCCATGCTGGTTCGCACCTGTTCCCCACGTAAATCGCGCCGGAACGGCATCGACCCGACGTCGTGTGCCGAACGGCCGACCGCCCACCGAAAGGACGCCGACGCCATGCGCCCCTACGCTTTGCTTGTGGCTGCAACCCTGATCTGGGGCAGCACCTTCGTGCTGGTGAAGGACGTAACCGCCGCAGTGCCGCCATCGTGGCTGGTGGGAATACGGTTCACCTGCGCAACGGCAGTCCTTGCCGTGTGCTTTCTGAAGCGGCGCGCGCTGTACCTGGACCGCGGCACCGTTCGCGCGGGCCTGGCCTGCGGCCTGGCCCTGTTCTGCGCCTACTACCTGCAGACATGGGGCATCACCGACACCACCCCCGGCAAGAACGCCTTCCTCACCGCCACGTACTGCGTGATCGTGCCGTTCCTAGCCTGGGCGACCCTGCGGCGTCGCCCCACCCGCTACAGCCTGATGGGCGCTGCATGCGCTCTGGCGGGCGTGGGGCTGATCGGCCTGGGCGGCGGCGTGGGCATCAGCACGGGAGACGCGCTCACGCTGGCAGGCGCGCTGTTCTTCGCCCTGCACATCGTGCTGGTGGCGCGCTTCACCCGCGCCTGCGATCCCTACGTGCTGACCATGTGGCAGTTCGCCGGCGTGGGGGTCTGCGGCCTCACCGTGGCCCTGATCAGCGAGCCCATGCCCACGTGGAGCGTGCTTGAGGCGTCCGACCTGGCCACCGTGGCCTATCTCACCGTGTTCGCCACCACCGTGGCACTGCTGCTGCAGAACGTGGCGCAGTCCCGACTGGCGCCGGCCACGGCGTCGCTGATCCTCACCTTCGAATCGGTGTTCGGCGTGGTGTTCAGCGTGATCATGGGGGCCGAGCAGCTCACCGGGCGACTGCTGGCCGGCTTCGCGCTGATATTCGCGAGCGTGCTGATAGCCGAGGTGCTGCCGGCATGGCTGCAGAAGCGCCGCGCGCTGCAGGGCGCAGGGCCAAGCGAGCCCGCGACAGCCGAGGTCCTCGTGCCCAAGATGGCGGGAGAGGCCTAGGGCGCCTGCCTCGAAGCGCCCGCCCGCAAGACGCGCCTCGCCGCCAACGGACCTCGCCTACGACAGGGCGCTCTTCTGCCGGGCCAGCTCGTCCTCGATCTGCTGGTTCAGGTCGAACCACTCCTCCTCGGCTGCGTCGATGCGCGCCTTCAGACGCGCGTGCTCGGCCACCGCGTCCGACGTGGCATCCTCGTTCACGTAGAACTCGGGATCGGCCAGCTTGGCCAGAAGCTCGGCCATGCGGGCGTTATCGCGCTCCAGCTGGGCGTCCAGCTGCTCAAGGCGCTTGCGCTGGCCCTTCAGGGCCGCATAGGCGCGATTGCGGGCCTCGGCCTCGCGGCGCTTCTGCTCCTTGGTCTTGTAGCCCGAAGGCGCAGGCGAGGACGCAGCGGCGGCCTGCGCGGCGCCGGCCGTGCCGGTAGCGCCGGTCGCACCTGCCTTGCCCCCCGCACCCGCCTGCGTGACGGTGCGCCCGCCCGACGGGGAGCGAGGTGCGGGCGCGTCGGATGGGCCCTCCCCCAGCTGACCCGTCTTCTCAAGATAGTAATCGTAGTCGCCGGCGTAGTCGGTGATCCTTCCGTCCACCACCTCCACGATGCGGTTCGCCACCCCGCGAATGAGGTGCCGGTCGTGGGTGATCAGGATGATCGTGCCCTCGAACTGGCGCAGAGCCTGCTCTAGCACGTCGGCGCTGGCAATATCCAGATGGTTGGTGGGCTCGTCCAGGCACAGCAGCGGACGCGGCGCCACCAGCATCTTGGCCAGGGCCAGGCGGCCCTTCTCGCCACCCGACAGCACGCTCACCTTCTTGCTGACGTCGTCGCCTTTGAACAGGAAGGCGCCCAGCAGGCTGCGCACCTGCGAGATGCTCCACGAAGGAGCCACGCGATCGAGTTCCTCGAACACCGTGTTGCCCGCGCCCAGCTCTTCGAGCTGATGCTGGGCATAGTACGTTTTGGTGACATGCGCGCCGTATTCAATCGAGCCCGCATCGGGGTCAAGAACGCCGGCAATCATCTTCAGCAGGGTTGATTTTCCCGCGCCATTAGGTCCTACCAGGGCGATCTTCTGACCGCGGTACACGTTGAAGTCCACGCCGTCGTACACCACATGACCGCCGTAGCGCTTGGCCAGCCCCCGCGCCCGCACCACCTCGTCGCCCGTGCGCGCCGGCTGCTGGAAGCGAAAGCGCACGGTCTTGCGCTCCTCCGGCAGCACGATCAGGTTCTCCTTCAGGCGCTGCAGCTTGCGCTCGCGATCCTGAGCCTGCTTGGCCTTGGTGGCCTTGGCGCCGAAGCGCTCGATGAACTCCTGCAGGTGGGCCATCTCCTCAAGCTGGCGCCGCTGCTCCTGACGCAGGCGCTCGATGCGCTCGTCGCGCTGACGCAGGAAGGCCGAGTAGTTGCCCTTGTACAAGGTTACCTGGCCCTGGTCGATCTCGGCCACGCGATCGACCATGTTGTCCATGAAGGCGCGGTCGTGGCTGACCACCACCACGCAGCCGGCGTAGCCGCGCAGGAAGCCCTCGAGCCACTTCACGCTTTCCAGGTCGAGGTGGTTGGTGGGCTCGTCCAGCAGCAGCACCTCGGGGTTGCGCACCAGCAGCTTGGCCAGCGCAATGCGCATCTGCCAGCCACCCGAGAACTCGGTGGTGGAGCGCTTGATGTCGCCTTCGCCGAAACCCAGGCCGAACAGCACGCTGCGCACCTTCGACTCGATGGTGTAGCCGCCCAGGTTCTCGTACGCGTCGCGCGCGCGCCCGGCGGCGTCCAGCTGCTGCTGCGTGGGGCTCTCGCCCAGCTCGGCCTCCAGGCGAGCCAGGCGGCGCTCGGCTTCGAGAATCTCCACCTGCGACGACATGACCTCTTCGAACAGCGGGCGATCGGCCATCTCGATGGCCTCCTGCTCAAGGTAGCCCAGCTGGGCTCCCTTAGCCAGCACCACCTTGCCCTCGTCGGCATCCTCCTGACCCGACACGATGCGCAGCAAGGTGGTCTTCCCCGCACCGTTGGGGCCCACCAGGGCCAGGCGGTCGTACGCCTCAAGGCGCAGGTTGACGTTCTGGAACAGCACGCGTCCACCGAACGACTTGGCGATGCGCTCTAGCTGCATTATCACAAGCGACTGCCTCCTGATGCCGCGCAAGCCCTCGAATAAGAGGTTGACCTGCGATGTTATTCGCACGCGCAGCCCTGAGGCCAAGCGCGTGCGCGCATAAAAAATCCGAACCGCTCAGGCTGACGCTTGATGCGGTTCGGAAATCCAGTTTCTGGCTCCCCGGGTAGGATTCGAACCTACAACCCTTCGGTTAACAGCCGAATGCTCTGCCGTTGAGCTACCGAGGAATAAGCGTGCCCATGCAACGCAAGTGATGATTATAGCGAAAACGCAGGGCAACGCAAGGATCTTTTCAGGAAGGAAGCCGGAGGGTTGCCAAGCCGCAGGAGGCCGCACGCGGAGGGCCGCACCGTGGCGAATCGCCGTCCAGCCACAGCTCCGTACCTGGGCGAACCGGCGTCTAGCGGCGCGCGATCACGTGGAGCTCCTCCACCTCGATGCCGGCATCGGCAAGCACCCGTTCGGATTCCGCGCGCTGATCGAGCGCACAGCGCCACGCGTAGCCACAGCCCGCCGACAGGTCGCGCGGGATGGTGACCAGCCTGCCCTCCACGCCCGCCGCCTTGCAAGCCGCCTGACAGGCGATGGCGTCGGTATGGGTATGGAAGGTGATCACGACGATGCTGTGGGCCGCGGCGTCCGCAGCGACGGCACGCGATGGCGCAGGGGGCTGCGTGCGGGCGAGCGTCGCGTCAACGGGGGTCCCTGCGTCAACGGGAGCCCCCTCCTGCGGTGCCCGCGGCATCCGAGAGGACCGATCCTGCGCTGCCCGCAGCTCACGCGGGGCCTGCAGCTGCCGCTGCGAGGCCGCGCGGTTCTGCGATCGCCTGAAAAGAGCCAAGGGACTTCTCCTGCCTGTCGAAAGCGACGCCGGACCTCCGCCCCACGCGGGGTCGCACGCGAGGCATCCCTGCGATCATACCGGGCACGGAAGAACTCGGCATCACGCGACATCACGCAAGCGGGCCCCGCGTGCGCACCCGGCGCCTGCGGGACCCGCCTTCTTCGCTCAGCACAGCCGAACGACCGCGCTATTATGCGAAGCTCGCGCGGTTACTCTTCGCCGCGCTTGATGTTGATCGCAGCAATGGCGAACAGCACCACGATGCAGGTCACGGTCATCACCTGGCCCGCCAGGCCCACGCCCTTGGGCGAGGCCGCGATGGCGAAGTTGTGCGCGAACGCCGCGCCGATCAGCATGCCCAGGAAGGTGATCGCGGCATCGGACGAGCCCGTGCCGGCCAGCACCATCTGACGCAGGGGGCAGCCACCCAGCATGGTGGCGGCCAGACCCACGATGAACAGGCCCAGGATGTTCCACAGCGCCTCGGTGTGAGCGATCGGCTGACCCGCGAAGCCCAGGTTGAAGTGCCCCGTGATCAGATTGTACGCAAGCACGCCCACGAAGATGATGCCGATGACGATGAAGCCGGCGAAGTCGCGGGCAACCACCACGTCGCGCAGGCCGCCTGCGAAGCACAGGCGCGAGCGCTGCGAGAGGGCGCCGAAGGCCAAGCCGCCCACGATCGACAGAGCCACCGGAGCATGCATGCTGCCCGGCCCCTCAGCCGACACCGCGAACAGCGAGGTGGTCACCGACAGGATGAACAGCACCGTCATGATCGCCGGCAGAATGTAGCCGTCGGTCTTGCGGGGCGAAGGCTCGGCCTTGCCCAGCGAGAAGCCCTTCCTTAGCAGCAGCACGCCAACCGCGATGCCGGCGGCAAAGCCGACCAGGCCCACCCAGGCGTTCAGGTCGCCTGCGGCCATGCGCAGCACCATACGCAGCGGGCAGCCCAGGAAGATCAGAGCGCCGATGGACATGATGAAGCCCAGAGCGAAGCGCGTGACCGACGACGAGCCCGCACGCGCCTTGTACTCGCGTCCGGCAATGGACATGATGAAAGCGCCCACGATGATGCCGATGATCTCGGGACGAAGATACTGAACCGGGGCCGCCTGATGAAGCATGAGTCCGCCGGCGAAGTCGCGGATGAAGCACGCTGCGCAGATCGCCATGTTCGCCGGGTTGCCGGCGGCGGCAAGCGCGATGATGACCGCCACGGCAAGCACGCCGCATCCGGCGAGGACGATGCGCTCCTTGGAGGAAGAATCCATAGGGTGTCTCCTTGCATGGGTTCGCAGTTCTTCACGCGACATCGCGCTTGCAGCGTGCGATGCGAGGGCACGCACGCGAAGCGAGAACCGGTCAGCAGAATGCGGCTCCCTGGCGCGCGAAGACATGCGAGTACGATGTACCGATACGATGACGGGCGATGATGGCCCTTGCAGAAAGGGAAGCGCGCGCAGAAGTAGCGCTTCGACAACGCCATTATAGAGGTTCATTAGCGAAAAAGAAAAACGTGCGCAGGCCCGCTTGCCCAGGCGGCGATGGCGGGGTCCGGCGCCAGGCCCAACCCCCGGCGACTCCGACACCTGCGCCGTCGGCCGCAGGGAGTCGCGACCGCACAACGGCGAACGACCCCGAAGGGTCGTTCGCAAGGCAGATCCTGGGACCCGCATTCCTAGGGCCCGCATCAAAGCACTGAAGGCCGCGGGCGACAGGCGCTCGCCCGGTGAAGCCAGGCGCCTAGTACACCATCCCCATGGCCTCGCGCACCTCAGCCAGCGTCTCGCGCGCGATCTGGCTCATGCGGCGATTGCCCTCGTTCAGCACATCGCGCACGTAGTCCAGGTCGCACTCGTACTGAGCGCGACGGGCACGATGCGGCTCCAGATAGTCGTTCACGCTCTCGGTAACGTAGCGCTTCAGCGCACCCGCGCCCGCCTCGCCGATCTCGGCCGCAATGTCCTCCTCGGTACGACCCGTGCACAGGGCTGCGGTGGTCAGCAGCGCCGACACGCCCGGACGGTTCTCGCGGTCGAACGTGATGGTGCGCTCCGAGTCGGTTTGGGACTTCTTGATCAGCTTCGCCGTTTCCTCCGGGGTGGCGCCCAGCATGATCGAGTTGCCGTAGCTCTTCGACATCTTGCGTCCGTCAAGGCCGGGAATCTCGATGGCGTCGGACAGCACGCCCTCGGGCTCGGGGAACACGGCCCCGTAGCGCTCGTTGAAACGGCGGGCGATCAGGCGCGTCAGCTCGATGTGGGGCAGCTGGTCCTTCCCCACCGGCACGATGTTGCCCTTGCAGAACAGGATGTCGCAGGCCTGATGCACCGGATAGGTAAGCAGCAGGCCCGTGAGCGCGTGGCCCGAGGCCTCCTGCTCGGCCTTCACCGTGGGATTGCGCTGAAGCTCGGCCTCGCTGACCAGCGACAGGAAGGGCAGCATCAGCTGGTTGGCCTCGGGGACCGCCGAATGCGCGAAGATCGGCGTACGGGCCGGGTCGATGCCTGCGGCCAGGTAGTCCATCACCATGTTGTACACGTTGTCCTGGATGTTGGCCGTGGTGTCGCGGTCGGTGATCACCTGGTAGTCGGCGATCAGCACATACGTGGTAACGCCCAGGTTCTGCAGGGCCACGCGGTTGAGGATGCTGCCGAAGTAATGCCCCAGATGCAGCCGGCCCGTGGGCCGATCGCCCGTCAGCATGGTGTAGTTCTGGGGATTGATAGGCAGGTCGGCGCGAATGTCATCAGAGCGCTTTCTGCTTGCTTCGAAGGTATCGGACATGACGGTTCCTCTCGCAGTAGACGATGCGAGGCTCAGTATAGCGGTTGGCCGAAGGAGAATTCTGGATGCATGCGAAACGACGGCTTGCGCGCGGGCTCCGTTGCCGCTAGAATAGCCAAACGCGTTGGGAACAACGTTGCATGGTCGCTTGGCTCAGCGGGAGAGCATCGCCTTCACACGGCGGGGGTCACAGGTTCAAATCCTGTAGCGACCACCATACACACAGGCCACGGGTTCGCCCGTGGCCTTTTTTTGCATCTACGGGGCAGGTTCGGGGACGCCACTCAAGAGCACCGAGCGAGGCCGTAAGGCACACCACGCTGCTGCACCCATGCAGCAGCGCAGGTTGGCAGTCGAGGCGAACGATCGGAGCCAACATCGATCAGCCAGGGGCTCCGAACACGCTTACTCAATACGCCCCACAAGCCTAACCCGCTCACCAGGGGGGCCTCCCTGGTGGCGCATGGCGCGCTGACGAAACAGACGCTCAAGCGCATCCACGGTCACATGGGCGTGCGAAGCTTCCGGCGAGCGCGTGGCCACCAGCAGCGTCACCGGGCCCTCCAGAATATGACCGTACAGGCGTATCAAGGCGTCCGACCCGTCCAGTTCACCCGCATAAGCGCGCTGAAACTCGTCGGTAGGGATGTCGCCGTCATGCCAGGCGCGGCGCAGGTCGGACGACGGGGCCAGGTCCTTCGCCCATTCGTCCAGCGGCAGCGCATCCTTGCGCATACCGCGCGGCCACAGGCGGTCCACCAGCATGCGGTAGCCGTCGGTGGGTTCGGCAGGGTCGTACACGCGCTTGACCTGGATGCGATTCACAACCATCCCCCCTCGTCAGACTCACGGCGTATGCGCCGCGAGGGGCGGTGCCCCTCGCGGCCAGCCTACCGCAAAAGCGACGCGCAAGCCACACGTGTGCGGCCACCCCGTCATCCATCGATCTCGAACGCGCTATCGGCTGAGGGCGAATCAGCCCTGCGCGCTGGGACGCACTACGACGGCCTCGTTCACCAGCTTGAACAGCTTGTCGCGATGACCCTGCATGTAGTTCACGATGTTGCGGCACGACAGCACCTGCAAATCGCGCATGGACGACGTGGAGTAGAACGCCGAGTGGGGCGTGATGATCACGTTGTCGCGACCCACCAGCGGATGCCCGTCCAGCTTCGGCGTCTCGTCATACAGTACGTCAGCGCCAAAAGCCCGAATCTGTCCGCTATCCAAAGCCTTTACCAGGTCATTCTCATTCACGCACAAACCACGTCCAAGATTGATCAACAGAGGATGACGCTCCATGCGCGCAAAAGCCGCCTCGTTGAAAAAGCCATGGTTCGTCTCGTTCAGATTCATATGATTCACGATGATGTCAGCTTCAGCGAAAATCCGCTCAGCGTCCACCTTCTCAACGCCGCGCGCCGAAAACTCGCCCTCAGCCACATACGGATCGCAGGCAATGACGCGGCCCACCAAATCTCGGCACTTTTCAGCCGTGCATCTGCCGATTTTCCCAAAGCCCACGATTCCCAGGGTCTGGTCCTGCATGCGCGGCTGCGCAGACACGCCGGCGTAATCCCAACGGTGCTCTCCCTCAATCTGTCGCTGATACGACTTCAGACCCTTGTTCAAGGCGAACATATAAGCGATCGCCGCCTCGGACACATCCCACGTGCAGTACTCTCCCACGGGGCACACACCCACATTGCGAGCCGTGGCCGCAGCGAGATCAACGTTATCGTATCCCGTGGCGTTGATCGCAATCACTTTCAAGCGTGACGCCCGCTTCAGCGCCTCCTCGTCAATCGGAACGAACGCCGTCAGCAACGCATCCGCATCACTCAGGCTGCTCAGAAACCGCTCGCGCTCATCCTTCGCATAAGGCAGCACCTCGATCTGAAGGTCGGGTCCCAGTCCCTTTCTCAGCGTAGCGCTTTCAAGGCTGTGATCAGGCATCATGCTATCCGGGAAATCACTTATCAGTACCTTCACGGTCTCCTCCTTCTTGTATGAATCAAAGCGCGACCGCACGTCAGAGCGCCCATGCAGCAACGCGACGTCGTGTATCCCAAGGGCGTGCGTTCGTGCATCTCTGGGGCAATGCGACGGCTCTGCAAGCCCCGCCCACGCACGCTTCCGCGCTCGCCAACCTACTCGTCATGACGACGCCCGCCTGCGTCGCATGCAGGGAATCAGACACGGGCGAACCGCCACTGCGCCAGATGCCGGGAGACCAACCTGGCGCGGGGTGAGCGAAACGCCGCCGAAACCATCCTCCGTCGCATAACCATGATGAAAACACTCAGGAGCTGCGTAGGATAGGACGCTAGGGACGCTCGATAGGCTGCGTGAGGCAGTGAGGGCCGCCGCCCGCATGCAGAATCTGGTCAAGCGGCACGTCGATCACTTCAAGGCCCAGTGCGCGCATCTTGTCGTTGATGTGCTTGTTCTTCTCAATCGCCACCACCTTGCCGCCGCCGATGCACTGCACGTTGCAGCCGTGCTTGAACACGTCCTGGCTGGCTACGGGAATCAGCTCAAAATTGCGGCGACGCAGCATCTGCAGGAAGTTATAAGGCAGCTGCTCGATGCAGGCCAAGGCCACCTGCGGGGCAACGATATTGAACACCATGTCAAGATGCAGATTGTCAGGCGGGCACGGCACGCCCACCACGGTGTAGCCGAATTTCTCAAGCTGGTCACGCAGGTTGTCCACACCCGCCTGGTCAGTGCGATCGACCTGACCGAACGCCAGAGTATGGTCGTCAATCATCCAGAAGTCGCCACCCTCCATGCAGCCCGCGTTCACGCGCGCGACGATAGGCACGCCCATCTCCTTCAGCTTGGCTTCGTAGGCTGCGGCCTCCACCTGGCGAACCGGATGCCTGAAATGTCCGATCACCGCACCTTCGCGCACCATGCACCCATAATCGCGCGCAAAGGTCATCACCTGAAACGCTGGGTCGGGATCAACCTCGACCACCTCGATGCCATGAGCCTTATAGGCATCCACCAGCGTCCGCCACTCAGCAACCATCACCTCGTTCTTCTCCTGATCGCCCTTCTTCATCCACTCAGCAGTAATCACATTGATGTCATTGAAGGTGTAGTGCTGAGGCGAGCACATCATCACCTTCTTCAGCGGATTGGTTGCATTCGATACGTACACCTTGCTGTCAGACATGATGGTCTTCCTTTCTATTGATCAAACAAGTTCTTTCTTACTCGCCGGAAATCAGCCACGGCGCCCTCTGCTCGTAAGGCGCGCTGGGCCAAGCTCGGAAAGGCCGGGCATCCTTCACGCTCAGGACGCAGGCCCCCCGCGCACCAATCGGCGAACTGGGGACACCGTGCGCGCAGCCTAGATCAGCACCAGCACGCACAGGAAGACGCAGCAACACGCGAACAGCAAGGCCACGATCGGCGCCGCCTTGCGCACCCAGTCGGCATAGCTCATATGCGCCGAGGCCGTGCAGGTCATTACCACGATCGAGCAGGGCGTGATCATTTTCGCCAGACCCAGCGCCATCAGGTAGATGATCACCATGATGTACACTTCCACACCTGCGAACTGCGACAACGACCCCATGATCCCCATAGTTGCAGCAGCCAGGCCTGTCGAGCTGGGAATCAGGCACGCAATCAGGAAGTAGCAGGCCAGCGCCACAATCACGAAGGCCACGGGAGGCAAACTGGCCAGAGCGGACTCGAAGGCATGAAGGATGGACGGAGTGATCTGGCCCTGGTCCATCACCACCTGGATACCGCGGGCCAGCGGCACCACAAAGGCCGTAGACACAAGGCCCGCCGCACCCTTCAGCAGCGTATCGATCGTCGAGTCGATGTCGTAGCGCATCACCGCACCGATAACCAGCGTGGCTGCCATTACCAGCATCGACAGCTCGGGGAAGTACCACGAGCCAAACGGCGTTATGTCAACGCCCAACGCCTGGCGCAGCACCGGCGTAGCACCGATCAGCGTCACCAGGTCGTCAAAGAACGTCCAGCCTTCATTCAGCGACGTCCAGGGAATCAGCCCGACGATCATGATGGCGAACGTGGCCACGAACACGCCCAACGCGGCCTTCTGGCGCCCGGAAAGCGCCAGATCCTCATCCTGCGCCACGGGGAACTCGCGCAGATCGTCCTGGCGGCGGAAGTGCTGCACCGATCGCTCGGGATGCGCCTTCACCATGTCGGCGTAGCGGCAGATAATCACAATAACAATACCTGTGAACAGCACAAACATAACCATACGAGCCAGCATGCCCTCGCCGGCCGAAATGCCCGCGATGCCCGACGCGATGCCCGTGGCAAACGGATTCACCACCGACGACAAGCAGCCGATCTGCGTGCCCAGCACCACGATCATGATCGCCACCACAGTGTCGAGACCCAGAGCCAGAATCACTGGCACGAACATGAGGAAGTACACGATGCCCTCCTCGTAGGCACCCTCAAGCGTACCGAAGAACGCCATGATGATAGTGAGGATGGCGATCAGCATGTGCATGTTGCGCTGGTTCTTCGCGGTGACCAGTTTGATGGCGGTCTTCAGCGCGCCCGTGCGATCCATCATCTCAAGAAAACTGCCGAACAGCAGGATGGTAAGCGAGATAGCGATGGCGCCGCTGATCGTCTTCGAGCCCAGCATGCCGATCACCGGGGCCATCAGCACGTCCCACAGGCCCTGGGGATTCGACTCAACCGCATGGTACGTGCCCGCAATGGCCTCGCCGGCTTCGTTCAGCTCGTACGACCCGCCCGGAATAAACCAGGTGAGCACTGCGATGAATGCGATGATTGCGAACAAGATCACATAGGTGTTGGGCATCTTGAAGCGCGACGCCTGCGCCTTTCCTTCCTTTGAATCCTTCGACATAAACAGCTCCTTTGCTGCAGAACAATCACTGTGTCCGCGAAAGCGAGAGCGCTCAAGGCACACCGATCAGCCAGCGCCCCACCCGTCGATTTCTCCAAATCGCGACAACGCCCCTCATGGCGAACGCTGAGCATGCCCTCATGAAGCCGACCAGAGCCGACGCCCCGCACGCGATCCAGCGACACGTGCGGGTTACGCCAGCCCATCGCCTACACGCGGGGCACGTACAGCTCGCCCAGCGATGCGGCCATGACCGCCTTGATCGTGTGCATGCGGTTCTCAGCCTGCTGGAACTGGCGAGCGTGCTCGCAGAAGAACACGTCGTCAGTAACCTCCATAGCCGAGATGCCATGCTTTTCCTGAATATCGCGGGCATAGTCAGTCTCGGCGTTATGGAAGGCCGGCAGGCAGTGCAAGAAGATCCAGTTCGGATTCTTGATATGGGCGATCAGCTCAGCATTCACCTGATAAGGCCTCATCAGCCGCACACGCTCAGCGAAATGAGCCTCCTCGCCCATGGCCGCCCACACGTTGGTGTACACGGCATCAGCATCGCGCACAGCATCCACTGGGTCGTTGGTAACGCGGATAGTCGCGCCCGATGCGGCCGCAAGACCCTGCGCAAGCTCCAACACTGCGGGATCAGGCTCCAATTCGGCGGGCGTGGCATTCACGTAGTTCACGCCCAGGATGGCCGCCGTGATCATCAGGGAATTCTGCACGTTGTTGCGCCCCTGGCCGCAATAAGCCAGCGTCAGGCCCTCAAGCGTGCCGAAATGCTCCTTCATGGTCATGAAGTCGGCCAGCATCTGCGTGGGATGCTCGCGGTCGGTAAGACCATTCCACACCGGAACCCCTGCGTGCTCGGCCAGCTCCTCCACATGCTGCTGCTTGAAGCCGCGAAACTCGATGCCATCGAACATCGAGCCCAGCACCTTAGCGGTGTCGAGCACCGTCTCTTTCTTTCCCAGCTGAATATCGCCCTTCCCCAGGTACTCGGGATGAGCTCCCAGGTCGATGCATGCCGTGGTGAAGGCCGCACGGGTGCGGGTAGAGGTCTTTTCGAAGATCAGCGCGATGTTCCTGCCCTCAAGGTAGCGATGGGGCACCCTGCGCCGCTTCAAGTCCTTCAGATGCTCGGAAAAGCCAATCAACCACATCAGCTCATCCTTGGTGTAGTCGCGCGTTGACAGCAGATGGCGACCCTGGAAAACCGAATGATTCACGTGCGCTCCTTCCATCCAGGCGAACAGACCGGCCTCGACGGACATCGCCCCCTGCGGGGCAACCCCTCCTGGCAGGCGCGAAGGCGGACGGCCACTGCACCCGTCCAGCAGATTGAGCGCCACCTGCAAACAGCGCGTCCGCATCCCCGCCCGCGCCTCAATGGAAGCCCTCAACCCAACTTCATGCTAGGGCGCGACAATAGGCACCGCATTGGAGCAAACGACAAATTGCAAGGCATGCTTTTGGAAGATGTTCCAAGAATGCTCTCAATAGGCGTTTGAACAGGCATCTTTCCTTTCCGACTGAAGCGCAATGGGCCGATGAGTCGAAAAGCTAGCGGACTGGCGGCGGGTGAGCCGAAAACCGCCGACGCAAAACTCCGATGCGAAGTCAGCGCAGCCAAGCCAGCATCAGGCAAGCCAAGGGGCGCACGGACGACGGGCCGTCTGGCAGCTTGCCGGAAACCTGTGAATGAGCGTCATAGTCCAACGGGCGCGCGGGTTCGACGAGCACCGATCCTATTCGCGGTCCAAACGCCCCTCAGGCCCCGCCAAAAATACAAGCGTAAGAAAAGCGGCCAGTTCACGGTCGGTTACCTCGGACATCAACAGAGCGGTCTTGAGCTTGCGCAGACGATAACGCACGGTATTGGGATGCTGAAACAGCCGCTCGGCCGCCTCGCTCACATCGCCGAAGGAAGCCGCGAAGGCCCGTGCCGTGGCAGCAAGCGAACCATCAGCACCGTCCTCCTGAGCAATAAGATCTTGAAATCGCATGCACGTATGACGCATCAACGCGTTTTGCTCCGAGGTCGCAGCAAACGCCCGAAACCCCGCATCAACCCAGGTCATAAAGGGACGAACGTCGCCTGCATGCAATGCGCACAGCGAAAGCGCCTGGCGGATGCTCAGCACGCCCTCCCCCGCGCTCAAATCGTCGCCCAAGCCACATCGCAGACTCACGTGCCCCTCGGTAAAGTGTCGCGCCCATGAGGCAAGTCGCGTCGCAGCTCCCGGTTGCTCCACCCCCGCAACCAGCAGTACGGTGTCGTGATAACGACATGCGAACGCAGGCGCGGGGCCCTCGCCCCGTCGAGCCAGATCCGCCAGCTCCCCCTTCACCAACGCGAGCAGAGCGCGCACCGTGCAACGGTCGGGCGCCCCGGCCGCCCACGCGAAGGCCGCGCACATCAAACGACTGGACGCCAGTCCCGTCACATCGTGCAGACGGTCACGCAGGGTTTCCGAATCATCCTCAGAAAGAAGATCATCGAGCGCGTTCTGGCAATCGGACTCCTGCTCGTCCCGACGAATCAGGTCAAGGGCCTGATAGGCTACCATTTCATGGTAAGCACCATCGTACAGGTACACGGGCACGCCATGCTGAACGCTCAGATCTCGCACGCGCTCCGATATGGGCGGCGCATACACGGTCTTGATCGCCACCGCCGACACGCCACGCGCCACTATTGCGGCGATGGCATCTTCGGTAGCCTGTGGATCGCCGTTGGCAAAACCCAGATTGGTGACGATAAACTCGCCGGGAAGATACACGCTGTAGCCGTTGTACTCAGGCGACACGTCCAGAATCCCCACGTTATGCACCGGTCGCGTGGCCGCTCCGTCGCAGGGAGCCACCAGCTCGATGGATTTGAAGGCGGGAAGTGCGATTATGTCAGCCACCGTGACCATGGCGCCTCCTGTTCGACTTGAAGTGAATCCCCCGAACCGCACACGACCGTGGTGAAGCATCGGGTCGGGCGCACAATTGCGATCAATTCCGTAGTCCCTCTTGAAGCGATTCTACTCGCACGAGCGCATTGCTCGGCTATATAATGCGGCCATCCAGCAACGCCTGCACGCTTGGTCGTGCAGGCGCATGCACGTGCAAATTCGCACCACTCGCAGCGCTGGAGTCTCACCCTGCCTCCGGCCTGCGGGCTGACCCAAGGAGGCTGACGTGAGCCCCGTTGCTGGATTGTCCCTCATCGATTACCTGCTGATATCCGCCTACTTTCTCGCCGTGGTGCTTGCCGGCCTACTTGCCGCACGCCTGGCGAAAACCCAGGAGGACTATCTGGTTGCCGGGAGACGACTCTCGTTTCCCCTGTTCTTCGGGTGCATGTCGGCCCTGGCGCTGGGCGGTGGCTCCACCCTGGGAAGCACCGAGCTCGGCTTCCGATTCGGGCTTGGCGGCGTATGGCTGAACCTCAGCATCGGCATCGGCCTCGTACTGGCGGGGCTGCTGGTAACCAGCAAGCTATCGAAGCTCCGTGCCATCAGCGTAAACGAGGTTGTTGAAGAAAGCTACGGCTCTACCGCGCGCGTGTTCAGCGCCGTGCTGACGCTGATCTACACCCTTACGCTCAGCGTGACGCAAGTAATCGCAATCGGTGCGATTATCCACGGTGTATTGGGCATACCACACACGCCGGCCATGCTGGCGGGCGGCGGCATCGTGATCGCGTACACGTTCGTGGGCGGCATGTGGTCGGTCACTCTAACGGACATCATCCAGTTCGCGGTGAAGACCGTGGGCATTCTCATCCTGGCGCCGATCTTTTGCATCGCGTCGTCGGGGGGATGGGATGCGATCGTCAGCCAGATTCCCCCCTCGTATCTGTCGCCTACGGGCATGGGCTTCGACCGCAGCTTCGCCTATGTAATTCTGTACGTGCCGGGACTGGTGATCGGTCAGGATATCTGGCAGCGCATCTTCACCGCGAAGAACGAACGGGTGTCCACGGCGGGCACGATCGGAGCCGGCCTATACAGCATGACATACGCCCTGGCCACCGTTTTGATCGGCATAAGCGTGTTCATCCTGATGCCGGAACTCGAAAATCCCGCTGATGCATTCGTGGCGGGGATATCGACCTTCCTGCCCGAAGGAGTACGCGGCGTGGTGCTTGCAGCAGCCATGGCAGCGGCGATGTCGGTGTCCAGCGGCACGATTCTCGCGTCATCCACCGTGCTGTACAACGACCTGTACCTGCGATTCTGGCCAGGCGCCAATGAACGGGCGGGCAGCGTGGGCGTGACGCGCCTGTTCGCAGGGCTGATCGGCGTGGTGGTGATGATATGCGCGCTGTGGATCAACAACGTGCTGGCAGGCATCGACATCAGCTACGGATATCTGTCGGGCTGCGTGTTCGTGCCACTGGTGGCCAGCTTCGTGCTGAAGCGGTTCAGCCCGAAAGCGGGTCTGTGGTCTCTGGGCGTCAGCGCCTTGGTAGTAACGGGCTGCTTCGCAACGCAAGGCGTGGGCGGGTCAACCCCCATCGTATCGGGCATGCTCAGCGGACTTGCGGTATATGCACTGGTAAACGTGGCTGACCGAAAAGGGCGGGTCGATTCGCCACTGCGAAGGCTGTAAGGGCGACGGCAGCCAGCCCCGCTCAATTCACTCGTTCAATAAGACGAGGCCCATCGCCTGAAGCAACGCGTCAACCTAGGAACTCAGTTCGGCAACTACGGCCGCGTCAACGCCGCGCTCGGGCTTTCAAAGGAGGCCACGCAGCTGGACTGGATCCTCGCCCAAGCGCAGTTTCCCATCCTGTTCTACGACCCGCTTCCTACGTGAACGATCCCGCCCTCCGACAGAGCCCTGAGCTCACCGGCGCGCGCCGGACTTCGCGCCATGGCAAGCAGGCAGTCTTCCTTGTCCACGCGACTCCGGTCCGCCACCTGGCCAAACTCCCGTCGTACAACCGCATCAAGCCAGATGCGCGCACGGCGCCGCTATCGCCACATTCGCCTGAAGCGATTGCGTACGCTTTCCAAAATACGCTGACGCTGATCGGGGGTCTTGTTCGCGATTCCCGTGTAGTTATGCCACTTCACCTTTTTCACGCCCATCAGCTTGAACGTACCGCGCACCATCGACTTGGTCACCGGGCTGTGAAAGTACAGCCGGTAGATGATGTCAGGCTCGGCCATGGTGGACACCAGCGTCACCGACTTCAGGTTGTCCAGCTTGCTGGTCATGAAGTTCGTCAGGCTCTCTCCCTGCTCGTACACGATGCCCTTGGTCATCACGCGATCGAGGAAGCCCTTGGTCATGGCCGGCATCAGCTCCCACCAAATAGGGAACACGAACACCACATGGTTCGCCTTATCCAATCGCGCCTGGTAATCAACCAGCTGGGAATCGACCACCTTGCCGCAGCGCCATGAGGCCAGATCCTGCGCCGACATCACCGGATTGAACCCATCGGCATGCAGGTCAACCACGTCAACTTCGTGCCCCGCCTCGATAAGGCCCTGCTGGGCCGCATGCGCAAGGGCCGCCGTGAAACTACGCTGATGAGGGATGTTCCTATGCGAAGCCAGCGTATAAGGATGATCGACAACAAGCATGACGCGCATGAGCGTCTCCTCTCGCATCAGGTTCGCTCAAGGGCCCATCCGCGCTTCGCCATGCACCGCATCGATTCCATGCCGTTAGCCAGAAGGGGTCCTCAGCACGAACTCGTCATTCATTGAGTACCTTAAATTTTACTCAATCGATTTCTCACGTGGCATAACGGCGGTTTGCACTACATCAACGACTTGGACACGATCGATAGCGGCATGGCGCATGCGCTATGCAGCACGCCCACAGAATCACCCACCTACGAATCAAAACTCCAACCCTCTTCAAGACTCAACCTGGAAGATCACCTGGGCCTGAATCGCTCATACACTCAATACGAGATTACCTGAACGACCATCGCCGACTTCGCTTCGCTTAAACGATCCCGAATACCGCGCACCTCGCCACAGTCATACGTCGTTTTGCTGAGTCATATGCGCATTCAAACGCCCTACCACCATCAAGCGACCCCAAAAACGGCCCAAACGACCCCCCGTCTCTTCGCAACTAACATACCCCCACGTCACAACTATGCAATTGCAAAATACGATAGCCAGTTGCAGGTTTTCCGACGGCTCTTCGCCCTGCCCCCGCCCCTACAATACTGAGACACCCGACCCCGCCTGCACCAAGGAGCATCATGGACGACTCATCGTTCGAAGCCATGGCCGCGCAGATCGACGGCCTGCTGGGCATCGACCCCACCGCGTGTCGCTGGAGGCCCGAAACCGTCGCCGTCCACGGCTATCAGGGCCGTGAGCCGCGCACCGGCGCCGTCAGCTACCCCATCTACCAGTCGGCCACCTTCGCGCACCCCGCGCTGAACGAAACCACCGGCTACGCCTACAGCCGCTGCGGCAACCCCACCGTGCTGGAGCTTGAGAACACGATTGCCCAGCTGGAAGGCGGTATCAAGGCGCTGGCCTTCGCCAGCGGCCTGGCGGCGGTGTCCACCGTGCTGAAGAGCTTCGTGGCAGGCGACCATCTGATCGTCAGCCTGGATCTGTACGGCGGCACGTATCGCCTGTTCAACGACGTATACACCCGTTACGGCGTGGAGTTCAGCTTCATCGACTTCACCGATCTGGCCGCCGTGGAGCAGGCCATCCGTCCCAACACCCGCGCCTTCTTCGTGGAAACGCCCACGAACCCCACCATGAGCGTGGTGGACCTGCGCGCCACCGCCGACCTGGCCCATGCCCACGGCGCGCTGTTGGTGGTGGACAACACCTTCCTTACCCCGTACTTCCAACGCCCCTTCGATCATGGGGCCGACCTGGTGGTATACAGCGGCACCAAGTATCTGTGCGGGCATAACGACGTAATCTGCGGGTTCGCGGTGATCAAGGACGCCGCGCTGCTGGAACGCGTGTTCATGGACTACATGTCAGAGGGCGCCGCGCTGGCGCCCTTCGAGGCGTGGCTGATGCTGCGCAGCCTGAAGACCCTGGGAGTGCGACTGGAACGCCAGCAGCGAAACGCGTTGGAGCTGTGCCGCCACCTGAAAAGCCACCCCCACGTAACCGACGTTCATTACGTAGGGGACTCCGATCATCCCCAATACGATGTCAGCTGCCGGCAAACCACGGGCTTCGGGGCTATGATCAGCTTCAACGTCGATACGCCCGAACGCGCGCACGCGGTGCTTGAGCGCGTGGAGCTGATCGCCTTCGCCGAAAGCCTGGGAGGCTGCGAGAGCCTGGTCACCTACCCGCTGGTGCAGACCCATGGCTCGATGCCGAAGGGGCTGCGCGACCGGCTGGGAATCGGCGAGCGATTCCTGCGCCTCAGCGTGGGCCTGGAAGACGCAGGCGACCTGATCGCCGACCTCGACCACGCGCTGGCCTCGCCAGGCCGCTGACGAACCGCCCTTCGCCAGCGCGCCGCCCGCCCGAACGCCTTGCGCCCGCAGCGCCGCCGGCACATCGCAACCGAAGGAGCACGCCATGCCCGAACGCATCCCTCCCCATTCTGCAGGCAAGCCCGCCGAACCCGGCCACCGAGCGAATGCCGTCTCCGCTTCCGCATCCGCCACCGACGGATACTCCGCTGTGCGCCCCTCCGTCGCGCGCCGTTACGACTTCGATGCGCCCACCGACCGCACCGGCACCGACTCGCTGAAGTTCGACCGGCACGTCGAGCGCGGCAAGCGCCCCGACCTGCTGTCGCTGTGGGTAGCCGACATGGACTTCCCCTGCCCTGACGAAGCCGTCGAGGCCCTGGTGAAGCGCGCTCGGCACGGCATCTTCGGCTACAGCGAGCCGGGATCCGCCTATTACCAGGCGGTGTGCGACTGGATGGAGCGCCATCACCGCTGGCGGCCCGACCCTGCGTGGTTCGTGCACACCCCCGGCGTGGTGAGCGCGCTGGCCCTGATCGTGCAGGCATTCACCCATCCGGGCGACGCCGTGCTGGTCCAGCAGCCCGTGTACTACCCCTTCGGCTCATCCATCAGGAACAACGGACGCCACCTGGTAAACTGCCCCCTCGTGTACGATGCCGAGGCGGCGCGGTACCACATCGACTTCGACGCCTTCGAGCGCGCGGTGACTCAACATAACGTGAAGCTGTTTCTGCTGTGCAATCCGCATAATCCGGGAGGACGGGCCTGGAGCGCCGACGAGCTGCGCCGCCTGGGGACCATCTGCCTGCGTCACGGCGTGATCGTGGCCAGCGACGAGATCCACATGGACTTCGCCTACAGCCCCTGCGTCCACGTGCCCTATGCCAGCCTGGGCGATGAATTCGCCCAGCAGGCGATTGTCTGCACCTCGGGCGGGAAGACCTTCAACCTGGCCGGGCTGCAAACCTCCAACACCATCGTGCCCAACCCGCGCCTGCGCCGCACGCTGCGCGCCCAGGTTGCGCGCAGCGGCTACAGCCAGCCCAACAGCCTGGGCATCGTGGCCACGCAGGCCTGCTACCGGCATGGCGACGAATGGCTGGCTCAGCTGAAGCGCTATCTGGCCGGCAACCTGCAGCTGGTGCGCGACCACTTCGCCAACCACGCACCGGCGGCGCGCGTGATGATCCCCGACAGCACCTACCTGGTGTGGATCGACCTGCGTGCCTGGGGTCGGTACGGCGCCGACCTTGAGCGTCTGGTGGAGGAAGACGCCGGCCTGTGGCTGGACTGCGGCGACATGTTCGGCGAGGACGGCGACGGATTCGTCCGCATCAACATGGCCACACAGCGCGCCTACCTGCAGCAGGCCCTGCAGCAGCTGACCGACGCCCTGGCTGCCCATCCGCCAACGGATCGGCAGGCATAGCCGGGAAGCCGACAGACGCGGCCAACGAACCGGCAGGCATAGCCGGGAAGCCGTCGGAGCAAGTAAAGCAGACAGGAAACATCAGCATAACGAATCGGCGGGGACAGCCGACGCCTTCGCGGCGAGCCAAAGCCCGCGGCCAACGCCCCGCAGCCAAAGCCCCACCGCAAGCAGAAGCGCCCGCGAGCCGTCAGCCCGCGGGCGCGTTCGTCTTCCCTCATACGGTGCCGCTCGCGAAGCGCACGGGTCACGATCCCGCAACCCGCACGCCTGCAGATTCGCCGGTCCGCAGGCTAGTCGCGCGTCAGCTTGCGATGGATGCGGTGGGGCTTCGACAGGTCGGGACCCAGGCGCTTCTCGCGATCTTCCTGATACGCCTCGAAGTTGCCCTCGAACCAGTGCCACTGAGCCGGATTCTCGTCCGTACCCTCCCACGCCAGCATATGCGTGGCCACGCGGTCGAGGAACCAGCGGTCGTGGCTGACCACCACCGCGCAGCCAGGGAAGGCCAGCAGGGCCTCCTCAAGGCTGGCAAGCGTCTCGGTGTCCAGGTCGTTGGTGGGCTCGTCAAGCAGCAGCAGGTTTCCGCCCTGCTTCAGCGTCAGCGCCAGGTTCAGACGATTGCGCTCGCCGCCCGACAGCACGCCCGCAGGCTTCTGCTGGTCGGATCCCTTGAACCCGAAGCTGGCCACATAGGCGCGACTGGGAATCTCGGTGTCGCCCACCTGCATGAAGTCGGTGCCGCCCGACACCACCTCCCACAGCTTGGTGTCGGGGTCGATTCCCGCGCGACCCTGATCGACATACGACACCTTCACCGACTCGCCGATCTGCACCTGGCCGGAATCGGGCTGCTCGATGCCCATGATCATCTTGAACAGGGTGGATTTGCCCACGCCGTTGGGTCCGATCACGCCCACGATGCCGTTGGGCGGCAGCGAGAACGACAGCCCGTCGAACAGCACGCGATCGCCGAACGACTTGTGCAGGTCGCTGACCTCGATCACCTTGGCGCCCAGGCGCGGGCCCACGGGAATCTGGATCTCGGTGAAGTCGAGCTTCTTGCCCGCGGCGGCCTCGGCGGCCATCTGCTCGTAGCGCTCAAGGCGGGCCTTGCTCTTGGCCTGGCGCGCCTTGGGGCTCGAACGCACCCACTCAAGCTCGGCGGCCAGCTTCTTGGCCAGGCGCTCCTGCTGAACGCCCTGACCAGCAATGCGCGCGGCCTTCGTCTCCAGGTAGGTGGAGTAATTGCCCTTGTAGGGGAACAGGCTGCCGCGATCGACCTCGCAGATCCACTCGGCAACATGGTCCAGGAAGTAGCGGTCGTGCGTAACCGCCAGCACCGCGCCGGGATACGTGCGCAGGAACTGCTCAAGCCACAGCACGCTCTCGGCATCCAGGTGGTTGGTGGGCTCGTCCAGCAGCAGCAGGTCGGGAGCCTCAAGCAGCAGACGGCACAGGGCCACGCGCCTGCGCTCGCCGCCCGACAGCACGTTCACCGGCATGTCGGAGTCGGGGCACTGCAGGGCGTCCATGGCCTGCGACAGGCGGCTGTCCAGGTCCCACCCGTCGGCAGCGTCGATCTGCGTCTGCAGCCTGCCCATCTCCTCCATCAGGGCATCGAAGTCGGCATCGGGCTCGGCCATCTCGGCGCCGATGGCGTTGAAGCGCTCGACCTTGGCGTACACATCGCCAAAGGCCAGCTGCACGTTCTGCAGCACCGTCTTGTCCTCGTCCAGCGGGGGCTCCTGCAGCAGGATGCCCACCGAGTAGCCGGGCGTCAGGCGCGCCTCGCCGTTGGACACCTCCTCGATTCCCGCCATGATCTTCAGCAGCGTGGACTTGCCCATGCCGTTGGGGCCCACCACGCCGATCTTCGCGCCGGGGTAGAAGCTCAGGGTGACGTCGTCCAAGATCACCTTGTCGCCGTGCGCCTTGCGCGCCTGATACATCTGGTAGATGAACTCTGCCATGGTGCGTGCTCGCTTTCCTTCACGCGACATACGGGGCCCGGCCAGGCCCCGCCCGCGCATTCGCCTTGCTGATACGGATGAATTGAATTCTACCTGAACAGGCAGGCAGAACCCCGCGCACCACCATAAGGCCACCAGCGAGCGCGCGAAACGCAAGGCGGCTGCGGCCCGAAGGCCGCAGCCGCACGCCGCAGGGTTGAAGGATAACGCTTCCACCCCAGGCAGACCCACCGCCGCCCTGACCCCGGGAAGGAAGGAGGGAGGAAGAGAGGGGCGACGGCAATCGGAAGGGAAAGGCGCCCGACGCGTGGCTGCGCACCGCCCGGCGGCAGGGCACGCAGCCGCAGCGCCTTACGCCAGCGCCGCGGCGTAGCGACCCGCCAGACGACCCCCGTTGTAGGCGCACATCAGGCTGTAGCCCTCGTAGTCGCAGTACGGAGCGCTCATCAGCGTGCCGTTGTCGGCACCGGCCACGAACAGGCCCCTGATCGGCACACCCCGGGCATCGATCGCCTGCAGGCGATCGTTCGTGCGGATGCCGCCGATGGTCACCCACGCGCTGGGCTCGTACTGGAAGGCGTAGAAGGGCCCCTGCTCGATCGAGCGCAGGAAGCAGGCCGGCTTGAAGAACCGGCCGTCCTCCCCCGCCGCGCAGAAGCCGTTGTACTCGCCCACCGTTTCAACCAGGTCGGGAGCGCCGATCGACTGCGCCAGCGCATCGATGGAGTCGGCCTTGAACGCCCAGCCCTCGGCAATGGCCGCGTCCACGCTCTCCTGCACCTTCTCAAGCGGCTTGCCCTGCAGCGTCATCTTGCCCGTGGGCCAGTTCTCCTCATCCGAGCCGCACAGCGTCCACGCATCCAGCCCCGAGGCCAGCCCGTCCAGGTACGCCTGGTCCACCACGGCGTAGTACTGGCCGCCCACCAGGCTGATGGCGCCGCCCAGCGCCAGCGGCAGGTTGGCGAAGCGCCCCTCGTTGCTGAAGCGGCGGCCTTGGTTGTTCACCAGCAGCGTGCCGTAGATGCCCAGCGCGAAGGCGGCGTTCGTGCGGCCCCACACGCCGTTGGCGTTCTGATTGGAGCCCGAGAACTCGTTGCCGGCGATGCCCCACTGGGTGCCCACCTGGCCGCCGACGGCCTGCACCATGTCGATGCCCTCGCCCACCGACAGAATATTGCCCAGCGGGTTCACATGCGTGCCGAAGCGCTCGACCATCTTCTCGGGGCTTCCCAGAAAGCCGCCCGTGCACACGATCGTCTGGGCGGCCTC
The DNA here is from genome assembly GCA_013201155.1 of Berryella wangjianweii. Taxonomy (GTDB): domain Bacteria; phylum Actinomycetota; class Coriobacteriia; order Coriobacteriales; family Eggerthellaceae; genus Berryella; species Berryella wangjianweii. The sequence continues at coordinate 1,710,616 of CP053716.1, read as the reverse complement.
GATGTTGACCACCTTGCCGTTTGCCTCGCACTGCACGCCCGTTACCACGCCGTCGCTGGTCAGCAGCGCACGCCCCGTATGCTCGAACAGGAACTGCCCGCCCTTGCCCTCAACGTAGGCCTGCAGCGGGCCCATGCGGTCCACGCCCTTCTTCTGGGTCTTGCCGTTCTTCGGGTCAGACTGGAAGTTGCTGCGCACCGAGGCATGGCCGGCACCGTAGTTGTCGGGACGCAGGCCCGTGGGCACGCCGAAGTCGTCCGTGAAGCGATCGACCGTGTTGCCCGACAGCTCCACCGCCGCGCGAATCGCCGGGGCGTTGGTGGCCCAGTGCGCGTACTCCATGATGTGCCTCACGGCCTCGTTCACGGTGATCCCGATGCCGGCCTCCTTCTGCAGGCGCGACCCCACCACGAAGGGGCCTCCCGCCAGCGAGCCGTTCGACACGCCCACGTCCTGGCCCTTCTCCACCACGATCACCCTCTTGCCGGCATCCGCGGCCTCCACCGCCGCCCACATGCCCGCGCCGCCGGCGCCCACTACCACGATGTCGGCCTGCATGGTGGAATCGGCCTTCTCCCGGGCAACCGCCTTCGCCTGCTCCGCGCCCTTCGCACCCATGGCCCGGTCGTCTCCCGCCTTGCCCTTGGGCGCGCATCCCGCCATGCCCGCGGCTGCCGTGGCCGCCAGAACCGCGGCGCCTCCGATGAATCCGCGACGCGACACGCGCGCGCCATCCATGCCCTTTGCGCTCATTGATGCCTCCTTGCGTTGTCGATCCACTCCCCGCCCCTGCGCCCGTCCCCGTCGTGCGCGCCAGGACCGGCGTGCGAGCGCGGGAGCACCGCAGTGTCTGCGTACCACCGGACAGTGGCGCAAAAGCGCGCGCATGCGCAGGGTGAATCGCGGGGAAGGCGGGTGAATCTTCCTCGCCCACTGTCTCACCCATGGCCGTGAGCTGCGTCTCTTTGAACATAACGCCACTATTCATAACTCGCGCTACAATAAGGCCCTGCATAGAGGGAGGGAAGACGACGTGAACGCACTCAACCGCGCATCGCTGGGTCAGGCGCGCGCCTTCATGCGCTCGATGGTGGAGGGCCTCGCCGCCGAGCAGTCCGCCGAGCAGTCGTCATCGGCGCTGCTGTTCCCTCTGCGCTTTCTTGGATCAAGCCTGCTGATCGCATGGCTGTGCTGCACGCACATCGTGGGGGTGTTCCCCGTCACCGGCGCGACGCACCTCGAGGCGCGCAACTTCACCGACCTGTTCATGCGCACAGGCGACATCGGCGCCTTCGTGCTGCTGGCCATGGCCGCCCCCAGAATAGGCTCGCTTGCCAAACGCCCCGCCCTCATGTGGACGGGGGTGTGCGCAAGCGCGGGCGGCACGGCGCTGTGCGGATTCGCGCTGATTCCCCACGGGGGGCCGCCCCCTCTGCTGGCGTGCACGGCGGTGCTCACCGCGGTGGGAGGGGCTCTGCTGTTCTGCCTGTGGGCTCAGATCCTCACCCGCATGGGAGGCACGCGCGCGATCGTCAGCTTCGCGCTCAGCTGCATTGCCGCCATGGCGGCATCGCTTCTGATCTGCGCGCTGCGCCAACCCTGGGCCCTGGTCATCACGTGTCTGCTGCCCCTGGCCAGCATGATGTGCGCGCGAGCCAGCATGAGGCTTGTGGACATGAGCGCCGAGCCCGCATGGCCCGACCAACCCCGCGCGCACCGCCTGCCCTGGAAGCTGATCGCCCTGATGGTGCTTGCCGGATTCATGAGCGCCATGTCGGGCCTGCTGTTAAGCGGGCAAACGGGCGGCGCCGTTCACCGCGTGATCGCCACCGGGTTGGCGGGCCTGGGGTTTCTGGTCGCCGCCTTGGTGTGGCGCGAGCGCTGCGACGCCCGCATGATGGCCCGGGCCGCGTTGCCGCTGGCCGTGATCGGCCTGGCCGCCCTGCCGCTGGCCCAGGGCCAGGCGGGTGCCCTGGTGTCGGTGGCGGGAAAGCTGGCCTACGTGTGGCTGACCCTGTTCGTGCTGATGATGCTTTCGGGAATCGCCCAGCGATCCGAGCTTCCCACCTTGCGCCTGTTCGCCGTGGCGCGCGCCTGCAGCGAAGGCGCCATACTGGCGGGCATCGTCGCACGCAATGCCATTTGGCGACAGGGCCTGCACCTCGACCAAACGTTCCTGCTGACGTTCATGGCGGCGGGCACCCTTGGCGTGCTGGCGGGCGTGCTGATCTGGAAGAGCGAGCGGGCCGTGAACGGCGACTGGGGCACTGCAGGCTCGGGCCCGCATGCCAAGCTGATGCTTGAGAGCCGCAAGGCCGCCTACCAGCGCCGCTGCCAGCTGCTTGCGCGGCGCTTCGGTCTGACCGAGCGCGAAACCGAGGTGCTGGCGCTGCTGGGCAGGCAGCAGTCGCGCACGCAGATAGAGCGCGCATTGCACCTGTCGGAGAACACCGTGAAAACGCACGTGCGCCACATCTACCGCAAGCTGGGCGTGAACTCGAAAAGCCAGGTTGTCGCCATGATCGAAGGCATCGATGAGACGTAGGCCGGAAAAGACGGGGCGCATCGCCCCTTGGGGGCCTCCCCCTGCGCACCGGGCTCAACCGCAGGCACGCCATGCGCGGAAGCCCTTGCGCAACCGCACGCAAAGCCAAGCGCAGAAACAGGATGGTGGGCCCTGCAGGGCTCGAACCTGCAACCAAGGGATTATGAGTCCCCTGCTCCACCATTGAGCTAAGGGCCCACGGCGGTTCATTCTAGCGCAAGCGGCCGATTCGTGCAGTGCCGCCATGCGCTGCGGGACCAAAAAAGAGGGACGCGTCATCTGACGCGTCCCTCCAAAGCGAACCTGCGCTGCAGGCCTGCGGTGCGGATGCTACTCCGACTTCTTGCGACGAAGGGCGGCAACGCCGGCGGCACCGGCGGCGGTGACGGCCACGGCGCCAACGGCCACGGCGGCGATGGTCTCACCGGTGGCGGGCATAGCCTTCTTCATCTCGGACTTCTTCATCTCAGGCTGCTTCACCTCAGGCTTCTCGGCCATGGCGTCAAGCTTGGCCTTCAGGGCCTCGGCCTCGGCGGTGGCGGCGGCCAGAGCCTCCTTCAGCGCGGGCTCAGCGGCGGCGAACTCCTCCTCGGCCTTCTTCACGTTCATGAAGTTGTTGGTGAAGGCGGCACCCTTGTCCTGGACCTCCTTCAGGGCCGCGGCGCGAGCCTCCTCGGCCTTCTTCACGTTCATGAAGTTGTTCGTGAAGGCGGCACCCTTGTCCTGGACCTCCTTCAGGGCCGCGGCGCGAGCCTCCTCGGCCTTCTTCACGTTCATGAAGTTGTTGCTGAAGGCGGCACCCTTGTCCTGGACCGCCTTCAGCGCGGCGTCGCGAGCGGCCTGAGCGGCGGGCTTCCCGTCGTCGTCAGCGGCAGCCAGAGCGGCCTCGGCGGCCTTGTAGGCCTCGTTGGCGGCCACGTACTCGGCGCGCTTGGCGGCGTCGTCGGCCTTCGCATCGGTCAGAGCCTGGTCAGCAGCCTTGTAGGCCTCGTTGGCCTTCACGTACTCGGCGCGCTTGGCGGCGTCGTCGGCCTTCACGTCGGCCAGGGCCTTGTCGGCGGCCTTGTAGGCCTCGTTGGCCTTCACGTACTCGGCGCGCTTGGCGGCCTCGTCGGCCTTCACGGCGTCAAGCTTGGCCTTGGCCTCGTCGTAGGCCTTCTGAGCGGCCTCCTGCTTGGCCTTGGCCTCGTCGTAGGCCTTCTGCAGCGCAGCCTCGTCGGCCGGGGCCTCGGCGTCGGCAGCCTGAGCCGCCTCGACGGCGTTGGCCTCGTCGGCCGGGGCCTCCGCAGCCAGGGCCGCGACGTTGGGCACCGCCAGGGCCGCGACGGCCAGGGCGCTCACGCCGGCCACGGCCGACTTGCGTGCGAGCTTGTCCATCTTCCTCATAGCGAACTTCTCCTTCTCTCCCATGGGCAATCGGCAAAAATACCGATCAGTTATTTCAATTTACTCCAAAATAATGTGTTTTCAAGGATCGGAACGAAATAAAATAATATTACTCAAACTGGTATCCATTGAAATCGGAGTCGCGGGATTCCAGCTGATCAAAGCGCCCATCCTCCCTCTTCAGGTGGAGGGCGCAAAAGCATATTAATGTAGCAACACGCTATTGCTGATTGCTTGGCACGCTCCTCCCGCACGCGTGGACCAGCGCATCGAATGCGAACGTCGGCACCCTCTTCTGCTTTCAATCGGATCGAAATACCCCCTGAAATGACCGGCGAACCCCGCCGGAAAACCCCTGCAACGGAAAGAAAGCCCCTATAGCGGCAGGCGGATGCAGCGATGAAAGAAGGGCCGTCAGAGGGAAAAGCGAAAGCGCTCAGAAAGCAGCTGCCTGCACACGAGCCTTCATGCGAGCCCTCGTGCGCATCCCCATACAAGCCGACGACGACTCATCGGCAATAGGCAGCTCGGCAGAAACAGAAAAACGAAAGGAGGATAAAGGGGGACTGAAGGAGCGAAAGCGACGCGCAGAGCGCAAGCCCGCATCCGTCGCCATCTGTCGTTATGCGGCAGGGGCGCGCCCGACGCATGAGCGCGTCGCTCGCGCACGCGCCTCACCGCCAGCCCAAAGGGGCGTCACCGCAGGTGCGGGCGCCTTCGACCAGCGCGCGCTTGCAGGATGTTTACCTGTGAGACCCCCCCCCTCACTTTTCCTGACCCGAGAGGTCACGCTGCTTTCGGCCTCGGCGCGCTGCACCAGCTCGTCAATGGTCAAGTCGAGCACCTCGGCAACCTGGATCACGCGGCTGATGCGCGGGTCTGCGATCTTGGAGTTCATGAGCATCGACATGTATGCGTTCGAGATGCCCGTCGTAAGGCAAAGCTCGGCTTGAGACAAACCAAGCTCTGCGGCTCTCCTTCGCACTGCCCTGCCAATGTTCATGTTGCCTCCCTATCGCAGAGGGTTGTTGGGTTGGCGACGCAGGCGGCACAACCTGACTGACAGGCCGCCCTGCCGGGGGAAATCCCCGATCCGTCTCATTGAATTATCCTCTGATCTGCATACATAAGCGTTAAGAATTAAGTGAACGCGTGCTTCTGGCGCACGAGCGCGCAATCGGGGAATGCGCGGACTCCCCACCGGGCACGGACCGACACCGCGCAGCACGCTGCAGATTTGCCCGATGCGGCCCAGTGCGGATCAGTGCGGATCAGCATTGGCGCAGCGCCATGCGGCTCGCCTGCCACAACGCGACTCAGCATGGCTCAGCGCCATGCGGCTCGCCCGCCACAACGCGACTCAGCATGGCTCAGCGCCATGCGGCTCGCCCGCCACAACGCGACTCAGCATGGCTCAGCGCCATGCGGCTCGCCCTGTCGCGACGCAGCTCAGCGCGCCTCGCCGCGGCGAACGTAGTAGCAGTGATGAATTTTGGGCGTGCGGGCGAAGTCGGCCGGAATGGTGTCGGCCGATATGTCCTCCAGCAGCACGCCGTACTGGCTCAGCCGCTCGACATCGGGCTTGAACGAGCGCAGGTTGCACGAGAAGATCGCAAGCCCGTCTTCCGACAGCACGCGCGACACCCCGATCAGCAGCTCCACGTGGTCGCGCTGAACATCCCAGGTGCGCCGTCCCATCGCCTTCGAGTTCGAGAACGTGGGCGGATCCACGAACACCAGGTCGAAGCGACGCCCCGAACGGCGCGCGTCGGTCAGCCAGGCCATCACGTCGGCCTTCTGAAAGCGGTGCTCCTGCCCGTCGAATCCGTTGGCCACCAGGTTGCGGTCGGCCCACTCCAGGTAGGTCTGCGACAGGTCCACCGTCAGGCTGCTGCGCGCCCCGCCCGCTGCGGCGTACACCGTGGCCGTTCCCGTGTAGCCGAACAGGTTCAGGAACCGCGCGTCGGCGGCATGGCGCTGCACCAGGCCGCGCGTGATGCGGTGGTCCAGGAAGATGCCCGTGTCCAGGCGTCCCGCCAGGTCCACCTCGAACAAATGCCCGCCCTCGGCAACCGTGGTCACGTACGAGCTGGTGCCGGCGTCACGGTACTGCGAGCCCCCCTTGTCGCGCTGGCGCGTCTTCGAGAACACGTGCTCGGGGCGCACCCCGCACACCACCGGCGCCAAGGCCAGAATGTCGTCGAAGCGCCGGCGCGCCTTCTGCGGGTCGATCGAGCGCGGGGCCGCGTACTCCGACACGTGAAGGAAGCGCACGCCCGCAGGCCGCAGGGCCGACTCGTACACGTCGATCGCCGCCGCGTATTCGGGAAGGTCGGCGTCGTACAGGCGATAGCAGGTCACGCCCTGCTGCGCCGCCCACTTGCGGCGCTCCTTCAGAACCTTGCGCAGCCGCGAGGCGAACTGCACCGACGCCTCGTCGTTCACGCGCACGCGATGCGGGGCGCCGCCCGCGCTGTCGGGAATCTCCACCACGGTGCCAGCATCGGGCCTTCCCTGGAACACGCGCAGGTCGGATGCCACCCTGCCCGCACCCACCCGCAGGTGCTCGGCCCCCTCGCGAGGAAAGCGCAGCGCCGCCGCGCCGCAGTCGATCAGGGCGAAGCGCGCGCCTTCGGGCGCGGTCTCGCAGGCGGCCAGGAAGGCGGAGGCGCCGGCGGCCTGGGCGGCGGCCTTGCCGCCCGCATGCGCCTCGGGCGCACAGGCCACCAGCATTGCCGCAGCGGAATCGCCCGACTGCCGCGCAGCCACCGCGGCTACGCGCGTTACCAGGCCCTCGATTGACGACATGTCGAACAGCTCGACGCTGGCCACCGAGCGCAGGCCCGCGCGACGCAGGGCATCGCGCGCACGCGCCACCGCCGCCGACGAGGCCGATGCCCCCACCAGGCGCACCGTCTGCAGGTCGGGAGCAACGCCGGCATCCGGCGCTGCCGCCTCCGCCCCTGCCTCAGCCGCACCGCCCGCGACGCAGCGCAGGCCCGCAGCGAAGCGCTCGTGCGCCTCAGCCGTCAGGCGCTCCCACTCCGCGGGATCGAAGCCCTGCCACCCCTGAAAGCCCCACTCGACGCGACCCAGACCCGGGGCCCGATCGCAGGCCAGCGACGCGGCCTCCACCAGCAGCGCGCCGTTGCCGCACACCGGGTCGATAAAGGCCGCCCCCGCCGCGGACAAGCCGCGCCAGTTCGCCATGTGCAGCGCGCCCGACGCCAGCAGCGTCTCGGTGGCGGCATCGGACGAGGCGTCATGCGGCAGGTAGGGACGCATGCCCAGCGCCCGCCCCGTCAGATCCAGCGACAGCGTGGCGCGCTCGTCGCGCACCCGCACGTCGATCGAGGCCCGAAGCGGGCGCTCCTCGGCGCTCTCCCACGCCGCACCCTGCTCGCGCAGGCGATCCACCACCGCGTCCTTCACCCGCAGCGCCGTGAAGCGCGTGTTGCGCAGCTGCTCGTTCGTGCCCGTGGCATGCACCGCCACCCGCGCGCTGGGCAGCACCACATGCTCCCACGCCAGCGCGGCCGCCTCGTCGTACAGGCTGTGCGCATCGCAGGCCGACACGCGGCCCACCACCAGCAGCACGCGCGAGGCCAGACGCGACCACAGGCACGCGCGCAGCGCATCGCGCGGGGTTCCGAAAAAGGCAACGCCCCCGGCAAGGGGGCGCACGCGCCTGATTCCCATATCCTTCAGCTCGGCGGCAAGCTGCCCCTCCATTCCGGAAAGGCAGCTTGCGAACAGCTCGCGGTTATCGGTCATGCGGTTCGTTAATCCTCCAGGTAGTCTTTGAGCTTCGACGAGCGGGACGGATGACGCAGCTTGGCCAGCGTCTTGCTCTCGATCTGACGGATGCGCTCGCGCGTGACGCCGAACTCCTTGCCCACTTCCTCAAGCGTGCGCGGGTGGCCGTCCTCAAGCCCGAAGCGCAGGCTGATCACCTTGCGCTCACGCTCGGCCAGGCCGTCAAGCACCTTGGCAAGCTGCTCCTGCAGCATCGAGAAGCTGGCGGCGTCGGAGGGCACCACGGCGTCCTGATCCTCGATGAAGTCGCCCAGCTGGCTGTCCTCCTCCTCGCCGATCGGCGTTTCCAGGCTGACAGGCTCCTGGCTGATCTTCTGAATCTCGCGCACGCGCTCGGCGGTCAGGCCCATCTCCTTGCCGATCTCGTCGGGAGAGGGCTCGCGACCCAGCTCCTGAAGCAGCTGACGCTGAATACGCACCAGCTTGTTGATCGTCTCCACCATGTGCACGGGAATGCGGATGGTGCGCGCCTGGTCGGCGATCGCGCGCGTGATGGCCTGACGGATCCACCAGGTGGCGTACGTGGAGAACTTGAAGCCCTTCTTGTAGTCGAACTTCTCCACCGCGCGAATCAGACCCAGGTTGCCCTCCTGAATCAGGTCGAGGAACAGCATGCCGCGACCCACGTAGCGCTTGGCGATCGACACCACCAGGCGCAGGTTGGCCTCGATCAGCTGCTGCTTGGCGTCCAGGCCCACCTGCTCCACGCGACCCAGACGGCGCTTGTCGCGACGAGGCAGCTCCACGCCCTCTTCCTCGGCCTGAGCCAGGGACTCGGCGGCGGCCACGCCGGCCTCGATCTTCATGGCCAGATCGATCTCTTCCGCGGCGGTCAGCAGCGGCACCTTGCCGATCTCCTTCAGGTACATGCGCACCGGGTCGCCCGTCAGCATGGTCACGCCCTGATCCACGCTGCGACGACGCGACTTCACCTTGCTCACGCGGCTGGACGACACCTTGGGCAACGTGACGTCCGCCACGGCCTTCAGCTCCTCCTCGGGGATGCCCTCAAGCAGGTCCTCCTCGTCGTCGGCATCCGCGGCGTCCTTATCGGGCTCCACCACATCGACCTGAGCCAGCGCGGCATCGGGCTCGACGTCGTCGCCGTCCTCGAACTCGTCATCGGCATCCACCTCGTCCAGCGGCATGGGTGCGTCGGCGGCTTTATTTGTAGATTTATTGGAGGAACTCTTGGCCGAAACCGTCTTGGGCTTCTTCGCCTTCGCGGAAGCCTTCGCCTCCGTGTCACCCGATTCCGTCTCGTCGGCGGCGCCATCTGCGCCCTTCGCGGGCCCCTCGGTTGCGCTTTTCGTCATTTCAAGCGTCTCATCTGCGCCCTTGCTTGCCTTGCCCTGCTTCTTCGCCTTGGTTTCGTCGGAGGCCTTTGCCACGTGAACTTCCTTTCGACGCCCTGTTCATGCCCGTTTCGTTTGAAATTTGGGCATAAAAATACAAGCGTGTAGTCTAGCCCTCTTTTTCGCTGCGTCAAGAGGACGCGTATCGGACCCCTGCGCGGCCCTGTGAGCAAAGCGCTCACATAACGCCAGGTCAGACCGGCTGCAGTGGATCGATTTGCTTAAACCGGCGAATCTGCGGCGCGACGAAAAGCATCAGAATACGCCGAAGGGGCCGGCGGCAGCAAGCAACTGCCCCCGACCCCTTCTGCAAGAGTCGGCGCGTCGGCCCCGAAGAGCCGACGCGCAGATTTCCGTCGCGCGTGCTTGCGACCCAGCAGCACTAGCGCTGCTGCTTGCGCTTCCTGATCGAAAGCGCGCCCGCGATGCCGGCAAGGCCTCCGCCCAGCGCGGCCACGGCTGCAGCCACCAGAGAAGCGTCGCCGGTTGCCGGGATGGCCTTCTTCGCCATATCGGACTTCGCCATGCCGGACTTCGCCATATCGGACTTCTTCGGGGCGGAGGGACCCTTCACTATGGGCTGGTCGCCAACCTTGTCGTCGCCAATCTTGCCGTTGCCGTCGCCCGGCTTGTTCGCCAGCTTATCGCGATCGGCCTGGGCAACCGCCAGGTTGGCCTGAGCCTCGGAAAGCTTCTGCTTGGCCTCGTCAGCCTTCGCCTGAGCAGCGGTCGCGGCGTCGCGCGCCGTGGCTTCGGCGGCCTCGGCCTTGGCCAGCTCCTCGCGGCCCGCACGCTCGTCATCCAGCAGCGCCTGCAGGTGCATCAGGCTGGGCTCGGTGATCGGGCCGGCGTTCACGCCCTCCTTCTGCAGCTTCTCAGCCGCCTCGCGCAGCGCGGTGGTAGGCGCCGTCTTGGCCTTTGCCTCGTCCAGAGCCTTCTTGGCGTCCTTCTCGGCCGCCAGAGGAGCAACGGCGTTCTTGCTTGCCTGGTCAGACTGCTGGTGCGCATCGTCGTAGGCCTTCTGCAGATCGCTGATCTGCGGGTGCTGCTTGAGCAGCTCACCATGAGTCTTGAGGGCCTTGTCGTACTCCTTCTCAAGGCGCTCAAGCTCGGCCCTGGCGGCGGCGCACTCCTTCTTCGCAGCGTTCACCTTGGCCTCGAGCTCGTTCGCCTTGGTGCCAAGCTCTTGACCCTGGGCAACCAGGTCGTTCGCCTCTTTATTGGCCTGATTCAGCTCTTCCTTGGCCTTATCAAGCTCCTTCTTCGCGGCCTCGTACTTATCCTTGTCCGTTCCAAGCTTCTGCTCGCCGGCGGCAAGGTCGCTCTTCGCCTTCTCAAGCTCCTTCTGCGCGGTATCCAGCTTGGTCTTGGCGTCGTCCTTCGCAGTGTTGGCCTTCTCAAGCTTGTCCTTGGCCTCCTCGGCCTTCTTCTTGGCGGCCTCAAGATCCTTCTCCGCCTTGCCCTGGGCCATCCGCGCGGCGTTGTTCTTCTCCTGCGCCTCGGCGAAAGCCTTGTTGGCCTTCTCCACTTCAGCCTTGGCTTCCTCAGCGGCCTTCTGCAGAGCGGGCAGCTCGGCTTCCTTCTTTGCGTAGGCCTCCTCGGCCTGCTTCAGCGTATCCTCAGCAGTGGCCTGAGCCTTTTTTGTCTCATCTAGAGCCTTCTCGAGCTCAGTCTGCAACTTCTTGGCATCTTCGAGCTTCTTCTGCAGCTGAGGATCAACCGGTGAAGGAACGCCGTTGTTGCCTGCAGACGCATCGGCTATTTCCTTCTCGGCAGCAGCCACATCCTTCTTGGCCTTTTCAAGCTCCTGGCGCTTGTCCTCAGTATCCTTCTTGAGAGACTCGACAGTCTTCTTCTTGTTTTCAACATCCAACTTCAGCGGCACCAGGTCGGACTGAAGATTCCGCAGCTTTAGATCAGCCTTCTGGGACTCATCAGCCGCCTTCTGCACGGCTTCCTCAAAATCAGTAAGATCAACCTCAGGATTGGCGGCCTTCACCTTGTCAAGCTCGGTCTGGGCGGCAGCCTGAGTGGCCTGGGCCTCGGTGTTCTCCTTGTCGGCCGACTCGGCATCCGTCGTGGCCTGCTTCAGGGCGTTCTCAGCGTCGGTAACTCCCTTGGTCTTGTTCTCGACCTCGGTCTTCAGCTTATCAACGTCGGGGAAGGCGGTGAGCTTCTGCTCCGCGTTCTTCACAGCCTGGCGAGCCTTCTCATTGCGCTGAGTGGATTCGGGAATCTTCTTGGAAAGCTCCTTGCGCTTCTCATCCACCTCATCGTAAGCGGCCTGGGCCTGCTTCTGAGCGGCCTCCTTATCGGTGAACTTGTCGCTGGCAGCGTTCTTCTCGTCCTCAAGCTTGCCGAGCTTCTCCTCGCTGTCCTTCAGGCCGGGAACGGCGTCACGGGCCTCAGCCAGCTTGTTGGTGGCCTCATCAAGGGTCTTGCCGGCCTTGTCCATAGCGGCCCGGTGCTCGTCGGCCAGCTTCTTCGCCGCGTCGTACTTGGACTGAGCCTCGGCCTCGGCGTCCATGGCGCGCTTCTCGGCGGCACGGGCATCCTCAACCGCACGGTCAATGCCTTCCTTCGACTTGGCCTCAAGGGCGCTTACCTTGTCGGAAGCCTCCTGGCGTGCCTTGCTTGCCTCATCCAGGTCCTTCTTGGCCTTCTCCAGATCGGCGGTGGCAGCCTCGTTGCTCTTGGTTGCGTCGTTGACCGCATCCTTCGCCTGGGCAAGGCGGCTCTCCGCCTCCTCAAGCGTGCGCGGAGCGGCTGCGGCACCTGCGGGAGCTTCGCTGGTCATGCCCTTGTCGGATGCCTCGCCCGAAGCGTCGGCCTCTCCCTCGGCATGTGCGGGAACAGCCGGCACAGCCAGGCTGACCGCCGTGACCGCTGCCACTCCCAAAATCGCCGTGCTCTTCGCCTTGTCCGCGGTGATGCGTTTTTTCATACGACCCCCCTGTTGATAGGTTTACATTGAGGGCCTACTGTAGCATTAGTTTCTTAAAAAACTATTAAGATTCTTTTGCCTGGTCACAGGCTTAAAACTCAAAAAATTTAAATAGTGATATTGTCAACAAATTATTAATCAAATCTTTTGAATGTAAGCATGGTCATACTTAGGTGAATAACTCAGAAAAGCCTGGGCGTCCATGCGCCGCACGGCGCGCGAGCGCGCGAAGGAACTCCGCGCTGCGCCCCGCACGCTACAGCATGTCCAGCGGGTCGATGTCCACCGCCACGCTGACCCCCGCACGGGGCCTGCGCTCGCGAAACACCGGCAGCAGCACCGGGGACATATCCGTTCCCGCAGGGGCCTTCACCACGAAATGCCAGCGATGCGTGCCGCGCAGCTTGGCCAGGGCGCACGGCACCGCGTCCTGCACCTTCCAGCCGAACGGACCCACCCAGTCGCGCACGCGCCGCTCCACCACCGCGCGCAGGGCCTTGGCCTCGTCCGACACATCCTGAAGGCTCTGGCCCCACACCAGCACGTTCGCCAACCGCGCATAGGGCGGGTACGACAGCGCGCGGCGCTTGGGAAGCTCGTCGCGCAGAAAGATCGCCCGATCGTGCGCGGCGGCGGCGCGAATGGCGCTGGCCGCGGCCTCGTAGGTTTGCACCAGCACCCGCCCGTCCAAATGCGCGCGCCCCGCACGGCCCGCCACCTGCTCGATCAGGCTATAGGTGCGCTCGGCCGATCGGTAGTCGGGCAGCATCAGCATGGTGTCGGCGTTGATCACGCCCACCAGGGTCACGTCGTCGAAGTCAAGGCCCTTCGCGATCATCTGCGTGCCCAGCAGCACCGCCGACGACGCCGCGCCGAAGCGCTCCAGCAGCGTCTGATGAGCGTTCTTCCCGCTGGTGGTGTCGGCGTCCATGCGAATGATCGGCACCTCGTGCCGAAGCCCGAACCCCTCGATCAGCACGCGCAGGTCGGCCTCGACCCGCTGGGTTCCCGCACCGAACTTGCGCAGGTAGGGGCTTGAGCACTCGGGGCACCGCGCGGGCGCGGCGATGCGATGCCCGCAGTGGTGGCAGCACAGATACGACCCCTGCTCGTGAAAGGTCAGCGACGTGGAGCAGTCGGGGCAGGTGGGCACGTGGCCGCACTCGCGGCACAGCACGAACTTCGCGAAGCCGCGCTGATTCAGCAGCAGCACCGCCTTGCGCCCGGCTGCCAGCTCGTCGTGCAGCGACTGGGCCAAGGTGCGCGAGAACATCGAGCGCGACCCGCTGCCGAACTCGCGGGCCATGTCGATCACGGTAACGGGAGGCAGGGGCCGGCCGTTGGCGCGCTCGGGCAGGGCCACCCGCTGCCAGCGCGGGTTGGTGGCCGCGGCGTGCAGGCTTTCGATCGAGGGCGTGGCCGAGCCCAGCACCACCCCGGCTCCCGAACGCGCGGCCATCCACAGGGCAACCTCGCGCGCGTGGTAGCGCGGGGCGCTCTCCTGCTTGTAGGTGGCCTCGTGCTCTTCGTCGATGATGATGATGCCCACCTCGCGCATGGGGGTGAACAGGGCGCTGCGGGCCCCCACCACCACGCGGGCCTGGCCTGCGTAGATGAAGTCCCACTGGTCGTAGCGCTCGCCGGCGCTCATGCGCGAGTGCATGACGGCCACGCGGTCGCCGAACCTGCCGCGGAAGCGGCCCACCGTCTGGGGCGTCAGCGCGATCTCGGGCACCAGCACCACGGCGTTGCGCCCCTGGTCAAGCACGTGCTCGATGGCCTGCAGGTACACCTCGGTCTTGCCCGAGCCGGTCACGCCGTCCAGCAGCACCGCCTCGCCGGCACCGCGGTCGCACACCAAGCGGATGGCCTCAAGGGCCGCGGCCTGGCCTTGCGTGAGACGCGGCTTCGGCGATGGCGTGAAGCAGGCATCGGGCTCCGGGGCGGCCGGAGTGGCAGCGGCGTGCGCGGCGGCGTCGGGAGCGATTGCGGCGTCGGGAGCGATTGCGGCGTCGGGGGCGATTGCGGCGGCACCGGCCGCGGTCGCCGCATCGGCAGCGCCCACAACGGCGCCTTCCGCAGCGATCGCGCCAGGCGCGGAGGACGTGCGGCTGGCCAGCACGGGACCCTGCATGCCGCGGAAGCGGCGGCGGCGCTCGATGCGCACCACGCCCTTCTGCTCCAGGGCGCGCAGCACGCTCGACACCGACCCGAACTCCACCGTCAGCTCCGATACGCGCAGCTCGCCTGCGCGCAGGGCCTCGATGATCGCCGCCTGGCGCACGGCGTTGCGTCGCGGCGTGAAGTCAGCCGCGCCGACATCCAGCATCACCCAGCGGTCGTCAACCTCGCCCACGGCGCTTTGCTGCAGTCGCCAGCCCTGGGGCCCGCGCACCATGCGCGGAACGCCCCCCGGCGGTGTGAACAGGCGCACGCACGCCGACAGCGGGGCTAGGCAGCTTTCAGCCAGCCAACGGGCGCAGGCCGCGCCCTCCTCGTCGAAGTAGGCGGGGCTCAGCACGCGCGACACGTAGCGCAGCTTGGCGGGGTCCAGCTCGGCGCTCAGCTCGCGCGCCGACACCTCCTCGATCGCCACCACGAAGCCCACAGCCGAGCGCGGCCCGAAGGGCACCAGCACCGCGCAGCCCACCTCAAGCTCGTACTCCGCCGTATCGGGCACCTCGTCGGGCGCGCGATAGGTGTAGGGAGCATCGAGGGCATGGGTGGATATGTCAAGCACAACGCGGGCGATCTTCATGGGCCCAGTGTATCAGGCGGCGCGAGGCGCACGGCAGCGATAGCGGCAACGGCAGAGGCGCGATGCGAAGGCGTTGAGCCCCCGACGAAAGACGAGCGACGCGGCTGCGCCACGCCAAGACGCATCGGAATGGGACGGCGCTCAAAACAGCGCAGCTGAAGCGCCACGCCAAGGCGCGCCGCATCCGGCGCGGCACTCAAGGCAGCCAAGAAAAAGCGGCCCCTCCCCCGACTCCCGCGAGGGAAGGGCCGCTCATGCGCTGAAGCGACCATTGCGCGCCGGACGAAACGGCGACCGCGCACCAAGGCGAAACGGCAGCAGCGCGCCGGACGCCCTAAACCGGCGGGTGCGGCTACAGCCCGCAGGCAGCGCGCAGCTCGTCCACCCTGTCGGTGCGCTCCCACGTGAACTCGGGCAGCTCGCGCCCGAAGTGCCCGTAGGCCGCCGTCTTGCGATAGATCGGACGACGCAGGTCAAGCTGGTCGATGATCGCAGCGGGACGCAGGTCGAACACCTCGTTGACCGCACGCTCGATGTCGGCGGCGGGCAGTGCGCCCGTGCCGAAGGTGTCCACCATCACCGACACGGGGTGCGCCACGCCGATCGCGTAGGCAACCTGCACCTCGCAGCGCTCGGCCAAGCCGGCGGCCACCACGTTCTTCGCCACCCAGCGCGCCGCGTAGGCAGCCGAGCGGTCCACCTTCGTGCAGTCCTTGCCCGAGAAAGCGCCGCCCCCGTGACGGCCCATGCCGCCGTAGGTGTCCACGATGATCTTGCGGCCCGTCAGCCCCGCGTCGCCCATGGGCCCGCCCACCACGAAGCGCCCGGTGGGATTGATGTGGATCTGCGCATCGGCGGAAAGCTCCACGCCCTCGCGCGCGAACACCGGCTTGATGACGTGCTCCACCACATCGGCGCGCAGAGCCTCGATATCGACGGTGTCGGCATGCTGGGTGGACACCACCACCTTCTCCACACGGGCGGGGCGATTGTCGATGTAGCGCACCGACACCTGGGTTTTGCCATCGGGGCGCAGGTAGTCAAGCGTGCCGTCCTTGCGCACGGCGGTCAGCTGCTCGGCCAGGCGATGCGCAAGGTAAATGGGAAGCGGCATGAGCGTGGACGTCTCGTTGCAGGCGTAGCCGAACATCATGCCCTGGTCTCCCGCGCCGGTCAGATCGTAGAGGTCGTCGGCGGCCTGGCCGTGCTGGGCCTCGTACGACTCGTCCACTCCCTGGGCGATGTCGGGGCTCTGCTCGTGAATGGCATTCAGCACGCCGCAGGTGGACGCATCGAACCCGTACTTCGCGCGGTTATAGCCGATATCATCGATCACCGATCGCACGATCTCGGGCACGTCCACGTACGCCTGGGTGCGGATCTCGCCCGTCACCACCACCAAGCCGGTGGAGGTAAGCGTCTCGCAGGCGCAGCGGAACAGGCGCGGGTCGGCGGGCTGGCCGTTGGGGGCCACGTAGCCGGCCTCGGCAAGCTCGATCTCCTTCTCGAGGATGGCGTCCAGGATGGCGTCCGACACCTGGTCGCAGATCTTGTCCGGATGCCCCTCGGTAACCGATTCCGACGTGAACAAATAGGTAGATGATTCCGTCATGCCGCTGGCTCCTCACCACTACGAAGGTATGAAGACGATAGTCGCTTGAGGGACATTATATCTGGCGCGCATGATGATTCCCGCTGTGTTTCCGACGCGTGCCAATTGCCCACAGCCATGCGCTAGAATTGCCCATCAGCAGGATATACGCAGGAAATCGCGCCGCAGACGCGCGTCGCGCGCGCCGCCAAGGGAGGACCCATGAGCTCCAACGCCGACCTCACGAACGAGTACCTGTCCATTGCCGAGAGCCTGGGCGGCGACCTTGCCGGGCGCCGTGCCGCGCGCGCCTACATGAGGGAGTCCACGGCGATCGTGCACCACGTGGTGGTGGACTCGACGTTCGTTCCCCGCCTGTTCAACGCCGAAACCTACGCCACCATGAAAAGCGTGTCGGAAACCGCCCACCGCATCCTGTGCAAGGTGATCGAGCACTACCTGGCGACGCCCGCATACCGCAGCATCTTCGACTTCGACGAGCGCCTGCGCGAGCTGATCCTGCTGCCGCGCGACTACGATGCCGTGCTGCCCTTCGCGCGCGTGGACACCTTCCTGAACGAGGACACCCAAGAGGTGCGCTTCTGCGAGTTCAACGGCGACGGGTCCAGCGGCATGAACGAGAATCGCGAGATCACGCACTCGATCGAGGGCACGGCCACCTTCCGCGCCTTCGCCGAGCGCCATCGCGTGCAGCCCTGCGAGCTGTTCGAGAGCTGGGTGGAGCGCTTCTGCGCCATCTACGACACCTACGCTCATCGTGTTGAGAACCCCACCTTCGCCATCTGCGACTACCTTGACCACGGCGTGGTTGACGAGTTCAGGATCTTCGCCGAGCTGTTCAAGGCCCGCGGGGTGAGCTGCCTGGTTGCCGACGTGCGCAGCCTGACGTTCGACGGCACCTGCCTGCGCGCCCAGGACGGCACGCCGATCCATGCCGTGTGGCGGCGCTGCGTTACCAACGACGTGCTTGAGTTCTGGGACGAGTCGCAGGCCCTGATCCAGGCCACGCGGGCACGCAAGGTGGCGCTGATCGGCAGCTTCGCCGGGCACATCGTGCACGACAAGCAGATCTTCGAGGCCCTGCACCATCCCGCCACGAAGGCCATCCTGACCGACGACGAGAACGCGTTCGTGGCGCGCACGGTGCCGCTGACCACGTTCCTGAACGACGACCAGGTTGACCTGGCCGACGTGAAGGCGCGCAAGGATGCCTGGATCATCAAGCCCACCGACCGCTACGGCGCCGACAACGTGTACGCGGGCTGCTTCTTCCCGCAGGACGAATGGGAGGGCCTGGTGGACCGCTTCGCCAACGAGCGCGAGGGCTTCCCGTTCATCGCCCAGCACTACGTGACGCCCTACCGCACGCTCACCCTGCCGCCCGACTGCGGGATCGAGGAGCTGAGCGACCGCGAGATAAGCCGCCGGGCCGTCAGCTACAACAACCTGAACGGCCTGTACCTGTACGACGGCACGTTCCAGGGCGTGTTCAGCCGCCTGGGCCCGCTGCCCACCATCTCGAAGGACATGCAGGGCATCACCGCGGCCACCATCTGGGTGGACCTTCCGCAGAAGGCATAGGCGCATGATGGGTGGGCCTTCCGCAGGAGGCATAGGGACCCTGGGCGCGCGCCGCATCCTGAGCCGCCTGGTCACCGCGGCGCTGACGGCGCTCGTTGCCATGGTGCTAGTGCTGGGCGGCCTGCTGCCCGCCATGACCCCCGGCCTGACGCATGCGCTGTCGGAGCGCCTGGCGTGGAGCGACCTGTCCCCCTTCGACAGCGCCCAGCTGGCCCAGGTGGCCGAAGCCGCGCGCGACTACTCGTTCGGCAGCCACGACAAGCAGGCGCTGTATGACGCCGTGCTGCAGGTGAATCGCCAGCTGAGCGACGAGCGAGCGGCGCAAGGCGCATCGAAGGGCGACGGCAGGCCCGCAGGTCGGGCGAGCGGGACCCCCGCAGGCGCCCCTCGCCTTGACCAGCTGGCAAGCGACGCCGCCTTCCCCGAGGTGCAGCGCGTGCTGGACGGCGCGAGCGACGCCTACGTGCTGGGCCCCGAGGCCATCGGCCATCTGGACGATGTGTTCGCCGTGGGCCTGGCCGCCAAGAGCGCGCTGATCGCGGCGCTGGCACTGCTGGCCGGGACGGTGCTGGGAACCGCGATGCGGTCGCGGGCCCTCCACGCCCGCGACCCGCGTGGCGCCGATCGCCCCGCACCCGATCAAGGCAGGCCGGATGCAGGGCACGCCACATGCGAACGCCCGAGGGAAACGCGCGACGGGATGGCGCTTGCGACGCACCTGGCCGTGCTGGCACGCCCCCTGCGCTCCGCCGCCCGCATGACGGCGCTTGCGCTGGCGGCTCTGGGGCTGTGGGCGGCCATCGACTTCATGGGTCTGTTCACTGCGTTTCATCAGGTGTTCTTCGCACAGGGAACCTGGACGTTCTCGGCGCGGTCGCTGCTGATCTGCGCTCTGCCCACCGAGCTGTGGATGACCCTGGGCGGCATCTGGCTTGCCGGCATGCTTGCCCTGTGCGCCGCCGCCGAGCTGGCGGGCAGACGCCTCGCCCGCAAAGGACGCGCGACGGCACGGACGCCCGCTGCGGGGCCCGCGCGGCGGTAGAGGGCGCGGATGGAGGGCGCGATGTCACGCGGAACGCCTTCCCAACCTGCTAGAGTATGGGCGTTGAACCCAAACGAGAGGCATAAGGCTATGGCAACCACCAACGCTGAGGTGCGCGTGCGCTTCGCACCCTCCCCCACGGGCCGCCTGCACATCGGCGGCGCCCGCACTGCGATCTTCAACTGGGCGTTTGCACGCGCCACCGGCGGCACCTTCATCCTGCGCATCGAGGACACCGACCCCGAGCGATCCACGCGGGAAAACGTGGACGTGATCCTGAACGCCATGACCTGGCTGGGGCTGAACTGGGACGAAGGCCCCCAGGTAGGCGGCCCGCGCGGCCCCTACTTCCAGATGCAGCGCATGGACACCTACCGCGCGGCCCTGGAGGACCTGAAGCGGCGCGGGGCGGCCTACCCCTGCTTCTGCACGAAGGAGCAGCTTGACGCCAAGCGCGCCCAGGCCGAGGCCGCGGAGGGCGGCTACGCGGGCTACGACCGCACCTGCCGCGCGTGCTCGGCCGAGGAGGCGCAGCGGCGCATCGAGGCCGGCGAGCCTCACGTGTGGCGCCTGCGCGTGCCCGGCGACCACGGCCCGGTCACCTTCGACGACGCCGTGTACGGTTCCATGAGCTTTCCCATCGACGTGATGGACGACATGATCTTGGTGCGCACCGACGGCAGCCCCACCTACAACTTCGCGGTGGTGTGCGACGACGTGAACATGGGCATCACCCACGTGCTGCGCGGCGACGATCACCTGTCGAACACCCCGCGCCAGATCCTGATCTACGAGGCTCTGGGCGCGCCCGTTCCCACCTTCGCCCACCTGTCCATGATCCTGGGGCCCGACGGCAAGAAGCTGTCGAAGCGCCACGGGGCCACCAGCGTCGAGGAGTACCGCGACCGCGGCTACCTGAGCGATGCGGTGGTGAACTTCCTGGCTCTGCTGGGATGGTCGCTGGACGGCGAGACCACCATCATCGACCGCGCGCGCCTGTGCGAGGCGTTCTCGCTTGAGCGCATCACCAAGAAGGACGCCGTGTTCGACGAGACCAAGCTGGACTGGATGAACGGCATGTACGTGCGCGACCTGAAGCCCGATGCCTGGGCGACGCTGGCCCGCCCCTGGCTTGAGCGCGCGGGGGCCGATGACGCCTTCTTCACCCGCTTTCCGAACTGGGCACAGGTCAGCTACCTGGCGCTGAACGAGCGCCTGGCTCATCTGGACGAGATTCCCGAGAAGCTGGCCTTCCTGTTCTGGGGGCCGCAGGTGCCCGAGCTGGATGAGAAGTCGGTGCAGAAGGTGCTGCTGAAGGAGGGGGCGCGTGCCGACGAGGCGCTGCGGGCCCTGCGCGCGGTGCTGGCCGATGAGCGCGTGGCCTGGGAGGCCGAAGCGCTGCAGGAGGCCTGCCGCGCCGTCTGCGACCAGCTGGACATGAAGCCCAAGCTGGTGTTCCAGCCCCTGCGCGTGGCCGTGTGCGGCATCATGGTGTCGCCCCCGCTGTTCGAGTGCTTCGAGCTGATGAAGCGCGCCGACGTGGTGGCGCGCGTCGATGACGTGCTGGGTCGCGTGTTCGCGTAGAGCGCGCGCATCAGGCTCGCAGGGCGGTCGCCTCCGGAAATCAGGCGCCGCAGCGCTGTGATGCCGCAGCGCAATGGCTTCCAGAAAAAAGAACGTTTATGTAACCGCGCCGTTACATGAAGCGGCTTGGACACGGCGGAGAAGCCGAGGACTTACGCTCGGCCTTGCACACCGACCCTGATGACCGTCATGCGCTGATTCGCCCTGCGTCGGGCCCGCCGCTCACGAGGCGTCGGCCTCGTCGTTCAGACGGTCGATCAGGGCCTGCTTGGAATGAATCCCCAGCTTCTGATACACGTTGCGCGTGTATCCCTTCACCGTGTTCTCGGAGATGAACAGCTGCTGGGCAATGAAGCGCTTGCTGCGGCCCTGCGCGATCAGCCGCACCATGTCGGCCTCGCGCTCGGTAAGCGCATAGCGCTGCGCCAAGCGCCTGCAGCGCTCGTCAAGCGAGGCGAGCGCGGATCGCTCGGATGGCCCCTGGCCCAGCCGGTCGTCCGCCACGGAGGCCGCGTCGCCGAGCGACGCCCTCGCTGCCGCTTCCGCTTCCGCCCCTGCCGCTGCTGCCGGCGCCGCTGCCATTTCCGCCCCTGCCGCCGATTCCGCCTTGCCAGCCGCCGCGCCCGTGCCCATCGCAGCCGCCGCCCGCGAAGCCCTCATTCCCTCCGTTCCCGCAGGCGCGTCGAAGGCGCCCGCCTCCCCGCGCAGACTGGCCGCCACACGCTCGCGGTATCCGGCCGAGCGAAACGCCGCGAAGAAGGGCCGCGTGCGAAACGAGGTGTCGCGCAGCACGAAGGCCAGGCTAAGGGCCAGCAGGCACACCATCAGCCCCACAGCCTCCACCGCTCCCTGCGATGTGGGCCCCCACAGCCAGATCGCCCAGCGACCCACCTCGCGCGGCAGCATGTGGACGATCCACACCACGCCCAGCACTACGTACGCCGGCCAGCTGCTGTGCTTGGCAAAGTCGTAGGCGCAGTACCACAGAATTCCCAGCTTGAATGTGTTGGCGATGGTAACGGCCACGGCGCCCCACGACATCAGCGCGGGCTCAAGCGACGACAGCGCCACCACGCCCGCGATCATCAGCGCCACCTCGATGCGCCACAGCGAGCTGAACCGCAGGCCCCCGCCGCGCACCAGCACCCACCACACCACGCCCAGCGACAGCAGGGCCACGCCCGCCTGGTTCGCCACCTGCTGAGCCGCACCAAGCGCGATCGAGTCGCCGAAGGGAAAGCCGCGCGCCACCCCCAAGGCGAACTCCAGCAGGGCAACGCCCGCCAGCAAACGTATGATGGCGGCCTTCGACTCGCCGTCGTACACGGCATCGGTGCGGGGCTCGCTGATCACCCCGGCGCGCGCATCCAGCGCCCTCATGGCGGCCCAGTACGATACGATCGACAGCGTGGGCATGAGCACGGCCAGCGCATAGGCGGCCATCGGCGGCATGAACCCAACCGCCAGCCCCGCAAGAGAGCTCAGGGCCAGGCACGCGAAGGCGTACACCAGCGCCTCGCCCGCGTCGAGGCGCGCGAAGAACCGGATCCACATGCCCCCGCCCCATACCAGCCCCAGGGCCCCGAGAACAACGGCCCCGGGAGCCAGCGCCCATTCGGGTCGCTCGACCTGCAGCAGAAGCATCACAGCCGACAGCGTCATGGCCGTTACCGAAAACCAGTCCAGCACGGTGCGCGCCCGCGACGACAGCCCGCGGCGCGCGTACAGCACCAGCGCCGCGATAAGCAGCACCCGCAGCAGATTGGCGGTGGTGGAGTACGCGCCGAAATCGGTGGCAAGATAGCGATCGTACACGCAGCACTGGATCCACACGCGCACGGCCACCAGTCCGAAGAAGCAGGGAAGCATGCGCGGCAGGTACACCGACGCGAACGCGCGCCACGAGTTCGTGTGCACTGCGCACTCGTCCGCCGCACGTGCAGCCGCCTGTGCCATCACCCTCTCGCCTCCTCCCCTTGAACGGCCCCAGTATATCCCACACCGCCGCCGAATCGACGCGCTGGGACGACGCCGCAGCCCTTGCGTACGCACGGGAACCACAACGTCAAACGACCGCATCGGCACACGAATAAACGCACCCGACCAGCGCAATTCGCAGATGATGCAGCAAGGAGGACGCCGCGGGCATCCTCCTTTTCAGAATTATTATTAACATCATCAGATAACGAGATGCCCGCAACGGGGAGCCGGGCGGCGGGTCGATGAGCGACGAAGCGTCGGGCAGCGAAGTGCCAGGTTGCGAAACGCCGAGCGACCGGAACCCGGGCGGCGGGGCGGCGCGACGCCCGACGGCGAAATGGCGGGTGGCCCAGTGCCGGACGCCGGACGCCAAACGTCCGACGCCGGGTGCCGGAGGCCGAAGTCGCTGGGCCGCCCGGGCCGCGGACGCCCGGATCGCCGGGACCGCGGACGCCCAGCGGCGGCAATCCCGAACGCGCGCCCCTCCCGCCCCTCGCTACGAAGCGAACACGTAGGAGCAGGCCGTCTTCTGCGCTTGAATGCCGTTCACGCTGATGTCGCACACGGCATTGCCGCCCAGACGGTTTCCGCCGTGCAGGCCGCCCGTCACCTCGCCCGCGGCGAACAGGCCGGGAATGGGGTCTCCGGCGGCGTTCAGCACCTGGGCGTCGGCATTCACGCGCAGGCCCCCCATGCAGTGGTGAATGCCGGGGGCAACCGCCACCGCGTAGAAGGGCGGCAAGACGATGGGATTGCGAGCCTTCGTGCGACCCAGCGGGTCGTCCTCGCCCGCATCGATGGCCGCGTTGTAGCCCTCCATCGTGCTCACGAAGGCGTCCGTGGGCACGCCCATCTTCTCGGCAAGCTCGGCGTAGGTGTTCGCCACCTGGATGATTCGGCGCTTCTCGAACTTCTCCTCGATGGACTTGTTGCTCTCGCGCACATGACGGTCGAACACCGCCCAGGCGCCGCCCCCGGTCTGCTTCCACTCGTTGGCCGACACCACGTCGCGGGTCAGCAGCTCGTTGGTGAAGCGCACGCCCTCGGCGTTCACCAAAATGGCGCCGTCGCCGCGGATGCCCTCCGACAGCAGGGTGGCCGTGGTCTGCTCGACGGTGGGGTGCACCTGGATCTGGTCCATGTCCACCGTATCGGCCCCGATGGCCTGGCAGA
The DNA here is from genome assembly GCA_013201155.1 of Berryella wangjianweii. Lineage (GTDB taxonomy): Bacteria > Actinomycetota > Coriobacteriia > Coriobacteriales > Eggerthellaceae > Berryella > Berryella wangjianweii. The sequence goes on along the minus strand of CP053716.1, from coordinate 1,686,840 downwards.
ACGCGATGCCGTCGCCCTGCGAGCCCGGCTGGTTGGTGGTGACCGCGTTCAGAAGCTCGGGGCGGTATCCCGCCAGCATCTCATGGTTGGCCCCGAAGCCGCCCGTGGTAACGATCACGGCCTGGGCGCGGTACTCCACGGTCATGCCGTGAGGATCGGTGGCGCGCACGCCGGCCACGCGCTCGCCGTCCATCAGCACCTGCTCCACCTTCGTGTTGCACACCGCGCTGATGCCGCGCTGGCGGCACTGCTCGGCCAGGCCCTTCACGATGTACTTGCCCACGGCCTCGCCCGACTCGGGGCGGTGGATGCGCTTCACGCTGGCGCCGCCGCTGGTGCTGAGCTTCGACAGCACGATTCCCATGCCGGCCAGCCACTCCACCGCGTCGTTGGAGTTGCGGCACATATGGTCGATCAGCTCGCGGTTGCCCTTGCGATGACCGCCCTTGAAGGTGTCGGCGGCGAACAGCTCGACGCTGTCCTCGATGCCCGCCGCGGCCTGGAAGCGCGTCTCACAGGCATTCATGCCGCCCTCGGCGAAGCAGGTGTTGCCGCCCGCCACGGGCATCTTCTCCAGCAGCAGCACGCGGGCCCCTTGATCGTGCGCGCCGATCGCAGCGGCCATGCCGGCACCGCCCGCGCCCACCACCACGATGTCGTAGCCTCCGCCGTCGATCACGCTGTCGGCACGCTCCTGAGCCATGCTGCGCGGGGCGCATCCGGCCAGGGCGAACGTGGCAGCCGCGGCACCCAGGGCCACCGCACCCGAGAGAAACGAGCGGCGCGACAGGGGCGCAGTGCCCTCGATGGATTCGATCTTCGCCATAACGCTACCTCTTCTCTCGATACGGAATGCTCGACCAGCCCTCAGGCACGCTCTCGGCAGCCTGGTAGTGGCACTCCGAGCACACGATCACCGACTGCCCGTGCATCTTGTGGCAGCTGCCGCAATCGGTCACGCCGTGCTGCGAGAAGTCGTGCGGGTTCAGCGGCAGGTAGGCCGTCTTGTTCTTCAGCTTCTCAAGCGAGATGTTGTGACAGCCCGCGCGCAGGCACGTCTGCTGCGTGGCCAGCTGACCGCCGCGCGAAGCAAGCTTTCCGGTTTCGGCATCCACCGCGTAGTTGCCGGTCAGCCAGTGGGCAGCCTCCTTCACCTGGCTTTCGACCGTGGGCTCATGGCAGTCAAGGCAGGTCTTGCCGGCCTGCATGTGCATAGAGGCCAGCATGGTATCATCGGTGCTGTAGTAGCTTTCCACGTAAGGGTCCATGGGCGTATGACAGATCGCATTGCAGAACGACGGCTGCTCATGCCACACGAAGAACGCCACGCCCAGCACCACCATGGCCGCCGCCACCGCCCCCAAGATCGCGGGCTTGCGACCGCGCTTGGGCTTCAGCGCGGGCGATGCGCCCGGCCCCTCCGCACTCTGCGGGCTTGCGCCGTCGCTGACGCGTCCCTCCTCTTCGCTTCCGATCATGACGAAGCGTCCCCTTTCCCCTCGGCATCCTGTTTTCCGGCCTCCTGCCGCACCTGTGGGCGCAGCGTAACGAAAGGCCAGATGAGACGGTAGATGATGCCAGCAGGGGGGCAACAGGCCCGAAAAGGGTGGTTTGGCATGTCTGACAGGGTGGTTTGCCGACAGATGATCTGCCGGCAGATGTCCGAATGTCAGGGGCGCTGCCGCGTGCGCTGAACGTGAGCCTCGCCCGAGCTGACCGCACGCAGGCCCTCCGCCGTGCGCACGAGCAGGCTCCCCCGCTCGTCAACGCCCTCCGAGACCCCCTCGACGATCACGTCGCCATCAAGGTTCACCATGCGCACCCACCTGTCCGTCAGAAACTGGCGGCTGCGATACTCGGCCGCGCACGCCGCGAAGCCCCGCTGCCGCCACGCCCGGTAACGCGGCTCCAAGCACGCCAGCACCACCTGCGCCAGACCCTCGATCGCACACCGCTGGTCGGCGGAGAGCGTCTGCGCATCCCGCGTCAGCAGCGGGTCGCAGCGGCCTGCCAGCGCATCCGAGAGAAAGGCCGAGGCGTACTTTCCCTGCACCTCGGCAGCCGTCATGTTGCGCAGCACGTTCGCGCCCACGCCCACGCAGATCGCCCCCCGATGCAGCTCAAGCGACACGCCGGCCACCTTGCCCTCACCCAGCATGATGTCGTTGGGCCACTTCACGCTTACCTCCGGAAGCAAGTCGGCAGGCGCCGGGGGCTGGCGGTCGGTGCCGCAGCAGGGCTTCCACCCCACCGCGCGCCTCAGCTGGTCGGAGGTCAGCCAGCCCTCCACCGCCTCGCGCACGGCAAGGCCCACCACCAGGCTGACCGAGGGAAGCTCATCGGCCCTTACCGCAGGCCGCAGCAGAAACGACAGGTACATGCCGCCAGGCGGGCTGACCCAGCCCCTCCCCTGTCGCCCATAGCCCGCCGTCTGCTGAAACGCCAGCACAGCCAGACCCTCCGCCGCACCGGCGTCGATGCCCTCCTTCACCAGCAGGTTGGTGGAAGCCACCGTTTCTATTGTTCGAACGCGAAACATCAGCGCTGGTCAGGGGCGGACGAATCCGCCACGGTGCCGTCGGGCCCCAGACGCTCGGCCTGACCGTAGCGCACGGCGTCCAACGTCGCCCGCCTTCCATCGGCGAAGGTGAACGTGGGTCGCAGCTCCATCAGCGGCTTCATCACGAAGTCGCGCTCAAGCGCCCGCGGATGCGGCAGCGTCAGCTCGTCGGTGGCCACCTCGTACAGCTGGTAGTCCACAATGTCCAGGTCGCAGGTACGCGGGCCGTTCGGCACCGTGCGCACGCGTCCCAGACTGTTCTCGATCGAATGCAGGTAGCCCAGCAGCTCCTTGGGAGCGATGCCCGTGCGCAGAAGCGCGACCGCGTTGATGAAATGATCCTGGTCGTCATGGTAGGCAGGCTGGCTGCGGTAAAACGACGATATATCGACGATCTGGGTGTCGGGCAGGGTGCACAGGCCGCTGATGGCCAGATTCAGCTGGGCGATCTTGGCCTCATCCTCTTCGCCGGGCTCGGCCACCAGCGCCACGTTGCCGCCCAGGGCGATCACCGCAAGCGGACGGAAGTCGGCCAGAGCCGCCATGGTGGCCTGCACGTTGTGCGTGCGCACCACCGTGGCGCCTGCCTCGCATCCCATCAGGGCCTCGGTGGCCGACGCCTGGTCGCGCTCGCGCGGGTCGTCGATGCCGTAGGCCGCGCCCACGTAGCTTTTGCGCGAGGCCGCGGTCATCACCGCGTAGCCCAGGCGCGCCAGCACGTGGATGTTGCGCATCAGCTCAAGACTCTGGTCAGGCGTCTTGCCGAAGCCAGGGCCGGGGTCGATGCAGATGCGCTCGGGCGCGATGCCTGCGGCGCGCAGCTGGCACGCGCGCGCGTCCAGGTAGTCACGCACCTCGTCCACCACATCGTCGTACTGCGCGTGGCTCTGCATGGTGGAGGGATCGCCCTTCATGTGCATCACCACCAGCCCCGCGTCGCAGTCACGCGCCACCTGCACCATGGCGGGGTCGCGGAAGCCCGACACGTCGTTCACGATCGCCGCCCCCGCCTCGACGGCAGCACGCGCAACCGCGGCGTGACGCGTGTCGATGCTGACGCACACGCCCTGCTGCGCCAAAGCGCGCACCACGGGAATGGTGCGGCGCAGCTCCTCGTCGATCGGCACCTCGGCCGAACCGGGACGCGTGGACTCGCCCCCCACGTCGATGATCTGGGCACCCTGCTGAATCATCAGACGCGCATGGGCCACCGCCGCATCCGGCGCGTCATGCTGCCCCCCGTCCGAGAACGAGTCGGGCGTGACGTTCAGAATGCCCATCACCACCGGCCGACGAACGTCGAAGGTGAACCCCGCGCACTTCCACTGCATGCCTGCTCCTCCTTGGTTCGCCCGACGCATCGGCGCGTCGGGAGCGACCCATCGTATGCGCTTATCGCGCCCCTATACGGAAACGGGTGCGCCGCCGGCGCACCCGTGATCGATCATCGAAGCCCGAACCCTACGAGCGTCCGTCCGACGTGCCGCCCTTCGCATCATCGGCCTCCGCGCCACCGGCCGGGGCTGCGGGGGCCGCAGGAGTCGTCGGCGCAGCCGGAGCGGCCGGAGCGGCCGGGACCTGCGGCGGCTGCGGGGCGGTCGGCGCCGCAGGAGCTGCGGGGGTTGCGGGGGCTGCAGGGGTTGCCTGACCCGCTGGGTTCGCAACCTGAGACGACAGCCAGCTGGGCTGCTCGCCCGCATCCGCCGTCGAACCCGTCGAGGCACCGCCAGCGGCACCCCCCTGAAGCGAGGCGCCCGCGCGCTGCATCTCCTCATCGCGCTTGCGAGCCTCGGCCTCCTCCCGCTCGCGCTTCTCGATCAACTCGGGCTCGCGCCGCAGATACTCATCCCATTCGTTGCGCAGCAGGGCCTGGCAGGCCTCGCCCTCCACCGTCTCGCGCTCAAGCAGCACTGCGGCCATGACGTGCATGTGCTCGCGGTTGTCCGACAGGATCCGGTAGGCGCGGTCGTACGCCTCCTTCATGATGCGCGCTACCTCGGCGTCGATGCGCCGGGCCGTCTCGTCCGAGTAGTCCTGCGTGTTGCCGTAGTCGCGGCCCAGGAACACCTCGTGGTTGGGCTGACCGAACACCTGGGTTCCCAGTTCGGTGGACATGCCGTAGCGCGTCACCATGGCGCGTGCCATCTTCGTGGCCCGCTCAAGGTCGTTGCTGGCGCCCGTGGTGATGTCGCCGATGAAGATCTCCTCGGCAACGCGACCCCCCATGAACACGGCAAGCTCGTCGCGAATCTGGTTCTTCGAGTCCAGCACCTTGTCCTCGTCGGGAATCGACAGGGTGTAGCCCAGCGCACGCCCGCGCGAGATGATCGAGATCTTGTGCACGGGGTCGGCATGCTCAAGCGTGAAGCCCACCAGGGCATGACCGCACTCGTGATACGAGATGATCCGCTTGGTCTTCTCGTTCATCACGCGACCCTTGCGCTCGGGACCCGCGATGATGCGCTCCATCGAGTCGCTGATCTCGCGCTGGGTGATCACCTTCTTGTCGCGGCGCGCCGTCAGAAGCGCGCTTTCGTTCATCAGGTTCATCAAGTCGGCGCCGGTGAACCCGGGCGTCAGGCTGGCGATCGAGTCCAGATCCACATCGCTGCCCAGGGGCTTGTCCTGGGCGTGCACCTTCAGGATCTGGCGGCGGCCCTTCACATCCGGCACGTCCACCACGATCTGACGGTCGAAGCGGCCGGGGCGCAGCAGCGCCGGATCCAGGATGTCGGAGCGGTTGGTGGCCGCGATCAGCACCACCGAGTCGTTCTTCTCGAAACCGTCCATCTCCACCAGCAGCTGATTGAGGGTCTGCTCGCGCTCGTCATGACCGCCGCCCAGACCCGTGCCGCGCTGGCGACCAACCGCGTCGATCTCGTCAACGAAGATGATGGCCGGGGCCGCGGCCTTCGCCTGCTCGAACAGGTCGCGCACGCGACTGGCGCCCACGCCCACGAACATCTCGACGAAGTCGGAGCCCGATATGCTGAAGAAGGGCACCCCCGCCTCGCCGGCCACGGCGCGCGCCAGCAGGGTCTTGCCGGTGCCCGGAGGGCCCACCAGCAGACAGCCGCGCGGAATCTTCGCACCCAGGGCCTGGTACTTCTGAGGGTTCGCAAGGAAGTCCTTCACCTCGCGCATCTCTTCCACGGCCTCGTCAACGCCCGCAACGTCGGCGAACTTCACGTCGGGGCGCTCTTCCATGGTCTTCTTGGCCTTGGCCTTGCCGAAGCCCATCTGCGAGTTCTGCGCCTTGTTCATCTGCATGAAGAACACCCACAGGATGATTCCGATCAAGATGATCGGGCCCACGGTGGACAGGATCTCGACCCAGGGGGACGGCAGCTTCACCTGATAGGTGGTGGAGGGATGCTTGGACAGCAGGTTGATCAGCGAGTCCTGACCCACGTAGGTGGCCGTGTAGCGCCGCTCGGTGCCCAGCTTCAGCGTGTCGATCGAGGAGGTGGCGATGCCCGGCAGCGACACCCCGCTGGGGGCCTGCGACGAGGCCAGGGCCGACAGCGACGAGAACGCGCCGTTGAAGGCCTCGCTAGCCGTGGCACCCGCGGTAACCGCCGGATAGTAGGTTCCGCTGACGGTGTACGAGCCGGCGTCGTAGGTGACCGACACCACGCGATCTTGCTGAACGGCCTGGATGAACTCGGAGGTGATCAGCGTGTCGGTGGGCTTGGAGCCCTCGCCGGTCATCGCCATGAACTGGCGGGCCGTCAGCGACACCAGCAGCACGAACAGCAGCATGCTGATGATCGGGATACGCAGATTCTTTCCTTTGAACTGCGGATTCTTATCGTTTTGTGACATAGCGCCCATCTTTCCGCGCGCAATGCGGCCGCATCGCGCGTCACGCCGCCGCACAGGCGACGCAAGCGATTACTACTGATACACCTCGGGTTTCAGGATCCCGATGTAGGGAAGGTTGCGGTAGCGCTCGGCATAGTCCAGCCCGTAGCCCACCACGAACTCGTCAGGGCACTCGAAGCCCACGTGAGCGCACTCCACCTGGGCCTGGGCACGCGTCTGCTTGCGCAGCAGCGTCACCACCGTCAGCGAGGCGGGACCGCGCGATGCCAGGTTCTTCAGCAGGTACGAAAGGGTAAGGCCCGAGTCCAGGATGTCCTCGGCGATGATCACGTGCTTGCCGCTGATGTCGGACGACACGTCCTTGATCATGCGCACCACGCCCGAGCTCTTCGCGCCCGACCCGTACGACGAGATGGCGATGTAGTCCATCTCGACCGGAATGTCCATCTCGCGCGCGAGGTCGGCCATGAACAGGGCCGCGCCGCGCAGAACCGAAACCAGCACCACCTGCTCGCCGCGCTCGACCACAGAAGCGTACTGCTGCGTGAGGGCCTCACCGATCTGCGCCACCCGCTCGGCAATCTGCTCGCGGGTGTACAGCACCTGCTTGACGTCTTGATCCACGATCACGTTCCTTTTCACCACGTGCGCCGCGCCGACCTTGGTCTTCGCGTCGTTTAATACATCTGATGTGGGCACATTCTACCACCGGGCGACAAGGGGGCCGCTACGATACCTAACGGCAAACAGGCTGCCATACGATTTACACGCCTGCTTATGATAGTAAACAATATATTACGCAAGGCCAGGATCGCCCGCGCTACCCGCGTTCGCCGCCCTCCGCGCGCTGCGCACCCGGGGCGCCGACCGCAGACGCCTGCCGCTGACGCGCGATATCGGGGAACTCGCCCATCAGACGCTCGATCGGCAGGCCCACCACGGTGGAGCGCAGGCCCTCCACCCCCTCCACCAGCCCACCGCCGGCACCCTGAATGGCATAGGCGCCCGCCTTGTCCAGCGACTCGCCGCAGTTCAAATACGCATCGATGTCGGCATCGGTCAGCGGACGGAAGGTCACGCGAGCGGTGTCCACGAACGTGCGGTAGCCCAGCGACAGGTCGTCGGTGGACGGCGCGTGAATCAACCACACCGAAACCGCCGTGTGCACGCGGTGCGTGCGCCCGGCCAGCGCCCTCAGCATGCGGCGGGCGTGATCCACGTCGGCGGGCTTGCCGAACAGCCGGCCGTCGCAGTCCACCACGGTATCGGCCCCGATGACGATCAGAGAGCCTGCGAACGTCTCCACCACCAGCTCCTGTACGGCGGCGCGCGCCTTGCGCTCGGCCAGCTTCTTCGCCGCCTCGGGAAGACTCACCAGGTCGTCGGGCTCAAGCGACTCGTCCACCTCGGTGGCGTGCACGACGAAGGGCACGCCCGCCTGCCGCAGCAGATGCGCGCGGCGAGGGCTGGCGCTTGCCAGCACCACCTGAAACTCGATGTCGTCCTGCTGATCGACGGCGACAGCCTGCTCGCCCATGACGGGTCCTTCCTTCCATCGCGCATGCGGGTACGTCGATCGATTCTACGCCAGCACGGCAACGCGCGCCGTCACGACCCGCATCACCACAGACCGCGTCGCCCTGGTCGCGTCACCCGGCCCGGGCGCTCAGTCACGCGCGTCGCGCTTGCGGCGGGCGCGGAAGGCGGCCATGGGCTCCACGCGCACGCCGTGGCGGTTGGCGCTCACCGCCAGGTTTCCCTGAATATTGGTTACGTACCCGCTGTTCACGCCTTTGTCGGCAAAGCCCGCCAGCACCGCCTCCACCGATGCCGCCTCCACGCGAGCGTCCGAGCCCAGCATCAGGCCAAGCGCGCGCATGGCCACACGCCGGCGCAAGGCCACGTGCACGCCTCCCACGCGCGGGTCAAGCACGAAGCCCGCCCCACGATCGGCCTCCCCCCGGCCCCCGCTGTCCAACCAGCGAACGCATTGCTCCCACAGGCGATTCACCTGGCCGTTCATATAATCGTCTTCGTCGGCGATCAGGTTCATGGTACGCCCCAGCGTATCGGCCACGCGCGGGTTGCGCTCGCGCGCCAAAGGCACCATGCGATGCCGCACGAAGGCGCGAAAGTAATCGGTTTCGCTGTTCGTGGCGTCCTCGCGCCAGAGCGCGCCGTGCTGGTCCCGCACGCAGGGCAGCCCCGCACCGGCGCGAGCCTCCACATAGGCGCGCAGCTGCTGACGCGTCAGGTCCAGCAAGGGCCGCGCGCGCAGGCCGTTCAGGTAGCGCATCGACCGAAAGCCGCCCGGGCCCGTGCCCACGATCGAGCGCATGTAGAAGGTCTCCACGCGGTCGTCAGCCGTGTGGCCCGTGAACAGGCGACCCTGATGAAAGGGAGCCCCCCCATGCTGGCAGTGGCTGCGCAGGGCCAGTTCGGCGGCGGCGTAGCGCTCGCGCCGGGCCACGGCCTCGACGTTGCCGCCTTCGGCACGCGTCAGCGCGCCCACGTCAACCTCACAGCTGAACAGGGGAATATCCAGCGTGTCGGCCAAATGCGCCACGAAGCGCGCATCGTCGTCGGCGTCAGCCGCCCGCAGACGGTGGTTCACGTGCAGCATCGCCAGCGGGCCCAGCACCCCCGCCTCGCGCAGTTCGTGAGCAGCGTAGGCCAAGGCAACAGAGTCGGAGCCACCCGACACCATCAGCAGCACGGGCACATCGGGGCCCGCCAGCTCACGTTCGCGCACGGTGCGCCTTACGCGCTGGGCAACAGAATGCATGAGGCCTCCCCTGGGGTCGAACGAACGGTTGCCGCCCATCATCCCGCTCCCCCGGCGCCGGCGCAAGGTCGCGCACGAGCGCTGCGCCTGGGGACTATTGCCGCGTCATCAGGCAAATCGACTCGTCGTGACTCTCATCAACCCAAGAATCGCCATCAGGCGTGTACTCCGTCGTTTCCAGGCGATTGAACTCGTCGATGCCCATAACGCCATATGCTTCTTTCGGCAGGGTGGGATAGAACGACACGGGGCACTTGAAGCGCACGCGCTTCACAATCGTATCGCCCTTCTTCGGATTCGCGTCGGCGTTAATCTCCACGCTGTCCACCAGCTGCCGCAGAATCTCCTTTTGTCGCGCCGGGTCGTACGTGTCGAACTTCTCCTGGAACTCGTTCAGCATCTCGTACACGCGCTCGGTCGTGACCTGCTTCTCCTTCGCGCTCTCCAGCTTCGCCTCGGCCTCGCCAAGCGCGTCCTCTATGTCCGCGCCCTCGTCGTACAGCCTGTCGAGACGTGACTGCATGTCCTCGTACTTGCGCTCGTAGCTGCGGTCGGAGGCGTCCAGGGCGTCGAGCTGCCGCGATAGCATGCGCCACGCCGCCGCGTTGTTCTCCAGCGCCTTGCCGATGCGCTCCACGTCCGCTTCCAGCTTCTCGATGTCCACGGCAGCATCCAGCTCCTCACGCACGCGCTCCTCGAACACGGCGGAGTGGGCAGCGCGGGAGATGACCTCGATTACCTCGCGGTCTACGTATTCCTGCTTGAACTGGCGCGTAAACGTGCAACTCGGCCCGAACTGCTTCTTGCTGTACTTGCAGGTGTAGGCGAACGTGTCCTTGCCGCGCGTACCGTCCTTTTCTTCTTTCCGCGCGATACGTTGGCAATCACGTTCCAACCGCACACCGGGCAGACCAGCATCCCCGTGAGAAGGTGCACATGCTCGCCGGGCTTCGCCTCCGGGAACGGGCGCGAGTCCTCGGCCAGGCGCTCCTGCGCGGCCTCCCATGTCTCCTCGTCGATGATGACCTCGTGCTCGCCATCGTACACGTCGTAGTCGGACTGCCTGACCACGTGGTACTCGTTGCGCTTGCCCTTGACGGGCGTCGTCCTCCGGCGGCCGAAGGCAATCTTTCCCGCGTACACGGGGTTGCGCAGCATGTTCTTCAGGAACCCCGGCACGAAGTGCTCGTACTTGCCGTTGCCTCGCACCTCCTTGCGGCACCCCTGCGAGTTGAGCCACGCCGCCAGCGCCATCACGCCCTTGCCGTTCCTGGCGTACTCGCGGAATATGATGCGGACGATTTCCGCCTCGTCCTCGTCCACTTGCAGGTGCCCCTTGCCCTTCTCGTCCTTGACGAGCCTGTATCCGAAGGGAGCTTGTCCACCGTTCCACTTGCCCTCGCGCGCCTTCTGCTCGCGCCCGGCCATGGTCTGCACGAGGATGTTCTCGCTCCATCTCGGCGAACGCCGACATGAACGCAATCATCATCTTGCCCATCTGGGCGTCGCTGCTGATGCCGTCCTTGACGCATACAAGGTTCGTGCCGTAGTCCTGCATGAGTTGTAGCGACGCGAGGGAGTCGGCGGCGTTGCGCCCGAATCGGCTCAGCTTGAACACGAGAACGTAGTCCACCTGCGCGCCGGACTTTATCTCCTCCATCATCTCCTGGAAGTGAGGGCGTCCCGTGATGTTCTTGCCGGAGTACCCGTCGTCGATGTACTCGTGCAGAATCCGCAGGTTCTCTCGCTTCGCGTACTGCCGCAGGTCATAGAGCTGCGCGTCTATCGACTCGCCGTTCTCAACCTGCATCTTCGTGGAGACGCGGACGTATAGAAAGCAGGATGGTTGCGTCCTCCCTTGCGTAGTGAATTGCATAAATACGCATTTAATTATAAGCCCGCCGCCCATAGGGACGGCGGGCAATTGATGCGGTCCGTATGGCTACATCTCCATTAGCCTAGTAACGTAATTCACAACTTCATCTGCCCACTCTGAATCATGGCCTGTCTGCTGTGCTAGTCGCTCAAATCGCGCCCTTATGGTCGCCTCGTCGCTTCGCTCATCAAAGAGCTTTAAGAATTGAACCCACCAGCGGGCTTCGATTCCTGCAAGAGTCGTTTTCATCGCCTCTTTGATGAACTCATCCATAAGGCCACGCACGCGTGCAATTCGGCCAAAATTCCCACCTCTGTCATCGTGCACAATGTCAGAATACGAACTGCCAGGCTCTGGGTATGGATGCGTGTTCGGATGTTCAACTGGCTGTGCGTTTGCACTACGATGCTCCCAGTAGTGAGTGCGTAAATCAGCAGCATATTTGGCCTGCTCGATATAGGGAGATTCCAAAACAGGCTTTCCTGATATCACGTTGGACAATGACCATGGAAATACTGCTATCAAATCCCATACTGTCATGGCATCAGCAGAAGCCTTGAACCGGAAGGAAGGCATTTCTTCCTTTGCGAGAAGATACCAACCTTTAAGTTCAATGCCAATTAACGGAACTCCGCCGTCGTTACGCTCAAGGCGAACGTCAGGGAAGCTCTCGGCATAGCGCTTAAATTCGTAGTCCGCCCATTTCCCATTTGGGTCCCAAATGGCGCGCGTTGCATTCAATGTTGCAACGGTCTGCTCTTCAATCGTGCCGCCAAGCAGAGTGTTCATCGCAAATAGGTCGGTTGCCGAAAGTCCCTCAATGTTTATTGTTGAGACGAAATGCATCGGCACTGCGCACAATGCACGAACCACCCCTTCTCGCAAGGATGTTCTTTCGTCGTCTTCCGGTAATGGGTATCGTTTCACTTCCTCCATCAATTGCCCTCCTCCAATTTATACATTCCGTTAGCGGCGACATACTCTTGCGCTTCTTCAAGGCGGCCCTTTGCCAATTCGACAAACGTATCGTCGATTTCCGAAACGTAAGCACGCCGTCCCAAGAGAACGGAAGCTACTGAAGCTGATGCTAATCCGCCGAAAGGTTCCCAAACAACATTACCGGGATTCGTTGTGGCTGCGACCTGCGTGAGCATTAAATCCAGCGGCTTTTGATTCAAGTGTGCAGCCGATTGCTTCGTCGGCTTATATGTCCTCGGAGCGCTCCGCTCCATCGTTCCTTTGAGACGTTCGGAATCTGCAAGTGGTGGCCTGCTCCAAACATTTGTGATTCCGTTCCTGTGATTCCAGACGGCACGCAAAGCATCCCATTCCTCGGCGGTGGGCACCGAGGAACCATCAAGTGAGAAATAAGGCCAATCGGTCTTTTCACCATGCTTCGTGCAATACCCGGACATCTTCTGAACGGCTTCGCCGGGAGGCCAATACCAAAGCCAGTCAGCTGTCAGATACTTTCGAGTGGCCGCATTTTTAACGCCGCACGCTTCATTTGCTTTATTCAAGGGCAGGCCGCTACGCTGCCATTCCGCTCGCAGCCACGCTTTCGCATCTAAGGTTCGGCCGTCGCCTGTTTCGAAATACGCCTTTCGACGGTAAAGCGCCGCCACCTCCGTTACAACGGGGAGTTGCCTAATCGTTTTCCCGTTTACGTTGCCAGCAATATGAGCTAAACCTTTATCCCAGATAGCAAGCTGTACATACTCCCATCCAGTTGCCAAAAGCAATGGATGAACAGTGGCCCACCCAACTTCTGTATTCCAAAACCACAGGCTAGTCGATTTCTTTGCGGCCTTTGCCCACTCTAAAACGTGAGGCTTATACCAATCAACCAGCCCTGCCACGTCTGTCGTATCGCCGCGAAAGCCACGAACGCCATATGCTCCATCCGAGATAATCAAATCTGGGGCAGGCCAGTTTTTATATTCTTCAGATACGTTGCCGTGATGCAGGTCGAACAAAGCCCCGGCATAATCACTTGCCATCTACCCGTTCACCTCCTCCAGATGCTCCTGCACCCACTCGTGAATAATCGCGGCAATCGTCGTCTCGCGCTCCGCCGCCATCATCTTCAGCGCCTTCTTGTCGCTCACGGTGAGCGACAGCGAGAGCGTCGTGCGCTTCTCATCCTCGGCAGCCGCAGGCGCGGAGACGGTCTTTTCTATCTTCCTCTGCTCGGCCTCGCGGTCGGCAGCGCACTTCTCGAACATGTTCGCCATGGCTCGACCTCCTTTGCTCATTTACATATTTATACAATTATACACCACACTGCGGCGGTTTGTCCACACAAACAAAGCTCTGAACTGCGGTTATTCTTTCGGGAAGCCCGCAGCCTCGCGCACCGTGTCCACCAGCGCCCGCGTCGCCCGGGCGGCCTTGCTCCGGTGGTCGAACTCGACCACGGACTTGCCGGCGACCCCTGCCTGGACGAACGCCTCGGACTGGGGAAGCGTGACCACCGTCTGGTCGCCCGCCAGCCCCTCGAACCACTCCATGAGGTCGCGGGACGCCTTGAAGCGGTTCCACCCGTTCATCACGTAGACAATCTTCGCCCGGCTGTGCTTGAACACCGCCTTGCGCATGCGCATCAGAGGCTCGATGTCCCGCGACGTGGTGCGGGTCGGGATGACCACCACGTCGGCCTCCCGCAGCCAGTCAGACAGCGCCTCCTGGAGCGCGCCCGGCGTGTCCACCACGGCGACCTGCGCCCCGTCCGCCTCGTGGGTGCGGTGCAGGGTGCCGCCCTGGGCGTCCAGGTCGTAGAAGCTCACCGGGATGCCGGAGCGCTCGAAGGAGAAGGCCAACTCGTCGGCGACCAGGGACTTGCCCACACCGCCCTTCTGGTTACACACCAGAATCGTCTTCATAATCGCTCACCTCGCTTATACATTTAAGCATTTACGTATTTAATTATATATGCCCGGTCGGCTGTGTTCAACGGCCACTTTCTGGTCTCCATCTGGGCTTACTCTGGTCCCGAAGCGAGCTTCGACCGCCCTCCGAAACCGCCCTCTAACCCGCGTCCGCTCGTAAACGAGGCGACGGCCGAATCCTCCGTCTCCCGTCCTCCGCGCGTACGCCCGCGCCAAGACCCTCCGAAGGTCTCTCCTTGGGCCGAAAGCGGGACCGCATCCCTCAAAGGATGTCTTCGGCATCGGGTGCCCGCTTGAAGAGAAGGGAGGCCCGAACATGGAAGACAAGGAGAACGAGGGCTGGAAGAGGCTCCACGGGACGGAGGAGGAGATAGCCTGGCGCACCAAGGTGCTCAAGCGCATGGCGCGGCTCAACGCGGCCAAGGCCAAGGAGCTGGAGCGCATGGCCAAGGCGGACGCGAGCATGCCCGCGATGGACCGCACGTCGCTCTTCGAGGTGCTAAAGAGAATCGACAACGTGATGGGGTGACGGTTCGTGGACGCGCTCGGGGAGGTCGTGCTGGACGCCGACATCCTGGCCGAGAGCATCGACTGCGAGACCCTGCGCACCCTGCGCCAGTGCATCATCCAGGCCATCGTGGACATCGAGCAGGCGGAGAGCTATGAGTAACGAACGGCATCGAGACCTACGCCGACCTGGCCGAGACCTGCGGGGGCATGGTGCTCGCCAACGAGATGGGCAGCCGCCCCATGGAGCTGGCGAGCGGCGACCTTTTGCCCTGGGACGAGGTGTTCCAGTGGTACATCGTGCAAGACCCGTCGTTCCTCATGGAGCACACCGACGAGCTGGTGTTCCACGACGGGGAGCTTGACCTGTACGTGTGGGCGATAACTCACTTCGGCACCGCGTGGGACTACGTGCCCGCGCCCGAGATTCACTGACCCGAAGATCGGGGAGGCAGCGTTTGCTGCCTCCCCGATCTTTTTCGCCTACTGGTACTGGGCGTCGTCCTCGGCCTGGCGCTTCGCGACCGTGTCTAACTTCTGCTCGGCGCGCTTGGCGAACCTGCTTGTGCGCTCGCGCCTCTCGCGCTCGTCCTCGTCGCCGACCGCCTTCTCGGCGGCCTTCAGGCGCTTCTCGGCGTCCCACATGTTGGCGCGGGACTCGTACAGCCGCCTCTCGGCCTCCTCCCGCTGGCGCTCAAGCTGCTCCTGCATGAACTGCCGAATCATCTCGCGCAGCATCATGGCCGTCATGTCCGCCATCATGCGGGACACGGGGTCGCGGGCGTCGCACCCGGTCTTGGCGAGCAGCCACGCGCCCTGGAGCAGGGTCGGGCACTTGGAGCGGCGCAGCTCCTCGACCTGCCGCTTGGACGCGTGGAAATCGGCCCTCGCGGCGTCCACCTCCGCCCGCAGCCTCGCCAGCTGCTCGTCGGGGTGGCACTCCGCCTCCATGAGCCGGTCGTAGCGCTCGCCCGCGAACGGCTTGCCCTGATCGCGGCTGCAGCCGATGTGCGCCCTCTGGAGGTCGCCCGCCACCTGGGCCACGTCGGACTTCGTGACGAAGTACGTGCCGAAGGAGGAATCTGCGGAGGAATCCTCGCGCTCCTGGTGCGTCGGTTCTTCTACCACTACCTCGGGTTCGATTGCCGGCTCGGGCTGCGTCTGGGCGGCTTCGGCCTGAACCTCCGCCTGGCGCTGCTTCTGCTCGAAGTACGCCTCCACGCCCTCCTTGGTCAGGTCGTCGGCGAGGTTGGACGCCCGGCGCCTCCTCTTGCGCTTGCTCTTGCCGTACGGGTCGCGGGCCTTGTAGCTCCAGCCCACGGTCTCCTCGCCAGACTCCTTGTCCGCCTTGCGCGTCTCGGTCAGCTCGACGCCTCGCATCTTTAGCTCCTCGCGGAACTCCTCCATGTTGCTCGCGTGGTTGCGGGCTTCCTCCACGCGATTGCCGAGCACGCGCTCGAAGGACTCGATGTCGAACTGCCCCCTGCGCTCGGCCCACGTCGTTCGCTCCTTGCCGGGCTCGGGGCCCACGACGGTGAACCCCATATCGCGGCTCAGCTGGTAAAACTCCTGCGGAAACCAAGACGGACGAGAGGCATGAAGAGCCTCGTCTATCTCGGTTTCCACAGGAACTTCGGTAGTCGTTATTTCACCTGTGACGCTCGGCGGCATCGCCTCGCGCTCGGCCCTTATTCCCGATGGCAACCCCGCATCTGAGACGGGACGGGTACTGGACCTGTAAATTTATGTACTCTTATCATATTACATAGACAACGAGCACGCAAGGGGAACATTCGCATCACCGCATTTCAGAGGCTTGTTTTAGCCACGTTTTCTCTCATAAACGAGCGGAAAACGGCCCGAAAAAACCTCCCGCCCCTCCCGTTAAATGGCAGCAGCAGAAGGGGTACGCGGCAGGCGGGGAGGACGTTCTGACACACTATGCACGCTCGAAAGTGTGTCGGGCTACATCCCGTGTACATCGGCATCCGCGTCGATTTGAGCGATTTCCTGACACACTTCCAATTTTCGTAGCGTGTCAGGAAATCGCCGATTTTCGCGTACCCCCCCCCCGATGGGATGGGGAAGAAGCCTGACACACTATTTTTTCGCGATAGTGTGTCAGGACACCGTCCGGCCCATGCAAACCCCAACCTGTACCCCTGCCCGAGACTCGAACCGCCGCCCGCAGGGCGGCCAGTCCCAGCATCGAGCGTACACGAGATGCGCACCTGCGCCTTCTGTTCCTCTGACGCGCTCAGAGCCGTTTCAAGGCACGAAAAAAGCCCGAGGGTAACGGAACCCCAACGGGCTTAAAACGTCTTAAAACGGCAAATGCGTGCCTCTAATCCTCCTCGGACCCGTCCTCAATCATCCCAAAGTGACGGAACGCGTCCAAAATCGCCTCGCGCTTCTCAGGCGGGCAGTTCGGCTGCTTCTTGTCACCGGAGCGGTCAGCCTGCTTCTCAAGCCCGCACTCCGCTTTCATTTGCGCGATGTTCAGGGAGCTCACGGTCAGACCGTGGGTCTTCTTCACGTACTCGCGAATGTTCTCGTACGTGGGCTTCTTAATCTCACCGCCCATGCCAAGCTCGGACGGGGAGATGTTGACGTATGCGTAGCTCTTGACGGGTTTTTCTCGGGTTAGGAGCGCTATCGACTCCACATGCGCGGTGTGCGGAAACATGTCCACGCCCTGCAGCGTCTCAAGCCGGTAGCCTTGCTGCGCCAGAAATCGCAGGTCGCGTGCGTGCGTATGCGGATTGCACGACACGTAGGCCACGCGGTCGGCGCCCAGCTCAGCAATCGCAGCCAGGCACTCCTCCGTCGCCCCCGCGCGCGGTGGATCCATGATCACCACATCGGCCCGCTCGCCGGCGCGAGCCATGTCGCGCATGAAGGCCGTGGCATCGGCGGCCACGAAGCGCGCGTTGTCGATGCCGTTGTGGCGCGCGTTTTCCCGCGCATCGCCGATCGCCGACTCCACCGCATCCACGCCCACTACCTCGCGAGCGCCGTTTGCAGCTGCCACCAGGCCTATTGTTCCCGTTCCGCAGTAAGCGTCGATCACGCGCTGGGTTCCGCTCAGCTGCGCAAGCTCTATCGTGCGACGGTACAGCACCTCGGTTTGCGTGGCGTTCACCTGGTAGAACGACTGCGACGAGATGCGAAACGACAACCCGCACAGCTCGTCCAGAATGAAGCCGGGGCCGTACAGGCGCCGCTCGCGCGAACCCAGCACCACGTTTGTCTGACGCTCGTTCACGTTCTGCACCACCGTGGTGACGAAGGGGCAGCGGCGCGTCAGCTCGCGGCAGAACGAACGCGACGCGGGAAAATCATCGCCATTGGTAACCAGCGTCACCAGCACTTCCCCGCTGCGGTGCCCCACGCGCACCACCACGTGCCGCATGAATCCCTGATGGGAATCCTCGTTATAGGCAAGCATGCCGTAGCGCAGCATGATGGAACGCACTGCTCGAATTACCTGCTGAGCCTGGGGGTTCTCGACCAGGCAGCCATCGGTGCGCACGATCCGGTGAGTGCCGGGGGCGTACATGCCGATCAGGATGTCCGCCCCGGATCCCCCGCCTCCCTGACCGACTGCGGATGCGCGATCCGAACGAGCCGCCGCCAAGGGCGAGCGGCCATGCGGACGGTCGTGCGGGCGAGCGTGCGAACGAGCGGGTGAGCGGCGTGACGATTGGCCGGCCCCGTACCGCGCCTCCGCAGCATGCGTGCGGCGATCGCTCGCGCGACCTGCGCCGATGCCGCCGGGTTTTCCCCGTGCGGGCACGAAGGGCGACATCACCTTGTTGCGGTAGCGATACGGGTGCTCCATGCCCAGAAAGGGCAGAAGTCGCGGGTCGTCCGCACCTTCGATCAGGCCCGCCTCGGAGTACAGCTGCGCCATGAGGCCCTGCTTGACCTGCAGCTGCTGAGCGTAGGGCAGGCCGATGTGCGCGCAGGCCCCGCATGCCGTCTCGTGCGGGCAACGGGGGAAGTCGGCGGCGGGAGCGCCAGCGGCATCGGCGGCAGGAGCGCCAGCGGCGTCGTCACCAGCAGCGGAGGCACCAGCGAAGGCGCGGAGGAAGTCGCCCGCAGGGACGCCTACAGGAGCGCCCGATGCCGGGCGCGACCCCTTCCGCCGTTTCGGCCCTTGTGACATTGAATCGCCTCGCTTTCCCCTTAACGTGCATCGCACCTTATTCTACGGTTCCGCCACACCCTCAGGCGCGAGCTTGGCAACAATGCGATACTGCTTATGAGCGTATGAGAGGAGATTCCCATGAACTTGATCGCACGTTGGTTGATCACCACCGTGGCCTGCGCCGCTGCGCTGTGGCTGATTCCCGGCATCGGCTTCAACGGCTCGGGCGACACCATGATCTCGGCGTTGATTCTGGGCCTGGTGATGGCTCTGGTGAACACCGGCATCAAACCGCTTGCCCAGCTGATCAGCCTGCCCTTCACCGTACTCACCCTGGGTGCGTTCTATCTGGTGGTGAACACGCTGATGGTGTATTTGGCGGTAGCGCTGGCAGGGGCCCTGTTCGGCGTTGAGATTCAGATCGCGAACTTCTTCAGCGCGTTGCTGGCAAGCATCGTGATCAGCATCGTTTCAAGCATTTTGAATAATATGTTCGGACAAAACGAGCGCTCCGACTCCCGAAGGTAGCGCAAGCGGCGCGGGCGTCCTCCAGCCGCCGACAGCGCAGAAGCGCGATCAGGCGCGGTAGCCGCAACGGCCCGCCGCGCCCAGTTGCCCCCCGATAGCCGCAGCCGGCCTATCGGGGGGCGCTGCTCTTGCTTAAAGCCTGCGCGCGCTACTCGGCGGCAGCCAGCGGAGAGGCCTTGGTGTAGGTGCGCGTGGCGGCCTCGCGATCCATGGCGAACAGCGAGCCTTGGTCCTTGCCGTACAGCTTCATGTCCGAAACCATGTCGCGCGCGTTCGCCTCTTCCTCAAGCTGCTCATCGATGAACCACTTCAGGAAGTTCATAGTGCGGTAGTCGTGCACCTCATCGGCTGCGGCATAGATCTGATTGATCGAGGCCGTGATGAACTCCTCATGCTCAAGGGCGGCCTCCAGCGGAGCCAGCGGATCGTCGAACGCGACCTCGACGCCCTCGATGGGGCCCAGCTCCACCTTCACGTCGTTGTCCAGCAGGTAGTTGCGGAAGATCAGCGCATGGTCGCGCTCTTCCTGCACCTGGGTCATGTACCAGTTGGCGAAGCCCTTCAGGCCCGCCTCCTCGTAATAGTTGGCGAACGACATGTACAGGTACGCCGAGTACAGCTCTTTGTTGATCTGCTCGTTGATCAGCTTTGCGACGCGTGAATCCATGACAGCCTCCTTGTATGCGACCGAGGGCACCGCAGCGCCCCTCTCGACCCCGCTCGGTAAGCGCCCTCGTTCTGTTGCGTACAATTATATCTACCGTACTGAGCTGTGCCGTCGATTCACACGCGCGACACGAAGCCGTGCTTTTCGCAACCCGTGGCTAACACTGCACGAACGGAGAGCACGCCCTGACACCAGGGGCGCCATGGCGCCGACGACCTGCCAGCAGCCAGGCTGCCCGAATCAGCAGCGCGCATCCGGAAGACGAAGCGCAACCGCGCCCAAAGGCTACCTGGGCGCCCTTTCGCCGGCGGATGCTCACGGCAACAGGGTCGCCCCTCTCATCTCAGCGGCCGGAACCGCACTCGGCTGCGCTCCCTATTGGCTGCGCTCCCTATTCATACGAGCGCTTCAGCGCCTCCCAGGCGGCCATCGACCGCTCGATCACCGCGGACGACACGCAGTAGCTGCAGCGCACCCATCCCTCGCAGCCGAAGCTGTTGGACGGCACGATCAACAGGTCCAGCTCGCGCGCGCGGGCGCTGAACGCCTCGGCGTCGGGCTCGAGCGCACGCACCCACAAGTAGAATGCGCCATCGGGATGCACGAACTCGTAACCCAAGCGCGCCAGGCCCTCGGTAAGCAGCGTGCGATTGCGCGCGTAGTCGGACAGGTCGGGCGGGCAGTCGATGCACGTTTCCATCACGCGCTGGAACAGCACCGGCGCGTTCACGAAGCCCAGGGCACGGCCTGCGCCGGCAATGGCGGCCATCACCTCATCTGCGCAGTCCATGCGGCTTGACGCGTACGCGTAGCCAATGCGCTCGCCCGGCAGCGACAGGCTCTTGGCCCACGAGTAGCACACCACCGTGTGGTCGTAGAAGTTAGCGGGGAACGGCACCGGCGCATCGTAAGACAACTCGCGATAGGGCTCGTCGCTTAGCAGGAACACCGGATGGCCGAACGCGGCCGACTTCCGGCGCAGCAGATCGCCCAAGCCCTGCAGCACATCGGCGGTGTAGACGGCACCCGCCGGGTTGTTGGGCGAATTCACGATCACCACCGAGGTGCGAGGGCCGATGGCGGCGTCCAGCGCAGCCAGGTCAAGCTGGAAGGTGTCGGGCACGGTGGGCACCTCCACCAGCTGGGCATCGGCAGCCTCGGCAAGCACGCGATACTCGGGGAAGTAAGGGGCGTTCACCACCACCTGATCGCCGGGGACAGTGAGGGCGCGCAGGGCAACGGCCAGGGCAGCATAGGCGCCGCAGGTCATGTACACATGCTGGGGCAGAGCGCCGGCGTCGAAGCGCTCGTTCAGGTTGCGGGCCACGGCGGCTCGCACCTCGGCGGTGCCGGGGGCGTTGGTGTAGCCATGGATGGTTTCGGCGGGCTGACTCAGCAGCTGACGCATGCGTTCGGTAACGGCAGCGGGCGTGGGCGTGCTGGGGTTGCCGATGCTGAGGTCGAACACATGATGCGCGCCCACCTCCTGCTTGCGCCGCTGGCCGTAGGCGAACAGCTCGCGAATGGTCGAGGGAGCCTTGCCCAGCTCAAGCATGCGGGGGTTGATCATGACGGAAACCTTTCCCCGATGGCGAAGAGGCGGCGGGCAACGAGAGGGGGCGGAGCGGGCCGAGGGCTGAAGGCCACGGCCCGCAAGCCGAAGTCTACTCGTCGCCCTCCTCGGGCTTCACCACCAGCACGTCGCAGTCGATGTTGCGGATCAGGAAGGTGGACACGCTGCCCACCAGAGCGTACTTGATGTTCGACAGACCGCGCGCACCGCACACCACCAGATCGGGATTGAAGGGCTCGATCTGACTCTCAAGCAGGGTGTCGGTAATGCGACCGGCGTGAACGCTCAGGTCAACCGAGGGGATCTGATCATCGGCGCGGACCTCGGCCAGAACGGACGCAAGCTCGCGCTCGATGTTCTCGCGGCCCTCGGTGCACAGGGCGGCGAAGTCGATGCCGTTGGCCTCGTAGGGAACGGAGTCGATCACATGACCGAACAAAAGGGCGGCATTGTTATGTTGAGCGATATAGGCGGCGCGGCGCGCCACGGCCTCTTGCGTGGGCCCTCCGTCGAGCGCCACGAAGATGCGCTGATACATACCCATGGTTCCTCCTAAGCAGCTGAGGTGAGAGTGCGAGGTGCGATTTGCCCCCCTAATCTGCCTTTATTGTAACCCAGAGATACGGTAGACACGGGCGCCCCGCAGGGAACTTTGCTGGATTCGGGCACAGAAAAGCACTTATGAGCTGGGTAAAGTTTTTGGATGAAGGACATGCAGCGCGCCCAGAGCACGAAGAATTCAGGTTGTCGACAGCTTGCATAACACCTCATGCGCGCGTCGCATCCAGATACAAGAGAGTCAGCGAGATACCCAATTTATTGCTTCTGGGTACCCAATCATCTTGCTGCAG
Source organism: Berryella wangjianweii (assembly GCA_013201155.1). Lineage (GTDB taxonomy): Bacteria > Actinomycetota > Coriobacteriia > Coriobacteriales > Eggerthellaceae > Berryella > Berryella wangjianweii. Next base: position 1,664,630 of record CP053716.1, on the reverse strand, counting down.
ATAATGTGGCACTTTACACCGATACACTCATGGCGGGCATACGTACCACTATCCGATAAAGGAGGTCCTGTGGCATTCGTAGAGAACCTTGGCATCTCATTCACCCGAAGCGAGCGTGACGTGGTTGAAGGAATCATGCCAATAACACCCGAGGTTCACCAGCCCCATGGATTCTTGCATGGCGGCGCCACCATCTCATTCCTCGAGTCGCTTGCCAGCAAAGGAGCCGAAAATAACACCGACTTCAGCAAAGAGCTTCCATTCGGGATTGACATCCACATCCGACATCGCAAGAGCGGCAAAAGCGGAATCCTCCACGGAAGCGCCACCCTATCGCATCAGGAAGACGGCAAGCAATTCTGGTATTGCGTTGCGTTTGACGACGACGGCGACGTAATTTCAGAAGGAGAGATATTGACAAAAATCGTGCCCCTTTCACGACTTGAAGAGAAGCGTCGCGAGAGAGAAGTTCAAAAGATTTCAAAATCCAGTCAATAAGCTTTAATTGCGAACGTCGCTGAGCCCGCCAACAGGAAGCCATCAAGCAAAATGACCATCAGATGCCGTGTCTCGACTACAGCCTGGAAAAAGGGCGCTCGATAAGGATTCCTTTACGGGAACGGATCCCCGCCCGCAAGCAGAGCTGTGGCGATTAACAATCGCGACACAGCAAAGGAGGCGAGTCGTGCGACTCGCCTCCTTACAAAAGAACCTATGCGAAGCTACTCCTCAGTCCAGCGCGACACGATAGACCTCTGCTGAGAGAAGCAATACAGGCCAATCAGTAGAACCACAACGAGCATTGCGATGCCAGCCACAAACACGCCATTGAAGCCGAACGCCGACTGTTGAATGCCAGCCCAGATTAGTGCCGCAAACGAAGCGACCAGATTGAAGACTGAACTGATACGCGAGTAAATCAGTGAATACTCCCGCGTACCGAAGATCTGACGAACCATAATCGGCACCAAAGTAACCGCAGTGGCATACATGAAGCCGAAAATAAAAGCCCCAGAGTACAGCAGATACTCCGACGCAAAACCAAACCAACACAGCAAGATGCCGATGATGCCGCAGCTAAATGCAAACAGCAAGGTTCCACGTGCGTTCCTGTCAGCAAGGCCGCCCAAGGCAACCTTTGCTATAGCCTGACCAACCATCATGACAGTTGCCATAACGCCGCCGACGACAACCACATCGAAAGCCACATCGGTAAGGGAACGAGCATACGAGGGGAATTGCATTGCAATGAGAATCGCGATATTAATCAGACCTGCAAAAAGACAAATGGCGTAGAACACAGGAGACTTCATTGCGGCCTTCACACTGAGACCTCGTGGCTTAGCCGCAGCGGCGCCCTGGCCAGCGGAAGCGCCGTAAGGCAGAAGACCGATATCCTGAGGACGCGTGCGAACCGCAAAAAGCGTGAACGGCAACGAGGTGACGAGAGCGATGATAGCCCAGATGCGATAAATCTCATGGAAATCCATCCCATTGGCCACCAGAGCCGTAAACACTGCGTTCCACACCGCGCCACCCACGCCAGTCATGCACATGCAGATGCCGATAAAGAAGCCGCCGCGCTCGACGAACCAATTATTAATAAGCGTAGGAACTGCTAGCCAAAGCAGAACAACCTCACCCGCACCCAGCAAGGCCCCGGCAACATAGAACCACTCGATCGACGGCGCGACACTCATGAGGAAGAAGGCACCGCCCACCAAACATGCACAGATACTCAGCAAGATACGAGCATCCACCGTCTGCAAAAGTTTTCCCGCGAAGGGTGAGGCCACCGTCATAGCCAGGTACATAATAGTGACGTACAGAGCAAACGCTGTTTTCTCGATGCCCAACGACGTCGCAACCACAGGCTGGAACGACCCCCACGTTGAGAAACACAAAGCCGAGCAGCCAAATGTGATCATGACTCCCGTTACCACGATGAGCATGTGTCGCAAACTCATGCTTTCTTTCGCCACCGATGCGTTCACGAGCTTCCTCCTTTAACTTACTCCCAAATAAATATCTTTCCTCATTTCTATCTCGGTGTCTCAATTATCATGGGGTAACACCATGGCAACAAAGGGACAAATGCCAGTTTGTGCCCTTAATTACTCCCCAGATTTTTAAATATGGGGAGTAATATGATTTAATGAATTAGTAGACGCCATCGAAAGCAGTCTTGACGAGAGCGCGATTTGAACAGAGTCGCCACTCTCACCCTCACTTAACGCCCAGCGTTTAAACGCTCCAGCAATCATGCGCACCTCTGAGAGAGCGACGCGACAAAACGATTAGGGACGTCTATATAAGCGCATGGTGGACGGAGCCAGAGCGGCATTACGACGCTTGGTGCGAAGGCCCGACCCTTCTGAAAAGCCTCGAAAACGCGACGAAAATCCTACCCCTGATATTTATCGACAATGAGCGGCGTTGCGACGCGCACCATAATCTGATCAGTTCCCTCCGCAATTTGATTACCACGACAATCTCGCCAGATACGTGAGGTTCGTGAGAGCTCGGTATAACCCATGCCGCCCAAAATCTGCATGGCATCACTGGCAACTGATGTCGCCGTCATGGGAATATATCGTTTAGCAAGTGCCACCAAAAGACGGCGATCAGGATTATCGTCATCGACAGCTTGCGCAGCGCGGTAGAGTAGGTGCGTCATGTTTGCCAAGCGCACCTCCATATCGGTAAGCATTTGACCGATTTGCTGAAACTCATGAATCGGTTGGCCAAAACGCTGTCGCGACGCTTCTCGCACAGCATCATGCATAGCGGCCCGCGCTAGACCTACGCACGATGCGCATATCAAAAGACGCCCGCTCTCCAAAAGACGAAACAGCTTCTGGAAAGTACATTTGCGCACGTCGAGCCTCCACTGCGAATCAAGCTCGACATTCCTAAAGCGCATAGAAGCCAATGGAATCATGGCCTGACCGACTTTCTCAATGGGAAAGGCAGCCATGCCTGGAAGCTGACTAGGAACCAGCCACAATGACAGATGAGGATACTTGCTTGGCTCGTGATTATCGCGGTCGATAGCGGCAACTAAAACAGAGGAAGCGTACTCACCATTGAACACGTACGATTTATCACCATTGAGGATAATCTTTCCGTCAATCGTCTCTACCGATGACTCCATGGCCATGGTGTCCGATCCCGACCCCTTATCAGAAATAGCCGTAGCAAACATCACGCGGGCAGATTGATGATAGTCACTCAACACTTGCTCAAATAAATCGTCCCCTGAGAAATCCTCCATAAGCTGCAAATTGAAGAGCTCGTGCTGAAACGGGAGCGTGCTCCCCGAACAATACGACAACTCATCAAGCATGATGCAGCGTGACGTAAGGTCAAAGAACTTAAAGTGATTCTCACGCCTAAGGTGGCGAAAAGAAAACAAGGCATCGACAAAGTCGCGCACCACCTCATCAGGAAGACCCTGGCCGCTGCACCACTGCTTCACGGTTTCATTCGTAAAGTGACGAGCCCCAAGCTCAGAAAAGATATCTCTCAGCTGTCGCTGATTATCGTTCAAATCTCTGTACATGCCCGACCACCTTCTGCAACTTATTCCACAGCTCTCTGATACAGCGTATCCCGAAACAATTCATACGGGACCCATAAAAATAGATTGCCTCCATATGCTCCCGTGAAATTCCTTCGTTAAAGCAGTGGATTAGTTTCACCGATCGTCACCATGAACGCTATCCACATATTTGCAAAAATGTGTGTCCATGATCAGTCATCATTCTTATTTTGACCGTGAGACATGCAATCTACTCTCTACTTAGAGAGTAGCAGGGTAATTTACGCTCCGTATAACTAGACATTTACTAAAATTTGACCATAGAAGGAGTACAGTTCTCAATGTGATTATCGACACAGTTCAAAAGCCTACCTACCCGTAAGGAAGGGGAACCGATGCTGACCACGGAAATGCTCAACGGCTATGGGCCGCTGAACGGCGTGAAAGTCGTCGAACTCTGCGAATGGGTAGCCGCCCCCGCAGCGGTACGCGTGCTATCTGAAATGGGAGCCGAGATTATCAAAGTTGAACCGATTTGGGGTGATGCTCAGCGAACGCAGGGTCCCGGCTTCGGCTGCGATCAGACCGACATAGAAGATCCCACCATCGACCTGAATAATACTAATAAGAACTGGATCTCGCTAAATCTAAAGGACGAGAATGCCCTCAAGATTATGCACGAGCTCTTGGCTAACGCGGACGTGTTCATCAACAACTGGCGCGACAGAGCCCTTGTGAAGCTGGGGCTCGATTACCCCACACTGAAGGAGAAGTATCCGGCTCTAGTGTGGGCTCAAATGCGCGGATACGGTGAGTATGGTCCTGAAAAAGACACCCCGGGCTTTGACGCCGTATGCTGGGCAGCTCGCGGCGGCGTAGCAAACGTATTCCGCGAAGACGGACAGTCGCCCGCTATCCCCCCGCAAGCTTTCGGTGACTACAATGCTGCATCAATTCTAGCTGGGGGCATCACTGCAGCTCTATTCAACCGCACCCGAACCGGCCAAGGTGACAAGGTGGTGTGCAACCTTTATGGCGCCGCTATCTGGGGTGGCAATATCGGTGTGATGGCAACTCAGTTCGGAGCCCCGTACCCGAAGTCGCGACTGAGGGTTCCCAACCCCTTTAACAACACCTATCGCACCAAGGACGAAAAGTGGATGCTCATCTGCATGCCGCAGTATGACAAATACTACAACATGATGATGGAGATTCTGAATCTGCACGAGCACATCGACCAGTCCGACACCTGCAACCTTCCCGCTCTAAAAGCATCTCAAAAGCAACCCGAGGTCATCAGCTGGTTGAGCGAGGCTTTCTCCACCAAGACCTTCGAAGAATGGGACGAGATTCTGCGCGAACACGAAGTGCCTCACCAGAAGTGCTTCCGTTACACCGATATCATCAAAGATGACGAAGCCTACGATAACGACTCGCTGCGCTGGGTTGAATATGATGCATTCGGTAAAAAGGCACTGCCCATGTCGCCTCTTCGATTCGACAGCGCGGGAGACCCTCCTGTGATTCTCTCAAAGCCGATTGGCTACCACACCGCTGAGATCCTATCGAAGATAGGTTACTCCAACGAGCAAATTAATAAGCTAGATGAAAGCGGCGCCGTTAAGGTATACCGTGGCAAAGAGTGTCCTGACGTGGTATTCAAGTCGAAGCGTCAGGAGACTGGCGAAGCTCCGTGTAACTGGTAGGGATTATTCCTAAAACCTGCGATAGAGAGGCCCGGTCATGACCGGGCCTCTCTATGTCCGCCGAAAGGCAATGACAACGTACATAAACCCAGATTAATTAATCCGCGCATTATCGTAGTCACACATATCCTTTGGGCGACAGGCAAGATCGGCGATAGCTTCTTTATCAACGCACAAAACGACGTCATGCCGCGCGCTGAGCTTTTCGCGCACCCAAAGACTCGCCGCATCACCTTACGCACTCAACACTTAATCAAATCCTTGAATCTGATATCTGCATAACACACTGCCCCACCAATAGACGTTGCTGCATCAAGGGGTAACCCCAAGCAAGACACGATCCAGGCGCGCGCCTCCACGCTATTCACCCCATCAGACACCCATCAGCGCTGACGGCCGACCTCGCCGCCTGCGCATAAAAGAGAGGTCACGACCAACGCCGTGACCTCTCCCTAGAAAACGCCTAAGTGATAAAGCCTATTTATTATGGAAGGCATATTTATCGGGGTTTTTCTTAACATCCTCTCGATTCTTAGGGTTCATCTTCAACGTACCCATGATCCCGTCATTCGTATTGGAAGCCAGAACCTGATTACGATTCTCCATACGAATGACGTTCTCGAAGCTCGTGCCGTCGAGCGAGGCCTGTAGGCATTCCTTGGTCAGACGCAAGCCAAAAGGCGCGGTCGAAGCGCAAATCTGCTCCGCCAGCTCAATAGCCACACTAAGGCAATCGTCATCGGACACCACGCGATTAGCGAAGCCCCACTCATACAGCTCTTGAGCTCCGTGACGCGCTGGGTTCATCAGCACCTCCGCAGCACGCGCATAACCGATAATCTTGGGAAGGAAGAATGCGCCACCCATATCGGTGCCCGTATAGCCAATCGACAGATAACCCGCATTCATCTTGAACGACTCACCGAGAACACGCATATCACAGGCACATGAAATGGATAGGCCGCCGCCTACGGCATAGCCCTTCAAAGCGCCGATGATAGGCTGTTCGCAGCGACGCATGTTCACAATCTGATCAGAGCACATACGCTGCATGATATAAAAATCACGCTGAATACGACCCATGTCCTCAGGAGGATCAAGAGCGAGGTCATTCAAGTTGAAGCCCGCACAGAAGGAGGACCCCTCGCCCGTAAGCACAATCACCCGACACTCGTGATCCATGCGAACCTTGATTAGGAAGTCATTGAACTCGGACATCTGCTTATAAGACATGGCGTTGAGATTGCCTGCGTCGTTGAACGAGCACACATACACTGGACCGCGCTTCTCGATAGCGATCTTCTCATAGTCGTACTCGAACGTGGGCAGATGATAGCTTTCCTGGTACACGCTCATCTCTATTCCTTTCTCAACATGTGGCGAGGTTTTTCCCCTTGGTCTGATTCTAGGGAGGGCGTAAATAACCTTCGATGGACAAGAAGCTATTATTGCGGGCTAATTCTTAAAATGATGGACTTCTTATACCAGTTAGAATCGATTTTAGAATCATTTATAGGACATTTTGCTAGTTATGACCTATCAAAAGAAGCAAAGCTATAACTGCAAATGTCCACTATCGAGGGAGGAGACCTAATGTGCAAGTTTTCACCTGAAGAGTTCAAGGCCTATCTGGCTGAAATTCGTGAAGTTACCGAGGGGCCTTTCGAAGAGCTGCAGCGAGGGGTCGAAGTAACTAACCGCTTTCCCGAGGAGTTTTTCGAAATATCGCGGCAGCACAACCTGTACCGTTACGCTTTGCCGGAGGAATTCGGGGGATGGGGCTTTACTGAGAAGGAAATTCTACAAGTGCAAGAGGAATTCTCGCGCGGGCCAGGCGGCATGCGCATGCACCTCCACTATGCTGCCGATTTGAACTGGCGCATTCTCAATGACTACGGTTGTGAGGAGCTTCGCCAGGAATACATGCCAAAATTCTGCGATAAGAGCGTATTCACGAACTTCGCACTCACCGAGAAAACTGGCGGCACGGGCGCCGATCTGCACTCTACTGCCGTAAAAAATGAAGCGGGAAACTATGTACTGAACGGCGAGAAATGGCTGATCTCGCATACTGATTGCTCTCAATTCTCGTATGTGATTGCAGTGACTGACCCCAGCAAAACCGGCGATGAACGACTGTCTGCTTTCTTCGTGCCCATGAACAAGCCTGGTTTCGAGCTTATTCCCATGCCCCACATGATGGGATGTCGCGGGGCAGGCCATGCGGGACTAAAGTTCACAAACGTAGAGCTCGAACCTAAGTTCCTGCTCGGGCAAGAGGGGCAGGGAATGGAGATTGCTATGCACTCACTGGCTATCTCGCGTGTACACATCGCTGTATCGAACTTGGGAATGGCGCAAAAGATGCTGGAAATGTCGATTAAACGCGCTCATGATCGCGTGACCTTTGGAAAGCCCATTGCAACGCGTCAAGCCATCAAGGTAAAAATCGCTGACATGGCAACCGAGATCCATGCTCTGCGCTGCATGTGCATCGACTTTGCAAACGACTACGACAACGACCCACATGGTCCGATGATCAACGAGAAAGCTGCGATGTGCAAGCTGCAGTCAATCAACACCGTCCGCATGGTGTCTGACGAAATGCTCGAAATATTCGGAGGCGATGGCTATTTCGAAGACTGCCCTTATGGCCCCACCGAACGTCTATATCGCGACTGCAGAGCGCTCTGGCTCGAAGAGGGCGCACCCTCGGTACAGCGCATCACTATTACGCGCGATGCCTATAAGAACAAAGGACATCTGCAATATCAAGATTGGATTGCAGGCGGCAACCTGAAATAAAAAACCTATCCTGTAAACAGCCAAGGCTCGTCATGCAAAAGCCGCATGACGAGCCTTTTTAATCAAGCGACGCCATTCGTCACGCGTTCCTTGTCGCAAGGAGAATACGACCTCATCCTAAACCCACGACTATCTTTCTACACTTTAATTCTTCGTTTCAAATTGCAAAAATAACCCCTCTAGATTTTAAGTCGTATGACTTCGGCGAGGTACGGACGATTTCGCTCCACTGGCCATTCAACTCGCCTAATGAGCTGATATATCCTGTCTTCAGCAGGGGGAGGCAGCGCTGCGTAAGGGGAAAATACAGGCTGCCGCGCATACGCGTTAACCTCGTGCACAGTCATCTTCATTTATGCACTTTGTCCTTTAGGCCGCTTCTTCTTCGGGAACGAACCCGCCCGATGGACTCTGCAGCAGCACGCGTCAGCCATACCCGACTTGCGCGCTTGCGCAAGACAGGGACGCCATCAAGGAGGAGCGCTGTGATTTCTGAATTCCTTGTTTCCGACGAACTCAAGAATCGCTATTACGAGCAGGGATACTGGACTGCCGAAACTATCGAGACCGTTTGGAACCGTCAGTCGGGTAGATTCTCCTCGAAGGTGTACGTAAAGGACAATCACATCGCACTCACCTATCGCGATGTAGATAAAAAAGCCGCACGTTTGGCTTACTGGCTGTCTGAACGCGGGGTAAGCAACGGCGATGTCCTAACCTTCCAGGTACCAATGTGGGCTGAATTCTGCATCATTTACGTAGCCGCCCTTAAGCTAGGTGCAGTGATGCACCCACTGCCGAAAAACTTCAACACCGAAGACTTGGTGCGCGCTATGACCCTCGTAGGGTCGTCAGCTCTAATCTGTCCCACATTCGACCACAAGACTAACTACGAACAACAGGCTGAAGAAGTTTCCGAACAACTCGGAAACCTTAAGGCAGTAGTATTGATTGACAAGTTCAAGGGAGCCTGCGGCGATTTTCCGGTGCTGTCAAACATCGTGGAGGAAGGCCCCAAGCTAGCGCCCCTTGGAAGCGGCGCGAAGTCGGATGACATAGCTTGCATCCTGTCTACATCGGGGACTACGGGAATACCCAAGGCTGCCCTGCTCACTCATAACAACATCCTGTTCTCAGAGCGGTCAATGATTCAAGGGTTTGGTTTTACGGCAGATGACACCGCCTACATGGCATCACCGCTCAACCATGCAACCGGTTTTTTCCATGGCCTCCTCATACCCATGCTATCTGGAGCGACGTGCATCCTCGATGCCAAATTCTCACCAGAGTCAGCGATTGATCGAATGAACAGCGAAGGGTGTACGTGGTCGATGGCGGCCACCCCGTTCATTTACGACATCCTGCAATGCATGAGGCGCTCGCAGCGCAGAACCAAAACTCTGCGATTGTGGCTGTGCGGAGGCGCACCTGTTCCTTCATCCCTCATCCAAAGCGCTCGCGAACACGGTATTACCCTATGCGAAATCTACGGCTCCACCGAAAGCTGTCCGCATATCTACGTGCCTCCCGCGGAATGCCTGAATTGGAACGGATCATGGTCAGGCGTTCCCTTTGAAGGCATCGAGGTAAAAGTAGCCCAAGATGATATTGAAGTGCCCATTGGCGAGCAGGGCGAAGAGCTATCGCGCGGCCCCCATCTATTCGTGGGATACATCAACAACAAGGGCGCCAATAATCGGGCGCTGACATCCGACGGGTGGTTCCGTAGCGGCGACCTATGCTACCAAGATGAACAAGGCCGCATCAGAATCAACGGACGCAAGAAAGAGATCATTATCCGCGGCGGAGAGAACATCAGCGCAAACGAAATCGATGCCGCATTAGTAGGCTGTCCAGGAATCGCCGACCACGCCACCATCGGCATGCCCGACGATCGCCTGGGAGAGCGCATCTGCACTTTTGTTGTGGCGACTCGCTGCAATGAGGCCGACCGTCCTACGGTTGCCAGCCTAGCCGCATACCTGGAATCGAAGCATGTCCAAAAGCGACTCTGGCCAGAGCGCGTTGAGGTAATTGATGAGATTCCGCGCACCGCCACCATGAAGACCAAGCGTCATCAACTCGCTGACGAGCTCGCGAGAAGAATGAAATCGGAGTAGGAACGGTTATGATTTCGCTATACCATACAGCTCCATGACCTCATCGTGGAAGCCTCGCACCGCTGCGGGGCACCTCCCCTTCAAGCGAGATTCTCAAACATCGGTCCTGAGCATAGAGCTCAGGACCGATTCTCCTATGATTTGCGACCATACCGCCCGCTCGATTTCATACACTCCTCCCAATCTCGTTGAAGAACTTCCCAAAGATATTGGGCTTGAAATTAACCCTCATCCCGATGCGCTTTTAAACTATCGAATACAACCGCGTCCAGGCGGCTGCGTCATCGAGGCCCACTGGAATCCGCATCTCACAAACGCTCCTCTTTGGATTGCCCTAAAAACATGTACGGGATTGCAGGTACGCTATCCTGACCCCCACAAGAATCCGCCTTTGTCCTTTGCCCTGATTGATGAGGATGCCTACTGTTACTGCAAGGGCAGCACCTGCGATGAGTGTGCCTTCATGTGCAAAAGAGGCTTCATTCTCTATGCGTTCTTCGAGAAGCGCGGACTGATGTTCTGTCGCCTAGAACGAGTGAGGAGCAGCCGCTGACAAAAGGGGCGACATGCCACGAGCGTACCATCCAGTGGTAGAGCGCAGTCTCTCACTTAACGAAGAAGCACGGCAAGCTATCGCACAGGGAGTTATTACGTGCGTGGGGCCCCGCGCCAATGTGGACGTAATCGAACAACTGATAGAAAGAACAACTGGGCACATGTCACCCAAGGGTGCGTACAAGCAATTCAACCTCGCCCCCTGCACGCTTCCACCAAGCTACACTGAGCCCGCCATCAAACTGGTTGGCACTATGTCAGTACTTAAAGGTGAAGCCATATATCACAAGTTGTCAAATGCGATGCACTGCGTGCTGATGGGGGTAAGCTTGGGCTGCTCGCTCTCGCAGGCAAAGTTGGTAGACACTTTAGTAAATACCAATGAAGAGCAACAGCTTATGCCCCTAGTTATTAATAAAACCGTAGAACAAACAGCGAATATGCTGTATGCGCATATAGCATCCCATGCACGCGAACAGGGTCTCCGGGCCGATTACGCGCTAGACTTCGACGAGAACGCTCAGGAACTCGAACCATCTCTGTCAGATATACTCTTTTATTTAAAAGCCGAGTCCACTTTGGGGATGGCCATCAAAAACAGCAATTTGACGTCAACAAGTCCTGGCACTATAGGAATCGTGGGAGTATATGACGATGGAAAGGCACCCCTCAGGTCGTGCAGACTCTGCAAGTTTTCCCACTCCTGCAGCATTAGAGCCATCGGCATGACTTGTCATGACCGCACACCAAAACAACGATAGCCAAAGATTAAGCAGGTAAAACCGTTTGTCCCTCCAGGTACTCCATCTGGACTTCCACTACACGCTGAAGGAGAGTGTTTCTCTTATCGATCATCCCAGGATAAATCCTTCGAGCTACACTAGCACAATCAATCGATCCACATTCTTTGATAACCTCACGCACCTGCTCAAGACGACTAAACCTATGGCGACGATATTCCCCTATCCTCTTCAAAGCCACATCGCGACGCATCATAGACCCATGACCTGGAAGAAGTTCGCATATCTCTCCCTCAGCCAGCAGGCTCTCAACCCGATTGAGCGTATTGAAATACGCTCTCAAATCGCTATCGCAAGAACCCAGGCAACACCAGCTCTCCAGAAACACGACGTCCCCACTCAGCAGTACATGATCTCCTCGCACAATCAGCCCCACCGAATCAGCGGAGTGTCCCTTCAGCTCAATCACGTCAATATCAAAACCGTCACCAATACAAATCCCCTCGCTCAAATCACCGCTACGAGCCGTCAGTAAAGGAATGCGCCATTGCGCACATGTCGCAGCCGCCGCTTCAATATGATCAGAGTGATCATGAGTTACCATCACCAGGCGAGGAGCGACCCCTATCTGCGTACAAAGAAACTCCAGTTCACGAGCCCGAGTTTCACCCCCTTCGCCTGGATCGACCAACACACAGCTGCTTTGATGCGAGTCGAGAATTACAAACGTGTTGGTTCCCAGCAAAGTCATATCCGAAGGATTTGATTGACGTGCTAGCAGCACATGTGGAGAAACTCGCACCAAAGAGACAAGGTCTGTCGCTAAGGTGCTCACCGACAGACCTCGCATCGCATCACCATCCGTCCCTCCTGCGCGAACACAGGATGAAACATGTGCGCAGGCTGACAGTCGATATGGACCTGGAAAGCGTCTTCGCCAGCAGCTTCGGCCAATCGAAGTAAATTAAACGCTGTAGGCGGAGCAACCAGCGACTGATTCCGCCTTTGCTCTTCCAGAGCCTCAGAAGGGTCGACCCATACCGCCCTTTGAGCCTCGGTACTATGAGAGTAAGCTTGTTGGTTGTGCGGCAGCATAGCGGAAAAGAAAAAGGCGCGATACCTGCGCGATGAGAACTCAGGCGTGACCCATTGGTCGCGCACGTAAAGACAATCCGTTCGAAGCGCCAGATTCCTGCGGGCAAGAATATCCTCCAAAGCAAGCTGATGCCCCTCCAAAAGCGTGCGCTCATCATCAAGGGAATCAGCCTCAGGAAGCGGTGATACGAGGTCTCCCGCCAGAAGAACACCCGCCTCCTCAAAGAGCTCACGAACGGCAGCCACCACCAGCGCCTTGGCATCTCGCGTGCTCATACCAAGAATCACCGACCATTCATCAGGAGAGGGCCCCTCCCAGCGGTATTCGTACAAAGCATCGGTAGCGTCAACGCCACCACCAGGAAACACCAGAACATTCGGAAGAAAGGCCATGCTCTTACTACGTTTAAGCATATAGACCTCCAAGCCCGAGGCCGACGCAGCACGACGCATCAACATCACGGTAGCGGCCACGCGCGGACCAACCGGCTCCCTACCATCCAGCTCGAAGCGCTTGATTGCCTCAACCTGATTGGAGTGAATCTCCACTTCAAGCGTCGCACGGTCGATGAACCTCAAGCTCCCCACTCAGACCCCCTGACGGAAGAAAGGGGCGAGCAAAAGCTCGCCCCAACATCGAACTAGATGGTGTAGAGGAAATCGGGGTCTTCAGCAGCCTTCTCATAATCCTTAAGAATACCGCGCCCAGCAATGTGCACCATGATCTCAACCGTACCGCCGCCAATCTGGAAGCCACGACAGTCAAGCATCAAGCGCGACACGCGAGTCTGATCGGTGTACCCCAAGCCACCCATCAGCTGAAGCGCGCGAGAACAGACATCGGTAAGCGCAGGGGCCCCGTAACGCTTCAGCAGCGCGGCATCGTTGTTCACCCACATGCCCTCGTCAAGCTTCCAGCACGTGCGGTACAGGAAGTTGCGAGTATTCGAGATCGCAATCTGCATCTCGCAGATGTGCTCCTGAACCAGCTGGAACGACTTAATTCCCTTGCCGAACTGCAGGCGCTCCGAAGTCCACGCACAAGCGTCATCCATGGCAGCCTGAGCCTCACCCAAAAGCTCAGCCAGCAGCACGCAGCGTTCCCACTCGAAGTTCTTCATCAGCTGCAAGAAGCCCTTACCCGGAATGCCCAGGGTCTGATCCTCGTCAATCACCACGTCATCGAAATGCACCATCGCAAAGGGCATGATTTGCATGCCGATTTTATTTAGGGGTTCGATTGTCACGCCAGGCGCATCAGCAGGAACCAGATACATCGACATATTCTTGTTCTCGCGCGAGGGATCCTCATCCTTGCACACCACAATAAAACCGTCAGAATGCTCTCCCTGAGTCACCCAAGTCTTGGTGCCGCTAATGTGCACTTTGCCATCGCCCGACTTAGTGGCAAGGCAGGTCATGCCCTGATTGTCAGAACCAGCACCAGGCTCGGAGATAGCAAGGCAGTACGGAGGGTAGCCATTTTCCTTGTAGTAGTCCATGGCATACTTAATCTGCTCAGGAGAGCCGAACTCAACCATATCAAACATAATCAGCAAATTAGGAGCCATGGGAATATTGCCACCAGCATGGTTGAGCTCCTCGATAATCATAGCCATGGTCACATGATCAACTGGAGTTCCGCCGTACTCTTCAGGAAGACCGTACATGCCCCAACCACTGTCAACCCAAGCTTTAGCTACCTTGGGGTCAATACCACGATTCTTGTAGCCCTCAGCAATGACCTCCTCGGTCAGATGCTCCTTCGCCCATTCGCGAATGCCGCGCTTGATGCGTAGTTGCTCTTCTGTATACCCAAAATCCATCGTTATCCTCCTCTATAGACACCCTTATTTATTTCCAGCACCACGTGCGAGAAACCCAAATTCCCATCCACCTAAATGGCCATAGCTTGAATAAAACCGCCTTCGATAGCCTCAAGAGTGCGGTACACTTTGCCGCTAGGGGTGGTCGCATCACCCAACAGCTTCGCCTCAGGGAACCATTCTTTAATATTATTAAAGAAATCGGTATTCGCTTGAACACCCAAGCTCAACAGCACGGTATCAACCTCGAGCTCCTCCACCTCGCCCGTCTCAACATTGCGAAGAGTAACAATGCCCTTATTGCTAACCTCCACCAATTCTGTCAGGGGCAACAGGCGCACACCCAGCTTCTTCAACTTACGCAACTCGGGGTTTTTATCGATAATGCCAATGCCGTTCCCCAACTTCTTGGCCGTGTCAATCACCGTCACCTCACGATTCGAGCACATAGCAGCCGCCGTCTCCAGCCCCGCAAAACCGCCTCCTACTACCAACAGACGTTTCCCTATTACAGCGGTGGGACCAGCGGCCATATTCAGACCCATGCGCATGAAGCCGACCGTACCGCCCTGAGCTTTGATCGCTTTTACTGCAGCGCGCCACAAAAGACCCTTGCCCTCGGGAACCTTGCCAGCCACCATATCCTTGATATCCTGCGACGACACGACATACTTGCTCTTGCGACCTGGGAAATCGAGATCAATCACACTTCCGCCAGGAGCTACGAATACCTCATCAGGGTTGAGTGACTTCAGCAGCTCAAGCGTCGCCTCAGTCTTCAGCATCACTGTCACGTTCTTTAAGGAGTCAAACTCGGCCTGCCAATACGTTACGTAATTCTCGACCTTATCGTTCAAAACTTGTGCCATATTCAGCAAACCGCCAATACGGTCGCTATGATCAACGATGGTCACACGATGCCCACGCAACGATGCTACGCGTGCGGCCTCCAATCCAGCCGGACCAGCACCTACAATAACTAGATGCTTGATTTGATTAGCTGGGTGATTCTCAGGAAGACCCAACCCAGAATGCATGACATTCGCATTCACTGAGCACTGGCAAGGCTTCCCGATAAATATGTTATCCAAGCAGCGACTGCACACAATGCAAGCGCGCACTTTCTCAGGAGTCCCAGCAGCCACCTTGTTAGGAATTTCGGGGTCGGCAATAAACGAACGACCCATGCCTACTAGGTCACCATAACCTTCTTCGATTACCTTCTTGCACATCTCCAAGCCCGTAATGCGAGTTCCAGGGAATACTGGAAGGTCCGTAACAGTCTTTACGCTCTTTGCCAAGCCAATGAACTCCCCTTCAGGCACAAGAGCATTTGCCACAGGCCGAGGCGCCTCATGAAAGCCAGCCTGCACCGACCACGCATCAACGCCATGCTCCTCAACGATGGGGATAATCTTCAGGGTGTCCTCAATACGGTTTCCATCAGGCATAAGATCATCAGCTGAAATGCGTACGATAATCGGCATGCCCTTACCGCAAGTGCGATGAATCTCATCTATGATATCGGTCAGGAACTTTGCGCGACCACGCTCATCGCCGCCATATTCATCCGTGCGGTGATTCGAATATTTGGACAGGAAGCGCATCACCATATAGCCAATACCCGCATGAATCTCAATGATGTCTATTCCGGCTTCCTTGCAACGACGGGCCGCTTGACCATACTGCGACACAATAATCTTGATTTCATCAACGGTTAGCTCGTGTTCAGGCATACCAACGAACGGACCAGACATAACGTCCACTGAGGGAGCGCAGGACAGAAGAGGCTCATCACCAGAAGCGCGCCATTCATAGCAAAGTTGCAGCTGAGCAGCAACCTTTGCTCCATGCTCATGACAGGAATCTGCGATGCGCTTAAAGCCAGGAATGAATTCATCGCTCCATGCACCGCATGCGCCCGTAGTAGTGTGGTACTTCGGCGTAGTGCCAAAGCAATCAGACACGTAGCATGAGCCGATCTCGACCAGAGCCACGCCGCCCTTGGCACGCTGCTCATAAAAGTCAACCAGATCATCACTAACGTGGTAATTGTCAACCTTCTCAATAGTCATAGGAAGCATGACAAACCGATTCCGCAGACTCACCCCTCCAATAGCGATAGGTTCAAGCAGCTTGTCGTAATTCCCCATCTCTTTCCCCTCTCATTCACCACATTTACTAAAAAATGACCTGTTTTAGAGAGCTGATTCATCACATTTGTGTTGAAAAATGCTTCAACAGAGGAGATAAACCGCTTCATGTTTGTCATTGTAGGAATGAGATATTCTCTGTACGAGGGACAAATATTGATTTCTAGGTACTTCATTAATCTCAAATCTAATTCTCCTCGAAAAAATATCTGAGATAAATCCTGAGGTAGCTAAATTTGAAACTCATATTTTTTTGATTTTGACCTATAATGCTCCCACAGAAGTCGCGATTCGCTCTAAATTAAGATACAGATATTGAAAGGTGTCCCAAATGAGCGCTATGAACACCATGCTGCTAAT
This sequence comes from Berryella wangjianweii, assembly GCA_013201155.1. Classification (GTDB taxonomy): domain Bacteria; phylum Actinomycetota; class Coriobacteriia; order Coriobacteriales; family Eggerthellaceae; genus Berryella; species Berryella wangjianweii. Next base: position 1,647,729 of record CP053716.1, on the reverse strand, counting down.
CGCCAACGCCTTCGTAGAGCTATGCGACGAAACGCCGCTGCAAAAAGTATCAATATCCGACATCGTGAAGAGAACCGGAAAGAATCGAAAGACTTTCTATTATCACTTCATGGATAAAAACTATCTGATTGCATGGATCTTTCGTTATGATCTGGCTCTGGCTCTCAGGAAACGCTTTCCTGAAGAAACCTTGGTGTACGAAGCGGAGAACAAAGACTCCATGGCTCAATTCCCCTACTACATTCGAAAGAAATCAGGAATCCGATCTCTCAATCACTCCGAGTTCTACGGCGTGTTTGCTTCTGTCCTAGAGGCGCGACGCAGGTTCTACGCACAGGCACTTGATGACAACGGACCCGACTCGCTGCAAAGTTACCTGTTCCAACTCTATCAGCCCGCCATCAAAAGCGACATCGAATTCATCCTATCGGGGCGCTACTTACCAGAAAGCAACATTGCGTTCCTATCTGAACTGAACACTGGTGCTTTTCTGTATTATTTTATTCGCAAGTGCAATCAGCCGGCTATTACTCACCTCATCGCTGATGCAGGCCCCTTTGCCAACGTCATCCACTCCTCATTGGAAACCTCGATTAACGAAGTGCAGCTTAGTCGCGGTCGATAAATTAAAAAGTTATCAACTCCAAGCTTGCTCTATTCAAATCAATCGACTTTCGTTGAAAGCAAATTTTTAGCTTCGTATAGGTACACCGGGCATGGGTGACAAACTCATTCACGGCAGAAAGCGCATCTGATACGGAGTAAATTACGCTCCTGGTCTTGTGCGAGGAGCGCTCTGGCCTCTCGCTACGGCTATCCGCTCCTTCGAGCATCTTGCAACCTCTAATTCAAAGGAAACGTCCTTCTAATTGCCACCCGGAACGAAACGCTCTCTACGCCAACCAGATAGAAGTTGTTGTGCCAGCAAAAATCGCATCAAAAAATTCGGAATAAACGGTTAGCTATTGGGCGCCTCATGCGCGAATTTCTGGAACTCCTTCAAAAAGACTACGCATACGTTCAGCAAGCTTGCAAAATAACCATCGGGCGCCGCCACTTGAGCGGCCTCGGCCAATTTATCAATCCATTGTGCTGGGTGGGTCATGCAAAACCCAACTGCCAACTCAATAGCGGCATTTGCTGCCACAGCATCAGTTTCGCTTAATCGATCGGCTGCACGCCCGCAAAGAATCGATAAATAAAGCAGCTCAATTCCCATATGGTCTTCATACTGGTTGTTTTCGTTGCGCAGCTCAAGTCCCGACTCCCTCAGCAAAGCACGCATCTCCTGAGTCGCCGATCCAAAACCTATCTGCGTCATCTCACCCCGATACATCGTCTCCCAAGGACAAACCTCGGGGCGTGGTGGGCCAACAAAAAGACGCGTGTATTCCATTGCGGCCTCCGCCACAACATCTATAGACGCCGCCTCCCGATCGGCCAAACGCGATGCCATACGGGCACACTCTACCCTTACGCATTCGTATCCCCCATCAGGAAACGACCGCCACACATCAGCGTCAACAATCCACGGCCTATCCAGCGAAGGAACGTGAAGCAACATGTTCCCCAATGAAGCAAACGCTTCGGAAAACATCGTGAAAGACGTAGTATCGCGCGAAAACACCGCTCCCCCTCATTGCCGCTGCGGCCAGCCTGCACGGCTAGCCGCAGCTTCGTCATTCCAAGTCCAACTCTTAATTTGCAGCCACTTTTTGAGGCCTCGAATCGTTGAAGAGACGATACAAGCCCAAGAACAGCAGACAGCCTGCGCATACCACACCTGTCGACACACACAGTTCAATGAGGGTAGGTGCGAACGAGCCCAGCATGCTAAACGTATCAGGGCTAGCCAACATGCTGGCAGATGCCGTACCCGAAGGAATCCCAGGAGCACCCGATACGTTCGGATGAATGAACGCCGTCAGCAGCAGCCAAATACGCTTGCACAGCACGCCCATGATTACCAAGATAGATGAGATCACCACGGCGCTACGGCTCTCCCGCAGTCTCTTAGAACACAGAATCATAAAGGGAATCAATTGACCTGCTATAACCTCAAACCAGAAGAACGGAGCCGTGCGACCCGTCAGCATCTCAGACAAGGCTACCATATGCTCCCCTCCTGGATACGCGCTGGTAAGCACCTCGCAAAAGATGAAGAAGAAATCGACCGCCACAAACACCGCAAGTAGCCGAGCCAAGCTTCCCAGAAGCTCGTTGGAAAGCTCCATAAGCCGCATTGTACTGAGCGCAACCAGAATCAGCAGCAACAAAGCAAGACCCGAATCCATAGCAGAAGCCACGAAAATAGGCGCCAGGATAGCCGTATACCATGCTTTAGCAATCTGTAGGCCGAAGATCCAGGCCGTTACCGAATGCACGAGTATGGCTACAGGCAAAGCAACTCGCGAAAGCATGGCCACCCTGTGCTCATCACCTCTAGCCATCCAAACCAGATCAAGAACATTAATGACCAGATACAGGATAATCACACACATGTCCCACAGCAGGGGCGAGACAAAATTCGGACCTGCAAAAATCTGCCAAACACGAGCAATACCACCCAAATCAGCTAAAACAAACACACCTGCTACGCAAATGCTTGCCGTTGAGGTAATGACCGCAGGAAGCGCAATCCTTTTGAAGCTTTCGATTTGGAATACGTGAGCCGACGAAGCGACGATCAACCCACCCGCAGACAACCCCACGAAGAACATGAACAGGATGATGTACAGTCCCCATGAATTCGCGTTGGACATGCCGGTTACTCCCAGCCCATTCAACTGCTGAATTATCCACATTCCAAAGCCCAGGGCAGTCAGAACCGTCAGAACGCCTACGGCTACCTTGCCTTTCAATGAAGTCATGACCCCGCCTCCTATTCGAAGTAGAACGTCTGAGGGGCAGTGCCGCGATCCTCTAGGAGAACTCGCACGCTGCGCTCCCGCTTTAGCTGCGATATGCGACTTTGCGAGTCATCCAGATCACCGAAAATGCGCGCCTCCGTAGGACAGCACGCCACACATTGAGGAACCTCTCCGTTATCGGTTCGCTCTTGGCACAGCGTGCATTTCTCAACCACGCCACGCGGGCGCAGTGAAACCCGCGCATCTCCGTACTTGAAGTCAGGCTCGCGACGCGGCTCACTCCAATTGAACACGCGAACGTTGTACGGACAGGCACCCATGCACATACGACAACCAATACATTTGTCGTAGTTCACCTCGACACGCCCCATGTCGTCCTTGTACGTGGCACCCGTAGGGCATACCTTCATGCAAGCAGGGTTCTCGCAATGCTGACAAGCCAGCGGAAGATAGGTGCGCTTCAGATACGGAAACTGACCCACCGCACCATCCTGCACATCACAATCTTCAGTAAGGGTTCGCGTCCAAAGCATCCCCATAGGAATGCTGTTTTGCATCTTGCACGCATTCGAGCAGGTCTGGCACCCGATGCAACGATGCGTATCAATGGCTATTGCAAGTTTCGTCATAACGCACCTACACCTTCTCAATCTGAACGAGCGTATCGTTGTACAGAATCTGAGGCCCATGCTTCATTGCGTAGCAACGCTCGTTTCGAGCATCATTGGTAACGTTCTGCAAAAAGCCGCTCTTGTAGTAGTGGTTGTACGTGGTTTCCGCCATGAACAGCGTTCCGTCCATAATCGAAGCATTCACCAAAGCGCGCGCAACAAACTCTCCGCGATCATTAAACACACGTACATCGTCATTGGTTTTGATGCCTCGAGCGGCCGCATCGGCTGGGCTGATATTCACCGACGGATCGAGGTATTCACGGAACCATTCCGAAGCGCTGTAGTACGCATGAATACGATATCGAGTCTTACCTTGCATGAACTGAAGCGGATATTTGGCCTTCAGCGGATTGTCATCACGCGACTCCACTGGCGACTCATACACAGGAAGCTGATGACCTTGATCAAGCAAATACTCATAATAGACTTCGAACTTCTTTGAGGGCGTACTATACACTTGATCAGCACCCCCATCGGGAAGCATGTCCATCCCACCAATTCTCAAGACACCCTGGTTCTGCAACAGCCGCTCCACAGTAAAGCCCTCTACGTTGCCGCGCGCCGTTGACAGAATTTTGCGAGCATACTCTTCGTACGACGCGGGAATATGCTGCTCCAAACCGAATTCCGCAGCAATCATTCGCTCAATTTGGAAGTCGGTCTTGCTCTCGAACAGGGGATCAATCGCCTTGTTGGCAAGCGACACATATCCCATGCTCTCCCGAAGATGGTAAATGTCCTCGTCATTCTCAAACTTCGTGCAGGCAGGCAAGACGATATCCGCATAGTCCACGATGGATGAATGGTAGATATCGGCGATAGCAAAGAAGTCCAGCCCCTTTACCCAATCGAGAAACTTATTCGAGTTGGCGGCCTCCAGCGTGAACGCGTCTCCGAATGTAAGCGCACAGTGAATCGGGCACTTATCGCCCATGTCGGGAAATTCATACATAGCAACGCCCGTATCGCCAGGAGTAAATTCTTCGGGAAGCGTCCATGGATCCATCTCGGCTGGGGTCAGGGGCTCAATGCCACCGAAGAAGCCCAAGCCACACCCAGGCTTTCCGTAATTTCCCGTCAAAGCAGTAGCGAGACCCATGGCATGGCCATTGATATCGGCATTTGCAAACTTGTCCGGGCCGCCCAAGCCAAAGTCAATGTATGCCGGCCCGTTATTGGCATACTCGTCGGCCAAGGTGCGAATTACCTGAGCGTCCACGCCAGTAATCTGCGCCGCCCATTCAGCCGTGTACCCATTTTTCTGGAAAAACTCCCTGACCATGGTCAACTGAGTCGAAAGCTCTACGCCGTCAACCGTCCACGTGCCTTCAAGAACAGGCTGCACGCCCTCCTCGTTGTAAGGGCGAACCTCACCCTCGGCAGTCATAACATAAGGTGTTCCCACCTGCTGCTTCGTAACCGCATGCGGATCGGGCAGCAGCACATCCTCGTTAGCATGAACCCTTCCTGTCTCACGATTTACCAGGAACGGGAATGAAGTATTGGCCGCCATAAACTCGCGGTCCATCCAGTCATTCTCGAGCAAGGTACCCACCAGACCCAGCATCAGCGCGGGATCCGTTCCAGGCTTAACGGCAATCCACTGGTCGGCTTTCGATGCCGTAGGACTGAAACGAGGATCAATAACGATAACCTTGGCGCCGGCCTCCTGGGCAGCAAACATGTACTTGGCATAGGTCATGCCACTTTCGCACAAATTATGGCCATCCATGATAATAGTCTTCGCAAGGGGCCATTCCTTAATTGAGCGTCCATAGATGTGAGCACCTGGTCCTACAGCAGGAACCAGACCGTTCGTATGACCGCGGTCAAGCCCCCAGTTTCCTCCCGTTTCCGCATGCAAAAGTGACGGAAGCCACTCCACACCATGGGCAACCGAAGCTTCGGTGGACTTACGGATAAACACACTCTGAGGACCATAGCGACGCTGAGACTCTTTTATGGCGTCCGCAACCGTCTTGATAGCTTCATCCCAGCTAATGGAAACAAACTTGCCCTCGCCGCGCTCTCCGACTCGCTTCAGCGGGGTCTGCAGACGATCAGTTGCATAAACGTGCTGGACTTCGCTGATGCCGCGAAGGCAAATACGCTGGTCTTCCTTCTCAACCTTGTCATTAGGTTCTATCTTGGCAATACGACCGTCCCGGACCGTGCACTTCAGACAGCACCCCGATAGACAGTGGAACTGATGACATAGGTACGCCACGTGCTCCTCAGGCTCCGCTGAAGCAGCGCTGGGAACCAGCCACCCACTTGCACTTGTCAAGCCTGCGGCACTCAATGTACCGAGAGCCCCCGCCGCACTCGCACCCTTAACGAAGGATCGGCGCGACACGCTCTGATCAGAGCGCTTACCCATACGTACACCCCCTCTATCGTTTGGGGACAGCATTAGCCGCACGCTCGCTGAACCCCACCCATGAAGGCCTCTCCACCTTCAGTGCTAGAATGTCACAATGTATTGCGACAATCAAGCATGAAACGATACCTGCACCATATGTCGGAAAGGTACCCTGAAGGCATCGCGAAAACCGAAAGAGACCCATCGGGCCAATATCTCGATTACGGGAGGTGTCCCAAACCCGCTAAAACCAGATTATTGTCGGAAAAGATGGGAACGGAGCGGGAATGAAATCGGAACACGGTCTGACATCAGGCGTCTCTAACGCCTATACACCTTTGATTCGGCGGCGCACCAACTCTATGATTCCCGCTTCGTCCATACCGGCATTAGAGGCCGCCTTGATCATTTCGTCCACCAGAATCGATAACGATGGATCAATCCGCGCACCACTCATATCGGGCGAATCAGCTACAAAGGTCCCCCTACCCTTTCGAGTGGTAACGAAGCCATCACGCTCAAGATCCATGTATGCACGATTAACCGTGTTATAACTAATATCCAAATCGATAGCGAGCTTTCGCACCGTAGGCAATCGATCGCCTGGTGCATACTCCCCTGATCCGATAAGATAAACCACACGGTTCTTAATCTGGATCCAAACAGGCAGGCCGCTACCATGATCAAGCTTCAGGCCGATACTTCTACCTGTATGACGCCTGGGTTCTTCAGAATCGCGCATTTGCTCGATCATTTAGTCTGTGCCTCGCTGCCCTTGTCCACAAATCCATCACTGACAGCGGAGGGCACGGTTACCACCGAGCTGCTGGATACCTTCACCGTGTCATACTGCATCAACATAGTGCGAAGATTAAGGGCCAGAGGGTCACCATCATACACACGAGCGGCATCGGCCAGCATCTCGGCCACATCCACCTCTGCACTGGCAACCGTCACGCGAGCGCTTTTTTCGCGATCGGCCTGGGCCTCAAGCGACATCGACTCCTGAAGACTATCAGGAAGCACGATATCACGTACCTTGACCGCAATAATATCAATCCCCCACTCTGACGCTTCTTTGGAAATGTCCCCCTCGATCTCTGAATCAAGTTGGTCCCTTCGAAGGGCAACCTCCGCCACGGTTGAACGGCCCACCGCTTCACGCATGGCGGTCTGAGCCAAAAACGACACCGCAGCGAAATAATCCTCCACTTCAGTACACGCCTCTTCGGGATCCCTCACCAGCCAGTACAAAACGGCATCTATGTTAATCGGAACCAAATCGGCAGTCAGGGTCTTCTCAGCTGAGAAGGGCGTGGCCACTACACGCTGATCTACGCGGATGGTAGCGAACTCCACAATGGGAATCGTCCAATACAGACCTGGGCCTACCACGCGATTCACCTTACCAAAGCGCAGCACCACCACGCGCTCCCAGCTTAACGCGATATGGCACGAAGACGCGCCCAGTAGACCCAACACTGCAGCCAAACCTACTTCCACCACGCCGAAACGTCCTGAGAAAACCGACGCTGCGAGCAATCCCACCAAGGCAGCCACACAAAAAACCGCAACGGTAAATATCAAGGTGCCCACCCGCGACGATTTTCGTGGGACATACGTTGTTGCAGCAAGAATCTCCTCATCCTTGCTGCTTATGGAACGCCGCCCAATGAAATCAGCCTGCGGAAATCGCTTCGTCATCACATTCATCCTCCCGTTCGCGCGTTCCATTATCTCAAAGGAAGGTAAGCCGAAAGAGCCGCATTCACTTGAGTGGGATCGGTTTCAGCTACGCTTACAATGCATATTCTCAAGCAGCACGCTCCCACCAGCACCAACGTCGCCACTATCAACAAGTGGCGAGAATCTGGAACGTACGCTTGGAAAACCTCCAGAAAAAGGGGAAGGACCAAGCCCGCAAAAACCAACCCCATCCAAAACAGTGCGGCCATGCCCCCACACAGCAGCAGGTCGAACGCTCCTTGGGTTTCTGGCGACTTAAGATAAAAGGCCAGATAAACCATAAGAACAATGGCCTCCGCCACAATGACCACACTGTCGATTCGCATTAACAGCGAATAGGCTGAACGAGAGTTTTGCCGCGACTCGGTAAACGCCGCCGCAACAAGCGCGAGCGCAATGCCGCCAGATAGCGATGAAAGGGCAAACACGAAGGGAATCAGGGAAGTACGCCAAGCAAGAACTGACGGTATTTCCATCAGCAAAACACCTGTATAGAGAAATCCCACCATACCTGCTACGACGGAAAGGCCCATCAAAGCGATAGCCAAACGACCGTCGAAAGCCCTTCCATCAATCAGAGCAAATGACCCCAAGGCAAGCGCGGCGCTTGCGACCAAGACAAGAACGAGCGACCACGCTCCAACCGATATGGCGCTTATCTGAGTGGAAACGATAATCTCCAGCAAGCGATCAGGACGGCCCAAATCGCACATCAGCATCACAATAGCTAGAGACAAAGCCAGCACGCACAAAGTCCAGGCAAAAGAAAAGAAACGATCCCCGAGTGACCTTACGGACTGAATGGAGGCCCGCGTTAATGAAATGCGAGAAGAACGCGATGGCTGAAAGGACGTGCCAATCAAGGCATCGCAGCGAGAGCGAGCGACTCCAAACCGGCGATCAAAATTAGCCAACTCAAGCAAACCCAAAATAAAGGCAAAACCCATCGCGCATCCGCCAATGAATAGATAACCCACTATCAGATCGCTAAACACGACGTCTCTTTTCCCCTTCAATCGACTGATGCCAGCATAGCGATCATCGAGGTCGGACGACTTATGAAACGCAAACCAGACGCCAGCGACGCTCAATACGCCAGCTTTCGGCTTCGGCAGGCGCTCTTCGGATAACGCAACGGACGGGCGCCTTGCGACGCCCGTCCTCGATCGGCTCTGCCTTCAGCGAACGTTGCTCTACGCCTCAACCTCGTGCTCGTGATTGTGGTCAGCGCCGTGCTCGTGCGCGTGCCCCTCGTCGGCCCCGTGATGATGACCCGCATGGGGGCCATGTCCGTGCACCTGCTCATCCGCATGGGAACCATGCTCATGCGGCTCCTGATGCTGATGCTCGCCACAGCCACAGCAGTCATGGGCATGCCCATGCTCGTGCACATGCGTGTGCTCGTGCTCGTGCGGCTCCATGCCGTCATGCTGATGAACGTGGGAATGGGTGTGCGTATGAGCATGCTGGTGATCGTCGGCCATGACGTGTCCCTTCTCCTCAAGGATCAAATTCGCCTTCGCGGCAAGGCCGATCATACGCCCCTCTCAGCGCACCCGTTGCCACCGCTCGCACTCTCCCATCAGCATCACTGAAATGCTACATGTTACTAAAATGATTTTAGTACAACGCCCCTGTTCAACACCTAAATAAATCCGCTGGCAAGCACCGCCGCCTACCGCGCCCGTACAGCCGGGCCCGCGCCGCCAGCCCACCGGCACTCGGGCCTCCGCCCGCTTGCAATCGCTGCCTGCAATCGCCCGCCCGCCGCCGGTCTCGCTCGCCCGCAATCGCGCCGCCGGCGCAAACGCGCGCCTACGCCCACGACGAACCCACTAGCGCAACGCCGATGCCCACCAGCACCACGTAGGCCATCTTCAGAAACGCAGCCTTGCTGATTCGGCTGCCGATCCAGTTGCCGCCCACCGTGGCCACCGCCGCCAGCGGCACGCACATCAGCACCACGCCCTGCACCTCGGCGGTGAAGCTTCCCTGCCCCCACGCGATCAGCGCGTATGCAAGGTTCAGCACCGCCCACACCATCGACAGCGTCGCGCGAAACGCCAGCTTGCCCTGAATCTTCTGCACCGCGTACACCACCAGCAACGCCCCGCCGGAAACGAACATGCCCTGCACCAGACCGGCCCCCACCAGCAGACCCCACTGGGCCCACGCGGGCAGAATCCGCTGGCGCTTCACCGCCAGGTTGTACGCGCCCACGCCCACGATCAGCACCCCGTAGCCCAGCAGCAGCGCCCGCAGCGAGGCCACGCCGTCGATCCAAATGCCCACCAGCATGAACGGGCTCATCACCGCCACGATCCTGCCCAGCTGACGCCAGTCGATATGCCTCCAGTTCAGCACCGCCAGCAATCCGCACGCCATCGCGCCCATGGCGTTCAGCACCGCCACGCTCTGCTCCATGCCCAGCGTGTGAATGCCCGCAGGCATAGCGAACATATTCCCTGCAAATCCTGTTATCCCCTGAATGGTGTACGCAACGAAGAACGCTGCGCAGAACAGAGCCGTGCCAAGCGACGCCACAAGCGAACCTCTCATTTTCCTTTTAATTTTTTGCGGTTGGTCACATCATGCCCCATCGGCATCGCTAGAATGTACGAAAAACCCGTTCACACGGTATTCGGAAGCAATTCGCACCCATAACCACGAAGGCAGCGCATGGCATCGTTCACCCTGTCCATAGCCGGCGATTCCGCCGTGAACCTGGAATTCGCGCGAAGCATCTCGCCCGAAACCAGCAGCCTGGTGCGCTCGGCCGCGCAAGCCCTCGCCGACGACCCCATCCCCGGCGTGGTGGAGCTGGTGCCCACGTTCTGCTCGCTGATGGTGTGCTACAACCCCCTGGTCATTGGCTACGACGACCTGGCTGCCCGCCTGTCCGGCACGCTGCGCGCCATCCCCGCCGCTCCTTCGGGCATGAAGCGCGTGGTCAGCATCCCGGTGTGCTACGGCGGCGAATTCGGCCCCGACCTGCCCGCCGTGTGCCAGCACGCCGGCATGTCCGCCAGCGAGGTGATCGCCGCCCACAGCGCGCCCGACTACCTGATCGACATGCTGGGCTTCCTGCCGGGCTTCGCCTATCTGGGGGGCCTCGACCCGCGCCTGCATACCCCGCGCCTGTCCACGCCCCGCACCAGCATCCCCGCCGGCTCGGTGGGCATCGGCGGCGCGCAGACCGGCGTGTACCCGCTGGCCTCGCCCGGCGGTTGGCAGCTGATCGGCCGCACCCCCGTGCGCCCCTACGATCCCGCGCGCGAGCAGCCGATCCTGTACGCCGCAGGCGACTACCTGCGGTTCGTGCCCATAACCGACGACCAGTACCACGCCATCAGCGCACGCGTGCAGGCAGGCGACTATCGCTGCCGCATCGACCTGGAGGACCGTTAATGGGAATGACCGCCAACAAACCCGGCATCTGCACCACCGTGCAGGACCTGGGTCGCACCGGCTACCTGGGAAGCGGGTTCTCGCCCTCCGGAGCCATGGACCAGCGCGCCGCCGTGTGCGCGAACATCCTGGTAGACAACGAACCCCACGCTCCTGTGCTGGAGTTCTGCCTGGCCGGCCCCATGCTGCGCTTCACCACGCCCACCTACATCGCCATCGCCGGCGGCGACTTCCGCCCCACCCTCGACGGCATGCCGATCCCCGCCTACACGGCCCTGCCCGTGAAGCGCGGCTCGATGCTGGCCTTCGGCGCGCCCGCCACGGGCTGCTACGGCTACCTGGCGGTTGCGGGCGGCGGCCCGAAGGTTCCGCGCGTGATGGGCTCGGCCTCCACCAACCTGAAGTGCGGCATCGGCGGCCTGAAGGGGCGCGCCCTCACCGCAGGCGACTACCTGTCGTTCGAAACGCGCATCACCGAGTACCTGCCCAACCTGGCCTCGCACCGCATCGAGGACGAGGACGCCTACTACGAGCACGAGAACCCGCAGGTCACCCTGCGCGTAGTGCCCGGCCCTCAAACCGACCTGTTCACCGACGAGGGCGTGCGCACCTTCTTCAACGAAACCTACCAGGTGTCAGGCAAATGCGACCGCATGGGCTTTCGCCTGGACGGCCCGCCGATCGAAACCGTGGCGGGCTCCGACATCATCTCCGACGGCATCGCCCTGGGCGCCGTGCAGGTGCCCAACCACGGTCGCCCGATCATCATGCTGGCTGACCGCCAAACCACAGGCGGGTACGCCAAGATCGGCACCGTCGCCAGCGTGGACATTCCCAAGCTGGTGCAAAGCCCACCCGGCCGCACGGTGCGCTTCGAGGCCGTGACGGTGCAGGAGGCCCAGGAGCTGTACCGCAAGGAGCACCTGCACTTCCGCGCGCTTGAGAAGATGGTGCGACGACCCTGCTACGGAGGGGTGTCGCCCCGCAAGACCGCGCGCCGGCTCACGCCGATCCTTGAAGCCCAGGCACTGGACGCCGCCGGCAGGCCGCTGTGGATCGAAACCGAGAAGACCGCGCATCACCGTACGAAACGCTCAGAGTAAGGGGTAAGTATGGAAACGAAGGACATCAAGGAACTGCTTCAGATCATGGACGAGGCCAACCTGAGCGCCGTACGCTACGACGACGGCAACCTGAAGATCGAGCTTGAGCGCACGGCACCGTCGGTGGGGTCGCTGGCCCTGCCCCTGATGGCCGAGAAGGTGCGCGAGCTGATCAGCAGCCACGACCAATCGCACGTGATCGAAGGCGCGCCCACCGCGCCGGTGGCCGACGCCTCCGCCGACGACAAGGTGCTGGTGCGCAGCCCCCTGGTGGGCACCTTCTACACCGGCCCCAGCCCCGACGAAGACCCCTTCGTGCAGGTAGGTCAGGAGGTGCTGACCGGGCAGACCCTGGCCATCGTCGAGGCCATGAAGATGATGCACGAGATCTGCGCGCCGGCGCCGGGCATCGTCACCGAGGTGCTGGCGGGCAACGGCACCCAGGTCGAGTACGACCAGCCCCTGTTCCGCATCGCCACCGAGGCCACGGCGTAAGGCGGGGGGATCCATGCTGAAGAAAGTGCTCATCGCAAACCGCGGCGAAATCGCCGTGCGCATCATCCGCGCGTGCCGCGCCATGGGCATCAGCACGGTGGCGGTGTACTCCACCGCCGACCGCCACGCCCTGCACACCTATCTGGCCGACGAGGCCGTGTGCATCGGCCCCGCCCCGGCCCGCGACTCGTATCTGAACACCACGGCCATCATCACCGCGGCTTTGGGCTGCGGGGCCGACGCGATTCATCCCGGCTACGGCTTCCTGTCGGAAAACGCCACCTTCGCGAAGATGTGCCTGGAAAACGGCATCACCTTCGTGGGGCCCTCGCACACCGTGATCGACCGCATGGGCAACAAGGGCCAGGCGCGGCGCACCATGATGGACGCCGGCGTGCCCGTGGTGCCCGGGTGCCGCGAATCGTTCCACGATGCAGGGCGCGCCAAGCAGGCTGCGGCAAGCATCGGCTGGCCGATCATGATCAAGGCGTCCTCGGGCGGCGGAGGCAAGGGCATGCGCGTGTCGCAGGGACCCGACGACTTCGTCGAGCAGTTCGACATCGCCCAGCGCGAAGCCCAGAACTCCTTCGGCGACAACACCATGTACCTTGAGCGCGCGGTGATCGACCCGCGCCACGTGGAGGTGCAGATCATCGCCGACAACCACGGCAACGTGGTGGCCATGGGAGAGCGTGACTGCTCGATTCAGCGCAACCACCAGAAGATGATCGAGGAAGCGCCCTCGCCCTTCCTGGACGACGAAACCCGCCAGCGCATGATGGACGACGCGATCAAGGCCGCGCGGGCGGTAGGGTACACCTCGGCCGGCACCATCGAGTTCCTGATGGACCAGAATCGCAACTACTACTTCATGGAGATGAACACGCGCGTGCAGGTGGAGCACTCGGTAACCGAGTTCGTCACGCACCGCGACATCGTGCGCGAGATGCTGCTGATCGCCGCTGGCGAAGAGCTGTCGTTCACCCAGGATCAGATCAAGCTGGACGGTCACGGCATCGAGTGCCGCATCAACGCCGAGATCCCCGAGAAGGGATTTCTGCCCAGTCCGGGCGTCATCTCGCAAATGCACCTGCCCGGCGGCAACGGGGTGCGCGTGGACACCGCGGCCTACGACGGGTTCGAGATCTCGCCGTACTACGATTCAATGATCGCCAAGATCATTGTTCGTGGGCGCACGCGCATCGAGGCCATCGAGAAGATGCGCACCGCCCTTGAGGAGATGGTGGTGGTGGGCGTGTCCACCAATCTGGACTTCCAGTACTCGATCATGGAAAACGACACGTTCCGCGCAGGCCTGGCAGACACCGGGTTCATCGACAAGTTCCTGAAAGGTGAAGTGTAACGACACCGCGAAGCCGCCCGTGACGACGGCGATGAAGGCCAGGGGCATGCGCCCCGCGAGGTGAAAGGCGGACGCCATGCTTGCGAGACCGCACGACGTATCCGAAGCCGTATGGCAGCAGGCCCTCAGCGCCACGCCCGGGCAGCTGCGACAGCTGATCCGCGACGGGTCCTTCAAGGCGCCCACCAGCGGCCTGTGCCCGGGCTACGCCCAGGCCAACCTGATCGTGCTGCCGCGTCAGCAGGCCTACGACTTCCTGCTGTTCGCCCAGCGCAACCCCAAGCCCTGTCCGCTGCTGGAGGTAACCGACGCAGGCTCGCGCCTCACCTCGATCTGCGCCGACGGCGCCGACGTGGCCCGCGACTTCCCCAGCTACCGCGTGTATCGCCACGGCCAGCTGGTTGACGAAGTGCCAAGCGTGGACCATCTGTGGCAGGACGACTTCGTGTCGTTCATCATCGGATGCTCGTTCTCGTTCGAGTCGGAGCTGGTGGAGGCCGGCATCGAGATGCGCCACAACACTCAGGGGCGCAACGTGTCGATGTACCTTACCAACGTGCCCTGCGTGCCTGCGGGCAGCATGAGCGGCAACATGGTGATGTCGATGCGACCCATCCCTCAGCACCAGGTGGTAAGGGCCGTGCAGATCTCGGGCATGATTCCGCAGGTGCACGGAGCCCCCCTGCACATCGGCGACCCGGCGGCCATTGGCGTGGCCGACCTCGCACGCCCCGACTTCGGGGACGCGGTTGACGTGCGCGAGGGCGAGGTGCCGGTGTTCTGGGCCTGCGGAGTGACGCCCCAGGCCGTGGTGATGGCATCGAAGCCGCCGCTGGCGATCACCCATGCGCCCGGCTGCATGCTGGTTACCGATACGCTGAACAGCAGCCTGAAGGTTCAGTAGCCGCCTTCCCTGCCCGACCTGAAGGTTCGGCAGCCGCCCTCTCATTTCGAGTCCCTATCGTTCGGCAACGCAAACGGGGTCGGAGGCTGATGCCTCCGACCCCGTTCTATCCGACACGCCGTTCGGCTTCCGGGCGCATACTGCGCTCAGCACCGAAGAACCGGTCGGCAGCGTCGCAGAAACCTACGAGTGGTTGCGACGACGCAGGCCCACGGCGGCAAGCAGAGCCGCTACCAGACCGCTCGCGCCCGCGGCAGCTGCGGCGCCCGCGGCATCGCCCGTCGTGGGCATGGCTGCGGCCTTCTTCATGCCGGCCTTCTTCATGCTGGGCTTCTTCATGCCGGAATCGCCCTCGTCGCCCATTCCGTCGTCACCGCTCTGGGGCTTCTCGGTCACCTTCACCGTCACGTCAACGGTCTCGGACGAACCGTCGGGGTAGGTCACCTTCACCGTGCCCGTGGCGTCGCCGACCTTCGACACGTCGGGCTGCTTCTCCCACTCGGCCTCGGTTCCGTCGGGCAGCTCGGCCAGGTTGTCGATGCCGTCCTTGGCGTCAGGCAGGGTTCCCTCGGGGGTGTCGATCGGCTTGGGGCGCGGCTCGTACTTGCCGGCCTGGTCGAACACGGTCACCGGAACGTCCACGGTCTCGGACGAGCCGTCGGGGTAGGTCACCTTCACCGTGCCGACGGTGTTGCCCGGCTTGGTCACGTCAGGCTGCTTCTCCCACTCGGCCTTGGTTCCAAGGGGCACCTCGTGCGGGTTCTCGATGCCGTTCCAGGGATTGGGCAGGGTGCCCATGGGGGTCTCGATCGGCTGGGGGCGAGGATCGTACTTGCTGGCCTGATCCGTCACCTTCACCGTCACGTCAACGGTCTCGGACGAGCCGTCGGGGTAGGTCACCTTCACCGTGCCCGTGGCGTCGCCGACCTTCGACACGTCGGGCTTCTTCTCCCACTCGGCCTCGGTTCCGTCGGGAAGCTCGGCCAGGTTGTCGATGCCGTCCTTGGCGTCAGGCAGGGTGCCCATGGGGGTGTCGATCGGCTTGGGGCGCGGCTCGTACTTGCCGGCCTGGTCGATGACCTTCACCGTCACGTCCACGGTCTCGGACGAGCCGTCGGGGTACGTCACCTTCACCGTGCCCGTGGCGTCGCCCGGCTTGCTCACGTCGGGCTGCTTCTCCCACTCGGCCTTGGTTCCGTCGGGAAGCTCGGTCAGGTTGTCGATGCCGCCCTTGGCGTCAGGCAGGGTTCCCATGGGGGTGTCGATCGGCTTGGGGCGCGGCTCGAACTTGCTGGCCTGGTCCGTCACGGTAACCGGCACGTCAACCTCGGCAACCGACCCATTGATGAACGTTGCGCGCACGCGACAGACCTGCGCGCCCACCGTGTTGGTGTCAGGGGCCTTCACCCACTCGTACTTGGCTTCCTGAGGCAGGTCGGCTGCGTTCTTGATAGCCGTCTTAGCTGCGGGAACCGCGTCCTTCTTCATAAGGGGCAGATTGTCCACGGCCTCAAGCTGGTACACGCGGCGCAGAACCAGGCCCTGCGTCTGAGCCATGGGGATGGACGTCAGCTTGCCCTCGTTGGGGCGCGGTCCGCCATAGTCGATCACGTGGTTGGGGTCGATCGCATCGAACGAGCCCGACTTGGCAGCGGGAACCACCTCGTAGCCATCGGGAATGCTATCCACAACCACCTTGTACTTCGTGGGCTGGGTAACCCCGTCAATCGCAAGGGCCGACTCATGACCCGGGTTGTTGCGCGGAGCACCCGGGCCAAACGACTCCCCGTCGCTCAGGCGCACCAGGCGATACTTGACGCCCTCGGCAAGCTTCGCGTTGTTCCTGACCATACCCTGATAGTGGTACTCGCGCACGTACAGGGTGAACATGGAGCGCTGCAGCTGGATGCGCACGGGAACGGTGCACGACGAGCCATCGGTGAACGACACCACCACGGCGGTGTTCAGCACACTCGACGGGCCCATGAAATTGGGAACCTTCTGGGGGTCCCACGCATAGGTGGTGCCAGCCGGCATCTCGTCGGCATTGGCGATGGCATGGCGAGGCGTGAACGTCGTGTCGCCGAACATGGTGTCCAGATCCGCAGCCGCCGGATGATACGTGTCGGCCATCTTGCTTGCAGCGGGCGGCTGAGCGGCTCCGCTGTTGGCAGTGGCAGCTGCACCCGGAGCAGCAGCGTCGCCATCGGCGGCGAAGGCCGGAGCGCCACCGGTAACGGCCAGGGCAAGGCCCAGCGATACCGCGCCTCCCTTCGTCAGCGCAGACGAGATCGCCTGAGAGCACAGCGTGCGTTCCTTCTTCATTCCTCTTCTATCCTTTCATCCGAGCGCGGAACAAACAACGTAAGGGACCAAGCGGGCGCCTCGTAAAAGGCGCAGCGGTAAATGATGAACCTACCGTCGGTGAATGCGTGAAACCGGCAAAGCCTCCCTCAAGACCCACTTCCCAGCTGGCAGCGCGTTTCCGCCTGCCTACACACATTCCCTCTTGCGATTAGTTAAAAATTATTCCTATTAATTTATATTTATGATTAAAAATCATTAGAACAATTTAAATGAAAAGTCCGCCGCAATCATTAAGAACTCTTAAATACACATCCGTCTGCATCACTTTTTTCCACAAGCGGTCGGCAGAGAATGGGTCCTCACGCGAACGAGCGCCGCACCGCACCGTTTCCATCAGGACATTGCGGCAATTGCCGCGCGCGGCGCGCTCGAAGATCAGCCGCCTGTCGAAATGGCCGCCGCGCACGGCCTTCCAGCAGAGGCGCGGCCTACAGCGCCCTCCCCCTGCAGCCTGGGCATGCCGAGACGCGTCTCGGACCGATCGGCAGATCGTGGCCGACGCGGCAAGCGCTCACCTCCTGACGTCCCCCCTGCTCTTGCCGCGTCGGTTTGTCGCAGCGCGGCCCCTCCATTGACCACCGCCCCGCAGAAGGCTCATCATGGGTGCGAAGCAAAGCGAAGCGCGGCGCCGGCCGCACGCGCGGACGCACGCAGAGCAGGCGAAGCCCTCGGTACGCGCGGGCGCAGGCGCAGGACCATGCGCCCGTGCCTGCGTCGGACTCCGCGCGGCAACGCCCGGCGCGACCGCGCCCATCAAACCGCCGAGCGAAAGCGAGACGTCATGCATACCGTTGATCTGAACTGCGACATTGGCGAGAGCTTCGGCGCCTATGCCATGGGCCTGGACGCGCGCGTGATCCCCCTGGCCTCAAGCGTGAACGTGGCCTGCGGCATGCATGCCGGCGACCCCCTGGTGATGGAGCGAACCGTGGCCCTGGCCGCCGAGGCAAGCGTGGCCGTGGGAGCCCACCCCGGCTACCCCGACCTGCAGGGGTTCGGACGTCGCGACATGGCGCTGTCGCCCCGCGAGGTGCGCGCCTTCACGCTGTACCAGATCGGAGCCCTCGCGGCCTTCTGCCAGGCGCAGGGCGTGGCGCTACGGCATGTGAAGCCCCACGGGCAGCTGTACAACCGCGCGGCGCGCGACCGCGCCTGCGCCGATGCCATCGCCGATGCCGTGCGTAGCTTCGATTCCAAGCTGGTGCTGGTGGGGCTGGCAGGAGGCCAGCTGATCGAGGCGGGGCGAGCCGCAGGGCTGCGCACCGCCAGCGAGTTCTTCGCCGACCGCAACTACACGCAGCACGGCACGCTGGTGCCGCGCACGCAGCCGAACGCGGTGCTGACCGACGAAACAGCCGCGGCCAAGCGCGTGGTTCAGGCCGTGCGCGAGGGGTGGGTGGAAAGCGTGGAGGGCGCGCGCGTTCCCGTTGCAGCCGACACCATCTGCACGCACGGCGACAACGAGCATGCCCTGGCCTTCGTGCGCCTGCTGCGTCAAGAGCTGTCCGCCGCCGGCGTGGAGGTGCGCCCGCTCTAGCGTGCGGGCCGTCTGCTGCGGGCGATCGCATACCGGCACCCGAAACGACGGAGGGCAGCCACGGTGGCTGCCCTCCCCTTTATGCGCGTTGCGCGAATCGCGCACGCGAAACCGTCGCGCAGAATCAATGATGCGAGGTCAACGCCGCGAGGTCAACGACCCCGGCGCACCGCCCTCAGGCCGCGCGCCCCGTCATCGCGACAACGTCGCTATGCCCCCAGCAGCTTCTGCACCGAGGCGATGAAGCTGGACATGTTGCGATACGCGATGAAGATGGTCACCGCGATGATGATCACGCCGGCCGCGTTGGCGAACGCATGGTTGCGCCACTTCTGCAGCTCGGGCCCATTGGCGCACAGCATCACGAAGAACGCCATCACCGGCAGCAGGATCGCGTTGGCTGCCTGAGCCGTCAAGATCAGCTGCGTGGGGCTCTTGCCGAAGGCCACCGCCATGAAGCAGCCGCCCAGCAGCACGATCAGCCACACGGCCTTGAAGGGAAGGTCCTTCAGGCCCTTGCCCCAGCCCAGCACGCCGTTCACCGCATAGGCCGCCGACAGCGAGGCCGTGATCACGCTGGAGAATCCCGCAGCCAGCAGGCCCAGGCCGATCATGTACGTGGCCCAGCCGCCCAGCAGGGGCTCCAGGGCGATCGCCATGTCCTTGCCGTTCGTCACGGCAACGCCGGTGCCGTAGATGTTGGCGGCCGCGCACACCAGGATCGCCATGGAGATGATGCCGCCCAGCCCGATCGACAGCGCCGCGTCAAAGCGGGCGTCGGCCACCTGGTCGGGGTCCTTGAAGCGCTCGGCTGCGCCCGAGGCATGAAGGAACAGGTTGTACGGCACCACGGTGGTGCCGATCAAACCGGCCGCCACCAGAATGGGCGACGTGCCGCCCGTCTGCTCGGTGCTGGGCAGCGTGGGAACGAACAGGCCCGACACCACCGCGCCCCAGTCCACCGGCGACGCGAAGGCCGTGATGAAGAACACCGCGCCCATGAACACCACGATCGCGGTAAGGATCTTCTCGACCAGCTGGTACGAGCCGATCCACAGGCAGGCGAAGCCCGCCAGGCCGATCAGCGCCACGATCGGCAGCATGGGCAGGTCGGGCGCGAACGACTGCAGGCCCAGGATGCCGCCCGTCACGTTGCCCGTCTCGTAGGCCACGTTGCCCACGAAGATGGCCACGATCACGATCACGATAGCCACCCAGCGCAAGGCAGGGTTGACGATGCGCTCGCGAATCTTCTCGCCCAGACCCTTCTGCGAGATGATGCCGATGCGCGCCGCCATCTCCTGGAAGATGATCGTGGCAACGGTGGCGAACAGCAGCGCCCACAGCATGGTATAGCCGTAGTTCGCGCCCGACACCGTGCAGGTGGTCACCGTGCCGGGGCCGATGAAGCCCGCGGCTACCAGCGCGCCCGGGCCGATGTTCTTGAACTTCTCGACAAGAGTGCTCTGTGCCATACCCGTTCCCCTTCTGTCCGTGGTGGCTCCGTTGCTCGAACGCGGCAACGCAGGGCAGAGAATGCCCTGAACAATTAGCAACATTTTACATAAAGCATTTTTTCCTGAAGGCGAATCCGCGGGGGTTTAATACGCTGGAAACCATGAAACGCCTTTTCGGAAGGCCTATTTGCCTCCGAATTCGCCGTTCGCCGCACTCAGCGACCGTTCGCCGGCGAGGCCCCGCTCCGACGCAGGGCCTCCGAGTGCCTACGGGTGGAACACGGCCTGCGCCGCCTTGCCCTTCTTCGACTTCGCGCTCGTGCCGGTGTCGTTCTGCGCCAGCTTGCGCTCAAGCAGGCCCACCAGCTTGGCCAGGGGCAGCGTCAGCACCAGATAGAAGAAGGCGGCCACGATGTAGGGCGTGATCGAGCCCGTGGAGGCCACGATCGTCTTGGCGTACATGACCACTTCCATCACGCCCACGGCGGCCAGCAGCGAGGTGTCCTTGTACAGCAGAATGAACTCGCTGGTCATCGTGGGCAGCACACGGCGCACCGTCTGGGGGATCACCACATGCACCATGGTTTGGGCGGCGTTCATGCCCAGCGACCGCGCCGCCTCGAACTGGCCCTTGCTGATCGACTGGATGCCGCCGCGGAAGATCTCGCACAGGTAGGCGCCCGAGTTCATGCCCAGCACCACCACGCCCAGCGGGAACGACGGGATCTCGAAGCCCGCCAGCGGCAGGCCGAAGAAGGCGATGTAGATCTGCAGGAACATGGGCGTGCCGCGCACCACGTTCACGTAGGTGGTGGCGATGCCGCGCAGCACGCGGAAGCGCGACATGCGCATGAGGGCGAACGCCAGGCCCACGGGAATGGCCAGGGGGAAGGCCACGGCCACGATCCCCAGCGCCAGGAAGAAGCCGTTCAGCACCACCGGGAAGCTGGACACCAGCAACGGCGGGTTCAGGAACAGGCGCAGGAACTTGTTCGAGTTCCAGGCCTTCACCCAGTCCTGCTGCTCAAGGCCTTTCGCAAGCTGATCAACCGGCGACACCGAGGTGATCGCCAGCGGCGCCATGCCCTCAAGCGAGCCCTGACGGCCATCCTCCAGCGCGTAGGTGCCCTGCACCTGCATGCTGCCGCCCGCAGCGGGGAACACCACGCCGTACAGCTCCACGCGGTAGTACGCCCCCGGCACCACGCCCCCGTCCAGATGAGCCGTGATCGTGCTGCCCTCCGCCGTGAAGCGGGCCGACACCTTCTGGCGCGTCATGTGGTCGGGGCCGGTCAGCAGCGTGAGGCGGTTGTTGTCCAGCCCGTAGGCGGTTCCCTCGGGCAGCGTGAACGACAGCTGCTTCACGCTCTCATCGTCGGCAGCCTGACCCTCCCAGGTCAGACGTGTCTCGGTGCCGCCCAGCACCTGCGAGCCCGCATCGCCGTTCGGCCGCGCGGTGAAGGTGGACGTGGACAGCGCCTGCGCCGTGCCGGGCAGGCAGGAAAGCGCCAGCAGCAGCGCCGTCGCGCAGGCGACGGCCAGGGCAACTGCCCGGATGCGGCCGTTCGGGCGAACGTTGGCAACAGCGTAGTCGTTTTTCACATCGAACCCCACAGACATGCGTTTCCCCCTGCGAGCAGGCCCTTACAACAAGGGACTCCCCGCAGCATCGTGCGAAGAGTCCCATTATAGCGTGCTTGCTGAATAGCGACGCGAAGGTGCGCGCAGCCTACAGGTACTGCTTCAGCAGCGCGTCGATGGTGCCGTCGGCCTTCAGCTCCTTCAAGGCGTTGTTCACGGCCTTGGTGAGCTCGGGGTTGTCCTTGCTGGCAGCCACGGCGTAGTCCTCGCCGGTGGGAACGCTCTTCACCACCTGGGCATCGGTGTAAGCCTCGGACAGCATCTTGCCCACCACGGCGTAGTTGGTGCACACGGCGTTCACCTGGGCAGCCTCCATGGCGGCAAAGCAGTCGTTCGAGTTGCCGTAGGGAACCACGGTGGCGTTGGGGTAGTGCTCCTTCACGTACGACTCACCCGAGGTGCCACTCTGAACGGCGATCTTCACACCCTCCTTGTTCAGCTCGGCATCGGCGTTGTCGCTGGTGATGGAGCTGGACTTCAGCACGGCCACCGACAGGTCGTCGGTGTAGTACGGAGTGGAGAAGTCAACCTGCTTCTCGCGCTCGGGGTCCACCGTGAAGCCGGAGATGCCGACGTCGGCCTTGGTACCGGCCGAGATGGCGGGCAGGATGGCGTCGAACTGCAGCGACACGAACTTGGGTTCAAGGCCCAGCTTCTTGGCGATGGCCTTGCCCACCTCGATGTCGAGGCCCACGTACTCACCGTTCACCAGGTTCTCGAACGGGGGGAAGTCGGGCGAGGTGGCGATGGTCAGGGTGCCGGGGGTCTGCAGGGTGTACGGCGCAGCCGCATCCTTGCCGGCATCGGCGGCCTTGTCGGCCGATCCGCCCTGCGAGCAGCCGGCAAGGCCGACCACGCCCACCAGGCAGACCGCAGCGACCATGGCGCTGATCTTCTTGAACTTCATCGGGTTGGTCTCCTCTCATCACGTGCATGCACAGCGCGTCCGCACCGAGCGCGCATTTGCTATCGAACCAACATAACTCAATTCAACGCGCCCTGTAAGAGCAGGCAGAACCCGGAACCAAGATTTAATACGAGGCGCGTCCCCCGCGAGGGGCGCCGGGCGTGCGCGAGGCTCCGGGGCCGCGAGACGCCCCGGGCACGCCGGGGGGGCGCGTCGCATGCGGGGAGCGCGCGTCGCCTGCGGCGCGCGGGTCGCTCGGGTCGCGGGAGTCACGCCGACCGGTCGCCTGATGCGCGGTCGCCTGCGCGGCCGTCGGGTGCACGGCGCATGCGGCGCCCACGACACGCGAGGCGCGCTCGCTGGACGACTGATTGTCCAGCGCCTCGGCCAGAATCTGCATGCGCGTTTCCACATCGCGGATGATTCGGCTGCAATCACGCAGCTCATCGAAGGAGTCGATTCCCTTCACCTCGCTGAGCGCCTTGTACTTCAGCTCGTGTTCCAGGCTTGCCCAGAAGTCCATGGCGATCGTGCGGATCTGCACCTCCACGGGCAGCATGGCCGTGTGGTCGGGAAAGTGCACCGGGATCCGCACCACCATGTGCAGGCTGCGGTAGCCGTTGGGCTTGGGGTTGGCCACGTAGTCCTTGATCGCCACCACCTCAAGGTCGTCATGGCGGCTGATCATGTCGCGCAGCTCGTACACATCGTGGATGTACGAGCAGATCACGCGCACGCCTGCCATGTCCATCACGTAGCGCTCGGCGTTGGCGACGGTCTGCTTCTTCCCGTAGGCGGCCAGCTTGTGGAAGATGCTGACCGGGTCCTTCACGCGCGACTCCACATGATGGATGGGGTTGCGGTGCTGACGCACGCTGAGGTCGCGGTCGATGATCTCGAAGCGCAGCTCCATCTCGCGCATGGCCGCGTGATACCGGCGCAGCACGGGCATGATGCCCTGCATGAACACGCGCGCTTCCTCCGAGTCCAGGTCGGCTCCCTGCGCGACCCCGCCGCGCGCGGCGGGTACCGGCGCTGGGGCCGGGACGGGCACGGGCACGGGCACGGGGTCGATTGGGTCGATGCGCCGCATCTCCTCCGTGAACGACTTCTCGTTACTCACCCCGACCTCCCTCATGCGCCTTGGCGGCTCGCCACAGCTCCTCCATCCGCTCGGTGGGAAGGTCGGCCAGGAGGGCGCCCTCGGCGCAGGCCGCCGCCTCCATGCGGGCCCACCGCGCGCGGAACTTCGCGCACGAGGCGCGCAGGGCGGCCTCGGCGTTCAGTCCCATGTGCCTTCCCACGTTCACCAAGCTGAACAGCAAATCGCCCAGCTCCTCCTGAGCGGCCTGGGCCTGGGCCTGCAGACGTGCGCGCTGGTCGGCGGAAAGGCCGGGCGGGGCCTCGAACAGCACCTTGCCGCGCTCGTCCTTGGGCGCAGCCGCATAGGCCTCGGCCAGCTCGGCGCGCTCCTCGTCAACCTGGGTCCACACGTCGTCCAGACAGGCCCACTCAAAGCCCACCGCGGCGGCCTTGCGCGACACCTTCTGCGCCTGCATGAGGGCGGGAAACGAGGCGGGCACCGAATCGAGCAAGCTGGGAGCCGCCTGAGAACCGGCGGCGCGAGCGGCGACGGGCTGCGTCCCGGCCCCGGCCGTCGAGGCGCCATCCGCATCGGAAATGGGAGCACCCTCCCCCGCGCCGTCGGGGTCGCCGGCCGTCGCATCGGCGACCTGCGCCGCACGGCCGGCCTCCTCCGACAGCTTCACCTGGTCCCACAGGTCCAGCACATCCGAAGCCGTGTCGGCGTGGCGGTCGCCGAACACGTGCGGATGCCGGCGGATCATCTTCGCGTCGATGTCGGCGCACACGTCGGCCACCGTGAACGTGCCCGCGTCCTGGGCGATCTGGCTTTGCAGCACCACCTGCAGCAGCACGTCGCCCAGCTCCTCGCGCATATGGGCCGCGTCGCCGCGCTCCAGGGCGTCCACGGCCTCGTAGGCCTCCTCGATCAGGTTGTCGGCGATCGAGGCATGGGTTTGGGCGCGGTCCCACGGGCAGCCGTCGGGCGCGCGCAGGGCCGCGATGGTGGCAACCAGGCCCTCGAAGGCCCCACCTGCGGCCGAGATGGTATCGTTTGCACGAAATTGCTGTTCAGAGCATGATTCTTGCGTCATGTGACACAACCTCCTGGCATGTTCGATCGCTGAAGAGTATAAGTTGCAGACACAGGACGGCTCGCCAAAGGAGGGCACTTCCGAACAATCCCCGCAGCGAGGCGACAAGCGATCCCCCCTCCTGCGAACGGCGTCCCCTCCCCGCACGCGACACCGACCCAGGCAAGCGCCACAAGCGATCTCCTCTCGTGAACGACGCCCTCTGCAGGCCGCGCATGACAGACCGCGAAGCCCGCCCACAGGTCGCGCACAGCAGGAGGCGGAAGCCACCTGGCCACGCGGCGCCGTCGCACGCAGCGCGCGAGCGCCCGACATGCTATGGTCGCAAGCACCCCAGACGGCGCACCAAGGCGAAAGGCGCGCCGCACGAGCGCAGGGAGGGCCCATGTCGCAGCTTGAACTTCTCCACAGCCTGGACGACCCCCGGCTCGACCCCTTCGCCCGCCTGACCGACGTTCAGCTGCGCAGCCGCATCGAGCCCGAAAAGGGCCTGCTGATCGCCGAGACGCTTGAGGTGATCGACCGCGCTCTGGACGCCGGGCTGACGCCCACGGCCCTGCTGACCGCGCCCGAATACGAATGCCAGGCCCGCAGCGCGATCGAGCGCATCCGCCGCACGGCACCCGACGCCGCCCTGCTGGGCCTTCCGCTCGACCAGCTGAAGGGCCTCACCGGCTTCCCGTTGACGCGCGGCGCCCTGTGCGCGTTCCGTCGGCCCGCTCCGCGCGACCCGCGCACGCTGCTGCGCACGTCGCGCGTGGTGGCCGTGCTGGAGGACATCCGCAACCACGCGAACGTGGGCGCGATCTTCCGCTCCGCCGCCGCGTTGGGAGCCGATGCCGTGCTGGTATCGCCCGCCTGCTACGACCCCTTCTACCGCCGCGCGGTGCGGGTGTCGATGGGCGCGGTGTTCCAGGTGCCCTGGGCGCGCATCGGCGACGATCCCCACCACTGGGCGCAAACGGGCGTCCCCCTGCTTCATGAGGAGGGCTTCACCGTGGCGGCACTGGCCTTGGAGCCGCACTCGATCGAGCTCGGTCAGCTGACGAACCGTGTTGGGCCGAAGGTGGCCCTGGTGCTGGGCACCGAGGGCACGGGGCTGGCGGCCTCCACCATCGAGGCCGCCGACCTGTCGGTGCGCATCCCCATGCAACGAGGCGTGGACTCGCTGAACGTGGCCGCGGCCAGCGCCGTCGCGTTCTGGGAGCTGGCCCGCGCCGCGCACGCCTAGGCCCGCGTCACCCCCAGGACGGCTAGGGCCCGATACGCCGCAGCCAGCGAGTACAGGCTGCCGAACACGCATACCGCGCCCTGCGGCCCCGCCATCTCGCCGGCATGACGCAGGGCCTCCTCGAAACCCGACGCCGTGCTGACCTCAACGGGCCGTTCGCATGCTGCGGCGCGTTCGCGCACGCACGCGGCCAGGTCGGCGGCATCCAAGGCGCGCGGGCTGTCCGCCGTCACGCACACGCATGCCCGAGCCGCAGGCAGCACCGCATCCACCATGGCCGGGTAGTCCTTATCGGCAAGCACGCTCATCACCAGAACGCAGGAACGCATGCCGAACAGCTCGGTCAGCGAGGCCGCCAGCGCGCGGGCTCCCTGCACGTTGTGCCCGCCATCCACCACCACCGCAGGCCGGCCCTCGGCGGCGGGCAGCACCTCGAAGCGCCCGGGCCACGACGCCTGCTCGATGCCCTGGCGAACCTGCCGCTCGCTTACGTTCCACCCTCGCTCGCGCAGAACCTCCAGGGCCTCGATGGCCACCGCGGCGTTGCCGGGCTGGTAGCGGCCCAGAAGACGCGTGCGAAACGGGCGCCCCCCGTACGTGAACGGGCGCAGGCCGTCGGGCGCCACCGAGCCGAACGACAGCGCGTCCATGGCGGGCGTGCGCACGGCGACGCCGGCCTTGGCAGCGGCGCCCTCGATCACCTCATGAGCCTCAGGCGTCTGCGGCCCGCACACCACCGGGCAGCCGGGCTTGATGATGCCCGCCTTCTCGCTCGCGATCTGGGGCAAGGTGGTTCCCAGCCAGTCGGTATGATCCAGGCTGACCGGCGTGATCACGCACACCTCGGAAGCGTCCAGCGCGTTCGTGGCATCCAGGCGCCCTCCCAGACCCACCTCGATCACCGCGATGTCGCAGCCCTGATCGGCGAAGTGAGCCATCGCGATGGCGAACATCAGCTCGAACTCGGTAGGATGCCCCAGGCCCTCGGCCTCCATTGCCTCGGCGTGCTGATGTATCCGCCAGGTTACATCGCGAAGGTCGTCAGAACCGATATCATCGCCGCACACGCGAATGCGCTCCTCGAAGCGGATCACGTAGGGGCTGGTGAACAGGCCCGTGCGATATCCGGCGCAACGCAGGGCCGATTCAATGTACGCGCAGGTAGAGCCCTTGCCGTTCGTGCCCGCCACGTGCACGCACCGCACGCGGCGCTGAGGGTTGCCCAGGCGGTCGAGCAAGGCGCGCATGCGGTCGAGCCCCAAGCTGGCGGCGCGCCAACGCGGCTCGTTCACGTAGGCCACCGGGTCGAAGTCCGCCGGCGGCGCCGACACGTCGGCGGCAGGCGCCCTCGATCCGCCCGTTGCCCCAGCCCGCAGCGCAGGCGCGGTCGCCTCTTCACCTATGCCCGCCAGAGCGTCGCCCAGCCGGCCATCCTCTGGCGCATCGCACGCTCCCCGACGCAGGAAGCGCCCCAGAGTTGCGAAGTCCTGTTCGATCAGCGGACGCTTGCGCTGGTCGTACAGCCCCGCCGCCGGATGGAACATCGGCAGCACGCTGAAGCGCCCCGCGCGGATCAGGCGGCCATGCAGCTCGGATATGCCGCGATCGGTCTTCAGCACGAAGTGCGTGGCGAAGTTTCCCAGGGTGACGATCACCTCGGGATCGATCAGGCGCGTCTGCTCGCGCAGGTACGGAGCGCACTGCGCGATCTCCTCCACGCGCGGGTTGCGGTTGTCGGGAGGGCGGCACTTCAGCACGTTGGCGATGAACACCTGGTCGCGCGACAGGCCCGCGATCTGCAGGTACGTCTCCAGCCTGCGCCCGGCGGCACCCACGAAGGGCTCGCCCTGCGCATCCTCGTTGCGCCCGGGGGCCTCGCCCACCACCAGCACGCGCGCCTGCGGGCTGCCGCTGCCGAACACCACGTGCGCACGCCCTTCGCACAGCGGGCACCGGCGACATCCGCTCACGTGGTCCCGCAGCTCGTCAAGGCTGGCGAACGTGGGCTCCATCGGAACCCTCGCAGCTCTGCTCATCCGCTCTCCCCCGCTCTTCCTGCGCGCGCCTACACGAAGTACCGCGGCATGCGATGCGAGAACCCAATGGCCACCTCGTACGAGATGGTGCCCAGCTTCGCCGCCATGTCGTCGATGGTCACGGCCTGGTCGCCCTGGCTCCCCACGATGATCACCTCATCGCCTACCTGCGGCTCGATTCGCTGGCGCGTGGCGAAGGTGCGCATATCGGCCTCGAACATGCACTGGTCCATGCAGATGTTGCCCACCTGATGAAAGCGTCGCCCCTGCACCAGGAAGTCGATGCGCCCGGAAAGCCCGCGCGCCAAGCCGTCGGCGTACCCGATCGGCACCGTGCAGATCTTCACGCTGCCGGGCGACCGGTAGTTGAAGCCGTAGCTGACCCCCTCGCTCATGGGAACAAGCCGGGCGTCGGTGATGCGCGCGTGCACGCTCATCACGGGGCGCAGGTCGGCGCGCTGGCGCGTTTCGGGGCAGGGATGGAAGCCGTACAGGCAGATGCCCCAGCGCACCATGTCGTAATGCACGCCCGGATAGCGCACCGTGGCCGCAGAGTTGGCCGCGTGCACGATGCCGGGATCCACGCCCATGCCGCGCAGCGTGGCCACCGCCTCCTCGAAGCGGCCGGCCTGCACGTCGAACTCGAAGGGGTCGGGCGTGTCGGCCGTGGCGAAGTGCGTGAACACGCCCTCCAGGCGCAGGGCGCGATGGAAGCCCACCTGCATCATGAAGGCGCCCACCTCGTCATGGCGCACGCCGATGCGGTTCATGCCGCTGTTCACCGCCAGATGGAAGGGGGCGCGCATGCCGTGCGCGTCGGCCGCCTCGCCGTAGGCCACGGCGAACTGAGCATCGTACACCGAAGGCGTGACCTGATAGGCCAGCAGCAGCTCGATGGAGGTGGCGGGAGGCTGCGACAGCACCAGGATCGGCGCGGTGATGCCCGCACGGCGCAGCTGCACGCCCTCCGACACCGTGGCCACGCCCAGGTGATCGGCGCCTGCGGCCAGGGCCGTCTGCGCCACGCGCACCGCTCCGTGCCCGTAGGCGTCGGCCTTCACCACCGCCAGCACGCGCGTCGTGCGCGGCACCAGACGACGTGCCTCGCGCAGGTTATGCCGCACGGCGGACAGGTCGATCTGCACCCACGACCAGCGACGCTCGGCCTCCTTCACGGCATCGAGCGCCTCCAGGTCGAAGGAGTCGGCCAGCTGCGGGTCGAAGCCCGCAGGCTGATCGCCGGATGCGGCCGCGCTCGCCGGCGCCAATGGCGCGGCAGGCCCGCCCACTCCGCGCATGGCCTGGGCGGCAGAGACGAAGCCCTGCTTGCGGGCGAACCCCGTAAAGCCGTTGGGAAGTTCGGATGAGCTCATGCGCGGCCTCCTGTGCACGTTCCGAATAAGGCAGGGCGACAGGTCGGCGACGAGGCTTCCCCAGGGAAGCGATGCCCCCGCCTTGCACGGGAAGCCGAGCGCGTCTTGCACCCTGCGCGCATAGGAAGAACCTTAGCACGAGCGCGAACGCTCAGGAACCGCCCACCGCCCCGCACATGCCGAACGCAGGCGGCTCCTCCGGCCTAATGCCCGCCGCCCGCCATCATCGACACGGCATGGGGCAGCACCTTCACCACGGCCTCCCAGTTCTCGCGGGCGGCCTTCTCGCTGCCGGGCAGGTTCACCACCAGCGTGCGCCCACGCTGCATGCATCGCGCACGCGACAGCATGGCATACGGGGTGATGGCCAGGCTGTGGGCGCGCATGCCCTCGGCAATGCCGGGCACGTCGCGCTCGCACACGTCAGCCGTGGCCTCAGGAGTCACGTCGCGCCGTGAAAGGCCGCTTCCACCGCAGGTCAGCACCACATCGGCGCCCACCTCGTCGCAGCCGCGCACGATCTGCGCCGCGATGTCGGCGCGCTCGTCGCGCACCACCACGTGCCCCCGGCACTCCCAGCCCTGCTGCTCGATCAGGGCCTCAAGGGCAGCGCCTGCGGTATCCTGCTTGATTCCGCGCGTGTCCGAGCAGGTGATGATGAAGAACGTCGGATTCGGTGCCGTCATGGGCGTCCCTTTCTCAAAGTGGCGTACCGCAATTGAACAGCGTGGGAAAACGGCGAGCGAAGCGCCGCCGAAAACCCGGGGCCGCTACAGGGCCACATCCTCGCTTACATCCAGCAGCAGGCACGCCACCGGCTGATCCGCGCTCAGACCCTGGTCGCCCTCGGGAACGATCACGAAGCAGTTGCTGCGCTGAATCACGCCGAACAAACCTGAGCTCTGATTCGACGCCGGCTCCACCACCAACCGGCCCTGCGCATCGCGCGTAAGCGTGGAGCGCAGATAGATGCGCCGCGGGTCGCGACGGCGATAGTCGCGGGCCAGGTGCGCCGACACGACTGGGCGCTCGAACTGGCTGTACCCCTGCATCTTGCGCAACGCCGGGCGAATCAGCAGCTCGAAGCCCAGATAAGCCGCCGCCGGATTGCCGGGGAGGCCGAACACGGGCACGCCGTCCACCACGCCGAACGCCTGCGCCTTGCCGGGACGCATGTTCACCGTGGTCATCAGCAGCTCGCCCGTCTGCTGAATGGCGGGCTTGATGAAGTCGAAGTCGCCGTTCGAAGCGCCGCCGCTGGTGATCACGAAGTCGTACTCCGACACGCAGCGACGGATCTGCGCAGCCAGCTGCTCAAGCGAATCCTGCACGATCGGCAGGCGATCGACCTGCGCGCCCGCCGCCGCCGCGCAGGCCTCCAACGCGTAGGCGTTGGAGTTGCGGATCTTGCCCCGACCCGGCAGGTCGCTCGCATCCACCAGCTCCGAGCCGATCGACAGGATCGCCACGCGCGGGCGCCGATGCACCGGCACCTCGGTGACCCCGCATGCAGCCAGAAAGCCCACGCCTGCGGTGTTGATCACCTCGCCGGCGCGCACGATCGCCTCACCGGCACGGGCCTCCTCGCCCGCTGCGCGCACGTTCGACCCCTGCGCGGTGGGCGCCTCGAAGCGCACGCGACCGCCTTCGCGACCCTCGCCGCTGATCACCGGCACGATCTCGTACTTCACCACCGAATCGGCGGCATCGGGCAGGGGCGCGCCCGTCATGATGCGCACGCAGGCACCCTCGGGGATGTCGCCGTCGAAGAAGTCACCCGCTGCCACCTCGGCGACCACGTCCAGCTCGACCGGGGTATCAGGCGAGGCGCCTGCGATCTGCGCGGCGCGCAGGGCGAAGCCGTCCATGGCGCTGTGGGCGAAGGGGGCGATGTCGATGTCGCTGTGCAGATCGACCGCCGCAGGACGGCCCGCAGCCCCCAGCAGGTCAACCGTCTGCACATCAAGCGGGCTCACCGAGGACAGCACCAGATCGCGTGCCTCCTCCACCGAGATCATCTCGCGCATGACGCTCCTTCCAGGTCAGGGGTCGCAGCATTCCTCGGTCGGACAGGCTGCGACGCCCGCTTATCTTCTCGAACGAGAATAGCACAGGGCCGCGACAGGCACAGGGCCATGCCGTGCGCATCGCGCGCCGGAAAAGCCGACCGGGCGGCAGCGAGCATCGGCGCAGCGGGAACCACCCGTGCACCTAGGCGATTCTCGCCCGCGAAGACGGATAGCGCACGCGCACCTTAAGCGAAGAGGGCCGCCCGGCGCATGCGGACGGCCCTCGAAGGCAAGCGGGATCCCAGCTGCGAAGCCTACTCGGCGTCGATGTTGTAGAAGGCCAGGCGCCCGGCGTACAGGGCCTGGGCGTCAAGCTCTTCCTCGATCCGCAGAAGGCGGTTGTACTTGGCCACGCGGTCGGAGCGGCACGGCGCACCCGTCTTGATCTGGCCGGTGTTCAGAGCCACGGCCAGGTCGGCGATCGTGGTGTCCTCCGTCTCGCCGGAACGGTGGCTCATCACGCATGCGTACCCGGCGCGCTTGGCCATCTGGATGGCCTCCAGCGTCTCGGTAAGCGTGCCGATCTGATTCACCTTGATCAGAATGGCGTTCGCGCAGCCCATCTCGATGCCCCGCTGCAGGCGCTGCGCGTTGGTCACGAACAGGTCGTCGCCCACCAGCTGCACGCGCTGGCCGATGCGCTCGGTGAGCTTCTTCCAGCCCTCCCAGTCTTCCTCGGCCATGCCGTCCTCGATCGACACGATCGGGTACTTGCTCACCAGGGCCTCCCAGTAATCCACCATCTCATCGCTGGTCAGCTCGCGACCCTCGCCCGCCAGCACGTAACGCTGCTTCTGGGCATCGTAGAACTCGGTGGATGCGGGATCCATGGCGAACAGGATGTCGCTGCCCGGCTCGTAGCCCGCAGCGCGACAGGCGCGCACGATGTACTCAAGCGGCTCCTCGTTGGTGCTGAAGTTCGGCGCGAAGCCGCCCTCGTCGCCCACGCCGCCTCCCAGACCGGCCTCGTGCAGCACCTTCTTCAGCGTGTGGTAGATCTCGGCGCACCAGCGCAGGGCCTCTGCGAAGGTGGGCGCGCCCACGGGCATGATCATGAACTCCTGGAAGTCAACGTTGTTGTCGGCGTGCACGCCGCCGTTCAGGATGTTCATCATAGGCGTGGGAAGCTGGTAGGCCCCCACCCCGCCCACGTACTTGTACAGCGGAAGGCCGCTTGCCTCAGCCGCCGCACGAGCGCAGGCAAGCGAGGCTCCCAGCAGGGCATTTGCGCCCAGCCTGGCCTTGTTGTCGGTGCCGTCCAGCTCAAGAAGGGCGTCATCGACCGCGCGCTGATCGGTGGCATCCATTCCCACCAGGGCGTCCGCGACCTCGGAATTCACGTTCTCCACTGCCGTGAGCACACCCTTGCCCAGGTAGCGATCCTTGTCGCCATCGCGCAGCTCGACGGCCTCGAAGGCGCCCGTCGAAGCGCCCGAAGGCACGATGGCACTGCCCACGGCCCCGTTCGCCAGTGCCACCTCCACCTCGACGGTGGGGTTGCCGCGCGAGTCCAGCACCTCGCGGCCATACACATCGATGATCATGGACATTGGTTTCCTCCTTGATGGGACTGCTCTTCGCATACGCTGCCGAAAGCATAGCATTCGCGCCGGGCGCGAGTCGCCGCAAGGCCCCGCTGCTCGGGCGATGCGCACGCGCAGGGGTAAGCGGGAAGCAAGAGGCGGAGGCGACAGGGAGCAGGGAGCAGGGAGCAGGGAGCAGGGAGCAGGGAGCAGGGAGCAGGGAGCAGGGAGCAGGGAGCAGGGAGCAGGGAGCAGGGAGCAGGGAGCAGGGAGCAGGGAAGATTCTACAGCAGCAGGGCCGCGGCAACGCAAAGGGCCACACCTGCGGCCAGAATCGCACGCTCTCCTGCCGCAAGGGGGCGCTGCCCCAGGGCGGTTCGCCGTTCCCCCAAGCCGAACGCGCGGGCATCCATGGCAAGGGCGAGGGCGTCGGCATGGCGGAACAGCCGCACGAACACCGGCGTCAGCACCCGGCCCCAGGCGGGCAGGGCCCGCAGGCCCGCTCCGAACGCGGCGGCGCGCGACGCATGGGCGCTGCGCACGATGGCGATCTCCTCGAACACCCGCGGGATGAACGCAAGGGCCAGCGAGAGCACCGTCGCCATGGCGTCAACGGGCATGCCGAAGCGACGCAGCGGCCCGAGCAGCCGCTGGAAGGCCGCAAGGGCGTCCGAGGACGGGGTGGACAGACTGACGGCGGCGCTCGCAACAAGCAGAAACGCCATGCGACCGGCGATCACCAGGCCGCTGGCTGCGCCTTCGATCAACGACGGGCCGGTGACAAGGGCGTACGCGAAGCCGAACGCGCACAGCGCCAATCCCGGGGCGGCCAGCGCCATCACGCGTCGGGGCTGGGGGCACCCCGTGGCTGCAACCGCCACCGCTACCGCCAGCGCGGCCACGATACCGCCGGGCGTCTGGATGAAGAACACCGCGGCGCTGGCGGCGGCCAGCAGAACCGCCTTCAAGCGGGCGTCGGCTCGCTGAAGCCAGCGTGCGCCGCGGGCAGCGTCGGTTGCAGGATATGAAGGCGGCTGAGCGATCATCCCATCAGTATGACACGCGCGAACCGTCGGCGACATCGCACGATGCTTCTGCACCCCCGCAGACGCGCGCCCTCGACAGCGTCGGCGCGCGGCGTCGGGAACTCCGTTTCACCGCGCGCTCCTAGGCGCAAAAAGCCCCGCACCGACGATCCGGCACCAACCGGGTTCGCACGATACGGGGCAGCTCAGGCAGTAAGCGGATGCCGACTACTCGGCGTCCTTCTCCTTGGCCTTCTCGGCAGCAGGGGCCTCAGCCTCAGCAGCAGGGGCCTCCTCGGCCACGGGAGCCTCAGCGGCCTCCTCGGCCTCGGCGGTCGCCTGCTCAGCGGCCTTTTCCTCGGCCTCCACAGCCTTCTCCTCGGCAGCCTCGACCTTCTTGGGGGCAGCCTTCTTGGCGACGGGCTTGGCAGCGGCCTTCTTCTTCACGGGCTCGGTGCACAGCTCCATGATTACCATGGGGGCGTTGTCGCCCTTGCGGTTGCCAAGCTTCATGATGCGGGTGTAGCCGCCGTTGCGGTCGGCGAACAGACCCTGCGCCACCTTCTCGAACACCTCGCGCACAAGCTCCTTGTCGCCGCCCAGACGGGCGATGGCAAGACGACGCGAGTGCAGGTCGCCCTTCTTCGCCCAGGTGATGATGCGATCGACGTCGGGGCGGATCTCCTTGGCGCGCGACTCGATGGTCTTGATGCGGTCGTTGGCCAGCAGCGCGGCAACCAGGCTGCGCTTCATGGCGCGCGTATGGGCGGAATCGGTGCCGAGCTTGCGGCCCTTGTAGTTGTGTCTCATGGTGTC
Organism: Berryella wangjianweii; assembly: GCA_013201155.1. Classification (GTDB taxonomy): domain Bacteria; phylum Actinomycetota; class Coriobacteriia; order Coriobacteriales; family Eggerthellaceae; genus Berryella; species Berryella wangjianweii. The sequence goes on along the minus strand of CP053716.1, from coordinate 1,612,645 downwards.
GTGTCTCCTATAGCTTCAAGTTCAAACCCATGGAGATGAGCTTGTCCTTAACTTCCTCAATGGACTTCGCGCCGAAGTTCCTGATGTTGAGCAGGTCGTTCTCGGAGAACTCGACCAGCTGGCGCACCGAGTGGATGCCCGCGCGCTTCAGGCAGTTGTACGAGCGAACCGACAGGTCGAGGTCCTCGATCTGCTTGTCCAGCTCGATGTTCGTCTCCTGGCCCTCGGGCGTGAAGATCGAGGGAACGTCCACCTCGTCCTCTTCGGGAGCACCGGCAAGCACCATGAACGCGCCCATGTACTGGTTGATGATGTTGACGGCGCGCAGCACGGCCTCGGTGGGCGTGGCGGAACCGTCGGTCTCAACCTCCAGCACCAGCTTGTCGTAGTCGGTGCGCTGCCCCACGCGGGTGTTCACCACGTTCATGGTGCAGCGACGCACGGGCGAGAACAGCGAGTCGACGTGGATCACGCCGATGGGGTCCTCGGTGCGCTTGTTGCGCTCGGCCGACACGTAGCCGCGGCCCACACCGATGCGCACACCCATCTCAAGGGTGCCGCCGTCGGCGACCGTGGCGATCACGTGCTCGGGATTGATGAGCGTGAACTCGGTCGGCACGTCGAGGTCGGCGCCGGTGACGGTGCAGGGACCCTCCACCGACACATGCGCCACCGCCTGCTCAACGTCGTCGTTCAGCGCCTGGAACACCAGGCCCTTCACGTTAAGCACGATGTCGGTGATGTCCTCGATGACGCCCTCGGCGGTGGTGAACTCGTGCTGGACGCCCTCGATCTGAATCGCCGTGGCGCGAGCGCCATCAAGCGACGACAGCAGAACGCGGCGCAGCGAGTTTCCCAGGGTGTTGCCGTACCCACGCTCAAGGGGCTCCACGATGAAACGAGCGAGGGTATCGCTCACTTCTTCTTTGGTAACAACAGGCCTCATGAACTCTGTCATGCGGGATAGCCTCCTTACTTTGGGCGTGCTTACTTCGAGTACAGTTCGACGATCAGCTGCTCGTTGATGTCCAGATCGATCTGTTCACGCGTGGGAAGCGAAAGCACGCTGCCCTGAAGCTTCTCGATGTCCACCTCAAGCCAGGCGGGAACCGATACACGCTCGTTGCTGACCAGGGCGCTCTTGATAACCAGAAGCTCCTTGGCCTTGGGGGCCACGGCGATCACGTCGCCGGGACGCACGCGATAGGAGGGGATATCGACGCTGCGGCCGTTCACCGTGATGTGCGCGTGGGTAACGGCCTGACGGGCCTCCTTGCGCGTGCGGGCGAAGCCCAGACGAAACACCACGTTGTCAAGACGCGACTCAAGGATGGTCAGCAGGTTCTCACCCGTCACGCCACCCATGGCCTTCGCGCGCTTGAAGTAGCCGCGGAACTGCTTCTCCAGCACGCCGTAGATGAACTTGGCCTTCTGCTTCTCGCGAAGCTGCAGGCCGTACTCGCTCTCCTTGCGGCGACGCTTGGGCTCGCGCTTCGACTCCTTGGTGGTATAGCCCAGCACAACGGGGTCGATGCCCAGCTGCCTGCAACGCTTCAGAACCGGGGTCCTGTCAATTGCCATGATCTAAATCCTTTCCACTACACGCGACGACGCTTGCGCGGACGGCAACCGTTGTGCGGGATGGGCGTGCAATCCTGAATGCTCGACACCTCAAGGCCGGCGGCCTGCAGCGAGCGGACGGCGGTTTCGCGACCGGAGCCGGGACCCTTCACGAACACGGCCACCTTGTGCAGGCCATGCTCCATAGCGGTCTTGGCAGCGGCCTCGGCGGCCATCTGTGCGGCGAAGGGCGTCGACTTGCGCGAGCCCTTGAAGCCCACGGTGCCGGCGGACTGCCACGAGATCACGTTGCCCTGGGGATCGGTGATGCTGACGATCGTGTTGTTGAACGTCGATTTGATGTGCGCGGCTCCCACGGCGATGTTCTTGCGCTCGGAGCGCTTGATGTGCGCAGTTACATTCTTCTTCTGTGCCATTTAAGCTACCCCTACTTCCTCTTGCCGCCGATTTGCTTGCGGGGCCCCTTGCGCGTGCGGGCGTTCGTATGCGTGCGCTGGCCGCGAACGGGCAGGCCACGACGGTGACGCAGGCCGCGGTAGCAGCCGATCTCCATCAGGCGCTTGATGTTCTGCGACACCTCGCGGTGCAGGTCGCCCTCAACGGTGAGGTTCGCCTGGATGTAGTCGCGAAGCTTCGACAGGTCGTCCTCCGTCAGATCGTTGCAGCGGACGTCGGGATCGACGCCGGTCTCCGCAAGGATCTTCTTCGAAGTGGTCAGACCAATGCCGTAGATGTAGGTCAGACCGATTTCCACGCGCTTGTCACGCGGCAGGTCGACACCAACAAGACGAGCCATATGTCTCTCTCCTCTTTCTAACCTTGACGCTGTTTATGACGTGGATTCTCGCAGATCACGAAGATCTTGCCATGACGACGCACGACCTTGCATTTGTCGCACATCTTCTTGACCGAAGGACGTACCTTCATGTTCCTCTTCCTTTCGGCGTTCTTACATTGCCTGTATCTCGAACGGCCAGCCGCTGCCGCTGTTTCTGCTCTGCTTCGTTGCCTGTGTGAGCATGCCCGACAAGAGACGACGACCGCGCAATGCGCGCGGCGCTTCTTCTGAATGGTCGTGAATGCGACCCTTCAGCAGAAGCGGTCGCTACTTGAAGCGATACGTGATGCGACCCCTGTTCAGGTCGTACACGGAAAGCTCAACCGTCACCTTGTCGCCCGGAAGGATCTTGATGTAGTGCATGCGCATCTTCCCGGAGATGTGGGCAAGGATGGAATGCCCGTTCTCAAGCTTCACGCGAAACATCGCATTGGGGAGGGCTTCCTGAACCGTGCCCTCAAGCTCGATGACGTCTTGTTTGGTCAAAAGTGCTCCTCTTAAGCAAATCGACAGTAAGCAGCACCATAGAATGCTAGCAGACTTCCATTGCGAATGCGGTGAGATTTTCTTGAGCACAAAAATATTCTGACCACCCCTGTGCCCTGTGGCATCGGTGGCTGCATTGCCTGCATGTCAGGCGCGCGACTCGAACGATCGCGCGGTTCTCGGCGTGATAGATGCCGGAACCGCCAGGTATCTTGCGAGGCTTGGGCTCGCCGGCCGCCTTGTCGGCCGCAAGGGCATCCAATTGGACGCTCCGACGTATTCTACCCTATTGACGCTCCGACGCAAGACCCGAAAGACGACGCGCCTCCCTCAAGCCATGCGGCCTAGCAGCCCGTGATCACGCCCTCCGCCAGCGTCTTCACGCCCAGCAGCATAAGAAGCACGCCTCCCGCGATCAGCGAGGGCCGCTGCCAGCGCGCGCCGAACGCGTGACCCGCCATCACGCCCAGAAACGACAGGGCGAAGGTCACCGCTCCGATCGTAGTGACGGCTGCGGCCACCGGCACCTGCATGAGAGCGAACCCCACGCCCACAGCCAGGGCATCGACGCTGGTGGCAATGGCAAGCAGCAGGAGCTCGCGCAGGCCGATCCCACGCGGGGTCGTTGCCTGGGGGCGGCTCTGCGCCTGAGAGACGCACGTCGTCTGCGGGACGCACGCGCAATCAGACGAGGTGCGGGCCTCGTGAACCATCTTGGCTCCGATCACCGCCAGCACGCCGAAGATGACCCAATGGTCGAAAGGAGCGATCGCTTCCACGAACTGCGAGCCCAGAAGCCACCCCAACGTGGGCATAAGCGCCTGGAATCCCCCGAAGAACAGCGCAATCGTCAGCGCCTCCCTCATGCTGAAGCGCTCCATGCGCACGCCCCTGCACACCGCCACCGCGAAGGCGTCCATCGACAGCCCCACGCCCACCAACAGCAGCTCAACCGCACCCATGCTCTCCCCCTGATCGTGCCCTCATTGCCTCAGCGCAACAAAAAAGCCGGTGCACGTGGCACCGGCTTGATCGGTGCAACGCGCGATCGCGCTGCACCGCAAGTCTGATCAATTAAGGACGCACCAGCCTTGAGCAGGCAGTATGTTGATGCGACCACGTCATATGACGCCGACTACTCCCCTACGGAACGCCCGCATTCTAGCATAAGAAGCACTTGCGTCCACCATCCTCGCCCCACCGTCAACGAAGCCGTCCTGCTCGCCCACCCCCCCGGCCGCGAGCGCTCGGCAGGCGACCAGGGGGCTCGAATGCAGGGCGGTCTTACCCCGAGCTGCCATCGACTAGCGGCTAGCTGCTAGCGGATCGCAATCAGATTGACCACGTAACCCAGCAACGAAAAAAGCAAGCACGATGCCGGCGACGGCGAGGATCACGCGATGCCTGCCCGGCAAGCCAATCGAAAGGGCGGGGTCGCTGATCCTCCTTTCGAGATGCAGCAACCTGAGCGCGATATACACCAGCAAAAACGTTGCCATCAAGGGCAGGAAGTGAAGGATGGGCTCGCCTATGCCTACCATGCCGTGTCCTTTCGCCCGTCAAGCCTCAAATGCCTTTCCGCAGAAATGGACTACTGAGCCGCCCCGCAGTTCCCGTTGTAGTAGAACTCAGCGTAGGTCGTCATCACCTCGGTGCTCTCAAAAAACGGACAAACCCGCTTGCCAAATTATCTTCGTTGCAAAGGAAGCGCAGATCGTACGTTTACTATCCGCGAATGAATACGACAGGTTGAGGCGTTCAACCCGAGCGCCTCCATCGGCGGCAAACGATGGGGAAAGAGCAGTGCCGAGGCTCCGAGAGCTGAAGCTCCGATGAACGTTCGTCTCGAGATCCCATCTTGCAGCGCTCATCTCCAAACAGCAATGGATGGAAAAGACGAATGCTCTTAGTATCGTAGCCTATGAAAATAAAAAGGCACATCAGATGTTCTTATATAATTCTGAGAAAAGACTTCTGGAAAATGTCTAGGCCGGTCGCACCAGCCCGTCATCAACCAGGAAGAACCCCTCTCCCGCAAGCTGATCAACCAGCTTGGAGGCAACATCGAGTCCAGGCGCGGGCCTGCCCTGCTGCTGCTCGAAGGCATCCAGGGCCATCGCCACCTCGGCTACGCTGAGGCCCTCGGGGGCATCCAGCACCAGCCGCAGCGCGAAGCTGCGCTTCTGCCGATGCGACCCCTCGAACGAACTCTGACGCGCGTAGTGGGCGCTGCGACGCGAAGGGTTCTGCACCTGCGACTTCAGATAGGCGCCGTAATCCAGCAGCGCATAGTACCAGGCACGGGGATCGTCACGAACATCCGGCGACGCGGCGCCCTCTCCCCCGACCGCACGGCCGAGTGGGCAGGTATCGCGCACGAAGGGCTCAAGCGTTCGATCGGCCACCTTCTGATGCTGGGGAAACAGCTCGTGCAGGAACACCGTGCGCACGTTCGTCTCGATGTACACCCCGGGCAGCTGGAACGCGAAGGCCCGCACGCCCGCCGCAGTGGCGGGACCCACCCCAGGCAGGGCCAGCAGCTGGTCAAGGTCGCGCGGCAACGTGCCGCCGTGATGGGCGGCGCACGCGTCGGCGGCGCGCTTCAGCGCCAGCGCGCGACGGTTGTAGCCCAGTCCCTGCCACATCTCAAGCACGTCCGATGCCGAGGCGCTGGCCAGGGCATCCGCCGTGGGAAAGCGTCCAAGGAAGCGCGTCCAGTAACGCTCGACGCGGGCCACCTGGGTCTGCTGCAGCATCACCTCCGACACCAGCACGGCATAAGGGTCGTCGATGTTGCGCCACGGCAGGTCGCGATAGCGCGCGCCGCCCTCGCTCCACACGCGTTCGATCAGCTGCGCGCGCGACAGCGTCGCGTCGTCCCAGCACGGCGGAGCCAGCGCCGCCCCCTTAGCGCTCGCCATCGATCAGCTCGTCAAGGTTGTCCAGGTCGCGCCTGAAATCCCGCAGCACTGCACCTTCCAGCTCGTGGTACTGAGGCGAATCGAGGGGCTGGTAGGCCGCCACCTTCTCGAAGATGTTCTGCGCCGTGACCGGGCGGTACTCGCCCGCGATCAGGCTGCGCTTGTACGCCTCCTCCACCGCTTCGCGCGCGGCCATGTAGATGTCGAAGCGCGGCATGCCCTCGCTGTAGCGCACCAGCATCGCGCGGTCGATTCCCCGCATCGAGGGATGGTCGCTGGCGATCTCCATCCATATATGAGAGCGCTCGCCATCGGTGGGCAGCTCGATGTCGATCACCGCCAGGGGATCCAGAAGCTCCAGGAAGAAAGGATCGACCTCGCCCTCGAACGACGAGGTGGCCAGCACGTGCACATCGGGGTTCTCCACCGCCGAGCGAATCAGCTCCAGCGTCTCGCGGGCGCCGCGAGTCAGCCCAGCCAGCGGGTTCGGATCGTCTTCGGCAACGTGCGGGTCGCGCTCGGGCACCAGCCACAGGTCGATGTCCTCCAGCACCAGCACGCCCGGTCCGTCGAAGCCGCGCTGAGCCACGCGCATGCGCTGGCGCTCGGACATGCCCTGCACCATCACGCACAGCACGGCCGCGCCCTGCATGTTCTCGTCCATAGCCATACGCAACGTAGGAAGCCCCAGCTCACCGATGGTTGCCAGCATGAATCGCCCGGCATCCTCGCGCGCTGCCGAACGGAACAGCAGCGTATCGAGAGGCGGCATGCCCTCCAGCCCGTGCTGGCGGTTCAGCCGCTCGATCAGCTCAAGGAACCGCGCGTCGTTGCGCACGCCGATGCCGTAGGGCCGCATGGCGGCAATGGCCGAGCGATAGCCCGCCAAGGTGGCGTAGGTAAGTCGTTCGTGCGGAGATCCCACCGCACGCGCTGCGGGAACCGAGGGCAGGTCGCGATCGTCCGCCGCACGACCGAGAGCGCCAAGCGGCCCGCCCGCACCGCCCCTGCCCGCAGCAGGGCCGCCGGCCGCGCCCACGTTCGCTGGGTCGCCGGCAGCGGGGGCCTTTCCCTCGCGGGCCTGCGCATCACGCGCGGGCAGTGCGGCGGCAGCCGGGGAGTCGTCCCCGCCCCGCACCGGGGCCGCAGGCGGCCGCCCCGTCGTGCGTGGGGCATCGGCATCATCGGCGCGGGGGGCATTGCGCTGGAAGGTCACGCGGGCCCTTTCCTGCGAAGGCGCCAGAGCGTCTGCAAGCCCCTGGCCACGGCTGGAGCGCCTGCCCTCGGAAGCACCGGCGGCGCCCTGAGGCCCCGCAGGGCCCTCAAGCGGCACCTCGGTATGGAACGCGCCGTCCGGTCCATCGTCCTGACCTGCGCCGAAGGCGCTCTCGAACGCCGACTCGCCATTCTGGGGCGCGAGGTCGGGCAGCGAGCGCGCCGGCAGCTCGATATGCCGCACCTGAACCGACGCGGTGCCATCAAGCCCGTACTCTTCCGATATGAGACTGGCCACATCCTCCAGCGCCTCGCGCGACAGGCCGAACTCCTCAAGCCGGCTCAGGGCAAGGCCCTGCAGCTGCTCCGAGAACCAGCGAAGCTCATCAGGGCCCAAATAAGGCTCAACCCGTTCGAAGGCATGCTCGGCAAGCGAGCGCTCGCCCAGCTCGCAGGCAAGACGACACGCCTTCTTCGCCCCTTCCAGCGCCAGATGGAAGGGGCCCAGAGCGTCCTCCTCGGCGCGCTCGAAGGCGGCGGCGTACAGATGCACCGCCAGACGCGCCTCGCCCACGGCCTCGGCACGTTCGGCGGCGCTGAGGAACGCGCGCACCATGCGCTCGGCATCGCCCAGGTCGATTGGGTCGTTGCGATCTTGGCTCTGTGACATGTAACCAGCCTCCTTGAAGCGTGGGCGGCCTTTGCGCGTCCCATTGTACGGGCAGGGGCGGCCCTCTCGAAGCGCGGCGGACGCTGAGGGCGAAACGTCACGCGAAATAGCGAAATAACCCTGAACAGAAGGGGGTCGCCGGGACGGGCTGCGGTCATCCCCATTGATCGAAGCGCACGAGTCTGTGTCGCCGGTCGGCGGAATCGCCTCCGCCCGCAGCCCTGGCAACGAAGCGCCCGATCCCGCCCGCAGCCCGTGCGCAACTCGCTCGCTACCAGTCCAGCCTGCGCCAGCGCTCGTTGCGCGCCGTGCGCGACAGCGGCCGGTCGGGCGATACCACATGGGCCTCGCGCGCCGCGCGCAGCAGCGCCCGGTCGGAGTGATGGTCGCCGTAAGCGTGGGCAAGCTCCCAGGCCCCGGCCCCGTACAGGCCGTCGCACAGCTGCGTGAGGGCCGTCAGCTTGGCCTCGCCCTCCACGCACTCTCCCTCCACCTGGCAGGTGTAGGTGCCGTCGGCGGCCACCTTCATGCGCGTGGACGCCTGGCAGTCGATCGGATGCAGCTCCATGGCGCGCAGGATGATCGGCTCGAACGAGGCCGACACCATGGCCACCACGCACCCCTCGCGATGCAGGCGCTCCATCTCGGCATGAGCCTCGGGCCGAAAGCGCGGCTCGATCGCGTCGTCGTAGAAGGCGCGCAGGAACGCGTCCACCTCATCGCGCGGACGGCCCTCGAAGGCCGTGAACACCAGTCCGCGCACCCAGGCCTCGCTTTGAGGAAGCCGCAGCTTGTAGGCAGCGCCCCACAGGGCGATGCGCGCCACCACGCTGGGGCGCAGCTTGGATGAGCGCGCCAGGCGCCTCACCAGCAGCACCGGCGACGAGCCTTCGATGCTGGTGCCGTCGAAGTCGAACACGGCAACCTGCACGCGACCCCGCTGGCCAGGGCATTCAGTCAGATTCTCGGGCTTCGGGACGGATTCCGTTGCCGACGAATCGACGATATCGGCGGTTGCAGGGCACACGGCGATGACGGCCTTTCGAACGAAGAAGCGGGACGCCCTGCCAGACGGCAGGGCGGTTCTCGACACAGTGTTTAATTCTATCAAGCAGGCTCTTGTGCAGCTACCAGGCTGAACTGGGAATTGTACAGATCGGCATAGAAGCCGCCTGCGGACAGCAGCTGATCATGCGTTCCCTGCTCGACCACATCGCCCTCGTCGATCACCAAAATCAGATCGGCGTGACGGATGGTGGACAGCCGGTGCGCGATCACGAACGAGGTGCGCCCGGCCATCAGGCGATCCATGGCCTGCTGGATGCGCGCCTCGGTGCGGGTGTCAACCGAGCTGGTGGCCTCGTCCAAGATCAGCATGCGTCGCTTGGCCAGGAAGGCCCGCGCGATGGTGATCAGCTGCCGCTGCCCGGCGCTCAGGTTGCCGGCATCCTCGCCCACCATGCAGTCGTATCCCCCCGGCAGCGACTCGATGAAATGGTGCGCCAGCGCCTGGCGCGCGGCCCATTCCACCTCGGCATCGGTGGCATCGGGGCGACCGTAGCGGATGTTCTCGCGAATGGTGCCGCTGAACAGCCAGGCATCCTGCAGCACCATGCCGAACAGGGTGCGCACGTCGGCTCGGTCGAACGAGCGCAGATCGTGCCCGCCCACGCGAATGGCCCCGCCCTGCACGTCGTAGAAGCGCATGAGCAGCTTCATCAGCGTGGTCTTGCCGGCGCCGGTGCTTCCCACCAGCGCCACCGTCTGACCGCTGCCCACCGTGGCGGTGAACCCGCGAATCACCGGATTCTGCGGGTCGTAACCGAAGGTTACGTGGTCGAACTCCACCGTGGCCTCCACATCCGCTGCACTGACCAGAGAGCTCTCCGGCTGCTCTTCAGCGGCGTCCAGGAAGTCGAACACGCGCTCAGCCGCCGCGGCCGTCTGCTGCAGCAAGTTGCCCACCTGGGCAAGCGAGCTGAGCGGCTGCGTGAAGCTGCGGATGTACTGGATGGACGCCTGGATGTCGCCCACCGTGATGGCCCCTGCCGAGGCCAGCGCCGCGCCCAGGATCGCCGCCGACGCGTAGGCCAGATTGCCCACGCCGTCCAGGATCGGACGCATCAGCCCCGAGAGGAACTGCGACTTCCACGACGCCTCGTACAGGCGGCCGTTGTCGCGGCTGAAGCGGCTCAGCGCGGCATCCTGCTGGTTGAACGCCTGCATGACCGCATGGCCGGCGAACGTTTCCTCGATCTGCCCGTCAATCGCGCCGATCAGCTTCTGCTGGGCGAAGAAGTGACCCTGCGAGCGCTTCACCACCAGGCCCACCAGCAGCCCCGAGACCGGCAGCACCAGCAGCGTGACCGCCGCCAGGGCCGGGCTGATCAGGAACATCATGACCAGCACGCCCACCACCGTCACCACCGAGCGCACGGCCTCGGCCAGGCTTTGGCTGAGCGTCTGGCCCAGAGTGTCCACGTCGTTGGTGATGCGCGACAGCACGTCGCCCACCGACTGCGACTCGAAGTAGCCCACGGGCAGGCGGTCCATCTTCTGCGCGATGCTGGTGCGCAGGTTGTAGGTGGTGCGCTGAGCCACCGAGGTCAGCACCCACCCCTGCACGTACGAGCACGCCGTGGCCACCAGGTACAGGGCCAGCGTCTGCAGCAAGATCGCACGGATGGCGTCGAAGTCCACCTGGCCCGTGCCGGCGACCTTGGCCATCAGGCCCTCGAACAGCACGGTGGTTGCCCCCGACAGCACCTTGGGGCCCACGATGTTGAAGGTCGTGGCCCCTATGGCGAACGCCAGGGCCACCAGCAGGGCGAAGCGGTAGCGACCCATGAAGCGCCCCAGCTTCAGCAGGGCCCCGCGCACGTCGTGACGCTCGCGCGGCATCACCGGAAGCACCCCCGGGCCCATGCCGTGCCTGCGGGGGCCGCCGCTGCGCCGGCGACGCTCGGCCTGCAGCTGCAGGTCAAGCTCAAGGCGGTCGTCGCGCTCACTCATGGCGGCCTCCCCTCATCTCATCGGCGGACAGCTGAGAAAGGGCGATCTCGCGGTAGGCCTGGCAGTCCTCCATCAGCTGAGCGTGCGTTCCCACGCCCACCACGCGGCCCTCGTCCAGCACCACGATGCGGTCGGCGTTCAGCACCGTGGCCACGCGCTGGGCCACGATCAGCAGCGTGACGCCGGCGCGACGATCGGCCAGGGCGCGACGAAGCGCGGCGTCGGTGCGGTAATCCAGCGCCGAGAAGCTGTCGTCGAACAGCAGAGCGCGCGCATCGCGGGCCAGGGCGCGGGCGATGGCGATGCGCTGTCGCTGGCCGCCCGACACGTTCGAGCCGCCCTGCGCCACCTCCGAGGCGTACCCGCCCTCGCGCGCCTGGATGAAGTCGTGGGCCTGCGCAATGCGCGCGGCCTCCCGGACGCGCGGCAAGTCCGCGGCCGCATCGGGGGCGGGGCCAGGGCCGTCGCCGCCCGAGTCGGCATCAAGGTCGGGGTCGGGGCCAGGACCGGGGACGGGGGCAGGGCCGTCGCCGCCCGACACCTGCCCGGCAATGTTCGAGGCCATCGTGCCCGAGAACAGATAGGCGCGCTGAGGGACGTAGCCCAGCTGCGCGCGCAGCTCGCTCAGGCGCACGCGGCGCACGTCCACGCCGTCCACCAGCACCGCGCCCTCCGACACGTCGTAGAAGCGCTCGATCAGGCTGATGACCGTCGATTTTCCCGACCCAGTGGAACCGATGATCGCCGTGGTGCTGCCGGGCTCCGCCACAAACGACGCATCGCGCAGGGCGGGTCGATCGGAATCGGGGTAGGTGAAGCTGACGTTGCGAAACTCGATCCGCGCCCCTTCCTGTGAACAGAAGGCGCCAGCCAGCGCATCGGGGGCGTCGGCCACCGACACCGCGTGGCTCAGCACCTCGTCGATGCGCGTGCCCGCAACCTGGCTGCGGGGCAGCACGAACCCCAGCATGCCCAGCATGAGAAAGCTCATCACGATCACCATCGCATAGCTGATGAACGCGATCAGGCTTCCTGGCTGAATGCTGCCGGCATCCACCGCTTCGGAGCCGAAGGCCATGATCAGCACGGTGGCGCCGCTCATCACCAGCATCATCGTGGGCATCATGAAGGCCAGCGCTCTGCTGGTGAACAGCTGCGTGCGCATGAGAGCCGCGCTGGCCTCGTCGAAGCGCGCCTGCTCGTGGCCCTGGCGCCCGAACGCGCGCACCACCGGCAGGCCGGTGATCATCTCGCGCGCCACCAGGTTCACGCGGTCGATCAGCTTCTGCATCAGCTTGAAGCGCGGCACCACCAGGGCCATCAGCACTACGCCCACCGCCAGCACGCACGCGATCGCCAGTCCGATGATCCAGCTGAGCGACAGGTCGGTCCGGGCCACCATGATCATGCCGCCAACCGCCAGAATGGGCGCGTACAGCACCATGCGCAGCAGCATGACGGTCATGTTCTGAATCTGCTGGATGTCGTTGGTGCCGCGCGTGATCAGCGACGCCACCGAGAACGACTGCACGTCGGCCTCGGAAAAGGCCGTCACCCGCTCGAACAGCTGCTGGCGCAGGTCATGCCCGATGCGCGCGCCCGTGCGCGCGGCCACAAGGCCCACCAGCACCGAAAGCGCGCCGGAAGCCAGCACGAAGCCCATCATCACGCCGCCCGTTCTGAGCAGGTAGGCCATGCGCGTGTCATCCAGGCTGACGCCGGCGGCCTGCAGCTCTGCGCCGGCAGCCGACAGAACGGCGGCGCGCTCGATCGAGGGATCGGCGCCGGACGCACCCAGGTCCTGCCTGACCATCAGCCGCGCCCGGTCGGCGTCAAGCGACCCGGCCCTCACCTGATCCACCACCTGGTCCACCCTCTGGCGCTGCGCGGCAGGGGCATGGGCCAGCATCAGCACCGGGCCCAGGGCGTCATCGAGGGCGGCGCGTTCGGCGCGCCCCTCATCGGTAAGCCGGTAGACCCCCTGGCCGTCTGCGCGGTAGGCGCGGTCCAGCAAGGCGCGCTCGTCGGGACTCAGCAGCACGTCGGCCAGCTCACGCGAATCCGCCGTCAGCGCCTCGGGCGCGGCATGCTCGACGCCCGACTGCACGATTCCCACATCCACCAGATCGGAGGTGAAGCGCGGCAGGGCGAGGTCGCAAATCGCCTGACCGACCAGCAGCGCGAAAATCAACAGCACCGCGATGCGGTGGCGGCTCAGGTACGAGAACAGCTTCATCGACGATACCTCTCCTGAAAGCCGACCACGCGGCCCATAATGCGAGCCAGAGCCTCCGCGTCGTCGGGACCCAGGTATGCCAGCAGGTCGCTCCAGTACGAATCCTGCCGCGCGCGAATGGACCCCACGGATGAAGCGCCCTGGTCGGTGAGCCGCACGCGCACCCCGCGCCCATCGCGCTGGCATCGCATCCGCACGATCAGGCCCTTGTGCTCAAGAGAGCGAAGCACCTGAGAAAGCGCACTGGGCGCCAAATGAGCGGCTTTTGCGATGGCTGACGGAGACGGGTCGGGGCCCTCGGCGGCCAGCAGATCGACCAGCCACAGCACCCGCGTCTCGGCGGGGGTAAGCCCGTCAAGGCAGCACGAGCGATGAAGGCTCTGGCGGCGCAGGCGATCCATGAGCGTTGCGATTCGCAAACGCAGCGCGCTGACGCGCTCGTCGTCGAAAGCCTGATCGGCAGCCTGATTGAAGCGCCGATCGGACGATGCGGCTAAGGATCCCTGGCCGGAGGGTTCGGCGGCGGAGGCAGACGCGTCGCCCGCAGAGCCGCAAGATTCGGGCAGATGAAGATGCACGAGGTCTCCTCTCGATCGTACGAGGCCGCAGGACGACCCCGCCAACAGGGATATTTTAGTTCCTTAAGTAGTTGTGGCGAGCAAAGGGGCAACCGCGTCATGGAAGCGTCACGTTGCCCGCCACATCATCGGGACACAGGCTGCACCCACGGCCCCCGCACGATTCTCAACAGCGATTTCCACTCCCGCGCCAGCTTCGCGACCAGCGTGAGAAGGTCTCGAAAAAATGTCTTGCGTCCTTCAGGGTTCTTCTATAGAATGTCCTTCGCTGTCACAGCGATGGGGAGTTAGCTCAGTTGGTTAGAGCGCCGGCCTGTCACGTCGGAGGTCGCGGGTTCAAGTCCCGTACTTCCCGCCATCGATTGTTCGTTCGCCCCGCCGAATCGGCGGGGCGAACTGCTTTTCGCAATCGAAACGTACCGGGCCGTGCATCTTGATTCGCCCGAAGCGGTTTGCAATAATGTTCCAGCTGCCGAAACGGCGGCATGGTCCCCATAGTCTAGAGGTCAGGACGCGGCCCTTTCAAGGCTGAGACACGAGTTCGATTCTCGTTGGGGGCACCATCAACGCGGCGCGCGGCCCTGGTCGCGCGCTTTTGCGTTTTCGCACCCATTCCCAGCGCCACCGACCCTTCGCCGCCCTCTCCTCGCCATCGCCCCTCTCGTTGGCGCGCACGACAGCGGCCCGCCCGCGCGCCCGCGCGCGCCCGACACTCGCCCGCGCCAGCCACGCGCACCTGCACGCGCTCGCACCCCTGAAGCCGCCGCATTCGACGCCCACCCTTCGTTACGGGGAAAATCAGGGGTTCGCGCGACCTGGCAAGTGGACGAACGGCCATAGGTTATTATGTACAGCATGACTGAACTGGATGCAGCGCCTAACGAAACCGCAGATGAAACGCTTGATCAGGGACACGCGGAGGCCCTGTGCGCCACTGCGTCCGCACACGAGCGCCGTCCGCTGGTGATGGTGGCGCATGCATCGGTGGGGTCGGGGCACAAGAGCGCGGCCACCTCGATCGCCCAGGCCATCGAGCTCATGCGCGCCGAAGGGCATCCCCTGGTGCCCCAGGACCTGGAAATCGAGGTGGTGGACATCCTCGATTGGGGCCGTCATCGATTCGACGGCGACCAAGCGGCCTCGTACTTCGTGGGAGCCACACGCCCGATATATGATCTGGCCTGGCGCTACACCTTCACCGGGCGCGTGCTGTGGGGCGGGGGGACCATCTGGTCGCACCTCATGTACGCCCCGTTCACCCGCCACCTGCGCGCCCGCACGCCCGACCTGGTGGTCGCCACCCACATCACCGCGGCCAACTCGGCAATCGCAGCGCGCATGCTGAACCGCCAGCGATTCCCGGTGGTGTGCGTGCCCACCGACTACGAAACCGAGGGGCTGTGGCCCCATCTGGAAGGCGACCTGTTCTGCGTGGCCACCCAGTACATGGCCGAAACGCTGCGCGCCCGCAAGGTGCATGACGGGCGCATCCAGGTGACCGGCATCCCCACCCGCGAGGAGTTCCGCCTGCCGCACGACCGCACCGAAACGCGCCGCCGTCTGGGGCTTCCCGCCGACGAGACGCTGGTGCTGTGCCTGGCCGGTGCGCAGCTGCCCACGCCCTATCTGCGCCTGCGCGCCGCCCTTGACGAGGTGATTCCGCAGCTGAACGGCATGAAGGGCATGCACGCGGTATTCGTGGCCGGAGGCGACGGCGCCTACGAGGCGCACCTGAACGACATGAAGCAGCATCACGATGTGGGAAACATGACCGTGTTCGGCTACATGAACGAGATGGCAGCCCTCATGTCAGCCTGTGACCTGGTGGTATGCAAGCCCGGCGGCCTGACGGTAACCGAGTGCCTGTGCTCGCAGACCCCCATGGTGCTGGTGGGCCGCGCCTACGGGCAGGAGAAGATCAACGTGGAGATGCTGACGGCCGCCAGCGCCGCCATGCACGTAACCACGCCCCGCGAGCTGATCGACGCTCTGTTCTACATACTCGAAAACCCCCATGGCCTGGATGGCATGCTGGTGAACGGCGGCTTCATCCGCAAGCCCCACGCTGCGCGCACCATCGCCGAAAGCGCGCTGCGGCTGGCCTGGAGCGCTGCGGACGCGAACGAGCCCCCGCGCCCCAAGCGATTCGCCCACTTCTACATCGGGCATCAGCCCGCGCATGTTCGATAACGTGAAAGGATTCCATTCCGTGAACTCATTTTCCTCGCTCGGCCTGTCCGAGAAAACCCTCGCTGCCGTGCAGAGCATGGGCTACGTCGAGCCCACCCCTGTTCAGCAACAGGCCATCCCGCACATCCTGGAAGGCCGCGACATCATCGCCGCCGCCAAGACCGGCACCGGCAAAACCGGCGGCTTCTCGCTGCCCACGCTGGACCGGCTGGGCCACGCCCAGCGCGGCAGCGGCCCGCTGATGCTGGTGATCACCCCCACGCGCGAGCTGGCCCAGCAGATCGCCGAGGTGTGCGGCACCATCGCCCAGCATACGCATCACCGCATCGTCACCGTAGTGGGCGGCCTGTCGTACAACCCGCAGGTGGAGCAGCTGAAGCGCGGCTGCGACGTGCTGATCGCCACGCCAGGGCGCCTGATAGACCTGCTTGACCAGAAGGCCGTCAGCCTGAAGCACATCGAAGTGCTGGTGCTGGACGAGGCCGATCGCATGCTGGACATGGGATTTCTGCCCTCGGTGAAAAAGATCGTGGCGCACACCCCCGCCGCGCGCCAGACCCTGCTGTTCTCGGCCACCATCGACCGATCGGTGACCGCGTCGGTGGGAACCCTGCTGCGCGACCCGGCCGTGGTGCAGATCGCGCACAAGGGCGAGGTGGCCGACACGATCGACCAGTACATCATCCGCACGCCGCAGACGGTGAAGCCCGCGCTGCTGAAGGCCGTGCTTGAAGAGAAGGGCAGTGATCGCGTGATCGTGTTCGCCCGCACGCGCAGCCGCGCCGACTCCACGTGTCGGCGCCTGAAGCGCGCGGGCTACAACGTGGAGGCGATCCACTCCGACCGCAGCCAGAACCAGCGCAAGCGCTCACTCGACCGCTTCACCAAGGGCGAAGTGAGCATCCTTACCGCAACCGACGTGCTGGCGCGCGGCATCGACGTGTCGGACGTGAACTACGTGATCAACTACGACCTGCCCACCCAGCCCGAGGACTACGTGCACCGCATCGGGCGCACGGGCCGCGCCGGGGCGGCCGGGTTCTCGATCTCGTTCGTGACGCCCGAAACCGAGGACGCCCTGCGCGACATCGAGAAGCTGACGAAGCAGAAGGTTCCCGAGATGAGCCTGCCGTCGTTCGACTTCAGCGCCGCGGAGGCCGAGGCTGCCGCGAAGAACATGCAGCACCAGGCCGCGCGCGACCCCGAGGTGGCGGCGGCCCGCAAGGAGCTGCGCGCCAAGGAGCAGCGCCGCACCCACAAGCGCGAGCAGGCCGCCGCTGAGGCGACCGAGGCCGCAACGGGCGGAAAGCGCTCGCGAGGTCGCCGCGGAAGCGCGGGCAAGGCCGCCGGGGCAGCCGCAGGAGCAGCAGCCGGAGCCTCTGCAGGCACGGGGCGCGGCGGCAGTCGCGGAGGCCGCGGAAAGGGCGCGCCCGCCGCAGGCGAGGCGTCGAGCCGTCCGCAGAGACCCCGCCGCCCGTCTGCAGCAGGAAACGCGGGCGCAGGACGCGATATGCGGCCCGGACGCGCTCAGCGCGCCGCCGTCAACCGCGCACGAGGAGGCGGACGCGGCAGGGCGTAGCCGGCGAAGCCGCGCAGCCAGGCGAGCGGGCAGGCGAGCCGAAAGCGGCCAAACGGCGCAGCGCCGCCCATGCCGACGCTCCCCCGATTCCCATACGACTCCCTCAGGTCGCCATCATCGAGCCGCCCCGTGCTTCGTCGCAGGGCGGCTCGGCTCTTCCGGCGCTTCGTCATTGCGTGAGTCTGCAGACGCACCAGGCGCGACGAGAGCACAATCGCGCGACAGCTGCCCACGCACGGCAGCCCGAACGGCTCTGAACGGACCCTCCGCCCCGCCGTCCCTCCCCCAGCTGAACCCCGGCGCGCTTCGATCGTCCCCTTCGATCACCCCCCTCGATCGCTTCCTTCCCAGGGGGCGGCGGAACGCGAGCGGGCGCTTTGCGCGGCAGACGGACGCACCCATAAGCGCGCGCTACGTTCGCGGGATAAAAGACCCCGCTGAGCGACCGTTTCCCGCAATCGGGTGCCGGAGGGCTACCGTGTATCCTGCGTGCTGTTTCAATAACAAGGGAGGGAGAAGCAATGGTTGTGGCGGTAGCCTGCAACGGGCACAACGTGCCGACGCATTTCAACCATGCGACCAGCCTGACCTTCTACCACATCGACCGCGGCATCGTGCTGGGGTCGCGCAGCATGCCGCTGTCCGACGCCCCGGCCAGCCGTCAGAGCAGGATTCTGGGAGAGCTGGGCGCCTACGCGCTGATCTGCTGCGGAACCGACGCACACACCCATCGCGCGCTGGACGAGCAGGGCGTGGAGGTGTTCTTCTGCACCGACCCCTCACCGCTTGAGGCCGTGCGCACCTTCCTGCGCGAAACGTTCCTGGGCACCGCCGAGCTGGTGTAGGCGCATCGCGCGCCGCCGACAAAACGGACGCGCCGGATCGCCGCAGGCCGAAGGGACGCGTCGGCCCACGCCGGCCCCCACGCCGCCTCTCTTCTTGAACCAAGGCCGCCGACGCGGTGCCGCTACAGCGTGCGGCGGGCCTCGATCGCGCGACCCAGCGTCACCTCGTCGGCAAACTCAAGGTCGCCACCCACGGGCAATCCGCTGGCCAGGCGCGATGCGCGAATTCCCAGGGGCTTGATCTGCCGCGACAGATACGCTGCCGTAGTCTCGCCCTCCACGTTGGGGTTGGTGGCGATGATCACCTCGTCGATGGCGGGGTCGGCCAGGCGGCCCATCAGCTCGGCGATGTGCAGCTGTTCGGGACCGATGCCGTCCATGGGCGACAGCTCGCCGCCCAGCACGTGATACACCCCCCGGAACGCCCCCGTCCGTTCGATCGGCGGGATGTCACGCGGCTCCGACACCACGCAGATGGTACGGTGATCGCGTTCGGGCGACGCGCACACCTGGCACAGGTCGCCCTCAGCGTAGTTGAAGCACCGCGAGCAGAAGCGCACGGTGTCCTTCACCTCCACGATGGCGTCAGCCAACCGCACCGCGGTGGCGCGGTCGGTGTTCAGCATCCAGTACGCGATGCGCTGAGCCGACTTCGGCCCCACGCCCGGCAGACGCTCGAGCTCGTCCAGCAGCTTCTGCAGCGAGGCGGCAACCACGCCGGCCTACATTCCCGGCAGCTTCATGCCGCCGGTCACCGACGACAGACGCTGCTCGGTCAGCGACGCCACCCCGCGCAAAGCCTCGTTCACCGCAGCCAGCACCATGTCCTGCAGCATGTCGGCGTCGGCCATCGACAGCGCGTCGGGGTTGATCGTCAGGCTCTCAAGGGTGTTGTCGCCCTTGGCCACGGCCTCCACCATGCCTCCGCCAGCCGTGGCGGAGAAGGTCATGGTCTTGATCTCTTCCTGAGCACGCGCCAGCTCAAGCTGCATCATCTGCGCCTGCTTCATCATCTTCTTCATATCCATGGAACGTTCCTTTCAGCGGGTCGATCGAGGGGCCGATTCACTGCGGTGCGCGAAGCCGCGCTAGGCGGGATCGCCGGGAAGCGGTGCGGGGTCGTCGTATTCGGTGAAGCTGACACCTTGGCCGAAGGCTCCCTGCACCATGCGCTCCACCTCGGTGATGTCGGGGGACGCCGACGGCGCGGCATCCGACGAAGCGACGGGTTCGGCAGGCGCGGCGGGGCCGTCGCTCGCGGGCGTCGCGGAAGGCGCGGGCTCGGGAGCAGGTGCGGACGCGGGCGTGGGCGCCTTGGAGGCAGGCGCAGGCGCGGTGCGCTCGGCGGGGGTCGCGGGCGTCGCGGAAGGCGCAGGCGCGGCTGACCTCGTGTCGAAAGGCGGCACGTAGGGGTCGGAGGCGGGCTCGTAGCAAGCCTCGTCGTCGTAAGGAACCTGGTCGTCGTCAGGCGCAGGCGCCGGTGCCGCCTGAGCGGTCGAGGACGCCGATCCCGCAGAAGCAGCGGGCGACGCCGACGACGCGGCCGACACTGCGGCCGGCACCGTAGCCGGGGCAGCTGCCGTCGCTGCGTGACGCACCTGAGCTTGGGCCCTGCCGGCCAAGGTGCGCGCAGCGTCCGCGACGCCGCTGGCGGCAGCCGGAGCGGCCCCGCGCGCAACAGCCGACGCCGCCGCGGCGCGGCCGCCATCCTGAGCGAACACGAACGGGATGGGGCTGGTGGCGCAGCGCTCGAAGGCCAGCGCCAGCGCCGTCTGCACATCGGGCTTCTGCACGGCACCGTAGGCGAAGCTGCTCTCGGGGCCGTAGCTGATCACCACCAGCGTGCGCTCGGCGTCATAGCGCGGGTGCGCATCCAGAAACAGCACCCCATAGGCCGACTTCTGCTTCTTCACGTCGGCGACGGTAGC
Organism: Berryella wangjianweii; assembly: GCA_013201155.1. Lineage (GTDB taxonomy): Bacteria > Actinomycetota > Coriobacteriia > Coriobacteriales > Eggerthellaceae > Berryella > Berryella wangjianweii. The sequence goes on along the minus strand of CP053716.1, from coordinate 1,592,566 downwards.
CTGCCACAAGCGCTGAAAAGCGGCGGGGTTCGCCAAGCCGGCGCGCACGTTGTTCGGAAGCGCGGCTGCGGCCTGAGCCACCGAATAGCGGGCAGGCAGCGACGGCGAGGAAGCGGCATCCTGTGCGGCGGAGACGACGGGAGCAGCCGCAGGGGCCGCGGCATCTGCGGCCGCGGAAACGTCGGTCGGTGAAGCCGCCGAGGGCGCCGCGGACGGAGTCGCGGCTGTCGCGGTCACGGAATGCGCAGCCGCCTGAGCCTTCGGTACCGGGGTCGCCGCCGGGGTCACCGCCGCCAGCGCTGGGGCTGCGGCTGCGGCGGACGGGGCCGCACGTCCAGCGGTCGAAGCGGCGTCCGCCGCCTCCGCTGCAGCCGAGCTCGCGGGCGCGGGCGCACCCGCATCGGTCGGCCTCACGTGAGCCACCGACGAGTAGCCCGCCTCCAGGGCCTCCACGCGCTCGGCCAGGGACTCCAACGTAAGGTCGGCATCAGGACGCGTCATGCGCGTCAGCGCCACCTCGAACGACAGTCGCGGGTTCGCCGCTGTGCGCAGCTCCACCGTCAGGTCGCCCAGCACGCCCATCATGCGAGCCAGACGGTCGGGCCCGAACCACGCAAGCTCGGCCTGCATCTGAGTACGCTCGGCCTCCGACACGTCCAGGTGCTCCTGGTTGCTGCTCAGGGCCATCACGTACAGGTTGCGCACGCGCTCGGTAAGCTCGCGCACGAACTGCGCCAGGTCCGACCCCTCCTCCACGAAGGACGCCGTCCAGCGAAAGCACGTGGCCACGTCGCGCGTGCCCACGGCGCGCATCATGCCCGACAGCTCGCGACCGCCGGCAGAGCCCAGCAGGCGCTCGGCCCCCTCCAGGGTCACCCGGCCGTCCTCGAAGGCGACGATCTGCTCAAGCGAGGTCAGCGCGTTGCGAAGCCCGCCCTCGGCACGGCGCGCAATCAGGTCGAGGGCCTCGTCCTCGGCCTCCACGCCTTCCTGCCCGCAGATGAAGCGCATGCGTGCGGCCATGGCCTCGGGGGCGATGCGGCGAAAGTCGAAGCGCTGGCAACGCGAGTGGATCGTCTCAAGCACCTTGTGCGGATCGGTGGTGCACAGAATGAACACCACGTGCGCGGGCGGCTCCTCCAGCGTCTTCAGCAGCGCATTGAAGGCCGGCACCGACAGCATGTGCACCTCGTCGATGATGTACACCTTGTAACGGCCTCGCGTCGGAGCGAACTGCACGCGCGAGATGATCTCGTCGCGCACGTTCTCGACGCCGGTGCGGCTGGCGGCATCCAGCTCGTACACATCGGGATGGGTGCCCTGCGCGATCAGCCGGCAGTCATCGCAGGTTCCATCGGGCTCGGGCGTGGGACCGCAGTCGCACAGCAGGGCCTTGGCCAGCAGGCGGGCCGTGGTGGTCTTGCCCGTGCCGCGCGGTCCTGTGAACAGGTAGGCGTGGCTGAGCTTGTCCTGCGTTATGGCGTTGCGGATGGTGCGCTCGATGTGCTCTTGGCCCACCACGTCGGCGAACACCTGAGGGCGGTACTTGCGGTACAGAGATTCTGCCATGACGTGCTCCTTCTTGCCCCGAAGCGGGGGCTGGTCCATCGTTCAGATGATAGCGCATGGCAGCGATGCGCTTGCCGCGCGAGACGCGTCATCACACAACCAGGAAGCGCGCGGCACGCGGGTTCTCCCGCGCATATTCCCTGTTCATTCACGCGGAAAGACGCCGTGCCCCCGCAAGCGCGCGGGCACGCGCCGCATGCCCGCCTACGAGGCGCGCCGCCGTGCCAGCCCGCCGCGCACGGCGCCCGCCACCGCCGGCAGCAGCGATACCGCCACAATGGACAGCACGATCAGCTCGAAGTGGTCCTGCACGAAGGGCAGCCCGCCGAAAAAGTGGCCCACCAGCACGAACGACCCCACCCACAAGGCGCCGCCGATTACGTTGAACAGCATGAACGCCCCGAAGCGCATGTGTCCCATGCCTGCGATGAACGGGGCGAACGTGCGGAAGATCGGCATGAAGCGCGTGATCACGATGGTCAGGCCGCCGTAGCGCGCGAAGAACAGGTCGAGCTTGCGCAGGCGCTCGGGAGTAAGCGACTTGATCTTGCCCGAATCGACGATGCGCGACCCGAACAGGCGCGCGATCCAGTAGTTCGAGGTGTTTCCCAACACGGCGGCTGCGAAGAACACGGCCAGCGTGGCCTCAAGGCCAAGGCCTCCCCCGTCAGCGGTGAACACGCCTGCGGCGAACAGCAGCGAATCGCCGGGCAGGAAGGGAAAGAACACCAGCCCGGTTTCGGCGAACACGATCAGAAACAACGGCGCGAACACCATCACCGGGCCCAAGGCCACGATCCAGCCCGCGATGGCCGAGCGGGGGTCGCTGAGAAGGTTCAGAAAGAACGCAAGGGGGTCCACGAAGCTCACCTTTCACGTGCATGCCCGCGCTGCGCGAAAGAGAGGCAGAGGGTCGGGCGAAGGGGACGCGAGAGCAAAGGAAAAGTACCCCGAATAGGCAGGGACGCTCGTCAGCGGTCCCTTATGGCTGCTTCCTTCCGGACCTGACCAGGTTCAGAACATGGCGCCGTCCCAGCCCATTCGAGGTACTTGGCTTGTCAAGGGGCCATTGTACCAAACACCGCGCACGCGCAACGCGCGCGGACCCCCCTGCCCGGAACGCACACGGGCAGGGCCGAGTCCGCAAGAATCGCCCGAACGGCCCTGCCGCAGCAGGCTACAGCAAGCGCAGGTTCACGTCCTTCAGCTGGCGCGGCGTTACCGCACTGGGTGCCCCGGTCATGGGGTCGGAGGCGCTGGACGTTTTCGGGAAGGCGATCACATCGCGAATGGAATCGCGCCCGGCCAGCAGCATCACCAGGCGATCCAGCCCCAGCGCGATGCCGCCATGCGGAGGCGCCCCCAGCTCAAGCGCGTTGATGATGTGCCCGAACTTCTCGTCGATCTGCTCATCGGAAAGCCCGCAGCGGCGCAGCACCCGGCGCTGGATGTCGCCGTTGTGGATGCGGATCGTGCCGCCCCCCACCTCGAAGCCGTCCATCACCAGGTCGTACGAGTAGCTGCCGCATTCCAGCGGGGCGTCCTCGATCTTGTCCAGGTCCTCGCGGCGCGGCATGGTGAACGGATGATGCTCGGCCGCGTACCTCTTCTCGTCGGCGTCGTACTTGAACATGGGGAAGTTCACCACCCACAGCAGGCTGTGGCCGGCGCGCTCGATGCCCAGGGCGTCGGCCATGTGCAGACGCAGGGCCGACAGCACGGCGCTGGCCACCTCGTAGGTGTCGGCAGCGAACAGCACCAGGTCGCCGGGCTCCACGTTCATGGCCTGCTTCAGCGCGTCGAACTCATCGTCGCTGAAGAACTTGATGATCGGGCTCTTCTCCTGGCCATCGGTGGTGAACGCGATCCAGGCCATGCCCTTCGCGCCGTTCTCGGCCGCGATGGCGCCCAGCTTCTCCACATCGCCGCGGCTCCAGTCGCCCGCGCCCTTGGCGTTGATGGCCTTCACCACGCCGCCCGACTGGGCCACCGACGAGAACACCTTGAACCCGGTGTTGCGCACGATGTCGGTAAGGTCCACCAGCTCCATGCCGAAGCGGTTGTCGGGGCGATCGTTTCCGAAGCGCTCCATGGCCTCGCGCCACTCCATGCGCTGCAGCGGGAAGGCGTGCTCGACGCCCACGGCCTCAAGCGACTCGCGCATGACGTCTTCCATGAGGTCGAGCACCTCGTCGTCCTGCACGAAGCTCATCTCCACGTCCACCTGCGTGAACTCGGGCTGACGATCGGCGCGCAGGTCCTCGTCGCGGAAGCACCGCGCGATCTGGTAGTAGCGCTCGATGCCGCCCACCATCAGCATCTGCTTGAACTGCTGAGGGCTCTGGGGCAAGGCGTAGAACTTCCCGGGGTTGGGACGCGAGGGCACCACGTAGTCGCGCGCGCCCTCGGGCGTGGAGTTCGCCAGGATCGGCGTCTCCACCTCAAGGAAGCCGCGCGTGTTCAAGGCCGTGCGCATGGCCTGCGTGAAGCGATGGCGCAGCAGCATGGCCTGGAACATCTCGGGGCGGCGCAGGTCAAGGTAGCGCCACTTCATGCGCGTGGTCTCGTCGGTCTCGATGCCGTCTTCGATCGAGAACGGCGGCGTCACGCTGGTGTTCAGCACCTCGATCGACGCGGCCATCACCTCCACCTCGCCGGTGGCCATGTTCGGGTTCACCGTGTCGGCCATGCGCTCGCGCACCGTGCCCTCCACCTTCAGCACGAACTCGCGCCCCAGGTGCTCGGCCTGGGCGAACTGATCGGCGGGAACGCAGTCGGGATCGACCACCACCTGGGTGTAGCCCTCGCGGTCGCGCAGATCGATGAAGATCAGGCCGCCGTGATCGCGGTTGTGCCAGGCCCAGCCGGCCAGCACCACGGTGCGTCCCACGTCCTGGCGGCGAAGCTCACCGCAGGTGGCGGTGCGCATGCAGTACTCGTTCAGATAGTCGGTCATGGTGGTGTCGCTCCTTGCGCTCGCGCATGGCGCCCCGCACCTCGCGGCTCAGGGCGATCAGTCGCTCGAAATCAGTCACTCAAACTAAGCCATTCTACTGCACTATGCGGGCCTGTGCAGGAACGACGCCCGTCTTCAAAACGCAGGCACAATGCAGCGGCACGACCCCTCGCCGCCCGAGCGCCGCCCGCGCTCACGCCTCGGGGGCGGGCGCCTCGGCCCCTCGCACCTCGGCGGCCAGCACCTCGACCATGCGGTCCAGCTCGACCGTGCGCTCGGCATGCGACCCCATGTCGCGCACCACGGCGGCCCCCTGGGCCAGCTCGTCGGGACCCAGCACCACCACGCGGCGCGCTGCCAGCTTGTTCGCCAGCTTCATCTGGCCCTTCAGGCTGCGCTCCTGATGGTTCATGTCGGCGTGCACGCCCGCGTCGCGCAGGCGCTGCACCAGGGCGAAGGCCGCAGCGCGCTGGGCATCCTCGATCGTGGCCACGAACACGTCGCACGACGTGGGCCGCTCGACGCTCACGCCCGCCGCCTCAAGAGCGATGCGGCACCGCTCGAAGCCCAGGGCGAACCCGAAGCCCGGCGTGGGGCGCCCGCCCACCTCCTCGGCCAGCCGATCGTAGCGCCCTCCCCCGCCGATGGCGTTCTGGGCGCTGTTGGTGTCCAGAGCCTGCACCTCGAACACCGTGCGCGTGTAGTAGTCGAGGCCCCGCACCAGCGTGGGGTCCTCCGCGTAGTCCACGCCGGCTGCGGCAAGGTACGACCGCACCGCGTCGTGATGGCCGCGGCACGGCTCGCACAGCCAGTCGGTGATCCGGGGCGCGTCGGCCATCACCGCACGGCAGCCCTCGTTCTTGCAGTCGAAGGCGCGCAGGGGGTTCGTCTCGGCGCGCTCAAGGCACTGCGGGCACATCCGGTCGGCATGCCGGCGCACGAAGTCGCGCACCGCCTCGCGATACGGCGTGCGGCAATCGTCGCAGCCCATGGAGTTCAGCAGCAGCACCATCGACTCCTGCGGAATTCCCACCTGGCGGAAGAAGCGCATCAGCATGACGATGCCCTCGGCGTCCACCGACGGTGCCTCGGCGCCCAGGCACTCGATGCCGATCTGGTTGAACTGGCGCAGGCGGCCCTTCTGCGGGCGCTCGGCGCGAAACATCGGCCCGGCGTACATCAGCTTCACCGGCCCGGCTCCCTGGGGCACCAGGTCGTGCTCGACCACGGCCCGCACCACGCCGGCCGTGCCCTCGGGGCGCAGGGTCAGGCGGCTCTTCGCCTTCACCGTGCCGCCCGCCAGCAAGGTGGCCAGGTTCTCGCCCGAGATGGCGGTGAACATCTCCTTCGATACCACGTCGGTGGCCTCGCCGATGCCCCGCACGAACAGATCGGTCAGCTCCACCTGCGGCGTGATGACCGGCTCATAGCCGTAGGTTGCGAACACGCGCTGGGCCAGCGCCACGAACTCCTGGTAGAACCCTGCGTCAGCAGGAAGCATGTCCTCGAAACCCGCAGGCAGCTTGATCGCCATAGATACTCCTTCGCGGCGGGGGCCCGCCAGATGATCGGTTAGAACGCGCGACGCGAGAACGAGCGCGCGGTGCCGTACAGCACGTCGTTGGAGCTGGTGCGCAGCAGGGCCGCGCACGCGTCGTGAGCCACCCTGAACAGACCCGCGTCACAGGCGGCCTGGGCCGCCCGCGCGAACGCCCCCGACACCTCGTCGGTAGGGGCCACGCAGATGCCCGCCTCGGCCAGAGCCTCGTCCACCTGGTCGGGATCAACCAGGTCAACCTCGTCGCCGTGCTCGTCCATCAGCTCCTGCAGCTCGTTGACGCACTGGGGCCGCACCGTCGGCGACTCGCGCATCGACTTCAGATAGCACAGGGCCCCCGCCTGCGGCTCGTCGAGCTTCCACAGAATATAGCCCAGCTGATAGTACGCGATCGAGATCTCGGCGGGAAGGTAGGCCACGTGCAGCGCGTGGTTGAGGCTGATGCGCGCGTTGGCGAAATCGCCGCGCAGCATATGGGCGCGCGCCAGCTGGCGATGGGCTGAGCAGCACGTGGGACCCAGCTCCACCGCGCGCTTGGCGAAGCGCACCGCATCGTCGGACAAATCGAACGAACGCTCGCTGAGTCGCGTCAGCTCCAGGTAGCAGGGGAACAGCCCGTCAGGCACCACCTCCACCGCACGCCCGGCGTCCGTCGCGCCCATGAAGGGAAGGTCCTTCATGATCGAGCCCGACCGCGCCAGGTTGTACAGCACGCGCGAGCAGTACGAATCGAAGTTCCGATGCACCACCTCGGAGGTGTCCACGTAGCGCCCGGCCTTCTCGGCCTGGTCAACCGCAGAGCGCAGGATGCCGGCGGCCTCGCCGGGGTCGGAATCCATCACCGAGCGCGCGTGCGCGAGGGCCTCGCCCAGCGGGTCGGCCCCGCGGTACGCGTTCACCACGGCGTTCTGGTCGCGGCGGTCGAGGCTGCCGCGGACCAGGCGCTCCATCAGCCCGTCGCAGGCCGCCCGCTCCTCGGGCCCCACCAGGCCCTCCTTGTGACGGCTGATCACCGACACCGCCTCGGCGTCGGTGTCGGTGCGCGCAAGGCTCTCGGCAAGGCTCTCGGCGCGCGCACGGCGCTGTGACTGGAAGAATATTCCCAGCTCGCTTGCGTAACGTGCTCCCAAGGAGTCGCGCAGGTCGGGCGGGATCAGGGCGTCGCGACCCTCCACCAGGTCGTGCGCCAGCCGAATGTGCGCGCCGCCGTCCACCTCGTCGAAGACGTCCGCTCCCCCGCACGACCCCGCGCATCCCTCGCCGCGCAGGTACGCCCCGAAGGTGCGCCGGAACAGCGCGGGATCGTCGCGCAGGGCGCGGTGCGCCTGATGGTCGCTGAACGCCGCGCGCTCGAACGTGCAGGACCACCCGCATTCCTCGGGCGCGGTGTCGGTGGATTCCACCAGGTTGCCCTCGTCGTCCCACACCGGGCTCACCGCGCAGAAGCGCACCGTGCGCAGGCGGTCGGACTGCGCGAAGGCGCACGATGCCGCGGCGATGCCCAGCAGGCGCACGTAGCGCGCGACGATGGCCTTGCGCTGGGGCTCGTCCAGCTCCTCCCAGCAGCCGGCGGCGGCGTTCCACGCCAGGCGCGGGGCCAGGCGCTCATCGGGCACGAAGGCCCTCAGCACCGCCAGGCCGCCCGGCACGTCAACCCGAAACGCCACGTTCACGCGATACGGGGTGCGCAGGCACTCGAAGCGGCGCGACAGCCCGAAGCGCAGCTCCCATTCGCCGCGGAAGCCCTGCACCTCGGGCAGCATCTCGCCGGGCTCCGACGTGGGAACCAGGTCGCAGGCAGGCTCCTCCTGCGCCGCAGCCGCGGGGCCCACCTCGGGCAGCTCGCACATGAACTGGTCCAGGGCCAGCGCCGCCGCCTGCCCCACCTCGTCGGCATCGGCGCGCTCGGCGCGGTCGCCCAGCAGCTCGCGCACGATGTTGAACCGGTTCAGCACCGCCTCGACGCGGAAGGCCTCCTCGTCCGACACGTCGGAGGACTCCTCGTCGTCGCTTCGATTGAGCAGGTACAGCTGCGAAGTGCGGTCCATCACGCTGAGGCTCAGGCCCTCCTTGCGGGCGAACGCGGGCCCCACCTCGCGGTCGAGCCATTCCTGCAGGGCGCGGGCCAGGGCGAAGAGGCGAACCTGCGGGTCGCGCCGCACCGAGCCCAGCAGCTCGGAGGCGTGGGCCAGCGCTGCCGGGAAGGGCGGGCGCACCAGCAGCTGCTCCAGGTCGTCGGCGCGACAGACAGGCGGCACCGCGCCGCCCAGCTGGACGCGGTACACGTAGTTGAAGTACAGCGAGGCCATGACGTTGCGATACGGAGCCGGCCCCTCAAGGCCGGGCAGCGGCAGGGCCGAGCCCCACACGTGCACGGCCTCGTCCGTGAAGCCGAAGAAGGCCGCGCGATGGGGCTCTGCGACGTTGTCCTCGTTCAGCACCAGCACCAGCCCGGCATGCTGGACCTCGGGGGTCCCGGTCATGCCCTCGACGGTCACCAGGCACAGGTCGGGCGCGCGATCGGGCTCCTCAAGCAGAAAGTGCGAGGTGCTCCACGCGCAGCCGCTCTGGTTCACGTAGGCATGCACGCGCACCGGCGAGCCGCGACCGGGAAGGAACTCCACCAGGTAGCACTCGCCCCCTTCGGGCAGGGGCAGGGCACGTGCGCCGCCGATCCAGCCGAACAGGCGACGACGGAGCGACTGCGACTGCTCCACGAGGCGCAGTCGCTCGTCGGCATCGACGTCGGGCGCCTCGTCCCCCTCCACCCACAGCGGGGCGACGAGCGGACCCATGCGGCGCGTCTGCAGCGACAGCCACGAGCCCAGCCCCGACAGGCGATACGTTCCGTCTTTGAGGATCTGCATACACTTCCTTCACGTAGGCGCTCACGCGTCACAGCATATCACGCCAAAACCGGGCCGCACGAGGCGCACGACTTGGCCACCGGGCCCGAAACCTAGGCGTTGAACTGCTGCTGCGTGCGCTCCAGCCCTTCGTCCATCAGCGACAGCGCGGCCTGCGACGCGCGATGGCACGCCTGTCTGAACTCGTCGAGCGCGTCACCCCGCGGAGCCGACAGCACGAAGTCGGTGACGCTCATGCGCCCCGGGGGCCGCCCGATCCCGCAGCGCACGCGTGCCCAGTCGCGCGTCTGCAGCTTGTCGCAGATCGAGCGCAGGCCATTGTGGCCGGCATGTCCACCGCCCACCTTCACGCGCACCGAGCCGGCGGGAATGTCCAGCTCGTCGTGGATCACGATCAGGCGATCGGGCGACACCCCGTACGCAGCCATCAGCTGCTTCACGGGTCCGCCCGAGGTGTTCATGTAGCTTTGCGGCTTGGCCAGCACCAGCGTGGCGCCGCCGCGCGACACCTTGGCGGTAAGGGCCCCGCACTCGGTCTTCCAATAGCGGGCGCCCAGCTGCTCGGCCAGGGCGTCCACGGCCAGAAAGCCCGCGTTGTGGCGGGTGGAGGCGTACTCGGGGCCGGGGTTTCCCAGCCCCGCGATCAAATGGGTTTCCATGGGCGTCACCAAATGGTTCGGGGGACATCAAGCAATCGGGCGCGCCCACCAGGGGACGCGCCCGCATATGCCGGCATCGGACGTGCGGCTACAGGGCGAAATCGGGGTCGAACAGCTCGGACACCGACCCGTTGCTGAAGACGTTCGAGATGGCGTGCGCGAACAGCGGAGCCACGCTGACCACCTTGATCTTGCCGGTCTGATACTCAAGCGGCACGGGGATGGTGTCGCACACCACCACCTCGGCAACGTCAAGATTCGCCATGCGCTCCAAGCCCGGGCCCGAGAACACGGGGTGGGTGGCGCACACGTAGATGTCCTTCGCGCCGCGCGAGCGCAGGGTGCTGACCGCGGCCACCACCGAGCCGCCGGTGTCGATCATGTCGTCGTTCAGGATGCACACCTTGCCCTGCACGTCGCCGATCAAAGCCGTGATTTCGGCGCGGTTGTGCCCCGGGCGACCCTTGTGCATGATCGCCAGGTCCGCCTGCATCATGTCCGACAGCTTCTTCGCCGCCTTCGCACGGCCCACATCGGGGCTGACCACGCACAGGTCCTCAGACGGGATGTTCTTCGCCTTGAAGTAGTCGGCCAGGATCGGCAGGGCGGTGAGGTGATCGACCGGGATGTCGAAGAAGCCCTGAATCTGGCCCTGATGCAGGTCGATGCTCATCACGCGCTGCACCCCGGAGGTCTGCAGCAGGTTGGCCACCAGCTTGGCCGTGATCGGCTCGCGCGCCGCCGCCTTGCGGTCCTGGCGCGAGTAGCCGTAGTGCGACAGCACGGCCGTGATGGTGCGCGCCGAGGCGCGACGGGCCGCGTCTGCCATGATCAAGGTTTCCATCAGGGCATCGTTCACCGAGGAGCCGGCCACCGACTGCACGATGAACACGTCTGAGCCGCGAACGCTCTGCAGGTAGCGGGCGTAGATCTCGCCGTTGGCGAACTTCTCCAGCTTCACGTTGCCCAGCGAGATGCCCAGGCTGGCCGCGATGGCCTCCGCAAGCTGGGGGTTGGTGGAGCCCGAGAACACCGCCAGGCTCTTCTGCATTTCGGTCATACAGCAACTCCTCACTTAGTCGCGCCGACGTAGGAACGGTCACGCCCATTGTAGACCGTCGAGAAGAACGTCGCGGGCGCGACGCGGGCGATCCACCGCAGCTCTGGACGCAGGCTCAGAGACGCACGGCGAATTGCGCGCGGCGGCCTCAGAGCAGCTGATCCCGATGACGCGCGGCCCAGCCCTCGATGTCAACCTGACGCGCGCGCGCCACGCTGAGAGCGTCGTCCGGCACATCGCTGACGATCGTGGAGCCCGCGCCCACCACGGCACCCGCGCCGATGGACACCGGGGCCACCATCATGGTGTCCGAGCCCACGAAGGCGCCGTCGCCCACCGTGGTGGGATGCTTGCGCACGCCGTCGTAGTTGCAGGTGATCGACCCCGCGCCGATGTTCACATCGGCGCCGAGCCGCGCATCGCCCAGATAGCTGAGGTGCGGCACCTTCGAGCGCGGCCCCACGGTGGAGTTCTTGATCTCCACATGCGTTCCCGCCTTGGCCCCCTCGCACAGGTGCGCGCCGGGGCGCAGGTAGGCACGAGGGCCGGCCGACGCCCCGCGATCGAGCACGGCCTGCACGGCCACCGTCTCGTCCACCACGCAGCCCTCGCCCACCACGGTGTCGGTGAGGCGCGTGTTGGGCCCGATCACCGCATCGGGGCCGATCGACGTGCGACCCATCAGATGCACCTGGGGCAGCAGCTCCACATCGGGCCGAATGGTCACGTCGGGGCCGATCCACACCTGCCGCGGGTCGATCATGGTCACGCCCGCCTCCATGTGCGCGCGGTTGATGCGCTCCTGCGCGGCGCGCGTGGCCTCGGCAAGCTGCACGCGCGAGTTCACGCCCTGGCACGCCGCCCAGTCGGCGACCACCTCGGCCACCGCCCGACCCTCGCGGCGCGCCAGCGCCACGGTGTCGGTGAGGTACCGCTCGCCCTGGGCGTTGCGATCGTCCACACGCGCAAGGGCGTCGAACAGCCACGCCGCGTCGAAGCAGTAGAAGCCGGCGTTGCATGCGGTGATCGCCTGCTGCTCGGGCGTGGCATCCCGCTGCTCGACGATGGCCGCCGGCACGCCCTGATCATCGCGGACGATGCGGCCGTACCCGAAGGGGTCGGGGGGCGCCATCGTCAGCACGGCCACGGCCGCGTTCCGGCCTTCGCGGGCAGCCACCAGGGCCGCAAGGGTGTCGGCCTCGATCAGCGGGCAGTCTCCCGACAGCACCAGCACCGAGCCCTCGAAGCCGGCCAGGGCCTCGCGGCACACGGCCACCGCGTCGGCGGTGCCGCGGCGCTGGGGCTGCGTCACCACCTCGCAGTCGTCCTGAACCAGGGGGATCACCTGCTCGCGCTGGTGGCCCACCACGGCCAGCACGCGCCCGACGCCTGCCTGGCGAGCGGCGTCAACCACCCATCTGATCAGCGGTTTTCCCAGCACTTCGTGGACGACCTTGGGGCGCTTCGACTTCATGCGCGTACCCGCGCCTGCTGCGAGGACGATGGCGGCAGCTTCCATGGGACTCCTTGCCTGTGGCGATTCTGTTGCGTTCGATCCTGCTTCGCGCCTTCCGCACGCGGTCGGCATCTGCGCGCCGTCGATTCGCCGACAGCGGCCGAGACGACGCCCCGCGCAGATGGGGCGCAGGTGCGCATTATACCGCGCGCGCCAAGCCGTTCGCCGGCCCTGACAGCCGCGCCCGGCCGACGGCGCAGGCCGGGCCCTGACAACGCAACGGCGCGTATCCATGGAGGGCGGGCGCAGAAACCCCGCCCGCGCACATGCGCTATGCTGTAATCACCGCCGGACCTCAGCGCGAAGCGCCGCATCCGCAGGCTTCACACGCGCTCCATCTGGCGCGAATCTGCAGGCCCACAAGGCAAGAGGTGAGAAGCATGAGCATCACAGTCACCGGACGCAAGATGACCGTCTCCGACGCCCTGCGCAGCTACGCGGAGGAGAAGATCGGGGCCTCGATGAAGGTCATGGCCATAGACCCGCTGAATGCCGAGGTCGTGCTGCACGTTGAGAAGAATCCCGCCATCGCCGCCCGCTGCTGCTGCGAGGTGACCCTGCACACCAAGGGCCACGTCGTGCGCGTGGAGGAGGTGGAGGAGGACATGTACGCGGCGATCGACGTGGCCGCCGCGAAGGTGGTGCGCCAGCTGCGCAAGTACAAGACCCGCGTGGTCGATCGCAAGCTGCGCGTGGACGCCACCCCGCTGAAGTCCCCCGCCGAGGGCGCCGCGTTCGACCCCGACCGCCTGATGAGCGAGCTGGCCGCCGACGACGAGGTGGTGCGTGTGAAGACGATCGAGTTCGAGCCGCTTACCGAGGAGGAGGCGCTGGTGAAGATCGACCTGCTGGGACACGACTTCTTCGCCTACACCGACCGCGACTCGGGAGCCGTGTGCGTGCTGTACCGGCGCGACGCCGGGGCCTACGGCGTGCTGCGCCAGGCTCTGTAGCGCGGCAGCCGTCACCACGCGCGATGTGCGTGACGCACCGCACGCCGTGCGCGACCCACGCGAACGCCTTCGAGGGGCCGGCCATGCCGGTCCCTCTCATTTGAAGGCGCCATCAGAGGCAGAACGCTGGCGCGAACGGACTGCGGTGAAGTTCGGCACGCGGGATCCGGAGCGCGAACAATTCGGCGCGAGAGGAATCCCGTGCGCACGCGCTCGGCGGCCATCACGCAACGCCGGTCGGCACCAGAAGTGGGGCGCGCACGAGCTCGGCGGTCATCGCGCAACGCCAGCCGGCATGCCGTCGCATCCGCCGAAACGCCCCTCCCCGTCCGAATGGACCCCTCATCTGCTGCCCGGGTTTCCCGTGAACGCTGCGTTAGGCTACCCTTCTTTTCCTCGTCATATAACCAAGGCTAATGCTAGAATGGCTAAGGTTAGGAGGCTCTAACTTATTGGTCTCACTCGCGACAGGAAAGGGGCTCATCACATGAGAAAGCGCGAGAGGATAGCCAACACCGGCGTTGCCGTGGTTCTGGCAACGGGCATGGCCTTGGGAGGTGTCGCCGTTCCGCTGGCCACCCCCACCGAGGCGGCCCACGCCGCGCCCGCCACTCAGGACCTGGGGAAGAAGTGGTACTCGAACGACCGCGAGATATGGGCGCCCGACGAGGATCTGCCCACCGTGGTGGATCATCTCAACCGCCATGTCAAGTCAATCGAGGTCTCGTCGCTGGGCGGCACCGTGAAGGAAACCTTCACGCCCGCCGACTACTCGGAAACCAACAAGCTGCTGAACGCCGACGGCACCTTCAACAAGGACTACCAGGCCAAGGACGCCACCACCGAGGCAGGCAAGAAGGACCTCCACGTGTTCGACAAGGTGATAGAGCGCTTCAAGCACGAGCTTGATGAGAAGCTGATCATTCGCATCACCTTCACTGGCGCCTATCCCAACGTGGCGCAGATCATCGCCCCCGAGAACCTGCCGACCACCAACAAGGCCGAGGACACCCCCTGGGTACGCCTGGTGAAGGGTCAGGACGAGGCGCGCCACCATGCCGTTTGGCTGAAGGTGCTGATGGAGGAGGACGGCATGACCGTCCGCTCGGTGATTGACAACAACACCCCGGCCTACGGCGGCAACGGCAACTACTGGTCGCTTGACTTCGTGGCCGCAGGCGGCCTGAAGGTGTTCGAGGGCAAGACCCTGGAGCAGATCAAGAAGCTGGACTTCGGCACCGACAAGGGCAAGGACTACGTAGGCGACAACCGCTACGTGGCGGGCCGTGACGCCGTGGCCGGCTTCGTCGGCGCGCACCTGGACACCCAGGACATGATGGTGGCCTACCTTGAGAAGCTGCAGAAAAAATACGGCCAGCAGGCCGACAAGAGCGCTCTGCTTGCCGAGTACAAGGCCGCCGAGGTGACGAAGGCCGAGGCCGACAAGAACGAGTTCGAGGACAACGAGGGCCTGAAGACCTTCAACGCCGCCTTCGACAAGGCCCGCGAGACGCTGCGCAACCGCAAGGCGACCGCCGACGAGGTGAAAGCGGCCGCCGAGGCGCTGAAGACCGCCCGCGACAGCGACCAGCTGGTGCGCAAGCAGGTTGACACCGCCGAGCTGCAGGCCGCCCTGGCCAAGGCCAAGGCCGTGAACGAGGCCGCCTACCTGCCCGAGTCGTACGCGGTGCTGAACGAGGCCATCAAGAAGGCCGAGCCCATGGTGCCCGGCAAGGGCGTTTCGGTTGCCCAGGTGGCCGCTGCGACGAAGGCCCTGACCGACGCCATCGCCGACCTGGAAGAGAAGGACTCCAGCACGGTGAAGCGCTTCACCGTCACGGGCACGCTGCTGCAGTACGGCTCGGAGAACACGCCCTCCATGGCGAACGGCGCGTTCAACCCCGAGGTGCGCGTGAAGGAAATGAACGGCAAGGCCTACTACTACCTGCGCTTCAAGCCCATGGAGGTCGCCGGCGCCAAGGGCTACATCGAAACGCTCGCTGCCACCAAGAACGACGTGAGCACCCCGGCCCGCCTGCGCGCCATCAAGGAAGAGGGCGGCTGGGACAAGGAGTTCGTGGTCGAGCGCAGCACCGCCAACGAGGAGCGCATCGACATGAAGGTGGGCGCCTTCATGGGCTCGGGCATCTCGGAGCAGCCCGTCACCCTGAAGCTTGACCTGTCCACCAAGAAGGCCAAGGAGCTGAAGAAGCACAACATCGAGATCACCAAGGACATCCAGGACGAGCTGGACAAGATGAAGCAGTTCCTGGGCATTGCCTACGATCACCTGGACGGCCTGAAGAACGATGAGTACAAGCTGAGCGGCGACGAGAAGAACGCTGCGATCGACCAGCTGCGCGCGGCGATCGTGGCCGCCGAGGCCGAGATGGCCGACCCCGCCTCGGAGGACGCCCTGTGGCAGGCGCGCACGAACCTCAGCAAGGCGTATCAGAACCTGCAGCTGAAGCCTCGTGACCTGACCAAGCTGGAAACCGCGATCGACGCCGCCCGCAAGGCCAATACCACCGACGGCGACCCTGCCCGCGTGAAGAAGCTGAAGGACGACGCAGACGAGGCCGAGCGCGTGCTGGCTAACCAGAAGAGCGGCCTGAACCAGCAGTTCCGCCAGAAGGCGCTGGACAAGATGGCCGCCGACCTGACCAAGCTGTCCAAGACGCTGAAGACCCTCAATCGCGCTGAGTACGAGTCTGAGCTGAAGAACCTGAAGATTGCCATCGACCTGGGCACCGAAGCTCTGGAGGCGCTTGAGGGCGACGAGTACGACCTGAAGGGCCAGGACAAGGGCACCGTGGTGACCACGCTGAAGGAGGCGCTGGCCAAGGCCCAGGACACCTATGACGCCCCGGTCGCCGAAGACGACCTGTACGACGACAAGAGCGCAATCTATCGCGCATACCAGAACTTCGACCTGAAGCCCCGCGACCTGACGGCCCTTGAGAAGGCCATCCACAAGGCCGAGTTGGTTGACGAGGCCGCCAGCGACGCCGCCAAGGTTGAGGCCCTGAAGAAGGTCCTGGCCGACGCCAAGGCGCTGGCCGATGCCCAGACCGACCGCATCACCTCGAACGACAAGCGTCAGAAGTACGTTGACGCCGCCGCCGAGGAGCTGACGAAGGCAATGGAGGGCCTGTCGTTCAAGGCCGACACCAAGGCAGAGCTGGCCGAGGCCATCGCCGCTGCGAAGAAGCTGGAGCAGGGCAAGAAGTCGGATGAGGCGTTCAAGGCCCTGACCGACGCCATCGCGAAGGCCGAGGGCGTGCTGAACGGCGAGACCTCCGACGATGCCGCGCGCACCGCGGCCAAGACCGCGCTGACCGAGGCCGTGAAGGCCTTCCGGGAGGCCCCTAACACCGATGGCCTGAACTGGGAGAAGCTTCCCAACGGAACCTACGACGTCATGCTGGGCGCCAAGCAGGTGGGCAACCTGAACGCCGATTCGATGATGAACAACCGCGCGCTGGTGAAAGCCACCAAGCTGACGGTGAAGGACGGCGTGTACACCCTGAAGATGCAGTTCCAGGGCGCCATTGGAGACGGCCAGGGAATGAACGCGCAGGCCACGACCTTCCGCAACGCGTTGCAGGAGGCAGAGGGCGGGTTCCTGACCAAGGTGGAGAAGTGGGACCACTACACGCCCGGCGTCGATCCCGAGAGCATGGACCCCAAGCCCGGCATCAAGACCGTGTGGGAGTCGAGCAAGCCCGAAGGCGAGTTCGCCTCGTTCGACATGACGCTGTCGCAGAAGGACGTCGAGACGGGCATGTTCGCCCTGCGCGTGACCGCCCCGGCCATGGGCGACCGCTCCCCCAGCGCCGCGCTGGTGATCGATCGTGACAGCGTCAAGCGCGACGAGCAGACCAAGCCCGGCCCGGTGAGCACCGAGTTCGGCCGCCTGGCGGGCTCCAACGCCTTCAGCACCATGCAGAAGATCCATGACGCCGGCTGGAAAGGCGAGACCAACGGCACCGTGGTGGTGGCCACCTTCGACGGCTACTGGGACGCCCTGGCCGCCTCCGGCCTGGCCGGCATCCAAGGCGCTCCCGTGGTGATGACCTACGGCGACCGCCTGTCGCCCGAGGCCGAGGCCATCCTCAAGGCCGCCAAGCCCTCGAAGGTGTACGTGATGGGCGGCGAGGCCGCCGTGTCGGAGGGCGTCAAGGACGCCGTTGACGCCGCCGCGGGCGTGAAGTCGCAGCGCATCGCCGGTGACACGGCCACCGGCACCGCCGCAGCCGCCGCGCACGAGGGCGTGGGCAGCTGGGGCAGCGAGGTGGCCGTGCTGGCCACCAACGCCGGCTACTGGGACGCCCTGGCTGCGGCTCCCTGGGCCTACGCCATGAAGGCACCCGTGTTCCTGACCGAGGGCGCCGACAGCGTGTCGGGCGAGACGCTGAAGGCCATGAAGGCCGCCGGCGTGAAGCGCGTGCTGGTGATGGGCGGTGACGCCGCGATCAGCCAGCGGGCCGAGGCTCAGGTGAACGCCGCCGGATTCGCCACCGAGAAGCGCTTCGCGGGCACCGTGGCCGTGGACACCGCGGCTCAGTTCGCCGAATGGGCGCTTGCCAACGGCCTGAGGGCCGAGGGCGTGGGCCTGGCGACCTCGCACGGCTACTGGGACGCGCTGACCGGAGCCGCGCTGTGCGGCAAGACGAAGGCGCCGATCGTGCTGGTTGACGACGCCGTGCCCACCAGCATGGAGCGCGCGAAGGCGTTCGTGAAGAGCCACGTGAAGGGCTCGGCAAAGGCGCACGTGTTCGGTGGCGACGCCGCCATCTCGAACGAGGCACTGGAGGCTCTGAAGAAGGCCGCGACGCGCGAGTAGCCGCGAGCAGGCAAGACGCACCGCAGGCGCGCAGCCGACGTCCCACGCACGACTGCGCGCCGCAACGTCGCAACAGGAATCGCAACGCGGAGGCGCCCCTCATCGAGGGGCGCCTCTCGTTTCCACCACACCACCGCCCGCGCAACGCAGGCGGCCTCCTCCCATCGTCGGCGCACAACAGGCGACCGCCCCACGAGCGCAGCCGTCAGCCCCGTCGCCGGGTACGCCGGGTACCCGCCTCCACGACGCAGCGGGGCCGCCCTGCGCCCTCGAACGCAGCGCAGCCGGCCCCCCTCCCGCTGCCAAACAGCGAGGCACGGCCCCGCCGCAAAGCAGGGCCGTGCCTCGATTCGCGAAAGACGCAAGAGTCAGAGCAGGCGGCAAGGCCAACAGGTCAAAGCACCAAAGCACCAAAGCACCAAAGCACCAAAGGGCCGGAGGCCGGAGAGCCGCAGGCCCGAAAGCGCGGCAGGCGCGCCTAGTCCACCTTCACCAACGCGTACACTTCCACGTCGGTCTCGCGCGCGATCACCTCGCGCGGCTTCAGGAACGCCAGCTCCATCAGGAAGCCCATTCCCACCATCTCGGCGCCGGCAGCCTCCACCAGACGCGCCTGCGCCACCGCCGTGCCACCCGTGGCCGCCAGGTCGTCCACCAGCAGCACGCGGTCGCCGGGCTCGATGGCATCGAGGTGCATCTCCAGCGTATTGGTGCCGTACTCAAGCGTGTAGTCCTCCGAGCGGGTGGCGCGGGGCAGCTTGCCCGGCTTGCGCGCCGGCACGAACCCGACGCCCAGCTCGTAGGCCACGGGCGCGCCGATCAAAAAGCCGCGCGCCTCAGCTCCCACCACCTTCGTCACACCGCGGTCGGCGAAGTGCCCTGCGATGTCGCGCACCACCGCGCGGAAGCCCTCCGCATCGCCCAGCAGGGGCGTGATGTCCTTGAACACCACCCCGGGCTCGGGATAGTCGGGCAGGTCCTTGATGAGGCTCTCGTAATCAAACGCCATGACGCTCCTATCGGTATCGCGAGGGAGGGCCGCCTATGCGTGCGGCTCCTGCTGCATCAGCTCGCTGATCTGCTCGGCAAATGCCAGCGGGTCGGGAATGGGCATCCCTTCGATCAACAGCGCCTGATTGTACAGCAGCTTCGCGTACAATCCCACACGATCCGCATCTCCCTGCCGCTGCGCAGCCTGCAGGCTGGTGAAGGCACGATGCTGCGGGTTCAGCTCAAGCACGCGCTCCGAGCGCACGTCCCCGCCCTCGGGCATGCGCGCAAGCAGCCGCTCCATCTCAAGCGACACGGAGCCGGTGGTGGACAGGGCCGCGGGAACGTCCAGCACGCGCGCCGATACCGTCACCTTCTCCACCTCGTCGCCCAGCGCCGCGCGGATGGCGCTCAGCAGCTCGGCGTTCTCGCGCTCCGTCTCGGCGGCGCGGTCGCGCTCCTCCTGGGTAGCCAGGTCAAGGTCGGCATCGGCCACGTTGACGAACGGGTGCTCGGCGTAGCTTCCCAGCGCCTTCAGGCAGAACTCGTCGATGTCCTCGGTGCACAGCAGCACGTCGTAGCCCTTCTCGCGCACCGCGCGCACCAGGGGCAGGCGCGCCAGATGCTCGCGCGACTCGCCGAAGGCGTAGTAGATGGCCTCCTGGCCCTCGGGCATGGCGTCCGCGTACTCGCGCAGGGTCTGCATGCGATCGGCTGCGGCGGCATGGAACAGCATGAGGTCGGCCAGGTCGGCGGCCTTCGCACCGTAGCTGGTGTAGATGCCGAACTTCAAACAGCGGCCAAACGCCTGGAAGAAGCGCTCGTAGGCCTCGCGATCGCCGTCGCGCATCGCGGCAAGCTCGGCGCCGATCTTCTTCTCCACCTTGCTGGCGATGGCCCGCAGCTGGCTGTTGCGCTGCAGCGTCTCACGCGAGATGTTCAGGGCCAGGTCGGCGGAATCCACCACGCCCCGCACGAACATGAAGTGATCGGGCAGCAGATCGGGGCACTTGTCCATGATCAACACGTTCGAGCTGTACAGGGCCAGGCCCTTCTCGTAGTCGCGCGAGTACATGTCGAAGGGCGCGTGGGACGGCACGAACAGCAGGGCATCGTAGGACAGGCTGCCCTCGGCATGCACGCCGATCGACTTCAGCGGGGCCTCGTAGTCGTGGAAGTCGGACTGGTAGAAGGCATCGAGCTCCTCGGTCGTCACCTCGCTGCGACGGCGCTTCCAGATGGGAACCATCGAGTTCAGCGTTTCCACCTCGGTGTACGTCTCGTAGCGAGGCGTGGCGGCGTCCTCGTCGGACGCGTCCGCGGCATCGGAGGGCGCGGGAGCCTCGGGCGCGTCCCCACCCGCGACCTCATCGGCAGACGTCGCGGCGGAGGACGCCTCGCCCGAAGCGCCGTCGGCGGCCTTATCGGCTGCCTTATCGGCCTCATCGGCGGGCTGCTCGACTGGGCGCGTGCGCGTCACCTCCATGCGCACAGGGTAGCGCACGTAGTTGCTGTAGCGCCTCACCAGGTCGCGCAGGCCCCACTCGGTCAGAAAGCCGTCGAAGCCGTCCTCGGCGTCGCCTTCCTTCACGGTAAGGATCACGTCGGTTCCGCAGGCAGCGCGCTCGGCGGGCTCGATCGTATAGCCCTCCACCCCGTCGCTTTCCCAAGCCCAGGCCTCGTCCGAGCCAAAGGCGCGCGATACCACGCGCACGTGCGAGGCCACCATGAACGACGAGTAGAATCCCACGCCGAACTGGCCGATGATCTGCGCCTCGTCGCTTGCGGCCACCTCCTTGGCGGCCTTGAACTCCGCGCTTCCGGAATGCGCGATCGTGCCCAGGTTGCGCTCAAGGTCGTCGCGGGACATGCCGATGCCGTTGTCCGACACGGTGATGGTGCGCGCCTGGGGGTCGAAGGCCAGCGTGATGGCCAGCTCGCCGCGATCGACCTGCGCCGCTTCGTTGGTAAGCCCGGTGAAGTAGCGCTTGTCCACCGCATCGGAGGCGTTCGAGATCAGCTCACGCAGGAAGATCTCGCGGTTGGTGTAGATCGAGTTGATCATAAGGTCGAGCAGCTTCCTGCTCTCGGTTTTGAACTTGCGCATCCTTCGTTCCTTTCAGTCGAACCTCAGCCGCTCCCGCCTGGCATTGCCGGATAACCCAGGTCTCACCTGTGCGTTCAGCAAGAATTAGCAGTCTGTTGATGCGAGTGCCAAACACGATTGTAGTGGCCGCTCCTCGCCTGTCAAGGAAGGCGCGGCGCCTGTGAAGAACTCGGAATCCGCGCAGGGGCCCGTCGCGCACCCATGCGCACGACGGCGTTCACGCCGCACGGAGGGCGCGCCCGCCGCATGACCCGCATCCGACCCGATGCCGCACGGCGTGCGCCTCTCGCGCCCGTCACGTCGTTCTGGCGGGGTGGCCCTCCCCCGCACCCGTTCAGCCTGAGCGCGCACAGGTGCGCGCAGGGCAACGGAGCGGAAACGCTGGCCCGCATACCAGGCTTGATGATCAGACATCGGTAAAACATGTAGCCTGGTACGTTGACTTTCCGAATACCGCTTCCTAGGGTGGGAACCCGCATCACACGCGCACCATCACGCCCATCCAAGGAGGCTCGCATGACCGCATCCGTTCCCTTCCGCTTCGAAGCCGTCGGCAGCTACCTGCGCCCGCAGGCCCTGCGCGAGGCTCGCCGCGCCTTCGAGGCCGGCGCCATCGACCGCGACCAGCTGACCGCAGTGGAAGACGAAGCCATCACGCAGCTGGTGACCCGCCAGAAAGAGGCGGGGCTGTGCGCCTTCACCGATGGCGAGTTCCGCCGCTCAACCTGGCACCTCGACTTCATGTGGGGCTTCGAGGGCGTGTCGCACCGACCCACCGAAACCGGCCTGCCCTTCGTGGGAGAGGCCGCGCTGATCGACGACACCTTCCTCACCGGGCGGCTGGGCTACCCCGCCAAGGGTCATCCCTTCGTGCAGCACTTCGCCTTCATCAGGCAGTTCGAAGACGCCGACCACGTGGCGAAGCTCACCATCCCGGCTCCGGCCCAGTTCCTGAAGCAGTTCGACCTTCCCCCTGCCTGGCCGCAGACATCGAGGTTCTACGCCAGCCGCGAAGAGCTGACCGAGGACGTGGTGCGGCTGTACCGCCAGTTCATCGCCGAGGCGTACGCCGCCGGCCTGCGCAATCTGCAGCTGGATGACTGCACCTGGGGCGCCTTCGTTGATCCGAAGGCAACGACCCTGTTCGGCTGCAGCGAAGACGGGCTGGCGGACGAGCTTGAGTTCTATCTGCAAGCCAACAACCGCGCGATCGCCGACCACCCCGACGACCTTGCGATCACCTCGCACGTGTGCCGCGGAAACTACCACTCGACGTACTTCTCTACCGGAGCCTACGACCGCGTCAGCTCGCACCTGTTCGCACGCGAGAACGTGAGCGCCCTGTACCTGGAGTTCGACGACGAGCGCTCGGGCGGGTTCGCGCCGCTGCGCCACGTGAGCGACGACAAGCGCGTGGTGCTGGGACTGATCACCACGAAGTCGCCCGAACTTGAGAGCAAGGAGGCCATCAAGGCGCGCATCGCCGAGGCGGCCCAGTTCGTGCCGCTTGAGCGGCTGTGCCTGAGCCCCCAATGCGGATTCGCGTCATGCGAGGTGGGAAACAAGCTCACCGAACAGGAGCAGTGGGCGAAGCTGGCCCTGGTGCGCCAGATCGCCGAGGAGGTGTGGGGGCCGCAGGACGCATAGGCCCTCTGCGGCGCGCAGGCTGCCGCGCGCAGACCGCAGTGCCCAGGCGACCGGCCGCGCCGCGCGCGCTCACGTCAAGGCGCGACCGCTCCTCTGCAGGGCGTTGACCAGGCGAAGCGGGCGACAACCGCCGCGAGAGCAACGGGATCGGTGCGACCCGTCCAAACGCAAGTCGAACCTAGATCAGGAACCGCATCGACTCGCGCATGGCCGTGGGGTCGCCCGCGCCCTCGCCCTTGCGCGGCCCATGGGTAAGGAAGTGCTCGCACCACCGGCAGCATTCCTTCACCGCGGCGCTGTATTCCAAATCGGGGTTCAGCAGCAGGGCGAAGTCGGTGGCAACCACGTGCGTGGGCAGGAAGCAATCGACGTTGAAGCACTCGGTGGGGCATACGTCGTTGCCCAGGTTATGGGGACAGCGCGACATCCACTCCTCGTCGCAGCCCCGACGCTCCCAGCATCTCATCATTCCACCCCCTGCGTCTGCGCGCGGCACCCGGGCGCCGCGCGCGCGAAGCTCCGCCAACGAACGAACGGGCCCGCGCCCCGCACCAGGCGGTGACGCGGGCCCGTGTGCCTGCAGCATGGCGCTAGCCGGCGTTGACCACCTTGGTGACGCCCGGCACGCGCTCCTTCAGGATGCGCTCGATGCCGTTGGCAAGCGTCATCTGCGACATGGGGCAGCCCTTGCACGCACCCTGCAGCTCAACGGTCACCACGCCGTCCTCCGACACGTCCACCAGCTTGGCGTCGCCGCCGTCGGCCACCAGGCTGGGACGGATCAGGTCGAGCACCGTCTGAACGGATTCCTTGTCTATCATGGGATTCTCCTTCTCTCGATTACGACGAATGGTATCACACCGCGCGCAGCGCTTCGCGCGCGTTGCCGGCGCGGCACCGAAGCGACGAACGCTAGCTGATGGGCCGATAGTCGCCCCCGATGATCACCAGCAGATCGGCCTGGTAGGCGTAGTAGCCCAGGCCCTTCACGGCGCGGCCGAAGCCAAGCGCCCTCACCACGGCCTCGGCCTCGGGCTGCAGGTCGCCGTCGTACACCACCAGCGTCTCGGTGAACACCTGCTGCTCGGCGTTGCCTACCGACGTCACCTTCAGCCCGGCCTGCTCAAGCGCATCGGCGGCAGCGGTGGCGGCGCCGGTGATGCCCGCGCCGTTGCGCACCTCAACCGTGCGCCCGCTCACGTCGGACGCAACCGCCGGGTCGAGCTCGGCCCGTCCGCCCTCCATGAAGGCGGCCCTCACCTGGCTCCAGGCGTCCTCGTCTATCAGGAAGCGACTGACCCCCTTCGTCGCCAGATTGGTGGACACGCTGGTAGAGCCCGGCACCACCGACACGGGGATGTCGCCGGCAGACAGCGCGGCGAACGCGTCGGCGCCCTTCAGCAGATCCCCCGACGAAACATCGGTGCGCATGCCCGAGCCGATGCGGTCCAGCAGGGCCGTGGACAGACGCGCGTCGCCGGCTCCGAAGGTCTTGGCGATCAGCTCGGCCAGAAACGCGCCTTGGATCTGGGCCTGGGTAAGACCCTGCTTCGACAGGTTCGTGGCGCGCAGCAGGGTCAGCACGCTGTCCGCGTCGATATGCTGCCGCCCCGCAGCCAGATAGGCATGGCCCGCCAGCGGGTCGTCCACCTCTTCGGGCACGTCCGCATCGACGCCGCCCACCGCCCCCACCATGCGCAGAAGGCCCCGCTCGTCCACCTTCACCAGGTGGGAAAGGGGCACGCCCGCAAGCGACGACACGGCCTTGACCAGCGCCGCATCGCCTTGCCGAGCGGCATCGCGAATGGGGCCGCCGCCCGCCTCGCCCAGGTTCACCCACGTCTCGGCGGGGATCACCAGCAGGGCAAGCGTCTTCTGCCCGGGGTCGGCGCGCACCACCGCCAGCAGGTCGGGGCCGCTGTTGGCGCCCTCTGCGGTTGCCGCGCCCAGCTCCATGCTGACCAGGGCGTACCGAGGCTTGTCCTTCTCAGCGGCCACCAGGGCGCTGCGGGCGTCGGAATCGCGCAGCTCAAGGTTCGAGCCGATCTGCCCCAGGTAGATGAAGGAGGCCACGCCTCCGGCCACGGCAGCCAGGGCCAGCACGATGCCCAGGGCCACCGCCACGCCCCGTGCGCGCCGACTGCGATTGGCGCTGACCTCGAACCCCTGGTAACTGCGCGTGCGCCGCACACCGGCTGCCGCATGGGCGGCCGGGGCCGCCACATTGCTCACCTCGCCGCGCACCGCCCGCGACGCCCGACGGTTGCTGCGAAACGACACCGAGCCCGCGTTCATCCCGCGCCCGCCGCGCCCCGCGCGCGGCGCCACATGCGAGCCGATCACCGATCCGTTGGCCCGCCGCGACGTCTGACGCAGCGTGCGGGCGCTCCTGCGCTTCGAGAACAATCCCACGATGCGGCCCTACGCCTGAGGCATCTGAACGCACGGCAGCTCGATGCGCTCCACATCGGCGCCCAGAGCCCGCAGCTTCTGCACGTAGCCCTCGTAGCCTCGGTCGATATGAGCCACCTTGCGCACGCACGTCTCGCCCTCGGCCACGATGCCGGCCAGCACCAAGGCGGCGCCGGCGCGCAGGTCGGTGGAGGTGACGGGGGCGCCCTGCAGGCCGCGCACGCCCCGCACAAGGGCATGATGGTCCTCGATCGCCACATCGGCGCCCATGCGCATCAGCTCGGCTGCGAACATGAAGCGGTTCTCGAACACGTTCTCGGTAATCACCGCCGTGCCGTCGGCCAGGGCCGCCAACAGCATGAACTGGGCCTGAAGGTCGGTGGGGAACCCAGGGTGCGGCAGAGTCTGGATGTCCACGGGGCGCAGGGGCTCGGTGCGGGAGACGCGCACCCAGTCGTCGCCGCGCTCCACCACGCAGCCCATCAGCTCAAGCTTCATCAGCGCCATGCGCAGATGAGCGGGGTTCACGCCGCGCACGGTGACAGGGCCGCCCGTCAGGGCGCCGCCCACCAGGAAGGTGCCCGCCTCGATGCGATCGCCGCAGGTGACATGCTCGCAGGGATGCAGGCTGCCCAGCGGCACGCCCTCCACCTTGATCAGCGAGGTGCCCGCGCCCGACACGCGCGCGCCCATGGCGTTCAGCATGGCGGCCAGGTCCTCGATCTCGGGCTCGCAGGCCGCGTTCTCGATGTGCGTGACGCCCTCGGCCACCACTGCGGCCATCAGCAGGTTCTCGGTTGCCCCCACGCTGGGGAAGTCCAAGGCCACGTGGGCCCCGTGCAGCCCCGCGGGCGCGGACGCCTTCAGGAAGCCGTGCTCGGTGACGAACTCCACGCCCAGGGCCTCAAGGCCCTTCAGATGCATGTCGATCTTTCGCGCCCCGATCTGGCAGCCGCCCGGCATGGCCACGTGCGCCCGACCGAAGCGACCCACCAGCGGACCGAGAATGGAGATGCTGGCGCGCATCTTCGACACGAGGTCGTAAGGGGTCTCGAACGAGTTCAGCGAGGTGGTGTCAAGGGTAAGGACGTGGTCGTCGCGCTCCACCGTGGCGCCCAGACGGCGCAGCACCTCCGACATGATCGCGATGTCGGAGATGGCGGGCACGTTGCGCAGCACGGTGGGGCCTTGGCCCAGCACCGAGGCCGCGATCAGCTTCAGGGCCGAGTTCTTCGCGCCCGACGCCCGCACCTCGCCCGACAGCGTGCCGTTGCCTCGAACCACGATCACTTCTTCAGACATGCGCTCGCCTCGCTTCGCCCCCAGGGCCCGCGCGCATCCCGCGCAGCGGCCCCTCCCGTTTCCGTTGATGGCACAACAGTATATAGGGCTTCGCGCGCAGGCCCGCCACTTCACAAATGACCGAGAAAATCGCCCGAGATGCCGAGCCGCGCGCATCTCGGGCTCCGTGCCGCGCGCGCCTACACCTTCCAGGCCGACGCCTCGGCCTGAACGCGCACCATGTGGGCGAACAATCCGTTCTGCTGAAGAAGCTGCGCGGGCGGGCCCTGCTCGGCCACCGTGCCGCGGCTGAGCACCACCACCTTGTCGGCGTTCATCACCGTGCGCATGCGATGCGCGATCACCATCACCGTGCGCCCGGCCAGCAGTCGGGACAGGGCCTGCTGCATGGCTGTCTCGCCCTCCACGTCAAGCGAGGCCGTGGCCTCGTCCAACAGCACGATCGGCGCGTCTTTCAGCAAGGCCCGCGCGATGCTGATGCGCTGGCGCTCGCCGCCCGACAGCAGGGCCCCGTTCTCGCCGATCATGGTATCGAAGCCCTGCGGCAACGCGTTCACGAAGTCCTCGCAGTTGGCTGCGCGGGCCGCGGCGCGCACCTCGGCATCGGTGGCGCCTCCCCTGCCCAGGCGGATATTGTCCGCCACCGTGCCGTCGAACAGCACCACATCCTGAAACACCATCGAGTAGCGGCTCAGCAGCACCTCGGGGTCCACCTCGGCCACGTTCACACCGCCCACGCGCACCGCGCCCTCGTCGGCGTCCCAGAAGCGGGCCGCCAGCTTGGCGCAGGTGGACTTTCCGCCCCCCGACGGGCCCACCAGCGCCGTCACCTGGCCCTGATGCGCCGTGAAGCTCACCCCGCTCAGCACCGCCTCGGCCGTGTCGCCGTAGGCGAAGCTGACGTTCTCGAAGCTGATGTCGTGCCCCTGCGGCTCGAAGCGCTCGGACCCCTCCATGATGGGCGCGTCGATCAGCTCGCGCATGCGGCGCAGGCTGTGCGTGAGGTCTATCATCTCCACGATCGACTCCAGCACCGCCATCACCGGCTCGTACACGCGGGTCACGGCAACCAGGTAGCCCACGTACACGATCAGGCTGCACTCACCGCCCGCCACCAGCAGGGCGCCCACCAGCACCGTGCTGGGCAGCGCCAGACGGCACAGGGTCACCGCCGCGCTGACCAGCGTGCCGTTCACCGCCTCGCTGCGCTGCTTGCTGCGCTCCACGTCGTCTATGCGCCGGTCGATCAGATTCAGGTACGAATCCTGCAGGTTCGCTGCGCGTATCTGACGATTGCACTCCATGAATTCCTGCAAGGTGTCGGAAAACGCCAGCGCCGCAGCGCTTTTGGCGCGCGTATGGCCAATCTGCACGCGCCAGCTGACCAGCAGCACCGCCGCAGCCGCCGGTATCGGCCACAAGGCAGCCGCAGCCAGGCGCGCATCGAAGGCGAACATCGCCACGGCCATGATGGCCACGAAGATGCCCATGCCGAACAGGCGCGGGATGCTGTGCGAGAACAGCCGCTCGTGATCGGCGCAGTCCTTCATCACCACCGAGGCGAAATCGGCCAGGTCGCGCTGGCCGAAGAACGACAGCGGCAGACGTCTGATGCGCTCGGCCATGGCGGTGCGCGAGCGCTCGCTTTCGGCGTACACGGCCCCATAGGTGGTGCGGTACTGCCATACCTGGGTAACCGTCATCAGCGCCAGGGCCGCTGCAATCGCCGCCAGGTTCGGGCCCAGAGGAGGCAGCGGGGCCCCCGTCTGCAGATGACCGAGAAAGCCATCGAGCGCGGCGAACACGATCACCATGGTTCCCATCAGCACGAGGTTCGATACCACGCAGGCCGCCACCCCGTGCCAGAACGTGCGGTAGCCCTGCTCGGACAGAACGAGCGCCTTACGCAACATGGCCGTCGCCTCCCTTGATCTTCCAGGTCACCGCCTGGTTGTAGTCGGTCCACATGCGCGCGTAGCGCCCACGGGCCGCCAGCAGCCCCTCATGCGTGCCGCGCTCCACCACGCGCCCGCCGTCCAGCACGCAGATCTGGTCGGCGCGCGTGACCGTTGACAGCCGATGCGCCACCATCAGCACCGTCTTGCCGGCGCACAGACGGGCCAGGGCCCGCTGAATCTGCGCCTCGTTCTCGGGATCGGCGAATGCGGTCGCCTCATCCAGCACCACCACGGGCGCGTCCTTCAGCAGGGCGCGAGCCAGGGCGATGCGCTGGCACTCGCCGCCCGACAGGTACACGCCCTTCGTGCCCACCACGGTGTCCAGGCCCTGGGGCAGCTTCTCCACGATGTCGTCGCAGCAGGCCGCCTGAAGGGCCGCATGCACCTCGGCATCGGTGGCCTGGGGACGACCGATGCGCACGTTCTCGCGAATCGAGCGCTTCAGCAGACGGTCGTCCTGGAACACGAAGGCCACGATGCGCATAAGGTCGGCGGCGGGAATGCGGCGCACATCGATGCCGCCGATGCTCACCGTTCCCTGGGCGGGGTCCCAGAATCGCGCCACCAGGCTGGCGAGCGTCGATTTACCGCCGCCGCTGGGACCCACCAGGGCCACCGTGCCCCCCTCGGGCACGCACAGGCTCACGTCGCTCAGGGCGGGGTCGTCCTTGCCGGGGTACGTGAAGCCCACCGCCTGCAGCCGCACGTCGAAGGCGGTGGGAACGGCGGCCTGAGCCTGGGAGGGCTGCTCCATCACGGGCGTGGACAGCACCTCGCGGGCGCGGTCGAAGGCATCGCGGGCCATCATCACCGTTTCGGACGAGTACATCACCTTCATCAGCAGCATGCTGGTCAGACCCGAGAAGATCACGTAGAAGATGAAGTTCGACAGGAACGCGGCGAAGTTCGCAGCGCCGGCCGCCAGCACGATGCCCGCCGGCACCAGCACGGCGAAGGTGCCGTTCACGGCCACCAGCTGCACCATGTAGGCGGGCTCGCAGAAGCGCACGTAGTCGGTGGCCATCCGGCGGTAATCGACGATCGCCGCATGGAACACCTTGAACGAGCGCACCGTCTGCTGGAACATCTTCATCACCGGCACGCCGCGCACGTACTCGGTTGCCGCCGCGCTCATGCGCACCAGGGCCGCCTGGTAGCGCTCCATGAACGACTGGCCGTCGCGCTTGGCCCCGCCTCCCAGCATCAGCCCCAGCGACAGGAAGCCCACCGCAACCGGCACCAGGCACACCAGACCCATCACCCAGTCGAACCAGAACGTCACCGCCACGAACGCCACCGGCGCCAGCAGCGCGCCCGTGAAGTCGGGCAGCTTGTGAGCGGCAAGGTCCTCGGTCTGCGCGGTGCAGCCGTCGATCACGCGCCGCAGCGAGCCGCTGGAGCTGCTGCTGAAGTAGCCCAGCGGCACCTTCGCCAGGTGAGCCGCCATGGCGCGTCGCATGTTGCCCGCAATGCGGAAGGCCGCGAAGTGCGTGCACATCAAGCCCAGGGCGTACACCACGAACCCGCCCACAGCCAGGCCGAAGGCCATCCACGCAGCGAAGAGCACCCGCTCTTGATCGGGCACGCCGCCTGCCGGGGCCAGGAACTCGTTCACCACCACCCACAGGAACACCAGGGGCAGCACCATCATCACGCCCGCAATGGCCGACAGCACGCAGCCCACCGTCAGAAGCGGTGCGCGCGTGCCGGCATAGCGGTACAGCTCGGCCACTGCCGAGGGCGGACGGTCTTTGCCCGCGGCAGCGGATCGGGGGCTCTTTGAACCCATAGGGTCTCCTTTCGATGGGGCCACGTGCGCGCACGGCTTCGTCGCACAGCAACCGACCAGGCAAGACACCTGGCAATGCGAAGCGTCCAAAACCAGGGAGCCGCACGGCGACGCCCGCCGCCTCGACGGCGCTCCCGAGCCGCTTCCCGGATCGGCTGCGCTCACGCATGCCGCCTCCTTGCAGCCGCGCGCCAGGGCCGATTTGCTACAATCACGGAGGATGAATGTTTTCTATAGCTATCTTTTTTGAAATCACCGGAACCGCACGCTGGGATAAGAAGCGCGCACGTTGGGATAACCCCGGAACGCGAGGCGCCATGAGCTCCACCACACTAGACGCGGTGTACCTGCCCGAAGTGCTGGGCATGGGAATGATCGGCAGCTTCGACCAGGGCTGGTGGCACTTCCATGACGGTCCCGGCTCCTCCGTCGAGGGCCGCTTCGACTGTCGGCCCGTGGGAGGCGGATGCCTGCTGTCGCTGCTGAACATCAAAAGCAGCGACCTCACGCTGAGCATGGACTACCGGGGACCCGAGGTGATCTCGGTCGGGACGATGTCCGCATCGCTGATCAGATTCCCCGACGGAACGCAGCGAGGAAGCCTGTGCCGGGATGACGAGGGCTTCGTGATGGCATCGGTGTTCGAGCGCGGGCCCTACGTGGAGAGGTTCGACGACGGCCGCCGATACCGCAGCGCATCGATGGTGTTCCTGCCGGAGTTCCTGATGGACATGAGCGCATACCTGCCCTTCACCTACGAGCAGCTTGCGGCGGACCTGCGCGCGGCCGGCAGCGCTGACATGCCCGCGGAGCTGCGCGCGGACGTGGAGCGCCTGGCGCTTCCCTGCATGCGTGCCCATGGCAGCGAGCTGTTTTTCCAAAGCCTTGGCCTGGAAATGCTGTCGGTGCTGCACGAGTACGTGACCGCCGTGCGCCGCGCCGACGAAAGCGCCGGGCTGTGCACGCAGTCGCGGCTGGTGAGGAGCGCTCAGAGCCTGATACGCACCCATCTGGGCGACCCGCTGACCATCGAGGGGGTGGCCGCGCGCCTGTACGTCAGCCGCACCGCGCTGTGCGCGGCGTTCAAGCGCGAGACGGGGCTGTCGATCGGGGCCTGGATAGCGCGCGAGCGCATTCAGCGGGCGAAGGAGCTTCTGGCTGATGGGCTGCCCGCCCAAAGCGTGGCGGCGCGCGTGGGATTCGCCCACCCCAGCGGCTTCGCGAAGGCGTTCAAGCGACACACCGGCCTCACGCCCCTGCAGTGGAGCGGGCGGCGGCGCTAAGCGCGCTCGTCCTCCTCAAAGGCCCGGACCGCACGCCCGCACGATTCGGGCGACATCGAAGGGGTCCCCCCGCTGGGCACGTCGCGAGGGAGCGGCGGGGAAGCCCGCGAACCAACGGGTCGCCCCGTCGGCCCGCAGGGAAGCGCGAAGGGCCGACGGGAAACCCCCGTCGGCCCTTCCGATTGCGGCATGAACCACCACTAAGTTACGCGAGGAGGCCATCAGGGCCTCGCTCGCCTGGGCACAGGGCCCGAACGCGTGCTACTCGCCCAGGGCGAAGCGCACGAAATCGACGACCTTGATCGAGCCGCCCAGCTGCTTGGCCACCTCGGCGGTGTACTGAGCGATGGTCTGCTCGGGGTTCTTCACGTAGTCCTGCTCGGTAAGGCAGTTCTCCTTGTAGAACTTCTCCAGGCGACCCTCCGCCATCTTCTGCTGGATGGCCTCGGGCTTGCCCGACTCAGCGGCCTGCGCGATGTAGATGGCGCGCTCGTGCTCGACCACGTCGGCAGGCACGGCGTCGCGGTTGGCGGCCACCGGCGAAATGGCAGCCACCTGCATGGCCACGTTGCGGCCATAGGCCACGAAGTCGGCGTTCGTAGGCTCGATGCCCTCAAGCTCGAAGCCCACCAGCACGCCGATCTTGCCGCCCATGTGGATGTACGAGCACACGGCGCCGCCGGCCAGCACCTGAACGCGGGCCAGGTTGGTGTTCTCGCCCAGCACGTGCACGGCGTCGGTGATGATGTCGGCCACAACCTCGTCGCCGTCCTTCAGCTCCTTCAGCGCCTCGACGTCGGAGCAGGAGTTGGCCAGAGCCACACCGGCGATGCGGTCGGCGTAGGCCTTGAACTTCTCATTCATGCCCACGAAATCGGTCTCGCAGTTCAGCTCGAGCACGACGCCGGCGGTGCCGTCCTCGGCCACCAGAGCGGCCACGGTGCCCTCGTTGGTGGCGCGGCCGGCCTTCTTGGCGGCGGCGGCCAGGCCACGGGTGCGCAGCACGTCAACGGCGGCCTCCATGTTGCCGTCGGCCTCGTTCAGGGCCTTCTTGCACTCCATCATGCCGGCCCCGGTGATCTCACGGAGCTCCTTGACCATAGCGGCGGTAATAGCTGCCATATGCGGTCCTTCCTTCTCAGAGGGCGTCCGACCTTCGGCGGGCGCCCTGACGTAACCAGTCGATGGTTCTTGCGGGCCCCCTGAAGGCCCGTGATGCCAGAGCTACTCGGCGGCAGGAGCCTCGGCAGCCGCAGCCTCGGGGGCGGCGGGAGCGGCCTGGGCCTCAGGCGCCGCAGCCTCGGCGGGGGCGGCCATCTCCTCAGCGGTGATCGGCGCGCCGGTGCCGGCCACCACGGCGTCGGCCACGAACTCGGTCAGCAGACGCACCGAGCGGATGGCGTCGTCGTTGGCGGGAATGCCGTAATCGACGTCATCGGGATCGCAGTTGGTGTCCAGCGTGCCCACCACGGCCACGCCCAGGCGCTTGGCCTCGTGAATGGCCAGCGACTCGCGGTTGGTGTCGATCACGAACACGGCGTCGGGGGTGCGGGTCATGTTGCGGATGCCGTTCAGGTTGGCCTGCAGCTTGGCAAGCTCCTTGTGGCGCAGGATCTGCTCCTTCTTGGGCAGCAGGGCCATGCGGCCGTCGGCGTCCATGGCCTCCAGCTCCTCCATGCGCTTCACGCGCGAGCGAATGGTGACGAAGTTGGTGAGCATGCCGCCCAGCCAACGGGAGTTCACATAGGGCATGCCGCAGCGGTTGGCGGCGTCGGCCACGGCCTCCTGAGCCTGCTTCTTGGTGCCCACGAACAGCACGGTGCCGCCCTTTTTGGCCAGCTCGGAGACGAAGGTGTACGCCTCGTCGAGGCCCACGAGCGTCTGCTTCAGGTCAAGGATGTAGATGTCGCCGCGCTTGCCGAAGATGTACGAGCGCATCTTGGGGTTCCAGCGACGGGCCTGGTGGCCGAAGTGCGCTCCTGCTTCGAGCAGCGTGGTGATACTGACTTTCGCCATTTCATACTCCATTCGTTGGTCCTCTGCCGACGGTCATCCCCCGCATCCGCAGCCTTTTTCGGTGGCCACTGGCGGCGCGAGGTCGCATCGACATGTGTGATAGATAGCCGTGCGCTGCATCCGACAACACACGAGCGCGAGACATCATACAACATATTCGATGAGGATGAGCGCTTTCTCGGGGCGCTGCACGCTGGCCACACATACGAACTGCGCCGTTCGCGCCATGTGCGCCACATGCGTTGCGATGCGCGCCCCGCCCTGCGCCCCAGCCTGTATCCTGCGCCCGAAACGGCGGCAGGCGAGCCGCACGGACTCGCCTGCCTCATCGCCTCCCGCGCGAAGCGACGCCGCGCGCTTCGCCCCTGCGTCGGCTCACGCACCGCTGCGCGCCGCCGGCTGTCGCAGCGCCGCACGCACGGCCCCCGCGCGACACGCCTGCAGCCTACCTGGCCGGAAGCCGATAGGGCCGCGAGGCGGAGTAGCTCAGCGCGATCGTGGTGGCGTTGTGCAGCAGCGAGGATGCCTGCGGAGTGACCGCGCCCACCACTCCCAGCAGCATGAACAGGCTGTTCAGCAGCATTACGCGAAAGAACATGGCGTCCATGCGCCGCACGAGCGCGCGGCTGAGCCTCACCAGCGTCACGATCGAATCCAGGTCGCCGTCGGTCAGCGTGATGTCGGCCACCTCCTTGGCAACCGCCGTGCCCTGACCCATGGCTATGCCCACATCGGCCACGGCCAGCGCCGGCGCGTCGTTCACGCCGTCGCCCACCATGATCACGCGACGGCCCTCGGCCTTCAGCTGCGACACGTAGGCATGCTTGTCCTCGGGCAGCAGGCCGGCGCGCCACTCGACGACGCCGGACTCCCGGGCGATGCGCGCGGCGGTGCGCTCGCCGTCGCCCGTCAGCATCACCACGCGCGTGAAGCCCAGCAGGCGCAGCTCGTCGATCGCCTCGCGCACGCCCGCCTTAAGCGGGTCCTCCACGCCCAGAACGCCCACCAGCTCACCGTCCACCGCCAGGTACAGCGGTGACAGATGATCCTTCAGCTGCCTGGTGATACGGCCCTTCTGGCGCCCATCGATGCCCACGCCCTCGTCGGCGATCACGAAGTGCTCCGACCCGATCACCACGCGCTTGCCATCCAGCGTCGAGGCGATGCCGTGCGCCACGATGTACTCCACCTCGGCATGCCGCTCACGATGATCGATTCCCAGCTCACGCGCATGATTCACCACCGCGCGCGCGACTGGATGGGGAAAATGCTCCTCAAGGCAGGCGGACAGGCGGATGACCTCCTCCACCTCCCAGCTGCCGAAGGCCAGCACCTTGGCCACCCGCGGGGTGGCCTCGGTAAGCGTGCCCGTCTTGTCGAACACGATGGTGTCGGCCTCGCGCACCGCGTCGAAGTACTTCGAACCCTTCACCGTGAAGCCCGCCCTGGCGCTTTGGCTCATGGCCGACAGCACCGAGATGGAGCTGGTCAGCTTCAGGCCGCACGAGTAGTCCACCACCAGGGCGGCGGAGGTGCGCATCATGCTGCGCGTGGCCAGGGCCACCCCGCCTGCCAGGGCGAAGTTCCACGGCACGATCCGGTCGGCAAGCGCCTCGCGGCTGGCCTGGCGACGCGACTTGTACTGGTCGGCGTTCTTCACCAGCGACACGATCGAGCGCAGGCGCGTCTCGTTCGGCGCGCTGGTCACCCGCACCAAGATCTCGCCGTCCTCCACCGAGGTTCCCGCGAACACGCGGTCCCCCACCGTGCGCTCCACAGCCAGGGGCTCGCCGGTCAGCGACGCCTGGTTCACCATGGCGGTGCCCGCCATCACCTCGCCGTCGATGCTCACGCCCATGCCCGTGCGCACGGCTACCACGTCGCCCACCTGCAGCGACGACACAGGCACCTCAAGCTCGAGGTCGCCCTCGACCTTCTGCGCGCTCTCGGCCACGTCCAGCAGCGCGTCCACCAGCGCGCCCTCCGAGCGCACCTGCGTGTACTCCTCAAGCGTCTCGCCCACGCCCAGAAGGAACATGGTCTCGCCCGCCGTCTTGGGGTCAAGCTGCACCAGCGACATGCCGATCGCCGCCGCGTCCAGCACGGGAACGTCCAGCCGCGCCCGACCCAGCGAGCGCAGCGCGTCCACGAGGAAGCGGCGATAGGCCAGCAGGCCCAGCGCCATCGACACCGGCATAGGAAGAAACCAGCGGCGCAGCAGGTAGGCTCCCGCAATCCACACCAGGTCAAGCAGCAGCTGGTCGGAGTGACGAGCAAGCGAGAACGCGTGCTCGGGGCGCAGGCGGTCGATCGTGGCGGCGTCGATGCCGCCAAGGTGATCGAGCACGCGGGCGCGGGCGCCCTCGGTCGCACGGAAGCTGACGGCCACCTCGCCGATGCGGGGGTACACCCGCGCATGCACGACGTCCGGGCAGGCGGCAAGCGCGGCCTCGAAGGGCCCCATGTCCTCGGCGGGCACGGGGCCCGCCAGCTTCACGCGCAGGCGACCGGGTATCTCCGACGCAACAGAGAAGCGCACGGCTACTTCTCTTCCTTGTCCGCCTCGGCAGCCTTCTCGGCCTCTTCCACGTTGATGTAGGTGGCCTTCGCCACGATCTCGTCATACTCGGCCTTGGCCTGCTCGACCATGCTCTCGTACGAGCTGCGAACCTTCATGCCCTGCGCCAGCGTGCGCACGTAGGCGTCCTTGGCCTGCTTGGAGGTGGCCAGCCTCACGCCCACGGTACCCGCAAGAAAACCGCCACCGACCAGCAAGGACTTCTGAACCCAAGACTTCATGCCGCATCCTTTCGTAAGGCGGGGCGCCGTGCCCCGCCGCCAACTTCACAGGGTCGGCTGACCCCGCTGCCACCATCGAGAACAGGGCCGAGCCCGGCCCCGCGCATCGAGCATAGGGGCGCACCCTCATGAAGTCCAGTCTAACTTAATGCGTAAGCGGTATCCAACTTTTCGCAGGTCAGAGATAGCTTTTGATAACCACGACTAACCGCTTGGGGTGCTACAATGCCCATACGCCCTCACAAGGAAGGCGTGTCTAACTTGTTTGGATTATCGCGCGACTCTCGTATAAAATCGAGCGTGCGATCATAAGGAGCAATCATGAAAAGCCATCGGTTCTGGGCCCTCGCAAGCTGCGTCTGCATGGCCATGGCCCTGTACACGGGCTACGCCCACACGAAACACTACCGCAAGGACTAGCCCTTGAATTACCATGACGTCTCATTCGAGCGCTCCTTCGGCGTTTCGAGCCAGCTGACCCCCTCCACGTTGCCGGAGGTGGCCTTCGCGGGGCGCTCCAACGTGGGCAAGTCATCGCTGCTGAACAAGCTGTTCAATCGAAAGGGGCTGGCGAAGGTATCGTCCACCCCCGGCAAAACGGCCACCATCAACTTCTTCTGCACGGCGGAGGCGCGCTTCGTTGACCTGCCCGGGTACGGATATGCCCGCGTGTCGAAAACCGAGCACGAGCGCTGGGCCGAGCTGATCGAGGGGTACTTCAACCAGGACCGCCGCTTCGCGCTGGTGTGCTCGCTGATTGACATCCGGCACCCCGCCTCGAAGCTCGACGAGAACATGGTGAGCTTCCTCCAGCAGGCGGGGCTTCCCTTCGTCATCGTGCTGACCAAGGGCGACAAGCTGTCGCGCCAGAAATGCGCAGCAGCTCGCGAGGCCCTGCGAAAGCAGCTGGGCCTGGGACCCGACGTGGCCATGCCGATCACCTCGTCGCTGAAGGTGACGGGCATCGACGAGCTGCGCCGCCTGATCGAGCGCGCCGTAGCCGACTGCTCGTAGCGCACGGCCGTCGCGCAGCCGCACCGCCCAAGGAGTCATCGTGCCCGAACCGTCCGAGCCCCTGCATAGCCCCCTTCCGGCTTCCGCCTGCGCCCCTGTCGGCGCCATCGTGACTCCCGACCAGGCGAAGCCCGCCAACCAATTGGACCTGACCACGTCCTCGAAGCGCGCGGTGCCGCTGGCTCTGCGCGTTTACGGCGTTCTGGCCCTGCTGAACGGCATCGCGGCGATCCCGCTGCTGGCGCTGGTGGCCGTCGGCGCCATCGCCCAGGTGGGAGCCGGGCACTCAGACGACCGCTCCGCCGTGGCGATCGCCGTGCTGGCCCTGGACTTCGCGCTGACCCTGGCATCCACCGCGCTGTTCGCCGTGCTGGGCGTGCGCCTGCTGCGCAACCGTCGCCGCTACGCCGCGCGAATCGCCTACACGCTGATAGCGGTGCAGGTGGGCCTGCTGCTTTCCAGCATGATGCTGAACGGACTGGGCGCGGCCACCGCCTCGCACGCCGTGGTGCTGACCCTCACCGTGGTGCTGTCGGGCTACCTTGACCCCGCCCTCGCCGAGGAGCGCCTGCTGCAACGCAAGCTGCACGACCTCGACATACGCGCGGAGGCCGAGAGGGGCACCCTGGGGCGCGACGTTACCGGCGAGGGCTACCTGGCCCTGAACTTCTTCAACCTGTTCTGGATCTTCGCGATCTGCAGCGTGGTGGGCCTGGCCCTTGAGGTGGTGTACCACTTCATGCTGTTCGGAGGCTACGAGGATCGCGCCGGCCTGCTGTTCGGCCCGTTCTCGCCGATCTACGGCTTCGGGGGCGTGCTGGTAACGGTGGCCCTGAATCGCTTCTACCGGGCACCGCTGCCGGTGGTGTTCGCGGTCAGCGCGGTGATCGGCGGGGCCTTCGAGTTCTTCGTCAGCTGGTTTCTGCAAACCGCCTTCGGCATTACGGCCTGGGACTACACGGGCACCTTCCTGAGCATCGGAGGACGCACGAATGCCCAGTTCATGATCATGTGGGGACTGCTTGGCCTTGCCTGGGTGCGCCTGCTGCTGCCCCGCATGCTGAAGCTGGTGAACCTCATACCCTGGAACTGGCGCTACGTGGTGACCACCGCGTGCGCGACGCTGATGGTGCTGAACGGCGCGCTTACCCTGGCCGCGCTCGATCGCTGGTACAGCCGTCTTGCCGACGCGCACGAACCCAGCACGGCCCTTGAGTGGTTCTGCGACGAGCACTTCGACAACCGCTTCATGGAAAGGCGGTTCCAGTCGATGTCGATCAACCCGCACAACGCGGTGCGCGAGACGAGCGCGGGGCTGGGATCGGGCACGGACTGATCCGGTGGCGGAAACGACGCACCCGGCGCGCTTCGCGGGCGGCAGGCACGTGACGCGGGCCACGGCGCGGCGGCGGGGGCCTGCGCGAGGGATCTGCGCGAAATAGCCGCGGCAGCGCGCGCCTAAGCGGGGAGAAACCCCTTATCCACCTGGTGCGTCGAGGCGTCGTCGGCCGCAGCGGTGGCCAGGGCGTCGCAGCGCTCGTTCTCGGCGTGGCCGTTGTGACCGCGCACCCATACGAACGTGGCTCCATGCGGGGCCAGGGCGTCGATCAGGCGCTTCCACAGGTCGTCGTTGGCAACGGGCTTCTTCTGCGCGTTCTTCCAGCCGCGCTTCACCCAGCCGTCGATCCATCGATCGTTGAAGGCGCGCACCACGTACTGCGAGTCGGAGTACACCGTCAGCTGACAGGGGTGCTTCAGCGCCTCGACGCCGGCGATCACGCCCATCAGCTCCATGCGATTGTTGGTGGTGACGGCATAGCCCGCGCTCAGCTCGCGTTCGTGCACGCCGCCGGCGGGATCCACGTAGCGCAGCAGCGTGCCGTAGCCCCCCGGGCCCGGGTTGCCGCGCGACGAGCCGTCGGAGTAGATCTGAACCTTCATGGGAGCCGGGGCAGAGCTAGCGGCGCACATACACCATGCCGGGCTGCACCGGGCCCACGATCACGCCCACGCCATCCGTGGCCGCATGGATCATCTGCCCACCGCCGATGTAGATGCCGCAGTGCTCGGCGTTCGTGCACACGTCGCCCGGCTGCGGGTTGGACACGCGCGGCCAGCTGAGGTAGGTGTAGGTGGTGCCGATACGCGTGGGCGAGCCCGTCAGAGCGTAGCCCACGAAGCCCGAGCAGTCGAACGCGGCCATGCCGGTGGCGCCCCACCCGTAGGGCTTGCCCAGCTGGCTGTACGCACGATCGAGAATCGCGTTGCCGGTGGAGGGCACGTAGCTGGGTGCCGACGCGCCACCGCCGTTCGAGCCGGCGCTGGAGGAGCCGCCGTTGCCGGCGGAGGGCGCCGAGGCCTCCGGCGCGGACTGCTGCTGGGCGCGCTGCGGGGCCGCGGCCTCGTAGGCCTGTGCGGCCTGCTGGGCAGCCTGGCGCTGCGCCTCGCGCTCGGCATCCACCAGCTGGCGGGCCTCGGCGCTCAGGCTTTCGTAGGTGCTGCGCATCTGCTCGACGGTGCCTGCGGCCTCGTCGGCGATCCTCTTGGCCTCGTCAGCCTTCTCGGCAGCAAGCTTGGCCTGCTCATCGAAGCGGTCGCGCTGCTCGCGCGCCTCGTCGCGCAAAGCGCGCGAACGCTCCACCAGCGCAGCGTCGCTGTCGTTCACGCGGGCGATCAGACCCCAGTTCTCGGTGAGCTCGGCGAAGGTTGCCGACCCCAGAAGCAGGTCGAGGAAGCTGGTGGGGCCGCCACGGTACATCGAGCGGGCACGGGATGCCAGACGCCCCTGCACCTCGTCGATCTCACCCTCCAGGGCGTCGATGCGCGCAGAGGCGTCATCGCGCTGCTCCTCGGCGTTCTGCTGCTGAGCCAGGGCCTCGCCGTAGTCGGCCGAGGCGCGGTCGAGCTGCTGCTGCATGGCGTTCATCTGCGTCAGGGCGGCCTCGGCCTCCTGCTGCTTCTGAGCGGCGGTAACGGCCTGGGCCTGCGTGGGCACGGCAAAGGCGCTCATCGACAGGGCCAATGCGATGCTGAGGGAGCCGCATGCGATGCGGCGGGGAAGGCGGGTGCGCTGGGCGCGAGCACTGCGAGACGCCATAGGCGGAAATCCTCACGTACGGGGGCGACGGGCCCTGAGGCCCCACGGATGGCTGGAAACAGCCAGGTCGAAAGCGCATGTCTTCCGCCCGCTCGCCGAAGCCGCAGATGGAACGGCGAGCTTCCGTGCGGACCCGCCTCAGCGGGCCCTCGTTCGTTGCCACAAGGTACCACGGATGGCCGAATCGCCCAAACGGGCCTCTACAGCATGCGCAAAAAAGCAGGTGGAGCCCGCAGCGAAAACGCAGCTGCCGAAGCGTCCGCCACATCGCCCGCGCGGCCCCTTGCCCGACGCGCCTGCAGGCAGTGCGAGGGCCGCCCCACACGGCGGCCCTCCCCTGCGCTGACGGCTGCTCGAATCCGATCGGCTTCCAGTCGGGCGCCTGCGACCTACTTCAGCTGCGAGGCGTGCTTGCGGAAGAAGTCGAAGCGCGGCGGCAGCTCGCTGACGTCATGCCAGCCTCGGTCCCGCTCATCCTGGTCGCACAGCTCGGCGATCGAGCGGAACTCGTGACTCCACGAGAAGAAGCGCGCCGGATCGAAGCGCAGGTACTCGCAGATCAGCTCGCTGCCCGTGGGCACCACCGGGTGCATGAGCAGCGTGGACACCCACAGCTGGTACACCGCGTCGGCCAGCACCTGGCTGCGCAGGGCGCGCACGGCCCCCTCGTCCGCATCCTCGGCGCGAGCCTGCGCCTCAACCTGGCTGATGCCGTCGGCCCAGCGCTTGTTCACCGTACGCAGGAACTCGTCCATCAGCGACATCACCCCGTGAAGCGAGGTGCGGTGCATAAGGTCGTCGTACGAGGCGAGGGCCGCATGGGCCTCGGCCACCGCCGCGTCGGACGGGTCGAGCACGGGCAGACGGCACGCGAAGCTCTTCTTCAGCTCGTACAGGCAGCTGCGCGCGATGCGGTTGTACACGTTGGTAAGCAGCGCGCCTTCCTTCAGCACCGGGTCGGCCACGCGCGGGTCGCTGCGCTCGGCCTCCGACGCCGTGAAGGGCTTGGGCTTGAAGCCCACCGAGCGCTGGTCGAGGCCCAGGGCCAGGAAATGGGCCCGCAGCTGCTCGACGGTGTAATGCTCGAGCAGCTCGTCGGCCGTAGGGGGCTTCACCGCGCTGGACGACGACGCCTTCTTGCTTCCCAGCAGCACGTGATGGTTGGCCACCAGGCGCGTCTGGCGCAGCGGGCGAGGCGCCGCCTGAGGGTCGAGCAGATCGCCGTCGCGCAGGGCCTCGAACAGGGCGGGCTGCACCACGCCGTAGAAGTACAGGTTGTCCTGACCCATGAACTGATACACCGTGGCATCCGGGTCGCACCAGAAGTCGCGCCACGCGCCCTCGGCATCGCCCTGAGCATCGCAGGCCGCGATAGTGAACGAGATCGGGGCCCACAGGCTCTCGGGCCAGCACCATACCGTCAGGCCCTCGACGCCCTCAAGCGTCGGAGCGGGGACGCCCCACTCGATGTTGCCGGTGATGCGGAAGGGCACCAGGGCCTTTCCGGTGCGGAAGCGCAGGCCGGCGGCGCGCATCACGTCGCGCGCGCGGTCACGCTCGTCGATCGTGCGAAACACCGCCTCGAAGCTCTGCTTTCCCTTCTCGGCCTCCACCACCGTGCAGGGGGGAAGGCTGTCGCGCAGCTCGTCGAACGCGGCTCGGTTCTCGTTCTTCACGTAGATGATCGGATCGGCCAGGAACTCGCGCAGGGCCTGGGGCACGATGGCGCGCGTCAGCGGGTCGGTCTCAAGGCGCTCGGCATGCTGCAGAAGGAAGTCCCTGAACGCAGGCAGGTCGAAGTACCAGTTGTCCACCGGGCGCATCTCGGGAACCCCACCCGTCAGCGACGAGCGCGGAGCGATCAGGTCCTCGGGGGCGTAGCTGTGCCCCAGATCGCACTCGTCGGCATAGGCGTGCTCCGACTTGCAGCCCTGCACCGGGCAGCGGCCCAGCACCTGGCGGCCGTTCAGAAACGTGCTCGCCTCGGGGTCGTAGAACTGAAGCGTGGAGCGCCGATGCAGCACCCCGCGCTCGTGCAGGCGGCGGATGAACGCGTCGCTGAGGGCGCGGTGCACCTCGCCCGCATGCCCGATGCCGCTTCCCTCGTACACCGAAAGGCTCACGTCGTAGGCGCGCAGGGTGTCGCGCTGACGCTGGTGGTTGGCCATCACGTAGTCGGCGATCGAGCCCTCGAACCGACCCTCCTCCACCAGCTTGCGGTAACCCTCGTTGATCGGCGACCCGTAGCAGTCGGTGCCGCTGACGAAGCGCACGTTCCGGGGCCCGATGCGGTCGCGCAGAAAGCGCGCGAAGGCGTCGGCGGGAACGAACACGCCCGCAATGTGACCGAAGTGCAGCGGCTTGTTGCCGTAGGGCATGCCCGCGGTCACCACCGCGCGCGTCGGCCACGGTGCGCGGGTGAACGAAGCGGCGTTATCGAGCGAGGTCATGGGCAGGGCCTTCCTTCAGTTCATCCTTGAGGTCGTCGGCAAGTCCGCGCATCACGTCGCTGACGACCTCCTTGCTCACACTGCCTGCGAACTCTCTGACGGAACTGCTCAGCAGCGCGCGCAGAAAACCAAGGTCGCTCGGCTTGGGCTCCAGCTCGACCACGCGGTACGACCGGGAGATTCCGCCTGCGCGGGCGGCGTACTCAAGCGCGTCGTCGAAGGTGCCGATACGGTCAGCCACCCCGTTCGAGACGGCGGTGGTGCCCGAGAACGGCAGGCCGGTGGCCAGCTTGCGCGCGTCCTCCAGGTCAAGGCCGCGGCCTTCGGCAACGTTCGCCACGAAGGCGTCGTTCAGCTCGTTCACCAGCTGCTGGTAATAGGCGCGCTCGTCGTCGGTCAGCGGGCGGATGCCGTAGCTGGAATCCTTCGAGGGAGCCGACTTCACGGTGTCACGCGCGATTCCCAGCTTCTCCATCAGCTCAGACAGGTCGGTGATCTGCATCACCGTGCCGATGGCGCCGATCTCGGTGGTGCGCCCCACGAAGATCTGGTCAGCCATGGCCGACATCTCGTAGGCGGCGCTGGCGTTGATCGCCGCGCTGGAAACCACGATCGGCTTCGAGAAGCCCTTCACGTAGGCGGCCATCTCCTCGCCGGCGGCGGCAGAGCCGCCACC
The DNA here is from genome assembly GCA_013201155.1 of Berryella wangjianweii. Lineage (GTDB taxonomy): Bacteria > Actinomycetota > Coriobacteriia > Coriobacteriales > Eggerthellaceae > Berryella > Berryella wangjianweii. The sequence continues at coordinate 1,549,042 of CP053716.1, read as the reverse complement.
CGAGTTCACGCGCAGCACCACGGCCTTGATGGCGTCGCTTTTCTCGGCCTTGTCCAGCAGGGCCTTCAGGCCCTCGGGGCTCGACGCGCTGCCGTCGTAGCCGATCGCGCCGTCCACGCGGATCACGCCCACGGCATCGGAGCCTGCGCCCAGATCGGAGAGGGAGGCGTCGCCGGTGCGCGCCAGGGGGTCAAGCGCCGCGGTGCACGAGTGCACCGTGAACCCTCCCAGCAGGGTGAGGCACACCAGCGCCACCACGGCCACGACCCAGCCACGGCGCTTGGGCGCGCGGGCGACGGGAGCGGCGGCGTAGGCAGCCTGAGGGGCCGAACCCGCCTGCGCGACCGGGCCCGCATACGGCGCGGGCCCCGACCCCGACTGACCGGCGGCGTGGGGCGGCTCGGGACGCCCGGCGGCGTCGAAGCCCGGATGAGGGGGAATGGGTGCGTTCAAGGAAGTCCTCCTTCGAAGGGTGCTTCCGCCATAGTACCAAACGAAAGGCCCCTCCCCTTGCATGCCGGCGGAAGCGCCCCCCTCTCACGGCGCCGCGCCGCAAGACGACGGGGGGGCGACCCGGCCTCGCCGAATCGCCCCCGCCCTTCCCCTGCGCTCGGCAGGGTGCGCCCCTTCATCCGGGGCCGGATCGCCCTGCGGGGCTACCGCACGGCGCTCATCATGTCGAACACGTGCGGGCTGACCGCCGCCGTGCCGCCGAACACGTAGCAGCGACCCAGCTCAGCCTGATGACGACGGGCGAACTCGGCCACCAGGTCGGCCTTGGCGTCGTCCACCAGCGCCAGCACCGAGTTCCTGCTGCCGCACAGGGCGGCGCCCGCCAGGGCGTCCCAGTAGCCGTCGTTGGTGGCCACGCCCATGTTGCGCACGGTCATGCCCTGCTCAAGCTCGAACTGGGCGAACAGAAGCGCCGTATGCACGGCTGACTGGCCGGCGAAGCGCTGCTCGACGCTGATCCCCGCAGAGGCCAGCTGCTGCTCGACCGTCCGCGACACCGCCGCGGTGCCGCCCATGATGCGCACCTTGGTGATGCCGGCGTCGCGCAGGGCGTCCAGCGTCTCCTGCGCGATGGATGACGAGCCCTCGGTCAGCAGGATCGGGATGCGCTTGGCGTAGGCGTACGGAGCCGCGGCCAGGGCGTCCCAGTAGCCGTCGTTGGTGGCGATGATGGCCTCGTTGCCCCAACCCCGGCCTACCGACGCGCCGCGCTTGAAGATCTGCACCGCGGTGCCGGTGGCCGTGGCGCCCATCACGCGCTCGGGCTGCACGCCCGTCACGGCACGCACCTGATCGGCAACGGCATCCGACACAGCCGCCGAACCGCCCGCCAGGTACACGCGGGTCGGGGCCATCTCCTTCAGCAGGCCCCTCGTCTGATCCGACAGCGACCCCGAGGCGGTCATCAGCACCGGGGCGCCCTCAAGGCCCGCCAGGCCGGCGGCGGTCAGGGCATCCCAGTAGCCCTCGCTGGTGGCCAGCACCACGGCACCGCCCGTCTGGCCGCTCCAGCCCTCACGCACGATCTTCTGCATGGTGTCCAGCGCCACGTTGCCCTGCAGGCGGTTCCACGACGCATCCGAGGGCGCAGGACCCGGGTTCGGCCCAGGCTGGGGCGCGGGACCCGGCTGAGAGGCCCCGGGCACCTCCACCTCGGCGCCCACGGTGTAGTACGACGGGTCGCGCACCTCCGCCACCAGCTTGGCGGCATCGGCGGGCACGCTCCACTCGAAGGAGGGCGCCGCGTCCCAGTCGCGCACCACGGTGCGCGTTCCGTCGGCTCCCACCTGCACGAAGCGATAGTCGTAGCCGCCCGGCACGCCCTGAGCGCCCGCGGCGGTCACCGTCACGCGCGCACCGGCCACCGCCTCGGCGCTGGCCCGGGCCGTCACCTTCAGGGGCGTGTAGGGGCGCAGGTGAGCGTCGTCGGGCTGAATGCCGCGGGCGCGCAGGGCCTCGGCCGCCGTGTTCCACCCTGTCGTGCCCGCGGGGGCGTACACCACGATGTCCTTGGCGCCGGCATAGCTGCGAGGGTCGCGCAGCTTCAGCGTGGTCAGGGTGGAGGGCACCACCAGGATCGGCGGCGGGGCCAGCGGGTTCGCCGCGAAGTCGACGCTTTCCATGCCCTCGCCGAAGTACGCGCTCTTCATGGGCTGACGATCGGACCCCGCATGCGTGGAGTTCGTGAACGCGCCGAACACGCCGCCGCGCACCACCAGATGGGCGGGCACGTGGCCGCCGAACGCGTTGCCATGGATCCGCGAGATCTTCGTACCGAAGTCGGCCACCTCCATCGCGGTGCCCAGCAAGCCGTTCACGTCCTGCAGGCTGTCGGGGAAGACGACGTCGGACAGCGACGAGCATCCGTTGAACGCAGCGCTCTCGATGCGCAGCAGCCCCTCGGGAAGCACCAGGCTCTTCAGGCTGCGGTTGTTTCTGAACGCGCCCTTCTCGATCACCGTGGTGCCGGGCTTCACCGTGTAGCTTTCGAAGGCGTTGGCCGCCGGTGAGAACAGGGCATGCAGCCCGTCGGCGGCCTTGCGGTACAGCACGTTGCGGTCGGCCGCATACGTGGCGCTGGCGTCCGAGGCCGACACCTGCTCGATGCCGTCGCAGCCGGCGAACAGCCTCGCGTAGTCGTCGGTGATGCCCGCGCCCAGATGAACGCGCTTCAGGGCGCCGTTGTTGGCGAAGGCGGCGTCCCCCACGGTGGTCACCGTGTCAGGCAGTTCGACGCCCGCCAGCGGGGCGCGGTTGAAGGCCGAGGCGCCGATCGTGGTCAGGCGCGAGCCGAAGCTCACGTTCGTCAGGCTCTCGCAGCGAGCGAAGGCCGAGTCCCCCACCTCCTTGGCACCGCCCAGGTTGACGCTCTCGATGCGCGAGACCTCGAACGCGCGCTCGCCCACCTGCTCGATGCTGTCGGGCAGACGCAGGGCGCCCTCCAGAACCGAGGCGGCGAAGGCGCGCGGGCCGATGGACCTCAGGCCCTCGGGCAGGGTGACCGTGTGCGTCGATGCCGCGGTGAAGGCGTCGGCCTCGATGCGCTCGGTGCCGGCAGGCACCTCGTAGGTGGGCGCCTTGGCGGCGGGGAAGGCGATCAGACGGCGCTTGTCGGCGCTGAACAGCACGCCGTCAACCGACGCCACCTGAGCGCCCGGCGCGGCCTCGATCTTCTTCAGGGCCGTGCAGCCGCGGAAGGCCCCGATCAGCGCGTCGGCGGAAAGCCCCGTGCCCACCTTCGCGTCAACCAGGCGCGTCATGCCGCCCAAGGCCCCGCTGTCCAGGCGCGTCACCGAATCGGGCACCGCGATCCGCTCGATCGGCGATCCCCTGAACGCGTCGGAGCCTATATGCGTCACGCCGGTTCCCAGGTCAACCTCGTCGAGCCCGGTGTTGGCGAAGGCGCGCGCACCGATCGAGTCAAGCGAGTGAGGCAGGCCGTCGCGCGGCTGGCCTCCCGCAGCCGGCAGCGTCTTCACCGCCGACAGGCGCGCGCATCCCTCGAAGGCGCCCTTCCCGACGGTCTTCAGACCCTCGGTCATCACCACGGTGCTCACCTGCGACTTCTCGAAGGCGCCGACGGGGACCTCCGTCAGCGTGGAGGGAAGGGTCACCGTGGCCATCCTGGTGTTGGCGAAGGCGTTCTGCTCGATCGACTTCAGGCCCTCGGGCAACGTGACCGCCAGGTTGGGCGACCCGCTGTTGGCGAAGGCTCGGGCGCCGATGGACTCCAGCGCGCTGCCGGGCGCGAAGGCCACGTCGGTAAGCGTGGGAATGTCGGCCAGGGCGTCGGCGCCGATGGTCTTCAGCGAGGCCGGGAACGTCACGCCCTGAATGGCCTTGCCCTTCAGGGCGCCGGGGGCGATCGAGGTGACGCCCTCGGGAATGGCGAGCACCGTGGAGGTGCCCACGTATCCCACCAGCTCGCCGGTGTCGCGGTTGATCAGGAACCCGTTCTCGTTGCTGACCTTCGGGTCGTACGAAGTGCCCGCCACGTCGGTGTGGTTCAGGCCGTAGTCCCAGGCCACCACCAATGGGTTGGCGGGAACGTCGCCCGACTTGCCGGCGCTGTTCCACGCCTTCTGCAGCTCGGTCAGCGGCACGCGGAAGGTGTAGACGCGCTTGCCGTCCGCCTCGGTCATCTGCGCGCGGTCGGCCAGCACGCGGTGGAAGTACGCGCCGGTGGCGGGGTCGCTGAAGTACACGCCCGCCACGAATCCCTCGTCGCTCACCGTCATCACCATCTGGCGGGAATCCCCCGACCCCTCGATGCGCGGGCGCGTCATCCGAGGATCGGTGGTGTCGTAGGTGAAGGGAATCGACTGCGTGCGCTCCGTCGATCCCGGGCCGGCCGTGGTGGCCACGATGTCCAGGCGATACGCCCCGTCGGTAAGCTTCAGGCTATCCTTGTCCAGGCCGTTGAAAAGCGGCAGGCGCCGCAGCGTGTCCTCGGGAACGGTCGCGCCGCCCTTCGCGGCCAGGTACTTCGACTTCGACAGATACGAGTACCGGTAGCTGCGCACCACCTCGCCATCCGACACGCGCACGTAGCGGTACTCAAGGCTCTTCGCGCCGCGCAGCAGGCCCGTGTTGGGCAGGGCCTGGTTCGGCGACGCGGGCATCTTCCACTTCTGGATCGGGAAGTTCTGGTTGGACACCACCAGCTTCGAGCCGTCCACGCTGGTGTAGTTTCCGCTCAGGGCGCGCGCATGCGCCGTGGGGTCGAGCGGGTTCAGCCCCAGCGGATAGCCGGTGCTGCCGTTCATCAGCTTGGTTGACACCAGATGAGGGGCTTGGCCCCCGTACAGCGAGGCATCGAACACGGGCGCTGCGTTCCATGCGCCGTAGAAGCCCAGGAAAGGCAGCGACAGCTGCTGACCCGCGCCCACCGGCTTCAGGAACAGGAAGCCGTCCACGAAGGTGCCGTTCACGGCAGCGGCCATGGCGTCCTTGAACGACTGCTCGCAGGTGAGGGTCACCTTGAGCTCGGTGGTTCCCGGGGCCACCGTCAGGCGGTTCGAGGCGGCGTCGTAGCCCGCGCCCTGGTAGGTCACCGTGATGCCGTTGCCGGCGTAGTTCTGCGGTCGTTGGTTGAACAGGCCGTTCTCCACGCCCTCCGACTGCGCCGCCGTGCGGGGCTCGAAGGTCAGCGGGGTGTCGGACTGGTTGTGCACGCGCACGGTGAACGTCCAGGTTCCCTGAGCGCTCTCGCCCAGCTCGGCCTTCGGGCGCTCGCCGGCGGTTCCCGCCACGCTGAGGTACGCCTGGGTGGCCTGGGCCGCCAGGGGCGCGATCAGGCCGGCGCCCTGCTGGCGCGGGGAGTAGTAGGCGCCCGAGCCGCCAGGCAGCTCAAGCGGGGTAGCGGTGCTCATCAGCAGCTGCGTGGCGCGCGCGGCCCGATCGGGGCCGGACAGCGACGCGTAGCGCGGGGTCTGGCGCATGAACTGCTCCATGGCCGCGCTCACGCCGGCCACGTAGGGCGTGGCCATGGAGGTGCCCGACTTGAAGCCGTACCTGTCCTTCAGGATCGGAGCCCAGATATTGCCGCCCGGGGCCATGATCTCGGGCTTCAGGGCAAGCTCGGGAGAGGGGCCCCAGCTTGAGAAGTCGCTGACGCGGTACGTCCCCGCGGGGGGAAGGGCGCTGTTGGGCTTGAAGGCCAGGGTCTGCTGGCTCAGCCCGCGCAGCTTCAGGCCATCGGCCCGGGTGATGCACACCGCGGGCACGGTGGACACCGTGCCGACGTTCAGCGGGGAAAGCTCGCGCTCGGTGCGCGGGAACACCACGATGGCGGCGGGTCGCAGCGTGGCCAGGTTCTCCACGCGCTGGGCAGTCAGCAGGATGCGGCCCTGGTCGTCAACCTCGTCGTCCTCAAGCAGCAGTATCTTGTCCGAAAAGCCCTGGGGGTTCTCGCCGCGCAGGCGCCTGACGTCGGACATGAGGCCCTTGCCGGCATCCAGGTACCGGTACGAGCGGTCGGCCAGGGCGGCGTCGATCGACTTGCCCACGGCGTTGGCCAGCAGGGTGCCGGGCACGAAGGGAATCGTCGCGCCGTCGGAGGCCGTGAAGTACGAGTTGCCCACCGCATTGTTGGCGCTGGCCACCGCCAGACCCGTGGCCAGCGTGCCGGGGCTGCACGCGATGCCGCTGTCGGGGTCGGTCGCGTACGGGCGGCTGGAGCCCGACAGGTTGCCCTGAGCCGCGCTGTAGGAGTTGCCGGCGGCCACCGACACCACGGCACCGCGGTCGCGCAGGGCGTCGAAGGCGTCGCTGAAGGTGTTGGCCGCCTCGTCGCTGAAGCCGCCGTCGGAGCCCAGCGACAGGTTCACCACGTCGGCGCCCAGCACCGCGCAGTCGTCCAGGGCGGCCAGAATCGCGGAGTCGAAGATGTCGCCGGTAAGGTCGCGGCTCACCTTCATGGCAAGCAGCTGGGCGTTCGGAGCCGTGCCGCGCGTCTCGCCGGCGTTTGCCGTGGCGATGCCGGCCACGTGCGTTCCGTGGCTCCGGTTGCCGTACAGTGGGGTGGCCTGGCTGTCGTGGTCGGCGTAGTCGTAGGCGAACGGGATCTTCTCGCTGACGTAGGTCGCGCCCTTGCCGTCCTCGCTCAGGTCGCCGCGCAGGTCCTTCAGGCGGTCGCGCGTCAGGGCCAGCGTGTCGTCGTCGAGGTCGCCCGAGAAGGCCGTGTGCGCGGTGTCCACGCCCGAGTCGATCACCGCCACCACGGTGCCGTCGCCCTTCTGGGAAAGGCGGTCGGCGCCGGTCATGCTGAGGGCCGCCTGGTTCTCGCGGGCGGTGGAGCCGTCAGCCTGCGGCTCCAGGGCCTGCGGCGTCGCCTGGGCATCCGCCGCTGCGGCACGCGGGACCTCCGCCGGACGGTACGAGCGCTCGACGAAGGCGTTGCGCACGCCCTCAAGGGCGCGGATGTCGTCCACCATCGAGGCCGGGGCCTTGACGGTGAAGCCCTCGATCACGTGGAAGTACTCGCGCAGGTCGGGATCGTCGGCCGTCTCCGGCGCCGAGAACAGGTTCCAGCCGTTGGCCAGCGCGGGGGTCTCGCGCGGGATGGACGCGTCCGCACCCGCCTCGGAGGCAAGGCGGCGGATGCCGCGCTTGGCCGTGTCGCGCACGCTTGATTTCGCGCTGAAGAACGCCAGAGGGCCCGTCGGCGGCTGCGCCTCGGGCTCAAGCTGCACGACGATCACCACCGGCTCGTCATCCGAGGCCTGCTCGGCGCGCTCGGCCTCCGGCGAGGCGGAGGCGGGGTCGCCGTAGGGCTCGGGGTCGGACCCTGCGTAGGAAAGCAGCTGCTCGGTGCTGAACGGGCTGCGCTCGTCCGGGCCCACAGCGGGCTCGTTCCGGGGATCGACGGCTCCGCCCAGCTCCGCAGCCGTGGGCAGGGCAGGCGCGGGTTTCGCGTCAAGGCTGCGGGCCTCGGCCTTCTGGGCCTCGATGCCGGGCGCCGCACTCGCGGTGGCGGGGCGCCCCTCGCGGGGCGCGGGCGCTGTCGCAGCGGATGACGACGAGGCGGGCTGCTCGTCGGCCTGCGCCATGCTTGGCGGAAGGGCCAGCGTCACGGCCAGGCAGGCGGCCAGGGAGGCGCGCCCGCAGGTGAAGAGGGGTCGGTTGGTCATCGGGTCGTCCTTAGTGCGGGAGGGCGCCTTGCGGCGCCCTCGGGCTGATCGGTTCCTGCGATTCCCTCCCCCGCAAGGGCGCGGAATCGCATTAAGTTCTCCGTGTCTAATTCTATGCGCTTATATTAGCGCAGCACAACGGCTCGTGCGGGATGAGAGAAAACAGGGGGCGACGGGCAACCGAAAAGCGGAACGAGCCCTCCCGCCAGGCAGGAGCCTCGCCCCGCTTCATCGGGCCATCGCTACGACAGCGCGGTTGCGAACGCCTCGAAGGTCGATCCGGGAACCGCGCTGGTTCCGCCGAACACGTACGGGTGCGTGATCTTCGCCCCGTTGGGCCTTACCACCTCGTCGATGCAGTGCGGGTCGTACCCGAACGCATCGCCCGCGGCCGCAGGCCCGTCATGGGGCACCAGCACCAGCACCGAGTTCTTCATGCCGCACAGGGCCGCACCCGCCAGCGCATCCCAGTAGCCGTTTCCGTCGGCCACGGCCAGATGCGACACGCCCAGGCCCTCGCTCATGGCGAACTTGGCAACCAGGGCCGAGGTGCTCCAGGCGTTCTGTCCGGCAAGGCGCACCACCTTCGCCCGAGCGATGCCCAGCGCATCCGCCACCTCAACATCCACCTGCGCGGCAACCGCGGCCGTGCCGCCCGCGATCACCACGCGGCGATACCCCGCGTCGCGGATGGCGGCAAGGGTCTCTCCGCTCAGCGTGCCGTCGGGGCCGGCCAGGTACACCGGCGCCTTCTTCGCGTAGGCATACGGACCCACCGACAGGGCGTCGTAGTAGCCGTTGACCGTGGCGATCACGCAGGTGTCGGACGCGGTGTCGGTCGTCTGCCCCCGCACCTCCTCGGCAATGGCCAGCGCGGTTCCCACGGCCGTGGGGCCGGCAAGACGCTTCACGCCCCGCTCGCCCGCAAGGGGGCGCAGGGCCTCCTCGACCGCGGCGGACACCGCCGCCTCGCCGCCCACAATGTAGACGCGCTTCGGGGAAAGCCGCTCGATCTGCTGTTTGGCCTGCGCAGAAAGCTGGTTGGAAGCCGTCAGCAGGATCGGCGCGCGCTGGGTGCCGCCCAGCGCCGAGGCCGCCAGGGCATCCCAGTAGCCCTCAAGGGTGGCCACCACCACGGTGTCCGCCTGCTGGCCGTCAGACCAGCCTTCCTCGACGATGCGCGCCATGGTGTCAAGGGCCACCGGGCCGGCAAGGCGCTTCGGGAGGCTCCAGCCGCCGGGCTCGGGCGCGGGGTCGGGGCCCGGCTTGGGCTTGTCCGCAGACGCAGCCTGCTTGCGCTCGGCCTTGAAGGCCTCAAGCGCCTGGGACACCTGCTCGGCTGCGCGGGCGAAGCCCTCGGCCGTGGTGTCGGCGGACCGCACCGACACGCGGGCCTGGGTCAGCACTTCGCTCAAGCGCGTGTGCGCAGCGGCCGGGGCCCAGTACGAACCCGGCCTCACGCCCGCACCGTCAGCCGACTGAACCGTCTCGTCCAGCACCGCCTGAGCCTGCTTCACCGCATCCGTCAGGGGCTTGGGGTCCACCGACGCAAGCACCAGGCCGTCGTTGCGACCGCGGGCCAGATTGGCCATGTCGCCGTCGCTGGAGGCGGTGGACACCAGCGCGGCGAACCGCCCATCGCCCAGGTGCGCGATGTCCGTCCCGTGATCGGCGCGGGCACCGCCGATGTTCTTCAGGCTGGCCACCGAGCCGTCCTTGCCCAGACGCGCCACGAAGGCGTCGTCTTCGCCGCGCGCGAGATTCTGGAAATCGTGGTCGGCGCCGGCCGAGGTTCCCAGGGCCACGTAGCCGTCGTCGGTCTCGGCGATCGCATCGAAGCCGCTGGCCTTCGACGACTTCACCGTGCGCGCCCACTGCACCGCGCCCTGAGCGTCGCACTTCACCACGTAGGCGTTGTCGAAGGCGTTGTCCTTGCCGGCGAAGGTGCCGTCGCTGGACTTGGTGTCGCCCACGAAGGCGAATCCGCCGTCGGAAGTGGGGATGGCTGCGGACACGTTGTCGTCGGCGTTGCCACCGTAGTAAGCGGTGAAGGTGCGCTGGCCCGTGGCGCTCAGGCCCATGGCGCACACGTCGAACATGCCGCCGAAGCGCTCGGCCTCGGAGAAGGAGCCGGCTGCGGCAGAGAACTGGCTCACCACCACGTACGACCCGTCGGGCTGGCACACCAGGCCTCCGCTGGAATCGACGATGCCGCCCGGCGCCGACAGCACCTGGTGCCACTGCTCGGACCCGTCGGCAGCGTACTTGATCACCGCCAAGTTCACCAGGCCCTTCAGCTCATCGGCGTAGGGGCCCTCGTAGGCCGCCCCGCCGGCTGGGGCCATCATCGTGCCCAGGGCGATGCAGCCGCCGTCAGAGGTGGCGCGCACCTTCTGCAGCTGGCAGGTGCCCGAGGCCATCAGGCCCTTCATCCACACCAGGCTTCCGCTTGCGTCGTATTTGGCCACGAAGCCGTTGCGACCGCCGTACGAGGAGGCGCCGGCAAGCGCGGCGAAGTCGCCCGAAGGAGCCGCACCCTCGTCATCCTGCAGGAATCCCGACACGAAGTACCCGCCATCGGCGTCCATCGACACGCTGAGGGCGCCGGCGCGCTTCGCGCCGCTCAGCGTCGTGGCCCGCAGCAGCTGACCTTCGGCGTCGTATTCAGCCACGAAGGCGCTTGAGACCACCGGCTTGCGTCCCGTGAAGTCCTGGTCGTTCGACGAGGTAGAGCCCACTACCACATACGTCCCGTTGGGCGTGAGGGCCATCTCGCTGGGCGTGTCGGCACCGGAGCCGCCCACCGCGAACTTCTTCGAGAAGGGATAGTCGGTGGCCTTCACCGTCACCTTGGGGAAGTCGGGCGCAAGGCCCTCCACCATCGAGTCGGGGTCGAACATCAGGCGAATGCCGCCGCCCATCATGCCCTCGAACGAGAAGCGCACCGGCTTGGCCAGGCGCTCGGCCGACAGGGTCATGGTGACCGCGCGCACCTGGGTGGTCGGGTCGTACACGTCGCTGTCAGCCGCCACCAGGCTGCCGTCGCCTGCGCGGTCGAACAGGGCCGCTCCCTGCCTATCGGGATGCTGCCTCGACCCCATGATCGTTGCCGGCACGAAGTACACCGTCACCTGGTACGCATCGCCCACGCGCTGGGCGTAGGCCGTCTTGTGCAGCATCGCCGCCATCATCGAGGGCCTGTCCTCGCTCAGATGGTACGCCTCCACGGGTAGCACCTGGCCTTGCTGCTGCTGTTCCTGGAACAGGCTGTCAGCGAAGCCCATGGCGAAGCCCTGGAACCTGCCCTGAAGCGCCGCGCCCTCGAACGAGGCGCTCTTGAACGTGCCCGTCAGCAGATGGGTGCCGTTCACGCCGGGCACCATGTTCTCGACGAAGTCGTCCGAGTCGCCGCCGAACGACACGATCTTCTGCACGGTGCCGTCAATCGACATCGAGGCCACGTAGGCGTCGCGCCCGCCCTTCGAGGGCACGTCGGCGAAGGTGCCGGCGCTTCCGTTGAAGGTGCCGGAAACCAGGTAGCCCGACTTCGTGGGCAGGGCCTTCACCGCCGTGGTGTCGGCTTCGCTGCTCAGGGCCGTGGCGAACATCACGTTGCCCTCGCCGTCGATGCGCACCACCGCGCCCTTCGGCTTTTCGGTGGCCGCCTGACCGGCGAAGGTGCCGTCGGTGGACGACGTCTCGCCGGCGATGACCATGCCGCAGCCGTCGGTGTCGCGGGCCACGCCGTAGAAGGAGTCGTTCTCCGCGCCTCCGTACGTCTTGACCCACTGCTTCACGCCGTCGTTCGAGAACTTCGCCACCACGCCGTCGTACTTGCCGCGACCCAGGTTGTCGAAATCGCCGTCGGAGCTTCCCGTCGTGCCCACGGCCACCACGCCGTCATCCACGGCCACCACGCCGTTCAGCGACTCGAGGGCCTTGGACTTGCCCACCTTGCCCGTGCCCTTCAGCACGTGCTTCCACTCCATCTGAAGGTCGGCGCTGTACTTCACGATCAGGCCGTCGCGATCGTCCCCCGTCTTGTCGCCGGCGAAGTCGCCGTCGGTTGACTCGGTGTAGCCCACGGCCACGAAGCCGCCGTCGGAGGTCTGCACCACCTTGTTGAACGCATCCTTTCCGGCACCGCCGATCAGGGCCTTCTTCTGCAGGTTGCCCTCGGCGTCGAACAGGCAGATCACAGCGTCCCACTTCTTGGCCGGGCCCTTCTTCACCATGCCTGCGAAGTCGCCATCGGTCGAGCCGGACCCCGTCCAGCCCACCGCCACGTAACCGCCTGCGGCGGTTCGGGCGATGCCCTGGAACGAGTCGTTGTCCTTGCCGCCCACGTACACCGTCTTGGTGAGCTTGCGGTCGGGCCCGTAGAACGCCAGGGCCGCATCGCACAGTCCCTTGGCGCCCGGCACGCCCGTCATCCCCTTGCCGTCGAACATGGCCGCAGCCACTACCGAGCCGTCATCCAGCTGCACGGCGTCGAACACCGCGTCCACCTGAACCAGCGTGGACGACCTCACCGTGCCGGTGCCGTCGGCTCCGAACCCCACGGCCCACAGGGCGCCAGGGGCCTCGTCGGCGTGGGCCGCGCTATCGCCCAAGGGTGCCAAGCCGACGACGGCCAAAGCCAGCGCCGACAGAACGGCCGCCCCCTTGCGTGCCAGGCTGCCGCACAGGCCGCTCAGAAAGGCCGTGCGCGAGACATCGCGCGCCGAAGCGGCGCGTTCAGGCGTCTTCACCATCGTTTCTCCTTGTCCAGGGGTTGCTCGGTTCGCCGTTGCCACAAGGCCCGCTGCATCGGGTCGGGGGCATCTGCGCGCGAACACAAGTTCACCTCATCTAATTGTACGGGCCCATAGTAGCGCAGCTAACGTGAATTGAAAGGGAGGGCGTGCGGTTAATTGGGCCGTCACGCCGAGGAGCCGCGAAAGAGGGCGCGCCCAGGGATGCGCGTGAAAGGGCGCAAGGACATGCCCGAAAGCCGCGAAAGAGGGAGAGGCGCGCGGCCCCTCCCCCTTCGCCATCGCATGCATCGCAAGCGGACGCGCCGCCTGCACGCAAAGGCCGCAGGACGCGATCGAGGTCGCGCCACGGGCCTCGGGCCGCTACAGCGACATGCCCTCGCCCTTCGACTGCTGAGCCTTGCGTGCCGTGCGCAGCAGGAACTCCTCGTTGGTGTCGGTCTGCTTCAGCGACTTGATCAGCGTGTCCATAGCGCGCTCGGTGCTGTTCATGTTGGCCAGGATGCGGCGTACCGCCCATACCAGCGGGGCCACCTGCGCGTCCATCAGCAGGTCCTCCTTGCGGGTGCCGCTGGTCACCGGGTCGATGGCCGGGAACACGCGGCGATCGGCCAGGGCGCGGTCAAGCCTGAGTTCCATGTTGCCCGTGCCCTTGAACTCCTCGAAGATCACCTCGTCCATCTTCGACCCGGTGTCCACCAAAGCCGACGCCAGAATGGTGAGGCTGCCGCCGTGCTCGATGTTGCGCGCGGCGCCCAGGAAGCGCTTGGGCGGATACAGGGCCGTGGAATCGACGCCGCCCGAAAGCACGCGGCCCGAAGCGGGCTGCGCCAGGTTGTAGGCGCGCGCGAGGCGGGTGATCGAATCCAGCAGGATCACCACGTCGGCGCCGCACTCCACCATGCGCTTGGCGCGCTCGATCACCATCTCGGCCACCGCGATGTGGTTGTCGGCCGGCATGTCGAAGGTAGACGAGATCACCTCGCCCTTGATCGAGCGCTGCATGTCGGTAACCTCTTCGGGGCGCTCGTCCACCAGCAGGCACATCAGGTGCACCTCAGGATTGTTCGCGCTGATCGAGGCCGCGATGTCCTTCAGCACGCTGGTCTTGCCGGCCTTCGGGGGCGACACGATCAGTCCGCGCTGGCCTTTGCCGATAGGCGCCACCAGGTCGATCACGCGCGACGTGTAGGTAGCGGCCCCGTGCTCCATCACCAGGCGCTCGGAGGGGTAGATCGGCGTGAGGTCCGCAAAGCGGGGACGCGACCCCAGCTGGTCAAGCGCGATGCCGTTCACCGTGTCGATGCGCTGCAGCGCGGGGAACTTGTCGTTGGGGCGGGCGGGGCGGGTCTGACCCACCAGGAAATCGCCCTTGCGCAGGTGGTTGCGCTTGATCAGGGCCGTGCCCACATAGCAGTCGCCCTCGCCCGGCAGATAGCCCGAGGTGCGCAGGAACCCATAGCCGTCGGACAGCACGTCCAGCACGCCGGACACCTCGCGGAAGCCCTCGGCGCGCGCCGTGGCCTCGAACACCAGCTCCACCAGCTCGGCCTTCTTCACGCCGGCGCCGTCCAGGCCCAGCTCGGTTGCGCGGGCGCGCAGATCGGCCACCTTCAGCTCGGAAAGCTCCTCGCGCGTGACGCTGGGCGCCATCTCGCGCTCGTTGCGCCGGTTGCCGCCGTGGCGACCCTGCTTCTGATTGTTGCGGGATTGCTGGCCCGATCGGCCGTTGAAGTCCTTGCGGAAGCCGTTGCGCGATGCGGGGGCCGATCCGTTGCGGGACGAGCCGCGGCTCTCATCGCGGCGGGTGCGCCCGGCTTCATCGGAGGTCGCGGACCCGTCGGCAGAGGAGGCGGAAGCGGAGGCGGGGCCCTCGGTCACGCCCTCGATGCGGGCATGGGTGCGGCGACGCGGCCGCTCGCCCGCATCGCCGGCCTCGGCGGGAAGCGCGCTTTTGCGCGGGCGGCCGGGGCCGCGCTTCGCGGAAGCGGCCTCGGAGGCCTCGCCGGCAGTGCCGCCTGCGGCGGCGTCGGGGGCGGAAGGGTCGGGAAGCGCGCTTTTGCGCGGGCGGCCGGGGCCGCGCTTCACCGGAGCGCTCTCGGCGCCGCCCTCCTCGGCCTCGGGTGACGAAGCCTTCCGCGGGCGACCGGGACCGCGCTTCACCGGGGCGACAGCCTGGTCGCCTTCAGGCTGCGCGGTCTTGCGAGGACGCCCGGGGCCGCGCTTCGCGGGAGCCGCCGCGGGATCGGCGACGTCGATCGTAGCCGAGGTGGTGCGGCGGGGCCTTTTCACGGACGGCTCGGGCGCCATGTCGAAATCGATGGATTCGCTCATGCGTTCTTGACCTTCTCCCAGTCGCTCATGAACGACTCAAGCCCGCGATCGGTCAGCGGATGCTGCACCATCTTCTTCAGCACGCCGAAGGGAACGGTGGCGATGTCGGCGCCCATGAGGGCCGACTGGGTGACGTGGTGCGCGCTGCGCACCGAGGCCGCGATCACCTCCACCTGCTGGCCGCCCACCGTGGACTGCGAGAAGTCGTAGTTGCCCAGCGCGGCCACCACATTGGCCAGCTGACCCAGGCCATCGTCAGCGATGTCATCGAAACGGCCGATGAACGGGCTGATGTAGCGCGCGCCGGCACGAGCGGCCAGCAGTGCCTGGGGAACCGAGAAGCACAAGGTCATGTTCACGGGAATGCCCTCGTCGGCAAGGGTGCGCGTGGCCGCAAGACCCTCCACCATCGTGGGGATCTTCACCACCACGTTGGGGGCCAGAGCCGCCAGCTCGCGACCCTCGCGCACGATCTGATCGCGCGTGGTGGAGACCGCCTCAGCCGACACCGGGCCATCCACCAGGTCGCAGATGCGTTTGATGTGCGCGTGGAAATCGTCCAGCTTGCCGCCTATCTTCGCGTACAGCGAGGGGTTGGTCGTGACGCCGGCAAGCGCGCCCCAGCTGGCCGCCTCCTCGATCTCGGCGAGGTCGGCCGTATCCAGAAAGAACTTCACGTGTCCTCCTTGTATCGGGGTGCGACGCTCGCGCACGCGCACCGGTTTCGGCATGAAAGCCGCACGGCGCACACGCGCATGCGGCCCTGTTCATGAATGAAGATGAGATCCTGCCCTTTGGCATAGCGGTACGGAAACGCCCCAGGCGCCGGGGCTCGAAAACTGTGGGTATGATAGCCCAAACGCATGTCAAGCGCAAGGAAAAGCGATATCTCGGACGAGGCGACCAGCGGCCGACGAGCATCCGGCAGGCGGTGCGCAACGACGAAACGACACATGCTCGGCGAACGACGCACGGCGGCGAACGCCATGAAACCGGCACCGGCGCTCGGCGAGAAATCGTCGGGAGGACAGCGACGAGCCCGGCGCCGAATCCGGCGGCAAGGCGGCGGGGCGACAGGGCAGCGGGACGACGTATCGGCGAGGCCGCGAGCGACTATTCAGCAAAAGCGGCGCTGGGGCGTTCGCCAAAAAGCGGCTGCGGCGCAAGCTCCCCGTGCAACAGCGCGACGGTACGACGGCGCGGCGGTGCAACGATGCGGAGATGCGCAGCTACGACGCGGGCGCGCCCGTGCGACGATACGTGCAGAACGAGTACGTCACGCCCTCATCGCCCTCGCCGGAGCCGATGGTCGCAGGCTCGGTGCGGGCCTCCAGGCGCCACTCCGCGCTCTCGTCCAGGTTCGGGAAGCTGGTATCCGCAGGCCGAATCACGTGGTTCTTCGTCACCACGGCCTCGTCGCAGTACGGCAGCAGCAGGCGGTACACCTCACCGCCGCCGACCACCCAGGCCACCTCTTCGCCCTCCAGCGCCTGCAGCAGCGCGGGCAGCGAGCCGACCACCTCCACGCCCTCGGGACAGAGCGCGGCATCGCGCGACAGCACGATGTTGCGCCGATTGGGAAGCGGACGCCCCCCCGGGAAGCTCTCAAGGGTTCGGCGCCCCATGACGATCGCATGGCCTGCGGTGCTGCGGACGAAATGCCGCATATCGGCGCGATTGCTCACCACCATGTCGCCGTTCAGGCCGATGCCCCAGTCGTCGCACACTGCCACGATCGCCTTCAGCTGCGTCACGAAACGCTCCTCTCCTGCGCGCCTACACGGCAACGGGAATGCCCTTGATCTGGGGCCCGGCCACGTAATCCTCCACGATCAGGTCATCGGTGGTGAAGTCGTAGAAGTTCCTGACCTCGGGGTTCAGCGACACGCGCGGCGCCGGGTGCTGAGGCCGCTCGATCAGCTCGCGCACCAGCGGCACATGCCGGTCGTAGATGTGCGCATCGACGATCACGTGAAGCAGCTCGCCCGCCACCATGCCCGCGTGCCGAGCCACCATCATCAGCAGCAGGGCGTACTGCACCACATTCCAGTTGTTGGCCGCCAGCACGTCCTGGCTGCGCTGCATCAGCACCATGTTCAGGGTCAGCCGCTCGTCGCCTGCCTCCTGCGTGACGTTGTAGGTGACGCTGTAGGCGCACGGGTACAGGTTCATCTCGTGAAGGTCGCTGAACGTGTACATGTTGGTGATGATGCGCCGCGAGAACGGGGTGTGCTCAAGGTCGTACAGCACGCGATCCATCTGGTCGAACTCGCCCTCCGCATAGCAAGAGCGCTGAGCGATCTGATAGCCGTACGCTTTGCCGATCGAGCCCGACTCGTCGGCCCACTGATCCCAGATATGACTGTTCAGATCGTTGATGTTGTTCGACTTCCTGCTGTAGATCCACAGCACCTCGTCCATGGCCGACTTCAGGGCCGTGGGACGCAGGGTGAGGGCAGGAAACTCCCGCCGCAGGTCGTAGCGATTCGTGATGCCGAAGGCCTTGATGGCGTAGGCAGGGGCCCCATCGTCCCACCGCGGGCGCACCACTTCGCCCTCGGTGGTGGTGCCGTGATCCAAGATCGTGCGGCACATCGAAACGAACAGCTCGTCAGCCTTGCTCATGGGGCGCTCCTTCCCTGCCGTCGCGCCGCAGGGACGCGAATAGCCCGCGATGCGCGAAATGCGTTCGTCCCATAGTAGTGCAGCACGCGACGCAGCCGGCCGCCAAAAGGGTAACCGACGCGCACCGGCAGCCGGCGCGACCGTCACGCCGCCGGAATGCGGCGAGCGCGAAACGAGCGGCCGAAGACGGCGGAGGGGGAAGGCGACGCGCGCCCTCCCCCTCCGTTCGGCCTCCCTTGCCAAGAGAGCCGACTGGCAGCCACCGCCGCATGGGTGCGCGGCTGCCGCAGCCGCAGCCACCCGCTCCGAATAGCCGGGCCGCAGCCCTCAGCCTCGCGCCTCACCAAGGCCCCAGCTGCGTCGAACCCTCGCGCCGCGCGGGACCCTACGCCTCGTCGGCCTTGAAGGTCATGGCGTACGAGAAGTTCTCGGGGTCGTAGTAGTCAAGCGCGCTGCCATCCACCTCGCCGTAGGGGTAACCGAAGTAGTTCAGCGGCTCGCCCGTGTGAGCGGGCGCCAGGGTGACGTCGCGGCCGAACGACAGCTGCACGCGCTGGGCGTCCAGGCTGCCCCAGAAGAAGTCGGCCTTCTCCTTGGTCTCGGGAGCGTCCTTGGTCCATCCGCCCTTCAGCACGGCCTTCAGCACGTCGGCGGCGTCAGCCGACACCCAGCCGGTGCCCGACACGTAGAACTCGCACCAGCAGTGCTGGTTGCCCGTGATCTTGTCGGCGTTCATGCGCACGCCGAACTGCTCGCGCGCGGGCACGCCCACCGCGCGGCACAGGCCCACGAACACCGAGTTGATGTCGGTGCACTTGCCCGACTTCGTGGACAGCAGAGCGCACACGTCGCCCTGACCGCAGCCCTCGACGCCCTCGTCGCGGTTCATGTTCTCGATGATCCACTGATAAATGGCGTAGGCCTTCTCAAGCCCGCTCTGGCGGTCGCCCACGATCTCCTTGGCGGCCTCGACCACCTGGTCGTTGATCGGCACCAGCTTCGAGCCCGTCAGGAACGCATCCAAGCTGGAGGGCAGGGCCTTGCCGTCGTCAACGATGTTGGGGCGCTGACGCTCGACGCGGTTGGCGTGAAAGCTCATCTCGACCGTGCGCGAGGCCGGGTCGGCATCGGCCGCCCACTCCACGTACAGCATCTTGTTGCCCTCGGCGTCCTGATTCACCTCGGCAACCTTGGCCGACGGCGCGCTGAACTGAATGGTGTCGATGGCCTGGTAGTCGAAGTCGCGAGCGATGGGCAGCCACACGCGGGCGGCCTGGCCGGCAGGATACGACGACAGGTTCACCGTGGTGGTGACGGTGCCCACCACGCGCTTCGCATCGGCCACCTTGGCGGCGACGGGAACGCCTGCGGGGGCGGCTGCAGGCTGGGCTGCAGGCTGGGTGGACGAGGCCGCAGGCTGGGTCTTCGGCGACGTGCAGCCGGCAAGGGCCACGGCCGCCACGGCCGAGGCCGCCGAAGCCGCGGCAAGCTTTCCGAAATGACGACGAGAGATCGATTCCATATCCGATTCCTCTTTCAAGACGAAGTGACAATGCGTGCGCGCATAAGCGCGCTCCCTCTGAAGGCGCCTTGCATCATGGAAGATGAGTGCAGCAGAAACAGGCAGGATGAGGATCGCAGAATTCCTGGCAACGAAGTATACGGCGCGCGAAACCCCCCTGTGGGAACCGTCGATCAACGGTATGCGATCGCGCGACCCCCTCATTGCGCGGGCGCCGATCGACGCGGCCCGCAGGCGCCTAGCTCAGCTCGGAGAGCAGCCGGTCCAGCTCGGCCGGCTCGATGGCCCCCACGCGAATGCGCGCGATGGTGCCGTCGCTGCTCACGAACACCGAGGTGGGAAATGCATTCAGCCCCAGATAGCTGCTCAGCGAGCCCTTCGTGTCCATCAGCACCGGGATCTCGACGCCGCGATCGCGCGCCCAGGCCACGAAGTCCTCGGGGCTCTTCTCGCCGAACGAGTTGGGCACCACCAGCGAGGTGATCTGCACGTTGGAATCGCGATGCCTGCGATACACCTCGGTCAGCTGGTCGAGGTCCTCCACGCAGCTGGTGCACCAGCTGCCCCAGAACTCGAAGTACAGCGGGCGGCCCCTGAACTCGCTGAGGCGATGCACCTGTCCGTCCAGGTCGGTGAGGGCGACGTTCTTCCACGCCGACGACACGCCCGACGGGTCGGCGTCGCCGGCCTTCACGCCCTGGGCGCCGGCGATCAGCCGCGTCGCATCCGCATCGGACGACCCCTGGCCCTGCGCCGCCAGCTCGGCCTCGTAGGCCGCTTGGTCCTGCAGCGCCACGTTGCGCACCATCAAGTCGTTCACCTGGCTGAACACCATCCACAAACCCATGATGGCGATCAGCGCGCCGCCGATGCGCTGAATGGCCCCCAGGTGACGATGAAGGGCCTTCAGCTTGGCCAGGAAGAAGCCGGATGCCACCGAGATGCACACGAACGGCAGGCTGAGCCCCAGGGCGTACACCAGCAGCAGACCCGCGCCGGCCGCCACGCTCCCCTGGTCGGCGGCCAGGGCCAGAATCGTTCCCAGGATCGGCCCCACGCAGGGCGTCCACCCAAACGAGAACGCCAGGCCCAGCACGAAGGCGCCGGCCACGCCCTTGCCGCTGATCTTCCCCAGGTCGGCACGACGCTCCAGCTTCAAGAAGGGAATGCTGAGCGCCCCTGCCAGATGCAGGCCGAACGCGAACACCACAAGCCCCAGCGCGATGGCCAGATACGGGCTGGACACCGCCGCGCCCAGGGCGCTGGAGCCCGCCCCCAAGGCCACGAACACGAAGCTGATGCCCAGCACGAAGGCCAGGGTGTTGGCCGAGCGGCGCAGCGGCCCCAGCTGCCGCTGGTCGGCATCGGTGGTAAGCACGCCCAGATACACGGGCAGAAGCGGCAGGATGCACGGCGAGAAGAACGACAGCAGGCCCGCCACGGCGGCAGAGGCGATCAGAGAAAGGTCCATGGAAGGTTCCTTACCGACATGCGCGCGCAGATGCAGCGCAGAGGCCGCCGGCACGATTGAGCGACAGAAGGCAGCGCGTGCGAAGCGCGCCGTCGGCGGCCAGAGGGCGCAAGCGCACCGACCCGACCGCGCACCTGATCCGCGCCTGCCTGGGAGCGTCGCAGAAACGCCCGCACGCAACGCAGACCGAAATCGAATGGATTGTAGCGCGCCTTTTCCGCGATTCGCCCTCGGTAGCCAAGCCGTCACCTCGCCAGCGCCCTTCGCCGCCACGCACGCGGCGCACGCGCACGAAGGGGCCTCGCACAAAGCGGATGCGCGCTTCGAACGACCCGCGCGCCCTCCTCGATCCGCCTCAACCCCCCGCGGCCCCTCCTCCCCCCTCTCTCGCTTCCCCGCCCTGCGCTGCGACGTGCGGCGGAGGCGCATCAGCATGGCCGCACATGTCACGCAAACGTCGATCAATCGCCCCCGCAATGTCTCCGAACCCCGTTTCGGCGTGGGCTATACTCTGCGCCGTCGGGTTCAGAGAGAGCCGCCTGCGTCCGCCGAATACTGCATCGGGGGACGATCTGCCAGGGGGAAGGGGATTCCGACTCGCCCATTCGGGCACCAACGTTTTCTGCATGAGCAAAAAAAGAGAGCCATCGCCACCCGTCTCGGGTGCGCTTCGCGCGCGCGAACGGGTGTCGGAGAGGGGGGACATGACCGAATGTCGCTTTGATCGCCGCGCCTTCCTGGGCGGGGCCGCAGGGCTGGGAGCGCTGGCCCTGTTCGGAAGCGGATGCTCGCCGCGCAGCCAGAGCGCACGCCCGATGGATGAGCAGGCCGAGCCCCGCATTGACAGCGTGGTGTGGGGGCACTGCTCGCCGAACTGCTACGGACGCTGCGCCCTGCGCCTGAGCGTATCAGACGGCCAGGTGGTGCGGGTCGAATCGGATTCCACCGGCGACGACGCCTACGGCAGCCACCAGATCCGCGCCTGCCTGCGCGGCCGCTCGATCCGCCAAGTGCTCAACCATCCCGATCGTCTCAGCTACCCCATGAAGCGCGTGGGCGAGCGCGGCGAGGGCAAGTTCGAACGCATCAGCTGGGAGGAGGCCATCTCCATCATCGCCGAGAACTACCGGCGCATCCTGGCCGAGTACGGCCCGGCCTCGGTGTTCATAACCAACGCCACCGGCGTGCAGTCGAAGAACATCAATCCCTTCCTGGGGCGCTTCCTGAACCTGAACGGCGGGTACCTGATCAACGACGGCGGCTACAGCGCGCACCAGACCAAGACGGCCCTGCCCTACCTGTACGGCAAGCGCGCGGGCAACTCGTCGTCGGACGTGGTGAACTCGAAGCTGGTTGTGATGTTCGGCGACAACTTCGCCGAGAACAAGCTGGGCGGCGCCGGCGACACCTTCCACCTGCAGCGCGCCCTTGAGAAGGGCGGCGCCAAGGTAATCGTGATCGACCCGCGCTTCTCGCCCACCGCAGCCGTGCACGCCGACGAATGGATTCCCATTCGCCCCGGCACCGATGCCGCGCTGGTGGAGGGCATCGCCTACGTGCTGATCACCGAGAACCTGATCGACCGCCCCTTCCTGGAAACGTACACCATCGGCTACGACGAGGGCAGCCTTCCCGCCGGGGCGCCGGCGAACAAGTCGTACCGCCAGCATATCCTGGGCGAGGGGCCCGACGGCACCCCCAAGACGCCCGCCTGGGCAAGCGCGATCACCAACGTTCCCGAAGCCACCATCGTCAGCCTGGCCCACCAGATCGCCGAGGCCAAGCCGTGCTGCATCATGCAGGGCCTGGGGCCGCAACGCCAGGGCAACGGCGAGCAGACCACGCGCGCCATCTGCATGCTGGCGATCCTCACGGGCAACGTGGGCATCAAGGGCGGCAACACCGGCTCGATATTCGGCAGCTACAACCTGCCCGGCATCAGCGTGCCGCAGGGCAAGAACCCCATCAAGGCCAAGCTGCCCACGTTCATGTATGCCGAGGCCGTGCTGCGCGGTCGCGAGCTGACCAAGAAGAACGCCGGCATCAAGGGCGTCGATCGGCTGCAGCAGCCCATCAAGTTCATCTGGAACTACGGCGGCAACAGCCTGACCAACCAGCACGGCGACATCAACCGCACGAAGCGGATCCTGAAGGACACCTCGCTGTGCGAGTTCATCGTGGTGTGGGACATCATGATGACCGACTCGGCCACATACGCCGACATCCTGCTGCCCGACCTGATGCCCGTCGAACAGCCCAACTTCGTGGCCGGAGAGTACAACGGCGACATGGGCTACCTGATCTTGGGACAGCCCGCCGGCGAGCCTCGGTTCGAGCGCAAGACCCTGTACCAGTCGCTGTGCCTGCTTGCTGAGGAGATGGGCTGCCTTGACGAGTTCAGCGAGGGCCTGGACGAAGAGGGATGGCTGCGGCGCGTCTATACCGAGGCCGCCGAGAAGAACGACTACCCCACCTACGACACGCTGAAGGGCCAGGGCGTGTACCGCCGCCTGAACCCGAAGGGCTCGACGGTGGCCTTCGACAAGTTCCGCAAGGATCCGCAGGCCAACCCCCTTGAAACCCCCAGCGGCAAGATCGAGATCTACTCCGAGCGCCTGGCCCAGATCGCCGCCACATGGGAGCTTGACCCCGGCGACGTGATCGACCCCCTGCCGATCTACGCACCGGCCGTGGGCGGATGGACGGGCGAACCCGACGAGCGCTACCCCCTGCAGATGGTGGGCTTCCACGAGCGCGGCCATGCCCACTCGTCATTCGTTCAGGTGGAAACGCTGCGCCAGGCAAACCAGCCGGGCTTCTGGATCAACCCCGCCGACGCCGCCCCGCGCGGCATCGCCACCGGCGACGACGTGCTGGTCAGCAGCCCCTCGGGCACCCTGCGCATTTCCGCGAAGGTGACGAACCGCGTGATGCCGGGCGTGACGGCCATGGGCCAGGGCATGTGGTTCAAGGCGGATGAGAACGGCATCGACGTCGGCGGATGCGCGAACACCCTCACCTCGCATCACCCCTCGCCGCTGGCGAAGGCCATACCCGCGAACACGCTTCAGGTACAGGTTAGGAAGGCCCTGTGATGACCCAGTACGCATTCTCATTCGACGCAAGCCGCTGCACCGGCTGCAAAACCTGCGAGATGGCCTGCAAGGATGCCTACGACCTGCCGGCCAGCCGCACCTATCGGCGTGTGTACGACTACGAGGGCGGGCACTGGGAAACGTCCGCCGACGGCAGGCCCGTGCCGCGCCTGTTCGGCTACCACGTGTCGGTGGCGTGCAACCACTGCGACAACCCCGCCTGCATGCGCGCCTGCCCTACGGGTGCCCTGGTCAAAAGCGAGAGCACGGGCTTCGTGCGCGTGGACGCCCCGCGCTGCACCCTGTGCGGCGCCTGCGCGGCGGCCTGCCCCTACCATGCGCCGGTGGTCGATCGCAGCCTTGACCACATGGTGAAATGCGATGGCTGCGCCGAACGCGTGGCCCGCGGTCAGACGCCCGTGTGCGCGGCGGCCTGCCCCACCCGCGCTCTGTCGTTCGGCCCCGCCAACCAGGTGGCCGAGGGATTCGAGCGGGCGAACATCGCGCCGTTGCCCCGGAAGTCGGTGACGGGCCCGAATCTGTACGTGCGTCCCAGCGCCAATGCCCAGCCCGCCACCACGCTGGACGGCTCGGAGTGGACGGGCGAGCGCCCTGCGGTCAGCGCGGCCGGCTACGTGTCGAACCCCGCCGAGGTGGTGTAGGGACCTCGGTCGGGCGATCGAGAAGCCACGCGCAGGAAGCCGTGCGAAGGCCGGCTCTCAGCGGCCCAGGGTTGGCCCGCGACCGACCGCTGATCGCTCAAGGCACGGAACGCGCGAAGGGCCCCGACGCATCCCCTGCGTCGGGGCCCTTCCTTGAAGCCTGCGGCCACAGCCGCACGCGAATGCGTACGCCGCGCGCATGCCCACGCAGGCGCGCCCGACTCGCTACGCCTCGCCCAGCTGGGCGCCGAGCACCTCGTTGATCAGCTGCGGGTTGCCCTGGCCCTTCATGGCCTTCATGCACTGACCCACGAAGAAGCCCATCAAGCCCGTCTTGCCCCCGCGGTACTGCTGCACCTTGTCGGGATTCTGCGCCAGCACCTCGGCCACCACGGCCTCGATGGCACCGCGGTCAGACACCTGGCGCATGCCGCGCTGCTCCACCACCGCAGCCGGATCGCAGTCGTCCCGCACCACCGCAGCCAGCACATCCTTGCCCTGCTTCGACGAAATGGCCCCGCTGGCCACCAGGCTCACGAGCTCCACGGCGCGCCGTGGGGTCAAGGCGCGGGCCCGCGCGGCGCCGTCTTCAACGTTCATCAGGGCGGTCAGGTCGTTCAGCGCCAGATTCACCAGGGGCTTCGCCAAATCGGCAGCCTTGTCGCCGGCCTCGGCCAGGGCCTCCTCGAAGAACCGCGCGGTGAAGCGATGCTCCACCACATGACGCGCATCGTAGGCCGACAGCCCGTAATCGCGCTCGAAGCGCGCGGCCTTCTGGTCGGGCAGCTCGGGCAGCTTGGCGCGCACGCCCTCCACGAACGCGTCCGAAAGGTCGTAGGGCGCCAGGTCGGGCTCGGGGAACAGCCGGTAGTCGTCCGCCGTCTCCTTCGTGCGCATCACGATCGTGCGCTTCGCCGAAGGGTCCCAATGGCGCGTCTCCTGATAGATCAGGCCGCCCTCCTCCAGCACCTCCGCCTGACGGCAGATCTCGTAGGCCAGGCCGTCGTGCAGGTTCTTGAAGCTGTTCATGTTCTTCAGCTCGGTCTTCACGCCAAAGCGCGCATCGCCCCGACGGCGCAGGCTCACGTTGCCGTCGCAGCGCAGCGAGCCTTCCTCCATCGAGCAGTCCGAAATGCCGATGGCCAGGTAGATCTGGCGCAGCTTCTGCATGAACAGGCGCGCCTCCTCGGGCGTGCGCAGGTCGGGCTCGGTGACCAGCTCGATCAGCGGCGTGCCCGCGCGGTTGTAGTCCACCAGCGAGTGCGTGGCGCCGGCAATGCGACCCTCGCCGCCGCCCACGTGCACCATCTTGCCTGCGTCCTCCTCCATGTGAATGCGGGTGATGCCCACGTGAGCCACGTAACCGTCCTCGGTGCGCTCGATTCCATCCGCGCGCTCGCCCACGGCCAGCGCCTCCAGGCCCGGCCGCTCGGATGCGGCCTTGCCGTCCACCGCCAGGTCCAGATGCCCGCGCATGCAGAAGGCCACCGGCCCCTGCGTGGTCTGAAAGTTCTTGGCCATGTCGGGGTACATGTAGTTCTTGCGGTAGAACATCGAGCGCTTCTCGATATCGCAGTTCGTGGCCAGGCCCGCCAGCACGATCGACTCGATCGCCGCCTGGTTGGGCACCGGCAGCGCGCCCGGCAGGCCCAGGCACACCGGGCAGGTGTGCGTGTTGGGCTCGGCGCCGAACTCAAGCTTGCAGCCGCAGAACATCTTCGTGTTCAGGGTGGTCAGCTCGGCGTGCACCTCAAGGCCGATCACAGCCTCCCAGTCGCGCAGGACCTCCTCCAACGTGCGCATGCTACTCACCTGCCGTTTCCGTAGAGCCGTCCGTCGCCGCGAAGTCGGGAGCCACCGGAGCCGGGCCGAAGGCCCGCTCCACCGCCGCTGCGACGCGGAACATGTTCTCATCCCTGAACTGCGGCGAAATGAGCTGGATGCCCACCGGCAGCCCCTCGTCGCGCGTAAGGGGCAGGGGCACGCTCATGCCGCCGTTGCCCGCGATGTTCACCGAGATGGTGAACATGTCGGAAAGGTACATCGAAAGGGGGTCGCTCACCTCGCCGAACGTGAAGGCCGTGCGCGGGCACACCGGCGCGGCGATGCAATCCACCTTCTCGAAGGCCTCCTGGTAATCGCGCGTGATCAGGGTGCGCACCTGCTGCGCCGCATAGTAGTAACGCTCGAACACGCCAGCCGACAGCAGGTAGCTGCCCAGCATGATGCGCCGACGCGCCTCGGCGCCGAAGCCCGCCGCGCGGCTGAGCTCGTAGCGCGAGGCCAGGTCGCCCGCATCCTTGGCGCAGTAGCCGTAACGCACCGAGTCGAAGCGCGCCAGATTCGAGAACGCCTCGCAGGGACCCAGCACGTAATAGGCGCTCATGGCGGCCTGAGCGTGCGGAAGCTCCACCTCCACCAGCTCGGCCCCCTGGTTGGCCAGGGCGTCGATCGCCTGCTGAACGCGCTCGCGCACCCGCGGGTCCAAACCCTCGGCCTCCATGAAGGCCGGCACCACGCCGACCCGCATGCCCCGCACGCCCTCATCCAGATTCGCCGTGAAATCAACGCTCACGTTCTGGCTGGTCACGTCGCGCGGATCGTGCCCGGCGATCGCGTTCAGGGTCAGCGCCGCATCACGCACCGAGCGCGCGAACGGACCCACCTGATCAAGCGAGCTGCCGAAGGCCACCACGCCGTAGCGCGACACCACCCCGTACGAGGGCTTCACCGCAACGCAGCCGCACAGACTGCCTGGCTGACGGATCGAGCCGCCGGTGTCGGAGCCCAGCGTGACCGTAGCCAGACCTGCGGAAA
Organism: Berryella wangjianweii; assembly: GCA_013201155.1. Taxonomy (GTDB): domain Bacteria; phylum Actinomycetota; class Coriobacteriia; order Coriobacteriales; family Eggerthellaceae; genus Berryella; species Berryella wangjianweii. The sequence goes on along the minus strand of CP053716.1, from coordinate 1,522,119 downwards.
CAGCCGCTGCCGAGCCGCCCGACGAACCACCCGGCACGCGCGTCAGGTCCCACGGGTTGCACGTGCGCCCGAACGCCGACGTCTCGGTTGACGAGCCGAAGGCGAATTCGTCCATGTTCAGCTTGCCCAGCGGAATCGCCCCGCCCGACAGGGGGCGCTCCACGCAGGTTGCCGTGTAGGGCGACACGTACGACTCAAGCATGCGCGAAGCGCACGTGGTATGCGTGCCCTGCAGGTTCATGTTGTCCTTGAAGCCGATGGGCACGCCGGCCAGGGGGCCCAGCCGGTCGAAGCTGCCCTCCGCGATCGCGGCGTCCACACGGTCAGCCTGGCGGTAGGCCTGGTCCTCGGTCAGCTCAAGATAGGCGTGCACCGCACCGTCGAAGCGGGCGATGCGCGCGAGCGCATCGGCGGCCACCTCACGGGCCGAGAAGCGCTTCCGACGCAGGCCGTCCTGAATCTGGTCGATCGACATCAGCGCGATGGATTCGCTCATCGGTCGCCTCCTTCGCCCAGAATCGAGGGAACCACGAAGCAGCCCTCCGACGCGGTAGGAGCGTTGGCCAGGGCCTGCTGCTGCGTGAAGCCCGCCTCCTCCACGTCAGGACGCATGACGTTCGCCAGCCCGCCAATGGGGTGGAACGTGGGCTCGACGCCCTCAAGCTGATACTGAAGAAGGGGAGCAAGGCTCTCGATGATGGCGTTCAGGTCGCCGGTCATCTGGGGAACCTCGTCGTCGGCAAGGCGAATGCGCGCGTACTCGGCGATCGCGCGCACGTCATGCTCCGACACGTGCTGGGTCATGGGCGCTCGAACCTGCTTTCATTTGGGTTTCGTTCGGGGCGCCTTGGAGAAGGCGCGCGGCTGACTGCCCATAATAGCAAAGCGACGAGGGCCACGCAGGCGCCTTGATGCAGGCCACGATAACGAAACGCAAATGATGCAGGGGCGTGCGGCGGGGTCGCGATCGCAAAGAAGACGTGCAATCGCGTCAACCCCGCCGCCTGCGCGCCAGCGCCGAGCCAGGCGCAAGGCGCGCGACCCGGCTATCGAGCCGGATGCGCCGCCTGGGCCGCCTCGAACACCAGCTCTCCGTACACCACGGCATCAACCAAAGTGGACCCCGAGATATCGTCCACCTCGAACTCCTCGGGCTCGTCAACGGCAATGCCCACCAGCGACGCCTCGATGGCGCGCATCGACTGCTCCCATTCCAAGGTGGCGTTCTTGCGCTCGCGCAGCAGCTGCGAGTACGGCACCGAGTTCAGCGACTTCGACACCAACATCTGACCAGGGGCAAACGACGCACCCAGGCCGCCATCCAGGTTCGGCAGCGGCACGTAGCCCTCCGCGTCGCGGGCGACGAACATGAACTCGTCCACACTGGCCGCCGCGATGACGCCATCCTGCACCACGGTCACGGCGTTCGCCCAGGCGTTGTTGCCGTGTCCGATGCCGTTGGCGCAGCCGATGGACACCGGACGGGCGGGGTCGAAGCGTCCCTTCGACACCACCGGGCCATGAGCGGCCACCTCAAGAATCAGCGCGCGGTACTGCGCGGCGTCGGCCAGCGTGGCGCCGGCGATGGCATCCACCTGATCCTGACCCTCGGCTTCGATCTTGCCGACCTCCCGGCCCGCCAGCGACCGCGCCACGGCGCGCTGCGACACCGACCAGCGCTGGGTGGCGGAGGCGAACTGCTCCATCATGCCCGAGTACCATGCATCGTTGTCCAGCTTCGAGAACAGCGTGAACCCCTCGGCGAAGCCCTTGCCCAAAGTCAAATCGGCGTTGGGAACGGGCGCCATGCCCTCCTTGCCGGCCTTCGTGGCCTCGAACTCCTCCACGCATGCCGCCACGATGACGCCCGCCTCGTCAACGGCCACCACCGCCTGAGCAAAGCCCCTGTCGCCATGAACCGAGCCGTACCCGCGCTTCAGATGAATCGTGCTTCCCATATGCGATCCTTCCGTAATCGGGACGGCACCCGGGGCCGCCCTCCGTCCAAGCGCCCGGTGGGCGCCGTATCGTCAACGCCCTCATGCTACCGCCCCGCAAGGGCTCGTGCCGACGTTCACGATGACGGCACGGGATGTTATCCGGGCCGAAACCTTGCAGGCCGGCGAACGGCAGATACGGCCAGCGGATGGGACCGGTAGGCGCGGCCGGCAGGCGCAGCTGGCAAGTGGGACCGGCGGATGGGACCGGCAGGCGCGGCCGGCGGGCGCGAGCGACTCGAAACGGACACGGCTCGCCAGCAGGCGGCCATACCGGGCTCGCGGCCATACCGGGCTCATCAGGCAGCGTGCAGCAACATCAAAAGCAACATCGCAGGTCGCAGGAAAGCTCACCGGAAAACGCAAGCCAGCACCATCCTTGGCGCGCGGCCTCGCGCGATCGGTCGCGCGCATGCAGCGGAAAGACAGGAGCGGTCGGCTCGGAACCTGCGTGCTATGCTGACCGCACCGATGCGAAGGGACCTTATGAACGCGCACTCGTTCTTCCTGTACAACACCGTGAACTCGATTCAGACCGACGCCGGCCCCGACGGCCTGCGCGCTGCGATGGCCCAAGCCGAGGCCTACGAGCTGCTGTTCTCGCGCACGCATCCCGAAAGCCAGCTGTTCGCAGTAAACGAGGCTCACGGGCGCCCCACGCCCGTGGATGCCGAGCTCAGCGCGCTCACGCAGGCCGCGCTGGGGTACTGCGAGGCCACGGGCGGGCTGTTCGACATCACCATGGGAAGCGTCGTGCGCCTGTGGTCGGCCAACCCGGGAACCGTCCCGTCGCGTGCCGCCATCGAGCAGGCCCTGACCCACGTGGACTGGCGCACGGTGCGCGCAAGCGACCGCACCATCGCGCTGAGCGACCCTCAGGCCTGCATCGATCTGGGAGGCGTGGCCAAGGGGCGCATCGCCGACGGCCTGCTTGACGTGCTGGAGGCTCAGGGAGCCACGCACAGCCTGGTGAACCTGGGCGGCAACGTGGCCGCACGCGGCAGCAAGCCCGACGGCGCGCCCTGGCGCGTGGGCCTGCGCAGGCCCGAGCCCTCGATGAGCCTGGGCGCGCAGGCGCACTTCGCCGTCGTCGAGCTGGCTGAGGGGTCGGTGGTGACCAGCGGCGTGTACGAACGCGCCTTCCAGCTGAACGGGCGCACCTATCACCACATTCTCGACCCGCGCACGGGCTTCCCCGCGGAAACCGACGTGCTCAGCGCCACGGTGGTGTCGAAGCGCTCGATTGACGGCGACGGCTTCACCACGGCCTTGGTGATCATGGGCGCAGACGATGCGCTCGCCTTCGTGGAGAGCACGCCGGGGCTGGAGGCCGTGATCGTATCGAACGAAGGAGACGTGCTGGGAACCTCGGGCATCGGCGCTTCGATCGGGTTCCGGGTGCTGGATCGGTAGCAGCCTGCTCGTGCGCGATCGCGCGCCCACGCACGAACCACCGTCGTCGAACCGGCCGGCGCGCCAACGTCAACCATCAAGCAAAAGACCCGCCATCAGGCGGGTCTTTTGCACCGGCGTTGTCGCAGCCGCTTGGAGGGCGCCGCTGACCGCAACCGGAACCCCGTCCCGGGCCGCACAGCGGGCGCCGCAGCGCTCGTGCTACACGTTGAACTTGAAGTGCATCACGTCGCCGTCCTGCACCACGTACTCCTTGCCCTCCTGACGCAGCTTGCCCGCATCGCGACAGCCCTTCTCGCCGCCCAAAGTGACGTAGTCGTCGTACGAGGCCGTCTCGGCCTTGATGAAGCCTCGCTCGAAATCGGTATGAATGACACCTGCGGCCTGCGGCGCCTTCGCCCCCACGGGGATGGTCCAGGCACGCGTCTCCTGCACGCCCGAGGTGAAGTACGACTGGAGGCCCAGCAAGGCATACGCCTCGCGCGCCAAACGGGCCAGACCGCTTTCCTGCAGCCCCAGCTCCTCAAGGAAGACCTGGGCCTCTTCGGGATCCAGCTCGGCCAGATCGGCCTCCACCTTCGCGCTGATCGGCACCGGATGACAGCCGTCAATCGGCTCAAGCTGGGCGCTCACCTGCGCCTCGTCCACGTTTGCCACGTACAGGATCGGCTTCATGGTCAGCAGATGCAGGTCGGCCAGAGCCGCCTGCTCGTCCTCGCTCAGACCCAGGGTGCGGGCGCGATGACCCTCGGCCAGGCCGTCGTGCACCTTGCGCACCGCCTCCAGCTTCGCCGCCAGCGTCTTGTCGCGCTTGGCGTCCTTCTCCAAGCGCGGCAGGGCCTTCTCAACCGTGGCCAGGTCGGCCAAGATCAGCTCGGTCTTGATCGTCTCCACATCGCTGGACGGGTTCACCCGCCCGTCCACATGCACCACGTCGGGGTCGCTGAAATAGCGCACCACCTCGCAGATGGCGTCGGTCTCGCGAATGTTGGCGAGGAACTGGTTGCCCAGACCCTCGCCCCGCGAGGCGCCCGCCACCAGGCCGGCGATATCCACGAACTCCACCGTGGCCGGAATGATGCGCGCGGCCCCGTCGATGGCCGACAGGCGCTCAAGGCGCTCATCGGGAACGGGCACCACGCCCACGTTGGGCTCGATGGTGGCGAAGGGATAGTTCGCCGCCAGCGCCTCGTTGCTGGTCAGTGCGTTAAAAAGCGTCGACTTGCCCACATTGGGCAAGCCGACGATACCAATTGACAAAGCCATGGGGCTCCTTGCGGTCTCGGTCTAGAACTTGAAGATGCCGAACTGGGCTCCCACATAGGCTACCAGAATGATGACCACCAGAACCGGGGCGATGTACTTCACCATGACGGTCCAGGCGCCCTTCAGCTTGAAGGGGCCGGCCACCTCCACCTCGTCGATCAGGGTCTGGGGCTTGATGATCCAACCCACGAACACGCAGGTGAGCAGGGCCACGATGGGCATCATCACGGAGTTCGAGATGAAGTCGAACAGATCGAGGATCGACGAACCCTCGCCCAGCGGCTGCACGAACGACAGCGCGTTGTAGCCCAGGTTGATGAAGACGCCCGCTACCACCACCACGGCGATCACGATGGCGAACGCCCTCTTGCGGCTAAAGCCGGCGCCGTCCATGATGATCGACACGCAGGTCTCAACCAGCGAGATAGCACTGGTCAGTGCCGCGAACAGCACCAGAAGGAAGAACAGGAAGCCCAGCACGGTGGCGACAGCGCCCCCCATGCTCTCGAACACCTTGGGCAGCGTGATGAACATCAGCGACGGGCCCGAGCCAGCGGCCACGGCCTCGCCGGAGCCCATGGCCACGAAGGCGGCGGGCACGATCATGAGGCCGGCCAGCACCGACACTCCCAGGTCGAACATGCCGATGTTCGCAACCGAGCTGGTCAGCTTCTCCTTGCGATCAAGGTAGCTGCCGTAGGTGATCATGATGCCCATGGCCAGCGACAGGCTGTAGAACATCTGGCCCAGCGCGCCGATCAGCAGCTCGGGCGAGAACTTCGAGGGGTCGGGCAGCAGGTAGTAAGCCACGCCGTCCAGCGCCCCCGGCATGGTGAGCGTGTAGATGGCGATGCCTACGGCCATGATGATCAGCGCCGGCATCATGAACAGGTTGGCCTTCTCGATGCCGCCCTCAACGCCCATGCCCACGACCACGAACACCACGATCATGAATATGGCCATCCACAGGAAGCTCTCGAAGGGGCTGGTGATGAAGCTGGTGAAGAAGCCACCGCCATCGGAGAGCGCCGCCGGGCCGTTCAGCAGGTAGGCGGCGGTGTACTTGGTCACCCAGCCGCCGATGATGCTGTAGTACGGCGTGATGATGAAGGGAACCGCCGAGGCCAGCACGCCGATGAAGGCGAACTTCTTGCCGAACTTCTTGAACGCGCCGATGGCCGACAGGCCGGTCTTGCGACCCAGGGCCGTCTCAAGCAGCAGCAGCGTGGCGCCGAAGGTGAACACCAGCACCAGGTAGGTGAGGATGAAGGTGCCGCCGCCGTACTTGGCGGCCAGGTACGGGAAGCGCCACATGTTCCCCAGGCCCACGGCCGAGGCCGCGCCGGCCAGGATGAACGCCCACCTGCCCGACCAGGCAGAGCGCTCTGCTATCGTTGATGACATCGTCTTGTCCTTAATCGTCGGCTTTATTCGATACTCGCAGGTCATCTGCATCTTCAAGCGCCTGACATGCGCGCATCGAACAAAGCGGTCCAATGGATTGGTGTATTATAGCGACTTCCCCCTCCAGCAGGAACTTGCTTGCGGCAACCGGCTGGTATATTTCCCTTATCGAAACATCGTCTCACCCATTTTCGAGGAGCTGCCCATGTGCGGTATTTGCGGGTTCACCAACGCGACGGCCGACGACGCGTCGGTTCTGCGGGCCATGTGCGATGTGATGAGGCACCGCGGACCCGACGGCGAGGGCCAGTACCTGGCTGACGGCATCGCCTTCGGGCATCGGCGGCTATCGCTGATCGACCTGGAGGGCGGCAATCAGCCCCTCGTGCGCGCCACCGCCGAGAAGCGCGCAGCGGTCACCTCCCCCGCCCTGCGCGCCGACGGCACGCCCTGCAGCGACCCGGCGACCGCGTTCGACACGGGCGACATCGCGCTGGTGTACAACGGCGAGATCTACAACTACCGCGACCTGCGCGCCCAGCTGGAGGCCGAAGGCTGGCAGTTCCACACCTCCTCCGACACCGAAGTGCTGATGATCAGCTATCTGGCCTGGGGCGAGGCCATGCTCGACCGCCTGCGCGGCATGTTCGCCTTCGCCCTGTGGGATCGCCGCGCAGGCGAGCTGTTCTGCGCGCGCGACGCCTTCGGCATCAAGCCCTTCTACTACACGGTGGCCGACGGCGGCCAGTTCATCTTCGCCTCCGAGATCAAGGCCATCCTGCAGCATCCCACCTATCATCAGGAGCTGAACGAGGAGGCCCTGGCCCAGTACCTGTGCTTCCAGTTCTCGGCTCTGCCCGAGACGTTCTTCAAGGGCGTGTTCAAGCTGCCTCAGGGTCACTGCCTGCGCGTAAGCGCCGACGGCAGCCTGAGCATGCGCCGCTGGTGGAAGCCGGAATACCGCTTCGACCACCAGCGCACGCGCGAGCAGACCGCCGACGCGATCGACGCGACGATGCGCGACTCGGTGCGCTACCACAACGTGGCCGACGTGGAGGTGGGATCGTTCCTGTCCAGCGGCATCGACTCCAGCTACATGGCCGCCTGCCTTGCTCAGGAGAACCCCGACATCAAAACCTTCACCGTGGGCTTCGCCGAGTACGAGGGCGAGCGCGACGAGATATCGTGGGCGCGCGAGCTGGCCGACGAGCTGAAGGTAAGCAACGCCTCGAAGCACATCACCGAGGAGGAGTACTGGTCGGTGCTGCCGCGCGTGCAATGGCACATGGACGAGCCCTCGGCCGACCCCAGCGCCGTGGCCCTGTACTTCGTGGACCAGCTGGCCGCCCAGCAGGTGAAGGCCGTGCTGTCGGGTGAGGGGGCCGACGAGTTCTTCGGCGGCTACCGCATCTACCAAACCCCGCTGTCGAACCGCCGCCTGGCCTGGTGCCCCAAGCCGGTACTGCGCGCGGCCTCGGGCCTCATGCGCCATCTGGGCCTGCGCGGCGCGAACTACCTGCAGCGCGCCGCCCAGACCCCCGAGGACTGGTACTACACCAACGCCAACGGCGTGGCCTTCTCGCCCGCCGAGCGCGACCGCCTGCTGAAGCGCCCGGTCAGCGTGCCCACCCCGCAGCAGGTGTGCGCCGAGGCCTACGGCGAGGCGGCCCACCTGGACGAGGTGACCCGCATGCAGTACGTCGATCTGCAGTTCTGGCTGGTGGGAGACATCCTGCTGAAAACCGACAAGATGTCGATGGCCCATTCCCTGGAATCGCGCGTGCCCTTCCTCGACCGCGAGGTGTTCCGCCTGAGCGCCACCGTGCCCACCGCGCAGAAGGTAAGCGGCGATCAAACCAAGCTGGCCCTGCGCGCAGCCTCGCAGCGAGCGATTCCGCAAAGCTGGGCGCAGAAGGAGAAGCTGGGATTTCCCGTGCCGGTGGTCAGCTGGCTGCGCCAGGACCGCTACTACCGACAGGTGCGCGACTGCCTGACCGGCCCCGAGGCCGAGCGGTTCTTCAACACCGATCAGCTGGTGCGCCTGCTGGACGACCACAAGGCGGGCGTGCGCGACAACTCGCGCCGCATCTGGATCGCCTACAGCTTCCTGGTGTGGTACCGCGTGTTCTTCGTGGAGCAGCGGGAGCCCGCGCGACCTGCGTAGCCCGCGCGGCCCGCACATCCCCCGCGCCCACGTGGCCGCCCCTGCGCGCAGGCGGCTCGGCCACGCGAGCCCGAAGGCTGGAAGGCTAGGCTTGCGGCCCTTCCTGGAACGACAGCTCGCGCAGGCGCTCGAACAGGGCGTCCTTGCGCACGAGGAAGGCACGGGGGTCGAAGATCTCGTCCAGCTGCTCGCTGGTCAGCCGCGCCTCGGGATCGGCCTCGAGCCGCTCGCGATACGTTGGGCCATCCTGGGCGTTCTGGATGTCCTCCCATACCGCCATGGCGTTGCGCTGGACCACGGCGTAGGCCTCTTCGCGCGTGATGCCCGTCTGAACCAGGGCCAGCAGCGCCTTGGACGAGAAGATCAGCCCACGCGTGCGCCACAGGTTGCGCTCCATCTTCTGCGGATAGGTGAACAGGCCGTCAAGCAGCGGCTGCATCTTGGCGAACATGTAGTCCAGCGCGATGAAGCTGTCGGCCAAGGCCACGCGCTCGGCGCCCGAGTGGCTGATGTCGCGCTCGTACCACAACGCCACGTTGTCAAGCGCCACCTGGGCGTTTGCCTTCACGATGCGCGCGAGGCCGCACACGCGCTCCACCGTGATGGGGTTGCGCTTGTGCGGCATGGCCGACGACCCCTTCTGACCCTTGCGGAAGGGCTCCTCGGCCTCGATCACGTCGGACTGCTGCAGCAGGCGCACCTGGGTGGCGACGGCCTCCAACTCGGCTGCCACGGTGGCCAGGGCGCACATCACCTCGGCATGGCGGTCGCGCGCGATCACCTGGGTGGACAGCGGGTCGGGTGTCAGGCCCAGGCGCTCGCACACGTAGCGCTCGACGAAGGGGTCGATGTTCGAGTACGTACCCACCGCGCCCGAGATGGCGCCTGCGGCGATGGTGGCGCGAGCCTGCAGCATGCGCTGCTCGGCACGCTTGAGCATCCAGGCCCAGCTGCCGAACTTCATGCCGAAGGTCATGGGCTCGGCGTGGATGCCGTGGGTGCGCCCCACGCACAGGGTGTCCTCGAACTCGAACGCGCGACGCACGCATACGTCTCCCAGCTGACGCGCGTCATCCAGGATGATGTCGATCGCCTGCGCGATCTGATAGCACAGCGCGGTGTCTCCCAGGTCGGAGGACGTCATGCCGTAGTGCACCCAGCGACTGGGCGGCTCGACCCCCGCAGGCAGGTCGGCGTCGATATATTCGGCCATGTTGGTGAGGAAGGCGATCACATCGTGATTGGTGGTCTGCTCGATCTGGCTCACGCGCTCCACGTCGAAGGAGGCGCGCGCGCGAATCCAGGCGGCTTCCTCACGGGTGATCCCGGCCTGACCCAGCTCGGCCTGGGCCTCGCAGGCAAGCACCTCGATCTCTTGCCAGATGCGGTACTTGTTCTCAAGCTCCCAGATGGCGCCCATCTTCTCTCGCGTATACCGCTCGATCATCCGCACTCCCTCCTCAGCGCGCCTGCAGCCAGGCCAAAAGCCCGCAGCCTCACGCATGGACAAACTCGTTCGCCTGCCCGCTATTCTACGCCGGCAGGACGCGCCCCGGCGCGCGCCTCAAGGCATGCGCGCCGGGGCATACTCGGCAAGGCGCGCTCGCGTCGGTGCCTTACAGGGCCCGCATGATGTCGCGCACGTCGTCGATCGCCTCGTAGTCGGCCATCACGATGGCGCGGTCTCCGGGGCGCAGCATGGTGTCGGGCCCCACCACCTCCACGCCCTCCGACGACGACACGGCCGCGATGATCGCGTGCTCGGGCAGGGCGAGCTGGGCCACCGGAACGGCATCCACCCCGGGAAGCGTCTTGAACCGCGGCACCACCACTTCGGTAAGCAGCACGTTGCCGTTCGTCAGCGAGGTGATCGTGCTCACCGAGCCCAGCAGCGTCTCCTCCTCGATCAGATTGGCGATCAGCTCGGTAGACGATACGCACTCGATTCCCAAAGTGCGGAAGATCCGCTGGTTCTTGGGGGCGTTCACGCGCGCCACGCAGCGCGGCACGCGGAACACGCGCTGAGCGATCTCGCACGACACCAGGTTGTTGTCGTCCTGGCCGGTGGTGGCCACGAACACGTCGGCGCGACGGATGCCCGCGTCCTCCTGGTACTTCGAATCGCAGCCGTCGCCGTTCACCACCAGATAGCGGCCGGACAGCAGCATCGACAGGCGGTCGGCCACCTCCGAATCCTGCTCGATGATCGACACCTCGTGGCCGCTTTCCAGAAGCACGCTGGCCAGATACTCGCCCACCTTGCCGCCGCCCGAGATAACCACATGCATGATGCCTCCTACTTCTGCACGAACGCCGAGAACTGGTCGATCAGCTCGTGGCGCACGCAGGCCATCACCGTATCGCCGTGATACAGGATCGAATCGCCGGTGGGAATGGACGAGGCCGAGCCGTCAGCGCGCTCGAACGCCACGATGCGGATGTCGTGATCGCGCTCGACCTCCGACACGCGGATGGTGCGCCGCTCAAGATGCGCCAGGCTCAGCGAGAACCGCAGCACCTCGTACTCGCCGAACGTCTCAAGGTGCGCTCCGTGGCCCGACACCGCCTTGCCGAACACCTCTTCGGCAACCAGCGAGGTGCCGCACACGTAATCGATGCCCAGCTGGGCGTAGGCGCGCTCGTGATCGGAGTTGTACAGGCGCGCGATCACGTGGGGCACGTCGAACAGATGCGTGGCCACCTCGGTGCACATGAGGTTGGCGTTGTCGGACTGAGTGACGGCGGCCAGCACGTCGCAGTCCTCGACGCCGGCCTTCAGCAGGGTGTCCTCGTCGAAGCCGATGCCCTGCACCGTGGAGCCGTTGAAGTTGCGTCCCAGCTTGGCAAACGCCTCGGCGCTCTTGTCGATCACGCAGACGTTGCTGCCGTTGTCCGAGAGCATGTTGGCCAGCTGGGACCCCACACGGCCGCAGCCGACCACGATGATGTTGCTCATACGACCCCTTCACGTATCGCTCGCGCATGCAGAAAGCCCGAGCTCAAGCCCGGGCTCATTGTCTCATATCGGGTGAATCTCGCATCGCGCGCAGAGCCGATGCTAGATCCTCTTCATGCTGGACAGCGTGCTGTCGAACCAATGGTCGGCATTGGGAGGGCAGTACCTGGCCGCATTCGAGGGCGAGATCGTGTACCCGTAGCCGCGAGCCAGACCCTCCACGTGAACGCGGATGGCCTCGTCCCAGCTGGTCCAGGAGGACGCGCCCCAGCCCCAGGCGTTGTAGGGCAGGAAGCACACGGAGCCACGGGAGCTCTCGGTGTTCGAGATGGCAGGCGACCAGCGCGGATCCACCCCGTTGTCCCAGGCTGCCTCGGCGAATGTCGCGCCGTAGCCCGCCAAGGGCGAACCCTGCAGGAACGAGTCGATGCGCACCGACCATTCCTGAACGAAGGCGTCGTGACCCACCGAGAAGTCAACGCCGGCCAGGCCCATGCTGGTGCCGTCAAGGCCCTGACGAGCCTGGGCCGTCCGAGCGCGGCTCACAGCGGCGGCGTTCTCGGCCTCGCGGGCAACGCGCTCGGCCTCTGCGGCGGCGCGCTCTTCCTGCTCGATGGCGTCGATGCCGACGGCGATGCTGCGAGGAGCGGTTCCCTGCAGGGCAGACGAAGTGTACAGCGTGTCGGTGGCCTGCGTGGCGAAGGCATTCGCCGAAGAGCCCTGAGCGCGTGCGGCGCGATCGATGCCGAACGTGTCGGCCTGAGACGAGCCGTTGTTTGCGGAGGCCACACCGAGGCCGATGCCTCCCACCAATCCGGCGACCACGACCAGGCCCGCCAGGGCCTTCATCGCAGGGTGCTGCCTATTCTTGCGCTTCATACTGAGTGTTGTCCTCTCAAAGCCGAGCGAAACGCGCAGAAGCCCTTCCCGCCAAGGGAGGCGGAGCAGCGGAGAATGTTGAAGGGGATGTTTGCTGCCTGCGCAATAACGCTCGAATATGTCGCCGCATATCTTACCGCAGCGGTACCGGGCGCCCAAATTCTGTTGAATTCACCTTCACGAAACGTTCGCTTGACGCACGCTTTTTTCAGCGATTTCCCGCATGTTCGCCGAAAAACGGAAGGTGACAAGGGCTGCTTATCGAACAGATCATGAAGAACAGCCAACATATGGATGAATGGCGCAGGAGCCTGAAGCGAACGCCGCATGCGCAGGCCAGGGCGGGGTCATGCGGGCTGCGCGCAGAGACGCCTATATGCGCCAGCGCAGCTCCTCCGACAGCAGGCTGAAAACCCCGCCGCCGTACGGAGTGAAGTCCACCTCCGACAAGGTTCCGGGCACGTAGTACACCAGCAGGCCCGCCACCACGAACATGCCGAACACCACCACGCCCGAGAACATGGCCGGCGTGGAGGGACGCGTGAGGCCCGCCCAGAACAAAGCCGCCGCAGCCAGGATCATCGGCCACAGAGCCATGAACGTGTGCACCCAGGTGCTCCAGTCGATCATGCGAATGGTGGTGGGGGTCAGGCCCCCTCCCAGCAGAACCAGCACCGCTCCGCCCAAATGCAGGGCCGTCTCGTTGGAAGCGCCCTTCATGGGCACGATGATCACCAGCACGCCGCTCAGGATCAGCAGCAGCGGCCAGAACTGCCACCAGCACGCTCCCGGGAACAGCGGCATGCCCACCCAGATCACCACCGCGAAGATCGCCAGCATGCCCGCGGCCATGCCCACGCGGGCACCCAAAGGCAGCTGCTCGTGGTGCGTGCGCACCCCCACGTCGCCAAAGGCGCCGGGAACCCTGCAGCTGGGGTGCGCGGGATCGAAGGCGCCCAGGTCGAAGGCGCCTGGGTCGAAGACGCCGGAAGCGCGCCCTCCGGCCGCACGCGGCCCCGCCATGCCGGCCGCGCCGCCATTCGCGCTGGCAGCCGCGCCGTAGCGCTCAGAGGTCGCTGCAGCCGGCACCACGTCCACCACGCCGCGGTCGTCGGGTTCAAGCGGAACGAAAAACCACAGGCCCAAGTAGGCGATTGCCGCGGTTCCCGCAGAGGCCAGGGCCAGCACTACCGCGATTGCGCGAACGATGCGCTCGTCAAGGTTATAGGCCCGCGCTATGCCGGCGCACACGCCCGCAAGGGGCGCCTTCCTCGATCGGTGAAGCCAAGCTCTCGTCACGCGCTGCCCTTCGCTCGATGCCGTTTCCGTCACACGACGGAAACGCTGCGCCACTTCGAATCGGATGCCCCGTCTAGGCAGGGTCTTCGGCGCCCACGTTCGCGATCACGCGAAGCGCCTTGATGCGCCGCCGGCGCATGTTCTCGACCCGAAACAGGGTCCCACCCTCGACCAGCTCGCGTCCCACCTGGGGCACGGCGTCGATTCTATCCATGAACCAGCCCGCGATCGTATCGTAGTTCTCCGACTCCTCCACCGGCCAGCCCAGAGCGCGGGCGTCGTCCACGGGAAGCCGGCCGTCCACGATCCACTCGCCGTCGTCCACCTGGCTCAGCAGGCAGTGCTCGGAATCGGTCTCGTCGATGATCTCGCCCACGATTTCCTCAACGATGTCCTCGATTGTTATTAAACCATCCGTTCCGCCGTACTCATCGACCACCAGGGCCATCTGTTGCCTATTCGTTTGCATCTCCCTGAGCAGGGTAAAAAGATCTTTTGACTCGGGAATGAAATAGGCCTCGGCCATGAAGCGCGCGGCCGGTTCGTCCTGCTGGCCCTCGAGAGCCGGAGCGATGAGGTCCTTCAGGTGCACCACTCCCGCGATCTGATCAAGGTTGTCGTGGAACACGGGCAGGCGCGAGTAGCCGGTGCCCATCATGCGATCGAGCGCCATGCGCGCCGTCTCGGTATCCTCGACGGTGATCATGTCAACGCGGGGGGTCATCACATCAGCCGCGTCCAGCTCGTCCAGGTCAAGAATCTCGCCGATCATGCGCTTCTTGTCGTCGATGATGTCATCCGCATCATCAACGATCAGCTTGATCTGCTCCTCAGACTCCTGGGCGCGACGACGCGACTGCAGCGTGCGGCGAAGCGACGAGAAAAGCCCCTCGTCCGTTTCAGATTTAGCGTGTGCGTTCATGCTGCCGACTTTAGCAGAAACCTCCGGCGAAAGGGGCGCACGGCGCAGGTTGGCACCCTCCCGGCATCGGGAGGCGCATCAAAAAAAAGCGACCCGCCTCAGCGGGTCGCACAGCAGCGCATCTAAACGAGCAGGCTATGCCCTCTCGACGTTGCTGGCCTGAAGCTTGCCGTTCTGACCCGTGGTGATGTCGAAGGTCACGGCAGCGCCCTCGTCGAGAGTCTTGAAGCCGTCCATCTTGATCTCGGAGAAGTGAACGAACAGATCCTCGCCGTCGGCCTGGGAGATAAAGCCATAGCCCTTCTCGGGGTTGAACCACTTAACGGTACCTTGCGCCATTTCATTCCTCTTTTCTCTTCTCGGGATTTCCGAGAAGTAACGCTCGCGCTGCATGGCATCAGCGCTCGCTCTCACCTCGAGAGCAACGAGATTACTATACGGCATCGGTTCCATGAATTTCACGAGGATTCCTTCAATGGGGTATTTTGCTGGCAAAGCGCACGAAACGACTCGTCTCCGCACCGCACCGGGCACGCATGCTCATGCGCGTGACAAAAAGCTCTGACCAGGGGCTGAGCGGCCGCGCTTCTCATCTGACGCATGATTCCGCATCCAAGTGACGACCCCCCGCGCCAAAATGTGCGAATGCCAACACGTCTCTCATCAGGCAATTCATAAATCGTTAATGCGTGGGGAAACCATGTGCATGCAAACGCACGCACCCTGGACGCAGGACTCCCGACTGGCTGCGCCGCACACACGCCCGCTGCAGACGCAGGGCGCTCAATCAGCCGAGCGACCCTCGGGCAGCGATCAGTCTCCTGCGTAGTCGCGCAGGGCGTCACGCTCAAGCGCCTCGAAGTCGGCGGGGTCGGCCGGCAGATCAAAGCCGAACTGAGCTGCGATGGCACGCGCCTGACCTTCCCTCAGCTGCGCCGTTGCCACGTCGCCCGCCTGCCTGCGATACACCGCGTCCAGCATGATGCCGTGCGCCACAAAGCGCGTCACGCGCGGCTCCACGCCGGACACGCTCAGAACCGACGCGATGGATTCAGGCGCGAGCGTCAACAGGCTGTGCCCGTCGATATCGGTTGCCGCGGTGATTGCGTCCTCCAGCCCTGCATAGGCCTCCGGGTCGTCGGGATTCTTGTCCCACAGCTCCCTGCTGCGGCGCATGGCCTCGAAGAACTGCAGAAGCATTCTCATCAGATAGTCTTGCTCAAGCACGGGAACCCCTTTCGGCTTGCCGGCTTAGGGCGCACTCGGCGCCGCGATACCCAAGTGGTCGTAAGCGCGCAGAGTGGCTTGGCGCCCTTTAGGCGTGCGTATAATCAGGCCCTGCTGCATCAGGTAGGGCTCGTACACATCCTCGATCGTACCCACGTCCTCCGACAGGGCCGAGGCAATGGTGCTCAACCCCACCGGCCTTCCTGAGAACTGAACCGCCAGCAGCTCAAGGATGCGGTTGTCCATCGTGTCCAATCCCAGCGCGTCTATCTCGAAAAAGCACAGCGCCTGGGCGGCCACGTCCTCATCGATGCAGTCCAGACCCTGCACCTGCGCCCAATCGCGCACCCGCTTGAGCATGCGATTGGCAAGTCGCGGGGTGCCCCGCGAACGTCGCGCCACCTCAAGCGCCCCGCTGGGCGTAACGCTCACATCGAGAATAGCGGCCGAGCGGCGCACGATCGCAGCCAGCTCGTGACTGTCGTAATACTGAAGGCGAAACACCATGCCGAAGCGGTCACGCAACGGCCCTGTCAGCAGCCCCGTGCGCGTGGTTGCCCCCACCAGGGTAAAACGCGGTAGGTCAAGGCGAATGGAGCGAGCTGCGGGCCCCTTGCCCACCACGATGTCCAACGCGTAGTCCTCCAAGGCGGGATACAGAACTTCCTCCACCATGCGATTCAGGCGATGGATCTCGTCCACGAACAGCACGTCGCCCTCTTCTAGGTTGGTAAGGATCGCAGCCAGGTCGCCCGTCCGCTCGATGGCCGGACCACTGGTGGTCTTGATTCGCGATCCCAGCTCGTTGGCAACCACGGTGGCAAGCGTGGTCTTACCCAAGCCCGGGGGGCCCGAGAACAGAATATGGTCAGGGGCCTCGTTGCGCGCTCGCGCCGCCTCGATGAGGATCGACAGCGACTCCTTCACTTTGGTCTGACCCAGATAATCACTGAGCATCCGCGGACGCAAAGAGCGATCAAGGGCCAGGTCATCCTCTTGAAGGTCGGCAGACAGCACACGCGGCCCTTCCTCGGTGGGACGACTCTCGCCATCAGGCGGACATCCGGGGTCAGCCGAGGCTGCCTCGAACACCATGCCCTCTATCTCGATATCAGATGCCATGCTCACCCGCTCACGCGCCATCAGTGCCCAAACGCTTCAGAGCGTATTGTATCAGCGCCGCCTCGGCAGCCTCCTCGGGTGCGCCCTTCAGGGCAAGCTCGCACTCAGCGCTGGTGAACCCCATCGACAGAAGAGCCTCGGTTGCCAGGGCATGCGACGAGTCGGGCGCAGCGGGCACGGTTGCGGCCTCATCGTCGTCGGACGCGACAAGCGAGCCCTTCAGCTCAAGCACAATGCGCGAGGCGCCCTTCTTCCCCACGCCGGGAATACGCTGTATTGCGGCAACATCCTGCTGGGCAACGTGATGTGCCAGCTGAGCAGGGCTGTAGGTTGACAGCGCCGCCAAAGCGACCTTGGCGCCCACCCCACTCACCGTGATCAGCCGCTCGAAGCACTCCTTCTCGTCAGAATCCATGAAACCGAACAGCTGCCATGAGTCGTCCCTCACCTGAAGGTGGGTATGAACCAGAACCTGCTGCGGGGCCTGCGGCAGCAAGGCCAGCGAGCGAGCCGACATACCCACCTCATAGCCCACCCCGTTCACGTCGATCAACGCACTTGCAGTACGCTTTGCGGCAACGCAGCCGTTCAGAAAGGCAATCACGCCCCCACCTCCTTCTGCTGCAAGCGATCGTGAACCGTATAGCACACCGCTGCAGCCAAGGCATCGGCCGCGTGATCGGGCTGCGGATCGCGCTGAAGCCCCAATATATGCCGCATCATGTACTGCACCTGCTCCTTTTCCGCCGACCCCGTGCCCACCACGGATATCTTGATCTGGCTGGGCGAGAACTCCCCCACGTCGAGGCCCGCCTGCGCGCAGGCCACCAACGCCGCCCCGCGAGCCTGACCCGTGGCAAATGCCGCCGTAACGTTGCTTCCGAACCAGACCGTCTCGATCCCCACAGCCTCGGGCCTGAAGCGCGCGATAACGGCGCCAACCTGCTGGTATATCTTCGCCAGACGCTGCGAGAGCTCATGCTGCGCCGGCGTGGCCACGCAACCGTAGGCCACGCATGAAAGGTTCGACCCCCGCTGGTGCACAACCCCCCAGCCCGTATGGGCAAGACCCGGGTCGATGCCCAGCACCACGCGATCAACCTTCATGCACGGCCTCCTTTGAATATCGTTGGCCGATTATAGAACATATGTTTGTATTCTGCAATTGCAAGGACAACCCATAAGCACCGCTCCAGCAACCGAATCCACGCATGACGAACCCCGCGCCAGAGAGCTTGCGCCGAAGGCTTCCGTCACAAGCCCCTCAAAAAACATGCTTCGGAGGGGCCTGTCCCAAATCCGTCAAACACCTGCCGAAGATTCCCGCATCAGAAAGCTGTTCCCCCGTTCAACGCGCCAACGAACCCTCGCCTGAAGGCGCCCTGTCGCCAACCCGGGCCGACAATCGCGCCAAGCACCGCGCACCGGGAAGGCGCCGTGTGGCACCCCCGCAGGAATCCCACGCGCAAAGCACGATGCGCGCTGCTAAGCTAGCGGTCAAGGAAGCGCCCACCGCACGCTCCGCCGCGCGTACTGCGGAACCACGTGCGACACACGGCGCTCGGACCGCATCGACCGCAACGGCGGAAAAGCGCCTCGCATGCGACGCCTCCGGCAACGGCGCGCCGCGCACCCAGCATGCTTGCGCGCGCACCCTGGAAGGAGCCTTCCATGAAGCTGAGAAACATTCCCACCCAGCAGCCCCAACCCCTCGCAGAGCTGATCAGCTGCCGTCCCGGCCAGGTGTCCAGCATGTCGCTGCTTGAAGGCGACCCCGCGCGCAGCCCCCTCAGCATGATGCTGCTGTCGTTTGCAGAGGGTGAGCACGTAAGCGAAGAGGAGTACTTCGGAGACACGCTGTACCTGCTGATGGAAGGGTCCGCTCGCGTGGTGATGCCCGACCGCACGGTCGAGCTTCATGCAGGTGACGTGTTCCAGGTAAGCGCTCACGTGGTGCACGCCATCGAATCGATCACCTCATTCAAGGTGCTGCAGATGACCCTGAGCTAGCCCCCACAGCCATTCCCGTGAAAGGAAGCCCCATGTCGAACCTGATCAAGAACGTCGAGCACGCGCGCACCTTCGAGCTGAAGGAGCTGGTGGCGCTTGAGTCTGGGCGCGTGAACAGCCTCTCGTTGTCGCAAACGCCCGGATGCAAGGCAACCGTGTTCGCCATCGATGCCGGCGAAGGCATGTCCACGCACGCGGCCCCAGGAGACGCCCTGGTCACCTGTTTGGAGGGTTCGGTGCAGATCACGCTGGAGGGCGTCGAGCACGTGCTGGGACCCGGAACCTCGCTGGTGATGACCGCCGGCGCGCCCCATGCCGTGAAGGCCCTGGAGCCGGTGAAGATGCTGCTGATAGTGGTGCGCCCCTCGTAGAGAGGCGCACACGCGACATCGAGAACCAGGGTGTCAAGGCGTCAAGGCACCAGGACGCCAGGGCGCCCCGACCGAACGCACCTGCGGCCCGCCCATCCGCCGCGGCGCACCCGTCGCGCCCGCTTGCGCTTCCGCTCAACCCGCGTGATGGGCAGGACTGTCGCGAGCAGCCAAAAGGGCCCCGGAGGAATTCCTTCCGGGGCCCTTCGTCATTTCACAAGAGCACATCGGCGGAAAAACGCCCGACGGCGCCTTTCCGCTGACAAGAGGGCTAGCCCTCCAGCACCTCCACCACCTCGTCGGTCATGTCCATGGTGTGGTACACGCTCTGGATGTCCTCAAGGTCCTCCAGCTTGTCGATCAGGCGCATCACCTTGGGAGCGTCCTTTGGCTCCACCTGGGTGGGCGTGGTGGGAATCATGGTCAGCTCGGCGCCGTGCGTGGCGATGCCCGCCGCCTCAAGCGCGTTCTTCGTGGCCATCAGCGCCGTGGGGGCCGTGTACACCACCCATTCGGCCTCGGCATCCTCGTAGTCGTCGCCGCCGGCCTCGGCAACGGCCAGCATCAGCTCATCCTCATCGGCGCAGGCCTCCTTCTGGATGGTGATCTGACCACGCCGCTCGAACTGGAATGCCACCGAGCCCGTGGTGCCCAGGTTTCCGCCTGAATGGCTGAACGCGGCGCGCACGTCGGCCGCAGTGCGGTTGCGGTTGTCGGTCAGGGCCTCGCAGTACACAGCCACGCCGGCAGGACCGTAGCCCTCGTAGATCACCGTCTCGTAGTTCGCGGCATCCTTGCCGGCGCCGAACGCCTTGTCGATCGCCGTCTTGATCTTATCGTTGGGAAGCGAGTAGCCCTTGGCCTTCTCGATGGCGGCGGCCAGCGCGGCGTTGTTATCGGGGTTGGGGTCGCCACCCTCCTTGGCGGCGACGGTAATCACGCGCGTGAGCTTCGAGAACAAAGCCGAGCGCTTCGCGTCCTGAGCAGCCTTGCGGTGCTTGGTGGTAGCCCATTTTGAGTGTCCCGACATGAATCGATCCTTCCCATTGTGCAAATTTCCAGCAGCGAATTTTAGCACAGCCCGCCCAAATCCCCAGCGAGCAGGGGCAAGGCTGCTCAAACCCTCCGCATGACGAAACGGCAGGCGTCAAGCCGCGAAACACGGGCGACCACGACGGCGAGAAGAGAAGGGCGCGCAAGCCGCCGATACACCGCGCGACGCTCAGCAGCGCAAGCCCGATGAGAGCCCTGGGCTAGCCTCGGTTCGAGGGCTCGGTCTTCACCACCAAGCCGAAGTAGACCAGATGCCCAACCCACACCAGCACGATCACCATGCGACCCACAGGCGTGGCCTGCATCAGGATGAACGCAATCGTCAGCAGGACGGTCACCGGAACAAGAACGCTCAGCTTGGCCCTCACGGTCATCGAGCGCTTGGTCTCGTAATCCCTCAGCACGCGGTCATACACACGCGTCGAGCGAAACCACCTGTTCAGACGCTCGGAACTGCGCGTAAAGCAGAAGGCCGCCGCCAGCAGGAACGGCGTGGTGGGAATGAACGGCAAGGCAATGCCCACCAAGGCCAAGCCGAAGAACAGAAAGCCCGCGCCGGCCCACATGCCGCGACGCACCCTGCCCGATGAGGGGCGGGCCGTGCCTGCTGCCTGATTGTCGGTACGCTCGTCGATCACCTGATGCTCCCGCCGCAGGGCATCGCCTGCATCATGCGCTTCCTGTGCGGGAACCTACGCTAGCATTGCGTTCGCTCAAAGTAAAGCATGGGCAACATCGGCAGGCACGTCCCCGCACGCGTCGCGGGATGCGCCGGCGGCTCCTTTGCGCTGCTCCCCTTGCATGCGCCCTGCGCACGCCACGCGCGACGCCCTCAGCCGCCCGTCACCCGCGCGTCAGCGCATGGGCCCCTGCGCCTTTCCCTGCAAGACGTTCGTCAGACAGCGCGCGGCGTTCCGCCTAGGCACGCTCCCACAGACCGCTCTTGCCGCCCTCTTTGCGAAGCAGGCGAATCTCGCCGATCTGCATGCCGCGATCAACCGCCTTGCACATGTCGTACACGGTCAGGCAGGCCACGCTGGCAGCGGTAAGGGCCTCCATCTCGATGCCCGTCTTGCCCGTCACGCCCGCGGTGGCCAGCACGTGAATGCCCACCAGGTCATCGGAGCGCTCGCCGGCATGGACCGGCGTGCACTCCACCTTCGCCTTCGTGATGTTCAGGGGGTGGCACATGGGAATCAGCGTGCTGGCGCTCTTGGCCGCCATGATGCCCGCTACGCGTGCGCAGGCAAGCACATCGCCCTTGGCGGCCCTTCCCTCCACAATCAGATCGAGCGTGGTAGGATCCATGCTGATGAACCCCTCGGCCACGGCGACGCGCTGGGTGTCGGGCTTGGCCGATACGTCCACCATGCGCACGTCACCCTGCTCGTCGATGTGCGTCAGCTGCTGTTCCTGCTGCATGCATTCCTCCTTGAACGGGAAAACCGGCC
Source organism: Berryella wangjianweii (assembly GCA_013201155.1). Taxonomy (GTDB): domain Bacteria; phylum Actinomycetota; class Coriobacteriia; order Coriobacteriales; family Eggerthellaceae; genus Berryella; species Berryella wangjianweii. The sequence goes on along the minus strand of CP053716.1, from coordinate 1,500,585 downwards.
CGCAACCCTGCGTCGCACGCAACCGCGCGGCGCAGCCTCCAGCCACGAGCCCCCTGAATCGGGGTGTCAGCCTATACTACGGCAACCGCGACATCCACGCCCTGTCAGCAGGGATGCCCCATCAGCCCACGCAGGCCGATGAGCCGTCCAAGCCGTCAGACACCCGCCCTCCCCCACCCCCCGGGGGGGCAGGGCCTTCGCAAGGCCGCAGGTGCAGGGGGTGCGACCGCCGCATCGGCAGGACCCGCCCCCGTCACGCATCGTCGGCGCCGGCAGCCCGCCGGCGCATGCCGGCTAGCCGCCGATCTGGCTCATGCCGCGTTCAGTGCCTACCTGGTCGCGATGCTCCTCGGGCTTCTCGCCCAAGGCCTGCAGGAAGGTGTCGTACACCGCCTGGTCGCCGCCCTCGCGCAAGGCCGCGCGCACGTCCAGCTCGCGATCGGAGAACAGGCAGGGGCGCAGCTTGCCGTCAGCCGTCAGGCGCAGACGGTTGCAGTCGCCGCAGAAGTGACGCGACATCGGGCTGATCACACCCACCGTTCCCTGGGCGTCGGGGAAGGCGAAGTACCGCGCCGGCCCCCAACCCACTGGCCCCGTGCCCGAGTCGCGCGGCACCAGGGCCTGAAGCCCCTGTTCGCGAGCCTGGTCGTTAATATCAGCGATCAGCTGCTCGCTCGGGTACACATCCTCCGGGCCCCAGCCCAACCCGTTCGCGCCCGAGCTGGCACCCACTGGCATGTACTCGATGAACCTCACGTGAAGAGGCCGGTCGATCGACAGCTTCGCGAACTCAAGGTAATCCTGGTTCAAACTGCGCACGGTAACCGCATTGATCTTCACGGGGTTCAGCCCCGCCTCCAGCGCCGCATCGATGCCCGCCAGCACGTCGGGAAGGCGATCGCGACGGGTGATCTGGGCATACTGGGCGCGGTCGAGGGTGTCCAGCGAAATGTTCACACGCGACAGCCCAGCCTGCTTCAGCTGAGCCGCCATCTGGGGAAGCAGAATGCCGTTCGTGGTCAGCGACACATTCTTGATGTCAGGCATGGCCGACAGGCTGCGAATCAGATCGTACAGACCCTTGCGCACGGTGGGCTCGCCGCCTGTCAGGCGCACGCTGCGAATGCCGATTCGCGTGGCCACCCGCACGATTCGCTCGATCTCCTCGATTCGCAGGATTCGGTCGTGACCCATGCTGGCCACGCCCTCCTCGGGCATGCAGTAGATGCAGCGCAGATTGCAGCGGTCGGTAAGCGAGATGCGCAAGTAGTCTATTTTTCGGCCGTGTCCGTCTTTCATGACCCCTCCGCTCGATTGCGCCCAGTATACGCGAGCGTCGAGGCGCATCATTCTTGAACGCGTATAAAGTTGCTGACGGGTTGACTATGCCACAGGCGAGCCCGCCGGAAGACGACCACGCCGCAGCCTGCAGGCGGGGTATGCAGACGACGGCACCGGAAGGTCAAAAGCGCCGGGGAAGCCGACGGCCCCTCGCGCGCGAAGGCACGGCCACGGCTCAGACGAGCGAGCCAACACGAGCGGGCAGACGGCGGCGTCAAGGTCGGGCGAACGGAGGAGACGCGACGGCAAGGCGCTCACGCCGTCGGCCCCTCACTCCACCCTATCGTGCGGGCGCCACGGGGCCCTCGGCCACCACGTACAGATGCTCGGGGGGGATTCGCAACCACAGCTCGTCTCCCACCTGCGGCAGGTCCTCCTCGTCTGAGGACAGCGTGCTCACCCGCCATACCAGGCGATTCTCGCGCCAAGCACCGGACCGGGCGGGACTCGCCTCCTCCGACGAGCGCTGATCTTCCGAACCTGTCGCGCGAGCCCCCGCCGGAACCGCACCCGCCGCCTGGTTCGCATTCACCGTCGGGGTCGCGCCTGGCACCGGGGCCGCATCCCCCGTCGGGGATGCGTCGGCGGCATCGGGCCCGTTCGCAACCAGGTCGAGCAGATACGTGCGGTCGAACCGCGCGTCGATCGCATGCGCCACCCGCACGCGCACTGCGTTGGAACCCGGCCCGTCGGCGCGCTCCAGGCGAAACGCGCGCACACCCGCGGCGTTCGCACCCTCGGGAACCTCGTCGCCGCAGTTCAGCTCAATGCCCCAAGCAGGAATCCTCACCTGGAACGACCCCGCGGGCTCCACCGCGAAGATGTTCTTGCATCCCGACAGCTTCAAGGCCGCCACCGAACGCGGACGGTCGATCAGCTGAGCAGCCGGGCAGAAATCGCGCACGCGGCCCCGCTCCACCACCGCGATGCGGTCGCTCAGGCGCACGGCCTCGTCGATGTCGTGGCTCACATACAGCACCGTGCCCGAAAACTCCCTGAACAGCACCGACAGGCTCTGCTCAAGCCCCGCCTTCAGATGGGCGTCCAGCGCCGAAAACGGCTCGTCCAGCATCAGCACCGGCGGCTCGGCGGCCAGCATGCGCGCCAGGGCCACACGCTGCTGCTGCCCTCCCGACAGCTGCAAGGGGTAGCGCCCGCTGAGCTCGGCAAGGCCGAAGCGCTCAAGCTCGCGGCCCACACGCGCGCGACGCACCTCGGCAGACTCGCCCACCAGGCCGGCTGCGATGTTGTCAGCCACCGTCATGTGCGGGAACAGCTCGTAGCTTTGGAACAGAAGCGCGGTCTTGCGCTTCTGCGGGCTGAGGTCGATGCCGCGCTCGGCATCGAAGTACGTCACGCCGTTCACCACGATTCGTCCCGCATCGGGCGTCTCGATGCCGGCGATGCAGCGCAGGGTCATCGACTTCCCGCAGCCGCTCTCGCCCAGCAGCGCCACGGTCTCGTCGCCCGCCTCGAACGAAACCCGCAAGTCGAAGCTCTCCAAGCGCTTGCGAATGTCTACGACGATTCCCACGTGCCGCGCTCCTTCCTGCGATAGCGCTGCGTGCGCGACGAGTACGCATTGATCACCAGAATCACCGCGAACGACACCACCAGCACCACGCCCACCCAGAACAGGGCCACGTCCGTGCGACCGCTCATCCACTCGAAGTAGATGGCCAGGGGAATGGTCTGCGTAACCCCCAGGTAGTTGCCCGCGAAGAACAGCGTGCATCCGAACTCGCCCATGGCGCGCGCGAAGGCCAGCACCGTGCCCGCCGCAATGGAGGGCCAGGCCAGCGGCAGCATGATGCGCGCGAATATGCGCGCCTCGCTCCAGCCCAACGTGCGGGCGGCATCCAGCATCGAGGCGTCAAGGTTCTCGAAGGCGCCGCGCACCGTGCGATACATCATGGGAAAGCCCACCACCACGCACGAGATCACGGCGGCCTCCCAGGTGAACACCAGACTGATGCCGTGGTCGATCAGCCACCGACCCGTAGCCGTGGAGTTGCCGAAGGCCAGCAGCAGCAGGAAGCCGCACACCGTGGGCGGAAGCACCAGCGGGATGGTGAACACGGTGTCGAGCAGCCCCTTCACCCTGCTTGACGTGCGCATGGTAAGCCAGGCGCAGGCCAGTCCCAACGCGAAGATCGCCACGATGGCCGCACCTGTAGTGCGCAGCGACACCCACAACGGCGCAAGGTCGAGCCTGCCGAAGAACGAGGCCGCCCCGTCGAGGGCCGAAGGCTGCTCAGCCGCGCCAAGGCTTGCGGAGGGGACCAGCGAGGCCGCCTCCATCAGCAGCGCACCCGCGCGGTCGTCCGCCGAGCCCTCGCTGACGCAGGTGACGTACGTGCGCCCACCGGCCTCGCGGCCGAAATCGTAGGTGAACCCGTTCAGGCTGACCTGCTGCTGCGTGGTGACGTACACCGTGCGCGCCTCAAGGCCGAGCGGCTCGCCGCCCTCGGCGGCGCGGTCGTCGAGTGCCTGCAGCAGGGCCATGAGGGTCATAATGAACGCAGGGTCGTCCGTCGGAACAGGCGTGCCGTCGGCCAGCCGCGCCGGCACGCGCACGATCACCGCCTGCTGAGTCACCACCGCCGCCACGGCGTCGGGCTGAGAAAGCGGCCACCGGTATCCCAGGCTTTGGCCCTCGACGGCGCGACTGGTTCCCTTGTTCTGGCGCGCGAACGACGAAAGCGCCCAATCAGAACCCTTCATCAGCGCAGACGCTCCATCTGCCAGCACCGATGCCGCGCCCGCGCGCTCTGAGTGCCCCACGTCGAGGGTCACGGCGCGAAGGCCCGCCCCCACGCGCGCCACGGAATCGGCGGCGGGCTCGACGGGCTGGGCTACGGGAGAGCCCTCGGTGGGCGCGCCTGTGCCGACCTGGGCGCTCATCGCCGCGCCCGCCTGCTGGCCAGATGACGACTCATCCGCAAAAGCGCAGTTCGCCCAAGAAGACAGCGCGGCCGGCCCCGCGGTGATCGAGGCCGGCCAGATCGCCAGCGCGACACCCACGCAGACCAGCGCGAGCGCCCACGCACGGGAGGCGCCGCAGCGGCTGCGCATCACGCGCATCGTCTCACCCACGGCACCCCCTCGTCTCGCCCCACCACGACGGCGGGCTCCTTCAATCGCCTGATTGTATACGCTTTACGAGGTAAGCTCGAAGCCGTATGCCGAGAATATCGCCTGAGCGTCGGGATCCTCCATGCAGAACTGCAGGAAGGCCGCCGCCGCTTCAGCATGGGCGGTGTCGGCAGTCACCGCACCCGGGTACACAATGGGCTTGTGCATGGTGGACGGCACCGTGTACGCCGACTTGATCCCCTTGTAGCGGAAGATGTCGGAGCTGTACACGAATCCGGCGTCAACCTGGCCCGACGCTACGTACTGAGCCACGGTGCCCACCTTGTCGGCACCGGCGTTCACCTTGCCCTCAACCGAGGGATCCCAGGTCACCTTGACGGTCTTGTCGGGCTGGTCTTCAGTGGAGCACACGCCCGCGGCCTTCAGGCTCTGCACGGCGTACTTGCCGGCCGGCACCGTGTTGGGGTCGCCCAGGGCGAACGACGACACCGCATCGGTCTTCAGGTCGGCCAGGTCGGCCACGCTCAGCGTCGAGTCGCTCGCAACCGCCATCACCAGGTCGTTCAGGAACATGTCGCGACGGGTTCCGGCATCGATCGAGCCGTTCTCGCTCGCCTTGTCCATAGTGGCCGACGAGGCCGTGATCAGCACGTCAGCTGCCGTGCTGGAGGCCTTCAGCTGGCTGACCAGGTCGCCCGACGCCTTGAACTGGGTGTCGGCGAACGTCACGCCCGTGCGCTCGGTGTAGAGCTTCTGCACCTCGGGAAGGGCCTTCTCAAGCGAGTTGGCGGCGAACACCGAAAGCTGAACCTTCTGGGCAGGCGGCTCGGTCGCCTTCCCCGCATCGCTCGCGTTCGACGACCCGCCGGCGCATCCCGCCAGACCCAGAACGGCTACCAGAGCGCACGTCAGCGCCCCTGCCATGAATCGACGTGCCTTCATAGATGAAACCCCTTTCGATAGAGGGCGCGCCGTTTCGCGCTGCGGCGATGCGACCCTTTTCGCATGCGCCAAAACCCCTTGGTGTCAGTATCTTGCAAGGCCGAAATCATAGTCAAGAAAAATTATTCTGGTATGAGAATAATCAGGTTCACGCGAATCAGGGCGCGAAAGCCTCTCTGTCCAACCGCGTCTCCAGCATGACGGGCCGCAAGCAGGTCGCAGGCGAATCGCTCCCCGCCCTACTCGGAGGGAAGCTCACCCGTCTCCAGCAAAGCCAGAAGCTCCGCCTCGCCCAAGACCGGCACGCCCAGCGCCTCGGCCTTGTCGCGCTTCGAGCCCGCCGCCTCGCCCGCCACCACGTAGCTGGTCTTCTTCGACACGCTGGACGATACCTTGGCTCCCAGGGCCTTCAGGGCCGCTCCCGCCTCGTCGCGCGACATGCCCGAAGCCGACAGGGTTCCGGTTAGCACGAACGTCAGCCCGATCAGCGTCTGCGGACGCTGATCGGCGGCGCGCTGCTGCTGAAGCGACAGCCCGCGCTCGCGCAGGCGCTCGATCACCGCGCGGTTGTCGGGCGTGCGCATGAAGGCCGCGATGCTCTGCGCGATCTTCGGGCCCACGCCCTCGATTGCAGCCAGGTCCTCCTCGCTTGCCTCCATCACGGCATCGATACTGCCCAGCGCGTCGGCCACGCCCTCGGCCACGGTCTTGCCCACATGGCGAATGCCCAGGCCGAACAGCACGCGAGCCAGGGGGCGCTGCTTGCTCTCCTCGATCCGCGCCACCAGCTTGGGGGCCACGACGCCGCCCAGGCGCACCGCCTCGCCCTCCTTGTTCACGCGGCCCATGTCCAGTCGGGCAAGCTCGTCGGCATCCAGAGTGTAGAAGTCGGCCACGTCCGACACGCGACCCTCCTCTACCAGGCGCCGGATGATCTCATCGCCCATGCCGTCGATGTCCATGGCGCCACGACTGGCCCAGTGAGCCAGGCGCTCGAAGGCCTGGGCGGGGCAGTCGATCGAGATGCAGCGGTATGCCACCTCGCCCTCTTCCCTGATCACGGGGCTGTTGCAGCTCGGACACGCAGCGGGCATGGCCCAGGGCCGCGCATCGGCCGGACGCAGCGACGCCACCGGGCCCAGCACCTCGGGAATCACGTCGCCCGCCTTGCGGATGATCACCGTGTCGCCGATGCGCACGTCCTTGCGCTGCACCTCGTCTTCGTTATGCAGGGTGGCGCGGGCCACGGTCGAGCCCGCCACCACCACCGGCTCCAGCTCGGCCACCGGCGTCAGGGCGCCGGTGCGACCCACCTGCACGGTGATGTCGCGCAGCAGCGTGGTCTTCTCCTCAGGGGGGAACTTGTAGGCGATCGCCCAGCGCGGAGCGCGCGCGGTGTATCCCATGGCCGCCTGACGGGCGAATGCGTCCACCTTCACCACCACGCCGTCGATCTCGTAAGGCAGCTCGCCGCGGCGCTGCAGAGCGCGCTCGCAGAAGGCCAGCACCTCCTCACGCGTATGACACAGCTGCACGTCGGGGTTCACGTGGAGCCCCGCCTGGGCCATCCACTGCAGCATCTCGCACTGGCCGGTCGCGTGAATGGCGCGCTCGTCGGCAATCGCGTAGATGAACGTGGACAGGTCGCGCCCGGCGGTAACGCTCGCGTCCTTCTGCCGCAAGCTTCCCGCGGCGGCGTTGCGCGGGTTGGCGAAAGCCGCCTTGCCCAGCTCGCGCGCGGCTTCGTTCAGGCCCTCGAAGCTGGCCTTGGGCATGTACACCTCGCCGCGCACCTCCAGCGAGCCCTCGCGCGCCACGCCCTCCATCCCCTGGGAGAACAAGCGCAGCGGCACGTCCTTGACCGTGCGGACATTCGCCGTCACGTCCTCGCCTGTGGTTCCGTCTCCCCTGGTGGCAGCCCGAGAAAGCACCCCGTTGTCGTAGGTGAGGGCAATGCCCGAGCCGTCGATCTTCAGCTCGCAGGCCACGGGCACGAACCGGCCGAAATGCTCCTCAACGCGGTCCATCCAGGCCCCCAGCTCGGCGAAGTCCATAGCGTTGTCCAGCGAGTACATGCGCCGCTCGTGCTGCGCAGGGGCGAACTGCTCGCCCACATAGCCGCCCACGCGCTGAGTGGGCGACGAGGGGTCGATGAGCAGCGGATGCGCGGCCTCGAGCGTGCGAAGCTCGTGCATGAGCGAGTCGAAGGCGGCATCTGAGATCTCGGGCGCGTCCTTGGCGTAGTACAGGTAGGTGTGATGCTCGATCTCGCGGCGCAGAGCCGCGATGCGCTCGCGCGCTTCGTCCTCGCCTCCGAACAGGCTGGGGGTATCGCCCATGACCGAGCTCCTTCCTGGGTGCGCCGCAGCGCCCTGCCGAAATCTCACGCAGCCTATTCTAGAGTGCAAGGCGCAGGGGTCGCGATTGGAAAAACCATGCAGAGCGCCACGGCACCAAAGCCCAGCGAGGGCTCGAAGGCGAAAGCGGGGCTCCTGGCGGCAGCGCGGGCAGAGCGAGGGCGCCATAGGCCAAGCCGCGTCCCTCGTCAGGACATGAGCAGCGCATTCAGGGCGGCGGGAAGCGCATCCAGCACGTCTTCGGGAATGACGCTGACCACGCTGCCCCTCCGTGCGGCCTCGGAGCCTGCCAGGGCATGGACGCACGCGCCTGCGAACGCCGCGCGCGAAGCGGGCGTCCCCTGAGCCATCAGGCCTGCGATCATGCCGGCCAGCACATCGCCCGTTCCGGCCTTCGCAAGCTCGGGGCCGCCCCAACGCATCGCCCGCACCGGCAAGGCGGAGGCGCCGGGGAAGGCCTCCTGGCTGCGGGCGGGTGCGGCCACGTAGGTGTCGGGGCCCTTCAGGCACACGACCGCACCCCAGGCACGGGCCAGGTCGAGCGCGCGGCGATCAGGAGCGTCCTCCGCCTCGGCCGCGGACCCCTCAAGGCCCACGCATGCCGCCAGACGCGCGGCCTCGCCGGCATGGGGCGTCAGCACGGTGTCCAACCCCCGCTCGAAGCGCCTGCGCACCAGGCGGAGCCCCTCCGCATCGCACAACGCCGTCAGCCCGCCGCCGTCCACCAGCACCGGAACCGGGCACGACAGCGCCTGAAGCACCAGGCTGCGGCTCTCGTCGGCATCACCCTGCGCATCGAAGCCCGGGCCCACGCAGATCGCGCGCAACGGCGGCTCTTCGACGTCGTTCGCCGGAGCCCCCGCAGGCCCGGCCCCATCCGCCCGCCACCGCGACTGCCAGTCATGGCGCCCGCGCACCACCAGCGACGGGGCGGCCACGGCGAACGACGCCTCCAAGCCGTCCGGCACCGCCAACTCGACGTAGCCCGCCCCCATGCGCTGAGCCGCGCGGGCCGCAAGAACGGCGGCCCCGGGATACGCCCGACTGCCGGCGACCAGCAGCGCGCGGCCGCGACGGTACTTGTGCGCGTCACGTGCCGGCACGGGCAGCCACGACGCAACCATGCGCCGGTCGGACCGGGCGGGTTGGTCGGACCGGTCGGGCCGATCGGGACGGTCGGGCCAGCCGATCTGCTCGGAAGCCTTCTCCATCATCACGCTACAGCTCGTCCAGAATGCCGCGCGTCTCCCGAAAGCGCTGCGCAAGCCGCTCGCGCGGATCGACGCGCTTCTCGGCCGCGCGCACCGACCCCGAAGTGATCGCAAGGGCGCAGGCCACCGCATCGGTATGGGTAAACGACAGCGATACGGGAATCTCACGCACGCCCTGCTCATCGGCGATCTCGCGTGCGCGACCCGACAGCGCCACGAAGGGCCGCCCGTTGTCGGCGCGGCGCACCTCGATGTCCCTCACCCCAACGCCGTCGGAGAACCCGCAGCCCAGGGCCTTCACCACCGCCTCCTTCGCGGCGAAGCGCAAAGCGTAATGCGTGGCGGGAATCGAGCTGGCATCGCAGTAGGCGCGCTCATCAGGCGAGAACACGCGCTCGGCGAAGGACGGCGTGCGCTTGAGAATGGCCTTCATGCGCCCCACCTCCACGATGTCCACGCCCAGGCCCACGTTCGGCCCGCCCAGACCGGCGGCTGCATGGGCAAGCGCCTCCTCGCGCGTGGCCTGCGGCTCCTCCATACCTGCGTCGTCCATGCCCCCATCCTTCCGAAGCTCTCTCATGCCTTTACTCCACCGTTACCGATTTGGCCAGGTTGCGCGGCTGGTCCACATCGCAGCCACGCAGCACCGCGATTCTGCGCGCCAGCAGCTGCAAAGGAACGCTGGCCGTGATCGCCGAGAACGCATCGCGCACCTTCGGGATGTAGATCACATGGTCGGCGTGAGCGCGGATATCCTCGTCGCCCTCGGTGGCGATCGCGATCACGCGGGCCCCGCGAGCGCGGCTTTCCTGCATGTTCGACACCACCTTGTCGTACACAGGGCCCCTCGTGGCCACCGCGATCACCGGGAATCCCTCGTCGATCAGGGCGATGGGGCCATGCTTCATCTCGCCCGCAGGATACGCCTCGGCATGCAGGTAGCTGATCTCCTTCAGCTTCAGCGCGCCCTCGCGGGCAATCGCGGCGCCCATGCCGCGACCCACGAACAGAGCGCTCGTCGCCCCCACGCACGCCTCGGCCGCCTCGCGCACAGCCTCCTCGCGGCCCAAGACCCACTCCACCTGCTCGGCCGTATCGGCCAGCTCGCCGAACAGCATGCGAATCTGGTTCATGCGCAGCTTCCCCTTGGCCTGGGCAAGCAGCAGGGCAAGCAGGCACAAGCTGGTCACCTGCCCCAGGAACGACTTCGTCGAGGCAACGGCGATCTCTTTGTTGGCCTTAGTGTAGATCACGCCGTCCGATTCACGCGCCACCGGCGAACCAAGCACGTTGGTGATGCCGAACACGCGAGCGCCCTTCACACGCGCGTCGCGAATCGCCGCCAGGGTATCCGCCGTCTCACCCGACTGCGACACGGCCACCACCAGGGTGCTGGGCGTGACGATCGGGTTGCGGTAACGAAACTCGCTGGCAGCCTCCACCTCGGTGGGGATGCGCGCCCAGCCTTCGATCAGCTCCTTGGCCACCAGGCCCGCATGCAGGCTGGTGCCGCAGGCGATGACGCACACGCGGTCGATCAGGTTCAGCTCCTCGGGGCTCAGGTCAAGCTCGTCGATCTGCAGCCGACCGCCCACCAAGCGGCCCGCCAGCGTGTCGCGGATCACGCGAGGCTGCTCGTGAATCTCCTTCAGCATGAAGTCGGGATAACCGCCCTTCTCGGCAACCTCAAGGTCCCAGCCGATATGGGTGATGACCGGATCGATTGCGCCCCCCGCCTCGTCGAACAGCTCAAGCGCGTCGGCGGTAAGACGCGCAGCCTGGCCATCCTCAAGCACCACCACGTCGCGCGTGGCATCCAGCATCGCGATCGCATCCGAGGCCACGTAGCATCCGTCCTGACCGCGCGCAACGATCAGCGGGGAGTCGCGCCGCGTGGCCACGATCGCGCCCGGCTCGTCGCTGCACGCAACCGCCAAGCCGTACGAGCCCACCACCTGCTCGGTGGCGCGGCGCACCGCATCCAGCAGGTCACCCTCGTACGCCTCGTCGATCAGGTGGGCGATCGTCTCGGTATCGGTCTCGCTGGCGAAGCGCACGCCGCGCTCCTCAAGCTCGGCGCGCAGCTCGGCGAAGTTCTCGATGATGCCGTTGTGAACCACCGCGATGCGACCCTGACCGGCGGCATGCGGATGAGCGTTCGCCTCGGTGGGTCTTCCGTGCGTGGCCCAGCGGGTGTGCCCCACGCCGCAGCAGCCCTCCAGGCGCTCCTGATCAAGGGCCCGAGCCAGCTGCGACACGCGCCCGACGCGCTTCACCGCCCGCAGATCGGGCCCGCACTGCACAGCCACGCCGGCCGAATCGTAACCGCGATACTCCAGGCGGCGCAGGCCTTCGACCAGGATGCCCGCCGCCGGGCGCCGTCCGGTGTACCCCACGATCCCGCACATAGGCCGCCCCCTTCCGGGCGAAGCGCCCGTTCGTCAACCGCCTCATTATAGGGCCGCGCGGGCGATGGGCCCGATGCGCGCGGCCCCGCTGCAGCAGAAAACCAGCGGGCGGCCAGACGGCTGAGCGGCCCTGCCAGAAGCCTGCCGAAGATCCGCTGGAGGCCCGTCGAATCCCTGCCAGCGCGGCGCCGGCGCAATGCCGGGAATCTGCCGATCGGGCATGCGAACCTCAAGCGCCCGGGCACCTCGCTCGGCGTTCGCACACCCGTCGTAAGGAGCGCTCATGATCACCATCGCCCACAGCCGCAGCACCATCACCAAAGCCCCCCGCGGGCCCTCCGGCTCACGAACCCTGCGCCTCCTGATGACCCTGCTCGTAGGACTTGCAATGGCCGCGTTGACCGCTCCCGCCATCGCAGGGGCGGATCCGATCTTCGAAACCGTCGATCTGGAAGCATCTCAACAGGCAAATCCCCTGGTCATATCCACAGGACTACAAGATGATCCCGGCTCGCTCACCAATGCCGGGCCCGTCACGCAGCCCGCCCGCCTCATCTCCAGCGCGCCTCCCGCCTCGCGCATCACCGAGGTTCATGAGCTGTGGGCCAATGGCCAAATCGACTTCGAGGGGACGACCGCCGAGGCCCTGCGGCAGAAGCTGCATCCCTACTTCGGATGCGACGACTACATAACCCAGGGCCGCACCTTCGAATTCGAGGACGGCGCATGGGAACAGGGCGACCCGGTGGAAGCTCGGTTCGAGTACCCCTGCGTGGGGTCGTACGAGGGCGAGGCGGTGGGAGCCGTCCTGTCCGTGAAAGGACGCTTCAGCCCTATCTGGCCCAACCTGAGCTACCCCGTCGTTCAGCTGCCCAATCTGCTGTATGCCGGAGGCTATCTGTTCAACATGGTAGACACCTCGTTCACCATGGAGTTCTTCTACTGCTCCGATCACAGCCCCGTCGCACTGCAGGGCGCCTATCTCACCTACTGTTCCCAGAATTGGATAGATACCGGCGTAGAGGACGCCTATCCCAACCTCCAACCAGGCGAGCTCTATTCCGAGAGCATTCTGCTGCCCGTCGATCGCACCGAGCGCATCGGCCTCAGCCCCGACTCAAACATCCGCCATCGCGTCATCGAGGTGGACGGAACCTCGTACGTGCACTGCTACCCCATCACCAACGATTTCGATGACCACCTGGGAAAAGAGCGCTACACACTGAACGCCACCACGTTCTTCCAGCCCGACCGCTTCACCTTCCGCACCCCCTTCACAGGATGGTTCAGCTTCGCCAGCGCCAGCATCGGCTTTCCTGCCCCTCCCGCCCCGCAGAAGCGCGCTGACTGCGCATCGGCCCCGCCGGGTCACCCGATCACCTGGAGCATCGACCAGCGTGCAGGCAGCCTGGGCTCCACCGTGCTCTCACGCTACCGCAGCTTCACGTTCGCCGACACGCTACCCGCCGAACTGAGCTTCAAAGAGGCCCGCATGCTGCAGGTAACCTCCGACGGCACCACCGATATCACCGATGAGGCGGGTCAGCTGACCTGGGACGAATCGACGCGCACCCTCTCCTACTCCTTCAGCGGCGATTGGCTTGACCAGTCGATGCCCCTGCATGGCGAGACGTATCGTCTGGAGGTGGGCACCGTGCTGACCACCGAGGCAACGACCGCCGAACACGTGCGCAACGAAGCGCGCGTTATGGTGAACCATCACGAGGGAACCGCAGATGCCCAGGTGGAGGTGGAGCGACCTGAGCCTCCGGCGCCTCCAGCGCCCGAACCCCCCGCGATTCCAACCGCCGATCCCCCCGCTCATCCCGAGACGCCCATCATCCCACCCACGCAGGGCGGCCTGGTAACCGCCTATAAAAGCAGCGAGCCTCTATCGGGCACGCCCGTCGTGGCTGGGGACCTGATTCGCTACCAGCTGACGGTACGCAACACCGGCGCCCACCTCAGCGGGCGCACCCTGGTGCGCGATGCCGTTCCCGCAGGGACCCAGCTGGTAGCGGACTCAATCGAGGGCAACGGAGCATTCGTCTCAGGAGAAGACGGCGAGCCCGGTTACGTGGAATGGGCCGTGGGTCCGCTGCCCCCAGGAGTCGTCGCGCAGCTGTCGTTCTCGGTGCGCGTCTCAGAGCAGCCCATCGGCAGCCTGCCTGTGGTCAACACCGCCCGCTTCGAAGAGCGCCCCGAATCCTTCGAGCCCGGTGACCCCCGCAACCCCCAGCCTGCGCTGACCACCAATACCACGGTGCATCCCACCGCGCCCGACACCAGCGTGCCCGCCAACGTCACGGTGGTGAAAGGGGCTCAACCGGCGCCAGGTCGGCCTGTCAGTCCGGGCGAAATCGTGCATTACACGCTTCTCGTCACCAACAACGATGCCCAAGGCCGCCCCGCAGCGCGCAGCATTCGGGTTCGCGATCGGCTACCTGACGGGTGCACGCTGGCCAAGAGTCAGCCGAAATCGAATTACCCCGCTGCCTACGACGCGGAAGCAAGAACCGTCTGCTGGACCATCGACGAACTGAGCGCCCAGGAGAGCGCTGAGCTCAGCTTCGACGTGGTGGCTCCGCAGCCTGCAGCCGCACCTGCCCCTGAAGTCTCGGCCGCCCCCGCAGGGACCGATTCCGACCCTGCCGACCCCGGGCGGGGTCGGCAGCAAGCCGTGCTCGACAATCAGGCTCAATTCCAGGTTGAATGGGCTCCTGACAGCCCCGAACTGCAGAACTCCACCAACATCGTCAGGCATCCGCTGGCGCAGCCCGCTCCTCTGAATCCCGAGCCAGCGCGCCAACCCGACCTCGCTCCCCCACCCGACTCCACGGTGTCCGCCCAAAACGCCGATTCCGACCACCCGCAGCCCTACGCACGAACGGGGAACCCCTTGCTGGACTGGTGGCCCATGGCCGCTGGGCTCAGCGCAGTAGGAGTCGGGTGCGCCGTGGCAGGCGGCGCGCTTCTCAGACATCGTGAGGCGCAGCGCGCGCAGCTGCCCACGATTCCCCGACGATGAGGCGCGACGCCCTGGGAATTGCGATGCTTGGATTGGCGCATGCGCTGATCGGTGCCGCGGTATTCCTGCCCCTGATGCCAGTCGCCTGCGGACTCCTCAAAGGCCCGCAGGCCTCCCCCTTCGCTGCGGCCCACTTCGCGAAGGCCGACGACCTTGTCGCACGCGCATGGCCATCAGAGAACGCACCCGGCCCTGCGGAGCGCCCGCAAGCCGCAGAAGGCGCACCCGACCCTGAGGACAGCGCAGCCGCGGCCTGGATTCGCATTCCCGGCACCCACGTGTCGTACCCCCTCATGCAAGCGTCCTCCGACCAGCCCGACTTCTACCTTGACCACAACGAGGCCGCAGCATGGGACCCCGCAGGCTGCCCCTACGTGGATGCCGCATGCCCTGACGGATTGAGCTCGCCGCACCCGGTGATACACGGCCACAACATGGGATGGGGCGACAACCTCTTCGCGGATGTCAGCCGCTACGCCGACGAGGGGTTCGCTCGTGCGCACCCGCTGGTGATGGTTGACACGCCGCAGGGAACACGGCGCTATCGCGTGATGGCAGTGCAGGTGGTTGACGTGAGAAGCGCGCTCAGCCGCCCCGGCATAGACAGCCGGCAGGCCCTTGACCGATTCGCGCGCAAAACATGGGATGAAGCGGGCCTCAAGCTTGCGCCGTGGCCAGCCGACGGCTCAGCGCAACAGCTGATCACGCTCAGCACGTGCAGCTATCTGCGCACTCCAGGAAGCGAGCGCACGCTGGTTCACGCCTGGGGGCCTCTATGAGGCCCCCGCAAACGCGCATATGCGGCATCCGAGAAAACGACGGCACCTCCGGTGCTGGCGACATCGGCCGCACCGGCATATCGGCGGAACCGTCATAGATAGCGGCTTAGCTTGCGTTGCTCGGGGAGCCCTCAGCGCTCGAATGGTCTGCAGAGGCCGAAAGGCCCACGTCGTTCGAGTGGTCGGCGGCATCCGCACAAGCGACGGCGCCAGCGTCGTCGAAGCCCCACAGGCGCACCTCAGGCTCCAGCTCCACGCCATGAACGCGATTCACTTCGCTCTGAACACGCGCCATCAGGGCCCTCACATCGGCTGCGGTGGCATCGCCCACGTTCACCACGAAGCCCGCGTGCTTCGTGGACACCTGGGCTCCGCCCACGCGCGCACCTTGCATCCCCGCCTCTTGAATCAGCTTTCCGGCGAAGTGGCCCGCCGGCCGCTTGAACGTGGACCCCGCACTGGGAAGCTCAAGGGGCTGCTTCGCCCGACGGCGGGCATCCAGTTCGTCCATGCGCGCCTGAATAACCGCGCGATCATCGGGGATGAGACGCAGCAAGGCGGCCACCACCACCATGCCCTCGCCGTCCATGCGACTATGCCGGTAGCCCCAATCGGCCTCGTCAGCAACCACCTCGATCACCTCGCCTGCGCGCGTAACGCAGGCGAGGGCAACCGCCACATCGCTGAACTGGCCGTCATAGGCGCCGGCGTTCATGATGGCGGCGCCCCCCACCGTTCCGGGAATGCCGCAGGCGAACTCGTAACCGGAAAGCCCTGCCTCGCAGGCGATGCGGGCCACCTCGGCATTCGTGGCACCCGCCTGAGCCGACACCAATCCGCTGCGATCAGCGTGAACCTCGGCCAGATTGTCGGCCACCTGCATCACCACGCCGGCAACGCCCTCGTCGGCCACCAGCACGTCGCTTCCGCAGCCCAGAACGCGAAGCGGCACGCCCTCATCGAAGCACAGGCGCACCACGCGCGCCACCTCGTCGATGTTGCGCGGACGCACCAGCACCTCAGCCGGTCCGCCGATGCGAAAGGTGGTGTGGCGACTCAGGGGCTCGGCGCGCAGAACGCTCTGCGCGCCGAGCGCCTCCTCAAGCCGATCGAGAAAAAGCTGATCCATTCCTCCGCCCCGCTATTCAGACGAGGCAGACGCAGGTCGAGGGCCCTCCAGCGGAAGCAGCTCCCCATCGCCTTCGATGGCGTCGCCCTCCACGCGGCTGCCGTCAACGCCCACCACGTCTTCATGCCCGGGAAGCACGATGTTCAGCACAATACCCACAATCGAACCGATGGCCAGGCCCGAAAGGCCGATGGTGACCCCGCCCACATTCAGGGGGATGCTGCCGGCGGCGCTGTAGGTAATGCCCACGGCCAAACCGATGATCAGCGCCGTGACGATCACGTTGCGGCTCTTCAGGAAGTCGACCTTGTTCTCAACCAGGTTACGGATGCCCACAGCCGAGATCATGCCGTACAGCACGATGGACACGCCGCCCACCACGCATGCGGGCATGACCTCAATCAGCGCGATGAACTTCGGGCAGAACGAGAACAGCACCGCGAATACGGCGGCGATGCGCACCACGCGCGGATCGAACACCTTGGTAAGGGCCAGCACGCCGGTATTCTCGCCGTACGTGGTGTTGGCCGGGGCGCCGAACAGCGATGCCACGATAGTGGCCAAACCGTCACCCAGCAGCGTGCGATGCAGGCCGGGCGACGCGATGTAGTTGCGGTTCACAGTGGAGCTGATCGCCGACATGTCGCCGATGTGCTCGATGATCGTGGCGAAGGCCAGGGGCGTGATGGTGATGATGGCCGTCAGGGCAATGCCCACATCAAGCCCCGAAGCGGCGAGGCCGAACACGGTCCGATCCCACACCAGGGGCAAGCCCAGCCAGGGCGCGTCCGCGACCGGCGTGAAATCGACCAGACCCATGATTGCGGCCAGCACGTACGCCGAGATGACACCCACCAGAATGGGGATGATCTTGATCATCCCGCGTCCCCAGATGTTGCACACCACGATTACCGCGATGGCGAACACCGCCACCAGCCAGTTGGTCTGACAGTTGTTGATGGCCGAAGACGACAGGCTCAGGCCGATGGCGATCACGATGGGGCCCGTGACCACTGGGGGGAAGAACCGCATCACACGCGCCGCGCCGAACGCCCTGAACAGCGCCGACAGAACCAAGTACAGCACACCGGCGCAGGCGACGCCCAGACACGCATAGGGAAGCAGCTCGGGAGCGCCGTTCGGCGCCACAGCAGCGTAGCCTGCTATGAAGGCGAACGACGATCCCAGAAAAGCGGGCACCTTGCCCTTCGACACCACATGGAACAGCAGGGTACCCAGACCCGCGAACAGAAGCGTGGTGGAAACCGGGAGCCCGGTGAGGATCGGAACCAGAATGGTGGCCCCGAACATGGCGAACATGTGCTGCAGCCCGAACAGCAGCATCTTCGGCGCACCCAGCGAGCGTGCGTCGTACACCGCCTCCGGATTGTCCTTCGAGCCCATTGTCGGAATGGTTGCTTCGCTCACTGCGCCGCCTTTCGTCAGAAGTGACCGTATCCAAGGCCGAAAACGACCCTTGACATTGTGGCACGAAGAGTCACCCCGCGAAAGCAGGAGCTGCGATCAGCGCACATCGGCATAAGCGAATCCAAAGGGGGAAACGGCCGATCGACCGCGTCCAGGCCGGTCATACGGATGCGCTTTCTTGACGAAGCGGGTCGCGCCTCAAGAAGGCAGGCGACGCGCAGGAGCGGCAAGCGAGCTACAGCGTGCCGGCAGCGCGTGCGGCCTCGACCTCGGCTATGGCCTCCGCAGGCGAGAACGAGCAGGTGCCGTCACCCTGCTTCACCACCACGATCGGATCGCCCTTGCGCACGGTGCCGCCCTTCAGCACCACGGCGAAGATCCCCTCGCGAGGAAAGATGCAGTCGCCGGCCAGGTAGTAGATCGCGCAGCGCGTGTGACACACCTTCCCGATCTGGCTGATCTCGACCAACAGCTCATCGCCGATCTGCACCTGAGTGCCCAGAGGCAACGACAGCACGTCGATGCCCTCGGTGGTGAAGTTCTCGCCAAAATCGCCTTCCTTGACGTCAAGGCCCATGCCCTGCGCCTTCAGGATGGACTCGTGAGCCAGGAACGAAACCTGACGATGCCAATCGCCGGCATGCGCGTCGTTGACGAAGCCCCACTGCTCCTTCACCGGCTGCGGCTCATCGCCCACGGGAGACTTGCGGGTTCCCTTGCGGGTGGAAACGTTGATGGAGCGAACGTACGCTCCCGTGCTGGAATCGGTCATGAGGTCCTCGTCTC
Source organism: Berryella wangjianweii (assembly GCA_013201155.1). Taxonomy (GTDB): domain Bacteria; phylum Actinomycetota; class Coriobacteriia; order Coriobacteriales; family Eggerthellaceae; genus Berryella; species Berryella wangjianweii. Next base: position 1,482,080 of record CP053716.1, on the reverse strand, counting down.
TTGCGTGCCAGCGCCCCTCGCGCCCGCGTTTGATCGCATTGTTCGCAATCAAGGCTAATGTGGGCACTATACCACCGCCCCGAGGGCGATTCCAGCGCTCGACTTCGCCCGCCCCGCTTGCTTCGCCTCCGGCACCGATGTCCGCATCGCGTCGCTATGTTGACATCACCCGCCCATGCCGTTACCATTCGAATGAACAGTTGTTCATATGTACTCTTCTTGCAAGGAGTCGCCATGACTGAACCGCCTATCGAAAGCCATCTGCTCATCGATCCCAACCTGCCCGAGGGCATGCCCGAGGAAGAGCTGCTGTACGAACTGGCCGACCTGTTCAAGGTGTTCTCCGACACCACGCGGATCAAGATTCTGTACACGTTGATGGAACGTGAGCGCTACGTGGCCGAGATCGCCGAGGCCATCGGGGCAACCCAGAGCGCCGTGTCGCATCAGCTGCGCATCCTGAAGCAGGCTCACCTGGTAAGGTTTCAGCGCGACGGCAAGAACATCACCTACTCGCTCGCCGACGACCACGTGAACGCCATGCTGCTGGTAGGTCTTACGCACATCTGCGAATAATCCGATAGCCCGACCGACGAGGAAAGGATTTCCCATGAAACGCGCCTACAGGCTGGACGGAAACCTCTGCGCCCACTGCGGAAACAAGATCGAGGACGCCGTGAGGAACGTGGAGGGCGTGATTGACGCGCGCGTGAACTTCCTCACGATGCGCTTCACGCTTGAGGCAGACGACGACCTGTTCCCGCAGGCGCTTGAGGAGTCGAAGCGCCTGTTCGACGCCATCGAGCCCGGCTGCACCATTCGAGGGTAGACCACTCGCCCCCCCGAGGTCGGCCTGCACGGCAGCCCGCATCAGCCTCAGTTACCGAAGGAAGCGCCATGAGCACCGCCCAGAAGAAGAACCTCCTCCGCATCCTCAGCGCACTTGTGCTGCTGGTGGCGTTCGAGCTGACCCCTTTCGAGCGATGGCTCGACCCCGTCAGCGCCGTACGCGCGGAGTTCGCCCTGTTCCTGGTTCCCTACCTGATAGCGGGCCACGACGTGCTCGCCCGCGCTGCACGCGGGGTCATGCGTGGGCGCATGCTGGATGAGAGCTTCCTGATGGCGATCGCCACCATCGGCGCCTTCGCCCTGGTGCTGTTCCCCGAAGGCGAGCCCCACATGGCCGAAGGCGCTGCCGTGATGATCTTCTACCAGATCGGCGAGTGGTTCCAGAACTATGCGGTGGACAAGTCGCGCAAGTCGATCGCCGAGATGATGGACATCGCCCCCGAGTTCGCCAACGTGATGCGCGATGACAGGCTGGAGCAGGTGAGCCCCTACGACGTAGCTGTAGGCGACCTGATCGTGGTGAAGCCGGGTGAGCGAATTCCCCTCGACGGCACGGTGGTGCAGGGCGGCTCGCAGCTTGACACCGCGGCCCTCACCGGCGAAAGCGTGCCCCGCGTCGTCGGTCCCGACTCGGAGGTGATCAGCGGCTGCGTCAACATGACGGGGGCCCTTACCGTGCGCGTGGCCAAGGAGTACGAGCAGTCCACCGTCCAGCGCATTCTTGAGCTGGTTGAGTCGGCAAGCGAGAAGAAGGCCCGCACCGAAAGCTTCATCACGCGCTTCGCGCGCTACTACACGCCGGTAGTGGTGGGCCTGGCGGCGGCCATTGCCGTGATTCCGCCCCTCGCCTTTCAGGCGCACTGGGCCGACTGCGTGCAGAGCGCCCTCATCTTCCTGGTGGTCAGCTGCCCTTGCGCCCTGGTGATCAGCGTACCCCTGTCATTTTTCGGCGGCATCGGTGCCGCGTCGCGCGCGGGGATTCTGGTGAAGGGGTCCAGCTACCTGGAAGCCCTGGCCGACACCGAGGTCATCGCCTTCGACAAGACGGGCACCCTCACCGACGGAACCTTCAACGTGGTGGCGATTCACCCGCGCGCCGACGTCGATCCCGATGCCGTGCTGTCGATGGCCGCCCATGCCGAGGCGTACTCCGACCACCCCATCGCCCTGTCGCTGCGCAGCGCCTACACCGGCACCATCGATGCCGCGCGCGTGCGCGACGTCACCGAGCAGGGCGGACACGGCGTAAGCGCGATGGTGGACGAGCACGTGGTGGCCGTGGGCAACGACAAGCTGATGAGCACGCTCGGCATCGCCGACTGGCATGCATGCACGCTGGAGGGAACCGTGCTGCACGTGGCCCTCGACGGCGCCTACGTGGGCCACATCGTAATAGCCGACCTGGTGAAGGAGGATGCGGCCCAGGCCATCCGACAGCTGCACGCTGCCGGCGTGAATCGCGCGGTAATGCTGACCGGCGACCGCGAGGAAGTTGCGCAGGCCGTAGCCGCGCGTCTGGGAATCGACGAGCATCGCGCCCAGCTGCTGCCCCAGGACAAGGTATCGCTGGTAGAAGACCTGCTGGCCTCCACCAGCCCGAAAGGCAAGCTGGCATTCGTGGGCGACGGCATCAACGACGCACCGGTGCTGATGCGCGCCGACATCGGCATCGCCATGGGGGCCATGGGCTCCGACGCAGCCATCGAGGCTGCCGACATCGTGCTGATGAACGACCGCCCGTCGAACATCGCGCTGGCCATCCGCATCGCCCGCAAGACCATGCGCATCGTGTGGCAGAACATCGTGTTCGCCATCGGCGTGAAGGTGGGCATCATGATTCTGGCCCTGCCCGTGTTCGGCATTGCGAACATGTGGATGGCCGTGTTCGGCGATGTGGGCGTGGCTGTCGTGGCGATCGTGAACGCCATGCGCGCTCTGCGGGTGAAGCGCATCTCAGGCACGGGGCGCAGCTAGGGAGGCACCCGCTCTTCCCCGCGAGACGCCAGGGGCGGGCTGCTGCATGAGAACGCGAGAAAAGATGCGGAAAGCAGGCCCGGCTCCCGATCACCGGTGCCGTCACGTCGTCATCACGAACACATGCCCGCAGCACCCTGCGTCCTGAACCGCCCCCGCCACGCCCGTCGCTCATCACGCCGCACCCGCCGCCGACACCTCGTCCTCAAGCACCCCCTGCCCCCAAACGAAAGGGAGGACGCCCCTTCGGGGACGCCCTCCCTGCAAAGCCGCGACCTTTCACCGTGACCGCGATCTGCGCAGCGCGCAGGCCGATTGCCCGATGCGCGCTACTTCTGCTCGTCGGCCGGCCGCTCAGCCTGGGCGGCGGGAGCAGCCTCGGCGACGGGGGCCTGGGTTGCCTCAGCAGCCTGCTGCGACGCCGAAGCAGCAGCATCCGCGATCGGAGCATCTGCGGCAACGGCATCCGCAGCCGAGGCGTCCTGCCCCGCTGCGGACTGCGAAGCGACAGCCTCGGACGCAGCCTCGGAAGCCGGGGCAGCCGCCGTCGGAGCGACAGGCGGGGTGTACTCGGGCGTCACGGAGGGCATCGGAGCCTCAGGGGCCTGAGCGCCAACCGCCGGCATACGCTCAAAGGGCATGGGATCGGTCTGCGCACCCCACGAAGGAACGTCGAACTGAGCCGTCCAGTAACCCAGAGCGCGGGCCACCAGCGCCTGCACGATGGCCTGAAGCACCGCGAAGAAGTAGAACAGCGCAGCGAGCACGACCATGACCAGGAACACCATCAGCATAACGAAGCCCAGGCTCGGCTCCGACCCACTCGACGCACCCACCATCAAGCCCGCAAACATAAACACGCCCACCAGCATGATCAGCACGGTCACCAGACCAAGGATCAGACCGCACACGATATCCGCAAGCAGCGCCATCACGAAGATTCGCGCCATGCCGCCCGCATCGTGCTTGATCATGGCGAATATCTTGCCGAACTGGAAGCCCGAGGACAGATTGTCGTAGATCGACGAACGCATGCTGGCCACGAAGCAATACAGCGTTCCGATGATCGAGAACACCACGCTCGCCAGGCCACCGACCATGATGGCGGTAATCACAGCCGGGGTCCAGGTCAATCTTGCGAAGGAATCCACCCCCGACATACCGTAGTCGTTGTAGCTGGGCAGATAGTGCGCCGTAAGGGAATTGAGTATGGCTGCGGAGCCGAAACCGGTGCTGATCTCGATAAACTGCGAGATAAGCCAGGGAATTGCCGCGGCAACGATGCCGATGACGAAGATGAAGAAGCCGCGACGGTACAGTTTGCCATCCTCGTTGCCGAATATACGGGCGGGCAGCTGCGTCCGAACGCCCCAGGCGCAGTCGCGAGCCCATCCGTACAGGTATCCGTTGGTGACGATGGAGCCGAAGATGGGAACGATGCTCACCAGACCCAGCAGCATCATTTTCTTGAACCAGCCCTCCGACTTGGTAAGGTCGCGCCAGGAAGCATCAAAGTATCTCACGTTGCTCATAGAAACTCCTTTCAGGTTTCACTCACCCTCAGTGTACGCGAGCAAACGCTCTTGTATGTTCTGATGCCAGTTAATCAAACAAACCTGACGCGAATCTTGCGCAATCCTGCGCCCGGCATAAAAAAGAGGGCCCGAAGGGCCCTCTCGAAGCGCTCAAGCTCAGGCGGCAGCCTGGTTACTTGAGGGTGACGGCAGCGCCGGCCTCCTCAAGCTTGGCCTTCATCTCGTCAGCCTTCTCCTTGGCAACGCCCTCGGCGATGGCCTTGGGGGCACCCTCGACGGTGTCCTTGGCCTCCTTCAGGCCCAGACCGGTCAGCTCACGCACGGCCTTGATGACGGCGATCTTGTTGTCGCCGAAGCCCTCGAGCACCACGTCGAACTCGGTCTTCTCCTCGGCAGCCTCGGCCGGGGCAGCGCCGCCCACGGCAGCGACGGCCACGGGGGCAGCGGCGGACACGCCGAAGGTCTCCTCGATCATGGACACCAGCTCGGAAGCCTCCAGCAGGGTCATCTCCTTGAGGGCCTCGATGATCTCTTCCTTGGTAACAGCCATTTCTGTTCCTTTCATGCGACCGCTCGCGCGGTCAGGTCCGTTGAATTAAGCGGCCTTGCGGCCCGTCGAAGCACGCCTATGCAGCGGGCTTCTGCTCGGCGACCTGCTTGATCGCCTGTGCCAGCCCGCTGGGCACGCCGTTGATGGACACGGCCAGGCCGCGCGCCACCCCCGAGATCGCGCCGGCGATCTGCGCCAGAAGCTGCTCGCGCGAAGGCAGCGACGCAACTGCGTCGAACTGGTCGGCCGTGACGAAGCTGTTCTCCATCATGCCGCCCTTGATCGCCAGCTTGTCGTTCTGCTTCGCGAACTCGGTCAGGGCCTTCGCCGAAGCGACAGGGTCGTTCTTGCAGAACACGAAGGCAGAGGGGCCTTCGAGCACTTCGTCCATGTTCGCCAGGTCGAGCTCCTTCAGGGCGATGCGCACGAGGGTGTTCTTGTACACCTTCATCGATGCATCGGCCTCGCGGATGTTGCGGCGAAGCTCCTCGACCGCCTTCACGTTCAGGCCGCGGTAGTCCACCACCCACACGGCGCTCACGTCAGTGAGGTCCTCCTTGATGGCGGCCATCATCGCCTGATTCTGTGCGTTGGGCATGCAGTGCACCTCCTTTCGTCTGCATCGTCGTTCCGCCCCGTAACGGGTGGAGCCGTCCGCGCAAACGAAACGACCCCCGCCATCGAAGACAGCGAGGGTCGGCACATACAGGTTTGCATGACCACCTCGGCGGGCCGCCTATGGCGTTTGAGCCCCGCAGGGCACCTGCTGTCTTGGGTAGCGGAACAGGTTAACTGTCCGTGCTGCGCAATGGCAGCCCATTTACTATAGTCGGCAGCCGCAGTCCGTCAAGCCCCGGCGAAGGTCGGCAAGCCAATCTCCACGCCCTCTCCTGGATCGATTGCGTGACGGCGGCCTCCCCCAACCGGGGTCCGCAACCTGCACGCTATCGCGATGCCTCGACCAGATTGCGCAGCACGAAGGGAAGGATGCCGCCGTGCTGCAGATAGCGTCCCTCGGTAGGCGTGTCCACCCGCACCGTTGCGCGAAACGTCACCTCTTCCCCGTCGTCGCGCCGCGCGCGCACAGCCACCTCGCGCGGGCTCGGCAACCCGGCTGCGAAGTCGATCGGCTCCACCGTGTAGCGCTCGCTGCCATCCAATCCCAGCTCATCAGCGCCCTGTCCTTCCAAGAACTGCAGGGGCACGATTCCCATGCCCACCAGATTCGAACGATGGATGCGCTCGAAGCTCTTCGCAAGCACCGCGCGCACGCCCAGCAGCTTCGGCCCCTTCGCCGCCCAATCGCGCGACGAGCCGCTGCCGTACATGCAGCCCGCCAGCACCACCATCCCGACGCCCTCGCTGCGATAGCGCTCCGATACGTCGAACAGCGGGCGCGCCGTCCCCTCGCAGAAGTCGAACGACCATCCTCCGCGCTTGCCGGGCGCCAGCTCGTTGGCCAGCTTCACGTTCGCGAAGGTGCCGCGCATCATCACCTCGTGGTTGCCGCGGCGCGAGCCCAGCGTGTTGAAGTCACGCGCCTCCACCCCGTGCTCCTGCAGGTAGCGGGCCGCCGGCGTGCCCAAGGCGATCGATCCGGCGGGCGAGATGTGGTCGGTGGTGATGAAGTCGCCCAGCTTCGCCAACGCACGCGCCTCGCATACGGCGTCGCAGCCGGCCGGATGCGCGCCCATGCCCTCGAAGTACGGGGGGCGACGCACGTAGGTGGACGCATCGTCCCATGCGAACAGGCTGCCTGCGGGAGCCTCAAGCGCCTCCCAGTTGCCCGCGCCGCCTGCCGTCTCGCGCCTTCCCTGCTCGTACGCCCCAGCGGTGACGAAGCGGGCGTACACGCGATCGAGCTCGTCGCCGTCGGGCATGATGTCGGCCATGCGCACCGGGCTGCCATCGGGAGCGTGGCCCAGCACCCCCTCGCAGACGTCGAAGTCCATGGTGCCCGCCAGAGCATACGCGATCACGGCCGCAGGTTGCATCAGGTAGTTCTGCGACACGTCGGGCGAGATGCGTCCCTCGAAGTTGCGGTTGCCCGACAGCACGCTGGCCAGCTCGATACGATCGCTGACCTGCTGCAAAGGCTGCGCTATCGGCCCCGAGTTGCCGATGCAGCTCATGCAGCCGAACCCGCATGGGTGAAAGCCGATCCGCTGCAGCGCCTCCATAAGGCCGGCGCGCTGCAGCATCACGGTGCCCGCATGGCTTCCGGGGGCGAACACGCACTTCACCCACGGCTTGGGAGCCAGCCCCGCTCGCACAGCGTTGCGCGCGGCCAAGCCGGCCGCCAGCATCATGCGCGGGTCGGCAGCCGTGGTGCAGCTGGTGATAGCGGCCAGGGCGATCGTCCCGTGCGCAAGGCGCTCGTCACCCGTCGGCAGGCTCACATCCACCCGCAGGCTGCAGTCCAGGCCACGCTCGGCGCACACCGCGCGAAAGCGCTCGCGTGCGTCGCGCAGCAGGAAACGATCGTGAGGACGCGAGGGTCCCGAAGCCGAGGGCTCGATCGAGCTCAGGTCAACCTCGATCACGCGCGCGTACGAGCGCTCGGGCTCGGCGGGGTCGTGCCACAGGCCCTGAGCCTGCGCATACGCCCTCACCAGCTGACACTGAGCATCGCTGCGCCCCGTAAGCCGCAGGAACTCAAGCGTGCGCTCGTCCACGGGAAACAGCGTGCACGTGCTGCCGTACTCGGGGGTCATGTTGGCAATGCACGTGCGCTGCGTGGCGCTCAGACCGGCCAGCCCGGGGCCGAAGCACTCCACGAAGCAGCCCACCACGCCCTCGGCGCGCAGCATCTGGGCAAAGTGAAGCGCCACGTCCATGGCCGAGGCCGCGGGGGCCAGGCGCCCCACGAGACGCACGCCCACCACCTTCGGCACCAGGATGGTGATCGGCTGGCCAAGCGCGGCGGCTTCAGCCTCGATGCCGCCCACGCCCCATCCCAGCACGCCCAGGCCGTTTGCCGTGGGGGTATGGCTGTCGGTGCCCACCAGCGTGTCGAAGTAGGCAAGCGGCAGGGTGTCTGAGGCGCCATCGCAGCCGACGCCCGCAGACGCAGCGGCCTGCGCCGACGCATCCGACGGCGCGGATGCAACCTCGACCCCCACGACGGCGGCCCCCGTTGCGACGACCCCCGCATTCGTCGATTCCCGCCCGCGCGCATCCGCCGCCTTATCAAGACGACCCGCGCGCGACAGCGCCGCCGCATCACGCACCACCTCGCCGGCATCGCTCAGCATCACGCCCGCCGCGAAGCGCTCGATGTTCAGCTGATGGCAGATGCCCAAACCCGGCTCCACGATGCTCACGTTCCTGAACGACGACTGCGCCCACTTCAGAAACGTATAGCGCTCGGCATTGCGCTCGAATTCCAGGCGCATGTTCCGCTCCAGCGCGTCGGGTGCGCCCGCCACATCGGCGATTACCGAATGGTCGATTACCAGGTCGCAGGGAATCTGCGGGTTGATCGCCTCGGGGTCGCCCCCCAGCCGCGCGCAGGCCTCGCGCATCTCGGCGAAGTCCACGAATGCGGGCACGCCTGTGAAGTCCTGGAACAGCACGCGCGCCGGCGAGAACTCAACCTCGTCGCCGGCAGACCCCGAACGGGCGGCGGCCATGATGCGCTCGGCGCAGCGCTGTCGCTGGTCGGGATCGGCCACGCAGCGCAGCACGTTTTCCAGCAGCACGGTCAGGGCATACGGAAGGCGCGCAGCTCCGTCAACCTGACTGGTGGGCACGTAGCGGTAGCTTCCGCCTCCTGCCGAAATGACCCCCATCTGAAGCTCTGCGGACATCCCAACCCCCTCGCTGTGTCGTCGTGACGCTCTGCCTCTCGCATCGTCGCACGAGGCCCAGGCCAACCCCCGCCTCGCACGAAGCGCTGCCCTACGAGCGCAGGCTGCTTACCATGCGCACCAGCTCGTCAGTGAACTGCGAGCACGAAGCCGCGGGAGCGCTCGAACCCTGAGCCTTGCGGATGTCGCCCGTCACACAGGTGCCCGCGGCGTACACCCGTCGCACCGCCTCGCGAATGACCGCTGCGGACTCGTGCTGCCCCACGTGGTCGAGCATCATCGCCGCCGACAGAATCTGGGCGGTAGGGTTCGCCAGGTCGCGCCCGGCGATGTCGGGCGCCGAGCCGTGAACGGGCTCGAACACCGCGCAGCTCTCGCCGATGTTGGCTCCCGGAGCAAGCCCAAGGCCACCCACCAAACCCGCAGCCAGGTCGCTGGCGATATCGCCATACAGATTGGGGAACACCACCACGTCGAACTGAGCGGGGTCGATGACCAAGCTCATGCAGAACGCGTCCACGATGCGCTCGTCGAACGCAATGCGACCCTCGTATTCGGCCGCCACCTCGCGCGCCGCCGTCAGAAACAGACCGTCGGAATGCTTCATGATGTTCGCCTTGTGCACCGCCGTCACCTTCGAGCGACCCTGGGCCAGCGCATGCTCGAACGCCGCGCGCACGATGCGGCGCGACCCGAACTCCGACAGCGGCTTGATGGAGATGCCGGCATCGGCACGAATACGGCCCGCGCCCTCCGCCTCCACCAGCTCGCGAAGGCGTCGCGCGCCCTCGCTTCCCCGCTCGAATTCGATGCCCGCATACAGGTCCTCGGAGTTCTCGCGTACGATCACCAGGTCAACGTTGTCGTAGCGACCTCCCGCCCCTGGCAGCGACGACACCGGACGCAGGCAGGTGAACAGGTCGAGCTCCTTGCGCAGAGCCACGTTCACGCTACGGAAGCCCCCCGCCACCGGCGTGGCGATCGGACCTTTGATGGCAACGCCGGTACGCCTCACGGCATCGAGGGTCGCAGGCGGCAGCGGCGTGCCGTGCTCGGCAATGCAGGCTTCACCCGCAGGAGCCACGATCCACGCGATGGGGGCGCCGGAGGCCTCCACCACCCGCTGCATGGCCGCCGAGGTCTCCACGCCAATGCCGTCTCCGGGAATAAGGGTTACCTCGATAGCCTCCATGAAGCCTCCGTTCCGCCTGGATGAATTACACGCAAGTCCAAAAATCGCCCGCACCGCCGCACTCCAAAACACGCGCGCGCCGTCGCGCCGACGACCGCACCGCAAGGCGCCGCGTCCGCCTTCCATCCCCGAATCCCGCAGCGCAACCGCGTTGGGCGCAACGCCGGCGGCCAAACCCACAGCCCAGCCGCACCTGCTAGCGCCGCGCCGTCAGTCAACATGAGACGACGCGTTCGTCATCGTGAGCGCAATGTCACATCACGGTAGCAGACGAAGCCGCGACAGCGAGCCTGCAGGGACGCAAAATGTGTAAGCGGCCGAAAACAAGCAGGTCAAGGGGAGTATTGGAGAAGGTTATCGGGAGAGCTGGCGAAAGCTCCCCGCAAAGAGCCCCGTAAGGAGCACGCAAAGGATGCCGGCGGCAGGACGGGGGCACCCCTGCAATGGAGCGGAGAGATCGCATAAGCAAGCCCCCTCGAACGCACCACGTTCCTGAAGCGTCGAGCGAAGAGCGGATTCGCTCTTTGCCATGTCCTGGCGGTGTATCGCAGGCCCCATGCAAAGCGCCCCCCGCATGAAGTCATGCGGGGGGCGCTGCGATGCGACCATACGAAACGTGAGGTCATGAAGCGGAAGCGCACTGCGTGAATCAGCGCAGGAGCCCCTCATCAACGCCGCACGTCGTTCAACCGGCCCTCAACATGCCGTTCCTCGCGTCAGGGTTGGTCGTGCGAGGGTCGAGGCGCAATCCCCCACCTCACGATCACCTCGCCCGATTCCCGGCACACTGCTTCACCCGATTCCCAGCACGCCGCTGCGTACGTCACATCGAACCGGACGATTCCGCGCACGCACATCCTAGGAAGCGGCCTGGGCGATGTCGATAATCGAGGCAGCCTTCTTCTTCAGAGCGCCCTTGCCGTTCGTGGCATCGAAGCTCAGGCGCTCGATCAGCGCAGCACGCGTCTCGACAGACAGCGCCCCGCTGGCGAATTCCGCAATGGCCCCCAGCATGTCGGTGAACTCAAGGTCGCCGTGATAGCACTGAATAGCCTCGTCAAGCAAGGGCCACACCACATCGGACCGCGCAGGATCAGCGGCACCCAGCTTGCAGAGGAAGCGAACAGCCGAAAGCCGAACCGAGCCATTGCCCTCATCGAACAGCGCGGCCTCCACATCCACCACGGCGGCATCGCAGCGCTCGATAGCCTCCGGCACCAGCAGCGCCAGAGCATCGATGCACTCCCAGCGCGTCTGCGCTTCAGGGCGATTGAGCGCATCGATCAGATTGTCGGCATAGGGCACGAGGAGCGAAGGGTTCTCGCGAGCCACCAGGGCAAGGGTTGAGGATGCTGTCTGACGGGCGCGGCGTGAGCTCCCCTCAAGGCTCTCAACAAGTGCAGTGAGCACGTCAGCATCGTTCAACGCGGCAGTTACCTGGTCAGAAGTTTCCATGCGAGCTTCAGACACGCCCTTCTCCTCTCAAATAGGCAGACGTATTCATCAGAATTGTACGCGAGGGCACGACGCGAAGCGCCTCTGAAAAGCATTAAACACGGCATCAACGTAGGTAGGGACGTCATTCTCCAGCGCGTCCCTGACGCGCTGATGCGGTCCTCGACAATAGGCAGGAGGCGCTTCTCTGAGCACAGGCAGAGATTCCGAGCGCAGATAGGGATTACCATTCAGCCTGGCTGTTTGGGGATGTGGATAGCGGGGAGGAAGACCCATGCCGCATGCCCAGAACTCAGAACCATGTTACACACCCAGCGTTCAGCGCCTCATGCAGCGAGGGCAGCGTGTGCCTTCGCAGGGGCACAAAGAGCGCCTGCAGAACACGAGTTCAACTCTGAAATGGTTGAAGAAGAAAAGGCGGGGGCTGACGCGGCCCCGAAAACGAGGAGGGGGGAGGCCCTGCGGCCTCCCCCCTCCCGTCGCGCACCCGGGTCGGATGCGCCCCTCGCGAGCGCGGCTCCCTATCCTCCCGCAGCCTGACGCTGCAGTACTTTCGGCGACGGCGGGCTTAACTTCCGAGTTCGGAACGGAATCGGGTGATCCCCGCCTCCATGGCCGCGCTCGCGAGGGGCGCGAGCTTCCCGGCGCGCCCGGCGGCAGCGCCCTGGCGGCTGCACAGCGCCCATCGAGTGCGACCGCGGCGCGAATGCGCGGCGGGCGTGGGAGTGAAGAGCTCGGCCGATTAGTAGCGCTCGCCTGAGCCGGTCGCCCGGCTTGCAGCTGCGCCCTATCAACCTGGTGGTCTACCAGGGGCCTTACCAGAGAGAGGGCTCATCTTGAGGGCGGCTTCCCGCTTAGATGCCTTCAGCGGTTATCCGCGCCGGACGCGGCTAAGCAGCCATGCCGTTGGTCGACAACTGCCGCACCGGAGGTCCGTCCGCCCCGGTCCTCTCGTACTAGGGGCGGGTCCCCTCAACCCTCTTGCGCCTGCGGAGGATAGGGACCGAACTGTCTCACGACGTTCTGAACCCAGCTCGCGTACCGCTTTAATGGGCGAACAGCCCAACCCTTGGGACCGACTCCAGCCCCAGGATGCGATGAGCCGACATCGAGGTGCCAAACCTTGCCGTCGATGTGGACTCTTGGGCAAGATCAGCCTGTTATCCCCGGAGTACCTTTTATCCGTTGAGCGACGGCCATTCCACGCTGGGCCGCCGGATCACTAGAACCTGCTTTCGCACCTGCTCGGCTTGTAGGCCTCGCAGTCAAGCCCGCTTGCACTCTTGCGCTCTCGGGACGGTTGCCGACCGTCCTGAGCGGACCTTCGCGCGCCTCCGTTACGTTTTGGGAGGCGACCGCCCCAGTCAAACTGCCCGCCTGGCACGGTCCCCCCGCCGGGTCACGGCCGGGGGTTAGGCCGCCGGCGCGAAGAGGGCAGTATTCCAAGGGCGGCTCCGCCGGGGCTGGCGCCCCGGCTTCGATGCCTCCTGCCTATCCTCTACGCTCCGAGCCAACGGCCAATGCCAAGCTGCAGTGAAGGTTCACGGGGTCTTTCCGTCCTTCCGCAGGTAGCTCGCATCTTCACGAACAATGCAATTTCACCGGGACCGTGGTCGAGACAGCGCCCAAGTCGTTACGCCGTTCGTGCAGGTCGGAACTTACCCGACAAGGAATTTCGCTACCTTAGGACCGTTATAGTTACGGCCGCCGTTTACCGGGGCTTGGTTTCGGCGCTTCGCCTCGCGGCTGACGCTTCCACGTAACCTTCCGGCACCGGGCAGGCGTCAGACCCTATACTTCGCCTTGCGGCTTCGCAGAGTCCTGTGTTTTTGGTAAACAGTCGCTTGGGCCAATCCGCTGCGGCCGCCGGCAGCTCGGGGGGCGAGCCCCTCCACCGCCAGCGGCACCCCTTCTTCCGAAGTTACGGGGCCATTGTGCCGAGTTCCTTGACCACGGTTCCCCCGATCGCCTCGGTATGCTCTACCTGCCCACCTGTGTCGGTTTTGGTACGGGCGCCCATGGCGCTCGTCCCCGCGGTTTTTCTTGGGAGCATGGAATCTGCGGCTTCGCCCTAGGGGCTTCGTCTCGCGTCTCGGCCCTCGCGGCCGGCGTGCTTCACTGCCGGCCGGCCTACTCGCTTTCACGTGGGCGTCCAGAACCACGCCCGCATATCCTTCTCCGTCGCCGCTGGGACTCGGGCGCGCCATGGGCGGTACGGGAATGTCCGCCCGTTGCGCATCGGCTACGCCTCGCGGCCTCGCCTTAGCTCCCGACTGACCCTGGGGGGATTAGCCTCGCCCAGGAAACCTTGGGCTTGCGGCGGGTGAGTTTCTCGCTCACCTCTCGCTACTCATGCCAGCATTCTCGCTTCCCGGCGGTCCACGGCGGGTCGCCCCTGCCGCTTCGCCCCTGCCGGGAACGCTCCCCTACCGCCGGACGCGTCGCGTCCGGCCCGCCGCTTCGGCGCCGTGCTTAGCCCCGTGTATTGTCGGCGCGCTCCCACTCGACCAGTGAGCTGTTACGCACTCTTTGAATGCATGGCTGCTTCTAAGCCAACATCCTGGCTGTCTGGGCGAGCGCACATCCTTTGCCACTCGGCACGGACTTGGGGGCCTTGGCGGGCGGTCTGGGCTGTTTCCCTCTCGAGCGCGCAGCTTAGCCCACGCGCTCTGACTCCGGCCCTCTGGAGCCGCGGCATTCGGAGTTTGGCTTTCTTCGGCAGGCGGTGAGGCCCCCTAGGAAATCCAGTGCTCTACCGCCGCGGCTGAACGGGCCGGGCTAGCCCTAAAGCTATTTCGGGGAGAACGAGATATCTCCGGGTTTGATTGGCCTTTCACCCCTATCCTCGGGTCATCCCCTCCGTTTTCAACCGAAGTGGGTTCGGCCCTCCACGGGGTCTTACCCCCGCTTCAGCCTGCCCAAGGATAGCTCACCCGGCTTCGCGTCGGCGGCATGCGACTGCTTCGCCCTCTTAAAGGCTCGCTTTCGCTGCGGCTCGCTTCTCAGCTTAACCTCGCCGCATGCCGCCACTCGCTGGCTCATTCTACAAAAGGCACGCCGTCACGGCATTTCCAGCCGCTCCGACTGCTTGGGGGCGCACGGTTTCAGGTGCTGTTTCACTCCCCTCTCGGGGTGCTTTTCACCTTTCCCTCACGGTACTGGTTCGCTATCGGTCACAGGAGAGTGTTTAGCCTTGGAGGGTGGTCCCCCCTGCTTCGGACCGGGTTTCACGTGCCCGGGCCTACTCGGGCCTGCTCTGCGCGGGGGGAGGGTCTTCGCGTACGGGGCTCTCACCCTCTTCGGCCGGCCTTCCCAGGCCGTTCCGCTGACGCTCCCCTTTCTCACCGCGCCGCGGGGCTGGGGCCCCGCGACAGAGCAGCCCACGACCCCCGAGGGGCGAAGCCCCCAGGCCGTATGCTCCCTCGGGTTTGGGCTGGTGCGCTTTCGCTCGCCGCTACTCGCGCAATCTCGGTTGATTTCTCTTCCTCCGGGTACTTAGATGTTTCAGTTCCCCGGGTTGCCGCTCCCCGCCCTATGCGTTCGGGCGGGGGCGAGCGGGCATGACCCCGCTCGGGTTCCCCCATTCGGAGACCTGCGGATCGAGGGCCGTTTGCGCCTCCCCGCAGCTTATCGCAGCTTACCGCGTCCTTCTTCGGCTTCCTGTGCCAAGGCATCCGCCGTGCGCCCATATCATCTTCGCTCTAGTCCGCTGTTTCGTTCCCTAGCATGAAAAATTAGATGGGTTCGTATCGCATATCGCGCTTGAAATCGCGATCGCAGATGCGATTGGCCCGCGCGCGCCTCAGACGCGCGCGGGAATCGTATCGTTGGAGAACCTGGCCGGCCCGGGAGGGCCGGCCAAGATCGTCATCGTTTCTCGATGAAACGCTATGCAGCTGTCAAGGTGCTACCGCCGCGCGTGCGCGCGGCTCGAGGGCCGGAGCCCTCGGAGCCGGATGCTGGACAGCCGGGGGCGGGCGGGCCCCCTCGATTCGGCGGACGTCGTCCGCCTAGCCTTCTTCTGCGCCTTCCAGGCCGCGCGCCGCGCGCGCGGTCGGACGCTCCTCGCGTCTCCCTAGAAAGGAGGTGATCCAGCCGCACCTTCCGGTACGGCTACCTTGTTACGACTTCACCCCCCTCACCCTCCACACCTTCGACGCCTCCGCCCCCCGAGGGGGTTCGGCCGGCGGCTTCGGGTGCAGACGACTCGGGTGGTGTGACGGGCGGTGTGTACAAGGCCCGGGAACGCATTCACCGCGGCGTGCTGATCCGCGATTACTAGCAACTCCGGCTTCACGGAGGCGGGTTGCAGCCTCCGATCCGAACTGGGGCCGGCTTTACGGGATTCGCTCCCCATCGCTGGGTGGCAGCCCGCTGTGCCGGCCATTGTAGCACGTGTGCGGCCCAGGGCATAAGGGGCATGATGACTTGACGTCGTCCCCGCCTTCCTCCGGCTTGGCGCCGGCAGTCCCCCGCGAGTCCCCAACTGAATGCTGGCAACACGGGGCAGGGGTTGCGCTCGTTGCGGGACTTAACCCAACATCTCACGACACGAGCTGACGACAGCCATGCACCACCTGCGCAGGCTCCTCTCGGCCACGGCGTTTCCGCCGCTTCACCTGCATGTCAAGCCCTGGTAAGGTTCTTCGCGTTGCTTCGAATTAAGCCACATGCTCCGCTGCTTGTGCGGGCCCCCGTCAATTCCTTTGAGTTTTAGCCTTGCGGCCGTACTCCCCAGGCGGGGCGCTTAATGCGTTGGCTGCGGCACGGAGGGAAGGCTCCCCCCACACCTAGCGCCCATCGTTTACGGCTGGGACTACCAGGGTATCTAATCCTGTTCGCTCCCCCAGCTTTCGCGCCTCAGCGTCAGTTTCGGCCCAGCAGGCTGCCTTCGCCATCGGTGTTCCTCCCGATATCTGCGCATTCCACCGCTACACCGGGAATTCCGCCTGCCTCTACCGCACTCGAGCCCGCCAGTTCGGAACCCGGCCCGAGGTTGAGCCCCGGGATTAGAGGTTCCGCTTGACGGGCCGCCTGCGCGCGCTTTACGCCCAATGAATCCGGATAACGCTCGCCCCCTACGTATTACCGCGGCTGCTGGCACGTAGTTAGCCGGGGCTTCTTCTGCAGGTACCGTCGATGTCTTCCCTGCTGAAAGCGGTTTACAACCCGAAGGCCGTCTTCCCGCACGCGGCGTTGCTGCGTCAGGGTTGCCCCCATTGCGCAATATTCCCCACTGCTGCCTCCCGTAGGAGTCTGGGCCGTATCTCAGTCCCAATGTGGCCGGTCGGTCTCTCAACCCGGCTACCCATCGTCGGCACGGTGGGCCGTTGCCCCGCCGTCTACCTAATGGGCCGCGACCCCATCCCCCGCCGCCTGGGCTTCGCCCGCGGGGACATGCGTCCCTGCGGGGTCGTCCGGTATTAGCCGGGGTTTCCCCCGGTTGTCCCGGTGCGGGGGGCAGGTTGGTCACGTGTTACTCACCCGTTCGCCACTGTATGCGCGGCCGAAGCCGCCTTAACCGTTCGACTTGCATGTGTTAGGCACGCCGCCAGCGTTCATCCTGAGCCAGGATCAAACTCTCCATCCGAAAAGTTCGAAAGCTCTTTTTTAAAAGAAAAAACGTGTGTCCGCCCTGGGGCCCTCTGGGCCCCATGTGATCCATCGGAATGCTCGTAAGCACTTCGACTCATCGTCCTGTCCAGTATCCGGTTCTCAAGGTTCCGGCCGGCCTGCCGGCCGACCGCCTCGGGCCATCCGGCCCTCGGCGCGAGGAGTAATTCTAGCGGGCCTCCGCTCTCGCGTCAACCCCCTCCTGCCTCGCCTCGGGGCCCTGGGCCCCTCCGCTCGGCGCGCCCTCCTCGAGCGCGGGTTGCTACTCTACCCCTTGGCGCGGGGCGGGGCAAGGGGGCGCCCGAGTTGTGGACGGGGATCCATAACTCGTGAAGACAAGGCTCTGGTAAACCGTCGGCATATATATGTTAAGAAGCGGAGCAGGCCCACAACCCCCGCCGGCTTCTTCCCCTCGGAACCGAAATCACCAGGGTCATGAAAGCGGTTACGACTTCACGCTTGGACCTGACTGCTCACTGGTGAGCACGCTGCCAAAGCGCGAAGCACCGACGGCCAAGGATCGCGCCGATAAGCCGAATCGCCAGTGCCCCGGAGCGCCCGCGAATCCAAGCTTATGGCCTAAGGCTCCGCTGCTGTGGAAGGCTGCCGTGCAGAGCTGATGCGCAAGACCACCGTGTGGGGCCGCTCGAACCATAGCGCCGACCATTGTCGGAAGCGCCCACGCCAGACCCGTGCGGTCAGCCTCAGGGCAGGCTCGCCGAGGATGGCGGCGCAAAGCGTCCCACCCCTCACGTAAAAGGGTGGTCGTGCCTGACGGAAAAGCCCGCCTGGCACGACCACCCGTTTTCGCACATCGCGTTTGCCGCCTTGACTACACCAGCTTGACGAAGCGGCGCTTCCCCACCTGAATAACCGCATCCTCCAGCAAGGACGGGTCGACGTTGTAGCTCTTGGGCGTCAGGGCCTCGCCGTTCACCCTCACGCCACCGCCGTCGATCAGCCGTCGCGCCTCGCCCACGCTGGATGCCAGGCCGGCGTCGCATATCAGCTTGGCCACGTACACCTGGCCCTCGTCGTTCAGCGGACGCTCGCCTGCGTACTGAGGAATGTCGTCAGGCACCGCATGCTGCTTGAACACCAGATCGAAGGCCTGCTCGGCCTGCTCGGCCTGCGCCTCGTCGTAGTAGGCCGCCACGATGTTGCGTGCCAGGGCCCTCTTCACCTTGTTGGGATGCAGCTGGCCCGCCTCAAGGCCAGCCATGATCTGGTCGATGCGATCGACGCTCTCGGTGGAGGCCAGGCGGTAGTACTTGCCCATCAGCTCGTCCGGAATCGACATCACCTTGCCGAACATGTCGGCAGGCGCGTCGGTGAGGCCGATGTAGTTGCCGTAGCTCTTCGACATCTTCTGCACGCCATCGGTGCCCTCAAGCAGCGGAAGCGTCAGGCACACCTGGGGCTCCATGCCCATCTTCTCCATCAGCTCGCGGCCCGCCAACAGGTTGAACAGCTGGTCGGAGCCTCCGATCTCGACATCGGCCTTGATCACCACCGAGTCGTACGCCTGCATGATCGGATACAGGAACTCGTGGATGCTGATCGGCTGGTTGGAGCCGTAGCGCTTCTGAAAGTCGTCACGCTCGAGAATTCGCGCCACCGTGAACTTGCTCGTCAGGCTCAGCAGCCCCTCCATATTGAGGGGGGCAAGCCACTCGGCGTTGTGGCGCAAGGTGGTCTTCTCGGGGTCGAGCACCTTGAAGGCCTGGTCGATGTAGGTTTGGGCATTCGCCGCAACCTGCTCGGGCGTCAGCTGCGGACGCGTGCTATTGCGTCCCGAGGGGTCGCCGATCAGCGCGGTGCCGTCACCGATGATCAGCGTGACGTGATGCCCCAGATCCTGAAACTGCCTGAGCTTGCGCAACGGCACCGCGTGTCCCAGATGGATATCGGGCGCCGTGGGATCGACCCCCAGCTTGATGTTCAGCGGCTCGTTGCGCTTGAGCTTCTCCATCAGCGCGCTCTCGGGAACCACCCGATCGGCTCCCGACGAGATGACCCGCAGTTGCTCCTCAGCAGACAGCATGAAATCTTCTCCCAGTTCGGTGGCGTATGGTACGAATGCCCGAAATTCTACCACGCGCCTTGATGACGTGCGTCCCCGGCGAGGTGACGGACCTCTGGGGTGACGGGCCGCGCGGGGCCGAAGCGCGCACGGGGTGCCGGATCGCCCGGAGTGACGGGCCGCGCGGGGCCTCCGCACCCCCTCGCCATCCTCGCTGTCCACTCGCCGCCTTCGGCGCCCGCAGCAAGGCAATGCGAGGCCTACGTCACCCCGCGGAACAGATGACCTGTGGTGGCGCCGCGCTTCTTCTCGATCGCCGTGCCGGTTTCCCGCGCCATGCGCACCGCGCGCACCACGCGCGACACCGCGGCATGCGCCTCGTCCTTGGACAGCAAGGTGGTGTCCACCATGAACGCGCCCACCCCGATCTGCAGCAGGTCGGGAATGGCGAAGGCGATGTCCAGCTCCACCCCGTTGTACAGGTGGCTGCGCCCCAGGGCATCGGTGACCACCGGGAAGCTGAAGCCCTTCCGGTCGCCAAGATGATGCTCGACGCTGCGGCGACGACATGACCCGCAGCGCTGGTCGCAAGGCCCTTGGCTCATCAACAGGCAATGCTCGGTAATCATGAGCTCGGTGTAGCCCGCCACGGTAATGCCCAGCGGCACCGATGAGCCCTCGGCCACATCGGCGATCTGCCCCAGGGTGAGGTCAGGCGACAGCCACACGCGCTGAATGCCCCAGTCCTGCGCCAGATTGAGCGATGCGATGTTGGTGAGCGGCACGTGCGGCCCCACCTCCACGCTCATGCCCAGCTCCTGAGCGCGCATGAGCGAACCCACGCCATCGGCGAGCACCGTCTTGCCCTCGCGAGCGCAACCCCACACGTCGATTCCCAAGGCGTGCTCGCGCGTTCCCTCCACCGGGTCGTGATCGACCGCGGGAAACGCCATCGCCTTCTGCTTGGGGTAACCCGCCTGCTCCACATCGTCGCAGCGCACGCCGGCCAGCGCAGCCTCGCCTCGCTTGTAGTTCAGCGCGGGGATGTACACCAGCTGAGCGCCGGCGCGCTTTGCGGCGCGCGCGCACGAGGGGTTGGTGGCCCACGCCACCACCAGCGGCTCGTCCACGCGACTGCGGCGGCGCGGCTGGGAAAGCGGAACCGACACCTCGCCCGAGGCCGGGCACAAGGCGTCCACCGCCTGCATCAGCATGCGGTGGTTGCCTGCGTACAAATCCAGCACCTGTGCGCGCAGGCTGTCCAGGGCCTCGCTGCGAAGGCGATGCAGCAGCGAGAATCCCATGCCCACGCCCTCGTCCAGCTGGATATCCATATGCTCGATGGCGAAGGGGGTCTGACCCAGGCGATCGATGTGGTCGCGCACATCCTGCCGACAAAGGGGCCGGGTGCGGGCAGGCTCCACCGTGGGCCCCACAGCCACGCCGCGCAGTCCCGCCGGCGAGGCGAAAGCCGCCAGCTCGTCGGAACCCATATCGAGCACAGGCGACACCTGAGCCAGACGCTCGAAAGCACGCTGGTTCGGCACCAGGTGAAACTCCACTCGTGCCGGGCGCCCCAGTCGCAAGGCCACCGATCCGCGCACAGCCAAGCGGGGTTCGAGCGAGTCGTCCTCGTACGCAGTCTCGGCGTTGCGCACCCGAAACACGCGATCGCCCTTCCCCACCTTCTGGTCGGGCGACACGCGCACCACGCCATCGGCCCCGATGCTGCCTTCAGCAAGCGTGTGGGCGAAATGCCCGCGCTTCGTCCAGAACTCGATCACGTCGCCTGCGTGCAGCGTCCGCTCGGAATCGATTCGCACCACGCCGCCCTCGATGCCGGCAACGCGGCCTACGAAGGCCCCGCGGTTGTTGGGACGCCCGTAGCTCATGAGGTCGTTGCCGCGCTCACCCGTCAGGTATGCGGCGGTGAAGCCGCGCGAGAACACCTCGGACAGCACGTTCATCTGCGCTTCCGTAGGGCGAACGTCTTCGCCGGCAAGCGCACGGTCGAGAATCTGCCGATACACCGACACCACCGCGTACACGTAGGTGGCCGACTTCATGCGCCCCTCGATCTTCAGCGACGAGGTTCCCGACGCCACCATCTCGGGCATGATCTGGGCCGTGCACAGGTCGCGCGGCGACAGCAGGTGCTCGCCCGGCGCGGGCAGGCTGGAAGCCCGATCGCTGCTCTGCAGTTCGTAGGGAAGGCGGCACGCCTGCGCGCACAGCCCGCGATTGGCCGAGCGCCCGCCGATCAGCGACGACATGAGGCACTGACCCGAGTAGCACACGCACAGGGCTCCATGGGCGAACGTCTCCACCACCATGCCCCGCTGGGCCGCAGCCGCCGACAGCAGCTTGATCTGCGCGAACGACAGCTCGCGAGCCAACGTGACCCGCGAGGCCCCCAACCGCGCCGCAGCCTGGATGCCCGCCACGCTGTGAATGTTCATCTGCGTGGATATATGCAGCTCCGCCTGGGGTACCTCCTCGCGGATACGCGCAGCCAGGCCCAGGTCCTGCACGATGAAGGCGTCCGCCCCCGCCTGCGACGCGCGCTTGGCCAGATCGACGGCGCGCCCGATCTCGGAGGGCAGGATCTCGATGTTCAGCGTGACGTAGACGGCCACCCCGCGCAGATGCGCGTAGTCGCAGGCCTCGGACAGCGCCTCGATCGTGAAGTTGTCGGCGTTGCGCCGCGCGTTGAAATCGTCCAGACCCAGGTAAACCGCGTCGGCCCCCGCCTCTACCGCAGCGTGAAGACGCTCCATGCTGCCAGCCGGCGCCAGCAATTCGACCCGCCGGCGCTTTTCGCTTGAATGATGTTCGGTCATAATCTCCCTAGACATACCCGGGCAATGTGCGCATTGCCCGACGATGTCCGCCCTCGCAGCCGATACGCACGACGAAACACACAGACGACCCCTACCTCATAGGTGCCATCATGAAAGTTCGCCGCAAACTCCGCCACGCAAAGACACATGCCCTGGGCTGGTCGGTCCTGATCGCCCCGGCGCTTCTGGCCCTGCTGCTGGCAGGATGCCTGATAGGCCTGTGGGGCGTTGTCTCGTCATGGACGCGCGACCTGCCCAGCCTCGATAACGCAGATGCCTTCGCATACGCACGGCAATCCTATATGTACGCCGGTGACGGAACAACGCTGCTGGCGGAATTCCAACTGGAAAAGCGCGACCCCGTTGAGAATTCGCGAATATCGACCTATGCGCTGAAGGGCACCGTGGCCACCGAGGACGTGCGCTTCTACGAGCATGACGGCGTCGATCCGATGGGAATCGCCCGCGCGGTGATGAAGAACCTGGCGGGCGGGCGACTGGAGGGCGCCTCCACGATCACCCAGCAGCTGGTGCGCAACACCGTGCTGTCGGAGGAGGCCACCGACATCACCATCGAGCGCAAGGTGCGCGAGGCGGCCCTGGCTCTTGAGATGGAGAAGCGCTTCGACAAGGCCACGCTGCTGAACATGTACCTGAACACCATCAACTACGGCGACGGCTGCTACGGAATTCAGGCCGCAGCGCGCAACTACTTCCAGGTTGATGCCATCGACCTGACCCTGACGCAGGCGGCCACGCTGGTGGGCATTCCGCAGTCGCCCACCATGCTGAACCCCAAGGAGCACCCTGAGGCATGCCTGGCGCGCCGCAACGCGGTGCTGGGCCGCATGCTTGCCGACAACGTGATCACCCAGGAAGAGCACGACGAGGCCATCAAGGCCCCCCTTGACCTGAATCCTGAGCAACCAGCTCCCTATCAGGGGATTCACGCCTATCCCTACTTCACCAGCTATGTTCGCGACAAGCTGCTGGAAGAGGGCAACAAGTACGGATGCTCGTACGCCGACCTGTTCAAGGGCGGGCTGACCATCTACACCACCTTGGACCCCAGCCTGCAGGACAAGGCCGAAGCCGCATGCGCCCAGCAGAACGCCCAGATGGCCGGCGGTCTTGAGTCGTCGCTGGTTGCGATGAGCCCCGAGAACGGCCACGTGCTGGCCATGGTGGGCGGGCGCAACTACGAGAGCGACCAGTGGAACATCGCCACCCAGGGAGGTCGCCCGCCGGGATCGACCTTCAAGGTGTTCACTCTGATCGCAGCCTTGAAGGCGGGCATCAGCCCCCAGGTGATCACGGACTGCACCAGCCCCCTGCGGCTGCCCTCGGGTCAGACCATCGAGAACTTCGGCGGAGCGAACTACGGCAAGCGCACGCTGGCCAGCGCCACCGCCATCTCGTCGAACACCGGCTACTACCGCCTGGCCGAGAAGCTGGGACCCCAGGAGATCATCGACGTGGCCGCCTCGATGGGCATCGACCAGAAGCTGCCCTCGCTGCCGATCATCACGCTGGGCACCGAGGACGCCACGCCGCTGCAGATGACCGCCGCCTACAACACCCTGGCCGCGCGGGGCGTGTATCGCGCGCCGGTGGTTATCTCGAAGATCGAGGATGCCGAGGGCAACGTGATCTACGAAAGCCCCAGCGAGGGAAAGCGCGTGCTTGAGGAGGACATCACGGGCGCCACCACCAAGGTGCTACGCGGGGTGTTCGAGAGCGGAGAGGGAACCGCGCGCGGCTTCGGCCCCTCGAATGGCCAACCCGTGGCGGGAAAGACCGGTACCAGCTCGCAGTTCCGCGACCACTGGCTGGTGGGCTACTGCCCCACCCTCACCTGCGCCGCCTGGATCGGCAACCGCGACTTCTCGCCCACGCCCGAAAGCCTGAACGCCCACGCGCTGTGGGGGAACTTCATGTCGCGCGCGCTGGAGGGCAAAGCGCCGGTGCCGTTCCCCGTGGTGCCCGACCCGCACTACACCACCCTGCCCGCGCCCGAGCCGGAAGAGGATGAGGACGAGGAGAAGGACGAGGGCAAGGATGCCGAGGAGATCGAGGGGAAGGACCCGCGAACGGCGCCCAACGTGGTGGGAATGCAGGTGAACGACGCCCTGAGCACGCTGGCCGAGTACTGGGTGTACTACTCGTACGTGGCTTCCGACCAGCCGTCGGGCACCGTTCTGAGCCAGTCCGTCGACGGCAAGGCGGTATCGATCCGCGTGTCGCGCGGCAGCCCGTAAACACGGCGCATCATGCCGGCGGGCAAACGATGGCGCCGCATTGACGAACGCCCCCGCAGCCGATCGGCTGCGGGGGCGTTTTCGCATCGGATGCGCGGTCGCCGCACTCTCACGGCGTGAGCAAAGCAAGGAGACGCGCCGGCTACTGCAGGGCCGCGGCCTGCTCGTCGGCCTTCTTCAGCAGCTCCATCCCCTCATCGTAGGCAGACTGCACCTCTCCAACCTTGGCGGCAAACGCGTTCGCATCGAACGTGCCCTGGTCGATCGCCGCCTTCATGTCGGTATACAGGGTAACGTAGTCGGAAAGGGCGCCCTTCAGCTTCTCCAGCCCGCTGACGTAGGTGCTGTGCACCTCGGTCAGAGCCTCGGGGGCCTCCAGAGACGACACCTTGTCGATCGACGCCAGAGCGCGGTCAGCCTGCGTGCGCATGGACACCACGTCGTTGCGCGACACCGCCTGGGTGAAAGCGCCCAGGCCATCGCGCATGCCGGACAGCGCATCGTTCAACTGCGACATGTACGCGCGGTTGTCCTTCTGGGCCCGCTGCTCGGGCGTGGATGCCGCCTCGGGGCCGGACAGGGTGCAGCCGGTTGCCAGAACGCCCACCATCAGCGCCGAGCACAAAGCTCCCGCCACCTTGATCATGCTTCGGTTCATCAGTCGAATCCTCCAGAATCTTCAGCGATTGAGGGCAACTATACCCCATGCGCGCCGCGACCCGCCGCTTCGTCACCAAAGGCGCAAGCGGCCCTGACGACCGAAAGCGCGGCTGACCCCATGAAACAGGCTGCTACGGCGTGCCGGGAGAACCCGGGGGCCTCCCGCCAGGCGAAGCCCCACCGGAAGCACCGCCCGTGCCCGCACCCTGGCCTCCCGCGCCGGCGCCCCCGTTGGCGGGAGGCGCTCCCGGCTGCGTGCCGCCCGTCCCCGCATCGTTCGCACCATTGGCCCCGTTCGGCGCGTTGCCCGTGCCCAGCGCGCCATTCGCGCCGCCAGCGGCGCCGCCCCGCGCGTCAGCGTCGGTCGCGTTGTTCTGGGCGCCCGCGTCGGCGCCGGGGCTCTGGGCCGCAGAGGCGGCGTAGAGGCGGTACTTCTCATCAGAATAGGGCTTGTAGGCGGGGACGGGCTGCTTGACGAACGGCACCGGCTGCTTGCCCTTCAGCGCCGCGTTCATGAAGGCCGAGAACACGTCCGCCACGTTGGTGCCCGGCGTCAGGGTTGCCTGGTTGGAGGGGTCGCCGCACCATACGCCCACGGCGTACTGGGGCGTGAACCCGTAGAACGACACGTCGTGGTACTGCTCGGTAGTGCCGGTCTTGCCTGCAACCACCTGGCCGTTCTGAAGGCGAGCCTGCTGGCCGGTGCCCTCATAGGTGTTCACGACGCCCTCCATGGCCTGCTCAAGCGCATAGGCCGTGTCCTTCGACAGCACCTGAGAGCTGCGCTTGGAGGCATCGCCGTTGTCCACGATGATGCGCCCGTTCGCGTCGGCCACGGTCATGATCGGCGTCGTCTCCACCCGCGTGCCCTGCGTGGCGATCGTGGCATAGGCCTGAGTCATCTCCAGGGGCGTGACGTTCTCGGTGCCCAGCGTAAGGGCGATGCCGGTTTTGCCCACGTCAAGCTTCGACGACACGCCCAGGCGCTTGGCCATGTCCGCCACCTTGTTGGCTCCAATCGAAGCGGTCAGCCGCACGAAGCCGGTGTTGGACGACACCGCCAGAGCACGCGACAGGCTGCGCGTGCCGTAGTTGATGTTGTCGTAGTTCTGCAGGGTGTAGCCGTCAACCGTAGCAGGCGACGAGCAGTCCACGAGGGTCTGCGGGCTGATTCCCTCCTCGATGGCCGCGGCCAGGGTGAACACCTTGAACGCCGAGCCGCTGGGTCGGCCGGAGGCTCCCTGGCCGGTTGCCAGGTTGATCTGGCTCTTGGCATAGTCGGAGCCGCCCACCAGCGCGCGGATGTACCCGGTGCTGGGCTCCACTACGGTCATGGCCACATCGAAGGGCTGTCCCACCTGCCGCACCTTGGCAGCGGCAGCCTGCTCCGCAACGCCCTGCAGCGCGGGGTCGATGGTCGTGGTGACGGTCAGGCCGCCTTCCATCAAATCGCTCTCGGAAATTCCGTATTCACTGGTCAGAAGACTGCGCACGTACGTGGTGAAGTACGGGTAGGCAAGCACCTCGTCGGCCGGGGGCGTCTCGTTGAGCTGAAGCGGCTCGGCCACGGCCTGGTCGTATTCCCCCTGCGTGATCACGTCGTTTTTCAGCATGCGCGACAGCACCAGGTTTCGGCGGGCCAGGGCGTTGTCGGGGTAATCGATGGGATTGTTGTACGTAGGCGACTGGGGAATGCCGATGAGCAGAGCCGATTCGGCCACCGACAGCTCGTTGGCCGA
Organism: Berryella wangjianweii; assembly: GCA_013201155.1. GTDB lineage: Bacteria > Actinomycetota > Coriobacteriia > Coriobacteriales > Eggerthellaceae > Berryella > Berryella wangjianweii. The sequence goes on along the minus strand of CP053716.1, from coordinate 1,455,583 downwards.
CTTCGAGAAGTAGCGCTTCGAAGCCGCTTCGATTCCGTAGGCTCCCGATCCGTAGTTGATGGTGTTGAGGTACATCACCAGGATGTCGTTCTTCGAGTAGCGCTGCTCGATCTGCATGGACAGAACGGCTTCGCGCACCTTTCGCCGCAGCGAGATCTCGTCCATCTCGTCGGCCAGCACCGTGTTGCGCACCAGCTGCTGGGTGATCGTAGAGGCGCCCTCCAGCTGGCCGCCCGTCAGATTGTTCAACGTGGCGCGCGCGATGCCCGCCAGATCGACGCCCTTGTGGTCGAAGAAGCGCTCGTCCTCGGTGGCAACCGTGCCCGAGCGCACATGCGAACCGATCTGCACCCCGCTGACCGGCGTGCGGTTCTTCAGCTGGAAGCGGGCAAGCACCGTGGTGCCGTCGGAAGCGTACAGCACCGAGGGCTTCGAGGCGTCGAGCCCATCGAGCTTCTCGATGTCCGGCAGGTTGGACGTCCACGAGCTGAACAGCGAGAACGCTGCAATTCCACCCGCCATCAGCACTACCGCGAACACGCCGAGAACGGCGAGCACGCCGGTTGAGGGATGCTTCTTCTTGGCGGCCGGCCTGTTCTTCATCGAGCGAGAGCCCATGGGAAACCTCCCGTGCGTGTCGTTGGAAAACCCCGCGAAGGGGCCTTGATTCTACCATCGGGTCATAAGCGGAGCTGGAATCTGCATGAGGGCTGCGCAGGGCTCCCGGAACCGGGGGTTCGGGCCGGAGGATCGAGACGACGCGGGAAACGAAGCAGGACCCCGATACGGGGCCCTGCGATGCGAAGCGGGCGCGCGGGGCGTGCGGGAGTGCGCGCGTGCAGGCAGACGGAAGGAGGATGGAGCGCCGTCGCCCGCAGGCCGTTGGGGCGACCTGAGGCGCGGCGCCCCTAGGCGCCGCGTTGGGCCAGAAACGCCTCGTCGGAGCTCAAACGCTGCTCCACCAGCACCATCTGGGCAGCCACGGCCCCAGGAGCCGTGCCGCCCTCGGACGTGCGCGCCGCCACGATGGCCTGCAGGTCGAGCTCGCGCACGATGTCGTCTTCGAACAGCGGGCTTTCGGCCTGGAAGTCGGCAAGCGACAGGTCGGCCAGGTCGCAGCCACGTTGTTCGCACAGCAGCACCAGATGGCCCACCACCTCGTGAGCGCGACGGAAGGGCAGGCCGCGCTTGGCCAGGTAATCGGCCACATCCGTGGCGGCAAGATGGCCCTTGCCCGCCTGATCCGCCATGGCCCGGGGGTTCACGGTCATAGTCTCGACCATGCCGGCCATGCATACCAGGCAATCCTCAAGGGTGCGCGCAGCGTCGATCGCCCCCTCCTTGTCTTCCTGAAGGTCCTTGTTGTAAGCCAGCGGAAGCGCCTTCATAGTAACCAGCAGGGCCACCAGGTCGCCCACCACGCGACCCGTCTTGCCGCGCACCAGCTCCGCGAAGTCGGGGTTCTTCTTCTGAGGCATGATCGACGAACCCGTGGAGAACGCATCGGACAGAGTGATGAAGCCGAACTCGCTGCTGGACCACAGCACCACCTCCTCCGCCAGACGCGACAGGTGCATGCTGCACACGCTGCATGCGTACAGCAGGTCGAGCAGAAAGTCTCGGTCGGACACCGCGTCCAGCGAGTTCTGCGTGACGCCCGAGAATCCCAGCTCAGCCGCTGTCGCACGACGGTCAAGCGGGTACGTGGTGCCGGCCAGCGCCGCCGAGCCCAGCGGGCACACGTCGGCTGCATCGTAAGCGGCCTGCAGGCGCGTAAAGTCGCGCGCGAGCATCCAGGCGTAGGCAAGCAAGTGGTGCGCCAGCAGCACGGGCTGGGCGTGCTGCAGATGCGTGTAGCCCGGCAGCATCACGTCGGCGTGGGCCCGAGCCTGAGTCGTCAGCACGCGACGCAGCTGCACGTTCGCGCGCATCAGGTGCAGGCAGCGCTCCTTCGCGAACAGGCGAGTATCGGTTGCCACCTGGTCGTTTCGCGAACGCCCCGTATGCAGGCGCGCACCCGCCTCGCCGATGTCGGCGATCAGGCGCTTCTCGATGGACATGTGAATGTCCTCATCGTTGATGTCGAACGTGAACTCCCCCTCCTCGATCTGACGCTGAATGCGATCGAGACCCTCCTCGATCTGCTGCGCGTCCTGCGAGGAGATGATGCCCTGGGCGCTCAGCATGCGCGCATGGGCCTTGGAGCCTGCGATATCCTGCACGTACATCGCACGGTCAACCGGCAGCGATGCTCCGAAGCGCTGCGTGAACTCGCTCACGCTATCGGTGAACCTACCCGACCACAATGCCATGTGCCCTCTCTTTCCTGCATCGGCCCCCCGACGACGCGCATCGTCGCCGAGGGGCCGCATCCGTCGCGGTTCTCCCGACCCTAGCCCTCGATGGTGCCGTTGCGCTGCATGCGATTCTGCGCCCACACCTTGGCCGACAGGGTGTTCAGCTCGATGAAGCCCTTGGCGGCCTCGTGATCGAACTCGTCCTCGCGATCATAGGTTGCCAGCTCGTAGCTGTACAGCGAGTACGGGCTCCTGCGACCCACCACCACGCAGGTGCCCTTGTAGAACTTCAACCGCACATCGCCCGTCACGCACTGCTGGGTATGGGCGAGGAAGGCGTCCAAGGCCTGCTTCAGGGGCGCGAACCACTGGCCGTAGTACACGCAGGTGGCCCACTGCTGCTCGACGCCCAGCTTGTAGTGAAGCACCTCACGCTCAAGGCACAGGGACTCAAGCGCCTTGTGGGCGGTGATCAGCGACAGGGCGGCCGGCTGCTCGTAGCACTCGCGGCTCTTCACGCCCACCAGCCGGTTCTCCACGATGTCGAGCCTGCCGTAGCCGTTGCGCCCAGCCACTTCGTTCAGCTGGTAGATGATATCGATGTACGACATCTCCTTGCCATCGAGGGCGCAGGGCACGCCGGCCTTGAACGACACCTCGATGTACTCAGGGGCATCGGGGGCGTCCTCGGGCGCCACGGTCATGGTGTAGATGTCGGCAGGCGGCTCGTTCCAGGGATCCTCAAGCACACCGCACTCGATGGCCCGGCCCCACAGGTTGTCGTCGATCGAGTACGGAGTCGCCTTGGTGGTGGGAACCTCCACGCCATGGGCCTCGGCCCACTCCATCTCCTCGGGCCGGGTCTTGAACTCCCACTCGCGCACCGGCGCGATGACCTTCAGCGAGGGGTCGAGCATGGCGATGCTGGCCTCGAAGCGCACCTGGTCGTTGCCCTTTCCCGTGCAGCCGTGCGCCACGTACGTGGCGCCGTGCTTGTGCGCGATGTCCACCAGCGACTTCGAGATGGTCGGGCGCGACAGGGCCGACAGCAGCGGATACTCGTTCTCGTACAGGGCGTTCGCAGCCAGGGCGCGCACCAGATTGTCGTTGACGAAATCTTCCCGCATATCCACCACATAGCACTCGATGGCGCCGGTGCGCAGGGCCTTCTCCTTCACGGACTCAAGACCGGAATGCTCCTGACCCACCTCACCCACCACGGCGATCACGTCGAGGTTCTTCTCCTCCTGCAGCCACTTGATGCAGATCGAGGTGTCGAGACCTCCCGAATACGCCAGAACCACCTTTTCCTTCTGATCAGCCATGATCTTTCCTTCCGTTCGTTCGTCGTCCTCGTACCTGTCATTATGTATGCGTCATTGATCGACGGCGCCCCGCACGCCCCCGGCGTGCGCAATCCGCCCGCCGTTCGGACCCTCGCCCTGTACTGCGGGAAGCTGACCGAGCTTGGCAACAAGCTCGTCCACGTGGGTTCGCCGACACACCAACGGCGGCAGGAAGCGCAGCGTGGACGGACCCGTGCAGTTCAGCACCAGCCCCGCATCCAGGCCCTGGGTCACCAGGGTGCCGGCATCGACTCCCTGGGCAAGCTCGGCCGCCACCATCAGCCCGAATCCGCGCACATCCGTGACGAAGGGCAGCCGAGCCAAGCTTAATCGCAGGTAGGCGCCCGCCTGCTCGGCGTTGCGCCCCAAACCCTCCTTCTCCATTGTCTGAAGGGTGGCAAGCGCGCAGGCCATGGCAAGGTTGCTGCCGCCGAAGGTGGAACCGTGATCGCCGGGACCGAACACCGCACCCACGGACCCGCGAGCCGCGCACGCCCCCAAAGGGAAGCCCCCGCCGATACCCTTGGCCATGGTGACCACATCGGGCACGACGCCCAGCTTTTGGAAAGCAAAGGGCTCCTGACCGCAACGATGAAGGCCGCTTTGCACCTCATCGCAGATCAGAAGCGCGTCGCAGGCGCTCGTAAGGGCTCGCGCCCGTGCGAGGAACGCGGCGCTGCACGGATGAACGCCGCCCTCGCCCTGCACGCACTCCACGATCATGCCGCAGATACGCGCGCCTTCACGCTGAAACAGCTGCTCCAGGGCCGCCACATCGTTGATCGGCGTGGACACGAAGCCTTCGGGCAGAGGCTGGAACAGCCGCTGCTTCACAGGCTGAGCCGTGGCCGCCAGCGAGGCGAGGGTGCGCCCGTGAAAGCCGCCTTCCAGCGTGACGATCAGGGGTGCGGAGTTTCCACCGGACCGGCTGCGCGCATTGCCGTGCAGCCGCGCGAGCTTGATGGCGCACTCGTTGGCCTCGGCACCCGAGTTGGCAAAGAACGTCCGCCACACAGGCGCATGCTCATCCTGTCCCTCGTTAAGCAGCAAAGACAGCCGCTGGGCCACCTCGCCGCGGTTCTGAATGTAGTAGTAGTTGCTGACGTGCATAAGCCGCGCTGCCTGCGCGCTCAGCGCCTCCACCAGCGCAGGATGGCAATGCCCCAGGCTGACGACGCCGATTCCCGACACGAAGTCGAGGTAGCGGTTTCCGCGATCGTCGAAGAGCTCCATGCCCTTGCCGTCCACGAACGCCACCTGCTTGCGCGCGAAGGTGCGCATCACGTATTCGCTTTCCAGCTGCATCTGAGATTCGAGCACCATGCCCGACGCCTCCTTTCGGCTCCGAGGAGAGCCCCCGCCCCCCTGCGGAAAGGCAGGCTAAGAGCGGTAATCGCCGTTGATGGTCACGTAGTCGTGCGAAAGGTCGCACGTCCACATGAACGCACTGCTTGAGCCAGCGCCCAGATACACGTCGACCGTGATATCCGGGCGCTCGAATCGTCGCAGCGCCTCTTCCTCGTCGAAGGCAACGGCAAGACCGCGTCGGCATACCGGCAGGCCCATGATGTCGATGGAAACGGAGCTTTGGCTGAAGCGGGCGCCCGAGCGCCCGAGCGCTGCGGCAATGCGGCCCCAGTTGGCATCGTGCCCGTACAAAGCGGTCTTCACCAAGGGGGAGTTCGCGATGGTGCGCGCAGCCGCGTCGGCATCGGCCACCGAAGCCGCGCCCGCAACCTGCACGGTGACCAGCTTCGTGGCACCCTCGCCATCAGCTGCGATGGCACGAGCCAACCAGGAGCATACCCAGACGAGCGCGCTTTCGAACAGCTCGAAGCCTGGGGATTCCTCGGTCAGCGGACGCGCGTGCGGTGCCGCTGCGCCACTTGCCAAGACGAAGCAGGAATCGTTGGTTGACGTGTCGGAATCAACCGTGACCCGATTGAAGCTGAGGCCGACCGCCCGCGAAAGGGCGCTGTGCAGATGCGGCGCGGCCACGGGAGCATCGGTGGTGATGACGGCGATCATGGTTGCCATGTTGGGCATGATCATGCCCGAGCCCTTGGCCATGCCGCCCACCGTGAAGGTGACGCCCGGGTGACCCAGCGGGGCCCCGTCGAACGCGACGGCCACCTGCTTGGGGTGCGTGTCGGTGGTGACGATGGCCGAGGATGCCTGGGCCCCTCCCTGAGGAGTGGCCTGCGCGACCAGCTGCGGAACAAGTCGCCGGAAGGGTTCGAGCGGCATATGCCGGCCAATCACCCCAGTAGACGCCACCAGCACCTCATCCTCGGGACAGCCCAGATGATCGGCCAGCAGAGCGGCGGATGCCCTGGCCCGCTCGACACCCTCGGGACCGGTGGCGGCATTGGCCACGCCGGCGTTCACCATCACGGCACGAACCGTGCCGTACCCCACGTCGTCAAGTCGCTGCCGCGACACCTCCACCGGCGCCGCGCAGAACGTGTTCTGGGTGAACACCGCGGCGCAGGCACAGGGGTGCTCGGACGCAACAAGCGCAAGGTCGAGAGCCGAAGGGTCCTTCTTGAACCCGGCATGCACGCCTGCGGCGACGAAGCCCCTGGCCGACGTAACGCCACCATTCTCAAGCGGCGTAAGCCCCGAGCGAAGCTCCGTTTCCAACGAAAGCCCCAGGGGCTCGACCGGCAGGGAGGGCGTATGAGGCGCAGCGTTCATCGGAGCCCCCTACGCCGGCGTCGAGATCAGGTCGAGGCCGGCCGTCTCGGGAAGGCCGCATACGATGTTCGCGCACTGGACGGCCTGACCGGCCGCGCCCTTGCCAAGGTTGTCGATCGCACACGTGGCCACGATGGCCCGCGCCTGCGGATGCAGGGCAACGGCCACCTGGGCGCGGTTCGTGCCCACGACATCGGACGTGCGCGGCTGAACGCCTGCCGGCAACACGCTGACGAAGGCGCTGGTGCGATAGAACGATTCGTATGCACGCTGCAGTCGAGCGGCGTCGATGACCTCATCCGTCGCAAGCGGAAGGGTGACGGTGGACAGCAGCCCCCGACTGAGCGGCGCGAGATGCGGGGTGAACACCAAGCGACCGCCCAGTCCCAGAATCTGCTCGATTTCGGGCAGGTGCCGATGACCGCCGACCCCGTAGGCGCGCAGGCTCTCGTTGGCAGCGCAGAAGTGCGCGGCATCGGTTGCCCTGCGGCCCGCGCCCGTCACGCCCGACACCGCGTCGGCCACCACGATGCCCTCCCCCACCAGCCCGCTGCGCAGCGCCGGGGCTGCGGCAAGCGAGGTTGCCGTGGGATAGCAGCCCGCGCAGGCAACGAGGCAGCCCTGGCTGCGCCGGAACCGATCAGCCTGATCGCGCAGGCCTTGGACGAACAGCTCGGGCAGCCCGAAGGCCCGCATCGCAAGCAGGTCGGAACGACCGTGGGACACCCCGTACCACTGCTGGTACGCGTCGGCGCTGTCGAGCCTAAAGTCGGCGGAGAGGTCGATCACCACCGCGCCGCGCTCGACCAGCTGCGGAGCAGCATTCAAGGCGGCGGTATGAGGAACGGCCAGAAACACCACGGCGCACTCGCTGAGCACAGGGTCATCATGCGCGACGAACGACAGCGCCGAACCGCCCTCGAAGGCCGGATACAGATGAGAGAGGGGAAGTCCGGCATGCTCAGCGGAGGTAACGGCCTTGAGGTTGACGTACGGATGGCGCAGGAGGATTCGCACCAGCTCTGCGCCGGCGAATCCCGAAGCCCCCATCACTCCAACGTCAAGCACCATGCGCCACCCATCAATCCGATGCGTCCCGACTCAAAGCCGCACTCCCTGATGATAATTCGTTCCATCCTAGGAAATGGGCTTTCAACAATCAACCGTCACAGCACGACCCACGTCGTAAAACGACGAAGAATTCACCCGTCCGAAACGGACGGCCCGCGCTTGAACGCGCGAGCTCCTACGGAGGCGCCCACCTGCGCGAGCGCGCAAGGCCGCGTGCCCTCAATGGGGCACGCGGCGCAAGGCGGGGTCGAACAGCAGATGCTCAAGCGCACGTGGCGACAGCGCCACCAGCACCTCGGCATCGTTCTCAAGCAGCACGAGCGGCGTTTCGGCCAAGTTGGCCCGCTGAACGAGCTCTCGGACAGTTGAAACCTGATCGATTGCGATAACCGTGCCCATGAGGCCCCCTTTCCTACGGCATTCCCGAGCGCGAGGGTGCGGGTGGGAATGGATGGTGTTGGGGGGATTATAGCACAGAACACGAACATATGTTCGTGTTCTGTGTGGGGCGCGGGGCGGGAACGGGCGCTGAGCCGACACGCTCAGCGCCCGCGCTTAGTCCAACGTTGTCAACAAATATGCAGTTCAACGCGTTGCATCAACGCATCCCCGCGTCACAGGATCGACGCGCTGTCAGGCCATCCGATCGAAGCGGCCATCTGCCATCACCGAACCGATACGCGATCGAAAGCCGTCGGCTCCGCACCCATGCGGGATCGCGGGCCGCCGCCCGGCCTTATTCCCAACCGGATCAGCCCTTCTGCACGGATGCATCGCCTGCGGCCGTCTCAGGTATGCCGAAGAACACCGGCAGGTGCCCGCGGTATTTGCCGGGAAGCAGAGCCGACCCTGCGATCATCAGCACCAAGGCCACGCTCAGGCCGATCGTGATCTGATGCAGGCCCGCCACGGAGATGCCCGCCGCCATGGTCGCGCAGTACGCGGTTACGCCACCCACCATCGACAGCAGGGCTCCTCCGGCGCTGGCGCGCTTCCAGAACAGACCCGCCACCAGCACCCAGCAGAAGGCCGTCTCAAGCCCGCCGAAGGCAAACATGTTGATCTTCCAGATCACGTCGGGAGGGGTGATCGCCAGCACGAACACCACAGCGCCCACCACCAAGGTGGCCAGCTGGCTGAACATGCGCGCGCTGCGCTCGGACGCGGGTGCTCCGGAGCGCTGACGCGCATGCATCCACAGGTCGCGCACGATGGCCGACGAGGCTGCGATCAGCAGCGACGAGATCGTCGAAACGGATGCCGCCAACGGGCCCACGATGGCCACCCCCGCCAACCAGGGGGGAAGCGTCTGCACGATGGCCTGGGGAATAATGTTGTCGATGCTTCCACCGTAGGCATCGATGCCCTCGGTGAGCACGCCTGCCGACATCGTGCCCAGAGCTGTGCAGCCGATCATCATGGCGCCGATAATCACCGTTCCCAGCACCAGAGCGCGACGCAGCGAGCGCGCGTCCTTGAAGCCCAGAGTGCGCACCACCGACTGCGGCAGGCAGAAGGTGAACACGCCCACGATCAGCCACTGGGTGAAGTACAGCCCCATGGGCATCTTGCCGCCCGCCAGGGGCTCCATCATGTGAGGATGGTTGGCCTCGATCGTGGCCATCAGCCCGTCCCAGCCGCCGCCCGCCCACAGCAGGCCGCCCGCCAGCACGGCGATGCCCACCAGCATGGCCACGCCGCACAGCGCGTCGGTAATCGCCACGCCGCGGAAGCCTCCGATGGTGGTGAACAGCACCACGATGGCCCCGAACAGGGCCAATCCAGCCACATAGGAGTACCCCGTCACAGCCGCGAACAAGCGCGCACCGCCCACGAACTGGGCGATCATCGTGGTGCCAAAGAACACCACGATCACGATGGCGCTGATCCAGGCCAGGGGCTCCGAGCCGTAGCGGGCGCGTATCACATCGATCACGGTAACCGCGTTCACGCGGCGTGACACCAGCGCCATCTTCTTGCCCATGATGCCGTACAGCATGAACAGCGAGGTGACCTGCACGGCGGCCATGTACACCCAGCCCCAGCCCACATCCCACGCCTTGCCCGGGCCGCCCACGAACGAGCTGACCGATCCGTAGGTGGCGATAGTGGTCATAGCCAGCACGAAGGCGCCCATGCTGCGGCCGCCGATGAAGTACTCGGACACGAACGAGTCCGCGCCCTGCGTGCGCACGCGACGGCGCGCGTACACGCTGACGCCCAGCGCCGCGATCATGAACACCGCAAGGGGGGCAATGGCCATGATGCTATTCATCGCGTCCCCCTTCGCTCAGCGAGACGCGTGAGGCCTCGGCGGCCGGAATGATCGGGGCCGCCTGAGACGCCTGTGTCGCAGGCTCGGGCGCATCGGCGTGATGGTCGAGGTCAACATCCACGAACACCCTGTTCGCCAGGTATACCGCGCAGACAATGGCGCACAGCCACGTGCCTACCGTTCCCCCGATCACCCACAAGGGCGTGTGTGCGATTCGCACGTCCAATCCCGACAGGCCAAAACCCGCCGCAACCCACACGGCCACGGTGATCGCCAGCGCCACCACGGTCGCGCGGGCCTCGCGATCGGCCTGCCTCAGCTTCGCGGCGTACGTTGCCGCGCCTTGCGACTGCATTGCGTGCTTCCCCTTTCCTCAAGACGCGAACCCCTCGATCGCGCCTCTTCCTACGCCGCTTCGCAAAGCGAAGCGCTGCGCCGCCGGATCGCCATAAGCCAGGGCGGGCCTGCGCCCGGCACCTCGCCTCACAGCGCGCGCAGCCTCGCTACCACGACAGCAGCTCGTACCCCTCCTCCGTAACCACCAGCTGAACCTCCCACTGAGCCGACAGGCTTCCGTCAGCCGTGCGAACGGTCCAGCCGTTGGGATCGGACATGTCAATATCGGGCTTTCCCGCATTCACCATGGGTTCGATCGTGAAGCACATACCCGGCACCAGAACGGGGCCCGTGCCCGCGGGCTCGCAGAAGCTGACGAAGGGATCCTCGTGAAAGTCAAGGCCGATCCCATGCCCGCCGAACTCGCGCACCACCGTGTAGCCGGCATCGGCGGCAACCTGGTGCACCGCTGCGCTCACATCGCCCAGGCGACCCCACGGACGCACTGCGGCAAGTCCCGCCTCCACCGCCTGACGCGTCACCTCCACCAGGCGCTTCGCCGCGGGATCGACCTCGCCGATCAGAAACATGCGCGACGAGTCGGAGTAGTAACCGTCAAGAATCGTGGACATGTCGACGTTCACGATATCGCCCGCCGCCAGCTCCTCGCCGTCGTCGGGAATGCCGTGGCAGATGACGTCGTTCACCGACGTGCACACGCTTTTGGGGAAGCCCTCGTAGTTCAGGTCGGCCGGCACGGCGCCATGCTGCAGGCAGTAGTCGTGCACCCAGCGATCGATCTGGCCGGTGGTGGTTCCGGGACCAATGTGGGAGGCCACGTAGTCAAGGGCCCCCACATTGACTGCGGCGCTTCGCTTGATCGCCGCGATATCGTCGGGGGTCTTCAGCAGATCGCGCGGCAGCACCTCCTGACCGGCGTCATGCAGCTGCTGCAGCCGCTCGTCAAAGGACAGGTGGCACTTCTTGTATTTCTTCCCCGACCCGCACCAGCACGGCTCGTTGCGCTCGGGGCTAGGCATTCCGTCGTACATGAGCATCCTTCGCGTTGATGGTAAAGGCGGCGGCCCGGGGGCCACCGCCTTCCTGTTCCTCCATTGTCAGCGGACGGGCATCCCGTCCAAAGGCGCTTCGGGATCCGCCCTCGGCACCGCCGTCGCGGCGCGCTCGCGTTCGCACGCCGACCCTGTCGCGCCGACCGGCGCCCGCAGGCTCCCTTCGGGCCGATGCGCTAGGCGCGCACCTCGGCGCCCGTCGCGCCGCACACCTTCTTCACCAGGCGAGCGTGGGCCTTCTCGACCTCCTCGCTGGTAAGCGTGCGATCTGCGGCGCGGTACGTCAGCGCATAGGCCATCGACTTGCGACCTGCGCCCAGACGGCGCTCATCACGATACACGTCGAACAGCCTCACGCCGTCCAAAAGCTTGCCGCCCGCAGACGAAAGGCACTGCTCCAATCGCTCATGGGTGACATCCTCGTTGACCACGAAGGCTACGTCGATGGACACTTCGGGGAAAACGGGTACGTCGCGATACTCGCGCGCCGGCCTGCTGACCGACGACAGGGCCGCCAGGTCGAGCTCGAAGGCGGCCACGGCAGGCTGGGCATCGAAGGCCGCCACAGCGAGCGGATGCAGCTCGCCCACCCAACCCAGCACCGTGCCGCCGGCCAGAACCTCGGCCGCGCGACCCGGCTGCAGGTGGGGGGCCGCATCGGCATCGAGCGCGCGGAAGCGAGCCTTCGCCACGGCAAGCTCGCGCAGCAGAGCCTCCACCGCTCCCTTGGCATCGAAGAAGTCGAACGCGCAGGCCGACGCGTTCCACGACGCCTCGGCCATGCAGCCCGCCAGCACGCCTGCCACCTTCTGGCGCTCGCGGGGCCGCTTCGAGCCCTCGCGCGCGGCGAACACCGTGCCCACCTCGTACAGCTGCACGTTGGGCACGCCATGGTTCTGGTTGTAGGCAACGCTGCGTAGAAGGCCGCCCATCAGGGTCTGACGCATCGCACCCTGATCGGCGCTCATGGGGTTCAGCAGCTCCACCGGGGCACCCCAGCCCTCGCCCTGCATGCGCAGACGCTGCATGTCGGCGACATCGGCAAGCGAGTAGGTGACCGTCTCGTTCAGACCCGTTGCGCGCAGGGCCGTGTTCACCTTGTCGCGAAGCAGCTGGGCCGGGGTGCGCGACCCCACGCGACCCGGGCTGGCGGGCAGGCTGGGCTGCACGCGATCCATGCCCCACAAACGCAGGACCTCCTCGTACAGGTCGATCTCGCGTGCCAGGTCGGGTCGGCACGTGGGCGGCACCACCGTCAGCACGCCCTCTTCGGTCTGGCTGACCTGGCAATCGAGGCGCTCAAGGATGTCGGCCGCCTCCTCGACGGAGATGGAGGCGCCGATCATACGCCGGAAGCGCTCCATGCGCATGCGCAGCTCAGGCGCCACTGTGCGCTCGGGCCACACGTCCACCATGCCAGGCGCCACCGAACCGCCCGTCACCTCGGCGATCAAGGCTGCGGCCATGGCAGCGTAGTCGGCAATCGGGTTGTCGTCCACCGTGCGCTCGTAACGCAGCGACGACTCGCTGATCAGTCCCAGGTTTCGGCTTGTGCGGCTGGTGTGAGAGCGATCGAAGGTGGCGGCTTCCAGCAGCACCTTGGTGGTGCCCTCGGATATCTCGGTGTCCAAGCCGCCCATCACGCCCGCCAGCGCCACGGCACGACCCGAGGCCGCGATCACGGTCATGTCAGGCATCAGCCGACGCTTCTCGCCGTCAAGCGTGGTCAGCTCCTCGCCCTCGGTCGCGGGGCGCACGCTCACGTCGGCGCGCCCATCGGAGCCGGCCACGGTGTGGAAGTCGAAGGCATGCAGCGGCTGCCCGAACAGGAACAGAATGTAGTTGGTCACGTCCACCACGTTGTTCACCGGACGCGCCCCCGCCGCCGTGATGCGCTCGGCCAGCCACTGCGGGCTGGGACCCACCTTCACGTCGTCGATCACGCGCGCAGTGTAGCGCCTGCAGCGGCCAGAATCGGCAATCTTTACGCTGACCTGGCTTTCCGCCGAATCGAGCGAGGCATCTTCCTGCAGCTCGTGCAGAGGGTAGGTCACCGGCACGCGGTACATGGCGCCGACTTCGCGCGCCATGCCCGCCATCGACAGGCAGTCGGGGCGGTTGGGCGTGATCTCGAGGTCCAGCACCGTGTCGGCCAGGCCCTGGTACTCGGCGAAGGGAACGCCGATCGGCGCATCGTCGGGCAGGATCATGATGCCCTCATGGTCGCTGTTCAGACCCAGCTCAGAGGCGGAGCAGTTCATCCCGTAGCTGACGACGCCGCGTTTCTTCGACTTCTTGATCTTGAAGTCGCCCGGCAGCACCGCACCCTCAAGCGCCGTGACGACGTGGTCGCCGGCCTTGAAGTTCTGCGCACCGCACACGACCTGCAGCGGAACAGGCCTGCCATCCTCGTCCTGATGATGGGCGCCCACATCAACCATGCACACCTGCATGTGGTCGGAATCGGGATGCGGCTCCATCGACACCACCTGCGCGGTCACCACGCGGTCGAGTGCCTGGCCCACCGTGTCCACGCCCTCCACGCCCGTGCCCGTCAGGTCCAGGCGGTCGCAGAGCTCCTTCAGGTCGGCGGGAACGTCAACCAGCTCGCTCAGCCATTTCAGAGAGACTTTCATCGTTCGCTCGCCTTTCCTAGAACTGACGGAGGAAGCGCATGTCGCCACGAAGCAGCAGGCGCAGGTCGGGGATGTCGTACTTCAGGGCCGCAATGCGCTCGACGCCCATGCCGAAGGCGAATCCCGAGTACTCCTCGGGGTCGATGCCCGAGCACTCCAGCACGGCGGGATCCACCATGCCGCAGCCCAGGATTTCCAGCCAGCCGGTGTTCTTGCAGAAGCGGCAGCCCTCGCCGTGGCAGATGCCGCAGCTCACGTCAACCTCGGCAGACGGCTCGGTGAACGGGAAGTAATGGGCGCGGAAGCGCGTGCGACGCTCGGGGCCGAACATGGCCTTGCAGAAATGGTCGAGGGTGCCCTTCAGGTCGGCGAAGCTGATGTTGCGATCGACCACCAGGCCCTCCACCTGCGTGAACTGCGGTAGATGCGAGGGGTCGGCCACGTCGCGGCGATACACCTTGCCGGGCGCCACGATGTAGATGGGCGGCTCCTGCGTCTCCATCACGTGAACCTGCACGCCCGAGGTTTGGGTGCGCAGCAGCACGTCCGACTCGCCCCTCACGGCGGCGGCGTCGCCCGACAGATCGCGCACGTAGAACGTGTCCTGCATGCTGCGGCTCGGGTGGTCGGCCGGCGCGTTGAGCGCGGTGAAGTTGTAGTAGTCGGTTTCGATCTCGGGCCCGTCGGCCACGGTGTAGCCCAGACCCAGGAACACGTCGCAGATCTGATCGCTGATCTGGTTGATCAGATGACGGCTGCCCAGCTGCTGCGCCCGACCCGGCAGCGTGACGTCCACGGCGGCAGCCTGGATGGATGCCTCCAGCTCGCTCGCGAACAGCTGGCTCTTGCGCTGTTCAAGCGCCTGCTCCACCGCAGTGCGCACCTCGTTTGCCGTACGGCCCACCTCGGCGCGCAGCTCCTGGGGCACCTGGCCCATCTGGCGCAGGTAGCGGGTGAGCTCGCCTGACCTGCCCATCACGCGCACGCGCACCTCGTCCAGCTCGGCCGTGCCGGCCGCCTCGCCGATCGCAGCCAGGGCCTGCGCCCGCACGGCGGCAAGCTCTTCGACCAAAGACATATGCTCGACCTTCCTCTTCGGTTTCCCCGAACCCGACACGATTCCTCGCGGCAGGTCACAGCCTGTTTGCGCTTCCCATGAAAAGAGCCCTCTTCGTCCGGGCATGGCAGGCCATGCATCCAAGGACGAGAGAGGGCTCTCGCGGTACCACCTCGGTTGGCTGCGGCGCTGCCGCAACCCGCTTTCGGGCCCGTGACGGGGGCGGGGCGTCCCCCCTTACTGAACGTCTCGCACAAGGTGCGTCCGCGTTGGGAGGGGCTGCTCGGAAGGGAACGTCAGCGGGCGTCGCAGGCGCCCTTCCAGCCAAGGGGCGCCTCTCTGGGTGCGGCGTGCATCCGCTGCCTATCTTCGTCAGTGCATGTAGGCGCAGTATAGGCCGCGAGGTGCGAACGGGAAAGCCTCCACGCCCGACTGCGCCAAACGTTCAGATGGAAGGATTGATGGGTGATCTACTAGCATCCATCGATTTGCATTAGTTAGATCACGCTAGATTTACGCTACTTATCGCAGGTGTTCGCATCGATCAGCGGGTGAGCCGAGACCCTGACGTATCAACTCTGCCCTTCGATCAATCGCGTCAGGCTTGACATAACCGACCAGCGCACCCCATAGGGAAACGCGCAAGCAACTAGCCCAAATGCGGCCATATGCGCGCGCCTAGGCGCGTGTCGCAACCTCACGCAGACGGGCGATCTCGGTCGCATAGCCATCCAGGGAATCCTGCGGGGTTTCCAGATACATGGGCAGATCGCGCAAGGCGGGATGGTTGACGATCGCCGCGAAGGCATCGAAGCCGATGTGGCCCTCGCCCAAACGCGCATGGCGATCCTTGTGCGCACCGCAGGGGTTCTGGCTGTCGTTCAGATGCAGGGCGCGCAGGCGACCCAGACCCACCGTGCGATCGAACTCCTCAAGCACCGCATCCAGATGATTGGCCACATCGTAGCCGGCATCCCACACATGGCAGGTGTCCAGGCACACGCCCATACGGTCGCCCAAGTCGACCCGATCGATGATCGCGGCAAGCTCCTCGAAGCGCCCTCCCACCTCCGAGCCCTTGCCAGCCATCGTTTCCAGCAGCACCGTGGTGGTGTGCTCGGGGCGCATCACCTCGTTCAGGGCCTCGGCTATCAGCTGCACACCGCACTCGACCCCCTGCCCCGTGTGCGCACCGGGATGCATGTTGTACAGCTGATGCGGAAACTCCTCCATGCGCGCCAGGTCGGCGCCGAGAGTCTGGCGCGCGAACGCACGGGTGTCGGGGTTCGACGAGGCCGGGTTCAGCGTGTACGGAGCATGGGCCAGCATGCGCTCGATCCCGCCCCCCGCGCACTCCTGACGAAAGCGCTGCAGGTCGCGCGGATCAAGCTCGCGGGCGCGACCCCCGCGCGGGTTGCGCGTGAAGAACTGGAAGGTGTTCGCATCGATGCGCCGCGCGTCACGCGCGGCTGCCGCGAAGCCCTTGGCGATTGACAGATGGCATCCCAGCGTCAGCATGACGGCTTCCCTTCCCTTGGCCAAGGCGCCTCGCCCGTCAGCGCGCGACATGCGGCCGATCGGCACGCGAGCCGGAAGGATGCGCCGCATGCGCAGCCTCGGGCCCCTTGCGATGTTCGCCCTACCGTAGCAGATTGCCTTCGCGGCGCGACGCCGGAAATCCCGCGGGTGCGGAATCGCGCAAGAGCGAATGCGGGAACGCGCGCAAACAAGCGCTCGACGGCGGGGTTGCAAGGGCGAACCCCCGCGGGCGGACGCTCAGCCCAGCGAACCTGGCTGGGCGAACTCGGCCCGCATGGGCGCGGCCTGCATGGGCGCGGCCCGAGCACGCGAAACCCTGCGAGCACAGCCCGAGGGCCAGGTCGGAGCCTACAGCAAAGCGCCCGCCACCAGCAGGGCAGCGCACGCCGCCAACGCCACGCCGTCCAGCGCGCCCAGCGGATACGAACGATACCCGCTGGCACGCGTGCGCAGATTGAACCCGCGCAGCTCAGCGGCAATAGCCGATGAGTTGATCTTGCGCACCGAAGATACCAGCAGCGGAACGCACAGCGGCGCCATCATGCCCACCTTGCGCACAGGCCCCACGTCATCGAAGCTGACTCCTCGCGCCATCTGGGCCTCCATCACCGCACTCATGTCGTTGAGGAACAGCGGCACGAACCGCACCGCCGAGGCGAACGTGAACGCATAGCGATACGGCACCCCCAGCACCTTCACGGCCGCATCGGTGATGTCGGTGAGCTTCGTCACCGTGAAGGCCAGGTAGAAGGGAATGGCCGCAGCTACCAGGCGCACCATAGTGGCGCAGGCGCGCTGAACCCCCACCGTGCCCACGTAGCCGAAGGGCAGCGGCAGCAGCGCGGCTCCCTCGGGCGTGGTAAGCACCTGCAGGGTCGCCAGCACCGCCGAGAACGCCAGCACCGCCAACCCCACGCGCAGCGCACGAGCCAACAAGCCGCACGAAGCCGCCAGCGCAAGCCCCAGCACCAGCAGAGCCAGCAGCAGCGGCAGGCCCGATGCCAGAAAGCAGGCAAGCGCCAGGGCGGTCGCCCCGAACAGCTTCACCAGCGGGTTCATACGGTGAAGCGCGCTCGCTCCGGCTGAGTACTCAAGGAACCCCGTCATCGCAGGCCCTCCTTCCCCTGTTCGAAAACGCGGTCGGCGCACCCGACGGAAGACCCGGGGGCCGTCCGCGCATCCGCGCACCGCCTGGCCCCCAGGCTGCTCGCAGCCGCGCACGCAACCGCGTCCACCAGCTGATCGACGGTGTTCGCACAGCCCACAGGGCCATCCGCCACCTGCGGCAGATCCCGAGCCATCTGCTGACTGATCGCCACCACCTGGGGCGGCACCAGCGAGGCCCGCTGCATCACATCGCGGTCGCGCAGCACCTGAAACGTCGGGCCGTCGGCCAGCACGAGCCCCTCATGCAGCACGATCGTGCGCGGCGCATGATCGGCAACCACCTCCATGTCGTGGCACACCATCATCACGGTGCAGCCCGCGGCGCTCAGCCGGCCCACCACCTCCATCACGCGCTCGCACTCACGAAAGTCCAAACCCGTGGTGGGCTCGTCCAGCACCAGCACCGCAGGGTGAAGCACCGTCACCGCAGCCAGGGCCAGCATCTGCCGAGCACCGCGGTTCAGCAGAAAGGGATCGGCATCGGCCCGGAAGCCGAACCGCTCGATCGCGTCGTCCACCCGACGCGCAGCCTCCTCATCGTCGGCACCGCAGGCGCGCAGGCCGAACAGCAGCTCGTCGCGCGCCGTCGAGCAGCAGATCTGCCGATCGGGGTTCTGGAACAGAAAGCCCACCGTACGCGCCAGCTGGCTGACCTTCGCCCGCCCGGCATCGACCCCGCCCACCATAACCCGTCCGCCGGTGGGCCTTACCAGGCCGTTGACCATGCGCATGGCCGTTGACTTACCCGCGCCGTTGGTGCCCACCAGGGCCACGAGCTCGCCGGGGGCGATGCGGAAGCTGACCCCCTGAAGCACCTCGCGCGCGCCGTAGCTCGCGCGCACGTTCTGGAACTCGATCATGACAGCACCTCCCGAAGCGCCGATGCCGCCTGCTCGGGCGTGCGGCAGGTCGGGCCCTCGTACGCACCGCGCTGGCGAAGCCGGTTCATCACCGTGCACGACCGCGGGCAGTTCACGCCCACGCTCAGCAGCTCGTCGGCATGCGCCAGCACCGCAGCGGGCTCGTCGTCGAAGTGCACGCGCCCCTCCTCCATCACCACGATGCGATCGGCGAACTCGGCCAGCAAAGCGATCTTCTGCTCGACGGCCACCACCGTGGCGCCGTGCCGTCGGGCGTAACCGGCCAGCAGCTGAAACACCGTGCGCGAACTGGCCGGGTCAAGCTCGGCGGTAGGTTCGTCCAGCACCAGCACCCGTGGGCGCAGCGCCAGAATCGCCGCGATGGCCACCTTCTGACGCTGACCGCCCGACAGCGAGGCGATCGCTCGATGACGCAGGTCAGCAATCCCCATATCAGCCAGAGCGCCTTCGATGCGCCCCTCCACCTGGTCATGGGGAACCGCGAAGCTCTCAAGTCCGAACAGCAGCTCGTCTTCCACCACGGCAGCCACCATCTGGCTGTCGATGTCCTGGCACACGCTGCCCACCACCCGCGCCAGGTCGGTGAGCGCCGTGTCGCAGGTATCGAGCCCCGCCACGCGCACCGTGCCGTAGAAGTCGCCCGGATAGCAATGTGGCACGATGCCGTTCATCAGATACGTAAGCGTTGATTTGCCCGAACCCGCCGCGCCCGTCACCCCTACGAACGAGCCTGCGGGAATGCGAAGGCTCACGTCGCGCAGGATCGGCTCGGTTCCCTCGCGGTAGCGAAACGTCACGCGCTCGACCTGGATCATCGATTCCATAATGCCCTCTGACATCGCGGGCCTAACGCTTCAGCACCGCGCGCAGCGGCATTACCAGCACCTGCACCAGCACGGCATTGAACGCCGCCGTGCCGAACACCATCAGCGCGTAGCCAACGACCGCCGCCGGCAGCGCGATGCCGTTCATGAAGGCCAGAACGAACACGAAGGTGTAGCCCGAAGCCACCGTGGTGAGGAACGTGACGACGAAGGGCGACGCATCCACCTTGCCGGCCAGCTTCAGAGGCACATGGATCAACAGGCCGCACACCAAGGCGCCCACCAGCTCGGAGGCGATGTTCACCAACGGGGTTGCCGCCATGAGGGGAAGCTGGCACATCAGACCTGCGATCAGGCCGATCGCCAACGACTGGCCCAGCTTCGGGCGCGTGATGATGATGGCCAGGGCGTACATGGCGATGACGAAGTTGGGCTTCATGCCGGCCACGCTGAGCACCGAGGCCAGCGTCAGCTTCAGCACGGCGCCCGCAGCCAGCAGCACGGCCACCAGAATCAGGTCGCGCACCTCAAGAGCGCCCCTCGCAGCGGGCCTGGCGGTAACAACGCGCTTCTGAGCTGCGTCATCAGAAGCGGTGGGGGTGGCGGAGGTGATGGGAGTGGCGAAAGCGTCGTTGCGATCCATGATGAACCTTCCTTCCAACGGCTGGGCCGTTTATCGCGCCCGCATGCATGCGGGCCTCCTGTTGGCCAGCGGTCGCGAAGGAACTGCCCTCTCCTCCGAAGGTGGCCGATGTCTTACCGCGCCTGAGCGCCTTACCGCATCGGTTCTTGCGTCCGCAAAACAAAAAACCTGCCCTGAGATTCCCCGCGAGGGGTTTCAAAGGACAGGTTCGTTACCTGCGGTGCCACCTTTGTTGGTTCAAGAAGAACCCTCTCACGAACATGCCAGCACATGTTCTGCCTCTAACGCGGGCTCACGGTCCGGATACTCGGCCTTGCGGCCTTTCCCCTTTCCCTCGGCGAACCATTTGCCATCAGGCTGCTGCGGGAATCTCAGCTACGCCCGCTCTCTGTGAGTGCTTCTGATGACGTTACTCTCGCCTCATAGGTTTCAGCTATTCAATTGTCGGGCCATTCTGATCGCGATGAAATGTCCTGTCAAGTCCTATTGTGATGAATTTAATTAATGAATGAGCTCGCAAAGGAGCAGCCACGCCCGCTGCGAATTCACGCAGGACGCACGCCACAGACACGCGAAAGGCACCTAGCCCCCGCTCAATCGCGGGGCCTACGACAGCGCAGCGTCCTTTGCCGCCTGCAGCATCTCGCGGGCATGGGCAAGCGAGGCTTCCGTGGCGTCACCCGACAGCATGCGCGCGACCTCCACCACACGCTGGTCGGCGTCGAGCACCTGAAGCTGGGTCTCGGCGCCCGCAGGCCCATCGCAGCGCGCCACGCGGTAGTGGCGCTGCCCGCGCACGGCCACCTGCGCCAGGTGAGTGACCACGATCACCTGATGCGTACGCGCAAGGTCGGCCAGCACGTCAGCCAAGGCCACGGCGACCGCGCCGCCCACACCCGCATCCACTTCGTCGAACACCAGGGTGTCCACTGCGTCGCCGCCGCCAAGGGCCACCTTTACCGACAGCATCACGCGGCTCATCTCGCCACCGGACGCGATTCGCGCCAAGGGACGAGCCTGCATTCCCGCAGCGGGACGGTACAGGAACTCCACCGCCGACGGCCCGTACGCCGACCAGCCGGCCCGATCAAGCGCCTCGATGCCGCACACCAGTTCGCTGCCGCCCATCTCAAGACGGCGCATGGTGACCCGCACGGCCTCCTCGAAGGCGGGCGCCGCGGCGCGGCGGGCCCGATCAAGCTGCTCGGCGGCCTCGGCCAGAGCGTCCTCGGCGCGATCGAGCTCGGCGCGCGCCGCACGCTCGCGCTCCTCCGCATCATCCACCAGAGCGATCTGCTCGGCCGCCTGAGCACGGCGCTCCAGCACGTCCTCCATCCGCGGGCCGAACTCGCGCATCAGGCCCTGCATGCGCGCAACGCGCTCCTGCCATTCCTCCAGCTGAGCTGGGTCGAACTCCACGCGGTCGCGGTACGATCGCGTCTCGGACGCCACATCCTCAAGCACGAAGCCCGCCTCGCGCAGCGAAGACGCCAAGGCCCCCAGCCCCTCGTCGAATCGCGCGGCGCCCTCAAGGGCGGCGGCGGCCTGGCTAAGCTGGTCAAGAGCCCCGTCGTCGCCCGACAGCGCCCCATGAGCCTCGATCACCGCGCGCGCGAGGGCCTCGGCGTGCTCGGCGCGCGCCAATTCCGCCACCAGCTGATCGTACTCGCCCGGCTGCGGGCTCACCTCGTCAATGCGACGCAGCGCGAACCGTGCCTCATCAAGCCGCGCCTCGCTGGCGCTTCCCGCCTCGCGCACGCGGTCGAGCTTGGCCTGGGCGGCGCGGGCGGCGGCAAGGCGCTCGCGGTATGCGGCGTGCAGGCGCCTCACCTCATCGCCCGCCCACGCATCCAGCAGGTCGCCGTGGGTTGCAGGCTTCATCAGCTGCTGGTGCTCGAACTGCCCGCACAGGTCCACCAGCGGGGCCACGTGCTCCGTCAGCTGACGCACGCTTGCCATGCCGCCGTTCACGCTGACGCGCGAGCGCCCATCGGCCCCCACGCGACGCGACACCACGGCCTCGCCCTCCTCGAAGAAGGGCTGAGAATCATCAGCCTGATCGCACCGATCGTCTACGACGCCGCGCTCATCGGCAGAGCGGCCCCCCGCCACGGCGCCAGGGTCCTCCCCCTGGCTGCGGCGCGGCGCAACGAAGCGCCCCTCGACCGTCAGGCCCTCGGAGCCCTCGCGCACCATATCCTTGTCAGCGCGAACCCCCATCAGCAGCTTCAGGGCCGAAAGCAGAGCCGACTTGCCCGCGCCGGTCTCGCCGGTAAGCACCGTGAGACCCGCCGCCGGCTCAAGCGACGCGGACTTGATGAGCGCGAGGTTGCTCACGCGAATTTCATCGATCATGGGCCCTCCCAAACAGGCGGCATTCAGACTTCCAGTATAGCAAGCGCAATCCGGCAGCATTCCAACCGAAGCCCGGCAGAAACCTGGCAGCCCGACGCACAACGCCCCTCGATAGCCGCCGATTGAGCGCCCCGACGCCTCAAGCCGGCGAACCATGTGGATACCCCGCGCGAGCGCCCCGGATACGAAGGTCCCGCCCGCTTCCCCTACACTAAGCTGAGACCCTGACGAAGGAGGAGCGCATGAGAGCCGTGGTGCAGCGCGTAAGCGAGGCAAGCGTGTCGATCGAGGGCGCCGTGACGGGCCGCATTGGGCGCGGGCTGCTGGTGCTGGTGGGAATGGGGGCCGATGATACCGATGAACAGGCTGAATGGCTATGGCAGAAGATTATGCGGCTGAGGATCTTCCCCAACGATGAGGGCAAGACCAGCCTGAGCCTGGCCGACATCCAGGGAGAGGCCCTGATCGTTTCGCAATTCACCCTGTACGCCAACTGCACGCGCGGCAACCGCCCCTCATTCACCGAGGCGGGCGACCCCCAGCGCTCGCGCGCGCTGTACGAGCGCTTCGTGGCCTGCGCCGCCCGCGACCTTCCCGACGTGCAGCAGGGCGAATTCGGCGCCGACATGCAGGTGAGCCTGGTGAACGACGGACCCTTCACCATCTGCCTGGATACCCACCGCGATACGAGGCGCGCATGAGCGCCTTCTTCGACCAGGTGTACCAAGCCACCCGGCAGATTCCCTGCGGCTGCGTGGCCAGCTACGGACAGGTGGCTGCGGCAGCCGGAAGACCGCGGGCGGCGCGTTTCGTGGGCTATGCTCTGCACGCGAACCCCCACCCCGGCACGGGCCCCGATGCCGTGCCCTGCCACCGCGTGGTGTTCAAGGACGGCTCGCTGGCCCCGGGATTCGCCTTCGGGGGACCCGACGCCCAACGCCGGCTGCTGGAGGCCGAGGGCGTCAGCTTTCGGCCCGACGGTCGCGTTGACATGGGCCGCTGCGCGGTCGTATGCTTCAGGCCGCCATCTGAGCAGGAAGAATAAACGAATCTGTCGCAAACCTCGACAGCCGCAACGGCTTCCGCCGATGAAGCCCGCACGCCGCACGCAGGCCCGAGGAGAAGGATGGGGTCATGGCCTGGATCATGATGCTGTGCTCGGTGATCTGCGAGACGTTCGCCGACGTATCGATGAAGATGTCGCAGGGGTTCAGGCGCAAGCGCTGGATTCCGGGCATCGCCGTGGGGTACCTTGCCTCGTTCTACCTGATGTCGCAGGTGCTTTCCGCGCTGCCGCTGGGCCTTGCCTACGCCGTGTGGAGCGGCGCGGGCATCGTGATGGCCGCCATAGCGGGGCGCCTGGTGTGGCGCGAGCGCTTCAACGCCCGCAAGCTGGCGGGCATGGCGCTGATCGTGGCGGGCGTCACGCTGCTGAGGATCGGGGCGTAGCGTGAGCGCCGTTGCCAAAAGCTGGGTTCTGCTTGCCGGGGCCATCGTGTTGGAGCTGATCAGCACCACCTCGCTGAAGCTGTCGAACGGGTTCACCGAGCCCGCGTTCACCACCGTCGTGATCGTGGGCTACGCCCTGTGCTTCACCCTGTTCTCGTTCGCCCTGCGGCACCTGCCGCTGGGACTGTCGTACGGCATCTGGGGCGGGCTGGGCACCGTGGGCACCGCGGTCATCGGCATGCTGGCCTTCGGCGAAACGCTCACCGCGCTCACCGGCCTGGGAATGGCCTTGGTGATCGGCGGCGTGGCTCTGATGAGCGCGGGAGAGCGACAGCCTGGCGATCGGACGGACGCAGCCGGCGCAGCATGCGAGGCAGGCGACGGCGGGCCCGCCTAATCGGTGGAGCGCGCCAGGTCGATGAGCTCCTGCTGCGAGTGCACCTGGCACTTCGCGAATATGCTGCGCGCATGCGCATGCACCGTGTGCAGCGATATCACCAACTCGTCGCGAATGTAGGGACGGTTGCGCCCGGCAAGCAGCAGCGCGGCCACCTGCGTCTCGCGCTGCGTGAGGGCAAAGCGCCGGCTGAGCTGAAGGGCCTCGCTCATGAACAGCCTCTCCGCCTGGTCCTGGACATTCCGGTCGCAGTCTCCCCCTGCATTCACGCAGGCCGCAGGGTTCCCGAAGCGGCAGGCCACCCCGCTTCCCGCAGCCTCCGCCTTCGCACAAGGCGGCTCCGCGCACATCGGCGGCTCCGAGGCCCCCGCCGCGGGCTCCGACCCTGCGGCGGCCGCGCACTCAGCCCCAACCGCAGGCGCAGGTGGCGCCGCGGCCCCCATCGCCGTCGCACCGCCGTTCGGCACCCAGCGCGGCCCAAACCCCATCATCATCACCGCCAGCGTCACCGCGCCCACCGCCAACAGCGACACGCCCGCCATCTGCACGGGCTCGGCCACGGCAAACAGCCGCAGGCCCACCACGGTACCGCACACCACCGCTGACCCCTGTGCAGCCAGCAGGCCTCCGAACAGGAAGAAGGAGCTGACCCCCGTACGCCTGGCATGCTTCACCGCCGCAATCAGGCAGATGGCCTGCGCGCCGAACAGCGCCACGAAGTTGATCAGATAGGCAAGCACGTGCCCGTTGCGCGCCCCGGTGGCGAACACCACGCCGCAGGCGCAGGTGACCAGCGGAAGAGCCCAGCGAAACACCAGGGTGAAGTTGGTGTAGCGGCTGTACATCAGGCACAGCGCCAAGCCGGCGCCCACCAATATGAAGGCCAGGGAAAAAGGGGCCATCAGCACGTCGCCCGCCACCAGCGAGGGAGCGGCCAGAATGCGGAAGAACGCGAAGAGGAACCAGATGAGGAAGCACAGCAGGAACACGCTGAGCTCGTGAGAGCGTCGCCTGATCGCCGCCGTCACCAGCGCGACCCCGCCCGCAGCCGACGCGGATAACGCGGCCCCGCCCGCATCCGCCACGCAGCCTGCAGGCACCGCCGTCCGCATACCGCCGGCCCCGACGCCACCAGCGCCGCCAGCGCATCCCGCCACCGCCCTCGCCTCAGGCGTCGAGCGCTCATTTCGCGCGACAGGCGGCACGGCACGCGCTCTGCCCTCGCCAAAGCAGCCCAGCCAACAGGCAAGGGCCGCCAGCACGGCGCTCAGCACCACGCGCAGCGGGCCCGACGCCATCAGAAGCCCCACGCACCCCAGGGCACCCAGGCCGAACGACACCAGCATCAGCAGCTCGGCGTCGGCCTCGTCCAGCAGCGAAAGCCTTCTTCCCCATATAAGGAACAGCAGGGCCAACCCGATGCCGCACAGCGCCTCGCCCACGGCAGTGACCGACGACAGCCCTGCGCCCTCCAGATGCCCCACGCCGATCAGCACCGAGCCCGTCACCGCGGTCATCCCGCAAAGCGCCAGCCTGAGGCCGGGTCGATTCCTCACCGCACGAGCCAAGACGAACCCGCACGCCAGCGCAGCCACAGCCTGGGACCCCTCAACGAAGCCCCAGACCCACGCATCGCACCACAGCGGGTCGCGGGCAATCCCCAGCGCCGAAAGGAACAACGTGTGGTAACTCCATGCCATGCAGGCCGAGAAGCCGGCCACCCACCAGCCTGACGAGGCCGCCACGCTTCTCAAGCGTGCGACCCAGGCTCCCGCGGCTCCTTTGGCCGCGTGCGCGCGCAGCCATGCGAGCGCACGTGCGCGCACCTCGGCATACCCATACGACGCGGTTCCCCCTCCGCATGCGACAGACGCATCCACGATTCCCCCCTTCGTGAATAACCAGGGAAAATAATACCACGAACCTTCTGCGCATATTTCGCGCGCATTCCCCCGCACGGCAAACATACCCACATTGTGGGTATGCCTTACCTGGGAAAACAGGCACGCAACCCCCTTGAGCCCGCATACCCGCACCGCTTTACCCACGTTGCGGCGATGCCCTGCGCACACCAGGGCCCTAGGGTATGGCCAAGGGGCCGCGCAATGCGGCGAGGAACAGGGGGCATCGACCGCATGACTGCGCCGTCGCGCAAAGCGCACCGCACAGCCAAGCGAATCGCACGACGGGCAGCGCCAAGCCACATGAGCAACCGCAGAGCTGCGGGCCTCACCGCGCGAAGCAGGCCGAACGGTCGGCGGCGCGGGTGCGGCGCAGGTGGGCACACCGTGCGCCATGCCACGCGCAGCGACGATTCGCACGGTCGGCATCCGCAGCGCGCAGAGCGAGACCGGCGCGGACGATGCCCGAGAGGCACGACGATAGGGGGAACGCATGAAACCAGATGGAATTGAAAGACGCGAGTTCCTGACGGCGGCAGCGGCGGCATGCGCGCTGACGGCGGCGGGGACAGGCGTGGCGGGCATGGCTCCGCCCACGCTGGCGCATGGCGACGAGCCCGCCGCACCGGGCGCGGGGCACCATCCCGTCGAGGCGCGCGTGGACGAGGCCACCGGCGCGGTGAAGGTGAACGACGAGGTAATCGTGCGCAATACCGGCTGCCTGGGCTGCTACAGCTCGTGCGGCAGCCGCGTGCGCCTGAACCGCGACGCCACGCGCATCCTGACGGTGGGCGGAAACCCCTACCATCCCAGCTGCGCGTACCCGTACCTGCCCTTCGAAGCGCCGCTGGACGACTCGTACCGCGCCATGAGCTTCGCGCCGGGCACGGGAAACCTGCTGCGCGGCAGCGTGTGCGGACGCGGCAACGCCTCGCTTGACGGCTACACCCAGCCCGACCGCATCACCATGCCCCTGAAGCGCGCCGGCGCGCGCGGCGAGGGCAGGTGGCGGCCCATCAGCTGGGACAAGCTAATCGACGAGGTGGTAGAGGGCGGCAAGATCTTCGCCGAGCTGGGCGAGGACCGCCATGTGGCGGGCTTTCGCGAGCTGCACGACACCGAGACGCCCCTGAACCCCGAGCAGCCCGACCTGGGACCCGTATCGAACCAGTACGTGGCCCTGGGAGGGCGCAGCGACGGACGCTACATGATGTCCAGCCGCTTCGCCAGCGCCTATGGCTCGACCAACTTCTACTACCATGCCTCGACATGCGGCGGCTGCGCGGTTGCCAGCTGGCTGGCCGAGGATTACTGGGGTTGGACCGCTCCCGACCTGGACAACTGCGAGTACGCCATCATGAGCGGCTACTTCCCCGGCGCCAACGGCTTCAACTTCCAGGGCATGGGAAAGCGCGTGTCGGCCCGGCTGGCCAAGGGCGAATGCAAGGTTGACGTGCTTGACCCCACGCTGCAGAGCGGCTGCGTCACCTCCACCATGAAGGGCATCAACTGGGTGCCCCTGCGCACCACCACCACGTCGTCGGTGATCTTGGCCATGGTGCGCTGGATGTTCGAGAACGACGCGATGAACACCGAGTTCCTTCAGTTCCCCAGCCAGGAGGCCGGCGTGGCGGGAGGCTACGCGGCCCACACCAACGCCAGCTTCCTGGTGATCGCCGACGAAGGACACCCCAACCACGGCATGCTGATGCGCGCGGCGGATGCGGGCATGGACGTGCCCGAGAACGCCGCCGAAGTCGCTGCCGAGGCCGAGGCGGCCGGGCTGCCCGCTCCCGAGTACTTCGTGGTGATTGACCGCGCCAGCGGCGAGCCCATGCTGAACACCGCCTGCCCATCGGCACGCGTGGACTTCGAGGGCCAGGTAGCCGGCGTGAAGGTGCGCTCGGCCCTGCTGTACCTGCGCGACAGCGCCTTCGAGCACACCATGCAGGAATACGAGCAGATCACCCAGGTGCCCGTGGCCGAGATCGAGCGCATGGCCCGCGAGTTCACCTCGCACGGGGTGAAGGCCGCCATGTACGGCAACGGGTCCACCGTGATGAACAACGGCATCGACACCGCCTTCGGCATGCGCATGATGAACGCGCTGATCGGCTCGCATCAGATGGTGGGCGGCTGCAACTGCCTGGGCGGCACCTTCGCCTCAACCGGCGACGGCCCGCGCTACCTGCTTGAGACCATCGAGGGTCTGCCCGACCTGTCGAACGCCCAGCCCATCAGCCGCACCGGCAAGCACTTCGCCGACACCGACGAGTACCGGGCCCGCGTGGCCGCCGGCGAGCAGCATCCCCTGCCGCTGCTGCCCTGGTTCGGCCACATGGTGAACTCCGACAACCAGGCCCTTGTCTCGATCGTGAACAAGTATCCCTACCAGGCGAAGATCCTGGTGTCGTGGATGGTGAACACCCTGCAGGCCACTCCGGGGGCCTTCCGCGACGAGTTCATCGAGCGGTTCAAGGACCCCGACGTGATCCCCCTGCACATCGCCTGCGACGTGGTAGTGGGCGAGCACGCCCAGTACGCCGACTACATCGTGCCCGACACCAACCCCTTCGAGACGTTCGGATGCTCGGCCGAGGGCGGCATCTGGAGCGGCTTCGGCACCACGGTGCGCTGGCGCGTGAAACAGCCCGAGACGATCCGCCTGGACGACGGGCGCTACGCCAGCTACGAGACGTTCATCGTGGACGTGGCCAAACGGCTGGACCTGCCCGGCTTCGGCAAGGACGCCATCGCGGCCACCGACGGCAGCACCTGGGATTTCAACGACGCCTCCGACTTCTTCCTGAAGGCCGCGGCCAACATCGCCTACGACCTTGAGCCCGTGGCCGACGTGGATCCCTACGACGTGGCGTGCCAGCGCCTGGACGAGCTTCCCGCCGAATGGAAGCACGCCGTCAGCTCCGAGGAATGGCCCAAGGTGCTGAACGTGCTGTCGCGCGGTGGGCGCTACCTGCCGCTGGACGCCACCTACGGCGAGGGCGGGCGCGCCGCGGCCATGCTGGACATGCGCTCGTTCGTGTACTCCGAGCCGCGCCGCTCGGTGATCAACCACTACACCGGGCTGCCCCACTCGCCGGTGGTGCGCACCATCGAGCAGACCTTCGCCGACGGCACCCCGTTCTCGCAGGTGCACGATGCCGATCAGTATCCCTTCAAGCACACCGGCTACAAGCCGCGGTTCCGCTCGGTCAGCATGCTGGCAAACAGTCCGATCATGCAGGACATCTGCACGTCGAACTACCTTGAGGTGAATCTTGACGATGCCCGCGAGCTGGGAATATCCGACGGCGACCTAATTCGCGCCGCCGGCCCCACGGGCGAGCCCATGGTGGGTCGGGCCTGGGTGCGCGCCGGCATCGCACGCGGCACCTTCGCCACCGCCTTCGGCTACGGCCACCGGGCCTACGGCGCCCAGGACGTGAGCATCGAGGGCGCGGACGTCCGCAAGGGCGACCCCGCCATCGGCGCCGGCATCGCGCTGGACGTGATGGACGACCCCACGGTGAAGGCGCCCCTGTATCCCATCGCCGACGGGGAGTTCGGGTCGCCCGGACGCAACGGCGGCATGTACCGGATCGAGAAGGTGGAAGGAGCCCTGCGATGACCGCACCGACCAAACGCTACGGCATGCTCATCGACCTGGCGCTGTGCATTGGGTGCAACGCCTGCGTGGTGGGATGCAAGCAGGAGAACGCCGTTGCGCGGCGGCGCTTCAACACCTGGATCGAAAGCTTCGACGTGGACGACGCCGGGCGCATCCGCCGTGCGAACGTACCCAAGCAGTGCAATCACTGCAAGGACGCCCCGTGCGTGCGCGTCTGCCCCACCGGCGCCAGCCTGAAGCTGGACGACGGGGTGGTAATGGTGAACGCAGACGCCTGCATCGGGTGCAAGTACTGCATGGCCGCCTGCCCCTACCAGGTGCGCTACCAGCTTGACGGGGGCGAGGTGGAGAAGTGCACCTTCTGCCACCACCGCATTACCGAGGGCCTGATGCCCGCCTGCGTGGCAACCTGCGTGACGAAGGCGCGCATCTTCGGCGACATGAACGATCCGAACAGCGACATCGCCCGCGCCCTGGCCGCGCGCAGCGCCGAGGGCATCGACGAGGACCTGGGACTGGGGCCGGCCGTGCGCTATTACGGCCTTGCCGAGACGCAGTCCATGCCGGTGGTGTCCACCGTCCACCACGGCGGCAACGTGTACCGCCTGTATCGGGAGGAGCAGTCATGATCTGGGATGAGCTGATCGCCGCCTATCTGTTTCTGGCGGGAGTGGGCGCCGGAGCCTTCGCCCTGGGAGCCCTGGTGCGTCTGACCAAGGTGGACGCACCCGCCGCGTCGCTTGCCGGCTGCGTGCTGGGCCCTGCGGCCGTCATGGTGGGCATCCTGCTGCTGGTGTTCGACGCACGCGCCGGGCTGATGAACCCCCTGCGCTTCTTCGGCCTGGTAGCAAACCTGCAGTCGGTGATGGCCTGGGGCGTGCTGATCCTGTGCGCCTTCGTGGTCGCATCGGGCCTGGCCCTGCTGCTGACGCTGATGAAGCGACGCGTGCCCGCCGCGCTTGACGTGGTCGGCATCGTCCTGGCCCTGTGCGTGGCCGGCTACACCGGCGTGCTGCTGGGCGACGCGCAGGTGGCCTTCCCCCTGTGGAGCATGGTCGTGCTGCCCCCGCTGTTCGCCGTGTCGGCGGCATCCACCGGATTCGCCGCCGTGGCGCTGGCCACCCAGGTGACGGCCTCCGATCAGGCGCGTCGCCTGAAGGTTGCCCGGAAGGCGGGGCTTGTGCTGCCCGTCGTGGAGGCCGTGCTGGTAGCAGCCCTGCTGCTGGTTACCAGCGGCACCACGGGCGCGGCCGCCGCAGCGGCCCAGGCCACGGTGAGCAACCTGATAAGCGGCGCCTTCGCCCCGGCCTTCTGGGTGGGGCTGGTAGCGATCGGCCTGCTGATGCCGGTGGCGCTGTCGCTGGCCGAGATGCGCGGCGCCTCGTCGCCCGCAGCGAGCGGTGCGGGTGCGGGTGCGGGAGCGACCGCCGAGGCCCCCGCAGGCCGCGCGAGGGCGCTGGCCCTGGCCGAGAAGGCGTGCGTGCTGGTGGGCGGCTTCATGCTGCGCTACCTGGTGGTGATGGCCGCCATCCCCGTCACCTTCGCGGGGTAGCCCTGCGGGACATCCCCTCCCCCCTCGACCCGGGGCGCCCTTCCCCGCCCCGGGTCGGTTGCAAGCGCATGGCGCAGGCCGAGCGCCTCTGCGGCTCTCGACGCCCGACCTGCGCTTCGCCCCGACCAGGCGAGCGCGTGCTCGCGCTTCCCTCCGCAGTCCGAACAGGCGAACACCGAAGCTTCCGCAAAGAGGAGACCCCATGCATGCCACCGCCAGCAAAGCCGTGCAAGCCACCTGCGATCACGCACCGCTTCCCTCATCGGCGCAGGCCGCCGACCCGACCCGCAGCACCGCGGCCATCCCGCCGCACGCGAACGCAGGCGCACGGCAAGGCCTCGCGGACACGCGGATCGACCGAGGCATCGCCGCCCTGTACGACACCCTGGCCGCCGCCCTGCTGCGCACGCCCGATGCCCCGATCGCAGCCGACGTATACCAGGCAGCCGAGCTGCTGGGGCGCCCCTTCCCGCACGGGGGGGGCGAAGCTCCAGGGGAATCGGGGGAAGAGAAGCCCATCGAGCGAGAGAGCCTCGGCCGGCATGCGCGACGACCGGAGCCGTCGGCCCCGCCCGCGGACCAGCCAACCGACCTGACTTGGCTTGAGCAGCGATTCTACGACCGCTTTCTGGTGCCCACCACCGGCGTGTTCATCCCGCTGGCGGAAGGCTGCGTGACCGGCGCCGAAACCGCCGGAGCGCACGGACGCATCGCCTGGGGGCCGCGCGAAGGACGGCTCACCGCGCACGTGCGCACCCTGTACGACCAGGCGGGATTTCAGCCGGCCTCCCTGACGCACTCGCTGGCGCCCAGCGCGATGCGCGACGATTTCCTTGGCTGCGAACTGGCCTTCCTGGCCTTCCTGCGGCATCCGGGCGCCAGCGAGGGCACCGCGCGCGGCGATCAGGACGCGCGCGACCGCTTCGCGCACGCGTTCCTCAGGCGCCATGGCGCCTGGTTCGACCGCGCGGCTGACCTCATGGAAGCGCAGGACGACGACTTCTATGCCCGCGTCGTACGCCTGGCCGCCCTGGTCGCCCGCGCCGACCTGCAGCTGCTTGACGAGCGCATCACGCCCCCCACGCCATAGGCCGCAGTCGCGGACGACCGCGGCCCCGACGCCCGCACGCCAACGGCACCACGCCTAGCTGCGACGACTCGACCCGTAGGCGGCGTGCTTGCGGTTGCCGAAGGCGCTTCCCTTGCGAGCCGTCTTCTTCAGTCCCGCCAGCGCATCCTCCTCGGTGGTGCCCTCGAACTGCGAGCGCAGCTTCACGATCTGGTCGCGCAGGCGCGCGGCCTCTTCGAAGTCCATGCTGGTGGACGCTTCGGCCATCTGGTCTTCCATGCTCGACACGATCCGCAGCACCTCTTCGCGCGAAAGCTCGGCCAGCTCGCGGTTGATGTCCTCGGCGCTCACGCCCTCCGCCGCCTCGGTCACGTAGCTCATGATGTCGCTGATCGCCTTGCGCACCGTCTGAGGCTGAATGCCGTGCTCTTCGTTGTAGGCCGTCTGGATGGCGCGGCGACGCTGCGTCTCGTCGATCGCCAGGCGCATGGAGTCGGTGACCTTGTTGGCGTACATGATCACCTCGCCCGACACGTTGCGGGCCGCGCGGCCGATCGTCTGGATCAGCGAGCGATGGTTGCGCAGGAAGCCCTCCTTGTCGGCGTCCAGAATCGCCACCAGCGACACTTCGGGAAGGTCCAGGCCCTCGCGCAGCAGGTTGATGCCCACCAGCACGTCGAACTTGCCCATGCGCAGGTCGCGCAGGATCTCGACGCGTTCCAGCGTGGCGATGTCCGAATGCATGTAGCGGGTGCGAATTCCCTGGTCAAGCAGATGGTCGGTCAGGTCTTCGGCCATCTTCTTCGTCAGCGTGGTGATCAGCGTGCGCTCGCCGCGCTCCACGCGCGCGCGGGCCTCGTCGATGATGTCGTCGATCTGCGAGGCCACGGGGCGCACCGCGATCTGCGGGTCAAGCAGGCCCGTGGGACGAATGATCTGCTCCACCTGGCGCTGGCTGACGCGCTTCTCGTAATCGCCGGGCGTGGCCGACACGTACACGAACTGCGGGACACGCTCCTCGAACTCGTCGAAGCGCAGCGGACGGTTGTCCAGGCAGCTGGGCAGGCGAAACCCGTGCTCGGCCAGGGTGACCTTGCGCGAGCGGTCGCCCTCGTGCATGCCGCGAATCTGCGGCACGGTCACGTGGCTTTCGTCGATGATGCACACGAAGTCGCGCGGGAAGTAGTCGATCAGCGTGTAGGGCGGCTCACCGGGCTGACGTCCATCCAGGTGACGCGAGTAGTTCTCGATGCCCGAGCAGAAGCCCATCGTCTCCAGCATCTCAAGGTCGTAGCTCACGCGCATCTCCAGTCGCTCGGCCTCGAGCAGCTTGCCGTTCTCGCGAAAGCTCTGCAGGCGCTGCTGAAGCTCGTCGCGAATGCTGCCAAGGGCGCGCTCCATCTTGGGTCGCGCGGTCACGTAGTGCGAGGCCGGCCACACGGGCAGAGCCTCGTACGTGGCCAGCTGCTCACCGGTAAGCAGGTCCACCTCGGCGATCGACTCCACCTCGTCGCCCCAGAACTCCACGCGGATGGGATTGTCGGCGTACGGCGGGAACACATCCAGCGAATCGCCGCGCACGCGGAAGGTGCCGCGCGACAGCTCGTAGTCGTTGCGGTCGTACTGGATCTCGATCAGGTCGCGCATCACGTCGTCGCGATCCATCTGCTTCTGGGTGTCCAGAAACACCGCCATGCCGGCGTAGTCCATGGGGCTGCCGATGCCGTAGATGCACGAAACCGAGGCCACCACCACGCAGTCGCGCCGCGACAGCAGCGCCGACGTGGCGGCGTGGCGCAGCTTCTCGACCTCCTCGTTGATCGAGGCGTCCTTCTCGATGAACGTATCGGACGAGGGCACGTAGGCCTCGGGCTGGTAGTAGTCGTAGTACGAGACGAAGTAGACCACCGAATTATGGGGCAGGAACTCCTTCAGCTCGGCCGCCAGCTGGGCCGCAAGGGTCTTGTTGGGGGCCATCACCAACGTGGGCCGCTGAACGGCCTCGATGGTCTTGGCCATGGTGAAGGTCTTGCCCGAGCCGGTAACGCCCAGGAGGGTCTGGTAGCGCACGCCCTCCTCGATGTTGCGCGCCAGGGCCTCGATGGCCTGAGGCTGGTCGCCCGCAGGCTGGAAGGGCGACTCCACCCTGAACGGCGTGGAGGCAAGCCTCACCTCGGGAAGCTTTCCCTCCATGGCGGCTCCCTCGATGTTCGACAAGTGGGCCACGGCCCCTCCTTTCGCCTGACAAGCCTGCGAATGCGCGGCATCGCCCGAAGTCGGGCGGCCCGCATGCGGCTACCCGCGCTCAGCCTGGTAATGATGCCACCACGTGCGCACCTGGGCGGCCAGCTGCGCGGGTGTTCCGGTGTTGTTGAAAACCACGTCGGCCAGGCACGCCCGCTGCTCGTCGCCGATCTGCGCGGCGATGCGCCGGCGCACCTCCCGCTCGGGCCACCCCGCGGCCACCGCGCGCGCCACGCGCTGCTCGACGGGGGCCAGCACGGCCACGATGACGTCGGCATCGCAAGCCAGGGGGTCATCGCGATCGCGCAGGGCCGAATGCTCCACCACAACGACGCGATGCCCCGCCGCCTCCCATGCATCCAGGCGCGCGCCCAGCAAGCGCCCGATGGTCGGCCAGGTGATTGCCTGCAGACGCCCGGTGGCCTGGGAAGACGCGAACGCGCGGGAGGCCAGCGTCGCGCGGCTCACCCGACCCGCCGCATCCAGCACCTCAGGCCCGAAGCAATCCGCCAGGGCGGCGCGCACCTCGGGCAGCTCCAGGGCCTCGTGGCCCAATGCGTCCAGATCGACTGCGGGCACGCCGTCCTGGGCCAGCACCCCGCGCACGGTTGACTTGCCCGCGCCCATGCCGCCGATCACCAGCACCTTCCGCATCGCGCTCCCTCGCTTTTCACGCTTGTTTCCTCAGCTCATCATACACGCTGCGCGCAAGGAGGGCCGCACGAAACGGCTGTGCGGCCACGGGGGCGGGCACCTAAAATTAACTTTAGATAATTAGTATAAGCTCCTCGCGTAATCCATCATTTCCCTTACCGATCCGCACCAACACGTGGTGTTTTGTCGTACACTTTGCCCGTTCCCCATTTGAATCAGGAGCCTGAATGTCCCGTCCGAAAACCCGCTACGTCGCATCGCTTGACGGCCTGCGGGCATTTGCCGTCATCGCCGTGGTGGCCTACCACCTGAACGCCCCCTTCGCTGTGGGCGGGCTTCTGGGCGTGACGATGTTCTTCGTGCTGTCAGGCTACCTGATCACCACGCTGCTGATCGCCGAGGTGGAGGCT
Source organism: Berryella wangjianweii (assembly GCA_013201155.1). Lineage (GTDB taxonomy): Bacteria > Actinomycetota > Coriobacteriia > Coriobacteriales > Eggerthellaceae > Berryella > Berryella wangjianweii. The sequence continues at coordinate 1,420,082 of CP053716.1, read as the reverse complement.
ACCGGCACGATCGACCTGAAGGACTTCTGGGTGCGCCGCGTGAAGCGCATCGTGCCCGCCGTGGTGTTCACCATCATAGGCACGGCGGCCCTTTGCGCCCTGTTCAATCACGCCCTGCTCACCAAGCTGCGACCCGACGCGCTGCCCACCCTGCTGTTCTTCAACAACTGGTGGCAGATCCTGCACAACGTATCGTACTTCGACGCCCTGGGCGCTCCGTCGCCCCTGGCCCACACGTGGTCGCTGGCAATCGAGGAGCAGTTCTACCTGATATGGCCCCTGCTGCTGTTCTTCCTGGTGAAGCGCGGTGTGCGGAAATCGTCGATGGCCAAGGGCTGCGCCATCGCCGCCCTGGTATCGGCGGTGCTGATGGCGCTGCTGTTCTCACCCGAAGCCGACCCCTCGCGCGTGTACTACGGCACCGACACGCGCGCGTTCTCGCTGCTGATCGGCGTGATGCTGGCCTTCGCATGGCCCTACCCCAAGCTGGACGAAAGGGCGCATCAGGCGCTGGACGGCATCGGGCGCCTGGCGCTGGACGGCGTGGGCGCAGCCTCGCTGGCAGGCCTGGTGCTGCTGGTGATGTTCGCCGACGGCTTCTCGCCCTTCCTGTATCGCGGCGGCCTGCTGCTGTGCTCGGTGCTGACCGCCCTGCTCATGGCCTGCATCGTGCATCCGCAGAGCATGCTGGGGCGCCTGCTGGGCGCCGCTCCCCTTACCTGGCTGGGCAAGCGCAGCTACTCGCTGTACCTGTGGCATTACCCCCTGCTGCTGCTGACCACGCCGGGAAACACCGCCGACGGGGTGGCCTGGTGGCTCGCGCCGCTGCAGGTCGCGCTGATGGTGGGCATGGCGCATGTGTCGTACGCCTACGTGGAGAACCCCCTGCGCCGCATGACGCTGAGCGACGTGCGCGCGGTAGTGGGCGAGGGCGTGGCCGGCGTGCGCACCTGGGCACGCGCGCACCTGCCCTACACCGTGGGCGGCACGCTGACCCTCGCCATCGCGGTGGGCGGTCTGACCCTGGTGCCCGACACGAACGCCCTGGAGGGCGCCGACCTGCTGAAGCAGGCCGAGGAAGCCGGCGGCGTGCAGGCGGGCGCCGAGCTTGAGGGCACGGGCGGCGAAGAAAGCGCCGACGGCGACCCGGATGCCGACCGCGAGCCTGGCTTCTATCGCGCCGAGGCGCGCGAGGGCGTGTACGACATCCTGATGCTTGGCGACTCGGTGTCGGTGCGCGCGGTGCCCGCCTTTCGCAAGGCATTCCCCCACGGCATGCTCGACGCTGCCGTGAACAGGCAGTTCTATGGCGTGAACAGCTTCTACGAGCCTTACAGGCAGGCGGGAACGGTGGGTAGCATCGTGGTGGTGGCCCTGGGCACCAACGGCTACGTCACCAACGAGAACATCGACGCGTTCATGGAGAGCGTGGGGCCTGGGCGCATGGTGTGGTTCGTGAACACGCGATCCCGAACCGACTGGCAGGCCAATGTGAACGCCACGCTGGCCGCCGCCGTGCAGCGCTACCCCAACGCAGCGCTGATCGACTGGTACGGGGCCAGCGCAGCGCACGGCGACTGGTTCGACGGCGACGGCACGCACCTGTCCGAAGCGGGGGCCCACGCCTATGTTGAACTGGTGCGACAGTCGGTAGCCGACTTCCTGCCCGAGCGCCCCGAGCCCACGCCTGAGCCGGAGGCCAAGGAGGAAGCCGAAGGTGGTGCGCAGGAGGGCTCCGCCGCCAGCGACCAGCCGACGGAGTCGGCGCAGGACGACGCACCTGCGGAAACCCCCGAGAGCGCCCCGGCCGCCCAGACCGCATAGGAATCTCCCGAGCCGTCAGCCATCAAGCACCCCGCACACAACGAGGGCCCGCACTGCGGGCCCTCGATACGTTCGCGTTCGCGATATGAGCGGGAGGCGACTACTCGGCAGCAGGAGCCTCGGCCTCAGCCGCAGGCTTCTCGGCGCGCTCGGTGCGCTTGCGAGCGGGACGCTCCTCAACCTGAACCGACTCGTCGATCTCGATCTCGATGCCCAGCTCGGCAGCTGCGGCCTTCATCGACAGGGAGATGCGGCGACGCTCGGGGTTGATCTCCATCACCTTCACCTTGACCTCGTTGCCCACCTTCACAACCTGAGCAGGCGTCTCGATGTGGCGCGGAGCCATCTCGGAGATGTGCACCAGGCCCTCGGTGCTCTCGCCCAGCGCCACGAAGGCACCGAACGGCACGACCTTGGTAACCTTGCCATCCACGATCGAGCCCACGGGGTACGACTCCACCAGCTTCACCCACGGATCCGGCATGGTCTGCTTCAGACCCAGCGAGATGCGCTCACGCTGCAGATCGACGTCCAGTACCTCGACCTCTACCTCCTGGCCCACCTTCACGACCTCGGAGGGATGGTTCACGTGGTTCCAGGACAGCTCGGAGATGTGCACCAGGCCGTCGATGCCGCCCAGGTCCACGAAGGCGCCGAAATCGACGATCGAGGACACGGCGCCCTTCAGGCGCATGCCCTTGGTGAGCTTGGTGAGAATCTCGGCACGCTCGTTCTTGCGGCCCTCTTCCAGCAGCACGCGACGCGACAGCACCACGTTGTTGCGATTGCGATCCATCTCGATGATGCGGGCCTCCAGCTCGGTGCCCAGATACATGTCAAGATCCTTCACGCGGCGCAGGTCAACCAGCGATGCGGGCAGGAAGCCGCGCAGGCCGATGTCCAGGATCAGGCCGCCCTTGACCACCTCGATGACCTCGCCCGAAACAGGCTCGCCGGCCTTGAACTTCTCCTCGACCGAAATCCAGGCGCGCTCGTACTCGGCACGCTTCTTCGACAGGATCAGACGACCGTCCTTGTCCTCCTTCATCAGGACCAGGGCCTCGATCTTGTCGCCTACGGCAACCAGGTCGCTGGGATCTGCGTCCTTGCGGATGGACAGCTCGCGGGAGGGAATGACGCCCTCGCTCTTGAAGCCGATGTCAACCAGCACCTCATCGCGCTCGATCTTGACGATCGTGCCATCGACCAGGTCGCCCTCGTCGAACTCGGTGAGCGTGCCATCGATGAGCGCGTTCATCTCCTCATCGGAGATGTCGCTGAAGTCGATGACTGACGGATTCTTGATGTCGGTCAAAACGGACCCCTTTCAACGTTCTTCCGGGGACCCGTCAACATGAATGATTGCGTGCACTTACCATGTTCGCTTACGCAGGAGGTAGCCTTGCGGCCTTGCAACAAACATGTCTCGGGGGCCAATACGTATGCTTGCGATGCTTCGCAAGCCCAGAAACTATAGCACACGCACGGTTTTGCATGGCTGGTCACCTTGCCGTTGAAGGCATCCCTGCGATCAATCGACATGCGAGCGCTTAGATTCCCCAACCGCTCGACCGACCAGCCCTCCCGTGCCGACGAAGGCGACGCAGGCCGAATCGGCCGGGCGGTCGGCTGAGCCGCGATCCTCAGCCGGCGCCGAGGCGCGCACGATGGCCACGATACGCGGGCGGCACGCAGCACGCGGGGCCTCATTGCGGCGCCTGGCCGCGCCTGAACACATAAGGCCAGGCTGCAGCATGCAGTCAGCACCGCGCGGCATGACGGATGCGCCGCGTTCCCGCCGCGCGCGAAGCGACGATGTGCATTTCGTTGTCCACCCGGGACCGGGTCTAAAATAGGTAAGCATTCCTCATGAATTCGGAGCGGACGACCCCGCGCCATGAGGAACGGCATCCCGTCCGCACGACGATCCCTGCTTGAACACGGCACCGCTTGAACGCAGCCCCGCTTGAAAGGCATCACATGAGCGTTTCGTTCGTTCCCGTTGTTACCCCCGCACAGCGACAGCAGCTATCCCACCTGGCAAAGCGCATCTGGTTCGGCTACTGGCCCGCCTTGATCGGCGCAGACCAGACAGCCTACATGGTCGAGCGCTTCCAGTCGCTTGAGGCCATCGAGCGCGACATGGCCCTGCACGGCTACGAGTACTGGCTCATCGAAGCACGCGATGACGATGCCGCCGAAAGCCAGGTAGTGGGCTACACGGGCGGATGCGCCGAGCCCTCGACGAGCCGCTTCTTCATATCGAAGATCTACCTGCTTCCCGAGGCGCGCGGGCGCGGAACGGCCCGCACGACGGTGGAGTTCTACGAGCGTCTGGCGCGCGAACGCGGGCTGAGCGCCCTGTACCTGACAGTGAACAAAGGCAACGAACTGGGAATCCGCGCATACCGGGGCACAGGGTTCAGGGTGGTCGAGGCGGTGGTGAGCGACATCGGCCAAGGCTATGTGATGGACGACTACATCATGCAGAAGGACCTCGGATAGCGGCCGCTAGCCAAGGGCCTCCAAAGCCTGCCTGATCGCGAACGCCATGATGCCCGCGCACAGCACGACGTCGAACACCCCGATGAACAGCATCAGCGTGCGTCCGCCCTTGACCGTTCCGTTCAACAAGCCCATCTGCGACAGCTTCTCCGCGAACAGGTAGACCAGCGCCAGCAGGACATTGGCGCCCATGAACACCAGCGGCAGGAACAGCATCTCGGACGGAGCGCCCCATCGATCAACCTGCCCCGCCCCGTTCCAATGCAGCGGCACCTCGGTAACGCCCTCGGGGATCATCCGCATCCCCACGGCGTACACCACCAGCGGGGCCACGATCAGCAGCAGCCATGCCACTATCTCCATGGGACGAGTCTTCATCGGCTTCCCCTTTCTCAAGCGCTCCCGTCAAAGGCGCGCGGCGGCGGGCTGGGCCGCGCGCATACCTACCCCTGATCGCGCAGCTGCTGGAGCCTGTCCTGAACGCGTGAGGCAACCTGCGGGGCGTCGAGCCCCAGGCTCTCGAACAGCTGGGCGGGCGCCCCGTGCGTGACGAACGCGTCCTCGATGCCCAGCACCATCACTGGGGGCACCTTCCCCGTGCGCGTCAGCGCGTGCACGACGCCCTCGCCCACGCCGCCGGCGATCGCGCCGTCCTCCAGCGTCACCACCAGCTCGGCGTCAGCCGCGCGTGCGATGGCGTCCTCGTCCAAGGGCTTCGCCCAGCGCATGTCCACCACGCGCGCCTCGATACCCTGCTGCGCCATCAGCTCGGCAGCATCCATCGCCACCTTCACCATGTCGCCGAAAGCCAAGAACACCACCTGGTCGCCCGCACGTCGCTCCACCGAGCGACCCAGCGGCAGGCATGCGGGCTGCTTGGGCAGCTCGACTCCCTGGGCGTTGCCACGCGGGTAGCGCACCGCCACCGGACCGCCCAACTGCAGCGCCGTATGCAGGGCGTTCACCAGTTCGGCCTCATTCGAGGGAGCCAGCACCCTCATGTTGGGCACCATGCGCGTGTACACCAGGTCGAACACGCCATGATGCGTGGCTCCGTCGGCGCCCACCAGCCCTGCGCGGTCGATTGCGAACACCACGTTCGTCTCGATCAGCGCGTTGTCGATGATCAGCTGGTCGATCGCACGCTGCAGGAACGTGGAGTAGATCGCCACCACCGGCTTCATGCCGCCCTTCGACAGGCCCGCCGCCATGCCGACGGCGTTCTCCTCAGCAATGCCCACGTCGATCGCGCGATCGGGGAATGCCCTGAAGAAGCCCTCCACGCCCGTGCCGCCGCGCATGGCCGCCGTGATCGCCACCACGCGGTCGTCGGCTTCGCCCTCGGCCACCAGGGCATTGCCGAACACGCTGGTATAGGAGGGCACGCCGCTTGAGGGCTTGGCGTCCTTCCCGGTGGCCACGTCGAAGGCGGGGGCGCCATGGAAGCGCACCGGGTCGGCCTCGGCCGGCGCGTAGCCCGCACCCTTGCGCGTGACCGCGTGGATCAGCACCGGGCCGTCGGCCTCCAGCGCAGTGGCCAGGATGTCCTTCAGCTGGGCGATGTCGTGCCCGTCGATCGGCGGCGTGCACAGAATTCCCAGCTGCTCGTAAAGCATCGTCTCCTGCGGCAGCACGAACTGCTTCAGCGAGTCCTTCATGCTCCGTCCGAAGCCCACCAGAGCCCGCGGCATGCGGCCCGCCTGCTCGAAGCGCTCCTGCGTGGCATCGCGCGCCTCGCGGTACGCCTCGCTTGAACGCAGGGCGCCCAGGTGCTTCACCAATGCGCCCACGTTGCGCGAGATCGACATCTCGTTGTCGTTCAGGATCATGACGATGGGCAGCTGCATCTGGCCGATCGTGTTGATCGCCTCGAAGGCCATGCCGCCCGACAGGCCGGCATCGCCGATCAGCGCCACGATCTTCTCATCGCCGCCGCGAATGGCGCGCGCCTTCGCCAAGCCCAGGGCGATGGACAGCGAATCGGACGCATGCCCCGAGGCGTGCACGTCATGCTCGCTTTCGAAGGGGTTGGTGAAGCCCGACAGCCCCTGGAAGGTGCGCAGGGTATGGAAGCGGCTCATCCGCCCCGTGAGCAGCTTGTGCGCGTAGGCCTGGTGACCCACGTCGAACACGAAGCGATCGTGCGGGCTTTTGATCAGCGAATGGACGGCCAAGATGATCTCGACCGCGCCCAACGACGAGGCCACGTGGCCGCCGGTGCGCGAGGTGTCGCGCACGATCTGCTCGCGCACCTCGGTTGCAAGGATTCCCAACTCTTCGTTGGTCAGAAGCCCCAGGTCGGACGGCGCTGTGATGCAGTCCAGGATTCGATCGCCCATAATGACCCCCTAGGCCGTGCGAGCGGCCCCCTCGACGGACTCCCCTGCCTCTGCGGTGCCCGATGTCGTCGTCTGCTCATCGCCGATCGAAGCGCCGCCGACCTCGGTCAGCTCGGCTTCGAGCGCGTCTCTCTCGTCTGTCGCGTCCAAGCCGTCCTCAAGCAGGTCGCCCGCCTGAAGGCCCAGGCTCACCGCTTCCTCGTACAGCTTCAGCGCCTCGTCAAGCGGCAGCGATTCGTCGCCCACCGCCTCCACGATCCTGTTCAGCCTTTGCGCCACCTCGTCGAAGTCGCGCGGCTCCTCTGCAGCCACAGCCTACTCCTTGCCAACCGCCGCAGCGGCAGCATCCTCAACGGCGCCCTCGGCGGCGCCGTCCGCAGAAGGGGCCTCAGGTACGACATGGGCTGCGACGGCAGCATCGATGCCGGAATCGATGGCGGCACCGGCGTCAGCATCGGCTCCGACATCGGTGCCAGGGTCGGCTCCGGCGTCAGCGCCAGAGGAGGCGCCGGGTGCAGCGCCGCCGTCAGCGCCGAAAGCGGCACCGAGCGGGGCGTTCGTTCCCGCAGCTGCTCCCTCGCCCTCATCATTGCCTGCGACCTGGGCAAACACGGCCTGCAGCTCGCCCTTCTCCAGCTTGCGGGCAATGCGGCCCAGCACGCCGTTCACGAAGCGCGACGAATCATCCTCGCCTCCATAGCGCTTTGCCAGCTCGACCGCTTCGTTGATGGCCACCGACACGGGCACGTCGTCGCGGTGCAGCATCTCGTACACCGCCAGGCGCAGAATGCCGCGATCGACCACGGGCATGCGGTCGAGGGCCCAGTTCTCAGACGTAACGGACAGGCACGCGTCGATCTGGTCGCCGTGCTGCTGCACGCCGCGCACCAGATCCTCGGCGTATTCGGGCAGCGCTACCTCCTCGGCGGGGTACACGCCCTCGTCCACGATGCGCGCCACGTCGCGCTCGGTGATGTCGCTTGAGTACAGCAGGGCCAGCGCCGAGGCGCGCGCGGCGCTGCGTTCGTGAATCTTGCCTTTCACTGCCATGAGTGCGGCTTCCCCCTGCCTAGCGATCGAATCGAATGCCGTCGATGTACACGTCCACCGTGCCCACCGTTGCCCCCACCTGGGTGCTGACGGCGTCGGCGATGGCTTCGCGCACCTCTTTGGCCAGGTCGGGCAAAACCGTGCCGTACTGCGCCACGATGCGCACGCTTACGTGCAGGCTGCCGTCCTCAGCCTCTTCCACGCGAATTCCCTGCGTAACGGGACGCGTGCGGAGCAGCGCGCGCACGCCATGCGGTGCGCCGGCATCGACCCCCGCCACTCCCTCGACGCTCGAAGCGGCGATGGACACGATGGTTTCCACCACATTGGTGGCCACGCCCATGCCCTCTACATGCAGATCGCTCATAGCAAGTCTCCCATCTGGGTTTCAATAAAATCGGTGGCGGCCTCGCCTGCACAGAATACTTGGTTTTCCAGCACGGCGCGATGGAAGGGGATCGTTGTTGCTATTCCCTCGATCCTGAACTCATCCAACGCACGGCGCGCACGCGCCAGAACCTCGTCGCGGTCCTGACCCGACACGATCAGCTTGGCCACCAGGGAATCGTAATGCGGAGAGATGCGCGAACCCGTGCGCACGTAGCTCTCGATGCGGATACCGGGGCCCGCCGGAGGCTCGAACAGCGTGATCGTTCCCGGGCAGGGCCTGAAGCCGCACGAGGGGTCCTCGGCGTTGATGCGAAACTCCATCGCGTGGCCGAAGGGCGCGAACGGCGCACGCGAAGCGCAGCTCATGGGCTCGCCTGCCGCAATGCGCAGCTGCTCCTTGATGATGTCGGTGCCGGTGATCTGCTCGGAAACCGGATGCTCGACCTGCACGCGCGTGTTCATCTCCATGAAGTAGAAGCTGCCGTCAGGCGCCAGCAGAAACTCGATCGTGCCGGCGTTGCGGTAGCCGGTGGCGCGCACGGCCTTCGCCGCCGCCTTGCTCATGGCGCGGCGCAGGTCGTCGGACAGGGCCGGAGAGGGGGCCTCCTCGATCAGCTTCTGATGGCGACGCTGCACCGAGCAGTCGCGCTCGCACAGCGAGACGTTGTTGCCGAAGTCGTCGGCCAGCACCTGCACCTCAACATGACGCGGGCGCAGAACCAGCTTCTCCAGGTACACCCCGTCGTTGCCGAAGGCGGCCCCGGCCTCGGTACGGGCAGCGCGGTACTGGGCCTCGAGCTGGGATGCGTCGTGAACCTCGCGCATGCCCTTGCCGCCGCCGCCGGCCGTGGCCTTGATCAGCACCGGATAGCCCACCTCGTCGGCGAAGGCGCGGGCCTCCTCCACGGTGTCCACGCAGCCGTCCGAACCGGGCACCGTGGGCACACCGCACGACTTCATGGTCTCGCGAGCCGAGCTCTTGTCGCCCATGCGCTCGATGCACTCGGGCGAAGGCCCGATGAACACCAGGTCGTTGTCAGCGCAGGCTCGCGCGAACGCGGCATTCTCGGCAAGAAAGCCGTAGCCGGGATGCACGGCCTGGGCCCCGGTGGTTTTCGCTGCGGCGATGATGTTGGGGATCACCAGGTAGCTTTTAGCAGCCTGAGCGGGCCCGATGCAAACCGCCTCGTCGGCAAAGCGCACGGGATAGGTGTCGGCGTCCTCGGTGGAGTACACCGCCGCCGTCTTCACGCCCAGCTCCCTGGCCGCGCGCATCACGCGCAGGGCCACCTCGCCGCGGTTGGCTACCAGGATCTTGCTGAACATTAGTCGGTCTCCGGAGCGGGGGCGGGCTTGCCCAGCGGCTCCACGTAGAACAGCACCGTGCCGAACTCCACCGCTGCGCCGTCTTCAAGGCACACCTCGCGCACGGTGCCCATCTCATCGGCGGCAATCTCGTTCATCAGCTTCATGGCCTCCACGATGCAGAGGGTCTGGCCGGCCGACACCTCGTCGCCCACCTTCACGAAGGGGGGCTCGCCCGGCGCGGGAGCCTCGTAGAACGTGCCCACCATCGGCGCCGTCACCGCACGCCAGCTGGCAGGCCGTGCCGCTTCGGCAGGCGAGGCCGAAGCCGTGGCGGACTCGGATGCCGGGGCCGCGGCGGCAGCCGGGGCAGAGGAGGTCGCGGCGACAGCCTGCGCGGGAGCCGCGCCGGGCATGCGCACCGCTACGCGAACGCCCTCCTCCTCGACCACAATCTCGCCCACGCCGCTTTCCTCAGCGATGCGAACCAGCTCGCGAATCTGATTGATGTCCACGTAATCGTCCTCCTTGGTAGCACTGGATTCCTCGGCCAGCAGGAACTCCACCTTCTCCTGCGTGCGATGCTTGCTGAGGTACGTGCGCGCCTCGATGGGGAACAGCGCGTACATCAGTACGTCTTCCTCGCTTTGAGCCAGGTCGCCGATCTCTTCCGCAATCTGGTCGAACGTCGTGGTGACCAGCGAGCCGGGGGCCACGCCGGGATCCAGCACGTCGTCGGTGCCCACCACCTTGTCCAGAACGTCCTTGTCGATGCGGCCGGGAGCCTTGCCGTAGTAGCCACACAGGTAGTCCTTCATCTCGCGCGACACCACGCCCCAACGGCGCCCGGTAAGCACGTTGAACACCGCCTGGGTACCCACGATCTGCGACATGGGCGTCACCAGCGGCGGATACCCCACCTCAGCGCGCACCTTGGGAATCTCGGCCATCACCTCGGGCAGGCGGTCCTCGGCGTTCTGCACGGCAAGCTGGGCCATGAGGTTCGACATCATGCCGCCCGGCACCTGGTGCGAGTACACCTGCATGTGGGTGAGCGACGACACGCCGCGGTGGAAGCGGCCGCGCTTGCGCACTTCCTCCCAGTAGTTGGCGATCTCGAACAGCAGCTCAAGGTCGAGCCCGGTGTCGAAGGCGCTCTCCTGCAGGGCCGCGGCCACCATCTCCACCGCCGGATGCGAGTTGCCGAAGGCCAGCGGCGCATGGGCCGTGTCGGCGATCGTCGCGCCGGCCTCGGCGGCCTTCAGGATGTTCGCCGGAGCCATGCCGCCCACGTAATGGCAGTGCACGTGCACCGGCAGGCCGATCTCGGCGTTGAAGGCTCGCACGATGCGCTCGGTGCGATAGGGGGTCAGCAGGCCCGCCATGTCCTTGATGGCGATGGTGTCGGCGCCCAGGTCCTTCAGCATCTGGCCGTACTCCAGGTAGCTGTCGAGGGTGTGCACCGGCGACACGGTATACGAGATCGCCCCCTCGAAATGGCCGCCGCACTCCTTGATCGCCTCGGCGTTGTCCACGACGTTGCGGATGTCGTTCAGGGCATCGAACACGCGAAACACGTGCACGCCGTTGCGCTTGGCGGCCGCGATGAAGCGATGCACCACGTCCTTCGAGTAGTGCTTGTAGCCCACCAGGTTCTGACCGCGCGACAGCATGGCCAGCGGAGTGTTGGGGGCCTGGGCCTTGATCGAGCGCAGGCGCTCCCACGGGTTCTCGTCAAGAAAGCGCAGGCAGGTATCGAAGGTGGCGCCGCCCCAGGCCTCGATTGCCCAGTAGCCCACCTTGTCCATGGCGGGAAGAATCGGCAGCATGTCGCCGATGTGCATGCGCGTTGCCCACAGGCTCTGCTGCCCGTCGCGGATGGTGACGTCCATGATGTGAAGCTTGGGCATGGACTCCTCCTTCATCATGATTGAGCCCGGCTCGTAAAACGTGCCCTTCAGTATATAAGAGCTGAAAACAGCGTCGGTTTCCGCCTGATGACTTTCATTGAGACGGCAGAAGCACCCGGCCGGGCGGCGGGGTCGCGCATGCCGTCCCTCCCCATCTGCCGAGCCCTCATCGCAACGCCCAAGCGCGCCCGCCAAGGGCGAGCGCAAACAAGAGCGGCCCGCACCTGCGGGCCGCCCAAACGGTGATGCGAGGCTGTAGAGGCGCCGGCTACACGCGCTTGATGAAGCGGCCGTCGCGCGTGTCCACCTGCAGGGTATCGCCCACCTCCACGTACATGGGAACCTGGATGGTGGCGCCGGACTCAAGCACGCAGGGCTTGGTGCCGCCCTGAACGGTGTCGCCCTTGAAGCCGGGGTCGGTTTCGGCAACCTGCAGCTCCACGAACATCTGAGGCTCGACGTTAATCAGCTCGCCGCCGGCGTAGTGCAGGGTGACCTCGTCGTTCTCCTTCAGCCACTTGGCGGTGTCGCCCACGGTGGCCGCATCGATGGCCAGCTGCTCGTAGGTGCTGGTGTCCATGAAGTTGAAGTCGGTTCCATCGTTGTACAGGTACTGCATGGTGCGCTGCTCAAGGCGCACGCTGTCGAACTTGGTGCCGGCGTTGAAGGTGTAGTCCACCACGCGGCCGGTCTTCACGTCGCGCAGCTTGGTGCGCACGAACGCGCCGCCCTTGCCGGGCTTCACGTGCTGGAACTCCACGATGGTGCACATCTTGCCGTTGTTGACGATGCACATGCCGTTCTTGAAGTCTGCCGTGGAAATTGCCATGTATGCCATCCTCTCGTGGCCCCGCCGATGCGCGGAGCGCTTCCCTCATGAAGCCGCCGAGCGGCCCGAACGGGCAGGTGGCGACCAATTCAACCAAACAGCCGCTAGATTATAACCATCTCGTGAGGTGAGCAGCCGAACACCTCATAACCATCATCGGTCAGCACCCCGGTGTCCTCCAGGCGCATGCCGAACTCGCCGGGCAGGTAGATGCCGGGCTCGACGGTCACCACGCTGCCCGCGGCCAGCGGGCTGCGGTTGCGCGGGCTGAGCACCGGCTCCTCATGGATGTCGATGCCCACGCCATGGCCCAGGCCATGGCCCATGCGGCCGGCAAAGCCCTCCTCGGCCAGAATGCCTTCAGCCAGCTCATAAGCCTCGGCCCCCGTCATGCCCACGCGAAGGCGCCGCTCCACCGTCTCGTTGGCGCGGCGCAGGGCCGCGTACGCACGGCGCATCGAATCGCTCGGCTGACCCAGGAACACCATGCGCGTCATGTCGGAGCAGTAGCCAAGGGCGCGGGCGCCGAAGTCGAGCACCACGCACTGGCCCGCCTCCAGGCGCGCATCGCCGGGGATGGCATGCGGGCTGGCCCCGTTGGGGCCCGTGGCCACAATCGAGCTGAAGGCCAGGCCCTCGCCGCCGTGACAGCGCATGAAGTGCTCAAGCTCCACCTGCACCGCGCGCTCGGTAAGGCCCGGGCGCATGAAGCGCACGATATGGGCGAAGGCGGCATCGGTGACGGCCTGGGCGGCGCGCAGGCGCACGAGCTCGGAGCGGTCCTTCACCGACCGCAGGCCGATCGCCATCCCCGACGTTTCAACCAGGCGCGGGGACACGGCATCCGACACAGCGCCCCCATCAGGCAGTGCGGCGGCAAGCGCACGGTACTCGCGCAGGGGCAGCACGTCCTCGATGCCCAGCGCCGCAGCGCCCGCGGCCTCGCGAGCCACCCAGGCAGACACGCTCATGCGCTCGTCGCTCACTTCCACGGCGTTTCCCACCCGGGCCGCAGCCTCGCGCACTGCCTGGGAGTAGCGGCTGTCGGTATGCAGCGCCACGCGATCGGCGCGTACCAGCAGCGCATGGGCACGCTCGTCGTCGAACACGTCGTCGAAGGCGCACAGCCAGCGGATGTCGGAGGTCTCGCGCAGCAGCAGGGCGTCGATGCCCGCGGCATCCATGGCTGCCCGCAGGGCCGCGCGACGGCGGAAGAACGGGTGCTCTCCCGAAGGCGCGTCGTCCATGATGCGACGCCGCAGCGCCGACGCATCAAGAAGCGGCACGTCGGCAGGGCCGATCGCGCCTTGGTCGGCGATGTGCTGCCCGCGGGCGTCGGCCTGGCGCTCACCGCCCTGCAGATGCGCCTGCAGCAGCGCCAGAGCCTCGGCGTATCCCGCAAAGCCCCTGCCGCTGACCTGCGCGATGCACACCTCGCGCACCACCGACATGCGACGGAAGGGCTCGCGCGCGTCGATGTCGGACAGATGCACCTCCACGGCGGGCAGGCCCACCGCGGCCAGGGCGTCGCGCACCGCAATCGAGTAGTGGGTAAGCGCGGCCGGGTTGATCACCAGGCCATCGAAGCGCCCAAGGGCCTGCTGGACGGCGTCCACCAGGGCCCCCTCGCTGTTCGACTGGAAGAACGACACCTCCACGCCCCGCCCCTGCGCCGCCGTGCGCACGAAGCGCTCCAGATCGGCCAGCGTGCCGGTGCCGTACACGGCAGGCTCGCGCACGCCCAGCATGTTCATGTTGGGCCCGTTCAGAACCAGAATGCGCAACGAATTCCCCATCACGCCCCCCTCTCGCGCCACCACGCACCCACCAGGTCGCGCAGCTGGTCGGCCGACACGGGCTGGATGGCCCAGCGGCCCACATCGTCAAGCAGCACCAGCCGCGCCTGGCCCGCACGGGCCTTCTTGTCGCAGGCCATGGCATCCAGGACCCGGTCACGCGACGGGAGCTCGCTCAGAGGCGGCAGGCCCAGGGCATCCAGCACGCCACCCAAAGCCTCGCCCAGGTCGGGAGCCACACCGCGCAGGCGCTCGGCGGCAAACGCAGCGAACCGGATGCCCTCGGCCACGGCATGGCCGTGAGACAGCCCTCCCCAGCCGACGGCGTGCTCAAGCGCATGCCCCAGGGTATGGCCGTAATTCAGGCACACACGCAGGTCGGCGGTCTCGGCAACGTCAGTTGCCACCACGTCGGCCTTCAGCACCACGCTGCGGGCGATGGCCTCCTCCACCGTCGCAAAATCGTGAGCGGCCAGCTGGGCCACATGGTCGAGTAGCCAGAAGAAGAAGTCGTCGCCGCACACCGCCGCAGCCTTCACCACCTCGGCAAAGCCGCAGGCCCATTCGCGAGCGGGCAGGGTTTCCAGCACCGCGGGATCGGCGCATACCAGCTGGGGCTGAAGAAAGCCGCCCACAAGGTTCTTGCCCGCCGGCAGGTTCACGCCCACCTTGCCGCCCACCGACGAGTCAACCATCGCAAGCAGCGTGGTAGGAACCTGCACCACCGGAACACCGCGCTGGTATCCGCAGGCCACGAAGCCGGCAAGGTCGCCCACGACGCCGCCGCCCAGCGCCACCACCACGCAGTCGCGACCCACGCCGCGTTCGGCCAGAGCGCCCCACAGGTCGCCCGCCACGGCCAGGCTCTTGCTGGCCTCGCCGGACGCCACCGCCAGCGAGCTGACCCGATACCCCGCCTGACGCAGCGCATCGCGCACGCGTCCCAGGTACAGGTCGGCCACCGTGTGGTCGGTAATCACCACCGCGCGCCGCGGAGGAGCGCACGCGGGCACTGCGGCCATCAGGTCGCCCAGCCGATCAAGCCCGCCCGTGCGCACGCGCACCGCGTACGACGCGACCTCGGTTCCGGGCAGGCTGATCATCACGCTTGTTGCCACAGGATCCCCTTTCGGCGCAGATGCCTGAACAGCTCATGGGCCACCGACCCCGTAGAGCGGCCGGCGGTGTCCACCACCACGTCGGCGGTCTGCTCGTAATGCCGCTGACGCTGGGCGTACAGTCGCTCGGCGGCGTCGAGGTCCTTGAACAGGGGCCGCGCCTTGAAGTTGCGCATGCGCGCCGCCGCCTCGCGCGGAGCGAGGCGCAGGTACACCACGTAGCCGCGCTGTCGCAGCACCTGCCGGTTCTCCTCGCGCACGATCACGCCGCCTCCGCACGACACCAGCAGAGGCTCGCCTTGGGCAACCTCAGCCAGAATCTGCGACTCCATGCGGCGAAAGGCGTCCTCACCCGATTCGGCGAATATGTCGGCGATGCGCCGATCGAAGCGGCGCTCAAGGTAGGTGTCAAGATCGACGCTGGCCACGCCCGCGATGCGCGCCAGCTTGCGCGCCGTGGACGTTTTGCCGGCGCCCATGAAGCCGGTCAGGAACACCGGGCACTCAAGCTGCCACGCCGCAGCGAAGGACGCGGCGGCCTGGGCGCGCGCCTCCGGAGAGCGGAAGTCGAGCACCGACTGCGCAACGGGCTCGCGTGCCTGCGAGGCGGGCTCGGACGCCTGAGCCGTGGGTTCAGCCGCATCCGCGCCAACCGGCTCCGCGCCGGCCAGCTTCGCGTCGCTCGGCTTCGCGTCGCTCGACTGAGCGCCGACCGGCTTCGCACCGACGCCCAGACGCGCGGCTCCCCCGGGGCCCTCATGATCCTCAGGGCGCCCCGACGCCCGCTTCACGCGCGGCGCGCTCATTTCGACATCGTTCCCAGACGCCTGCGATAGGCCGCGATGGCCCCGCGAATCGACGCCATGTCGTCGCGCCCGAACTTGCTCAGGTAGGCCTCGGCCAGGCAGAAGGCCATCTGGGCCTCAGCCACCACGGCGGCAGACGGCACGGCGCACACGTCGCTGCGCTCGCATGACGCCTCGACGGACTCAAGCGTGTCCAGGTCGATTGTATCCAGCGGGCTCATCAGCGTGGGGATGGGCTTCACCGCGCAGGTAACCACCAGCGGCAGGCCCGTGGTCATGCCGCCTTCCAGACCGCCGGCGCGATTCGTGGCCCGCCCGAACCCGCGGCCTCGCTCAAGCGTGATGGCGTCGTGCACCTGCGAACCCGGCAGCCCCGCTGCGGCGAACCCCAAGCCGAACTCCACGCCCTTCACCGAGGGAATGCCGAACAGCGCACCGCCGATTCGGGCCGACAGGCGATCCGACGGCGTCGCATAGCCGCCCAGGCCGGGCAGCAGCCCCGTGGCGACCACCCGGAAGGCCCCGCCCAGCGACTCTCCCGCCGCACGAGCCTCGTCGATGCGCGCCTTCATGGCCTCGGTGGTCTCAAGCGAAGGACAGCGCAGATCGGACACCTCGATGTCCAGAGGCTTGTAATCAGGGGCGCTGAGCAAGGGCTCGTCCTCGTCCAGCGACACCGAGCCGATCGAGGTGACGTACGAGAACACGTTCACGCCCACTGCGGCCAGAAACTCGCGCGCGATGCCCGCCGCAGCCACCAGAGCCGCCGTGCTGCGGGCGCTGGCGCGCTCGATCACGTCGCGGCAGTCTTCGCCGCCCACCTTCAGCACGCCCACCAGGTCGGCATGGCCGGGACGCGGACGCGTCTCCCGCTTCAGACTGGCGGGGGGCTTCCCGAAGGGAGCCATGCGATCGGCCCAGTTCTGAGCATCGCGATTGCGCACCACCAGCGTGACAGGCGACCCCAGGGTCACGCCGAAGCGGACGCCCGAGGTGATCGACACCTCGTCGCTCTCGATGCACTGACGCGCGCCGCGCCCATAGCCCATCTGACGACGGCGGAGGTCGGCGTTGATGTGGCGCTCGGACACGGAGACACCTGCGGGAACGCCCTCGACGATGGCCGTCAGCGCGGGGCCATGGCTTTCGCCAGCCGTGATGAACCTCATGCTGCTCCTTCATTCATGCTGATCAGACGATTGTAGCGCAAGCGGGCGCGCGAGCAGTCCCCCGACATCCGCACGATGCCCCCGAAACGGCGGCGGGAAGCGCCCGCGCATCCATGGGCTTCCGCGACAGCCTGGTGCATTCGACGCGAAGGGAGACCGGCCTCAGCGATCAGAGGAGGTGGGAACGACGCCACAGCCATCAGGTCGCGCGCGGCGAACCCTCGGCAAGCTGAGCGAAGCCGGCGGCGCGCGCCATGGCGGCGAACAGCCCACGATCGACGCGCGCGCGACCGGCGGCCTGCGCACCCCCTGCCACCGCCGCGATGGCAATCACCCCCACCTGGGCCTGGGCGACCAACATGCCAGCCCCTCCGAAGGCGGCGCATCCCCGCTGGCGCGCACCCGTCACCAGCGCCGTGTCGCCCTGGGCGTACACGGCGTCCATCACCGTCTGACTGTGCGACAGCAGACCAGGGTCGAAGGGCGGCGGATCGCCCGCCCGCATGCCCAGGGTCGTGGCGTTCACCACCACATCGGCACGGGCAAGCACCGCCGCCCCACTGCCGTAGTCGCAGGCGCGCAGGGCATCGGATGCCCGCAGCGCGGTGGGAACCTGGGCCGTCGTCACGCGCGGCGCGCTCACCCAGGGCGCGCACTCAACGGGGCCCGAGGCTGCTGCACGGCTGTCGTCAGGGAAAGCGTCGGCAATCACGTCTTCGCCCCCCGTGTCTTCCGTCAGCGGGAAGGCGTCGGTTCCCAACAGCTCAAGCGAAGGGGCCAGGCCCGCGGGAAGGCCGCCCTGAGGGCGACAGCTCGCGCTCACCCGCTCGTCCCGGTCGATGGCGGCAAGCGCGTCCAGGTAGCCGGCCAGGGTCTGCAGGGCGCGGTCGTACGAACGGCTGACCAGCCACACCTGAGCAGCCCCCTCCATCAGGCAGGCGTGCATGATGGCGCGGGTCGTGGGCCCGGTTCCGCATACGGCGACCACGGCGCCTGCCACGTCCGCGCCCTGACGCTGCAGGAAGCGCACGCAGCCCAAGCCGTCCACGTTGTCGGCCACCAGGCGATTTCCCACACGCACCAGAAGATTGGCCCCGCCCGCCAGATAAGCCGCCACCGTACGCCGATCGGCGCAGGCAAGGGCAGTGGCCTTATGGGGCGTGGTGACGTTCAGGGCCGCGTACCGACCGCGCGCGATGAACGCGCGGGCATCATCGGCAGCAGGGCAGTCCGCCAAGTCGTACGTGCAGCTCAGGCCCAGTCGGTCGTAGGCAGCGGCATGAAGGGCCGGCGAAGCCGAGTGCCCCACCGGGTGTCCTACCAGGAACACGCGCGCGGCTTCCCGATCTTCTGCGGCTTGGCCGAATCCCGCGACCCCCGTGGCTTTCGCGACCATCGCTGTCCTCCTGCCTCTAGGTACCGGAATCGCCCGCCTGCGCTTCCGTCCGACGGCACGCGCTTCCCTCGGGCATCCTGCCGCGAACGGCCATTCGCTCGAAGGGGCGCAGAAGCGCCATGTGCGGCAGGTCGTGCTCGACCAGCGGGGCAACCAGGTAGCCGCGCATGCCCGCCAGATGGGCCCCCAGCACGTCGGTCAGCAGCTGGTCGCCCACCATCACGGCACGCTCGGCCGGCGCCCCCATGCGCCTCCGCGCCAGAACGTAGCCTGCCGGCACCGGCTTGCAGGCCTTTGCAACCACGGGAAGCCCCAGTTCATCTGCCAGATCGTGCACATCGGCATGCCAGTTGTTGGTCAGCAGGCAGCACGCCACGCCTCCGTCGGCCAAAAGGCGCAGCCACTGGCGCACATCGACGGGCACCTCGGCCGTGTCGCGGCGGCGAATGGTGTTGTCGATGTCCAGCAGCACCGTGTCGATACCCTGATCAAGCAGGTCGAAGCGCACGTCGATTCGCGTGACGCGCGAGAACAGGCGATCGGGCGTGAACAGGCTCATGGCCGCGCGGGTTCCTTCCTTACGAGTAGGTGGCCTCGTGCTCCTCGAACGTCTCGCTGAAGAAGTACTGCATCGTGCCGGACGCGTCAGGCGCGAAGTAGAAATACTTGTACTTCGTGGTCTCGGGCTCGCACGCAGCCTTCAGCGCCTCCAGCCCCGGCGAGCAGATCGGGGTAGGCGTCAGCCCATCGACCGTATAGGTGTTGTACGGATGCGCGGTGGCCACGTCCGCCGGCGTGGGGTCGTGGCCCGCGAAGTAGGCCACGGTGGCGTCGGACTGCAGGCGCATCCCCTCGGCCAGGCGGTTGTAGAACACCGAGGCCACGGTGGCGCGATGCGCGTCATCCGACTCCTTCTCGATGATGGCAGCCAGCTTCACCACGTCGTACAGGCTCAGGCCGCGACTTTGGGCATACGCCAGCGACAGGCCCGCCGTCTCCGCCTTGAACTGGTCGAGCATCGCGCGAACCAGGTCGGTCGCCGTAGTGGTGGGCGTGAAGTCGTAGGTTTTGGGGAACAGGAAGCCCTCAAGCGTGTTGGTGCCCGCATCGGCCAGGAACGGGTAGTCAGCCGCGTACACGCTGGCATCCGACGCCGCGCTGGTGAAGTCGGCGGCGGTGATCTGACCCTTCGTGGCTTCCTCCACCATGGCGGCGGCTGCCTTCAGCGTGATGCCCTCGGGGATGGTCACACGCGCGGCAACAGGGCCTTCCACCAGGCGCTTTACAATATCGTCAAGACTCATGCCACCTTCCAGCACGTACGTGCCGGGCTTCAGCGAGGCCGCCGCGCCGCGGTCGTTCACCACGTCGGTGAACGCCTTGGCCGACCCCACCAGACCCGCCTCGGCCAGGCTCTTTCCGATGGCCTGAGCGCCCTCGCCCTCGGCCACCACCACCGTGGCCTCCTGGCCTTCGGCAAGCAGGCTGCTGCCTCCCCCGTTCAGCAGGCCCACCAGCGTGAACACCAGGTAGCCCACCACGGCCACCACCACGACCAGCGCCGCGATGGCGAACACCGCATGCAGCGGGTTGCGCTTGGGCTGAATCGCCGTGGTGTCGTAGTTCCTGAACAGTCGCTCGCCCTTGGCGTGGGCGGCTCGCGCCGCGTGGTTGGGGCGCTGGGAGTACGTTGCATTCTTGCGAAACGCCATGATGCTCCTTCGGTTCCTAGTCGTGCGCCCGAGCGGCACGGGCATCCAGCCACGCCTGCAGAAACAGGCTGGCCGCCACCATGTCCACCTTGCCGCGCATGTCTCGTTCGGTCATGCCCTTGGCGCGCAGAGCTCGCTTGGCCTCGCTTGACGACAGGCGCTCGTCGGCGAACTCCACCGGCACGCCGACGGCGCGCGACACCTCCTGGGCAACGGCTCTCACGCGCTTGGCCTGAGGGCCCTCCGACCCCGACAGGCTGCGCGGAAGACCGCACAGCAGCAGCTCGGGCTCCCAGTCGTCCAGCACGCGGCGAAAGGTGCGGGCGCAGGCGCGCACCTCAGCGGCGGGAAGCACCGCAACCGGCGAGGCCACGCGCTCGGCGGGGTCGCTGATCGCGATCCCCACGCGCACCTCTCCTATGTCCAGCGCCATCACGCGCACGCGATGCTCCTTTCCGCTCGGCCAGCCGGCGGCGCGGCCCTTCGGCCGCCCGACCCGCCGCCATCGCCTCCTGCGCCTAGTTGGCGCCGGAGGCGTAGCCCGACTTGTCCTTCAGCAGCACGTCGTGCGCGCCGCCCTCGACAATGGACGTAGAGCTGACCACAGTGAGCTTGGCCTTCTCCTGAAGCTCGGGAATGGTGATCGCGCCGCAATTGCACATGGTGCTCTTCACCTTGGCAAGGGTGACGGCCACGTTGTCCTTCAGCGGGCCGGCGTAGGGCACGTAGCTGTCCACGCCCTCCTCGAAGGTCAGGCCCTTCTTGTCGCCGCCCAGGTCGTAGCGCTGCCAGTTGCGCGCGCGGGCCGATCCCTCGCCCCAGTACTCCTTCATGTAGCTGCCGTTCACGTTCACGCGGTTGGTGGGACTTTCGTCGAAGCGCGCGAAGTAGCGACCCAGCATCACGAAATCCGATCCCATGGCCAGGGCCAGCGTGATGTGATGGTCGTACACGATGCCGCCGTCGGAGCACAGGGGAACGTACACGCCCGTTTCGCGGAAGTACTCGTCGCGGGCCTTGGCCACCTCGATCGTGGCCGTGGCCTGACCGCGGCCGATGCCCTTCTGCTCGCGCGTGATGCAGATCGAGCCGCCGCCGATGCCCACCTTGATGAAGTCGGCCCCGGCCTCGGCCAGGAAGCGGAAGCCCTCGGCATCCACCACGTTGCCGGCGCCCACCTTCACGGAGTCGCCGTAATGGTCGCGCACCCACTGCAGGGTGAACTTCTGCCAGTCGGAGTAGCCCTCGGAGCTGTCGATGCACAGCACGTCCACCCCGGCCTCCACCAGGGCAGGCACGCGCTCGGCATAGTCGCGGGTGTTGATGCCCGCGCCCACCATGTAGCGCTTGCGGTCGTCCAGCATCTCCATCGGGTTCGACTTGTGCGAGTCGTAGTCCTTGCGGAACACCAGGTGCATCAGGCAGCCCTCGGCGTCTACCACGGGCAGCGAGTTCAGCTTGTTGTCCCAGATGATATCGTTGGCGGCCTTCAGCGTGGTCTCTGCGGGGGCCACGATCATCTTGTCGATGGGGGTCATGAAGTCGGCCACGCGCTCGGAAAGGCTCATGCGCGACAGACGGTAGTCGCGCTCGGTGACGATGCCCACCAGCTTGCCGTGGGCCGAGCCGTCGTGCGTGACGGGCATGGTGGAGTGACCCAGGCGGTCGCGCAGCTCCACCACGTCGGCCAGGGTCATGTCGGGCGACAGGTTGGCGTCGCTGGTGACGAAGCCGGCCTTGTAGTCCTTCACCCGCGCCACCATGGCGGCCTGGTCCTCGATGGTCTGCGAGCCGTAGATGAACGAGATGCCGCCCTCGGTTGCCAGGGCGATGGCCATGCGGTCGTCCGACACGGCCTGCATCACCGCCGACACCATGGGAATGCCCAGCGTGATGGCGGGCTCCTCCACGCCCGGGCGGTACTTCGTCAGCGGCGTGCGCAAGCTCACGTTTTCAGGAACGTGCTCCGACGACGTATAACCCGGCACCAGCAGATACTCATTGAAGGTTCGAGACGGCTCGTCGAAGTAGGTTGCCATGTGGCGCGCTCCTTACTGCCCGTGGGCGATGGCTTCTGAATCTCCTCATTATGCCAGAATGCGCAGCCCTTCACCGAGGTTGCGCGCATCGCGGGGGCGTCCACGCGCGTGCGCCGTCGGCTCTCGGCGCAGGCCGCAGCCCCGACGGCGACGGCCCGAGGCCGCGCGGGGCGCGAACGCGACGCGCAGCAGCGCAACAACTCCACACGGCCGGCACGACGGCGCGCGAAGCCGCAGCAGGAAAGGGGCCGCAAGCGACCCCCTTCCCCTTGAAGCCGGCCGGCAGCCGATCGGCCTCGTGCAGCCAATCGACGGCGGCCCTCCCTCGACCGCTCGGCGGCCAACCGCCCCTGCGCTATTCGATAAAACGCACTAGGCCACGCCCAGCCACTTCTGCACGATCGGCACGTAGCCCATCACGATGATGAACGCGATGCCCACGGGGATCACGTACTTCACGTACCAGAAGGCGACCTGGGGGAACTTCACGCCCTGGCCGGCGTCGGCCTCGGCGATGAAGCGGTTCCAGCCCCAGCCGCCCTTGCGCGTGCAGAACAGCAGCAGCATCAAGGACCCGATGGGCAGCAGGTTGTTCGACACGATGAAGTCCTCGACGCTCTGGATGTCGCCGATGCCGGGCACCACCACGCCCGACAGCACGTTGAAGCCCAGGGCGCAGGGCAGAGCCAGCACGAACAGCAGCGCGCCGTTCACGGCCACGGCCCTGCGGCGGCTGATGCCCCACTGGTCCATGGTGAAGCTCATGATCAGCTCGAACACACCGATCACCGTGGACAGCGCCGCGAACGACATGAACACGAAGAACAGCGCGCCCCACACATGACCTCCCGGCATGGCCTCGAACACCACCGGCAGCGTGTTGAACACCAGGCCGGGGCCCGCGTCGGGGCTGACGCCGTAGGCGAAGCAGGCGGGGAAGATCACCAGGCCCGACACGATCGCCACGAAGGTGTCCAGCCCGGCGATGCGCAGGGCCTCGCCGGTGAGGGTGTTCTTCTTGTCGATGTAGCTGCCGAAGATGGTAAGGGCGCCGATGCCCACCGACATGGTGAAGAACGCCTGGCCCAGCGCGGCGTAGGCCGCCTCCAGGAAGCCAGGGAGCCCGTTGGCCGTCAGCTTTCCGAAGTCGGGCATCAGGTAGAACGCCAGGCCCTCGCCCGCGCCGGGAAGCGTCACCGAGCGCACCGCAAGAAGCAGCAGCACCACCAGAAGCGCGATCATCATCACCTTGGTGATGCGCTCGACGCCGCCCTGCAGGCCCATGCCCGTGCACACCACGCCCACCAGCACCACCACGGCGGTCCAGCCAATCAGCTCCACCGGATTGCCCAGCATGGCGCCGAACACCCCGGCCACGCCGTCGGCGTCCAGCCCCGCGAAGGTGCCCGAGGCGCTCTTCACGATGTAGGACAGCATCCAGCCCGACACCACCGTGTAGAACATCATGAGAAGGTAGTTTCCCAGCAGGCCGAACAGCTTCAGGAAATGCCAATGGGAACCCTTGGGCTCAAGTACGTCGAAAGCACGCGCATAGCCGCGCTGACTCGCGCGACCCACGGCGAACTCCATCGCCACGATGGGCAGTGTGAAGGCAACAAGGAACACGAGGTACATGAGCACGAAGGCACCGCCACCGTACTGACCGACGATGTAGGGAAAGCGCCACACGTTTCCCAGTCCGATCGCGCAGCCGGCGCTGATGAGGATGAAGCCTAGGCGCGATGCGAATTTCTCTCTTTGCTCCACCAGACCCCCCTTTCCTTTCACTCGAAGGTTTCCGTTGCTTATAAGCAGGCCGCGAATGCGGCCACGCCCCTGTTGAGGCGGGCACGAGGCCGTCGCATGACGCGACGGCGCTCGATGCCCGAATCGGTGCCGTCGTCCGAAGGACCTCGGCCCCGACATGCGCGCGCAGGGCCCACGCATCCCACGCAGGCGATGGCGCAGGGTCAACCCGTCGGATTCCGTGGTCGGGCGGTCCGGCGAGCGCGCGCGGCCACGGTAGCTAGGCCATGCCCAGCCACTTCTGCACGATCGGCACGTAGCCCATCACGATGATGAACGCGATGCCCACGGGGATCACGTACTTCACGTACCAGAAGGCCACCTGGGGGAACTTCACGCCCTGGCCGGCGTCGGCCTCGGCGATGAAGCGGTTCCAGCCCCAGCCGCCCTTGCGCGTGCAGAACAGCAGCACCAGAAGCGAACCGATCGGCAGCAGGTTGTTCGACACGATGAAGTCCTCGACGCTCTGGATGTCGCCGATGCCGGGCACCACCACGCCCGACAGCACGTTGAAGCCCAGGGCGCAGGGCAGAGCCAGCACGAACAGCAGCGCGCCGTTCACGGCCACGGCCCTGCGGCGGCTGATGCCCCACTGGTCCATGGTGAAGCTCATGATCAGCTCGAACACACCGATCACCGTGGACAGCGCCGCGAACGACATGAACACGAAGAACAGCGCGCCCCACACATGACCTCCCGGCATGGCCTCGAACACCACCGGCAGCGTGTTGAACACCAGGCCGGGGCCCGCGTCGGGGCTGACGCCGTAGGCGAAGCAGGCGGGGAAGATCACCAGGCCCGACACGATCGCCACGAAGGTGTCCAGCCCGGCGATGCGCAGGGCCTCGCCCGTCAGCGCATGGTCCTTGTCGATGTAGCTGCCGAAGATCGCCAGTCCGCCGATGCCCACCGACATGGTGAAGAACGCCTGGCCCAGCGCGGCGTAGGCCGCCTCCAGGAAGCCGGGGAGCCCGTTGGCCGTCAGCTTGCCGAAGTCGGGCATCAGGTAGAACGCCAGGCCCTCCATAGCCCCCGGCAGCGTGAGCGACCGAACGGCGAGCACGATCAGAACCGTCAGGAGCGCGATCATCATCACCTTGGTGATGCGCTCGACGCCGCCCTGCAGGCCCATGCCCGTGCACACCACGCCCACCAGCACCACCACGGCCATCCAGCCCACCAGCTCGAAGGGGTTTCCCAGCATGGCGCCGAACACCCCGGCCACGCCGTCGGCGTCCAGCCCCGCGAAGGTGCCCGAGGCGCTCTTCACGATGTAGGACAGCATCCAGCCCGACACGGTGGTGTAGAACATCATCAGCACGAAGTTGCCCACCAGGCTGAACCACTTCATGTGGCGCCACGCGGTGGTGCGGGACTTCAGCACCTCGAAGGCGCGCGCGTAGCTTTTCTGACTTCCTCGACCCACCGACAGCTCCATCGCCACGATGGGAAGCGTGAAGCAGATCAGGAACGCCAGGTACATCAACACGAAGGCACCGCCGCCGTACTTGCCCGTGATATACGGGAAGCGCCACACGTTTCCCAGTCCGATCGCGCAGCCTGCGCTGATGAGGATGAAGCCGAGTCGTGATGCGAATTTCTCTCGCTGCTCCATCTTTCCCTCCTTTCTCTTTCTCACATTCATTCGTCCTATTGGCTTGCATCTATAAAAAAGACCGCTTGACGCGGCCTCTTTTACGCATGAAGAGAACCGCCGTCTGTCAGCTCGTAAAATAGCCGTAGAAGCCCGCAAAGCGCAGGAAGGCCACGTAGCCCTTGTACGCCTCGTAGATGTCGGCCTTGTTCGTAACCTCCCAGGGGGCGTGCATCGAAAGCACCGCCACGCCGGAGTCGATCACGTTCATGCCGTACTGAGCCGGAAGGTAGGCGATCGTGCCGCCGCCGCCCGCATCCACGCGACCCAGCTCGGCGGTTTGGAAGGCGACGCCCGCCTCGTCCATGACATGCCTGATGGCAGCCATGTACTCAGCGCTGGCATCGTTGCTGCCGCTTTTGCCGCGAGCTCCGGTGTACTTGTTGAACACCAGGCCATGGCCCAGGAACGCAGCGTTCTTCCTCTCGAACACCGAAGCGTAGGCCGGGTCGAAGCCGGCCGACACATCGGAGGACAGCATGGCCGAGGCGCTGAGGGCGCGGCGCAGGGCAAGCTCGCCGCTCTCGCCGGCAAGCTCCATCACCGTGGCGACCGCGTTCTCGAAGAACCGCGATGCCATGCCGGTGGCGCCCACGCTGCCGATCTCCTCCTTGTCCACCAGCACGCACACGCTGGTGCGCTCGGGGGCCTCCACCGCCAGCTGCGCCAGGAGCGACGTGTAGGCGCACACGCGGTCGTCCTGGCCGTAACCCAGCACCATGCTGCGGTCAAAGCCCAGCTCGCGCGCAGGCCCGGCAGGCACCACCTCAAGCTCGGCCGACAGGAAGTCGGCTTCTTCGATGCCGTAGCGCTCCTTCAGCAGCGACAGCACGAAGGCCTTCGCAGGCTCCTTGTCGGCGGAGGGGGCGTCGCCCGCAGCGCCGCCTTCGGCGGATTCCCGGGCAGAGGCGCCCGCATCGGCGCGCTCGTCGGCCCCGATCACCAGCGGGCGACCGCCCACCAGCAGGTCAAGGTCCTCGCCGGCCACCACTTCGCGGGCCTTCTTGTCCATCTGGGCCGACGCCAGGTGAATCAGCAGGTCGGTAACGCAGAACACGGGATCGGCGGGGTCTTCGCCCACCACCACGTTCACCACGCTGCCGTCCTTCTTGGCAACCACGCCGTGCAGGGCAAGCGGCAGCGCCACCCACTGGTAGTGCTTGATGCCGCCATAGTAATGAGTGTCCAGACGCACCTGACCGTCGGCCTCGAACAAAGGGTTCTGCTTCAGGTCAAGGCGAGGCGAATCGATATGGGCGCCCAGGATGTTCATGCCCTCCTGCAGCGGGCGCGTGCCCAGCTGCACCAAGATCACGGCCTTGCCATGGGCATGGGCGAACACGCGGTCGCCGGGACGCAGGGTGCGCTTCTCCTGGAATGCCTGCTCAAGACTGACGTATCCGGCTTCCTTGGCAAGGGCGAGGGCCGACGCGGCGCACTCGCGCTCGGTCTTGTTCCTCGAGATGAAGTCAACGTAGCCGGCGCACACGCGCTCAAGCTCGGCCAAGGCGGCCTCGTCGTACTTCTTCCACGCCGATTCGGTATCCATCACCGCTCCTTGCCAACGGATAATCGCAACAGAATATAGCTTTGCGCGGCGCTTGTTGGTCAGAACGCGGCACTTTTTTAATGAGACGGCAATCTTGCCGGGTGAGCAGGCGCTCGATTGGCCGCTTGGGCAGGCGCTCGGACAAACGCTCGGGCTGGCGCTCGCGGGGGCCTTCCGCA
This sequence comes from Berryella wangjianweii, assembly GCA_013201155.1. Taxonomy (GTDB): domain Bacteria; phylum Actinomycetota; class Coriobacteriia; order Coriobacteriales; family Eggerthellaceae; genus Berryella; species Berryella wangjianweii. Next base: position 1,392,706 of record CP053716.1, on the reverse strand, counting down.
TGACGGGACATGACCCGCTCCGAGTACGCTGGAGCTAATTAGTTACAGATTCCGCCAAGCCGTCCTTGATTGTGTGAACCCCCTTCTCGCCTGCATCAAGGCGGGTATCATCTGGGAAAGCGACCTGGGGGAGAGGGGTCGCGATTCTAGTAGGAACCGCAGAGAGACGAGGTCACACCATGCCTATGATCGTTCGCGAGGAGCTTCCCAGCGTTCACAACTCGAACAACTTCAGCATCGCCGTCGATTCCCAGACCGTCGTGGGCACCACGCTTGAGAACCTGAAGGCTGCCGTGGCAGGCGAAACCGGCGCATCCGCCAAGTACACCGCCTTCGCCGAGGCTGCCGACGCCGCCGGCTTCGGTCAGATCGCCCGCCTGTTCCGCGCCACCGCCGACGCCGAGCAGATCCACATTCGCCTTGAGTCGTCGCTGGTGAAGGCCGCCGAGCCCGACTACGAGCGCCCCACCGCCGAGGCCAAGACCCCGGTGAGCACCGACCTGAACCTGATCGACGCCGCTCTGGGCGAAATGTACGAGACCTCCGACATGTACCCCGCCTTCATCCAGAAGGCCCTGGAGGAGGGCGACGACAAGGCCGTGGCCGTGTTCACGCGCGCCAAGCTGGCCGAGTCGGTTCACGCCGAGGTGTACCTGGAGGCCTACAACAACCTGGACGCCGCCGATGACGACGCCTACTACCTGTGCCCTGGCTGCGGCTACATCCACAAGGGCGAGAACTTCACCGTGTGCCCGATCTGCGGCGCTCCGAAGAGCGCCTTCAAGGCCTACTAAGCCGCAAAGGCGCAACGCACTGAAGGGGTCGCTTCGGCGGCCCCTTCCTCATGTTCGGAGGCGAGGCGATTCGCCCGCAGGCGGGCAGGCTTACACGCCGCGCGCAATCGAAGCTGCCTACCGGCGATTGGGGTTGAGCCAGGTCAACAGCACCTCGCCCTGCAAGGTCTCGATACGGGCCGAAGAAGCGACCCCCGCGCGCACCTCGATGAAACCCACGGCGCAGGGCCACCCCCCGCGCGGACGGCGCAACGAGCCCGGGCACATCAGCAGATAGGGGCCCTGCGGCGATGTCAGCTGCCGAACGTCGGGCACGTGCGTGTGGCCATGGATGGCAACGGCGGGAGGAGCGACGGAAGGGTTCAGGCCGGCTGCCTCCCAGTGGGATGGGGCCACGTGATGCGGATAGTGCGCCACCACCAGATGCGCGCCCGCCGCCTGAAGGCACGCGTACCGACCCACCTGCGGGCCCAGGCTTCCGGGAAGGTCGTTGTTCCCCAGCACGGCCCACACCTGCCGCACCGTGGGAATCGCGCGCAGGTCGCGCAGCACCGTGGGATCGCACACGTCACCCGCATGCACCACGGCGTCGCACCCGTACAAGGCGTAGTAGGCTGCGTCGGGCAGCGGGCCGTGCGTGTCGCTGACCACGCCTATCAGCATGCGCCTCAGCCCCGAGCGTGCGAGCGGGCGGCGATTTCCGCCTCGGCGGGGAAAGCGTCGATGGGGGCGCCGGAAGCATCGGAGGGGGAATCGAGGAGCGTCCCGCCGTCCGCCGAACCCGCCGCACGCGATGGCTCCCCACCCGCAGCCTCAGCCTCACCCGAGGGCGCGCCCGCACTCCCCGACACTCCAGCGGTCTGACCCGCATCATCGCAAATCACCTGGACGCCCAGACCCCCGATCATGCCCAGGGCGGCCGTACTCCGGGATGCCTCGGGCGACGCGACGGCGGACGCATGCACGGCAACAGGCACCGCAGGGCAAGCGCAGCGGGCGATCATCACCTGAGCGAGCACGGCACGGTCGGTCAACGCCCCCGCCACCTCGATGCCGCCGAAGGGCTCCACGCCCATCGACGCCGCCACCTTCTGGGCCTTCACCAGGCGAAGGAACAGGTCCTTCGAACCGCATTCGCCACCCTGGAACACCTCGTCGATATCCTGGCACAGGTCGCCGACCTGTCCGTACAGGTCAAGAACGCGACAGGTCAGCGACGTGTCGGCGTGACCGGACGCAGCCTGAGCCGCGGCCTGGGGCACGCGTCCCGCACCCTCGCCGACACGCGGGCCGACATGCTCGATCACGAAGATCACCTTGTCGCCTGCGTCACGATACGCTCGCACGCGCGCGGCCACCTGCGCGTCCAGCCGATCCATCGCGTCGCCCGGCAGATGCCGGCGCAGATGATCGGATTGGAACCCCACCACGATGAGCAGACGCTTCATTACCCCCACCTCGAAAAACCTTGTATCATCAGGCAATTTGCTTGATGAGCAGTTCAGTATAGTACCGAAGGCACTCCGCTTCAACCAACGGCACAGGGGAAACAGGACGCGTTCAGCCTGATTTGGGGAAGAGCAGGGGCCATACGCATCATCAGGTGTTTCTCACCGCCCTCGAACGGCTCAGGCAATCAGGGCGTGCACCATCATGAGAATCAGGATCGTCACCATGGCCGCAGCCGTTACCGCCAGGCACATCAGCGCCTTGCGCCGAGGCGTGAAGCGGCGCAGCGCAGGAAACAGCCTCATCAGGCGGAATGGCGAATGAAGGCTGAACACCGCCGCAGCTGCCCACAAGGGCAAGCACACGCCCGCCGCCAGCACCATCGCGACGCTGTGAGGGCTTCCGTCGTTGGGACCCCGCACGGCACTGAGCACGGCGCCGTAAGCGAACGTGAGCCCGACGAACAGCAGCGTCATGTTCCACAAAACACCACCCAGGTCGTACAGGCGCCACAGGCCGCGCGGTCGCTGCACGCGCAGGCGGGCGCGGCCATCCCGGAACGTGCGCAGCAGGTCCGTCGGCTTGGGCGCAGGCGGCCTGGGTGCAAATGGTTCGCACGCGGCGTGCACCAGGTCGGGTGCAAGCTTGACAGACGGCAAGTCGGGCGCAAGCGACGCGCCCGACTCAGGCCCAGGCGAATCAGGCAACGCAGGAACGGGCGATTCGCACGAGGGCACGGTGCACAACGGGTCGAGCGCGGGCTCGACAGACGGCGAGTCGAGCACGGGTGCGGCGCGCAGCGGGCCGGACGCCGCATCAACGCCGCCCGCGCTCGGGGCGGCGTCCTCCTCCCACCGATTCCCCTTCACGCGCACGTTGCGCGCAGCCAGGCTGAACGTCTGCTGCAGACTGCGCACCGACGGGTAGCGGCCCTGGGGGTCGAAGGCCGTGGCGCGCGCGATCACCCTGCGCAAGGGCAGCGACACCGTGCACAGGGCAGGCGCATCGACCCGACCCGGCGCGACCAGCTCGGCCCCTGTCAGGCAGTAGGCCAGCAGCATGCCCAACGCATAGACGTCACTGCGCACCGTGGTCTGCTGGTATCCAAACTGCTCGGGCGGCGCGAACGTGCGCGTGCCGAAACACTGCGTGTCGGCCTGCGCATCGGGGTCGAAGCTGCGCGCAATGCCCAGGTCGATGATCACGGGGGCACGGTCACGCACCATCACGTTGGAGGGCTTCAGGTCGCGATGGATCAGCGGCGGGTCGAAGCCCTCGTGCAGCTGACGCACGCCTTCGCAGATCGAGGGGAACAGCTGCGCCGCCAGCCACTCGCCTGCCCGCCCGTCGGCCACGTAACGCTCAAGGGTGTCGCCCTTCACGTACTCCATCACCACCACCAGGTGGGTGTCGTTGCGGTAGCACTCGAAAATACGCGGAAAGAAGCTCAGGGCGCTGCCGCTCTGCTGAGCCTGGAACAAGCGCTCGTAGGACGCTCCCAAGCCGGACGAGCGCACGATCAGCTTGCGCACGTACAGGTCGGCGGGCTGATCGTCCGACAGCGCCTGGGTCAGGAACACCAGCTGAGTGTCCTCGGCGTCGGACGCCTTCAGCACCGTGACCACCCGATACAGCGCCTCGTGATCGAGGGCGGCAAGGTAGCGCCTCAGCTCTCGATCGCTCATGTGGCGCGCTCCGTTCCGTATCTGGCATCCCGTAACCGCAGGCCCGTACGCGGCGCAGCGCTATCCGATGGTGGCCTCTCCCAGATTGTAGAGTGATTCGTTCACCTGGGCAATGCTCTGACCTCGGTCGATACCGAAAATAATGATCGCATCGCGGCGACCCTTGCAGTACAGCCCGTTGGCTCCGCCCGCCTGCAGCAGCCTATTCATCTGACGAAGATCGCAGCCCAGGGCAAATCCCAGCTGCAGCAGCACATCGCGCGAGGCGCGCCGTGCGCCCGTGAATATCTGATAGCCGAAGGTGGGATTCACGCCTGCGGCGGCAACCACCTTCGAACGCACCAAGCCCTTCTGGTTCAGCAGCTCGTTCAGGTACGCCGACAGCGTGGGTGGGTCAGCCAGTCGCTCAACGGCGAAACACGCTGGATCGGATGACCGCAGAAGCTCGCTGAGCAGGTGCTCGGTAAGGGGCTCCTCCATGATGGCGGTGCCTTTCGCTCCGGTGGTGGGCATAACGCGGGCCATGCGCGCACCCCATGCACGGCGAAGGCGCAGACTGGGAACCCGACACGCGGGCACCCCCACACGACGCGGGCGCGGGGAGTGGCCCCCGCGCCCCAGTGTACTACCCAAGGTCGCTACTCAACGCTGAAGGTCTTGGTGTCAAGAATATCCTTGTCGCCGTTGAGGGAGATGATCGGCTTCACCTCGGCGGTCACCTCGCTGGAATCGGCAAGCTCGAAGCCCATCTGCGTCTGAACCGCGGTACCGGGCTTCACCTGCGCGGTGGCATCCGTGCCCTCCTTGTCGAACATCAGGCTGTGCTTCAGCTCGACGCCGTTCTGAAAGGCCCGCGCGCTGAGCGTGGAGATAAACGCGCTGTCCTTCTCTTCGGTGTTCGTCCAGCTGTACGTGATCACCATGATCTTCGTGCCCTTTTGGTACTTGGACTCCACCACCTTGGCCGAGTCGATGGTCACCGCGTACTCGCGGCCCTTCTTCTTGGACTTCTCGGCAGGCGCAGCCTCGCTCTTCTGCTCGGAGGCCGTCTCGGCCGACTGAGAGGCCACGTTGGTCGCCTTCGTGCTTTCCATGGCGCTGTCGATGGCCGCCGAGAACAGCGCCTGCGTGGCCAGCACCATGACGATGGCCACGATGTTCACCACCAGCGCCGTAATGGCCAGGCCCTTGCCGCCGCGCTTGCCGCCCTTGGTCTGGATAACGCCGACTACGCCCAGTACCGCGCCCACCAGGGCGAGGATGAACGAGACGTTGTTGATGATGGGAATGAACGAGGTGAGCGCAGCCAGAATGCCGATCACCAAGCCGGCGATGGCCACGGCGGGAGTGCCCTTCTGAGGGGCGGTCGCGTTGCTTTCCATGATGTCCTCTTTCCAATATCGGTCTAACCAACATCGGAAGATGTTAGGCAAGCGCGCTGGTCAATTCATTAGCTGCCAGCTAAAGCGGGGTAAGCGGCGACCTACGCTTCCGCGCGCGCGGCCAAGGCGTCAAGAGCCGTGCGATAACCGCCCGACCCATGTGCCAGGCACTTCGACACGCGGGCAATGGTGGTGGCCGAGGCGCCGGTGCGCTGCTCGATGACCGCATACGAAAGCCCCTCGTCCAGCATGCGCGCCACGCTGAGACGACGAGCCGATTCGCGAATCTCCCTGATGGTGTACAGGTCCTCGAGCAGCCCGTACAGGGCATCGGGGTCGTCGATGGAGCACAGAACGCTCAGCAGGTCGTCAACCTCATGAGTGCGCAGGTCAGACATCAAAACTCCTTATAGGCTGCCCGCACGCGCGGGCACGGGGCAGATGAAAGGGCGCACGCGCCGCACGCCGCGACGCCCGCGCCCTTCGCTGAAACCGCGAGCCTACAGCTCGGTCAGCCAGTGCTCGTACTGCTCGACGTTGCCGTACACCACGTCGAAGAAGCGCCTCTGCAGCGCCTCGGTAACCGGGCCGCGGGCACCCTGGCCCACCACACGGCCATCCACGCTGGCCACCGGGGTGACCTCGGCGGCCGAGCCGGTCATGAACACCTCGTCAGCCACGTACAGGTCGGTGCGCGTGAGGCTTTCCTCCAGCGGACACACGTCCAGGTCGCCGGCCTCGAACAGATCTGTGGCGATCTGCAGCACCGAATCGCGCGTGATGCCCTCAAGCACGCCGTCGGATAGCGGCGGGGTCGATATCACGCCGTTGCGCACCACGAACAGATTCTCGCCCGTGCCCTCGCACACCAGTCCGGCCTCGTTCAGCATCACGGCCTCGTCGTAGCCGTGCGCCTTGGCCTCAAGCTTGGCCAGCAGCGAGTTCATGTACGATGCCGTGGACTTCACCGCAGGCGGAATCGCGTTCACCGAACGCTGGCGCCACGACGACACGCCCACCTTCACGCCCTGAGCCAGCGCCTCCTCGCCCAGGTAGGCATCCCAGGGCCATACGGCGATCGCCACTTCGGTGGCGGACCCGGTGGGGTCGATGCCCATCACGCCGTAGCCGCGGTACACGATGGGGCGGATGTAGCACTTGCTCAGACCATTGGCGCGAATGACCTCCAACGTGGCCTCAGCCAGCTGCGAGGCGGTGTAGGGCAGCTCGATCTGAGCGATCTTGCAGCTGCGCTCCAAGCGCTCCATGTGCTCCACCAGGCGAAACACGTAGCTTTTTCCGGTTTTGGGGTTCTCGTAGCAGCGAATGCCCTCGAACACGCCCGAGCCGTAATGCAGGGAGTGGCTCAGCACATGCGTGGTGGCCTCGGCCCACGGAACCAGTTTGCCGTTCTTCCAGATGAACTCCACTTCAGGTATGCCTGCCATGACCCTCCCTTTCCCGAAGGCGCGCGCATGCATCCAGCAACATGCGCGCTCTATCTGCGACGATTGTACACCGCCGCCCCGAATCGACCAGATGGGGGCGCTTATGTGCACCGATTCATCGCACCGAGGGCGCATTGCCGCGACCCTGCGACGCGGCTTTCGCCAAGGCGCGGCTTTCGCCCTTCGGGTTGGGTGCCGGTGCGGCAGGACCCGATAGGAAAGCGCCTGCAGCGAAGAAGGCCCCGGGCAGTGCCCAGGGCCTTCGATTCCACGCTGACAGGCTCGTGCGAGCTTGATATGCGCAGGCGCTACTTCTTGGCGCTCATAGCCTTGAAGTCCTTGTACGACACCCATCCCTCGGGAACCGGGGAGTCGGCGTGGCAGCTTCCGCAGAAGTTGGTGGACACCGTATGGGCGTTGTGGCACTCGCCGCAATCGACCTTGCCGTGAGGCATGGTGTGCGGGTTGCGGGCGGCGCTCAGCCCCGCCGTGGAGGCAACGAACGCATCCTTGCTCTGAAGGTCGGCATGACAGGCGTCGTTGATGCAGAACTCGCTGCTGTTCTCAAGACCACGAGCAGCCACCAGGTCGTCCAGCGTGCGCTTCTCCAGCGGGTACTCGTAATCGCCGGTCACCCACGACAGAGCCTCGTGAACCTGCTCGGAAATGGTGGGGATGTGGCAGTCCATGCACTGCATGCCCGCACCGTGCTCCACCTGGTTGCCCGCGCGATCGTAGTTCGCATGAGCGTAGGCCAGCATGCCCGCCGGGTTGGAAACAGGGTTGCCGCTCTTGTCAACCGTTCCGTTCGCCCAGGTGTCGTAGTACTCGTCCATGGGCGTGTGGCAGATCGCAGCGCAGAAGCCCGCCGTCTCGTGCCACTTCCAGAACCCCGCGCCCAGTGCGATCACGACAACCGCGACCACGCCCAGAATCACGAAGCGGTTCTTCTTCGACTTCTTGGGCGCCGGCTCGGCGGCGCTCTGATCGACCTTGGTGTTCTCGTCCATTATCAACTCCCTCTCTCACGTCGAGTGCCTATTTCAAGGTGGCGTCCCTTACGCCCCCTCATTGCGGTCGCCATGCGGCGCCCCATCGGCAAGCCTTCGATCACAGGCCGGCCGGCCGGCAACGTAGCGTCACCCGCCTTGATCGGTTCGTATGATCGACAGCTTGCCCCTCCTTGCCACCATGCGCTGCGCACACCCACAGGTACGTCCGCGCGCGGTAACAGCGGATAGACTGAATACTAGGGAAACCCCTTCGGGAATGCATCCGCCGAAAGGGGCTATTTCCATCCCCCCAGGGGTATAACCCCTACCCAAAATGGGTGATAACCCCTTCTGAACTGCCCATATGATGGACATCTCAATTATGTTCACTCTGTGAAGGACACGACGACTCGGGGCGTCCGCCAAGCTTCGCGCATCTGCCCCGCAATCGGCTGGCTGTGCACGATTGGCATGCGCTTGCCCTGCAATGGCCCCGCGATTGCCGCGCGATTGCCGCCCGGTGCATGCTGCGCACGGCAGCCTCAGGCAAGCGCCGCGCGGGAACGGCTCACGGTGCCGCATCGCTCTCGGCCGGGTGCCGTGCACGGCACCGAGCGCATGCGGGTGCGCGACTATCGCACGTGCAATGCGGAATCCCTCACCCTTGCGCATCATCCTCAAGCGCGTCGATCAGCTGCTGACGCGTGGCCACGCCCGCCTTCTCGTAAATGTGACGCACGTGCGCTTCCAACCTGACCTTCCACCTGCGGCCAACGCCGCACAAAAAAGGAACCCGCCACAAGGACGGGTTCCAGGCAGTGCGATGAAATCGCTGCGTTCGCGTCGAGCGCCTAGCGCTTCGAGAACTGCGGACGCTTGCGGGCCTTCTTCAGACCGTACTTCTTGCGCTCCACCATACGGGGGTCGCGGGTCAGGAAGCCGGCCTTCTTCAGCTCGGGGCGATACTCGCCCGCCGCCAGAAGGGCACGCGAGATGCCGTGACGCAGAGCGCCAGCCTGACCGGCAATGCCGCCGCCGTTCAGCAGGGCGATCACATCGAAGTGACCGACGGTGTCCGTAACCTTGAACGGAGCCAGGGCAACGTCCACCAGCGCCTGACGACCGAAGTAGTCGATCGCCTCGCGACCGTTGACCGTCACCTTGCCGGTGCCGGGAACCAAGCGCACGCGCGCAACGGCGTTCTTCCTGCGGCCAGTGCCGTAATACAGTGCCTCATTTGCCATGACTAGCCCTCCATCTTGAACTCACGCGGCTGCTGAGCTGCATGAGGATGCTCAGGACCAGCGTACACCTTGAGCTTCTTGCCCATTGCCCGGCCGAGGCGGGTCTTGGGAAGCATGCCCTTGATGGCATGCTCAAGCACGCGCTCGGGGTGCTTGGCGATGGCCTCGTTGAACGACTCGGACTTCAGGCCGCCGGGATAACCGCTGTGGCGGTAGTAACGCTTGTCGGTGGCCTTGTTGCCGGTCACGCGCACCTTCTCGGCATTGATGATCACCACGAAATCGCCGGTGTCAACATGCGGAGTGTACTGCGGCTTGTTCTTGCCGCGCAGGATCTTGGCCGCCTCAACGGCAAGACGTCCGAGAATCTGGTTCTCGGCGTCGATCACGACCCAGCCGCGCTCAACCTCGTTGGGCTTTGCGTAATACGTCTTCACTTCGTTTCCTCCAATGTTGCACGGGTGCGACGGCGTCGCCCCCGTCCGCTTGCGCGGGTGTTGGTTTTCAAAAGTGCACAGGTGAGCGGATGCCGGGTTCCTACGCCGACGCGCTCGCTTAGGCCTGGACTCCTTCGCGGGCGCCTCCTCTGCCCATGCGTCACGGGGCTTTTGAAAGCGAACCTGCACATTGTATGTCGCCTGCTTCTGAAACGTCAACGTCACGATGGCTGTGATCGGGCTTTTTCTCATTTCGCACAGATCACATCTTGAATGGGATCTCTCGGGGTTCAGGTCAGGCGGGGTATGATACCCGCATTGCCACGGAAGGAGGCCGCTTCCCATGCCGATCAGAATTCCCGACGCCCTGCCCGCAACCAGCGTGCTCGAAGGCGAGAACATCTTCGTGATGACCGAATTCCGTGCGCTTCACCAAGATATTCGCCCCCTTAAGGTGATGCTGCTGAACCTGATGCCCACGAAGGTGGCCACCGAGACGCAGATCATGCGCAAGCTGTCGAACACCCCGCTGCAGATCGAGGTTCATCTGCTGCAAACAGCCAGCCACCAGGCGAAGAACACCTCGCGCGCGCATCTGGAGGCCTTCTACCGCACCTTCGACGAGGTGCGCGACGAGCACTACGACGGCCTGATCGTCACGGGCGCCCCGGTGGAGACGCTGCGCTTCGAGGACGTGGACTACTGGGACGAGCTGTGCCGGATCATGGAGTGGAGCCGCTCCCATGTGCACTCCACCTTCCATATATGCTGGGGGGCGCAGGCAGGCATCTACTTCCACTACGGCATTCCCAAGCACGACCTGCCGCGCAAGGTGTTCGGCGTGTTCGAGCACGACCTGGTGAAGACGACGTCTCCCCTGGTGCGCGGTTTCGACGAGCGCTTCCGCGCACCGCATTCGCGCCACACCGAGGTGCGGGCCGCCGACATCGAGGCGCATCCCGACCTTGAGCTGGTGGCCGTGTCGGAAGAAGCCGGCGTGTACCTGGCAAAGTCCATCGACAGCCGGCACTTCTTCGCCTTCGGGCATCCCGAGTACGACGCTGACACGCTGAAGGTCGAGTACGACCGCGACGTGGCCCTGGGCATGAACCCCAACCTGCCCGCGCACTACTACCCGAACGACGACCCCCGCAGCCGGCCCCTGTGCACCTGGCGCGCGCACGCGCAGCTGCTGTACACCAACTGGCTGAACTACTACGTGTACCAGACCACGCCCTACGACGTGCGGCTGGCCGGCCAGCGGGCGGACGACGCCCCCGGGCCGGGGCCGGTCACGCAGGCCGCTTCCGCCTCAACGCAAGGATCGCCGGAGCGCAGCCCCTATCTGCGCGCCGCCACCGAAGACGACGACGGCTACGACCCGTATTCCGATCGCCGCGACGAGCCTCCCCTGTTCGAAGCCGACCCCTGGCGCTAACGGCTCGCAGCGGCCCCTTCTGCCATCCGCTGTGCGAACACAGCGGGGTCCAGCTCGTCGAAGCGCTGGATCACGAACCTCGCATGGCGCGCCAGCTGCACGTAGCTGCCGCACAGGGGCGAGCTGTACACGCCCACGCACATCATGCCCAGCTCGGTCATGGCGGCAACGGCATAGGCGGAGTCATCGAATCCCCAGGCGCGCTCGGGTTCAACGCCCATCAGCTCGCAGCAATGCCGGTAGATGAACGGGTCGCGCTTCGAGCCCTCCACGTCGTCCACCGAAACCACGCCGTCCAGGTAAGGCAGGAACCCGCAGCGCTCAAGGCCCGCCTGGATGAACGCGCGCGGGCTGGACGAGGCCACGACCATGCGCACGCCCGCCTGCCGCAGGCCGCGCACGAAGGCCAACGCGCCCGGGCGCTCGCAGCACTGCGTGCGGTAGAAGCTCATCATGAACTCCTCGATGCGCTCGGCCACCTGCGGCGCGCTGTCCCCCACGCCGAAGCGCTCATGGAAGAAGGCCGCGGCCTCGGGAAGGGTGAGCGTGTTCAGCACGTCGCGGTCGGCGCGTGACAGACTGACGCCCGCCTGCTGAGCCACGTGGGCCTCGGCCCGGTGCCACGCATCGATCGTGTCCAGCAGCGTGCCATCGCAGTCGAACACGACGCCGCAGGCGCTGCAGGCAGATGTATCGGTCATGCTAATCCTCCACGCGAATGATCGAGGGCTCGCCTCGCAGCACATCATCCTGAGAGGCGATCTGCGCCACCACCGCGCGGATATCGCGCTCGCAAGCGGTATGCGTCACGTACACCACCTCCACCGAGCCGGCTTCCTTCTTGCCGCGCTGCACCACCGAGTAGATGCTGACGCCGAAGTCGGCGAACACGCCGGCCATCGAGGCAAGCACGCCGGGACGGTCGGCAACAGGGAAGCGAATGTAGTACTTCGTCTCAAGGTCGTCCATGGGCACGATCGGCAGGCTGCGCGTGCACGTGCAGCCCACGAACGAGGTCACGCCCATAACCATATGGCGCGCCACCTCGATCACGTCGCCCATCACCGCGCTGGCCGCAGGACCCGCGCCGGCGCCTTCGCCGAAGAACATCGTCTCGCCCACGGCGTCACCCACCACGTAGATGGCGTTGAACACGCCTGACACCTTCGCCATCTGGTGCGACAGCGGAAGCATGGTGGGATGCACGCGCACGTCGATGCCCTCGGGCGTGCGCGCGCCCAGGGCCAGCAGCTTCACGCAGTAGCCCATGTCGCGCGCGGCCTCAAGGTCGGTGGTGCTGACGTTGCGGATTCCCTCGGCATGCACGTCGGACAGCGTCACCCGTGAGCCGAAGGCGATTGACGACAGAATCGCGATCTTCGCCGCAGCGTCCAGGCCGTCCACGTCGGCAGACGGGTCCGCCTCGGCGAAGCCCCGCTGCTGAGCGTCCCTCAGCGCCTCGTCATAGCCCACCCCGTGCTCGTCCATCTGGGTGAGCATGTAGTTGGTAGTGCCGTTGACGATGCCCATCACCTTCGAGATCCCATTGGCGGTAAGCGAGTGCTTCAACGGCCCGATGATCGGGATGCCGCCGCCCACGCTGGCCTCGAAGGCCAGCTCAACACCGCTTTCATTAGCCAAGGAGAACAGCTCCTCGCCCGCCGTGGCCATAAGGGCCTTGTTGGCGGTCACCACCGCCTTGCCGTTGCGCAGGGCCGTGGCCACCACGTCGTGTGCGGCATCGGTGCCGCCGATCAGCTCGACCACCAGCTGCACCTCGGGATCGTTCACCACCTCGCGATAGTCGGGGGTGAACACGTCGCCGTAGCCGTAGGCGCGCGCCACGTCGGGCTGACGCGAGCACACGCGCACCACTTCCAGGTCAACCCCGTAGTGCGCAGCGAAATCGTCATGATGGTTCCGCAGGATGTCAAGGCACCCCGCGCCCACCGTCCCCGTGCCGATCAGGCCCACCTTCACTGCCATGCCAATCCCCTTTCATCCTGCCCTTCGGCATTGTCGGGCGCACCAGGAGCGCCAAGCGCATCAGGCGCGTCGAACGTGTCGGTCAGCGCCGCGGCGCCTGCAGCCCGTGCCCGATCCCGCGCCCGGCGCCTGTTCGCTGCGGCGTTTGCACGCAAGCTCCCGGCGGCAAGCGCGACCGCGCGCTCCCCGCAGCGCTCCGCGCATCCTCGCCGCTCTACAGATCGCGCCTCATCAGGTCGTCGTACGTCTCGCGGCGCGTGACCACGCGCGCCTGACCGTCCCTCACGAACACCACGGCCGGACGCGGCTGTCCGTTGTAGTTCGACGCCATGGTATGGCAGTACGCCCCCGTGGCCAGAACGGCCACCACGTCGCCCAGATCGGGCTGCTGCAGGGGCATGTCAAGCGCCACCACGTCCCCGCTCTCGCAGTGCTTGCCGCACAGCGTGACGATCTGCATGCGCGGCTGACCAGCCTTGTTGGCAATCACTGGCTCATAATCGGCATGATACAGGGCCGTGCGGATGTTGTCGGACATGCCGCCGTCCACGGCCACGTACTTGCGAATGTCGGGCAGGGTTTTGATGATGCCCACCGTGTACAGCGTAATGCCCGCGTTGGCGACCAGGCTGCGGCCGGGCTCTACCAGAAGACGCGGAGGGCGCAGCTCGAAACGCTGGCAGAACTCGGTCACCGCGCCGCCCACTACCTGGGCGAAGTCCTCAATGCTGCTGGGCTGGTCTTCGGCGGTGTAGGCAACGCCCAGACCGCCGCCCAGATCAAGCTCCTCCACCTCAAGCCCGTACGTATCGCGCACCCGCGCCAGAAAGCCCACCATCACCTGGGCCGCCTCCCTGAACGGATTCAGCGAGAAGATCTGCGACCCAATATGGCAGTGAAAGCCCGCCAGCTTCACATGGGGGAAGGCCATCACATCCTTCACGCAGCGGAAGGCGAAGTCATCCTGCATGGTGAAGCCGAACTTCGAGTCCTCGCAGCCTGTGCGGATGTACTCGTGCGTATCGGCCTCGACGCCCGGCGTGATGCGCATGTAGATGCGCTGGGTGACGCCCAGCTCGCCCGCGATCTGCGAGATGCGGCCCACCTCGATGCGACTGTCGGCCACGATGATGCCCACGCCCGCACCGATGGCCTCGCGCAGCTCAGCAGGCGTCTTGTTGTTGCCGTGCATGTGCACCAGGTTCATCGGGAAACCCACGGCGCGCGCGCAGGCCAGCTCGCCGCCGCCCGACACGTCAAGCTCCATCCCCTCCTGCTGGGCGATGCGCAGAACCTCCTTGTTCATGAAGGCCTTGCCGGCATACAGCACGCCGGAGTTGGGGTACACGCGGCCGAACGCGGTCCGATAGCGCCTCATGCGATCGCGCAGGTCGGCCTCGTCGTACACGTACAGCGCCGTGCCCTGCTCACGCGCAAGGGCCACCAGGTCCACGCCGCCCACCACCAGATGATCGTCGATCACCTCCGCCGTCAGCGGAAGCACAGGGCCCAAGTCCGCGGCAGTGCGCAGGTCAGGCTGCTTTCGATGGTCGGATGCGGGAAGCGACATGGCTCGACCTCCTCGTACGAGGGGCGGGCGCGAACCCATCCCCGTGAGACGTACCTATCTGTATGCTGCGCCATCGTAGCGATCCGACAACCCCGCGACCACGCGCACCAGGTGAATCGCATGCGGATTCCCCGAATGAACCGCGCGGCTCGCGCGTGGCCGAGGACGCGCGCTAGCGTTTCCCCTGCGAAGCGCCACCCTGGTCGGCCTCGTCGTCCTGATGCCCGAACCGGCCATCGGCACCCAGGTCAACCACCACCTCGGCCACGCCGCACTCCGACATCCGCTGAGCCTGCTCCAGCTCGCTGCGCACCAGCGGGCTGTCGATGGCGTCCAGCAGCTCCTTGCTGTGCTGGGCGGCCTCGGCCGCAGCCGTGTGCTGATGCTCGGTATCGACGCTGGCCGTCAGGTAGGCCACGCCTCGCCGCTGGTCGGACTTGGCCTTCACCGCCAGGAAGGTGAAGCCCACCACGCCCGCCGTGGCCGACGCCAGCAGGATGGCCAGTTTCGCGTTCACCACGTGGGCCGCGTCGGGGAAGGCCAGGTTCGCCACGAAGATCGCCATGGTGAATCCCACGCCGCCCAGAATGGCCGCGCCGGTGAGATGCATCCAGCTGGTGTTCTCGGGCAGGCTGGACACCTTCAGCTTCACCACCACGAAGCTGAACAGCAGGATGCCCAACGGCTTGCCCACCAGCAGACCCAGGAACACGCCGAAGAACACGGGGTTGTCCATCAGCTCCAGCACGCTGGTGCCACCCAGATACACATCGGCGTTGGCCAGGGCGAACAGCGGTAGGATGCCGAAGTACACCCACGGGTACAGCTTGTGCTCAAGACGCGTTGCCGGGGGCACCACCTGACGGGCCACATGGCTGATGCTGGACACCGTCTTCAGATAGCCCTCCTGAGCCGACACGTGCACGTTGGGGTCGTACTGGCTCTGCACCTTGCGCGCGGCGCTGGCGCTCCAGCCGACGAAACGGCGCAGGTCGATGCGCGATCCGGCCGGAATGGTGAAGGCCAGCAGCACGCCGGCGATCGTGGAGTGCACGCCCGACATGAACACGCAGTACCACAGCACCACGCCCACGGCCAGGTAGGGAGCCAGCGAGTACACATGCCTGCGATTCATCGCCACCAGCACGGCCAGCACCACGGCCACGCAGCCCAGCCACATCAGCGAGGGGGAATGGCCGTAGAACACCGCGATCACGATGATGGCGATGATGTCGTCGGCCACGGCCAGCGTGCTGAGGAACACGCGCACCCCGCTGGGCACGCGGCTGCCCAGCAGCGACAGAATGCCCAGGGCAAACGCGATGTCGGTGGCGGTGGGGACGCCCCAGCCGTGACTGGTTTCGGGGATTCCCCCGTTGAACGCCATATAAATGCCGATCGGCGCCACCACGCCGCCCACGGCGGCAATGATGGGAAGCAGCGCCTGGCGCACGTCCACCAGGTCGCCCGCAGTCATCTCGTACTTGATCTCAAGACCCACCAAGAGGAAGAACACGGCCATCAGCACGTCGTTGATGACCTCGCCCAGCGTCATGGTGGCCTCGTAGGATCCCACCATGAAGCCCAGCTCGGTTCCCCACAGCGACATGACCAGCTCGTAGGCGCCGGCGTTGGTGGCCACCAGAGCGATCACCGCCGCCGCCAGCATCAGCCCCGCCGCCTTCGTGGCGGAGTAGGTGAAGTTCAGGAACTTCATGAAGGCGTCCTGATGGCCCTGCACCTCGTCGATGTACACGCTGCGGTGCCAGGTAAGGGGCTCCTTCGGCTTGTCTTGCTGCGCCATGTAATGCCTCTCGATTGCGAAAAACGGATGCGCCCGAACGGGCGCCTTTTTACGGTTTCCCACCTTAACACACTCTGAACTGGCCATTCGTTACAAGCTGGTAAAGCAATGGAGGCGGGATGCAACGCGGGAAGCCCCCTCGCGCGCTCGTGTTCCTCATCCCCGCCCTGCGAAACGCGGGGCGCGGACGCGGCCCCCTGGGCGTGACGGAGGAAGACGGCCTGGCGCCCCCGAGAGCGGCGCTCCGGACCCCCTTCCCCCCAACCGCGCATCGCGCTCGAAGGACGCCGCGCACCCGACCGGCGCCGCGCAGCGCACGGCGTGCGCGGCACGGCGCGGCCCGCGGTCCCGGCAGCCAACCTGGCCGCTCCGGGGCGCGCCCGGCTCTACAGGCCGGCTGAGTTCAGCGAGTCGGCGGCGCCCTTCGACACCGCGGCGTGAACCAAGGCCCGGAACAGGCTGTGCGACGAATCCTCGGTGCGCCACAGCAGCTCAGGATGCCACTGCACGCCCACCACGAAGGTGTCGCCCGTCATCTCGATGGCCTCCACCACGCCGTCGTCGGCCCGCGCCGACACCACCATGTTGGCGCCCGGGTCCTTCACGCTCTGGTGGTGAATGGTGTTCACGCCGAAGCGCCGGCGACCGGTGATCTGAGCCAGGCGCGTTCCCGGCACCACCTCCACCTCGTGGCGCGGCGCGTCGAAGGGCCGCCCCTGCACGTGACCGATGGCCGACTCGGGATGCGTCAGGTGGATGTCGTGGAACAGCGTTCCCCCGTTCGCCACGGCCAGAGCCTGCATGCCGCGGCAGATGCCCAGAATGGGCTTCCGCGCCTGCAGGATCCGCGGAATCAGCGCCAGCTCCATCTCGTCTCGCTGGCGCGTGACCCGATGAAGCCGCAGGTTGCGCTTCTGCCCGTAGAAGTTGGGGTCGATGTCCTGACCTCCGGGGATGATGAACGCGTCGCACACCTCGACGATCTTCTCCAGCATGCGCGGGTTGTCGGTGAGGGGCAGCACCACCGGAAGGCCGCCGGCGGCCAGCACGCCGGTGGTGTACCCCTCCGACAGCGAGATGCCGGTCAGCTCGAAGTCGTAGCGCGGAAAGATGCCCACGCGCGGGGCGCCCGAGCGCTCCAAGACCGCCTGGATCCTCTCGTCGTAGCCGGGCTCGCGCTTGCCGGGATCCTGGTAGGCGTCGGCCAGGGTGAAGCGATTGCGCGTCATCGACTGCAGCGGCTCCAGGTAGAACGCCTCGTCGGGGCCGGCCGCGCCCACCGCCAGGTTCATCAGCAGGTCCACCCAGAACTCCATCGAGCGTCCGTACACCCGCGCCGCGTAGCCCCTCCGGAACAGGTCGTGCTTGGCCGCGCGCACGTCGTCCTCGGTAACCCCGCGCAGCAGCGCGTCCAGCACCTCAAGGTTCGCGGGCCCGTAGAACAGGCTCTTGATCAGCGTGACGTAGGCCAGGCTGAAGTCGAAGGGCATGGCATCGGCGGGGCGGATCTCGACGAAGTTCTTCAGGCGCGCGTCGGGCCACACCATCGAAAGCGCGTGCTCCACCTCGAAGTCGGTCATCTCGCGGTCGGCGTACACCTCGTAGAACGTCTGGTTCCCCACGTAGCGCCACTCATCGCCATCGGGAACCAGGATCGCGCCGCGGCTGAGGATGTAATCGGCGTAGCGCTCGAACGAGAAATCGGGGTCGAGGGATCCCGGCACCACGCCCACGCGGTCCTGGTTCATAGCATCCCACACGCCCATGCGCACCATCTGCGACGTGCGCACCTCGCCCTCGTAAAGGGGGGAGTTGTCGCACATCAGCGCAAGGATAGGGGCGATCGCCTCGGCAATGCGGAACTTGCACAGGGCATCCTGCTCGCTGTGATAGTCGATCGACACCTGCAGCGATGCCGAGCCGCGCATCATGGTGACGCCGGCGTAGGCCTCGGCGCTGAGGAAGCGGTCCATGCTGTCGTAGCGAAACTTGGGAATCAGCCGCAGCTCGGAGGCCTTCACCGAAGGGTTGTACCCCACCATGGGCGTGAACAGGCCCAGCTCCTCGAGGACCGGGTCGAGCGATTCGCGAAACGACAGGTACGACTGCTCGGCGTCGCTGACCTTGCTGAAGGGACCCGCCGACACCTCGATCTGGGCGGCGGGCTCAAGCGACACCACCTCGTTGCCGCGCACCAGGCCCATGAGGTCGTCATCATGGCTGATGCGTCGCTCGTACTGGGGCGCCATGCGCTCAAGCACCTCGCGAATGCCGCCGGGCTCGTCGTAGCTGACCGGACCCTCGGTGTCCTTGCGCAGCACGATGTGCTCCAGCTCGTAGCCGAACATCTGCTTGTCCTTCACGCCCGCCCGGAAAAAGGCCACGAGCTTCGCGCGGTTGATGGCGGCGAAGCCCTCCGTCGCGGCACCGCCGTCGGCCACGGGCGGGGTCGGCGGGGTTGCGGCGGATGCGAGGGGGGCCGCGCCGCCCGCCAAGGCCGCGCCGTCGCCGGCGGACGCAGCGTCTGCGCCCTGACCGGAGGGTCGAATGCTCGGATTCACGTCGTCTGACTTCATGGGAATGCCTCGCGTTCACGCACGGGCCGGGGGCCCAAGGGAAAATTAGGCGCATTGTAGACCACCATCAGCCACGATGTTCCGAATCGTCGCTAAAACCCCAAGCAGCACAAATGCCGTTATGATATCGACACTTTTCTTTTGCGGCGACAGGAAGCGCGCCGTCTGCCGATCGCCTATACTCACGGGGTTGGAATCGGAACGCTCAGGGGGAGCCATGATCAGGGACACGCTTGCCAACCACGCGCGCTACGCCGGCCTGCCGGAGGCCTTTCAGGCAGCTTTTGCCTTCCTGACCAGCACCGACCTGAGCAAGCTTGCCCCCGGTCGCGTGGAGGTGACCGACGAGGTGTTCGCCAACGTGGCGCGCTACCGCCCGGTTCCCCAGGACCAGAAGCCCTACGAGCAGCACTTCCGCTACGCGGACGTGCAGGTGGTAGTGGAAGGGTCCGAGCTGGTGGCCGTGGCCCCCTGCGACCCCGCGCAGTACCAGTCGCGCGACGAGGGGCACGACTGCGTGCTCACTGACGAGGCCGACGCCACGCCGGGCGTCGTCCATCTGGGCGCGGGCGACTTCGCCATCCTGTGGCCGGGCGAGGCCCACAAGCCCGGGCTGTTCGACGGCGCGCACGCGGGCGAGGTTCTGAAAGTGGTCGTGAAGGTGCCGGTAGCCGACCGGCAGTAGCCGCCAAGCCGCGTCCTCGGCCCTCGGGCAATCCCCGGCCCGACGACGCGCAACCGCGGCACGGCCGCAGACGGAAAGGAGGCAGCGCGATGGCATCGCGTCGTGCTCTGATAGGCATCGCAACGGCTGTCTGGCTGATGGCCAGCCTGTTCGTGCTGAAGTCGGGCGTCGAGGAGTACGCCGCCCACCTCGATGCGCTGTTGGTGGCACTGACCGTGGTGGTGTTCCTGCCGTTCTTCTTCATGTTCCAGTCGATCGCCCGCAAGAACCGCGTGCGGATCTCGAACCTGCCCACCGACCGCAATAATCCGCTGAGCTTCTTCACCCTGAAGTCGTACCTGGTCGTGGCCTTCATGATGACGCTGGGAGCCGTGCTGCGCTCCACGCCCGCCGTGCCGCGGTTCTTCATCGCCTTCTTCTACGTGGGCCTGGGAACCGCCCTGCTGAGCGCGGCCGTCAGCTACCTGCGCTATTTCGCGGCCTACGAGCGCTACCGCGCCGAGGACCGCGCGGATCGGACGAGCGAGCAGCGCTCCGCCTAGCCTGCAACCATCTGAACTGGGATTAAACGCCGTTTCACCCATCTCCTTGCCGCCGTGACGCCGCAGTTGCGCGCGTCGCGTCGTGCGCTGTCGCCTGATCCGTTTATGTACGACCCGCGTCCCGATGTTCAACGACGCTAATTTGCTATACTGAGCGGTCGCAATGTTCGCTTGTGCTTCATCTGCAACCACGAAGGGGACCTATGTTCGCAGCAATCGCAAGCGCGCTGGATATGATCGTCCAGCCGTGCTACGCCCTGACGGGCAACTGGTGGCTGGCCATCCTGCTGTTCACCATCATCACCAAGATCATCCTCATCCCGATGTCGCTATGGTGTCAGAAGAACAGCATCGTGATGGTGGCGCTGATGCCCGACCTCAACCGCATCAAGGTTCGCTACTTCGGCGACCGCGAGGCGATCGGCGAGAAGCAAAGCGCCCTGTTCAAGGAAAAGCACTACCACCCCATGCTCAGCCTGGTGCCGCTTGCGGTCCAGGTGATCATTCTTTTCGGACTGGTTGACGTCATCCATTCGATCACCGACCACGGCGCCCCCGGCACCGAGTTCCTGGGTCTGGTGCCCGTGGTGGACGGCGGCCTGTCGTGGATCATGCCGGTGCTGGCGGGCCTGTCCGCCGTGGTGATGGGCTTCGCGCAGAACCGCATCAACCCCCTGCAGAAGGAGCAGTCGCGCGCCGAGAAGAACACCACCAACGGCCTGTCCATCGGCCTGTCGCTGGTGCTGGGCGTGTTCGTGGCCGCGGGCATGGCCTTCTACTGGATCGTGTCGAACCTCACGTCAGTCGCCATCCAGGCCCTCATGAACATCATGATCAAGCCCGAGAGGCACATCGACTACGCCGACCTTGAGGCCAGCCGCGTCCAGATCGAGGAGCTGAACAAGCTGGACGGCAACAAGGCCAAGTGGTGGAAGCCCAACCCGCTCGCCAAGCGCGAGAAGGCCGACTACAAGCGCTTCTTCAACGTGGTGAACAAGCACATCGTGTTCTACTCGGAAGGCAGCGGCTTCTACAAGTACTTCAAGGGGGCCATCGAGTACCTGCTGAAGAACTCCGACGCGAGCATCCACTACGTGACGAACGACCCCAACGACCAGATCTTCAAGATCGCCCAGGAGCAGCCCCGAATCCGCCCCTACTACATCGACCAGCAGCGCTCGATCACGCTGATGATGAAGATGGATGCCGACGTGGTGGTGAGCACCCTGGAGGACCTGGACAATTACTACATCAAGCGCTCGTACGTGCGTCACGACAACGAGTACGTGTTCATGTTCCACCATATGACGTCCACCCATCTGACGGCCACGAAGAACGCCTACGACCACTTCGACGCCCTGCTGTGCGTGGGCCCGCACCAGGTGAACGAGGTGCGCCGCGCCGAGCAGCTGCGCCAGCTGCCTGCGAAAACGCTGGTTGAGTGCGGTTACGACCTGCTTGACCGCAACATCGCCGCGTACGAGGACCGCGCCGCCGCCGCGGGGGCAGGCGAGCGTCCCGTGGTGCTGATCGCTCCCTCGTGGCAGGAGAGCAACCTGCTTGACGTGTGCTTCGACGACCTGATGGCCCAGCTGCTGAACCGCGGGTGGCGCGTGGTCGTGCGCCCGCACCCCGAGTACACGAAGCGCTACCGTGCGCGCTGGGAGGCCCTGCAGAACCGCTACGCGCACGTGCCCGAGTCCGACCTGTACTTCGAGCGCGACTTCACCTCCAACGCCACGGTGTTCAGCTCCGACCTGATCATCACCGACTGGTCGTCGGTGTTCTGCGAGTTCTCGTTCTCCACCCTGAAGCCCACGGTGTTCATCGACACCCCCATGAAGGTGGGCAACCCCGACTGGCAGGAGCTGGGCATCCAGCCCACCGACATCAGCCTGCGCAACGAGGTGGGCGTGTCGTTCGACCCCGAGAAGCTTGACGGTCTGGGTGACGCCGTGGCCGATATGATCGGCAACGCCGACGCCTGGAAGCAGCGCATCGCCGAGGTGCGCGCCAAGACGATCTTCAACATTGGAGGCGGAGCCGAGGCCGCAGGCGCCTACCTGCTCGATCGCATGATCGCCATCCAGGAAGCCCGCGCCGAGAAGGAGGCCGAGACCCGTGACTAGCCTGAGTCTGAGCAACCCGATGTTCGGGCGCCGCGCCGCCCTGGCCGCCTTCGACGCCGCCTGCGCGCTGTGCCTGGCGGCCCTGGCGTCGCTGGCCCTGGCGCCGCCGGCGTGGGCCTACGTGGACCCCTCGGTGATGACCTACACCATCCAGGCCCTGGCGGGCGTGGCGGTGGCGCTGTCCACCGTGGCGGGCGTGCTGATGCGCCGCACGCGGCGCAAGCTGGTGAGGGCGCTGGGGATCGACGAGAACCGCAACAAGGAGGTCGAGCCCGCCGTGCGCCGCCTGGACGCCCAGGGGCGCCCGGTGGGAGGGCCCGTCCCGGCCGCCGCGCCCGAGGCGGGCCGGGCCCGGCGCCGCGCGGGCGGCGCCGGTGCGCCGGAGGGGGCGTCCCTGCCCTTCCATCGCCCCGGCTGGGCGACGCGCCTGGCGCTGTCGCTTGCCGTTTCGGCCTTCGTGGTGTTCACCGTGATGATCGTGGCCCCTGCCGAGCTGGTGGCCGGCAACGAGGAGAGCCTGCTGTTCGGCCTGGCCGAGGTGTGGCCCGTGCTGATCGCGCCGGCGCTGATCGTGTGCGCGGCGCTCACCGCCGTGCTGACCGTCATGCGCGGCAGGCTGTTCAACCTGGCCCTGCTGCTGCTGTTCGGCTTCGGCGCAGCCTGCTACGTGCAGGTGCTGTTCCTGAACACCGGCCTTCCCAGCGCCGACGGACAGGCTGTCACCTGGTCGAACTACACCACCATCACGCTGGTGAGCCTGGCGGTGTGGATCGCGGTGGTGGTGGGCCCCTGGGCCCTCAGCCGCCTGAACGTGAAGCTGGTCCAGTCGGTTGCCGCGGGCCTGGCCCTGGCGCTGATCGTAGTGCAGGGCGCGGGCGTGGCAAGCCTGTTCGTGGACATGGCCAACAAAAGCCCGCAGGGCGAGGAGGCCAAGGCCAACAGCTATGCGATCACCCGCACCGGACTGAACACGGTGTCGCCGAAGAAGAACCTCATCGTGTTCATTTTGGACGGCTTCGACACCAAGCAGGACCTCATCCCCGCTCTGAAGACCGACCCGCACATGCTGGACGAGATGACCGGGTTCACCTGGTACCAGAACTCGTCGCCCACCCTCACGCCCACGCGCGAGGCCCTGCCCACCATGCTGAGCGGCGACATCCCCAGTCCCGACAAGGGATTCTTCCGCGACGACACCACCTACACCAACACGACCTACCTGGCTGACCTGAAGAAGGCGGGCTACGGCATCGGCCTGTACTCCGACACGCTGAACGGATCGGCGCGCGGCCTGTTCGAGCACACCGTGAACGGCCTGCCGAAGAACGAGGCCAGCGAGGCCCACGATCGAGCCGCATCGAAGGCGAAGATCAACGAGAACGGCACGCGCAAGATCCTGCTGGAATGCGCGCTGTACCGCGACCTTCCCTGGGCGCTGAAGCCCACCTTCTGGTTCTACACCGATGACATCAACAACGCGATGGTCACCCGCGAGGAGCGCCCGCACGCCGACGCTGCGCAGACGCGCAACGGCCACGCGGTGCTCGATCGCCTTGAGCCCGACCCCACGCCGTACTCGCTGAACGACAAGAAGTACTACGACGACCTGCGCGCGCACAAGCTGGCTCTGCTGGATGACGGCTCCGCCGGCGCCATGCGCTTCATTCACCTGCTGGGACCGCACTTCCCCAACACCCTGGACGAGAACGTGCAGGAGCAGGGCAGCACCACGCGCCAGCAGCAGGCGCGCGCCAGCATGAAGATCGTCAGCGAGTACATCCGCCAGCTGAAGGAGATGGGGCTGTACGACAACGCCACGATCATCATCACCGCCGACCACGGGTACCGCTCGGAGTCGAACTTCGCCGTGCTGAACGGCCAGATGGAGATGAGCCCGATCATGCTGGTGAAGCAGGCAGGCACCGCCGAGCAGTCCGCCGCGCCGATGAAGGTGTCGCAGAACCCCGTTGACACCTCCGACGTGATGCCCACCCTGGTGTCCACCGTCGAGGGCCTTGACCGCACGAACTACGCCCCCGACATGGAGCACCGGACCGACCCCGACCGCGTGCGTCACTTCTACTTCTGCACGAAGGACGCGAACCTGGACGAGATCGGCTTCCAGGAGATGAAGATCAAGGGAGACGCGCTGGACTTCTCGAACTGGTCGTCCACCGGCATGGTGTACTCGTACAAGGACAGCACGTGGAAGCAGCTGGAAGGCACCCAGGAGTTCCAAGACGACTGGCTGAGCAAGCTGTACAACTACCAGTAGGCTGAGAAGATCGGCAGGGCGAGGGTCGCGAGCGCGCAGCTTGCGGCCCTCGCTGCCATACAGGCGCAAAGGACACCCCCATGAACCACGCATCGCCCCGCCCCGCGACCCTGTGGCGCCGCGCCGCCCTGGCCGCCTTCGACGCCGCCTGCGCGCTGTGCCTGGCGGCCCTGGCGTCGCTGGCCCTGGCGCCGCCGGCGTGGGCCTACGTGGACCCCTCGGTGATGACCTACACCATCCAGGCCCTGGCGGGCGTGGCGGTGGCGCTGTCCACCGTGGCGGGCGTGCTGATGCGCCGCACGCGGCGCAAGCTGGTGAGGGCGCTGGGGATCGACGAGAACCGCAACAAGGAGGTCGAGCCCGCCGTGCGCCGCCTGGACGCCCAGGGGCGCCCGGTGGGAGGGCCCGTCCCGGCCGCCGCGCCCGAGGCGGGCCGGGCCCGGCGCCGCGCGGGCGGCGCCGGTGCGCCGGAGGGGACGCGACATCGCCCAGGGCGCCGTCCGGAGCCGCGGCGTCGCCTCAGCGCTCAGAAGGCCCGCCGCTCCCAGCATGCGGCAGCCCCCCGCGACCCCTGGCGCGTGCGCCTGGCGAAGGCCGCCGTGGTGTGGGCCTTCGCGTCGGGCACTCTGCTGATCACCGCCCCGTACGAGATCGTGTCCGGCAACGAGGGCAGCCTGGTGTTCGGCCTGGCCGAGGTATGGCACGTCATGGCCGTCCCCGCAGTGGCCCTCGCCGCCCTGATGGCCCTGCTGACCTCGCTTCTGAAGGGGCGGGCGTTCAACGCGGCCCTGCTGGCTCCCTTCGGGTTCGGCACGGCCTGCTACGTGCAGGCGCTGCTGCTGAACCCGGGACTTCCCAGCGCCGATGGGCAGACCGTCGCATGGGCCGACTACACCGGCATCGCATCCGTATCGCTGATCGTGTGGCTGGCGCTGCTGGCCGGGCCGCTGGTTCTCAGCCGCCTGCACCGCAGACGCGCCCAGACCCTGGCCGTCCTGGTGGCAACGGCCCTGCTGGTGGTGCAGGCCGCAGGCGTGACCAGCCTGTTCCTCAAGGAATCGCCCGCTGCCGACGACGCCGAGGCCCCCACCCGCTACGCCATCACGCGCACGGGTCTGAACACGGTGACCCCGCGCAACAACCTGGTGGTGTTCGTGCTGGACGGCTTCGACACCAAATGCGACCTGATTCCCCTGATGCAGCAGCATCCTCGCGACCTGGACGAGCTGACGGGCTTCACCTGGTTCAGGAACTCCGCACCCACCATGACGGCCACCATCGAGGCGCTGCCCACCATGCTGACGGGCAACGTGCCCGACCCCACGCAGAGCACGTTTCGCGGCGGGAACTCGTTCTACCGCACCGCTCCGTACCTGAAGGCCCTGGCCAGCGCCGGCTACAGCGTGGGGCTGTACTCCGACAGCCTGGATGGCGAGGCCCCGGGGCTGTTCGAGCATACCGTGAACGGAGTGGACGGCAACGGCGACAGCGGCCTGAAACTGGGGCGAGTCGATGCCGTGGGAACCTTCCGCGCGCTGCTGAGCTGCGCGCTGTACCGCGACCTCCCCTGGGTGCTGAAGCCGGGATTCCGCCTGTACACCAGTGACATCGACGCCGCCATGGCATTGAGCCCCGCGCCGCGTCAGGAAGGCGGGGAGCGCACGCTGAGCGCACTGGAGCCCGACCCCACGCCCTACGTGCTGAACGACAAGTCCTACTACGACCGGCTGCGAAAGGAGCGGCTGTCGGTGCTGGACGACGGGTCGACGGGGTCGGTGCGCTTCATTCACCTGCAGGGCCCGCACTACCCCCACACCCTTGACGAGAACGTGAACGAGCACCAGCTGACCTCGCGCACCCAGCAGGCGCGCGCCAGCCTGCGCATCGTCAGCGAGTACATTCGCCAGCTGAAGGAGCTGGGGCTGTACGACGACACCACGATCGTGATCACCGCCGACCACGGGTACCGCTCGGAGTCGAACTTCCAGCTGATCGACGGCCAACTTGAGATGAGCCCGATCATGCTGGTGAAGCCGGCGCATGCCCCCGATCGCGGACCCGGGGTGATGGACGTGTCGGACAACCCCGTTTGCACCGCCGACGTCATGCCCACGCTGCTGGCCCAGGCGCCTGGCGTCAACCGCGAGGGCTTCGCGCCCGACATGTACGCCATGACCGACCCCCAGCGGCTGCGAAACTTCTACTTCTGCATCAAGACGCCTTCGCCCGACCTGAAGGTGATCGGCTTCATGGAGCTGGCCATTCAAGGCGATGCGCTGGATTTCGCGAACTGGACGTGCACCGGCACGGTGTTCGAGTTCAGCGAGCCGCCCGAGATCACCCGCAAGGTGCCGCCCGGAAGCAGATGGCGGCAGATCGGCGGCACCGAGGAATACGAGCGCCGCTGGGTTGACCGCCTGTACTGGCGCGACGGCAGCTGATAGCGGGCGACGGCCGGAACCGGCCACGGACTCGCAGCGGCGGCGACCAGCGGCCGGCGATCAGCAGCGACTCCGCATGACCGCCACCGGTCAGCGGCAGTCGCCGCCCGCCGCTGACGACCGACGACGGGCGATTCCGGCTCATAATGGTATGGTGCCCCCACAAGGCGCCGATCGTCCCCGATCGCCCCCCGATCGCCCACCGAAAGGCCCGCGCCATGACCGCCTTCCCGCCGCGCGCCACCCGCGCGCTGAACGCAACGCTTGCCGCTCTTGAGTGCGCGGCATGCGCAAGCCTGCTTGTGCTGGGCACGACCTCCCCAGCGTGGGCCTACGTGGACCCCTCGGTGATGACCTACACCATCCAGGCCCTGGCGGGCGTGGCGGTGGCGCTGTCCACCGTGGCGGGCGTGCTGATGCGCCGCACCCGAAAGCGCCTGATGAACGTGCTGGAAATCGACGAGAATCACCACAAGCAGGTCGAACCCGACATCCACCGCCTGGACGCCCGGGGAAACGCGGTCGCCAACCGTGCCGATCGGCTGCGGCGGAAGCCCCGCCCGGCACGCGGCTCACGACCCTACCGACCCGGCTGGCGCACGCGCCTGGGCCTGGCGTTCGCGGTGTCGCTGTTCGCCGTGGTCACCGTGGTGGTCGTGGCGCCGCTTGAAGTGCTGGCCGCCAGCGTGGGCAGCGTGGTGTTCGGCATCCGCGACGTCTGGCACGTGGCCTTCGCCATGGGAGGCGTGGCCCTGCTGGGCCTCACCCTGCTGCTGACCCTGCTGCGCGGACGCGCGTTCAGCGCGGCCCTGATGCTGGTGTTCGGCCTGGCCATGGGCGCCTACCTGCAGGCCATGTTCATGAACCAGGGCCTGCCCCCCGCAGACGGCAACGCCGTGGCATGGGAGCGCTACACCACCGTCACCGTGCTGACCGGAGCCGTGTGGGCGCTGGTGATAGCCGTGCCCCCGATCGCCTCGCTGCGAAGTCGCGCCCGTGCCCATGCGGCCGCCGTGGCTCTCAGCTGCGCGCTGACGATCGTGCAGGGCGTGGCCCTCGGCAGCCTGTTCATGCCCGGCCCTCACGCCGATGCCGTGCCCGCAGGCCATGCCAACGGCGACCTCACCGTCACCGAGCGCGGCCTGCTGAACGTGTCCGGCAAAAGCAACGTGGTGGTGTTCGTGCTGGACACCTACGACACGCAGGACCTGCTGCGGCTGCTGCCCGACCATCCGGGCATGTTCGACGAGTTCACGGGTTTCACCTGGTACGAAAACTGCACGGGCAGCCTCATTCCCACCCGCTACGCCATCCCCTACCTGCTGACCGGCGACCTGCCCCGCGACGAGCAGCTGTGGACCGAGTACACCCACCAGCGCTATCGGCACAGCGACCTGCTGCCCACGATCAAGGACGCGGGCTACAGCATCGGGGTGTACTCCGACAGCATCTACTACGAAAGCACCGCCGAGGGCGAGGGCTGGCAGCGCATGGCCCGCCACACCCTGAACGTGCATCCGCTGTCGGCCACCGAGGGCCTGAACATCGGGGGAACCGTGAAGGCCCTGGGCAAGATCGCCCTGTACCGCGACCTTCCCTGGGCGCTGAAGCCGCCCTTCTGGTTCTTCACCGACGAGATCAACGTGAAGATGGCGCGCATGGCCGACCAGGCTGCGCCGGACAGCGTCCCCTACGTGATGGACGACGCCGCCTACTTCAAGAAGCAGCGCGCGCAGGGCCTGTCCGTGAACGACGACGATGCCGGCGAGAAGGGCTCGTTTCGCTTCATCCACCTTCTGGGGACCCACTACCCCTACCTGCTGGACGAGAACGGCGAGAACATCGGCGCGGGCAACTCCGACCTGGATCGCCAGGCCCTGGGCTCGATGAAGATGGTGGAGGACTATATCAGGCAGCTGAAGCGACTCGGGCTGTACGACCGCACCACCATCGTGGTAACCGCCGACCACGGCTACTGGTACCTGACGAAAGACCCGATCGAGAAGCCCACCAGCCCGATCATGCTGGTGAAGCCGGCGCAGTCCGCCCAGCTGGACGCCCAGCCCCTGAAGCGCTCGAAGGCGCCGGTGAGTCACCTGGACTACCCGGCCACCATCCTGAAGGCCCTGGGCGTCGAGCGGTACCGTGACTACGGCACGCCTCTGGACGAGGTTCCGGAGAGCGTCGAGCGACCGCGCAGCTACCTGATGACCACGTCGGACGGCACGGCCGACCGCAGGATTCTGGAGTTCATGATCGAAGGCGATGCGCTGGACTTCAGCAACTGGCGCCTGACCGGCCGCGCATGGGAGGTAGACCAAACCCGCAGGCCCAACGACTCCTCATCGGAGCGCCTGGGAATGCGACAGCAGAAGACCGACTGAGCGCACCCTGCGCCAAGGCGGGCGCGCGGCGAAGCGCTCGGGGCCGAGCCCGCGGCTCGAGGTCCGAGGCCCGGAATCGCACGCGCGGAAGCCCGAGACCCAAGCTCGCACGCGCAGCAAAGCGCCCGAGGCCGCCTGCCCATGAGCGCAAACAGGCGAGGGTCCCGCAACCGCAGGGCCCTCACCCATACCAGCAGGCTCGCTTGCCCGGCGTCGCCCGACGCGGTGCGTGCGGCAGGGCCCGCGTCAAGGCCCGCAGCGACGCCTACGGCAGCGGCTCGAACCCGTACTGGGCCAGCGCCTGCTTGGGCATCATGAAGCGCACCGTGCGCTGGGGGTCCACCATCTGGCACACCCTCACGTCTCCCTGAAGCGAGAACAGCATGGCCGCCTCTTCGGGCGCCACCTGAGCACGAGCGCACACCAGGTCAAGCATGTCGTGAACCGCGCGGTCGGCAGCGGCGTCCAGGGTGTCCGCCGAGGCGATGGTGCCCACATGGGTGGCGGTTTCGATCACCGGATTCTGAATGCGCAGCGCAGGCAGGGCCGTCAGCGTGATGGTGGCATGACCCGGCGCCTCGGCACCTGACACGCCCACCTCGCCGTCGCCCATGCACGCGTGCATGTCGCCGCAACCGAACAGCGCGCCTTCCACAGCCACCGGAAGGTACAGCGTCGTGCCCTCGCGTATGTCCTTGCAATCCATGTTGCCGCCATGAGCCCCCGGCGTGCCGCAGTTCACCGGATCGCCCGAGGGCGCCACGCCGATCACGCCGATCATGGGGTTCAGCGGCAGACGGCACCCGTCGAACACGGTCAGCCCGTCATCCTCTACGCGCCCATGCGAGAACGACCAGCCGGTGAAGCGATCGCCCATGACTCCCTCGCCCTCGCCCGTGGCCACCACCACGTCGCCGTCCAGCTCGATGCGCTCGATCACGGCCTTCAGAGCCCCGCCTGGCTGGGCGCCCTTCACGAACACCGGCCCGGTAGCAGGGTTGATGCGATCCCAGTCAAGGGCGTCAAGGGTGGCGTCCGCAGCGCGCAGCTGGTTCGAGAAGCAGTCCTTCGTGCGCAGTCGCACCGTGGTGCCCGACTCAACCTCCAAGGCAGGCTCAAGAGCCGCATCGAAGGCGTACAGGGAATGCTCGCAGCCAAGCTCAATCATAAGTCCTCCTTATAGGTTGCTCTCCGCCTAACCAGCATCCTACCAGCCAACACGATTACCCGCAGGCAACACCTGCGCAGCGCCTCCCACATGCGGCCCGTTCTGGGCGCAGAAAGACGAACGGGGCACATGGCGCCAGCCGGGGCGCCGGTCAAGGCACGGCCAAGACACAGCCAGGGCGTCGCCCGCGTCCGCCTGACCGCAGACACGGCGTGGCCGCATGCGCGCGGCATGATAGAGTACAGGCTCACCCCGCTTGGAAAGGCCGCCGATGAACCGCGTGAAACGTGCGCTGATGATGACCCTGGGATGCCTGTCGCTTGCCTGCGGCATGGTCGGCATCGTGGTTCCCGTGCTTCCCACCACGCCCTTCATTCTTCTGGCCTGCTTTCTGTTCGCCCGCAGCTCACAGCGTCTGGACGCCTGGATGCGCACCACGAAGGTATACCGTACCTACGCCCTGCCCTTCCAGGAAAAGCGCGGGATCCCCCTTGCGACGAAAGTGCGCGCGCTGACCCTCTCGTACGCAGCGTTGGGAATCAGCGCGTTTTTCGTGCGCAAGCCCCTGGTATGGACGATTCTGGCCGTGGTGGCGGCCTTCCTGCTCTGGCTGTTCATGTTCAGGCTACCCACCGTGCCCCCGCCTGAACAGGCTCAGCGTGAGCGCAATGCGCGCCACCGGTGCGGCGGCGCCGCACGCCCGCACCGCGACGACGGCGACGACGACGAACCCGAACGCGAGCGAACGGCGCGAGCGGGGTGCGCGGAGGACGCGGGGTGCGCGGAGGACGCGGGGTGCGCGGAGGACGCGGGAACGTGGAAGACGCGGGACGCGAAGGAGGCAGCGCGCCGTCCATCCCGAACCAATGGACCCGAGGCTTATGGGAAGGGCGCGCGGTCGAACCCGCCGGGCGTCGATTCGCCCGGCGGCGGCAGCGCCGCACACGCCGACTAACGGGTGGGCGGCAGCGCCGCCAGCACCTCCTCCAGCTGACTTACCTCAGCATCGGTGGTGGCCCACGAGGTGCACAGGCGCACGGTCAGCCGCCCGTCGGCATGCCGTTCGAACGAATCGAAGACGACCCGCCTGCCCAGAAAATCCGCCTGCTCCTGCGTCATCAGCGCGAACTGCTGGTTCGTAGGGCTGTCCGCGCGCAGGGGAACGCCCGCGCGCTCCAGCGCGCAACGCACGCGCTGAGCCTGCCGAACGGCCTGCGCCGTTGCCTCGAAGTACAGGCCGTCGCGCAGCAGCTCGTGAAACTGGGCCCCCAGCAGCCACCCCTTCGCCAGCAGCCCTCCTCCCTGCTTCATCGTGGCGCGGAACCGCGGGGCCGTCTGCGGATCCGGGAACACCACGGCCTCGCCGAACAGGGCCCCGCACTTGGTTCCCCCGATGGTGAAGGCGTCCGCCAGGCGCGCGATGTCGGGAAGCGTCACATCGCAGTCCGCGGCCCCCAGGCCGTAGCCCAAGCGCGCGCCGTCCACGAACAGCATCCACCCGTGCCGATGCGCCGTCCGGGAAAGCTCCTCCAGCTGAGACAAGCGCGGCATGGCGCCCCACTCGGTAGGCACCGACACGTAGGCCAGCTTGGGCTCCACCACGTGCTCGGGAATGGGACTGGCCTCGAACTCCTCGGCCAGACGGCGCACGTCGTCGGCGCGCAGCAGAGCGCCCGGGCACGCCACCTCGATCACCTTGTGGCCGCCGCGCTCGATCGCACCCGTCTCGTGCGTGCTGATATGGCCGTCCGCAGCGGCCACCACGCCTTCGAAGCCGCGCAGCAGCGCGCCGATCACCAGGGCATTCGCCTGGGTGCCCCCCACTGCGAAATGCACGGCGGCATCAGGCGCGCCCGTCACGCGGCGCACATCGGCGCGCGCCTGCGCGCACAGGTCGTCGTGACCGTAGCCCACGTGTCCCTCGCCCTGCGTGGATGCCAGCGCCTCGATCACGCGCGGGTGGCCCGTTCGGCAGTAATCGTTGTTGAAGTGGAGCATGATCCTCCTTCGTGAACTGCGTCGATTTACCCCATCAGCCCATCATGCGCCGCAGAGGGCGAAGCGGCGGCGGGCGGGGAATCGCCCTGAGCGACTCCGCCGCGTCACGCGACGCAGGCCGCCCGACACGCCGGCACGCCGCCGCCGACCGCATCGCCCCGCTCGCGGGCTCCCTGCCGCCGACCGCTCCACATCCGCCGCCGCCGACCGTTGCCGGCACCGTCGATGATGAGCGACCGATGATGAGCCCGCTGCGCCACACGCCGCCGCCCTTCCCACCGTATACTAGCCCTATGTGCCATCGCGCGGCGTTTGCGCAGGCGGAAGACATCGTGAGAAAGGCGTTCGGCATGGTGTTGCGCGTATACGTTGAGAAGCGGCCCGGTTTCGACGTGGAGGCCCGGCAGCTTGCCGCCGAACTGCGCCAGATGCTGGGAATCGACGGCCTGAGCGGCGTGCGCCTGCTGAATCGCTACGATGTGGAGGGCATCGACCGCGCGCTGTTCGAGCAATGCATCCCCACCGTGTTCAGCGAGCCTCCCGTTGACCAGGTGCGCTTCCAGCTGCCTGACGCGCCGAACGCCGCGCTGTTCGCCGTCGAGTACCTGCCCGGCCAGTTCGACCAGCGCGCCGACAGCGCTGCGGAATGCGTGCAGCTGGTCAGCCAGGGCGAGCGCCCGCTGATTGCCACGGCCAAGGTGTACGTGCTGGAAGGCCCCCTGTCAGCCGACGACGTGCAGCGCGTGAAGCGCTACGTGATCAATCCGATCGAAGCCCGCGAAGCCGCGCTGGACGAGCGCGCCACGCTGGCCTCCCCCCAGCCGAGCCCGGCGCCCGTCGAGGTGCTCGACCGGTTCACCGGACTGGCAACCGGGGCCCTGGGCGCCTTCATCGCCGAGCGCGGCCTGGCCATGGACCTGGCCGACGCCCTGCTGTGCCAGCGCTACTTCGCCGACGAAGGGCGCGCGCCCACCATCACCGAGATCAAGATGATCGACACCTACTGGTCGGACCACTGCCGCCACACCACCTTCGGTACCGAGCTGGTGGACGTGACCATCGACGATGCGCGCGCCCGCGAAACCTGGACCGAGTACCTGCGCATCCGCAGCCAGCTGGGGCGCGAGAGCAAAACGCAGTGCCTGATGGACCTGGGAACCCTGGCCGCCCGCTATCTGAAGGACCAGGGCGTGCTTTCCAACCTGGACGAGTCGGACGAGATCAACGCCTGCACCGTGAAGGTGACCGTGGACGTTGACGGCACCGACGAGAACTGGCTGTTCCTGTTCAAGAACGAGACGCACAACCACCCCACCGAGATCGAGCCCTTCGGCGGAGCCGCCACCTGCGTGGGCGGCTGCATCCGCGATCCCCTGTCGGGTCGCAGCTACGTGTACCAAGCCATGCGCGTCACCGGAGCTGCCGACCCGCTGGCCCCGCTGTCTGACACCATTCCCGGCAAGCTGCCCCAACGCAAGCTGGTGACCACCGCAGCGGCGGGCTACTCGTCGTACGGCAACCAGATCGGCCTGGCAACCGGCCAGGTAAGCGAGGTGTACCACCCCGGTTACGCCGCCAAGCGGATGGAGATCGGCGCCGTGGTGGGCGCCGCCCCGGCACGCAACGTGCGCCGCGAGCAGCCCGCCCCCGGCGACGTGGTGATCTTGCTGGGCGGGCGCACCGGCCGCGACGGCATCGGCGGGGCCACGGGCTCGTCGAAGGCCCACGACGCCGACAGCCTGGAGGCGTGCGGGGCCGAGGTGCAGAAGGGCAATGCGCCTGTGGAGCGCAAGATCCAGCGCCTGTTTCGCCGCGGCGAGGCAACGCGCCTGATCAAGCGCTGCAACGACTTCGGCGCAGGCGGCGTGTCGGTGGCCGTGGGCGAGCTTGCCGATGGCCTGCGGATAAACCTGGACCTGGTTCCCAAGAAATACGACGGCCTCGACGGCACCGAGCTGGCCCTGTCCGAAAGCCAGGAGCGCATGGCCGTGGTGGTGGCCGACGCCGACGTGGACGCCTTCGTGGCGCTGGCGCACAGCGAGAACCTGGAGGCCACTCCGATCGCCCAGGTGACGGAAGAGCCCCGCGTGGTGATGACCTGGCGCGGCGAGCGCATCGTGGACGTCAGCCGCGCGTTCCTGGCCTCGAACGGCGCGCCGAAGCAGGCCCGTGCGCACGTGACCGCGCCGCAGGCGGCGCCGGCGTCCTTCGCAGGCGCCACGCTGCGCGAGCGCCTGATCGCCGTGGCCCGCGATCTGAACGTGTGCTCGAACAAGGGCCTGTCCGAGCGCTTCGACTCCACCGTCGGGGCCGGCACGGTGCTGATGCCCTTCGGCGGCACGCATCAGCTCACGCCCGCCCAGGCCATGGTGGCGAAGTTCCCCGTTGACGGCGAGACCACCACTACCAGCGGCATGGCTTGGGGATTCAACCCCCTCATCTCCAGCGCCAGCTCATATGACGGCGCCTACCTGGCCGTGGTGGAAAGCCTCGCGCGCCTCCTGGCCACAGGCTTCCAGCGCACGCATGCCTACCTGACCCTGCAGGAGTACTTCGGCAGCCCCCGCACCGACCCGCAGCGCTGGGGCAAGCCGCTGGCCGCCCTGCTGGGAGCCTTCCAAGCCCAAATCGACCTGGGCGTAGGCGCCATCGGCGGCAAGGACAGCATGAGCGGCAGCTTCGAGGGCCTGGACGTGCCCCCCACCCTGGTGAGCTTCGCCGCCGCCACGGGAACGGTGAAGCGCGCCGTATCGCCCGAGTTCAAAGCCACGGAAAGCCGCGTGGCGCTGCTGCGTCCGCACCTGCAGGGCGAAGGCCCCCTGCCTCGGGTCGAGTCGCTGGTGAGCTGCTTCGACGCCTTGGAGGAGCTGATGGGGGCAGGAGCGGTGCGCGCCGCCAGCACGCCCGGCTACGGCTGCGTGGCCGAATGCCTGCTGAAGATGTGCGTGGGCAATCGCATCGGCCTGGCGCTCGGCGATGCCGTGACCATGGACGACCTGTTCACCTATGCCTACGGTGCGTTTGTCGTGGAGCTGGCCGACGGTGCCGCGCTGCCCGAGGCCGAGGGCTTCGACGTGATCGACCTGGGACGCACGCAGACCGCCTACCTGCTTGAGGGCCTGGACGAGCGCATCGACCTGGCCGAGGTTCAGGAGGCGTGGGAAGCCGCGCTGGAGTCGGTGTTTCCCTACCGCCAGCAGGCCGAGGCCGTCAAGCGCATCGACGCGCCGGCATTCACCCCCCTCACCTACCCGGGCACCGCGGCCAGCCCGCGCGTGATCGTCCCCGTATTCCCCGGCACCAACTGCGAGTACGACACCCTGCGCGCCTTCCGTCGCGCGGGCGCGGACCCGCACACCCTGGTGGTGAACAACCTCAGCCCCGCTGCGATCGCCGAGAGCGCCCGCGAGCTGGCAGCGCGCATTCGCCAGAGTCAGATCGTGATGATCCCGGGCGGGTTCTCGGGCGGCGACGAGCCGGACGGCTCGGCCAAGTTCATCACGGCCTTCTTCCGCAACCCCGAGGTCGCCGAGGCCGTGCGCGACCTGCTGTTCAACCGCGACGGCCTGATGCTGGGCATCTGCAACGGCTTCCAGGCCCTGGTGAAGCTGGGGCTGATTCCCTACGGTGACATCCGCCCGCTCGATGCCGGCGCGCCCACCCTCACGTCCAACACCATAGGGCGCCACCAGAGCGGCCTGGTGCGCACGCGCGTGTGCTCGACCCTCAGCCCGTGGATGAGCCTGTGCGACCAGGGCGACGTCCACACCGTGCCGATCAGCCATGGCGAGGGCCGCTTCGTGGCGTCCGACGACGTGCTGCGCGCGCTGGCAGAGGGCGGGCAGATCGCATGCCAGTACGTGGATGCTGCGGGCAACCCCTCTATGAGCTGGGATGTTAACCCGAACGGGTCGGTATGGGCCATCGAAGCCGTCACCAGCCCCGACGGACGCGTGCTGGGGAAGATGGCCCACACCGAGCGCACAAGCGCCGGCGCGTACCGCAACGTGCCGAACGTGGTCACCGCGCCCCTGATCGAAGGCGGCGTGAACTACTTCCAATAGGGTGAGGCGAGCGGGCGCGGCGCGAGGGCGAACGCGGCATCGCCCTTCCGCAA
This sequence comes from Berryella wangjianweii, assembly GCA_013201155.1. Taxonomy (GTDB): domain Bacteria; phylum Actinomycetota; class Coriobacteriia; order Coriobacteriales; family Eggerthellaceae; genus Berryella; species Berryella wangjianweii. The sequence goes on along the minus strand of CP053716.1, from coordinate 1,356,162 downwards.
AGGGCGCGCGCACGCAGCGAAGCGTCGGCGCCGGAGCGAGCGCCGCACCAAGAGGCGGGCATCCTTCGCGCGCAAATCGAGGGGTGCCCCGCGGCGGCATCGTCACCCGCGAGGGCGCCGTCACCCGTGCCGGCGCCCTCGCGGCTCTAGAAGCTGATGCCGTAGGTAAGGTGGGTCATGTAGAAGTTGAAGCGCATGACGAAGGTGCCCGCGAACACCAGGCCCAGAGATACGCCGGCAAGCAGCAAGCTCAGCGGAGGCGCATCGCCCGCACCTGCCGAATCGGCGGCATGCGCCTGGGTCACGCCACGCGCATCGGCGGCCATCAGCAGCCACCCTCCCACCGCGCACGAAGCGTACAGCAGGGTGGACGGCCCGAAGAGCGGTGCCAGATGCGCCATCGAGGTGGCGGCGTTACCCAGGTCGGCCACCGCATGCTCCTGCGCCACCAGCAGAACCACCGCGACCACGACGCCCGCCGCCGACACCGCCAGGCACCCGTGCCCGAACCGCAGCGTAGCCTGGGGTCGCACCAAGGCCCGCACGCATACCCAGGCCACCAGCGGCCCGCCCGCGAAGGCGCTTGCCACCAGCACGCCAGGCACGAAGGGCGTGTCCCACGACACGATGGTGCGCGCATGGTAGGCCATGGCCACCGTCGCCAAAAACACGATTCCCATCAGCATCGACGCTGCCAGGGCCGCGCGGTGCGCCCAATCGACCACGCGCTCGGCAAACCCGTACATCCAGGCGACGCCCGCCACCGCGAAGAAGGCCACCGCGGCGGCGACCTCGTTGGAAAGCGGGCTGCGCCCCACGCCCATGAACACGTACAGGGCATTCGCGGGGTTTCCCAAGTGCGTGGCCGAGGCGATCAGCCCGAGCAGGCACACCGCAAGCGGGATGCCCGCCACGGCAGCCACCAAGCGCCGCGCGCCCTGGCCGGGGCAGGCAAGCGCCCGCCATGCCACCAGGGCATAGGCCACGGTCCCCGAAGGGGCCAGCGTGGTGAACAGCACCAGGGTTATCTCGGACAGGGCGAAGTCCACCGACAGGCCTAACGGTACAGGCGGCGCTCGACGGGCGTCAGCGACGCTGCGTCCTTGATGCCCTCCAAGGTCAGCCGCGCAAGCCGCGCGAGGCTGCGGTACAGCGGATGCGCCCCCGCCTCCTCAAGCTGCGCCAGGTAATGCGGGGCCCAGCACAGCACGTGCTGCTCAAGGAACGTGCCCACCAGCTCGGGGCGGCACTGCGCCAGCCACGACATCATCTTCATCAGCAGCCCGATGTGGTCCTCGGGCGTACGCTGCCCGTCAAGCCTCTCCACCCCGTTGCTGCGCATCCATTGCCGCAGTTCAAGGGTGGTTGCCCCGAACACCACGCGTTCACGGTCGGTGTACACCGACCCCCACGGCGGGGCGGACAGGCTGTTCGGCCCCACGAAGTCGGCGCGATACCCTTCGGCAAGCGCCTGCCGCGCAGCGGACGCGCAGGCGTCGCCCGTCATGCCGGCCAGGCACGCCTGCGCCTGAACGGCATCCACGAACGGCCACGCAGCCGCCGCGTCGGCGGCGTCCACCTGCTGCAGGGCGTCCAGCAGCGGAGCCGCCTCGTCGCTCAGCGGGTCAAGCAGGAACAGCGAGCCCAGAGTTTCGCCCACGAACTCAAGCGCATCCCTCTGCTCCTCGGCAAACGAGCCCATCGTGCCCCCTTCCGCTCCGCGAACCCGCGCGCTCGGCTCGGGTTCGCACCATCGATTCGCAACGGGTCCGCAGCCCGCCGGTCACGTTCACACGGCAACCCTACAGGCCTGCCGACACCTGCGTAGCATAGAACACCAGCCGCGCGATGAACACGCCCGCTACCGCCAGCGCCAGCGCGAGTCCGGCGGGAACCTGTCCCAGGCCCTTCAGCGCCGTGACGGCCGCCAATCCGCCCGCAGCCAGCAACAGCACCACGGAAAGCCACAGGAAAACGCCGACCTCGGCCAGAAGCTGCGCACCGCTGACCAGCGGGGTGACCATGCCTTGCACCGCCATCACCTGAGCAGCGAAGGCGAGCGCGCCCACCACGGCGCCCACCACGACCAGGCAGGCGAGCGCACGGCGCGCACGCGCATCGCCCGCAGCCACGTCCAGTGCCCCGCCCCGCAGCAGAACCTGGGCCAGAATCGCGCCCTCAAGCAGCATGAAGCCCACCACCTGCACCGGCACCAACACCGTGTTCCACGAGGCGATCGTGCGCATCACATACGCCTGGCCTGCGAACCAGCCGAACGCCAGGGCCACCGCAACCATCACCACGCAGGCCGCGGTCAGGGCTGCGACCTGCGGCCTGCCGAACAGCAGCAGCGCGCAGAACACCGCGCCGACCACCAGAAACGCCACACCGGCCGCAATCTCGTTGGACAGCGGAGAGCTGCCCACGTTTGCCAGCACGTAAGGCGCGTGGGCGGGAGTCGCCAGGTGAAACAACGACGCCGCGAAGCCCACGGCCGCCACCGCCAGGGCCACGAGGCCGCGAACGCCCAGGGCGCGCGAGGCCCCCTCGCCGGCAAGGGCGCTCGGAGCCACCAGTCCCACCAGGGCCATCGCCAGCAGAGCGCCGGCGCCCAACGGGGCCAGTGTGGTGAACAGGGCCAAGGGAAGTTCTGCAAAGGCCGCTTCCATCTACTTCACCTCCAGGGGGTTCGCAACCTTGCCCTCGGGATGCTCCGCAGGCAGGAAGTCGTCGCTTGCATGCACGTACAGATTGGGGGCCGTCAGCGAATCGACGGGCAGAGGCGACACCGAGGCGCGGGCGCCCATCTTCTGCATCTGATCCACCGGGCCGAAGCTGAGAGCGCGAGCCGGGCAGGCGCCCACGCACACCGGCAGATCGCCTTGGGTCAGGCGCTCGGCGCAGCCGTCGCACTTCGTGGAGAACCCACGGCCGCGATCGACCTTCGGCACGTTGTACGGGCAGGCCATGTGACAGTACCCGCACCCCACGCAGCGCTGCTGGCTTACCGTCACCAAGCCCGTGTCGGGATCCTTGTGCATGGCGCCCGTGGGACACACCTCCACGCAGGCGGGCTGGTCGCAGTGGTTGCACGACAGCGACAGCGAGTAGTTCGCGCAGGTGGTGCTGACAATGCCCTCGGCATCGCGGGTGGTAGCGCCGTACTCCACCTCGTACACCTTGCGAAAGGCGAAGCCCATCGGCAGGTCCTTGTAGTCCTTGCAGGCCATCTCGCACGTCTTGCAGCCCGTGCAGCGCGTGCCGTCGAAATAGAAGCCGTATTGCGTCATCATGCTCTCCTTTCCCGCTACACGCGCTCGACTTGGCAGATGTTCGTATGCTGGGGGTTTCCGTGCGCCAATGGGGACGGCCGCTGCGTGGTGAGGGTGTTGATGCACCCGCCCCTGTCCACGCGATCACCGTACATGTCGGCGTCGTGCCAGGCACCCTGCGACACCGCCACCACGCCGGGGACCACGCGCCCGGTCACCTTGGCCAGCAGCTCGATCTGGCCGAACTCGTTGCGCACGCGCACGGTGTCGCCGCCACGGATGCCGCGCGGCTCGGCATCGGCCGGGTTGATCCACGCCTCCTGCGGGTTCACTTCCTTCATCTGGGGAATGCTGCCCCACGACGAATGCAGGCGCCCGCGGTAGTGGAAGCCCGACAGCAGCAGCGGATGCTCGTCGGTGGTGGTCTCGATGCCGTACCACTCGGGGAAGTACGCGGGGATCGGCAGCAGGGTGCTCATGCCGGGCAGCGTGTCGTCCTTGCCGAACTCCCAGTCTGCGGTATCGGACAGCAGCTTGGCCGAGAAGATCTCGATCTTGCCCGAAGGGGTGCCCAGAGCGTTGGCCTCCGGGTCTTCGCGGAACTTGCGCATCGACACCACCGGCGCGTGCTTCTGGGTGTACACGCCCATCTTCTTAGCTTCTTCCCAGGTAGGAAGCTTAGAATCTTGCTGACGCGCCTGCTCGTACAGCTCCTCGATCCACTCGTCCTCGGTTTTGCCCTCGGTGAACTTCTCGCGCACGCCGAAGCGCTCGGCGATCATCGAGGCCATCTCGTAGGCCGTCTTGCGCTCGAACTTCGGCGGCGTGCAGGCCGTGCCCGTGATCATATAGGCCACGTCCGAGCCGGTGGAGATCTGCGAGGTCTGCTCGAAGCGGAACAGGTCGGGCAGGATCACGTCGGCGTACTTCAGCGAGTCGCACAGCACCGTGTCGATTCCCAGGATGAACTCGCACTTGCTCTCGTCGGCCAGAATGTCGTGGGCCAGGTTGATCTGGCTGTGCTGATTGGTGAGGCAGTTGCCGGCGTAGTTGATCATGTACTTGATGCCCACGTTCAGCTTGTCCGTGCCGCGCACGCCGGCGTTCTTCGCGGTCATCCTCTCGGCATGGTCGATCGCGTCGGTAAACATGAAGCAGGGGATCTTCGCCCCCACCGGGTTCTTGCCAACAGGCATGCTGACGCTCTTGGGGCTGGTGCGGTCCTCGCGGGTGCCGTTGTTGGTGCCCTCCAGGCCCACCTGTCCCACCAGGCAGGGAAGCGCCATGACCGACCACGCGGCCCACTCGCCGTTGCTGCGCCGCTGCGAGCCCCAGCCCTGCACCACGTACAGCGGCTTGGCCGTGCCCACCTCCTGAGCCAGGGCCTCGATCTGCTGGGCGGAGATGCCCGTGATCTTCGCGGCCCATTGCGGGGTCTTCTCAACCTTGTCGTACCCCTCGCCCATCACATAGGCGCGGTACGACAGGTTCTTGCCCCGGTACTCTTCGGGCATGGTCTGCTCGTCGAAGCCCACGCAGTACGTGTGCAGGAAGTCCAGGTCGATCAGGTCGTGCTTGATCAGATAATGCGCGATGCCCGCCACCAGCGCGGCGTCGGTGCCGGGGTTGATCGGCACCCACTGCGTCGAGTGGTTGGTGATCGAGTCGTTCAGGCGGTAGTCGATCATGTAGATCTTCGCCTTGGTCTTCTCGCGCAGGCTCACCCAATCGTAGTGCGTGGTCAGACCGCCCTGACGCGTCTCGGTGGGGCTGGAGCCGAACATCAAGATCAGCTCCGACTTCTCGGCCGCCGCCAGCGAGCTGCCGGTGTTGCCCTTCGGGCCGTACATGTAGGGCGTGATGGTGCTGATCTGCGCCGTGGAATAGCTGTTGTAGAAGCCCAGATAGCCTCCCAGCAGGCTCATCAGGCGGTTGAAGGGCCGCGCCGTCGTGGCCGACACGCCCGTTGCGTAGGGAATGTACACGGCCTCGTTGCCGTACTTCTCGATGACCTCCTTCAGCTTGCCGGAAGCCAGGTCGATCGCCTCATCCCAGCTGATGCGCTCGAATTTGCCCTCGCCGCGCTTCCCCACCCGCTTCATGGGGTAGCTGAGACGGTCGGGGCTGGCCAGCCAGCGTCGGTAGCTGCGGCCGCGCAGGCAGGCGCGCGGCTGGGGGTCGTCGAAGGGCGCGGTGGGGTCGGTGTACGTCTCCACCCAGGTCACCTCGTCGTCCACCACATGAAACCTCAGGCTGCAGCGCCCTGGGCAGTTGATGGCGCAGTGCGCCCACGTCACCTTCTCTTCAGGAAGCGCCGAAGCGCTTGATCCGGCGCCGAACAGCGCAGGCGATGCGGCGGCCGTGGTCCCCACCGCCGCCAGCGCGCCCAGGGCCCCCGCACCCTTCACGAAGCCGCGCCGGCTGACACCCATGGACTCTTCCATGTGCTCCCCTCTCTCGCGTATGACCGCCCGCACCCGCGTCTCGTCTCGCGGGACGGGCGTGTCCCCACTATAGGCAATGCACGCCAAATCGTTGTCACACCTTACGGGTGACTTTGCAAAAGCGCACGTCAAAGCGGTGTTCTACCCGACGGCTACCATCCTGCGTGTGATAGCATGGCCTCAGACAACGACTGCTCTGCGCCGCACGGGGAATGGGGGGCCACATGCGCGCATATGCCTCCGTGCTCAGGCCCTCGGTGGCCATCCTGGGATACGCGCTGTTCCTTGCGATCAATGCCGCAAGCGTGTGGGGCGGGGTGTTTCCCTTCATCCCGCTCAGCCTGCAGACGCCCTCGATGCTGCTCTGGTTCTCGCTGGCGTACTCGGGCGTGTTCCTGATGTGCTACGCCGCAAGCGGCGTGGGCGCGTACTTCATGCCGGGACCCACGAACCGTTTCATCGTGGGGCTGGCGTCGGCTCCCTACCTGCTAGGGTGGTGCCTGATCATCGCGGGCATGTACCTGCCCCGCTTGCAGCTGCCCCTGTCGGTGGCGGGCGGCGCCGCCCTGGGGCTGGGGTCGGCCGGCTTCTACATGCTGTGGCAGCGCCTGTTCGCCAGCCAGGACGCCGACGAAGCCAACCGCACCCTGATCGTGGGAACCCTGTACGCAGCCCCGCTGTACCTGTCGCTGTACCTGATACCCCAGTCGCTGACGGCCTTCCTGGTGCCCTTCGTGTTCCTTCCGCTATTCGGGCTGGCTGTGGCGCTGACCAGCCGCACGATCGACCGCGACCAGGCGATCTTCCAGGACGTGCCCCGACACCACCCGCAGCTGTACCGCCGCGCGGTCACCATGAACTGGCGCAGCGCCCTGTGCATGGGGGCGATCGGCCTGTGTGCGGGCCTGATGCGCGCGCTGGCGATCGACGACCCGTCCATCGGGCCAGTGGTGAACGTGCTGTCGATGGTGGGCTCGCTCACCACTGCCGGCCTTCTGATGGCGGCATGGCAGGTCACGGGCGTGCGCCTGAGCTTCTCGCGCTTCTACCACCTGGCCTTCCCGCTGGTGATCACCGCCTTCGCCTTGCTGGCCGTGCTGGGCCCCTCGTATCAGCTGATGTTGGCAGCATTGTTGTACGCCCTGTTCAGCGCAGTGGTAATGCTGATGATGATGCAGAGCGCGCAGATCTCGCGCGATCAGGGCATCAATCCGATCTTCATCTACGCCGTGTACGGCGGCATCGTGTACGCCCTGCACGAGCTGGGCTTCGCGGGCGGCATGCTGGCTCAGCAGACAGGCGCCGCGGGAATCGCGCCCGCCGAGGCGATTGCCCTGTTCGGCGTGTACCTGCTGGCCTTCATGTACTTCCTTGAGCGCGACGGCCTGATGCCGGGGCAACGGCGCAACGGCGGGAACGACGGCGACTACGCAGGCAGTCGGGTGGAGCTGGTGGCCCTGAGGTCGCGGGCGAAACGCCCGGCTGCGACTGCAGCTGCGGCAAGCTCGTCCGCAAGCCTCGCATGCCTGGATGCAGCGGGCGCGGGCCCGACGGTCGCGCGCATGCAAGATGCGAAGGGCGTGCGGACAGCGGGCGCTGCGGACGCCCGCGCATCGAGAGGCGGCGTCACCGGCGGCTCTTCCGCCGGCCCCGTCGAAGAACCCTCCGGCGGCATTGCCGACAGCCTCGGCGGCAGCCTCCCCACCGACCTTGCCGGCAACCTCGCCGCCGACCGGCATGCGGCTCCCGGCGAAAGCCCGCTCGACGCCGCAGCGAAAGCCGGCGCGACGAACCCTTCCGCGCATCCCCTTACCCCGGATCAACCCCGCGTGGTCAAAACGGATGCGCCCTCCAGGGTCGCTCGGGAAGGGGCCGACGCGAAGGCGGCCGATGCCGAGGAGGCTGCCCCTGAGCGAATAACCCTGCAGGTGCAGGCCCTGGCGGCACGCTATCGCCTGACCTCCCGCGAAACGGAGGTTACCGAGCTGGTCGCGCGCGGCCACACGGTAGCGCGCATCGCCCAGATGCTGTTCGTATCCGAGAACACGGTGAAGACCCACTCGAAGCGCATCTACGCCAAGCTCGGCATCCATCGCCGCCAGGACCTGCTGGATCTTCTGGGTCAGCAGCGATAGCCTCCCTCAACGGCGCCGGCCCTCGCCTCGCCGTGCATCATCCCGCAGCGCCGCCGAACGTCGTGACGGCTGCCGGCTCCCGGCGGCCCAACGCCGCGAGGCCCCCGAAGGGGCCTCGCGAGGAAGGACGACACACGGGCGGAAGGGGACGGCCCGCCGATGTGCGTTCCTACCGAGCGTGACGCGCGGCGCTCGCTCCCGCGATGCGTCCGAAGGTGTAGATGTCGGTCATCGAGCACGAGCCCAGGCGGTTCGTTCCCATGATCTGACCCGTTACCTCGCCAGCGGCGAACAGGCCGGGGATGGCCTCGCCCGAGGCGGACAGCGCGCGAGCCTCGCTGTCGATACGCACGCCGCCCATGGTGTAGTGCACCGCAGGCTTGCAGGCCATCAGGTAGTACGGACCCTCTTCGAGGGGATTCATCTTGCCGCGATAGCTGAACTCGGGGTCCTTGCCGTCCTTGCAGTGCGCGTTCCAGGCATCCACCGTCTTCTTCAGCGCGGCGGGGTCCACGCCGTGGGCGGCGGCCACCTCGTCCAGCGTGTCGGCCTTCACGATCACCTTGCGCGACTCCAGGTTGTCGTACTCGTCAGCATGGGTTTCCAGCAACCCGGTGGCGTCGGCGCCCTTCTGGCAGAACAGCAGATAGCCCGTGCCGCCCTCCTGCTGGGTGATCGCGTTGGAGATGACGTCGCGACGCTCCAGCTCCTCCACGAAGCGCATGCCGCCCTTGTTCACCATGATGGCCTGGTACTGAAGGCGCACGTCGCCCACGTACAGCAGGGCACCCGACGAGGGGTCGCACACCGGGTAGGTTTGGATGTACTGCATGTCAACCAGCTCGGCGCCTGCGCCCTCGGCCATCACGATGCCGTCGCCGGTAACGCCCACGCTGTCGGTGGACAGAATCTTCTCGTCCATGGCCGGGTTGTACTTCACGCGCATCTCCACGTTCGAGCCGAAGCCTCCCGTGGCCAGAACCACGGCCTTGCAGGCGATGGTGAACTCGGCGCCGGTCTGGGTGTTCTGCACCTTCACCCCGCTGATCGCATCGCCTGCCCTCACCAGGTCCAGAGCGCGCGTGCAGTCCAGCAGCGTGATGGCGCTTATGTCCCGCGCGCGCCTGGTGAGCTTCGTGGTCATTTCCGACCCCGAATGCGTGAGGGGAATCAGCGAGCGCTTGGTGGTATGACCGCCGAACTGCATCAGGTCGTGCTTCCAGGCCACGCCGCCCTCGAAGGTCAGCCACTGCGAGCTTTCCAGCGCGCCCTCGGCCACAATGCGCACCAGGTCGGGGTCGCCCACGTGGTCGCCGCCCTTCAGCATGTCCTCGGCCAGGGCCTCGGGGCTGTCCTCGATGCCCTCGTGCTTCTGGATCCAGTTGCCCGGCACGGCCATCTCGCCGCCCGACAGCGCCGTGTCGCCGCCCAGCACGCCCAGCTTCTCCATCAGCACCACGCGCGCCCCGGCGTTCGCCGCCGTGATCGCCGCGGCGAATCCGGCGCCGCCCGAGCCGATCACCACCACGTCAGCCTCGGCAGGGGGCTCGGCCATGCCCGCATACGTGGCCTTGTCGCGCTTCTTCCACTCAGCCGACTTCTCTCCCAGCTCGTCCAGGGCATCGCCCACCGCGCCCAAGAAGGCCATGCTGGTCAGCGATGCGCCCGCCACGGCATCCACGTTCAGCGTCTGGTTATCGACGATCAGCTTCGACAGGCGCTCCATGGCCACATCGCCCATGCCCGGCGTCTCGCGCGAATCAAGCGGGGTGATGCGGTCGATCTTTCCCTCGGCCATCGACACCTCCACCCTGAAGTGGCCGTGCTTGCCCAAGGCGTCCTTCACCGCAACGCCCATTGCGCCCGCACCGCCCTTGCCGCCCTTGCCGCCCTTCTTGCCGTCGGTTCTGGGAGCGCACCCCGACAGCAGCGCCGCACCGCCCAACGCCGCCACGCCGCCGCCAACCAGGAACTGCCTGCGCGATACCTTGCTCATGATGACCCTCCTTCGGTCGTTCGCCTGCGCGCCCCTTTGCACGCAGGCCCCCTTGCCAACAGGCCAACCATCACGCCGGCGGCGCCGAATCGCAACATCGCACCAGGGTTAAATCCCTAACCCCGGGCCTAACCCCTTCTCTGAGGGCAAACTGTTAACTATGATGATGGTCGTTGGGCGCCCTGCACGGATTCAGGCCGCTGCATCTGCGACGCAGAGGTCGGCTGCGCAGCGTCCGCGTCGCACCCGCTGCCGCAAACCGCCTGCGGCGCACCCATCGGCCCGACCGCCAACCGCAAGGAGCATGCCGTGACCGACGCACCGACCGCCGGCTTCGTTCAGCGATGGAGAACGGTCTTCGCGCGCGTTTCCGTCATCCCCCTCGTGTTCTTCGGCGTGGGCCTGTACCGAGCCTGGCTGTCGCTGTTCTTCCGCTACGACGCCTTCCCCTCTATTCAGGATGCCGACTACTTCCTGTTCGAAGCCGCCATTGGCGTTGCCTGCCTGGCGCTGGCCCTGACCGCGCGCCGCGTCACCCCGCTGTGGAGCAACCGCCTCGCAGGCTGGGCGGCCACGGCGGCCATGGTGGGCGGATCGGCGTGCATCGCGCTGGCCTGCTTCGTGCTGCCCTCGGCGACGCTCAAGGCAGCGGGGCTGATACTGGCCGGAAGCGGGCTGGGAGCCCTCATCCTCATGTGGGCCGAGTTCTACGGCTCGCTCAACCCCCTGCGCGTGGCCCTGTACCACGCGATCGCGCTGTTCCTGGGTGAGGCCCTGAAATGGCTGTTCATGGGAATGGCCGTGTCGTACCTGGTGTTCTTCTCGATCGCGCTGCCCCTGCTGCTGGTGCCCTGCGTGCGCGCCAGCATGCGCCGCCTGTCCGAGCGCAACGCCGCGCAGCCCACACGCCAAGGCAACTTCACCAGCGTTCCCCTCAAGCCGATCGCGCTCATGGCCATCTGCACCTTCGCAGCGGCCTTCGGAGCCCTGCCCACCCAGCCGCTGATGGTGGGGAACGTGGCGGGCGCGCTGTTCGTCACGGCGCTGGTGTTCTTCGGGGTTCTGTCGGGGTCGCGCTGGTTCAACTTCGATACCATCTACCAGCTGGCGTTTCCTCTGTTCATTGTGGGATTCATGTTCGTGATGCCCGCCATTGGCAGCAATCCGCAGATCATGGCCCTGTGCTACGACGCGGGCTACACCATGCTGTCGATGTACATCATGATCGTGCTCAGCAACATCACCTACCGCTTCGGCGTGAACGCGGTGTGGCTGAACGGCATCGAGCGCGGAATCCGCTACCTGGTGGAGATGATGGGCTGGGCGGCCTTCGCGCACGTATCGCGCACGCTTTCGCAGCACGACGCCGACCTGATCTACACGGGGGTCGCCATTGCCGTGGTGCTGGCCTTCCTGTTCATCTTCTTCACCGAGCGCGGACTCTCGGCCACGTGGGGCATGACGCCAACGAACGGCTCGAACGTCGAGCACGGCCCCCTGTCGGCAGAGCGCATATCGCTGCGCGTGTCGGACCTGTCGCGCACCTTCGGCCTGAGCCCCCGCGAAGAGGAGGTGCTTGAGCTGCTCGCCGAGCGGCGCAGCGTGTCGGACATCGAGCAGCAGCTGTTCGTGTCGCAGGGCACGGTGAAGGCCCATATCAGCCACATGTATCGCAAGATGGGCATTCACAGCAGGGGCGAGCTGTTCGACCTGATCGAAAACCCCGAGCGCCCCATGCGGCCCCTCCGCTGAGGGGGCGACGGCGCAGCGAGCCTGATTACGGTGACGAGGGCGAGCGGGCAGCAGCAGTGACGGCGGTGGCAGCAGCAGCGCCGACGGGAAGCGCGCTCGCGGCGACCGGCCGCGAACCCGACCCGTCGCCTCGTGCGACGGGGATCGACTCACGCCCAACGCAGAGGGGGTCGGCACGCGCCGACCCCCTCTTCACACGCTGCCGCAGGCCCATGCGCTGCGAGCGGCTCGCGCACCGCCGCGGCGGCGGCGCGTGGCTGACAGCCTAAAGCAGGCTCTGGCTGAGCATCCACACCGACTTCGACAGGCTGGCGATCAGCTCGTCCATCGCGCCGGCGATAAGATCCACGCCCGCCTCCTCGGCGGCGGCCTTCACGTCCTTCACCTCGGCCAGCACCTTCTCGTAATCGGCCTTCAGGATGCCGTACGCCTCGATGGGTTCGATGTACTGGGCCGGAGCCTCCTCGATGGAAGCCAGCTTCGCGAACTCGGCCAGCGAGGCGACAGGCTTGCCACCCACCATCAAGATCTGCTCGGCGATCTCGTCAATGGTGTCGAAGGTCTGGTCATACAGGGTTTCCAGAGCGGCATGGGCGGCGAAGAACCCCGTGCCCTTCACGTACCAATGGAAGTTCTGGGTCTTATGGGAAAGCACGACGTAATCGGACAGCAGGTTGTTGAGCTTCGATTCAAGCATAGCGGCCTCCTTGGATGCTGTGGATAAATCTTCCTGTTTCTTTTATACGCCATAAACTAATTGCACGCAAGTTAATTTGTTAAAATTAACTGACAGCAAGGCATTATTGATACTTATGAAGAATCGAGCCCCGCTGGCAGCCGAAAAGACGCATCTGCCCCGCGCATCTCTCGCGCGCATCCTTCGCCCGCGTCCCCGCTCCTCACGCACGCCCCCGCCGCTCACGCGCCCGCGCGCCCTGAGGTGCGCTTGCATCCACGCGCACCCGCCCCCGGCAACCCCCTGCGCGCGGCCCCATGCATCCCTGCCAGGACGCATCCTTCGCATGCGCCCGCAAAAAGGCCCCGTGCGCCGAAGCGAACGGGGCCTGAGTTCCACACGCAGGTGAGGAAGGGCGTCTACAGGGCCTTCTTTGCGATTTCGCACAGCTGGGCGAACGCAGGAGCGTCGTTCACGGCCATGTCGGAGAGCACCTTGCGGTCCAGCTCGATGCCGGCCTTGCGCAGGCCGTTCATGAACTGCGAGTACACGATGCCGTTGGCGCGGGTGCCGGCGTTGATGCGGGTGATCCACAGGCGGCGGATATCGCGCTTCTTGTTGCGACGATCGCGGTACTGGTACTGCAGCGAATGGAACACCTGCTGCTTCGCGTTCTTGTACGAACGCGAACGGGCACCGTAGTAGCCCTTCGCACGACCGAGGATTGTGCGACGCTTCTTGTGAGCGTTAACTGCGCGCTTTACACGAGGCATGGTTGTTCTCCTTTATCGATTAGCGAAGGCCGAGGTTGCGAGCGACCACCTTGCGGTCAGCGGCGTCAAGCACGCCCTCCTTGCGGAAGTTGCGCTTGCGCTTCTGGCTCTTCTTGGTGAGGATGTGGCTCTTGAAGGCCTTGGCGCGCATGATCTTGCCGGAACCGGTCACGCGGAAGCGCTTGGCGGTGCCGCGATGCGTCTTCATCTTGGGCATTTACTCTTCCTTTCCCTCGACGCCCGCGTCAGGGGCGTCCTTATCGGTCTTCTCAGCCTTCGCTTCCCGCTTCTTCTTCACCGCGGCGGGCAGCGGGGCGATCAGCATGTGCATGTTGCGGCCTTCCATCTTGGGGGCCGACTCGATCACCGCGGTGTCCTTCAGATCCTCGGCAAGGCGCTCAAGAATCGAAAGGCCCTGCTCGGGATGGGCCATTTCGCGGCCACGGAACATGATGGTGATCTTCACCTTGTTGCCGGCATCAAGAAACCGCAGGACGTGCTTCTTCTTGGTGGTGTAGTCGCCCACGTCGATCTTCGGGCGGAACTTCATCTCCTTGGTTTCCACCTTGCTCTGGTTCTTGCGCGCCTGCTTGGCCTTGATGGCCTGGTCGTACTTGAACTTGCCATAGTCCATGATGCGGCAGACGGGCGGCGCGGCGGTGGGGGCGATCTCGACCAGGTCGAGCCCCTCGCCCTCAGCGATGCGCAGGGCCTGGATGGTGGGGTAGATGCCGAGCTGCGATCCGTCGTAGCCGATCAAGCGGCACTCCCGCGCGGTGATCTCTCTGTTGAGCCGGGGCTCCTGAGCTGCTATGGCGCTCACCTCCTGAACTATGGGCGCGATGCGCCCCCAATAAGAAACCCGCTGCGCAGGCAACGGGCATGAATGCGGAGGTTCCGATATTCAGCGTACCCATCGACTGCCGTCGAAACAGGTGGGGCGCAGGACGCCCTCTTGAGTTTGAAGCCCTGTGATTGTATCACACCGGATCGAAGCCGCAACAAGCAGGGCCGATCCGCACAACGCACAGATCAGGCCCCGGGTCAGGCGCCGAGCGAAGCCGCGAACCGCAGGGCGCGGCGCAATCCTGCGGACTGAGTCCGCAGGTCGAGGCTGCAGAGCAGGCCACAGGGCAGGTCGCACGGCAAAGCCCCCCGAACGCAGCAGCCGCAGGGGCTTTCCGCCCGAGTCTTCGCGCTCTTCACGCGAAGCGAGTCCCCGAACGCAGGAACCGCAGGCCGCAAAGCCGAAACCCTACTCCTTGGGTGCGGCGGCGGTGGCGTACACGTAGACCATGCGCACCGTGTCGCGCACCGACCCGCTCTGCATGTTGGCCAGCGCGTAATCGTACGACAGCACCGCCGACCACCGGCCCTGAGCGCCCAGCGAGGGCAGGTCGCCCTCGAATGCGGCGTGCTGCTTCTGAACGGTGGTTCCGTTGGCGGCGTACGTGGTGTACTCCGAGGCGTCGGCAGGCAGCTTGGCCTGGCCGTCCTCCACCGTGAAGCCCACCTCGCGCAGCGTGGCCTCCACGACGTGCGACGTGTTCACCAGGTCCGAGAACCCAACGTCGCCGTAGCCCAGCGCGCTCACCGAGGCGGAGTAGCCCACCTGCACCACCGCGCCGCTCTCGTCCAGGCCCAGATACACTGCGGGCGAGCCTGCGCGAACATCGGCCGGGTCGGCGGTAAGGGTCGCCGTCACGTGCGAGACGACGGGGGCCTCGCTCTCCGACGCCTCGACGGTACGCACGACCTGCGCGCCGTGGCCCAGCCTCTCAAGCGCCTCGCTTTGGCTCAGGCCCAGGACGCCTGCCAGGTTGGGCGGGTGCACCGTGCGCGTCGCCTGGCCCGACGACGCGTCCTCGCCGGCGTTGTCGATGCCGATGTCGGTGGTGCGCGATCCCATGATGTCGGCCAGCTCGCGGGCGCTGTTCTGCGTGTCCACCAGCAGGCTGTAGCCCAGGTACACCAGCCCGCCCGTCAGTGCCATCAGCACCACGATGATCGCGATCAGGCGGCGGCGCACGCGACGGGTGCGCACCTGGAAGGCAGAGGGCTCGGGAGCCTCCTTGGCATGGCGCGGGCGGCCGTCGCGGTCCTGCTGCGCGTGATGCGCACCCAGGCCGTCATCGTCGAACAGCAGCGGCGCGGCGGCGACGGGCTCCAGGGCCTCCACAGGGTCGCGGAAGGAGCCCTGAGTATCGGGGCGGTAGCTGAGGGGGGTCTGGGCAGGGGCGTCGGCACCTGCCAGGTCGCCCGCGACGGAATCGTCACGGGCGGCGACGGGCTCATCGGTCGCAGCTGTAGCGTCATCTGCGAAAACTCCGGAAGAGGCCGAAGCTGCAGAAGGCGAGGCCGCGGCGCGCGCGTCCGGCGAGGCGGCGTCCGCCGACACGACGGGAGCAGCTGGGGCTGCCGCCGGCGCGGCGACTGCAGGCGCCTCGGTGCCGGCATGCCCCTCGGCATCAAGGTCATCCAGCGCGATTGCCGGCTCGGCGTCCAGCGAGGCCAGGGCGCGGGCCTCGTCATCGGCGGCGAAGCCGGGGGCCACGGCGTCCTCATCCAGAGGCTTAGGTGCGCGCTTGTCGTGGTCTGATGTCATACCGCTCTCCCTGAAACGTGGCCCTATTGGGCCATGAACAGCTGATAGTACAGAAACGCCGAGCTCAGAAGAGCCAGCGCGGCGATGATGATGCCGCTTTGCATGCCCGAGGGCCTGCCTTCAAGGTCCTCAAGCGTGGTGGGCTCGTAGCCGCGCGAATCGCGCGGGGCGTCCGGCGCGGCGGCGCGCGCTGAAACCGTCCCGACCGCGGCAGGCCGAGCGGGCGCAGCTTCAGCGGGGGCGCCTTCGGCCACGGCAGTCACAGCGGCCTCGGCAGGCTGGACGGGCTCCTCGGGCTGCGCGGGTTCCGCGGAAGCGGGCGCCATGCCGGCCTCGATCACCAGCTCGTCATCGTCATCGTCAATCACCGTTACTCGGCGCTCGTCCTGTTCGGCCATGGTCTCTCTCTCGCTTGTGAGGCAGCGTTATCGCTGCGCGAACCTTGATTATAAACGAGCGGCATAGACAGGCTGTGCATGGCATGTCGTACCAGCTCAGCATGATATTGAGGCAAACGATGCAAACATCTTCGTCGGCGCTGGCGCCGGCGCCGACGCGAAGACGGGCCAACGAACCGCGCGGCCGTCCCGGCCACGCTACAGGTTCAGCTTGCCGAAGGCCTGGGGCTGCTGAGCCGCCGCGCTCAGCCGGAACGTCACCGGATCGAAGCTGAACAGCTCGTCGGTGGGAATCACCGCCTCCACCGTCAGGCACTTCTTCCAGCACACGTCGGCGCACAGACCGCAGGCCACGCATTCCGAAGCCCAGAACTGCAGGTACTCGGGATTGGTGTAGGGCTTCCTGCGCTCATCGCGCTTCAGGGCGCCCGTGGGACAGAACACCGCGCACATACCGCAGCCGTTGCACGTATCCACGTCGATGCGCACGCGTCCGAACACACGGGCCGTCACCTCGGGCAACGTGGGCTGGCCCAGCGCGTCCATGGCATTGATCACATCCGCGTGGCGCTCGATCTGAAACTGGGGAAGGGCTCCGCTGTCGCCTACGCGCAGGCGCTTGCCGATCAGCTCCTCGGCCTTGGCCAGCCCCAGCTCCTTCTCCACCGTCGCCTTAGCTGCAGTGCTGACCAGGCGTTTTGCCGAGCGCGCGGTTTCAGCGAAGAAATCGCGGCGCGAGGTGCCGAAGCGGCCCTCAGCCTGATCGATGCGCAGGTCATCGGGAAAGGCCGACGCGCGCTGGATGGGAACGGACGCGCCCATGGCCTGCGTCAGCTGCATGAACGCGCCGCAGGTGACGTTGATTCCGGCATCGGTATCGCGATAGCGGCAGGTGGAGCAGGTGCCGTCCACCAGCGTCACGGCCTGTGCGCCTGCGGCGGCCAGCTTCATCAGCACGCTTTCGTCCACGCGAGCCAGGCAGGGAAGCTCCGCGTAGCGCTCGGGATCGGCTTCGTGACGCGACGAGATGCGCGCGCACGCGATCACCACGCGACCCTCGTTGGCCTCCATGGCCTGACGGCTCGCCGCAAGCAGGGCCTCATCGGCAGGGCGCAGGGGCACCAGGGCGTTCGTAGGGCACACCGTGGCGCAGGCCCCGCACGCGCTGCATGCACGCGGGTCAACCTTCACCTCGTTGTTCCCCACGGCGACAGCCTCGCACGGGCACGACTCCACGCAGCGACGGCATGACGCGTTGCGGTTGCGCACGGCAACGCAGCGATCCCGGTCAACCAGAATCGGGCTGCTCTCCATTGCCTCGGCAACCGAGACGATATCGTCGATGCTCGGCATGGGCCGCTCACCACCCCGCTCTCTCGTCAACCGTCAAAACAGCCGCGCACACCCACCATACGCGCCCCGCAGGGCCCGTGCGTCGAAACCGGCGAGCCGACCCGAAGCCGTTACCCCTTCGCGCGCCTACCCCTCGTCAAGGTACCAGCGCTCGGCGCAGGCCAGCTCCTCAGGCGTGTTCACGTTCACGAAGCACCCGCCCATGGGCTCCACCGACAGCACCTCGGCCTGGGGGAAGGGCCGCAGGTTCACGCGCCTGATCACGTACTGCGCGCGCCGTTCGCCCTCAAGCACGCCCTGATGCGCCACCGGCTCGCAGGCGCTCTTCCGATACAGCGCGTGAAAGGGCTCGAACCCGTGCTTGTTGCTGGGCACTACCGCATCGGCGCCCTCCCGCGTCATCACGTCCGCCTCGGCGGCAACCAGGCGCGGCGAAGCGAACAGCATGTCGCAGGCAATCACGGCCACGTAGGGATGCGTGGCCGCGTGCAGGGCCGTGTACAGGCCGGGAAGGGCTCCGCGCTCCTCGAACTCGTCGCTGACCAGACGGATATTCCAATCGGGATACAGCTCGCCCAGAAAGGCCAGGTTCTCGGGCTCGTTGGTGGTGACGATCAGCTCGTCGGCAATGGGCTGCATGCGCTCCACCATGCGACAGATCAGCGGGCGGCCCGCAAAGGGCACCGTGGCCTTGCTGCGACCCATGCGCACGCTGCGACCGCCGGCCTGGATGACCACCGACACCTTGGGGCGCACGTACGCACCCTCGATGAAGTCGGCGATTGCGGCCACGTCGTCCAATCCGAAGACGGGGATCCCGTACGCGCCCGCCGCCTCGATGGCCTCGGGGATGTCGGTGGCCGCGGCCACGGTGGCGGCACCGGGAAGCTTCTGCGACACGTCCAGCGGGTCGTCGGCGGCGCGGGGGTGCGGGGAAGCCTGAGCCGCCTGGGCGTCGCTGCGGACGGCGGCATCGCCGGAGCGCTCGTCTGAGGCGACACCCTCGCCGCCCGCACGCTCAGCCTGGGCGGCGGCGCGGCTCAGCTGCGTGAAATCGCTGGTCAGCGACCACCCTTCGCGAGCCCCGCGCGCGAACACCGCGGCAGCCCGACAGTCGGCGGCGTTCGCGGCGCGCATCACCTCGATGGTGGGCAGACCGGCCTTGCGGAAACCCTCCACCAGCACGATGTCGTGCCCAGGCATGCCGGCCACGATGTCGGCGCACTCCAGCTCGCCCTCGACCGTGGCAATGCGAGCCACCTGCCCAGGCGCGGCGATCACCGTCTCCACTGCGCCGGCCTCGCGGTGCCGGAACGAGTCCTTGCCGGGAACGTCGATCTGAAAGCCCACGTGGCTGTGGTGCTTCACGCTGCCGACGCGAAAGCCGCGCGCCGAAAGCTCGCCGATCACCTTCACCACCAGCGTGGTCTTGCCCGAGTTGTGTCTGCCCACAAAAGCGATAGCCGGGCTCTTCACCTCAACCATGCAGCCCCCCTTCCTCCGAGCAATCGAGTGTAGCAGAACGGCGGAAAGGGCCGCACAGTACCCGCAGACGCGCGCGACCATCACGTGGCGCGGCTCGCGGCACGATCCGCCCGCCGCTCGCCGCTCGCCAGCGGGAGCGTCCGCCGTCCGCCATCGCCCGTCGCACGCCGCCGTCGCACGCCGTCACCCGTCCCCACCGTCGCGCATCGGGCGCACACGTGAAAAGGCGGGCGCACAGGCGCCCGCCTCAAAGCAAAACCGCTCATCGGATCCACCCGCCAAAGCATCGGAGCGAACCCGAGGCCCCAGCATGCCGGGCGATCCCTACATGAAGGGCACCACCATGGTCACCGGCAGCGCCGCCATTACCACCAGGTAGCGCAGCAGGAAACCGCCCAGCAGCACGCAGGCGTTGGTGGCCGCCACCACGCCGCGGCCCGCGCTGGTCTGCTCGAACGAATGGTCCACCACGAACAGCAGGGCCGTTTCCACCACCAACGGACCCACCAGGCCGATCACCACGAAGCCCAGCCAGAACATCAGCGAGAACTTGCCCGCTACCAGGGCCATCACCGAGTTGTGGCCGGCGTCGCCATTGTAGAACGTGATGAACAGCAACGACGCCACCAGAACCGTCTCGATCACCGGCAGGAAGTAATGAGCGCGCTGAACCCATCCCGTGCGCTCGAACTCGCGCGGGGCGGCCAGGGCACCGTACAGGAACACCACCGCCGCGCCGGTGGACAGGGCCGACACCAGGAACAAGGGCGGCAGCAGGGCGCTGTTCCACAGCGGGAAGGTATGCGCCACGCCCAGCAGGGCGCCGGTGTACATGCCCACCAGCACTGCGGACACGCTGCCTGCGATCTGCAGCCACGTGGGGATGGCGCGCTTGAGGACGTCAAGCACCACCACCGCCAGATCGAACACCATGAACGCGGCAAGGAACACCACGCCCCAGGTCATCACCGAACCGAAGTTCACCAGCAGCAGCACGAACCGCAACGGGTTCAGCAGGCCCGCCTTGGCGTCGGTCATCAGCAGCACCAAGCCGATGCCCACCACCACCAAGGCGATGATGTGGGCCGCGCGCTGCATGGCCTTCGTCTCGGGCGCCTTCCAGGCAAGCAGCGAGGCGGTGACGAACGCGCCGCCGCCCAGGCCGGCCAGGAACAGGTACAACGCAATGGGAAGCTCCCAAATGGGCTCGAATTCCATGCTCATCACCTCACGTAGAATACTTTGGGCTTCGACAGCCCCTCGGCAATGGGCGTCGCCTTGGTGCGTACCAGCATCTTCGAGATCTCGGAATCGGGATCGTCAAGGTCGCCGAAGGTGCGCACGCCCGTGGGGCACGCCGTCACGCAGGTGCACATGGCCGTGCCGTTCGCGTAGGCCGACACGGTGCAGAAGCGGCACTTGTCCACCGCGCCCGTCTCGCTGTTGCGCACGCGCACCTGATAGGGGCAAGCCGCCATGCAGTACAGGCAGCCGATGCAGCGGCCGTGGTCCACCTGCACGATGCCGTCGGTACCCATGTGCGCCGCGCCCGTGGGACATACGGCGGCGCAGGGGGCGTCGTCGCAGTGCATGCACTGCAGCGGCACCGTCTCGTACCCCACCTGGGGGAAGGTTCCCACGTCACGCGTCTCGAAGCGCACGAAGTCCTCTTCGTCGATCAAGCCGTTCTGACGCTGGCAGGCCGTGCGGCAGGTGAAGCACCCGATGCACTTGGTGGTGTCGATGATCATTCCATAGCGTGCCATTATGCATTCACCTTCTTCAGCGAAACCGCGTTCTCATGGTTGCAGGCACCGCCGTACCCAGGCTCGATCCTGAACCCGGTGAAGTCCATGTTGCGCAGGCCGAAGCCGTAGGCATGATGCTGGTCCTTCACCGTGCAGCCGTAATGCGTGGGCATGTAGACGGCCCAGGGGCTCATGCGCTCGGTCACCTTCACGCGAACCTTGCCGCTGGCAAGGTCGTTGGACATCTCGACGGTGTCGCCGTCCTTCACGCCGATCTTCTCGGCCACGCTGGGATGCATCCACAGGCGCTCAAGACCGTACTCGCGCGAGATCTCGAACAGCGTGCCCACGTTCACCGACTGGTTGTGGCTCTGCACCGACTGCTTGCCGCCGATCAGGCGGTACTGCCCCTCGGCAGGCTCCACCGACGGCGGGATCCACTGAGGCACCGCGCTGTAGCCGTACTCGGTTACCGCGGGGTTGGCGAACATGATCTTGCCCGACTTGGTGCCCCACTTCACCGGGGTGCCGTACGAGAACTCCTTGTCAGCAAAGCTGAGGGTGCCCACGCGGCGCAGCTCGGTCAGGCTGCGGCCCACCGACTTCAGCTGGGCCTCGGCCAGCTCCTCCACGGTGAACGTGAAGTACTTGCCCGCACCGCACGCCTCGGCCAGCTCGGTGAAGATTCGGTCGCACGACTTGGTGTTGGGATGAATCAAATCCAGCACCTGGTCGCGCACCGACACCGTGGGAACGCGCCCGCCGATGAACTGGGGCACCTCGAAGCGCTCAAGGTAGCTGCACTCGGGCAGCACGTAATCGGCCAGCTGGGCGGTCTCGCTCATCTGCACGTCGATTACCACGCACAGGTCCAGGTTCTTCATGCACTCCTTCAGGTGGGCGGGGTTCTGATAGCCGGCCACCATGTTCGAGTTGTAGAAGAAGAACCCCTTCAGGTCGCCCTTGCGCGCGCCCTCGGCCGCGGCCAGCACATTCGACTCGGGTCCCAGCTTGAACTCGTCGTTGCCGTAGGGCTTGGCGTCGTTCTTGGGCAGCGGGGCGAACTTGGCCTTGTCAAGGCTGCCCGGCTTCACGCTGGGGTAGAACAGGGCGCCGCCCTTCTGGTTCCAGCAGCCCAGCAGCGTGTTGAAGATCGCCACCGCACGGCCGGTCTCGCCCGAGTTGGTGTACATGCAGCCGAAGGCCGCGCGCCAGCTGGACTCGATCGAGGCATGGGGCGCCGCAGCGGCGAAGTCGGCGGCCAGGCGCGAAATGGTGTCGGCGGGAATGCCCGTGATGGGCTCGGCCCACGTGGGGGTGCAGGTGCGCACGTAGGCCCACCACTCATCGAAGCCCTCGACGTTCTCCTTCACGAAGTCCTTGGCATAGCCACCCGTGCGCACCAGCTCGTGCGACAGGGCCAGCACCAGGGCCAGGTCGGTGCCCGGCTTGATCGGCACCCACTCGCTGGCGAAGGGCATGGTGTTGTTGCAGCGCGGATCGACCAGCACCACCTTCGAGCCGTTCTCGTGGGCGCGCTGAAGCTGCATGATCTGGGTGGGCTTGATGCCGTCCGCATAGCTGCGGCCGATGAACATGGTCATCTTGGCGTGCTCGACGTCGCTGGACCAGTCGTTCTTGCCCAGCACGGCCTTGAACCCGCCGCGCCGCGACGAGTAGCACGCCGGGCCGTGGGTGTACACGTTGTTCGACCCCAGAGCCTTCATGAAACGCGGGGCGTAGTAGCTGCCCGACGGACGCGGGTCGTGGATCATGGCCAGGGCCTCGGGGCCCGACGCGCTCACGATGTCGGCCACCTTCTGCGCGATCTCCTCGTAGGCCTGCTCCCAGCTGATCTTCTGGAAGCCGCCCTTCTCGTCGCGCTTCAGCGGGTCGGTAAGACGGTCGGGCGAGAAGGCCACGTTGGCATAGCCGTAGCCGCGGGCGCACAGCTTGCCGGCCGCATCCTTGTGGGCCAGGTCGCCGATCTGCTTGGTCAGCTTGCCGTCGTTCACGTAGGCCGTGAAGCCGCACTTGCTGGAGCACCCACCGCACAGCGAATGCACGATGCGCGTGGCCTCGTTGGAAACGGAGCCTCCAGACGAGCAGCCCACAAGGCCCCCGGTAGCCGCCAGGCCCGTGGCCACGGCTCCGGCAGCCAAGAAGCTGCGCCTGGTGAAAGCATGTTCAGACATTGCTGTCTTCCTTCCTGTATACGAAAACGCGAGTGTGTCGGGCGGGCGTTCCTATTGGCTCGCGCGCAGCGTGGCCGCACGCAGGCCGATCAGAGCATCCACAACAGCGCAGGCGAAGGCCGCATCGTCCAGCTCGGAAAGGCGCGCGCGATACCGCGGCAACCAGGCCAGACGCTCGTCGATCAGCCGCACCGCCTCGTCCGTGCGCCCCAGGCGCAGAAACGTCGCCAAACAGTCGAGCTGAAGCGCCAGGTGATCGGGGCAGCTGCGGAACTCAGGCGGCACCGCGGCCGGCAGCGAGGCGATCAGCCGCCGCATCGCCTGAGCGGGCGGGCCGTCGTAGGCCGCCCGACCGGCGCGCTGGGCCTGCGGGTAAAGCGACTCCACCGGCAGAGCCGACGCAGGAAGCCCCCCGGTGAGGTGCCGCGCATCGAAGCGCTGCTTCTCCTCGCCGGTCGGGGGCGTCGCCAGAGCCCCCAGCGTCACCGACTCCTCGAAGGCGCCGGCGGAATCGCCCGCGCCTGCCCCAGCATCGGCCAGGCCCCTGCGGGCCAACCGCTCAAGCGCCGCGCGGACCTCGCTCCACGAGGCCGGCTCCACCAGCTGGTCCCACTGCTGCGGATCGGTGTCGATGAACGCATGCGCGCACACCGTGATCGCTGCCGCATCGTCCATTGCCGTCACCCCCTCAGCTCGCTCGGACACTGCTCGACATTGCTCGCGCATTGCGTGCTAGACGATGGTGGTGGTGCGCACCACGCCCTTGTCGATCACGGCCTGGGCGATGTCCTTCCAGTCGATGAACTGGATGGCCCCGTTCGGGCACTGCTGGGCGCAGCGGCCGCACGAGATGCACTTCGTCGAGATGCCCGTGTCGGTGTCCACACGGGGCATGTCCCACGGACAGGCCTGGGTGCACATGCCGCAGCCGATGCACTTCTTGCCGTCCACCACGCGCGCGCCCGACTTCGGGTCGGAGTGAATCGCGTGGGTCGGGCAGTACTTCGCGCACCACGGATCGGCGCACTGCTTGCAATGCTCAACCGTGAACTGGCAGTTGCCCGTGATCGCACCGTCGCCCGTATCGACGCTCTTGCCGAAGTTGTAGTTGCCCCACACCCGCACGCGGGCGATGTTCTGGCACACGCGACCGTCGTTGCGCAGCGTGCACATCATCTCGCAGCGCTGGCAGCCCGAGCAGCGGGCGCGGTCGGTAACGATCATCTTGGTGGGCGTGGTGCGCAGGTCCAGGTCGCCGCTGGCGATGCGTTCCTGAGTGACGCCCCACGACGCCAGCACGCCTCCCGCCACCAGGCCGGCAACGCCGGTTCCGGCAAGCGCCAGGACGTTTCGCCGCGTGATGGTGCTCTTCGCCGATGCGGCATCGGTATCGGCAGCGGACTGCTGCTCGCGTACCGGCTCGGCATTCGTCTTGATGTCCGGCATTCCTGATTGTCCCCCTCACAGCATTGGCAACGAATGATATCTCGCGCCGGATGGCGTGGGCTCTCTCCCCCACCCGATCCGGCGTCGACCCCCACTCGACCAAGGCCACGCAACGTAGGACACTATGAGGCCACGCGCGCGAACGCCCTCCCCTCCTTTCGGGTAATCGTCTGATCAGGGGCATTTTTCGCCCGATTACCCCCAAACAGGGGACGCCCTTTGCCGCCTACGGAGCATCATGGCCACAACGGAATCAAATCCGCACCCCATCGCTCTGTCCAGGCCACGCAACGCTGGGACCAAGAGAGATTGGGAGAAACCAACATGGCTGACGCTACGTCATATGGATGGGCGGGCAAGTTTCTTCGTGTGAACCTGACCACCCGTCAGGTCACCGTCGATTCCACCGAGCCCTACAAGGAATACATCGGCGGCATGGGCCTCGCCAACAAGATCATGTACGACGAGGTTCCCGCCGGCACCGACCCCTACGCGGAGGAGTCGAAGATCGTGTACGCCGTCGGGCCGCTGACGGCTTCGGGCGTGCCGCTGGCCGGCCGCACCACCATCAGCTTCCTGTCAACCTTCACCACCGACAACCTGGTAGTGGACGCCCATACGGGCGGCATGTTCGGCGCCAAGCTGAAGCTTGCCGGCTGGGACGCCATCGTGGTGGAGGGAAAGTCCGCCAGCCCGGTGTACCTGTGCATCAAGGACGACGACGTGCAGATCAAGGACGCCTCGTTCGTATGGGGCACGGGCACCCATGCCACCACCGAGGCCCTGAGCCGCGTTGAGGGCGTGGACTGCTGCGTGGCCTCGATCGGCCAGGCGGGCGAGAACCTGCTGCCCTACGCGTGCATGATCAACTCGCGCAACCACTCGGCGGGCGCGGGCCTGGGCGCCATCATGGGCTCGAAGATGCTGAAGGGCATCGTGGTGCAGGGCAACGGCTCGGTGTACGTGAAGGACCCGCAGGCCGTGGCCGACCTGTCCGACTACATGATCAGTGAGATCATCGGCTCGAACAACAATCACGTGGTTCCCTCCACGCAGCAGGAGTGGGCCGAGTTCTACGACGAGGGCTCGCGCTGGACGGCCAAGAAGGACCTGTACTGGGCCCTGGCCGAAGGCGGCGCCGTGGAGACCGGCGAGCCGAAGCCCGGCGAGCTGAACACCATGGGCTATCGCTGCATGAAGTCCACCAAGGACGACGGGCCCGAGGCCGAGAAGTACACGGTGAAGATGGACGGCTGTCATGGCTGCCCGGTGCACTGCTACTCTGACCTGCGCGTTCCCAAGAGCGGCGAGGCAGGCGGCTTCGAGACCACCGGCAACACCTGCGTCACCAACTTCCCCTTCCTGTACATGATCCCCCTTTTGGGCGACAAGACCACCATCAAGAAGAACTCCGATGACCACGTGATCTGGAACCAGGTGATGGGCTCGACCGTGGACGACCTGGGTCTGTGGTGCAACTACGCCCAGCTGTACCGCGACATCGCCCACTGCTATGCCAGCGGCATCTTCGAGCGCGTGCTGCCTGCCGAGGAGTATGCGAAGTTCGACTGGGAGAAGTTCAAGACCAACGACCCCAGCCTGATGGTGGAGGTGCTGCGCCACATCGCGCAGAACGACAACGAGATGTCGTACATAGGCCACGGCCCGATCGTGTGGTGCAAGCGCTGGGACGACATGAAGTGGTTCGACACCACCGCGAGCGCCCTGGTGAACTATCGCGGCTGGCCCGTGCACCACTCCATCGAGTGCTTCGGCCAGGTGGGCGGCGTGTACAACATGATGTTCAACCGCGACGACATGATCCACTCCGCCGTGAACTTCCAGGGCTGCGGCCTGCCCTTCGAGCTGAAGCAGCAGATCGCCGCCGAGGTGTGGGGCGGCGCGGAGGCCATCGACCCCGACAACAACTACACGCCCATGAACGACGCGAAGGCCAACTTCTGCTGGTGGAGCATCGTCACCGATGTGCTGCACGACTCGCTGACCCTGTGCAACTGGGTGTGGCCCATGACCATGAGCCCCACCAAGGCGCGCGACTACCGCGGCGACCTCGACCTTGAGGCCAAGTTCTTCACCGCGGTCACCGGCGTGGAAACCACCACCGACGACCTGTACAAGGCCGGCGCCAAGATCATGACCCTGCAGCGGGCCAACACCGTGCGCGGCATGAGGAAGGCCGATGGGTCGATCGGCAACAACAACATGCGCGACGACCACGACAAGATCACCGAGTGGGCGTTCACCAAGGATCCCGGCAAGGACACCTTCACCAAGGGCACCAACAAGATGGACCGCGACGACTTCGCCAAGGCCCTGACCATGGTGTACGGAAAGTTCGGCTGGCACGAGAAGCTGGGCTGCCCCACCAAGGAGTGCCTGGACACCTACGACATGGCTGACGTGAAGGAAGAGCTGGACAAGCTGGGCCTTCTTCCGTAAGCAATGCACTTGGGGAACGGCCGCGCGGTCGCTCCTTCAAGGTCGCCCCGACGTTCGCGAGCGTCGGGGCGGTTGACCGCCTCGCCCCGCCCCTGGCTGCCTTCCGGCTGGTCAGAGGCGGGGCTTTTCATGTGTGACATGAAGATCCCCCCGAGGGACGCGTCCCTCGGGGGATTCGACGCTGCGGGGCTTCGAACTTCAAACCGCCCGACAATCCGGATCGCCCGGCCATGCGCGCCGCCCGGCAATGAGGTCCGGCGGCGCGCGGTCCCGCAGCGTCGATGAAGGGCGCTACACGGACTACACGGACATCTTGCGTCCCACCGCCCGCCACTCAGCCAGCGAGGCCGCGTAGTCGGGGTCGAGATAGCGCGTGGAGTAGAAGTACACATCGCCGTTCGAGGCCACCGTGCGCTCGATGTCGGGGTAGTTCCCCGACTCCCGCACCTCGGCGAATATGCGCTCCACCTCGTCGGGGGTCTTATGGAAGGGTCGGTTGGAGAAGCCGCTGGCGGGCATCGGGCGTGGGTACAGGCGCGACTCCTCGCGCACGCAGTCCACCAGCGTCGCCGCATCGTTTCCCTCGGCTGCCAGGAAGCTCCAATGAGCAAACGAGCTGGTCATGGCTTCGGTGTCGTACAGATAGTACTCGTACTCGCCCTCGATCACCGCAATGGTGGAGCATTCCACCATCAGCGGGGCGTAGGCGTCCTGGGCCTCCAGAGGCACCAGCACATACGAGCCGTCACGCTCAACCAGCCTGTAGCCCTCGGGCAGGCTGAGCGAACCGAATACCTGGTCGTGAACCGAGGCGTTGTAGGCAGCAGCCGCAGCGCCTGCCGAGGTCCCTGCCGTGGGAAGCGCCGCATCC
The DNA here is from genome assembly GCA_013201155.1 of Berryella wangjianweii. GTDB lineage: Bacteria > Actinomycetota > Coriobacteriia > Coriobacteriales > Eggerthellaceae > Berryella > Berryella wangjianweii. Next base: position 1,328,553 of record CP053716.1, on the reverse strand, counting down.
GGGCGGGCGACAGCCCCGCCAGTGCCCCCGGAGGACACGCCGTCATCGGCATCGGCCCCCACGACGGCAGCGCGAGTGCTCCCCCCTGCGGCCACGGCGGCTTCCGAGGAGGTCGCAGTCACGTCGGCAGAGCGGGTCGCATCGGAATCGCCGTCCTCACCAGGGTGCGGGACGTCGTCTTCAGCCAGGCGCACGGGGTCGAAGAACCGCGGTACGCCCACGGGCTTCGTAGCCGTGCGAAACCGGCTGCGGCGCGCGAAGCGGGCGGATGCCGCAACGCCCTCTCCCGCCGCCTCGCCGCCGCTCGCCTCGTCGGCAGCGGGGCGCCTCTCCTCGCAGCCGTGCTCGCGCACGTACTCGTACACCATCATCTCGAATCGATCCGCATCAAGATGCTCAGGCACCAGGCCCAGCTCGTTCCACCGAGGAGGAATCACCAGCAAGCCCGCAGCCGACTGCATCCGCACGTCGTCGAACACCCGAGCCAGCGCATTGCGTTCCAGCACGTCGCGCTGCTCCGGCGTCTGAGGGGCCGCCACAGCCCCGGCCGTCGCGCTGACCAGCGCGCCGGCGTCTGCACGCATCTCCAGGTCGGCCCCCGCAACGCGCTGAGTGTCGGCCCCCGCGTCTGCCCCGATGCCGAGCACATCGTCCGCGACCTCCGCGAAGGAACCGGCCAAAGGCGCCGCAACCCCGACGACCGCAGGCGCAGGCGCGACGCCCGCGTCTTCCCCCTCTTCAACCGAACGGTCAGAGCCGCCCTGAGCATCCAGCGCCGCGCTCAAAGGCGCTGCGTCCTCCGATGCCGCGGGCGCCTGCTCGGCGGGCGCGGGGGCGGCGACAACGGCAGACTCCCGGTTCGCAGCCTCATACGCGGGCATGTACGTGGCATCCACCAAGCGCTCGATGCGGAAGCTGCGCAGCGAGCAGTTCTCGCACAGCAGACAGCCCAGACACTGATCGTCGCACAGCCCGCGCGCATTGAACTCGTCCAGGGTCATGCCGTTTCGCAGCCAGTAGTCGCCCACCAGCGCACGAATTCCCTCCACGGCGAAGTACGGCGTGTACGACTTGTCAGCCGGCACGCCGTCCACGGCGCGACGGATATCGTCAGCCGTCACCTCCAGGGCCTCCTTGAAGGTGCGCCCCTCGATCATGGTGCAGGCCACGCTGGCGCAGGCGGTAACGGCCAGGCAGCCGCGCGACTGAAAGCCCACCTTCACGAACGCATGCGCGTCGGGATCCACCACCGCGAACAGCTTCAGGGCCACCTCGCCCTTCTTCGCCTTCCCCACCATGCACTGGGCGTTGTAGCCTGCGGGGCGGCCGCTGTTGCGGTAGTTCGCGATCACCGACAGCAGCGTGTCGGAATAGCCCACCGTGCCCACCTCGATGTCCATCTGGTACACGTCCTCGGTGCGGATCAGCGCGCGGCGCTCGGGGTCCACGTACACGTTGCGCACGGGATCCTTCAGGTCGCGATAGTCGATGTCGTGAAGGTTGGTAGAAGCCATATGAATTCCTTGCTGATGGTCTCTCTGATATAACAGGTAGAATGCGTTGAGGGGCAGCCTGAGAGAGGGACGCCCCATACGGACATGGTGACGCATCGCGCGCGGGGTGGTCTACCCTCTTTCAGGGCGATCTCGCGCTTCGCGCATACGTCCCGCTGAGAGGACCGCATGGCAGAGACGAGCCCCTGCGCGAACCGACCGATCGAGCCGACTGACACCGAGGTCGAGCTTGCCACCCTACGCGACCTGAAGGGGATCAGCGAGCGCTTCAGCGCCCTGACCCCGCTGGTGCTGGGCCTGGCCGTCGCCCGCGTGGGCCTGCTGGCGGCCTCGTATGCCAGCTACTCGCGCACCGACGACGGACTGCTGACCGACGGGGCATCGCTGATCGCCCTGTGCCTGGTGGGCGTGCTGCTGGCCATCGTGGCCGGGCGGCGCAAGCCCCTGCGCAAGCGTGTCGTGAATCGCCTGATGGACGCCTCGATTGCCCTTGAGGCCCTGACGGGGGCGGCGCTGGGCGGTCTTATGGTGGCCGACCTTCATTCCCCCGTGCTGCAGATCGCGCTCAGCGCGCTCTGCATGCTGGGAGCCTCGCTGTCGATGTTCTACTGGCTGCGTCGCGCGCGCGGCACCAACACCGTGGTCGCCGCCGCCTTCGTGTTCACCGCGCTTGCCGCAAGCGAGGTGATGCTGGGCGCGGTCTCGCTGCTGCCCGACGGCATCGATACCGTGCTGGCAGCGGCGCTGGTGCTGGTGCAGTATCCCTTGCGCCTGCTTGCGCGCAAGAAGGTGATTCCTCGCGACATCAGCGGCACCGCGCGTCCGGGCGACTTCTTCAGCTTCTCGGCCTCGGCCCTTGAGCGCAACCGGTTCCTGATCGCCACGGCGGTGGGCATCGGCGCCCTGTCGATCGTGATCGGCTTCCTGCGCGGCTACCCCGCGGGCGAGCCGATTCCCTTCACCCCCGTTACCCGCCTGACCTACGCCCTGCTGGTGATCGGCGTGTGCGCATGCGTGATCGTGGCGCTGCTGCGCGGAGGCGACCGGGCGGCCACGGTGGGCATCTTCATCGCCATGGAGCTGCTGGCCGGCGCAGCGCTGATTCTGTACGCGGCCTTCCCCGACAGCCTGCATATAGGCGCCGTGGCCTCAACCACCCTGAATGCGCTGATGGTGGGCTTCACCTGGTACATATCGCTTGCCTTCATGAGCGCGGGCGCGCGCGACCCCTACTACTACAGCAGCGCGGGGTGGATCGTATGGCTGGGTTGCCGCGCCCTCACGCGCGTATCGCTGATCGCCCTGGCGCCCGCCCAGCTCAGCGAGGCCCTGGTGCTTACCGTGGTAGGCGGCGTGCTGCTGGTGTCCACGCAGGTGGTGCTGGTGCAGTTTCTGGACGTCAGCGCACGGGCGGCTCGCGCCGATCAGGAGCGTCACGCGGGAAACTGCGAGGCCTGCGCGGCCGAGGCGCGGGCGTCGGCCCTTGAGCGCCTGATGGGCCTGGACAGCGCCGCAGCTGTGGAGACGCCCGAGCAGGTGATGCACCGGCGCGCGGCAGCCATGGGGGCCCAGTTCCTGCTGTCTGAGCGCGAAGTGGAGGTGCTTGAGCTGTACGCCCAGGGCTACACGCAGAAGCGCGTGGCCGATGAGCTGGGCATCAGCCAGGGCACAGCGCACGCGCACGTCAAGCGCATCTACGCCAAAACCGACCTGCACTCGCGCCAGGAGCTGATCGACTACCTGGAGGAATTCACCGTCTAGGTCGTTTAGGCTGCCTGGGTTGCCCAGGTCGCTTGGGTCGCTTGGGTCGCTTGGGTCGCTTGGGTTGCTCGGGTCATCGAGGCGACCCGGGATGTCGGGGCCATCCGGACCGCCTGGGTTGCTCGCCTTGCCTAAACCGCGGCCTCTCCCCGGTCGCCTTCCCCTTCCTCCCACACGGGTGGCGTAAAGGGCTTGAAGCAGCTCCGGTAGATGGCACGGGCGTCGTCCATGGTCAGCGGCTGAAAGGCGCCGAATCGCTCGCCCTTCGTGATGCGCAGCGTTTCCACGAACGCGTCGATCGCCTCTTCGCCGATGCCGAAGTCCACCAGGCTGCGGGGCATTCCCAGGCTCACGAAGAACGCCTGCAGCTCGTCGATTGCGGCCTCGACCGCGTCGGTCACCGCCTGGTCGGATTCATCAACGGGCTCGATGCCGAACACCTCGCGCCCGAACGACAGGAAGCGCGACGGGTCGGTGCGCCACACGTACCGCATCCACCAGGGCATCACCACGGCCAGGCCCGCACCGTGCGCCACCGTGGGAACATGCGCCGACACCTCGTGCTCAAGGCCATGGCTCTCCCACCCGCCCGCACGACCCGAAGCGGTCAGGGACCGCCCGCATCCGGCCAGGTCGTTGTGGGCCAGGGTTCCTGCCCACATGATGCTCGCGCGGGCATCACGGTCCTGCGGGTTCGCCAGAACGCGCGGCGCCTGCTCGATCAGCGTGCAGATCAGCCCCGTGGCGATGCGGTCGGTAACGGGCACCGGCCCCACGCCGCTGAAGTAGCGTTCGCAGATGTGCGCGATCATGTCCACCACGCCGGCAGCCGTCTGGTACGCCGGCAGCGAATAGGTGAAGGTGGGGTCCATGAACGCCATGCGCGGGCGAATGAGGTCGCTGGACGCGCCCACCTTGCGTCCCAGCCGGTCGTTGCTGATCACGCACGAGCTGGAGCCCTCCGACCCCGCCGCCGGAATGGTCAGCACCACCGCCAGGGGCAAGGCGGCCTGAATTGGAACGCGCTTGTCGAAGAAGTCCCACACATCGCCCTCGTAAGGCACGCCGAACGCGATCGCCTTGGCCGCATCGATCGCGCTGCCTCCGCCCACCGCCACGATCGCATCGGCCTGAAACGCGCGGGCCTGCTCGATGCCGGCGCGCACGAACGACACCTCGGGGTTCGGACGGGCACCGCCCATCTGCAAAGCGCTCACGCCTGCCTGGTCGAGCGACCGCGCAACCTGATCGAGCACGCCGGTGCGCACCACCGACCCCTGGCCGTACACCACCAGCACCCGATGCCACCCGCATGAGGCCACGCTTTCGCCAAGCTGGGCCACCACACCCTCGCCAAAGCAGAATCGCGTGGGAGCGTGGAAGGTGAAGCTGTTCATGGGACGCCTCCTTCGCCGCAGCGGGACGGGACGTCCGCCCATGCCGCGCCGCCGCGGTCTAGTCACTCTCTGTAATCCTGAGGCTCCCTCATGCTGCGCACACGAGCCTGCTACCATCAAAGCATACCGCGCCGCGCGGTCGCGGGCGCGCATAACGGCAAAAGGAGGGCACATGGCCAACAAGGGCCTTGCAAGGAACCACGCCGAACTCACCATCCTGGTGACAGGCGGCGCCGGGTTCATCGGCAGCCACACCTGCGTCGAGCTGCTGACCGAAGGCTACCAGGTGGTAGTGGTGGACGACCTGAGCAACTCGAGCGAGGAGGCCGTGCGACGCGTGCGGAAGATCGCGGGGGTGAGCGAGCAGCAGCTGGTCTTCCATAAGGCCGACATTCTGGACCGCACGGCCATGGAGGCCGTGTTCAACCAGCACGACATCGATGCGATCATCCACTTCGCCGGCTTCAAGGCCGTGGGCGAAAGCGTGGCGAAGCCGCTTGAGTACTACTGGAACAACATCGCGGGCACCCTGGCCCTGTGCGATGTGGCGCGCGCGCACGGCGTGAAGAACATCGTGTTCTCAAGCAGCGCCACCGTATATGGCGAGCCGGCATTCATCCCCATCACCGAGGACTGCCCCAAGCACGCGGCCACCAACCCCTACGGGCACACGAAGTCGATGCTTGAGCAGATCCTGACCGACTTCCATGTGGGCGATCCCGAGTGGAACGTGGTGCTGCTGCGCTACTTCAACCCCATCGGTGCGCACGAAAGCGGCCTGATCGGCGAAGATCCCAAGGGCATCCCCAACAACCTGCTGCCCTACGTGGCGCAGGTGGCCGTGGGCAAGCTGGAAAGCGTGGGCGTGTTCGGCGACGACTACGACACCCCTGACGGCACCGGCGTGCGCGACTACATCCACGTGGTTGACCTGGCACGCGGCCATGTGGCCGCGCTTGAGTGGATGGCCGGGCGCGTGGGCACGGGCAAGGCCATCGGCCTGGGCTCGATCGAGGGCGCACCTCAGCCTGACGGCACGCGCAGCGGCGTGGGCGTGTTCAATCTGGGAACCGGCACGGGATCAAGCGTGCTGGACGTGGTCAACGCCTTCTCGCGCGCCTGCGGCAGGCAGCTGCCCTACCAGATCAAGCCGCGTCGTGCGGGCGACATCGCCGAGAACTACGCCGCATGCGACAAGGCGCGGGGCGAGCTGGGCTGGGAAGCCCGCTACGACCTTGACCGCATGTGCGCCGACAGCTGGCGCTGGCAGTCGATGAATCCGGAGGGGTACGGAGCCGCGGAATAGGAAGGCACCCCACCGGCGAGGCACTTTGCCGGCGAATCGGCCAATTGGGTCGCTGGTCGATTTATCCGCTAGTCGATTTATCCGCTGGTCAACGAGCATGTTTCACGTGGAACGCGAGGGGGAGGCTGAGCCTCCCCCTCGTTCTTTCACTATGCGAAGCGGCCTTCAATCAGCCGCGTGCGGCCCGGGCCTCTCGATCAGACGCCGTTCGCAGAGGGTGCGCCGGGGGCGCCTGCTGCGTTCCCATTGCCCGCGCCACCGGCAGCAGGCGCTTCGTACGTTCCGCCTCGATTGCCGCCGCCATTGCCGGCGCCCGTCGCGGGGGCGGGAGCGACTCCGCCTCCACCACCGCCGTTCCAGGTTCCCTGACCGGCGCCCGCATTCTGGCCGGCCTGAGGCGCGGGCCTGCCGAAGGCGCGCTGCTCGTATTCGGCGACCAGCTGCTCCTTCGTCTTCGTCGTGGCGATCAGGCTGGCATCCTTGCCCGCGTTGATGGCTTCCATCATCTGCCTCAGAGCGTCGTAATCGGCAAACACGTACGAAAGCCCCTGGTAGTGATGGGGGAGCGAGGGAACCGTGCTGGAATGGATGGTCAGCGGCCCCTTGTCGCGCATCTCAAGCGCCAGGGCCACCAAATCGGTAACGCGCAGGTTCGTGCTGACGCTCTTCGCGCCCTCCTGGACAATGCCCGGAATATCGGTGATCGGCATGGCCTGAACCTTCTTGATCACCGCCTCGATCAGCTTGCGCTGGTTCGACACACGGGTGTAGTCGCCGTCGCCATAGGCACGCGAACGAGCGAACACCAATGCGGCCTCGCCGTTAAGGTGCTGCATGCCCTCCTCGATCACCACGGGACCGGCATCCGGATCGTCGATGCGCTCGTCAACCTGAACGTCAACGCCACCCACGGCATCCACCAGGTTGATCAGGCCCGTGAAGCTGATCTCGGCATAGTATGCGATTTCGGCCCCGGTAAGCTCCGCAGCCTGCTTGATGCTGCCCGCCGTGCCGCCGAAGGTATAAGCAGCGTTGAACTTGACGGTTCCCTGGCCCTCATAGTTGATGGCCGTGTCGCGCGGGATCGACATCATGTTGATGGTGTTCGTGGTGGGATCGACGCGCACCAGAATGTTCGTGTCGGTGCGCTCGCCCTGCTCGGCGCTGCCCTCGCGCTTGTCCGAGCCCAGCAGCATCACGTAGAAGGGCTTGTCGAGGGCCGACTTCGCGGTCAGCACCTCGTTGATGGCGTCCAGTTCCTCGGTGGTCTTGTTGCCGCTCAGCGTGGTGTCGAGGTTGGCAATGTACACGGCAGCCCAGGCCGCACCGCCCAGAATCAGCACCAGCATCGTGCTGAGCACGCCGATCGCCACCTTGCGGCCAACGCCTCCCTTGCGGCGCGAGCTGTACTGCTCGCTGTCGCGGGAATACGCCTCGGCGGCCTCGCGCACGCTGCGCGGTACGGCCGCGCTCTTCTGATCGAACTCGTAGGCTGCCTTGAAGGCGGGCTGTCCTTCGCCTGCGGCATGCGAGCCCGCAGGAGCGCCGTGTTGTCCACGGTCGGAACGCGAATCGCCCTTTCCTCTACCCATACGCATCTCCCCGCCATATGTCCAAAGGGCCCGTCGGGCCGTGTTCAGATCGTCGGAAGCGCCATGCCATGCGCACGCGCAACGCAACCCCGAACAGGGGTTGACGATTCATCTTACCACTGCCCAAAACCGCCCACATAACGGCCACGGGCACCTCATAGCCTCTCCGCGAGGGTGATGCGGCGTCGCGGGCAGGGGGGTTTGCGAGCCCTGGCAAAGCCGCGCACCTCCGCTTCACCGTCTTGCGGGTGATTGAGCTCGACCAGCATGAGATGCGTCCAACAATCCGGCTTCGAATGCATTAGGTTGGCTTATAATGTAATAAGACCTTCCTGAACAGGTATTTTATTATTATCGACGTAACTGCTGGATTACGCGACCAACGCAGGTCAGCCTTACGCTTCGGATATGAGCTCGATTGATTCCCATAGCCTCACGCCTGAAGGGCCCGCCTACGGCTCGGCCCTTGCCGTGGCCTTGGGACACAACGTCTCGCGCCTGCGCATCGAGCAGAACATCAGCAAGCAGACCTTCGCCCTGATGGTGGGCATCGGAAGGCCTCTGCTGAATCGCATCGAGAACGGAACCGCCGACCCGCGACTCTCACTGATCATTCGCCTGGCGGACGCGCTGTCGGTGACCCCGGAGGACCTTCTGGCTCTCAGCCTGTAGCTTGGTCGGCGCAGAAAGACGCGGCCTACGCCACCAGCTCTCCCACGACGGCAGCCAGGCGATCGCACAGGTCATCGGCCTCGGATGCCTCGCTCGCCGTCGCGAACAGGTACGCCTTCACCTTGGGCTCGGTGCCGCTCGGGCGGAAGATCACCTTGCATCCCCCCTCCAGCACCAGCTCCACCACATCCGCAGGGGGAAGCCCGCGCGCGCCCGGACGGTAATCCACCGCCTCGACCACCGCCAGGCCGGCCATCTCCTGCGGAGCATGGGTGCGCAAGCCCTCCATCAGGCTCGCCATGCGCGTCGCCCCCTCGGCGCCGGGGAAGGCGAACGACAGCGTGCGGTTCCTGCAGTAGCCATGGCGCCGGTACAGCCGGTCCATGGCGTCGGCCAGGCTCAGCCCCTCCCGCTTGTAGTAGCGCGCCATCTGGCAGATCAGCATGCAGGCGTTCACGGCGTCCTTGTCGCGCACATAGGCCCCGTTCAGGTAGCCATAGCTCTCCTCGAAGCCCAGCAGGAACCGCTCAGGCGCGCCCTGCTGCTCAAGCTGGGCGATCACGCCGCCGATGTACTTGAAGCCGGTCAGAACGCGCCGCACCTCGAAGCCCCATTCGCGCGCGATCGAGTCCGCCAGCGTCGTGGATACGATCGTGGTCACCGCCACCATCTGCGACAGATCGCGGCCCTGATGAGCAGCCACGCGTGCCAGATAGTCCAGCAGCAAGGCCCCCACCTCGTTGCCCGACAGCAGCACGTCCTCGTCGCCCGCGCGCACGGCCACGCCTACGCGATCGGCGTCGGGATCGGTGGCCAGCAGCAGGTCGGGCTCCACCTGTCGGCACAGGGCCAGGCCGCGCTCCAGGGCGGCGCGCTCTTCGGGGTTCGGATACTCGCAGGTGGGGAAGGCCCCATCAGGCTCGCCCTGCTCGGGCACCACCATCACCTCGTCAACCCCGATGCGCTCAAGCACGCGCTCGACGCACTCGCGCCCCGCGCCGCACAGCGGCGTGTACACCACGCGCAGGGGTCCCTCGGCGCCCATATCAGCCGACGACGCCACCACGGCGTCCACGTACGCATCCAGCGTGTCCTCGCCGATCCACGACACCAGGCCCTGCCGAACCGCATCGTCGAAAGGCATCGTGCGCACATCGCAGAACGCGTCCACCCGCTCGATGTGCGCCGACACTGCGTCAGCCACCGACGTGGCGATCTGGCAGCCATCAGGGCCGTACACCTTGTATCCGTTGTAGGGCGCGGGGTTGTGCGAGGCCGTCATGCAGATTCCCGCCGACGTGCCCAGGTGACGCACGGCGAACGACAGAGCGGGCGTGGGCTCGACCCGCGGGTACACCCACACGCGCACCCCGTTGGCGGCCAGCACCGCCGCAGCATGACGAGTGAACTCCTCGCCCTTGTGCCGGCTGTCGCGGGCGATCGCCACTGAGGGGTTCGGGAACGTTTCCATCAGGTAGTTTGCCAAGCCCTGCGTGGCGCGGCCCACCGTGTAGACGTTCATGCGGTTGGTTCCCGCGCCGATGATCCCGCGCAGCCCCGCGGTGCCGAACGTCAGCTCTTGGAAGAAGGCGTCCGCAAGGGCGGCCGAATCATCGGATGCCCGCAGACGTTCCAGGTCATCGCGAACGAAGGGGTCGCGTGCCCGTGCATCCCACTCCTGAAAGCGCTGCTGAACGAAATCGGTCATCGGACGTCCTCCTTCACGGGCGCCAGCTTGATCAGCTCGCGCGGGTGGTCGATCACATCTGCGGCGCCGGCCTGACGAAGAGCCGCAGGAGCCTGGTAGCCCCACGATACCCCAATCGGCAGGGCGCCGGCGGCCAGGGCGACCTCCATGTCGGTTGCCGAATCGCCCACGTACACCAGTTGATGCGGATCAACGCCCAGTTCATCAGCTATTTTAAGCAGGCCGGTGGGATCGGGTTTGCGGGGGAACGCGGCGCATTCGCCATGCACGGCGACGAACACGTCGGGGAAGAACTCCCCGATCACCGCGCGCGTGCCGGCATCGAACTTGTTGGACAGCACCCCCAGACGGCATCCTGACCCGCCGAGCTGCGAGAGCGTGGCGACAATGCCCGGGAAGGGCTTCGTCAGCGGGCTGCCGTGGCGACGGTACGCGGCGCGCCAGAACGCCACCACCTCCTCCACCAGCTCTGCGGAGCAACGCGGCGGCATGCAGCGCTCGATCAGCACATGCGCACCCGAGCCGATGCGCTCAAGCACCTCGTCGCGCGAGCGCAGGGGCAGATCGAAGCGGCGCAGGGCCTCGTTGGTCACCTCAACCAGGTCAGGCAGGGTGTCCAGCAGGGTTCCGTCGAGGTCGAATGCGAACGCGCGAAACGCGGCGCTCTCGGAACCGACGCAGACGGGCCGCGATGCCGGCGCGGCGGCGTCGGACGTAGGCGCGGACGGGGTCGTGGCAGCCTGAGACATGCTTCCTCCCACGTAAATGAAAAGGCCGACCCGAAGGCCGGCCGTTGCGTTCATGGAGCGGGCGACGGGAATCGAACCCGCGTGGTCAGCTTGGGAAGCTGAAATTCTACCATTGAATCACGCCCGCAATATACTTTCATTATACCCCACCTCCTTGGTTTCACCGTCCATTTCAGCGAATTGCCACAGCGCCTGCGTCAAGCGAGCGCGCAGAAGAAGCTCATGCAGCGGGCGCCGATGCCTATGCCGATGTTGGGCACGTACCCGGCGTGGAGGTCGAGCGTGTAGGCGGAGCTGGCGTGGCCCATAAGCACCGACACGGTCTTGATGTTCTCGCCGTTGGCGAGGTTCAGCGTCGCGACCTTGCGGCATCGTCCGCCATGAGCGGGTCGATGAGAGGCTTGCTCTTCTTGAAGACGCGCGTGAGGAACTTTGCCTTCGCGGCGTTCTTGGCTACGCCCTCCTTCTCGGGGGCGTAGTTCCCAACCTCTCGCAGGAACCTGATTATTTTGGACGGTATGTCGGGTCCTGCGACCTTGATAGGCTTGAAGGGCTTGACAAGCATGCCGTGCTTCCGCGCCCACCGCGCGGTCTTTCGGTTCTCCTCCCATGCGGCCTGACACTCGAGCACCCACTTCTCCGAGAGTTCGGCGTTCTTCTCGTCCTCGAAGGAGACGGGATCCTTCAGGTCATCCTACATGGTGACGAGTTCAAGCAATTGAGAAGCTCACAAAGGGACAGAGGCGCGTGACGTCTTGCAGCGCCCTACATCGAAAGGAAGTACTCCAGAACGAACGAATCGTCGTCAAGCTCGGGATGGAATGCAACCCCTAATTGGCTTTGATACCGCACCGCGACCGGCATTCCGCCAACTTCTGCAAGGATGCGTATTTCTTCAGAGCAGAGCTGCGCAATCCGGGGAGCACGGATGAAGGTCATAGGAATAGCACCCCTGCCATCAAAAGGGGCGAACGTCTTGAAGCTGCCCAGCTGTCGACCATAGCCATTTCTCACCACGGATACGGGGAGGGTTCCCATCTGCTCCGGATTCGAATCCCTGTCAGGCTCCGCGATGGTCGGCCGACGCAGATCGCCCCGCCCATCCACAGCCTGAGCGAGCAGTATAAGGCCGGCGCACACCCCAAGCACGGGAGCGCCATCCAGGATCACAGCGCGCAACGGGTCGAACAATCCCGTTTCCTTCAGCAGCTTGCTCTGAGTCGTGCTCTCTCCTCCCGGCAAGACAAGGCGATCGAAGTGCCTCTTCAGGTCAACCGGCTGACGTACCTCGAACGCCTCTTCCCCAAGCGCTGCCAGTCGCTCTTCCTGTTCTATGAAAGCCCCTTGTACAGCTACGACTGCACAGGTCATGCTAGCGCCCGCGCTCTTCCATGATGAGCTCGATCTCATCGGCATTGATGCCCACCATAGCCTCACCCAGATCCTCTGAAAGGCTGGCGATCAGCTCGGCGTCTTCGAAGTTGGTGACAGCTGCCACGATGGCGCTTGCGCGCTTGGCTGGATTCCCCGACTTGAAGATGCCCGATCCCACGAATACGCCCTCTGCTCCCAGCTGCATCATCAAGGCAGCGTCTGCGGGCGTTGCCACGCCGCCAGCAGCGAAGTTCACCACCGGAAGCTTCCGAGTCTCATGAACCTCGCGTAAAAAGTGAATGGGGACTTCAAGGCGCTTGGCCTCTTCGAACAGCTCATCAGCGCGCAAAGAAGCAACCTTGGCGATCTGCCTGTTGATGATGCGCATGTGACGCACAGCCTGCACCACATCACCCGTGCCCGGCTCACCCTTCGTGCGAATCATAGACGCGCCCTCAGCAATACGGCGCAGCGCCTCACCGAGGTCGCGCGCCCCGCATACGAAAGGTGCTGCGAACTGGGTCTTATCGATATGGAACGTGTCATCGGCCGGAGAAAGGACTTCGGATTCGTCGATGTAGTCGATATCCAGCGCCTCCAACACCTGGGCCTCCACGAAGTGTCCGATGCGGCATTTCGCCATGACAGGGATGCTGACGGCCTCTTGTATCCCCTTGATCATCTTCGGATCGCTCATGCGCGAGACCCCGCCTGCAGCGCGGATATCAGCAGGAATGCGCTCCAAGGCCATGACAGCGCAAGCCCCAGCAGCTTCTGCGATATGCGCCTGCTCGGGAGTGGTCACATCCATGATAACGCCGCCTTTAAGCATCTGCGCTAATTGACGGTTCAAGGCAGATCGGTCGGGGGAAGCTAGCTCCGATTTGCTCGTGGCAGGCAATTGGCTCATGGCCATCTCCTTTAGCAATGACTTACGACCTTCTAGGCACTTCGTTCACGTTAGAGGTTTTTGGTCTTTTTTATATAGTCAACTTTTATATAATTGATAAGACCAGTTTAGGGTCAGCTTAAGCTCAGGAGCTCTATGGCTATTTTGGTGCGCCCAACGGTAAGGACGGTACCCTATGCTCACCTATGATCTTTCGAAGAGAGCTGAGCAGCCCCTTTACGAATACCTCTATAAGTCGATCAAAGCCGACATCATCACCGGCACATTGCAAGCTGGAGAACGGATGCCCTCTAAGCGCAAGCTTGCCCAACATCTTGGCGTGAGCCTGGTAACCATTGAAGGTGCCTACAGCCAGCTCATTGCAGAGGGTTATATTCGCTCCGCCGAGCGTCGTGGTTACTTTGTCAACAAGGTGATTGCACCTCACGAGGTCGTAGAACAGAGCCAGGATAAGAAACCTGCGCGTACCGGTCAGCATCATTCACCTGAGGCGACCAGCCAAGGACGAAAAGATACCTCCTTTCTCAGTGAATCAAAGGACGAAGGCGATGTTGAGAGCGCATCCTCCTCTTTCATCGACTTGACGGGAAGCATCCCTCCTCGGGGTCTCTTCCCCTACAACCGCTGGTCTCTTCACCTTCGCAAAGTGCTCACAGAAGCCGACGAGAGGATGCTTGTCGCAGAGTCGGGGCCCTTCGGTTCTCTTGTGCTTCGCCAGGCCATTGCGAACTTCCTCTTCGGTTATCGAGGTATGGCGGTAGATCCTGACAGCATCGTGATAGGGGCGGGGTCTCAGGTTCTCTATCAGCTTATCGTGCAGCTGCTCGGACGCGACGTTCGCTATGCCCTGGAGAATCCGGGCTATGGTCGGCTTGCGCGCATCTATCATGCAAATGACGTGAGCATAGCCCCCATTCCCCTTGATGAAGACGGCATCGGCTTGGATGAGCTTCACGCATCCACGGCCACCGTCGCCCACATCATGCCAACCCACCAGTACCCCACAGGACAAATCACCAGCATCGCTCGTCGCTATGAGCTTCTGGCGTGGGCAGCAGGTGGCCCCGATCGATACATCATCGAAGATGACTACGATAGCGAACTGCAGTTCTCGGGGTGTCCCATCCCGTCGCTGCAAAGCATCGATGCCCAGCAGAAGGTCATCTATCTCAACACGTTCACCAAATCGCTCGGACCGTCTTTTCGTATGAGCTACATGGTCCTCCCTCATGCGCTGGTCCAGCGGTTCCGGAAGCAGCTCGGATTCTATTCATGCACAGCGAACGCTATCGACCAGCTCGCCCTGGCACGCTTCATCGATTCCGGCGAGTACGAACGGCACATCAATCGCGTGCGCACGCGCCTTCGCTCCAACGTCACCGAGCTTTCGCAGGCTCTGAAACGAACCGGACAGACGGAACTAACCCTTGAGAATGCGTTCGCTGGATCCCATTGCCTTCTGTACGCCGGCGGATCCATGAGTGCGTCCGATTTTGCGGCAAAAGCTCAGGATGAAGGCATACGCATTCGACCACTCGACGCCTTCTCGATTGACAGAAGCAGCATGCCGAATCCCGCGAGAGAGCAATATCTTAATTATCGGCTGGTCATCGATCATGGGGCGCTTGCCACAACGGAAATCGACCATTGCGCAAAGCTGCTCGCTTCGGCCTATAGTCGCATGTCGGAGGTCGGGTGATTCGGCGTATGACAATAGATCAAGGGCCGCTCCTCGCATCGTTGCGCCTTCGAATCCACCTGCAGCCCCATTCCAGATGACCGAATAATGCGACAGAAAACATGACCCTTTCGTCACATACGGATCGATCATGCCCTCTTCATCCGCATCGAAACCTCATACCACGAGCCGACAGGCGCCTGAGGCCGATGTACGTGAACGGCAACCCTGTTACGGGCACGTACAGGCGCAACCGCAAAGGCGACTACCGCTCACCATGCTGAACTGGGGATTTTTCAACCACTCGTTTCGCGGGGCGTCTCCCTGCCAACAGCTTGGGAAGCTTGTGCCGTACCACTTGACGACACCCGCATGGTATACGCCACCCGCCGCAGTTTGGCAGAGGCAATCCGCGAAGTCACACATCAGGGCCTTCCCTCCCGTGAGCGGGTGGGTTCACCGCAGCGCCTACACGTCGGAAAGCTTGTACCCGACGCGCCATACGGTAAGAAGGTAGCGCGGCTCGCTGGGGTTCTCCTCCACCTTCTCGCGGATCTTGCGTATGAACACCGTTATCGAGTTCTCGTCCACCTCCGACGCCTCCCCCCAAAGATGCTCGTAAATGCGCCGTCGAGTGAACACCTCGCCAGGTCGCTGCGCCAGCAGCGAGACGATCTCGAACTCCTTGGCCGTCAGGGGAACCACTTCGCCCCGAAGGCGTACCTCGTAGCGATCGAACAGCACCTCAAGGTCGCCGATACGTCGCACGCCGCGGCGCTCGGGGGCGGGCGCGGTACCCGCCAGCCTGTTGGCATACAGCATGTCGTCCCGATGCCGTCGGACGTGGGCCTCCATGCGCAGCAACAGCTCATCTGCGATGAAGGGCTTGGTCACGTAGTCGTCGGCGCCAGCCTTGAACCCCGTGCTCTTGTCAACGATGTCGTTTTTCGCCGTCAGGAAGATGATGGGAATGCGACACCCCTCCTCCCTCAGCTTCCTGCATACGTCGTACCCGTTCATGCCCGGCATCATGACGTCAAGAAGAAGCAGGTCGGGACGTTCTTCGGAAAGAACCCGAATGCCCTCGCGACTGCTGGTTGCCCCGCAGAACCCGTAACCCGCATCCTCCACCACGCCCTGCAGGCTTTCGTGAATGCTCGGATCGTCGTCGATCAGCATCACCTTGGTCTTCTCGCTAGTCTTCACGGCGCCCCTCCTTCCCAATGCGGCTGCCTTGAGGAATGCTCACGGTGAAGACAGACCCCTGGCCTGCCGCGCTCTTCACCGAAACGCAGCCGCCGTGCATCTCCGCATATTCCCGAACGATCGCCAGCCCCAGGCCCAGGCCGTTGTACTGACGTGTGGAAGATGAATCCACCTGCTCGAACCGCTTGAAGATGCGGTCGTGATCGCGCGCGTCGATACCCACGCCCGAGTCGATCACCTTGAACAGGATGGCGTCCTCGCGACAGCTCACTTCTACGCGCACGCTGCCGCCGGAAGGAGTGAACTTGATGGCGTTGCCGCACAGGTTCTGCAGCACATGCACCAGCTTCTCGAAGTCGGCCTCAAGAAGCGGCACGTCGGGGTCGATATGACTGGTGAAGGACAGTCCCCCCTTCGCAGCCAGAGGCTCTGCCGTCGCCCGCACCAGAATCATGACGTCCCCCACGTCCACCGTCTCACGATTCAATCGCACGCGCCCTGCATCGAGACGACTCATCTCCAGAATATTGTTGATCATCAGCGTAAGGGCCCGCGAGTTCGCCTCGATTCCCTGCAGCATGCGCGCCTCCTTCTCGCTCGAAGGCATCGCATGCCTGCTCAGCAAGTCAACGAACGCGACAATGGAGGTCAGGGGCGTTCTCAGCTCGTGGCTCACCATGGAAAGAAAATCGGACTTGTACCTATTCTCATCGACGAGTCGCGCGTTGACCGCCTCCAGCTGGGCCCGCTGCTGCTCCAGCGCGTCATTTGCCCGCCGCAGGCGCGCCGTCCGGTCGGCCACGGTGTCCTCCAGACCCGCGTACGCATCGGCCAGCTCACGAGCCATGCTGTTGAACTCGGTGGTCAGACTGCTCATCTCTCGCGAAGACTCGCTGTACGACAACTGCACTCCCAGGTTTCCGCCCGACACCTGCTGCACGCCCGCGTGTATCTTCCCCAAAGGCCTCGTCACCAAATACGTGAGGGCGGCGTACACCGCAACCAGGCACACCGCCAGCATGACGGCGAAGAACAGCACCTCCTGCACGATGGCGGCCTGCTCGCTCTGCCGATACACGTCAAGCGGTATGACGATGCTGATAGCACCGCCCGCCTGGCCGATCGACCAGCCCTCTTTCGGATAGCCGGCAACATCAAGCTCGCCGACCGGCTCTCCATGACACTGCAGGCAGGCCTGCTCCACGGTCATGGGCGCCAGGTAGCGAAACGCCTCCTTGCCCCGGTACTCGCTAAAGCCATAGTAGTCGGCCTGGTCGCTATCGGCATTGAAGGCAGCCAGCGCCCGCGACTCGAACTCGTCGGGCTCGCCGGCGCGATTGCGCGGACTGCTGTTCACGAACCGCGTCGTGTAGTCAGATTCGCGCGTGAACGACTGCCCGATGATCCGCCCCGCGATAGCGCAATGAAGGCCCTGGTAAACCCCCTCTTCCCTCACAGCAACCTGAGAAAGCCGATCCTGATTGGCAACCATGAACTCCCATACCGCGTCCATCTGCTTCGCCAGGGCGCGCGCCTGCTCATGCAGCTCCTTCTCGGTTTGGGTTCGCTGGTTGGACGCCGTCCAGGCCACATTCGCCCCCAACGATGCGACAAGCAGCACCGCGATCAGGCACAGAAATTTCGTCTTGAGTCTCATGAAGCCGCACTCGCCCCTCCCCGAGCTCGCCGCGGCACGGGTACGGTGCGCGTCAACCGGAACCCCCCGATGAGCGCACCGCATCCTGCAGCCGAGAGCCCTACATAACCATTCTCCTCGGCTCGCCCTCCAGCGCGGCGGGGCGCGCTTCGATGACCACCGAAGGGTCCGTCTGGCTGGAGTCCGGCAGCACCGATATCTGACTTACCGCATCAGGCCTGGCCAAACGTAGGCTGTCAAGAGGCCCGAAGTCAAGGGCGCGCATGGGACACGAGGCCACGCAGGCGGGCTTCTCCCCCTGGTTCCGAAGCTCGATGCAGGCATCGCAACGATGCACGACGTTCAGCTCCTCCATCAGAACGGGGTGGTGATACGGGCACGCCTTAACGCAGTACTCGCACCCGATGCACTTCTCGTCGTCGTGCTGCACCGTGCCGTCATCCTCGTTGACGAACGTGGCCCCGGACGGACAGACGTCAACACAGGCCGGCATCCGGCAATGATTGCACGCTCCGGAATAATGGAACGTCGCCGGGTGAGGGAACTCTCCCGTCTCGTACGTCTCCACCTTGCGGAACAGATGCCCCACCTTCAGGTCGTTCTTATCCTTGCAGGCGATCTGGCACGTCCGGCAGCCCACGCATGCAACCTGGTCGAAGTAGAATCCCTGCGGTGCGACGTTCTCTTTGCTCTCGGCCATCGGTTACTCCCCCTCTCCATAGGCCATCCGAGGAGGCTGGCTCACATCGGCGGCAAGGCTGTCTCCCTCGTACTTGTCGATGCGGCAGATCATCGAATTGAAGCCCGACACTCCCTGACCGTTGGGAACCTGTCCAGTAAGGTAGTTGTCGGCTCCCGCGCGGTCGATGCCCGTCTCCTCGTCCACGTCAACCCAGGCGCCGTGGGGAAGGGCCACTACGCCGGGCATCAGAGCGGCGGTCAGCGTCGCGTTTCGAACGACAGCGCCGTAGGGACTCGATACCAGAACCGCGTCTCCGTCGGCAACGCCCACAGATTCCGCATCATCCCTGTTCAGGAATACTGGATTGGCCCAAGCCTCACGCAGCCAGTCCACATTGTCGAATACGCTGTGGGCACGGCGCAGATAATGCGGGTTGATCACCTGCAGCGGATACTGCGAGCCCTCGGCGGCAGCCTTCTCGTATCCCTGCGCAACAGGTATGTAGGTGGGAATGGGGCGGATCTTCGAAAAGCCCATGCCGTTGACCATGTCGGCCAGCGCCTGGCAGTGGATCTCGAGCTTTCCGGACGGCGTGTCAAGCGGGTGGGCGTCGGGGTCGTCGACGAAATCCTTGAACGCGATGTATCCGTAATTGTCGTCGGCGCTTCTCTCCACCTGGTACACGCCTTTCTCCCTCAGCTCGCGATACGTCATCCTCCCTTCCTGCGGCGAACCCTCAACGCCCAGTTCGTCAATGTCCTCTTGGGTGATCGTCACAGCAGGGACATAGGTTTTGCCATCCGCATCGCACACCCTCATCGAGGCAAGCGCGTTGAAGTACTGCTGCTTCTCGTCGAAGGGGTAAACGGCCTTCTCGTCGATTCCCAGGCGCCCAGCCACCTCCGTCGCAATCCACTGCTCGCCCTTCGCTTCGTACATCGGCTCGATTACCTGGGAATACGCAATCATCATCTCGCGGTTGCTGGAGTGGACCAGCGTACCTCCGGAAAAGCCGCCGAACTTCTCCCACTCGGTGATCACGGGCAGCACGATATCGGAATAGCGCGCGTTCGTAGTGAGGAACTGAGCATGCGATACCACCAGGTCAACCTTACGATGAGCTTCGATTCCCCGCTTCATGCCGTCGCTGGTCTGCAGGGTCGCGCCGCCTGAGTGGTAGATCACGTGGATGTCGATGTCGCGACGAACGCCCGTGCCGAACTGCTCGGCGCTCGACATCGAGCCGGGGCCGGTGAACGTGTACTCGCCGTCCAGAACGGCATCCCACACTTCGTTGGCGTTGATCGAGTCGTCAACGGGGTTCTCGATGTCCGGCAGGCCGTTCGACCCTGCAACGATCAGGGCGGGGCCGCCGTTTCCCGACGTGCAGTGCATGGTCGAACCTGTCATATGTCCCGACTTGCCCATATGGCCACCCATGGCACCTACGGTCATGATCAGCTGGGGAAGGTTGTCCACGTTGTGCACGCGCGCCGAGGCCATCCCGCACAGGAAGGCCACCTTCTTCTGCTTGGTCAGGGCCTGAGCCAGCATGTCGATCTGCTCGACGGATGCACCGCAGATCTTCGACGCCCATTGCTGATCCTTGGGCTGGCCGTCGTAGGTTCCCAAAACGTAGTCCTTGAAGTTCTCTTGGGGATCGACGCCCTCGGGCATCATGCCGGCGTCGAAGCCCACCGTGCACTTCTTCAGAAAGTCCCAGTCGATCAGCTGATCAACGGGGTCTTTCTCAAGCATCGCATAGGCCACGCCCAGCAGCAGGGCCGTGTCCGTGCCGGGGCGAACCGGCACCCATTCGGCACCCAACAGAGAATACGTTTCGTTGTAGAAGGGGTCGATGCATATGAACCGGGCGCCGGCCTTCTTGGCCTGCCAGTACCCCCAGGTCTGGCTTCCCATTGCGCTCCAGGCGGGGTTCATCGACATCATCACGATAGTGTCGCAGGTGCGCAGGTCATAGCGGTCGTTGATGGTCTGATCCCACTTGCCCAGCTGCGCGAACCCCGTGAGGAACGGGGTCTTCGTCCAACTTCCGAACGAATTCGTGTTCCAGTACTCGGTGTACCCTCCGTAAAGGCCCAACGTCCGGGACATCTCGGTAATGCCGCTGTTCCAGCCCCCTATGTGCAGAATCGAGCGATTTCCATACCGCTCCTTCGCGCGGGCGATGCCCTGGGCAACGTAATCGAGCGCCTCATCCCAGGAGATGCGCTCCCATTCATCGCGCCCCCGCAGATGACCCTGCGGGTTGTCGGGGCTCCACCCCTTGCGTTTCATGGGATACCTCAGGCGGTCCTCTGAAAGCACCTGCCGCATCTGGCTTCGTCCCCGCAGGCAGCCGCGCTGCTGCGGGAAGTCGGGACTGTCGTCGTGCGTGTCGTCGGTTTTCTGGCGAATAGGCTTGCCGTCCTTCACCAGCACCTTGTTCAAGCATCGCCCACCGCAGTTATGCCAGCATGCGGCGGTCACCCACACGCCTTCCTCGCCGTTGGCCACGGTGGTCGAAGCACCCTTCGACCCTGCCGCCGTCCCTGTTCGCGGCGCACATGCCGTAAGCGAACCGCCTGCGGCGAGCGCCGCTGCGGTAGCCGTTCCCGCTCTCACGAACATGCGCCGATCAAGCACCACACCCTCATCGAGGGCATCGCAACGAGAACCCATGAGCTTTCCCCCCATCTCTCTCCCCTTGCCTGACCCGACCAAGCCCACCCGCATGGTCGTTACCGCAACGCTAGCGAAGGGCGGCTGCCATGGCCATTACCCGCGCTCACATTCTTTCTTTCCAAATCATTAATGCGCGCGTAGATCGCGCATTGATCGCGAAAGCTCGATCTGAACTCAAGGGCCGCCTGATTGGCGGCCTGAAAAACGGTTCGTATACTTTTAAGCAACGGATCGGAGTTTTCCGATAGAGGGGAAAGGGGATAAACATGACAGCAGCGCGATTTCAGCGAAAGCACGCGGTCTGGCTGGTCTCTGCGGCAGTGGTGATAGCCATGGCGGTACTCGTGGGATGCTCACCGCGATCGGGCGCAACCAGCAAGCCCGCCGAAAGCGACAGCACCACCTACAAGGAAGCGTTCCCGCTGCAGTATTCGTCGCTGCAGGGCGAGCGCATCGACGAGAAGGGGCTGAAGAAGGGGCATTCCATCAACATCCTGCGCGACATCTGCGAAGCGCCCCTGGCTCGCGACCGCAACGGCGACATCCTGTACAACGAGGACGGGACCGTCAACGCCGCGTCGTATGAGTACGACGAAAAGACGAAGCGCTACGTCCTTCCCGAGCTCTCCGACCAGCAGCTCAAGGAAATGGCGCTGTTCACAGGCTGCCTCTCGTGCAAAACGTCGAAGTTCAACGACCTGTACGAGAAGCAGGGCGCCTCGGCCTTCGGCTCGGTCTACAACGCTGATGCCAAAAGCGTGGTCGATGGCGAGTACTTCGACTGCGGCATGTGCCACAGCGGCTCTCCTTCCGCAGGCAACGTAAGCGCCAACCTCATGTACTTCAAGGCTTTGGGTGAAGGATTCGCCGAGGGCCTCGACCCCAAGACTGCGGTCTGCGGGCAGTGCCACAACTCATACGACTACCGCAGCAGCATCAAAACCGAAGGCGACCTGCAGAAGTTCCGCCCCTACCGCTACGGCACCGACATGGAGTCGCTGTTCAAGGCCAACTACGAGGACGGCGTGAACTTCAACGTCGACAAGGAAACCGGCATCGCAACCTGCACCATGGTGCACCCCATCGTGGAGCTGTTCCAGAACTCCCCCATGGCGAAGCTTGGCGTAACCTGCGTAAGCTGCCATATGCCCAAGACAACCGACCAAGAAAGCGGCTCGACCTACACCAACCACTTCGCGGCCAACAACCCGCTTGAAAGCGAAGACTCACTGAAGTACTGCCTGACCTGCCATGAAAATCAAGGCATAGGATCCACCGATGAGATGAAGTCCTTCGTGCAGCAGAAGGCAAGCGGCCTTGCCGCAGCGCACGCCGACCTCAAGGCCAAAACGGACTCGTTCCTGAGCGCACTGGAAACCGCGATCAAGAGCGAGGCCAAGGACAGCGCCACCCTTGACCAGGCGCGCGAGCTGTACGCCAAGGCAACCTGGTTCGAGCGCTGCATCAACACCCAGCCCACCATCACGGTAGGCAACACCGTAGCCATGAGCGATTCCGCGGCGCTGGTTGCGGCCGGGAACGCCGCATGCGACGAAGGCATGGCCCTGCTCTCGTAGGTTCGGGCATCAGCGCCTTCGTCCGCGAGAAACGCAAAGGCAAGCGAGGGTTGCGCAAGGGCGCGACGCGCCCACCCCGCCACGATGCCCGCGACGTTGTTTCAGGCAACCCGGCCCCACGGTCGGGTTGCCGTGCATTGGAAACCGTTTACCCTTAGAGCACCCTGATGCCAAGCCTCATCCGCAAGGACCGCTTCATGAAGACACGTGCCCCCCACCCCCATACCGACGGCTCTCCGCATGTCGCTCGGCGGCCACTGCCTCGACGCTTCAACGAGCTCGTCGTTGCCGTGGTGGCCATCATCATGGTCATCTACCTTGGGTGGAGCGTGTTCGAGCAAAATCAGGCAGTCGAAGACAAGGCCCTGGCCGAGGCGCGGGCGCTCAATCGCAACATCCTTGCCGTATGGGACTACATCGATGAGGCGCAGGACAAGATCAACCACAACGCGGACGGGTCCTACGACTTCAAGGGCGTCTACTGCGCCACGGCGGCGAAAAGCGTGGCGAAGAGGTTCACCGCGCTGTCGGAGGGATACGCCATCCGCTACGCACGCACCAACCCTCGTGCCGCCGAAGATGCCCCCGATGCGTTCGAACAACGGGCGCTCGCATCTCTGGCCAGCCCCACGCAATCCGAGTATTACGAGATGGCCGAAGTCAACCGCGTCCCGGTTCTCCGCTTCGCCTCGCGCCTGACCATCGAGGGGTCGTGCCTGAAGTGCCACGGCGGCCCGCGAGGCCAGATCGACCAGACCGGCTTCTTCAAGGAGGGAATGAGGGAGGGCGACCTCGCAGGCATCGCCAGCATCTCCATTCCCGTTGGCGACTACCGCAACGAGGCCTGGCTGCGAACCCTCACGACGCTCGGGCTTTTCATGCTTCTTCTGATCATCATGCTGTTCGTGGTTCAGCGGGGGCTCAGGCGCTGGGTAACCGCGCCCTTGGCTGACGCGAACGAAAAGCTCGCCCAAGCGAATCGCGAGCTTGAGGAGGCCAGCGCGCTGCGCGAGGATTTCGTGGCGACCATCAGCCACGAGCTTCGCACCCCTCTTTCCAGCATCATTGCCTTCACCGACCTGTGGGCTGACGGAAAGACAACGCAGGCCACGCAGCGTCAGCTTGTCGAACAGGTCGGGCAGAACAGCAAGGCCCTTCTGCGCATGGTGAGCAACATGATCGACACCGCGCGCGTTGACGCAGGAAAATATACTTTGAACTGGGAAGAGATAGACCTGGTTGACGAGGTGGTGGAACTGAGGGCCATGGCCGAGCCCCTTGCGGCCAGCAAGGGGGTTTCCTTCTCGGCCTCAATCGACCCAGCCGTGCCCATCGTCATCAGCGACTGGGGCGCGATCCACACCATTCTGAGCAACCTGCTGGCCAACGCCATCTCCTTCACCGACGCCGGGGGCAGCGTGCGGCTAAGCCTTAGCGCCGATCCTGGCGGCGCGCGCCTTGTGGCATCGGTGACCGACACGGGCTGTGGAATCGCCGCAGAGGACCGTGAGCGCATATTCGAGAGGTTCGAGCGTGCGGGCACCGAGCGCCGCGCGCGCACCGTGGGAAGCGGGCTAGGACTCGGGTTGGCCCGCAGCCTCGCACGCATGCTGGGTGGAGACATCACCGTCGAAAGCGAGCTGGGCACAGGCAGCACCTTCATGCTGACCGTGCCCCTCAGGGGAAAGGGCTCTGATGAAAATCCTGATAGCTGATGACGAACCGAGCCTGCGGCTCGCCGTTCGACTCATTCTGGAGAAACGAGGCTACGGGGTGTGCGAGGCCGGCGACGGCCTTCAGGTGCTGACGCAGCTTCAGCGAGAGCAGCCCGACATGCTGCTGCTGGACGTGAGCATGCCGAAGCTGGACGGGCTTGAGGTATGCAGCTCCATCCGCGACATGGGGTTCGGCCTTCCCATCATGATGCTGTCGGCGAAAGGGGGGTCAGACGACCGGGTGCGGGGCCTGAAGTCGGGTGCCGACGACTACCTTGGCAAGCCTTTTTCCGAAGAAGAGCTGATTCTTCGCGTCGAATCCCTCTGTCGTCGATTCGCTCACCCTCGCGCAGGGGGCGCACCGACGGCACCGCGGGTGAGGCACTCGTCTGGATCTGTGTCCGGCACAGCATCCCCGCTGTCGGAAAGCCCCGATGCAACCCTGAGAATAATCGGAGAGCTCGTTATCGACCTGCGCCGGTGCGAGGCATCCATCGGCGGTGCGCCCGTCTCGCTCACCCATCGCGAGTTTCAGATCCTCGCTCTGCTGTCAGAGGAGCCGGGCGCCGTGCTCTCGCGCGAGGAAATCATCGAGCGGCTCTGGGGGTCGGACTACCTGGACGGCTCCATCAGCATTCCCACGTACATCCGCCATATCCGCCAGAAGATCGAGGCCGATCCCAGCGACCCGCGCTACCTCCAGACCGTCACGCGATTCGGCTACCGCCTTGAGCGCAGGGACTGAATGCCAGCGGCCCCGGCGCGCGCTCATGCTTGCCGGAGCCGCCGCTCATCTCTAGCGTCAACGTCGCCGCTATACGCTCTTCACCAGCTCGGTCACGAAATCGGCGTTCTGCGACAGCAGCGCCTCGTCGATGTTTTCCACCACGTCGGTCTGCGAGGCCGACAGCGCCACGGCGCCGTGCTCGATGCCCGCAAGGTGCACGCCCATGATGCCGCGACGAGCAGCTTCGGTAGTGGCGGACTCGGTGTGCAGCAGCTCCACCGACTCAGCCTTGCGCCCGGTGATGCGCGCCGCCTTCGCCAGATGCCGCTTGATATGCGAAGCCAACGACACCGGACGCACCGTACCCTCGCGCTTGATGGCGCTGAGGGTTCCCGCGCCCAACCCGGTCAGCTCGATCACCACGGCGCCGCGCAGGTCGGCGGCATGCTTGTCCAGGAAGGCGCGCATGCCCTCGCGACGGGCCACCTGCGACCCCAGGGCCACGAACCATACCTCGGTGGTGAAGTCGGGGTTGTTGAAGTGGTAAATCTGGCTGATCTCCTCGTTGATCTCGGCTGCCACCTCGGGCATGGGGCTGGTGGCCTCGGCGGACACGGGCTCGGGGCGGTCCCCCTCCTCGCCCGAACGCGTGTCAACACGGCCCAGCTGCACGCGCGTGAAGGCGCCGCCCTCCCAGCCGCGCGGAGCAGACGACCCGCCCGACCTGCGCGGCAGCGGACGGCCGGGGTCAAGGGCCGAGTCGTCGGCCATCAGGTAGCCGTCCTCGGTGTAGGCTTGATCCTGCGCGGGTGCCGCAGGTCGGGCCTGCGGATGACGCACCGGCACGAAATCGGCGGAGTCGTTGCGGAAGCTCTCCCAGCCTCCGCGGGCACGACCCCGTTCGCGTGCATCGAAGTCGCGATCGACATCCAGCCATTCCTGCGGCGTTTCGCTGATGTCCTGCTTCTTGCCGCGACCGAAACGGTCAAGGAAGCGACGCATGCGGCTCTTGGGCATGTCCACGTAACCGGGTCCCGCCAACGCGCCCGACTCGGTGTAGGAGTCATCCACGTGAGAGTCGTCAGCGTCGTCCACGTAGCGGTCGTCGGGTTCGGTTCCGGCAAGCAGCTCGTCGCCCACCGGGGCGATCTGACCCGTCCCCCCTGCCACGAACGACCCCACCGTCGAAATCGAGCCGGTCTGGGAAGGCGCAGGTGCGGCGGCGAAACCCGCAGGCTCGGGGGCCTGAGCGGCCTCGCCTGCGAACGAAGGGGCAGCCTCGGGCCCCGCAGACGCTGCAGATGCAGCGGGCACGGCGGGCACAGCCGTCGCGTCGGGGGCGGACGCCTCAAAGCGGGCATCCGCCGCAGGAGCCTCATCCTGAACAGAGGACATGCGCGTGATCGTACCGGAAACCGACGGCAGCAGCGTGCGCATGCCGCGGATCATACCCGAGCGAGACGCCTCCGGCGTACCCACGCGCAGCGCCTCGGCGCCGGGGATGCGACGCAGGCGACCGTCATGCGGCGCGGCAGGATGCGACGCCAAGGGAGCCGGCTGCTGCTTCGCCGCAGGGACCGCAGGGTCGGAGCCCCCGCGCGCAGAAGCCTCCGAAGAAGCGCCGTCCAACGGCCTCTGGGCCGCTGCGGCATCGTCCTGCAGACTGGGCAGCTCGATGCGACCCGTCTGAGCCACCGCCTCCTCGCTCCACGCCTTCATGAAGGCCGGGGAGGGAGCGGGCTGGTCGAAGGCACCCTCAAGCGTGTCGGCGACGGGCGGGATGCTCAGCTGCTCCACCGCCACCTCCGATGAGCCCCCCGCGGAGCCCGCAGGCGCCGCATCGCCTTCGCTGCGCTGCGAACGAGGGGCTGCCGGCGTGGCCTGCGCGTCCTGCGCGGCATCGGCAACGTCCGGCAGCGCGCCCTCAGCAGACTGATCGGAAGCCGCCTGCGTGTCGAAGGGCGCAGGTGAATCCTCCCGCGCGGAAACCTCGGATGCACTTCCCGCCTGTTCGGCGGACCTTACAGGGGCCTGGCTTCCCGCAAGCTGGTCGGCGGCGGCTTCCTCCACCGTGATCACGTCCCAGGCCCCGGCGGCGGATTCCGCCCCTGCGGGCCGCTCCGCGGCGCCCGCGGCAGCCTGGTCGGCCACAGCGGCCTCGGCGGCGCGCTGGGCCAGAGCCTCTTCGCCGGCGTCGGCATAACGCGAGCGAGCGGGTGCGGGAGCGGGGGCGTCCGCGCGGCGGGCCTTCTGCTGCGCGTTGACGAACCATGCGGGCAGGTTGGGGTCAGCAGCATAGCTGGCCACCGCCGCCGCAGCAGGGCTGGCGGGCGCGGCCTGCACCACGGGATCATCGGCCTGCGAGGCGGCCTGCAAGTCGGCATCCGCGCCCTCGACCGAGTCGCCCTCTGCAGAAGCGGCAGGGACGGCGGCTTCCTGGTCAGCATTGCCGACGGACGCCGACGCGCCCTCACTCTCAGCCGAGGGCGCCGCAGCTTCCGATGCCGAGGGCTGCGCGGTTGCCGAGGTCGAAACCGCAGGCTTAGAAGCGTCTGCCAGGGGAAACACACGACTGGAGCCCGACGTGAAGGCCGCGAGGGCCGCCTTGGCCGCATCCAGCCCGGCATCGCCCGTAGACGCAGGGGCCATCGCCTGGGAGGGAGGCGTGGCCGCCTCGCCCTCAAGCGCCGCAGCAGCAGGCGCGGCAACAGGAGCCAGGACGGTGGAAGCCGGCCCGTCCTGTGCGCCCTCGACGAAACGGTCAGCGTCGGCAGCCGAAGGGGAAACCTCATACACCAGCTCGGCGCCCTCGGGGGCCACACCGCTTGCGCGGGCCGCCTCGGCGCCGTGCACCACGGTGTCGGCGCTCTGGCCACCCATTCCCACACGTCGGGCGACGTCGATCAGCACGGCCACGCCGGCGGCGTTGTCGTTGGCCCCTTCGCTGAAAGGCGCCGTGCGCAGGGCCACCGCACGCAGGGCGGGAACCAGACTGACCAAAGCCAGCAGGCACAAAAGCACCTGCAGCACGATGCTGCCGCCGGGAGCGAACAGCTGATTCATCAAAAGCAGCACGTCAATGGCCACCAGGCAGCCCAGGCAGATCTGTCCCAGCGGAACGGGGATGGGCAGACCCTCCAAAGCCGTCACGTAGAAGGGCTTCACGCGGCCTGAATCGTAGCTGGCCACCAACACCACCTTGCGGGTACGCGCGGGCCCCCCGCTTTCAGCCGAGGGAACGTAGCGCGCCACCACGTTCTGGCTGACGCCCTTGCCCAAAGCGCGCGACACCACAGGATGGCCCAGGGCTTCAAGCGCATACACGGCGGTGGCCGCCAAGGCAACCACCAGCAGGGCAATGCGCGCCAGGGGGACGAACGCGCCCACCACCGCGCACACGGCCACGGCGGCGGCGCAGACGCCGCGCACCACGCTGGGCTCCAGCGAAATCGACAGGTCATCGATCACCGCCGACAAGCCCGACTCCGACTGAATGCGCTCGGCAATGTAGAGCGCCGCCTGCTGCTCTTCCTCGGTGCCCGCAGGACGCGGACCGATCTGCTGAGACAGGTAGCGCACGTTATCCAGTAATTGACCCATACCAGAACCTTTCGTTGAATGCGCCCTTTCGTGCGCATAGCTACTGGGATTATAGCGGCTATCTGTTTTGCTCTCCCAGGTAATCGCGCAGAACGGCATCCGACATCGCGACATCTGCACGAGCATGGTTAAAATCATCGATCTGCGCGCGGGTGCGCGCGTCCACCGCGCTCTCCACCGCGTCGTCAACCCCATCCGGCAAGGAGCGCGCCAGATCAGCCGCAGCGGCGTCCTGCTTGGCGTACTCGTCGTTCTCACTCTGCGCCGTAGCTTTGTCTCTTTCAATAAGAGCCTGGTCAGAAGCTAGGGCATGCGAAAGGGCATCGATGCGCGCCTGCACATACGACACGAATGGCGCCAGATCGAGACCGTTCAGGCGCGCTTCAGCGGCGCGGAAGCCGTCCCGCACCGCCACCAGCTCGTCATGAGCCTCCGCTCCCTTTCGGTGAAGCTCCTTCAGCTGATCGACGGTCGCAGCGTCAGCGGCCCCTGCGGCATAGACGCGCACCAGCTCGTCAGCGGCGTGCAGGCGCGTCCACGCCTCGCGGGCGGCCTTCAGCGCCGCCTCTCCTTGCGCCGCCGCATCCATAAGAGCGCGAGCGGCGGCGGTCAGGCGAAGACGCGCCGCCACGTTCTCCTGCGCGCTTGCCAGCGCATCTCGGTCACGAGCGCGCAGATTCCGCCCCGCCATCTGGTCGAGGTCATCCCGCACGGCACCCAGCTGGCGCTCGGCGTCAGCCAGGCGCACCTTCAGCTCCGGCGCATCGGACGAGGTGGCCTCCAGCAGCGGTCGCGCGCCCACTTCCTCAAGCTCAGCCAGCAGCGCATCGGTCTCGGCCACGCGCGCGATGGCCTCCGACAGGCTCCCCGCCGCCAGACGCTGCTGCTCGACGTGCTGCAAGGCGAACGCCCCGCTTGCGATCAGGGCCGCAACGCAAAGCGCTCCCACTGCGCGCATGATCGTGCGGCGCGTGGCGCGGCGGCGCTTGCGCAAGGCAAGCTCCTCATGCGGCGAGCGCGTGAACGACGACGCGGCGGCGGCCACGCTATCGCCCAGGCGAACCGGGGCGGCTTCGCGACCCTCGCGGGGCGCGCCATGGGCAGGCTGGGGACGCGTGCGGTGGAACAGGCCGCGCTTCCGGGAAGCGGGGGCCGCCTCCGATGCCGGCGCATCACCCACGCCGCCCAGCAACAGCGAGATGTGGGGAACCTTGCCGGGGCCGATGAAGGCGCCCGGCTTCGTGGGCGCGGGCGAGCCTAAGCGAGCCGCATCCAACGACTGACGCGCCGCGTCCAGCACATCAAGCGAGATCTCGTTCGACGTTCCCACCGTGTGCTGCTTGATGTGGCCCAGCCGCGCCGCACGACGACCCTTCAGTCGCTTCATCGCTCAGCGTCCTGCTGAGCCTCGATTGCGCGAATCACCTCGGCTGCCGTGCAGATGCGCACCGTCTTGCTGGGCATGGACGCCAGCACCGTTCGCCCGTACGCCTTGGTCACCAGGCGCCGATCAGCCAAGATCACCACGCCGGCATCGTCGGCGCGGCGAATCAGCCGTCCCGCCGCCTGCTTCAGCTCGATAACGGCCTGCGGCAGCACGTAGTGAAACCACGCGCGGTCGTCACGTGCCCCGCGCTCGCACGACAGCGGGTCGGTGGGGCGGGCGAAGGGCAACTTGGGAATCACCACGCCGCGCAGCGTGGACCCCGGTGCATCGAAGCCCTGCCAGAACGACTTCAGCGCGAACAGCGACAGGCTCTCGTCGGCGATGAACTCGTCGCGCAGGCCCTTGGCCGACACCCCCCACTTCTGACACACCAGACGCAGGTCGTCCCGCTTCAGCTGCGGCTGCACATCGTCGAAGCAGCTCTCCATCTCGCGCCGATTGGTGAACAGGGTAAGCATCGATCCGCGCTGAGCACGATGGACTCCCACCAGCAGCTTCTTCAGCGCGGGCAGGTAAGAGCTCGACGCCGGCTCGGGCATGTCGCTGACCACGTACACCGTCATGTTTCGGTCGAAGTCGTAGCTCGAGTCAACCTGCAGGGTTTCCGCCGGCGCACCTTCGGGGCCTCCCAACCCCGCCGCGCGCGAGAACGCGTCGAACGTACCCGCCACCGACAGCGTGGCCGAGGCGTACACCACCGCGTCGGCGCGGGCGTACAGGGCCTCGTTCAGGCGATGTCCCACCTCAAGGGGCACCGCGCGAACCGCATCGGTCAGACGGTCCTTCTTACGGTGAAGGTCGGCCTGGTACACGTACGAAGAGGGCGCATCATCGAACACCAGGCGCACCGTATCCGCAAGGGCATCCAGGTCGTACACCATCGCGGCCATCTCGCGCTGAGGCTCGGCGGCGGCAGGCACGTCATCGATGAAGGCCACGAGATTCTGCAGCTGGCGCGACAGCTTGGCTGCCGACTCGCCCAAGGCGCGCGCGCTGATGGCAAGCTCGCCGAAGGGTGAGCTGGCGCGCACGTGGCTGTTCAGCCACAGCTCGGTGGTTTCGTAGCTGCGGTTGGCCTTGCGGTCGTCGAAGAACAGCAGGCCCTTCACCTGGGCGGCGTAGGCGCCTGCAGCTTGCGAGAACACCTCGCCCGCCGCCGTGGCCTTGCCCAGCAGGGCATGGAAGGTGCCTGCGGTTTCGGGGGAAGCCTGCTTCATGCGACTGGCCAGGCGCGTCAGCACGTTGCGCGTCGAGCCCGCGTTCGACACGCGGGAGGCAACGCGCAGCACCGAGGCCGACTCGATCGAGCTGGTGAAGGCGCGGCGGGCCTCGGCCTCGAAGCCGTGGGCCTCGTCAACCACCCAGGCCCGCGCCTCGGGCAGCAAGCCGCCATCGGCAGACAGGTCGCAGCACAGAAGCGCATGGTTCGTCACCACCACGTTGCACGTTTCGGCGTAGCGGCGGGCGCCGTGCCCAAAGCACATGCTGCCGAAGTACGAGCACTTGCGCTTCAGGCAATCCTGGCTGGTAGTGGTTATCTCCCAGCGGGGAAGCAGGCGAAAGTCGAGCTTCAGGCCATCCATGTCGTCGAAGGCGCTCTGCTCCACATACGAAAGCAGCGTGGCCAAGGCGGGAGCCTGATTGCGCTCCTCTCCCGCCACCTCGCGCGTGCCTGGGCCGTCATAGGCCAGACGGTCGATCTTGCGCAGGCACGGGTAGTGGGTCAGGCCCTTCAGCGGCGCCCATGAAAGCGGCGGCGCCTGCGGGTCGGTAGCGGCAAGCGCGGTGGCAAGCGCAGGCAGCTCGCTGTACACCAGCTGATCGAGCAGGGCGTTCGTGTTCGTCGCAACACCGATGGTGGCCTGCGACCGCACCGCCGTCAGCGCGGCGGGCACCAGATAGGCCATCGACTTGCCCACGCCCGTTCCCGCCTCCACCACCAGGTTCTCGCTTACCTCAAGCGAACGCCTGACCGCTTGGGCCATCTGCACCTGCTCGCCACGTGGCTCGAAGGCGGGGTAGATCGCTCCCAACAGGCCCTGAGCGCTGAACGCGTCCTCGATTTCCTGAGAAGGAGGAACGACCAGCGAAGGGCGGGCGTCGTCGATCAGGGCTGTCGCCGCAGGGCGCAGCGATCGACGACGCATCAGGGGCTCCGTACGGCGGCGACGCAGGGCGCGCAACGAGAAGATGCGCCGCTGCGGCGATTCTGCAGGGAACAGCGCCGTCTGCACGGCACCGGGCGCGGCGCTCGCGCCTGCGGGCGCACGCTGCAGCTGGGCGCGGACCGCTGCGGTGGCCGCCGCGATCACGTCCTTCGCAGAAACGAGGGGCGCAACGTCGGCGGATGCCGAACCGTGCGCCTCCGAGCTCGCAACGTCGTCTGCCACCTTCGAGGCGCTCTCCACCCGCACTGGCGTGTCATCCGGATTATCCGAAAGCTCCAAGGCGCCGGCCGCAAGCGCGGCGTCCACGGCAGCGGGGCGCGCCGAATCCTCAGGCTGCGCAGACGCCTGAAAGCGCGGGGCGGCATGACATGCAGGGTCGGCGGAGCCCGCACGATCGGCGGCGTCGCGCTGCATCTGCCGCTCACGCTCGCGCGCGGCCTCCTCTATGCGATCGCGATGCGCCCGCAGCGGCGTGCCCTCCGGGGGGTCGGCTGAAAGCTCGGCGAACACCACGCCCGTGGGCCACTCCTCTGCCGACGCCAGCGTGCCGATGCGCTCCACCAGGTCGTACGGCATGCTGCAGATAGCCGCGTACAGTATGGGGAGCAGTGCGCAGGTAGCCTCCACATCGGCATCCGCCCGGTGGGTGGAAAGCGGCGCGTCAAAGGCCTTCACCAGGTCGATCAGACGGTGCGACTTCATACGGGGCAAAGCGATGCGCGCCAGGTCCAGTGAATCGAGCCAGAGGCTCTGAAGCAGCGGATACCCTGCCGGGTACTTCGTTGTGAACGCGCGGTCGAACGAAGCGTTGTGCGCCACCAGCCGCGCGTCGCCGACGAACTCAACCAGCTCGGCCAGCACCTCGTTGGGGCCAGGCGCGTCCTTGATATCCTCGTTGCTGATATGGGTGAGATGCTCGATCTCTTCAGGAATGGCCTTCCCTGGGTTCACGAAGCTCACGAACCACTCAGCGGCCTTCCCGCACTCGTAGCGCGCGGCGGCAACCTGGATCAGGCCATCATGCGTGTACGAAAGCCCCGTGGTCTCGGTGTCGAGCACCACGATGCCCCGATCCAGCGTGCCGAAGCTCCACGTTTCCGCAAGCTGAGCAAGGCGGGCGTACCGATCGATAATGTCCTCTGGCGTCCCATCGGTGGCCAGGCGCATGAAACGGCTGCGCGAACCGGATGTGTTCTGATTCATGGTCACAGCCTATCACCAAGCATGCGAAGGCGCTCACACGGCCACACGCCTGCACGATAACAGGGTATCCTCTACTCATAGCGTCAGATCGACACACCGCGAATGAGAGGTTCCCATGCCTGCAGCCTACACCGGCTCGTATGCCCGCTTCACCTGCCCCTCGAAGAAGAGCGCCGCCGTCTTGATCGGCGCGAACTGCATCGTGGGCGACGAGGTTCGGTTCGAGTTGCGCACCGAGGACGGCGAAACCACAGCCTGGCTTATGAATCGCTTCGATGCCGTTATCGGCTCTCTGGGCAAGGAAGACACGCATCAGCTGCGCATCAGGCAAGCCGAGGGGCGTTCGATTCGCATCCTGCTGGGCCTGATCGCCTACTCCGAAACACCCGAGCCAGGCCAGTACTGGGGCGAGGTGCTGATCTTCAGCCACACCCCTGCTACGGCGGAGTTCGTAGACCCTTTCATCGACCGGGTGGCCACCGCGCTGCGCCAGGGCGTGCGACCTGCCATCGACCTTTCCGAAAGCGACTTGGCTGCCCTGGAAGCAAACCCGCAGCAGTGGATCACGTCAGGACGCGTGCCGCTGCCGCAGATAAAAGCGGGCATGGCTGTGCTCAAGAGTCGGCAATCGCTCACCGAGCGCCTCGTCGAACAGGCGCGCCGCGGCAACAAGGGCTGTGCAGTAGTCGGATGGGGCGGACTGCTGATCGGCATGGCAGGCATCGCCGCCCTGCTGAAATTCCTCGGGGTGTTCTAGGAGGCAGTGCGGACAGCAGGGATGGCTGTCAGCGGTCGCGCGCGGCCTATCGCATGCGACCGATCGTATGTGTCCTCGCAACCCTCGCGCAAGAATCAGCCTGCGCCGTGGACCTGCGTAGTCCCGGACGCCCACCACGCGCCTAGTCGCAGCATAGCCATCGGCCCCCATCGCTCAGAAGCGTGACCGCCGCTCTGCAGCAAGTCGCTTTACCGCACTTGTGTTTCACGTGAAACATCAGCGCTCAAGCGCAAGGTTGACCAATCGCTCGCACAGCTGAGGGAAGCTCATTCCTGCCACACGCGCCGCGTCGGGAAGCAGCGAGGTCTTGGTCATGCCTGGAATCGTGTTCGTCTCAAGCAGGTACAGCTCACCCCTGGCGTTCATGATGATGTCTGAGCGCGACATTCCGCGGCAGCCCAAAGCCACGTGAGCCTCCATGGCAAGACGCTGCGCTTCGGCAGTCGCCTCCTCTGATATCTCAGCTGGGCAGATATGCCGCGAGCCGCCCTCAGCATACTTCGACTCGAAGTCATAGAACTCATGCGCGGGCACGATCTGAATGACCGGAAGCGCCTCCAACTCACGGTTGCCCAGCACAGCAACGGTCAGCTCCACACCCGCGATATACTCCTCGACCAGCACCGCGCTGTCCAATGCGCTTGCCTGCTCGATGCTCGCGGAAAGCTCATCGGGGGTCGTCACGACGAACACACCCAAAGCGCTTCCTTCCGTGGAGGGTTTCACCACGCAGGGCAGGCCCACGGCCTCGACGATCCAATCCACAGGAAGGCGGTCATCCTGATGAACGGTAAGTCCGCGGGGGGTTCGCAAACCGGCGGCACGGTAGTGCACCTTCGCGCGAGCCTTGTCCAGGGCCAAAGCGCTTCCCAGCACACCCGAACCGGTATACGGGATGCCCACGTGCTCAAGCAGGCCCTGAATGCTGCCGTCTTCGCCCATCCGCCCATGAAGGCAAATGAATGCCACGTCGAACTGCTCGTTAAACAAACGTCCAAGCTGACTCTTGTCGGCAGTGTCGATACGCTCCACCAGATGACCACCTTCGCAAAGCGCTTCGTACGCTCCCTCGGCTGAGGCGATCGAGATTTCACGCTCACCGCTTGTCCCCCCGTATAGCAGGGCAACTCTCAAGCGCTCCGATGTGGTCATACCTTCCGCCTTTCCCCGTGAACACGCGCTTCAGTATAGCGATCGCAGCCGGTGTTCCCCTCCGGTGTGCGTGCTTGTTTCACGTGAAACACCGGGCAGACCCCCAGCTATAATGACGTCATGACAACTCCTCTCAAACAGCTCTCCCTCGACCAAATCGAGGCCGCCTTCGCCGCTTGCGGGCTGCCTCGCTTTCGTAGCGCTCAGGTGGCAGAGTGGGTGTACAAACGCCATGCGCGC
The DNA here is from genome assembly GCA_013201155.1 of Berryella wangjianweii. Taxonomy (GTDB): domain Bacteria; phylum Actinomycetota; class Coriobacteriia; order Coriobacteriales; family Eggerthellaceae; genus Berryella; species Berryella wangjianweii. Next base: position 1,293,055 of record CP053716.1, on the reverse strand, counting down.
ACCTATGCCCAAATGACGAATCTTCCTCAGGCCCTGCGCGATCAGCTCGCGGAAGCGTTCCCCCTGCACGATGCAGACGTGATAGCGCGCCAAACATCATCCGATGGAACGCGTAAGTATCTGCTGAAGCTAGGCGATGGCACTACCGTGGAAACCGTGGGCATCCCCTCGGAAGGCGAGCGGCTGACCGTGTGCTGCTCAAGCCAGGCAGGCTGTGCTATGGCATGCTCGTTCTGCGCGACGGGAAAGCAGGGCCTGCACCGCAGCCTGTTTCCAGGCGAACTGGTAGATCAGGTGAATGTTGTGGGAGCCGACTTCGGCCGCCGCGTCACGCATGTGGTGATCATGGGGCAGGGGGAGCCGTTTGCCAACTACGACCACACGCTCGCAGCGCTGCGCATGATGAACAACCCACGGCTGCTCGGCATCGGCGCACGTCATATCACGCTTTCCACCTGCGGAATCGTTCCGGGTATCGAGCGCTTCTCACATGAGCCCGAGCAGTTCACCCTTGCTGTGTCGCTTCATGCCGCTGTGCAGGCAACCCGCGATAGCCTGATGCCGCGCGTGGCTTCGTGGCCATTGCCGGCATTGCGTGAAACCCTGGAACGCTACACGCGGGAAACCGGGCGCCGCGTGTCGTTGGAATACGCTTTGATCGAAGGAGTGAACGCCGACTCCCGACATCTGGATGCACTCATCGATTTCTGCCGCGGCCTGCTATGCCACGTGAACCTCATCATGCTGAACGCCGTTCCCGAATCACCGTTCCATCCCGTTCCCGCACGCGTGCGCGACGAATGGCTGAGAGCTCTGGAGAAAGCGGGCGTTGCGGCGACGGGACGCATATCACGAGGCAGCGATATCGATGGTGCTTGCGGACAGCTGGCCAACGGCGCTGCGAATCGCGAGGCAGCATCCTGAATCACGCATCATGTGATTGAATCGGCCTTCCTACAGGAAGCGCGGGCGAACGCCATCCGTCGTCATCCTCTATCTACCGGAATCAGCCATTCAAATCGATTCTTAAGCATGGTTATGCATTTTAGGCAGTCCTTACCTATCTGAAGAATAAATCGGCCCGCAGAAGCCATCCTGCGGGCCGATTTTAAAAACACAGACAAGCAGGTTGTTACTCTGCTGACTGACCGGGAATCAGCTGCTTGAATAGACGCTGCAGCTCGTCCTCATCAGCAAACTCGATCTCGATCTTGTTCTTTCCCTTCACCGTCTTCACGCGCACGTTGGTATGAAGCGCGTTGCGCAACGACCGCGCCACGCTCTTGAACGACTTCGGCGTAGGGACACGCGGTGAGGGCGCAGTGACTGCCTTGCCCGACAGCAGACGCGCCAGCGTCTCCGCATCACGAACGCTCAGACGCTCCTCCATCAGCTTCTCAGTAAGCTTCAAGCGGCCTTGCTCATCGGGAATCGACAGAATCGCGCGGGCATGCCCCGCGGTGATCTTCTCCTCGAACAGCAGCTGCTGAGCCTGCTCGGGAAGCTCAAGCAGACGAAGCGCGTTCGCAATGGTCGAACGGCCCTTAGACACCACCTGCGCCACTTCGGCCTGGGTGAGGTTGCCATGCTCCATCATGCGCCGATAGCCGTACGCTTCCTCGATGGGGTTCAGGTCGGCGCGTTGGATGTTCTCAACCAAAGCCAGTTCAAGGGCCTTGTCGTCGTCAGCCTCGACCAGACGCACGGGCACGCGCTCCAAACCTATCAGAAGCGAGGCCTGATAACGCCTTTCACCTGCGATAATCTGGTAGCGCGCATCATCTATGCGCCGTACCAGAATAGGTTGCAGGAATCCGTTCTGCCTGAGGGATTCCGCCAGCTCGTCCAGCTCCTCTTTCTTGAAGTTGGTGCGGGGCTGGTCAGGGTTGGGGATGACGCAGGAGATCTCCACTGTGAAGTCGCCGGGTTCGCTGGCAGGGGAATCCTCCTGCTCGACAGCTTCATCATCTTGTTGAACAGGCTCTTCTTCCTCCACCACGATCGTCTCCAGTACAGGACGCTCGTGCACCTCGCGCGACTTCACCTCCTTGATGGTAACGTTCTCGCCGGCAAGACCGTACTCGGGAAACTCCTCCACGGCTTGACCTGCAGAGACACCCGCTGGATCTTCCTTGGCCGCCGACGGGGCTTCATGCGAGCGCGTCGGCTCATCATCCTTCTCCACCACGATGCGCGCGCGCGTCGTCGGGTCAGAGGCAGCCTCGGTTCCCGCGCCGCCAAGCAGTGCATTCAGGCCTCGTCCCAGGCCACCCTTTGGTTTAGCCACGTTTCACCACTTCTTTCGCCAACGAGATGTATGACTGGGCACCCTTGCCCTCGGGATCGTATTGAATGATAGGCATGCCATAGCTGGGTGATTCCGACAGCTTCACCGTACGAGGTATCACCGTTTCAAACACCTGCTTACCGAAGTACGTGCGTACCTCATTGGCTACCTGCCGGGCAAGCGTGGTGCGGCCGTCGTACATAGTAAGGAGGATGCCGTAGATATCCAGCGACGCGTTAAGCCGCGATTTGACACGTTTCATCGAATCAAGAAGTTTTGTCACGCCCTCCAGTGCATAGAACTCGCATTGAATGGGGATGATTAGCTTGTCGGCCGCAACCAAAGCATTCACCGTCAGCAGGCCGAGTGAGGGAGGGCAGTCGATCAGCACGTAGTCGTACTTGCCGCGCAGGCTTCCCACAGCCTCGCGCAGTCTGTTCTCACGGGCCATCTCGCTGACCAGCTCGACTTCAGCGCCTGCCAGATTGATGGTAGCCGGAACCAAGTCCAGGCCCTCCACGATATCAGGGATGATCACCTGCTGGATGGTCGCGTCGTTCAGCAACACATCATAGATGCAGCGTTCCATCTCAGACTTGTCGATTCCCAGGCCACTGGTTGCATTTCCCTGGGGGTCGAGGTCAACCAGCAGAACCTGCTTGCCTTCGGCTCCCAGAGCTGCAGCCAGATTGATCGCAGTAGTGGATTTCCCCACGCCGCCCTTCTGATTGATGATGGCCAGAATCTTCGTCTGCCCTATCACGTGCTTGACGGGCTTCTTCTCGGCATACGTGCGAACCTGCTTGTACGGAGTCTCTTCAACCTCGGGAAGCTTCTCCTCCTCGACCGCGCGCTCGCGCACTTCCATCCGCTCGATCGACAGACCTTCGTCAACCAGCAGCGCTCCATCAGACGCCTCATCTGCGGGCGCGGGCTGATCCTGCTGGGATACACTTGGCGTCGGGGTGACGGTCGGGGTATTTTTCTTGCTGCTTCTTAGACCATCGAACAATCCCACGAGGTCTCCTTTCGCTCGACAAGGCCAGTATAGCGTGTTTCACGTGAAACACGGGTTGTTCATCGATTATGACCAGGCTAAAGGGGTCGCTTCTGAGCGAACCCGTTCTGCCGAGGAAGCTTGATCCGGGGCTTTCCTACCTTCTGACACACCAGAATGGTTCTGAAGGTCTCGCCATCACTCAAATAGGTCGAGCGAATCCGCTCGATGCGCATGCCCAGCGTCTCCTGCAGCTCACGCGCATGCTGAAGCTCCTCGTCGGACACACGCGCTTTGTAGCAGATGAGCTGACCGCCGGTCATCAACAGGGGAGATGCCATTTCCATCAGGACAGAAAGCTGAGAGAGCGCGCGGGCGGTGACCACCGCGAACCTGGTTTTCACGCGTTCAGGCATCTCCTCGATGCGGCCAGCGTGGATGGCGACCTGATTCTCAAGCCCAAGCTGTTTGATGATCTGATCGAGAACCTTCATCTTCTTGGCGCGGGTGTCGATCAGAGTCGTTCGGCGCCCCGAGACGATTGCCAACGGCATTCCCGGGAAACCCGCACCGGTTCCGATATCGGCATATCGTCCATCCGGAGCCTCCATGAGCTCAGGAAGTCCTACCAGCGAGTCCTCGATATGAAGCAGCTGAGCCTCTTCCCTGGACGTAATGCGCGTCAGGTTGATATGACGATTCGCCTCGATCACCAGATCAAGGTGCCTCTCCATCAGCTCACGATGAGAATCGTCGATCACGCCAGCTCCTGTTCCCTTCATCGCAGAGTCCCATTATACGGGTGTAGACAACGGGCCTCTGAAACAACATGAGGCCCCAGAGGGCCTCATGTTCGATTCGCTGTGACAACCAAAAGCTAGCGGCTCGGCAGCACCACCACGTGGCGTGCGCTACCTTCGCCTTCAGACGCCGTGCGCACACGTTCGTTGTCGCGCAATGCCACATGAACGATGCGGCGCTCATACGGCGACATCGGACGCAGCTTCACGCTGCGATGAATCTTCACTGCCTTTGCCGCTGCAGAACGTGCGAGCGCCTCGATCTTCTGGCGTTGGCGATTCTTGTACCCTTCGATATCCACGATCACCGGGAATCGGAAGCCGATGTTCTTCACGGTGATTGCCGACACGATGAACTGAAGCGCCTCAAGCGTGCGGCCATGGCGACCAATCAGCACGGCAAGATCCGGGCCGGTGATGTCCAGAATCAGCTCGCCCTCGTCTCCGTCGTACTCGTCAATCGTCACTTCGGAGATGTTGAAGTACTTCAGGATATCCTTCAGCACCGCAATCGCGGTATCGGCAACGTGGTCAAGCTCCTCATCCGTAAGGTCCATGCGCTCCGGAACCTCCGGGGAAACGGGCACGGGAACATCGGCAGCGACCTGCTCGTCAAACTCATGTTCCATATCGCGGCTCCTTCTGAACGGTTGCCTGACCTCGTTGTCAGACTGAATGTTTCACGTGAAACGTTACCACTTAACGTTTCTTGGTTGGACGCTTTTTCTTTTCCTTGCGGATAACCTCGATAACGGCGGGCTCCTCGGCAGCGGTAAGCTCTGCCTGCTTGTCCCTGGCCTTCATGAAGGCCAGGGAGATCTGCTGCTGAGCCACGCCGATCAGCGACGACATGCCCCAGTACAGCAGCACGCCCGCAGGAGAGCCCCAACCGATCCACAGCATGAAGATCGTCATGAAGCCCGAGATCATCAGCGTCTGATTGCGCTGCGGGTTGTCCTTCTGCGAAAGCGTCATCAGCACCATGGGCGCAAACGTGGCAATCGAGAATACCAGCAGCAAAATCAGGTAGGGAATGAAGGGGATCAATCCCTCTGCAAACATGTCGGATGGACGCTTGACCAGGTCGGGAACGATATTCAGGAACACAATCGACGAATGGCCGATGCGGTCGGTCAGCTCGTTCAGCACCTGGAACAGCGCGATGAAGATGGGCATCTGCAGGAACATGGGCAGACAGCCGGTGAGCGGATTGAACTTCGCCTCCGCGTACAGCTTCTGCATCTCCTCCGTCAGCCGCTGCTTGTCATCCGCGTAACGCTCCTGAATGACCTTCAGCTTCGGCTGAATCTTCTGCATCTGGTACGTCGAACGCGTAGACGCATGGGTGAGAGGGGACAGAATCAAGCGCAGAAGCACCGTGATGGCCAGAATGGCCAGACCCCAGTCTCCCAGGTAACCATGGAAGAACGTGAGGATGTCGAACATGAAGTTCTTAAATGCGTCCCACATAAGCATTTATTCCTTGCGTTGAGAGGCAGAGCGCTCTGGTACGGGATCATACCCATGAGGCCCGCCGGGCCGACATTTCATAATGCGCACAACGGAAAGCTTCAATCCGCGAAGGAGGCCATGACGCTTGAGGGCGATCAGCGCGTACTGCGAGCACGTGGGTTCGAAGCGGCAGCATGACGGCAGCACCGGCGATATAACCATCTGGTAGAACCTCACCAAACCGATAACCGCATACAGGGGAAGCTTCCCCAGCGCTGCCACGGCCCCCCGCAACGTCATTGCGCTCGCGCCACCTTCGCCTTGCGCACTGCGTCACGATACGCATGGCATACCTCATCAAACGAATGCTCGGTGAGGGGCCTGCGAGCAACCAGCAGCACATCGCGGTCATAGCCGCACGGCGTCTCCAATGCGCAGACAGCGCGAAGACGCCGCTTCGCCCTATTGCGCCACACCGCGTTGCCCAGCTTCTTTCCAGCAATAAAAACAACACGACCATCAGGGTCGTGCTGTTCAGCCGTTCGCGAAGCTATCAACGTGAAGTAGGGAGTGCTGAATCGTCTTCCTTGCTTGAACAGAGAAGAGATTTCCGCGCTGGATTTGATCGTCTCCAAGCAAGCTCCCCACTAGACGGTGAGGCGCTTGCGGCCCTTTGCACGACGAGCGGCCAGAACACGACGGCCACCCTTGGTTGCCATGCGCGCGCGGAAGCCGTGGCACTTTGCCCTCTTGCGGGTGTTCGGTTGATACGTGCGTTTCATTTGTAGTCCTTCCAATACCGATTAAGAGCAACCTGACCAGTATACAGGCGCGCCCCTTGAACAACAAAGGCATGCCCAATGCCGTGGTGCGAAAGAGGTCTGCCCCGCCCGCACACCACAGACACAGGGAGAAGTATTATAGCGACCCCTCGTATTCGCGCTCTCGTAAGAAGCTCATCATCCTGAATTTTCACCATTCATCTGGATAATCGTGTGCAAATGAAACGCAAGCTGCTTCAATCCCCACTATGTAGGGGCCTTGCTCGCCGCAAAACACTACGCGAACGACCGCCGCAACGCACCCGCACCCTGGGCGTGACTCTCCTCGAAGCCATCCTACAGGCAGACGCGGATGCGGACGCAGTCAGCCGCGCGCCGATGTTGAGAACAAGCGCTTCCACGCCAATTGACTCCACCGAGAACACGAGTCCCGATCCCCAAAGCAGAACCTTCCGCGGAAATCCAGCGGCTTTTTTACGCAACCGCCCCCTTGAAAAACAAGTGAATCCACCAAGAAGCTGTGGAAAGTGTTGAAAACAAAGCTCAAGCCCAGGACGAACTGTTGATAAACCTCTCTGAAGCCTCCTGTCAAGGGTTCATGCCTTCTTTTTCAAAATACTGTTCTACCTGGTTTTTTATAAATCAAAAGCAACTGACCTGCGGATTTCACCAATCAGGAAAAAACTTTTCTGTGAACTGAATAGGATTATAAGAAACTCCTGGCATCTCTGAAGGGGATTGCCTCTAAATTTTCTTATATAGGCTGTTCAAGTGTTTAGTTTCATTCTCTTCCCCAAGAATCGACCTTTTAATCTTTTTTCACTTCCCATCGTTTTCATCCAATGAAATTCGGTGTTTTTCAACTAATTCTGAATAAGTTGTTAAAAACCGTGAAATTGCCTGATGGAAAGATGAATAAAACAGGATAAAGATGAAGAAACAAGAACGCCTCTGAATGAATTCTTCTGAGAGGTCAGTTTTCAACCGGACAGCGCGTACAATGGCCGCATCGCCTTGAAAACCGATGTTGAAAGTTGAAAGGCGATCCACCTCAACACATCCAAGAATCGGCAACCAAGAGGACGGATATGACCACCGAACCTGCCAACTTCGACTACGTGTCGTCCACGGCGCGCATCGCGGTATACGACAACCTGCGCTCCACCCCGCGCGTGGTGGAAATACCGCCCGCACCGACAAACGAGTACATCACCAGCATCGCCACGCAAACCTATACGCTTGCGCGCGAAATGGGCGGGCAGATTCCCTTCACCGTGGTGCAGGAGGTGTCGGAGAACTTCATCCACGCCTACTTCACCGAGGTCGTGGTGTCGGTGCTGGACGGCGGCAACACCATTCGCTTCACCGACCAAGGGCCGGGCATTCCCGACTGCGGGAAGGCGCAGCTGCCGGGATACAGCTCGGCGGTTGAGGAGATGAAGCGCTACATCCGCGGCGTAGGGTCGGGGCTGCCGATCGTGAAGGAGTACTTCGAAGGCGCCCAGGGCTCGGTGGTGATCGAGAACAACATCCGCACCGGCGCCGTGGTGACGATCAGCCTGAAAGCCGAGAACGAGCGTGAAGAGGCCCCTCTGCGACAGGCGCTGAGAGCCGCGCAGCGACCTGCGTCGGAATCCGGCTATCCCAACGAGGCCGCGGCAAATGGCGCAACGAACATCGCAAGGGGAGTCCACGCAGCTGACAGCACCTCCACCAATGCGACGAGCGGGCCGCTCATGGACTCCATGCCCATCCTCAGCCCGCGTGAGCAGGAGTTCATAGAGCTCTTCTACTCCGAAGGCCCCTTGGGGGTCACCGAGATGGGCGAGCTGACCAATACCGCGCCTTCGACCACCCACGTCACCATGAAGAAGCTTGTGGCGTTGGGGTTGATCGAGGTGCCCGCAGGCACGAAGAAAAGGGTGCTCACCGCGCGCGGGCGCGCGGTGGCTCAGCAGCTGTAAGGAGGCGATATGAACAGCGAGAATCTGATAAGGGAATGGGTTCGCATCTGTGACCAGGTGCGCTCCTACGACCATGTAACAGAAGGGGAGTTCAACGCCTTCGTGCCGCGCCTGGTTCCCCAGGCCATGAGCGAGAGCTTCCTGATGCTGACGGCGGAAAACGAGTTCATCCGCCAGTGGGTGGAGGCGAATTACCTGAACGACATCGTTCGGGCACTCGCCGACCTGCATCAAACCCACTACACCGTCGCCCTGGCCGTGGACACCACGGCAACGCCCGCAACGCCGCAGCCCGCAGGCGCCCCGACCCCTTCTTCCGTCACCCCGCCGGGGCGCGCGGTGACGCCTGCCGGCGGAGCAGGGGCAAGCGGCGCCGTCGCTGCGGCAACGCATGCATCGCCCGTCGAAGGAGCCCCCGCAGGCCTGATGCCCCCGGCTCAAGGGTCTATTCCCATCGCACACGGCGATTTGAACGACGGCAAGCCCGAGGCGGGGGTGGTCGCACCCGCTCACCATGCGGCAGAAAGCGTCATCAGCGAGGCCCCGGCTGCGAACTGGGCGGAAGGCGCCGGATTGCCGACAACGCCGGCATCCGTAGGCACCAACACCGCAAATCTTGACGCCATTACGCCATTCACCCAGATGACTCCTGCAGAAGAGTCGTTCGACGAAGGGCTTTCGCCGCTTGAGCGCAAGATCGAAGAGGCCCGCCGCGCCGCAACGGCACGCAACCGCCGTCAGGAAGCCCCGACCGAAACCGTCCCGTCGGAAGCCTCCTCGGGCGTCACGCACAGCGCGACCGCAGGCGGCTTCCCCACAAACGCCCCCTCATCGATGCCGGGTTACGGACATCAGCCCGCGCGTGAGGAGCGGCCTGCTCGCAGCGCCGCCTACACCTTCGAGAACTTCGTGATCGGCGACTCGAACCGCATGGCGTACTCGATGGCCATTCGCGTCGCCGAAGCGCCCGGCTCCCGCACGATGAATCCCTTCTTCATCTACGGCAAGTCGGGATTAGGAAAAACGCACCTGGTCAGGGCCATCCAGAATTACATCGAGCGGCACATACCCCATCTCAGCGTGGTGTATGAGGACGCCTCGGCATTCCTGAACAAATACGTGGAGGCCACGGCCTCCTACGAGCGCGACAAGCAGAGCTACAAGAACTTCCAGCGCCGCTACGAGCAGGCCGACGTGCTGATCATCGATGACGTGCAGTCTCTTCAGGGAAAGAAGCAGACTCTCGAAATCGTGTTCCAGATCATCAACATGCGCATCGAGCGGGGTCAGCAGGTGATCTTGTCAGCCGACCGCGCGCCCAAGAACATCGACATCGACCAGCGCTACTACAGCCGCTTCAACTCAGGCGGCACCTGCGACATTCAGCCGCCCGAAGTGGAGACGAAGCTCAGCATCATCAGAAGCTTCATTCGCGACTACATGGCGATGAGCCCCGACGTTGACATCTCGATCTCTGACGAGACCCAGATGTACATCGCCGAGAACTCCAGTTCGAACATCCGCGAGCTGAAGAGCGCTGTGGTGAAGGTGATCTCCCATACGTCCGCGTTCGGCGAAACCGATATCAGCCTGCCTGAGGTGCGCAAGCTGCTGGAGGACCATTTCTCGGGCGGGGCCATGAAGAAGCTGACGGTAGAGGACATCCAGGCCGCCTGCGAGGAGTACTACAAGGTGAGCCACGAGGCCGTGCTGAGCGATAACCGAACCCGCGGGATATCCCATGCCCGCCAGATGGCCATGTACCTGTGCCGCGAGATGCTCGACATCCCTTACGCGCAGGTCGGAAAGGCATTCGGCGATCGCGACCACGCAACGATCATGTACTCCGTCAAGAAGGTGGAGGAGCGATTCAAAAGCGAGCCTGAGGTGCGGGAGGAAAGCGAGACCATTCGGAAGATGATCAGGGATAGATAATTCGTATATGTTGAGACGCTGCCAGCATCCCCGTCGAAATCACGTGGGATCTTCGTGCCAGACGGTGGGAAAACGGAGCGGCTCGTTTCGGGTGTTAGATCGAAGAACAGGTTCTCAACCAGGGTATCTGAAGGAAACCTGCAGCTTGACCACGCAAAAACCGAGGATCCAACAGTTTTATCAGTCCTTATTACTATGATGAGAGGGTAAGAACTTTTCCTTCTCTCAGAATAGAGAGGCGGCGAGCACACGCCGCAACCATGCATGTCCCGTGCAGCGAGGATGGGTCGTATAATCGCTTCGGCCGATCGGGCTCAATGAGCCTGAATCGACGCCATGGTCACCGAGCACCTGGAAAGAGAGAGGCGCCATGAAATTCTCGATAGCCCAATCGGAGCTTGCCCGCGCCCTGTCGATCGTGCAGAAGGGCGCGCAGTCGCGCTCGACGCTGCCGATCCTCTCAGGCATCTACCTTGAGGCATCGGGAGACGAGGTGCTGTTTCAGACCACCGACCTCGAGCTGTCGATTCAGTTCAAGGTGGTTGCCATGGTGGAGGAGGTCGGCTGTGCGGTGCTGCCTGCCAAACTGGCGGTGGATATCGTGAAAAGCCTTCCCGATGCCGCAGTGCATGTGAGCACTGAAGGCGACACTACCACGATCACCTGCGATAACTCGTCGTTCTCGGTGAAGGGCCTGGATCCGGTTGACTGGCCGGGCTTCCCCAGCGTGAACAGCACGTGCAGCATCGAGGTTCCCTTCGATGTGTTCGCGGGCATGGCGAAGCGTGTGGCGGGCGTGGTGTCGCGCGATGAAAGCCGCCCGGTGCTGATGGGCGTGCTGGTGTCGGTTGAGGACGGCGGCCTGAAGATGGTGGCCACCGACTCATACCGCCTGTCATGCACGCAGCAGCCGTGCGACAACCTTGACGCAAGCTTCTCCGCCGTGGTCGCTGGGTCGTTCATTCAGGAGCTGGCCAGCCTTCCGCGCTCGAAGGAGCCGATCGTGCTGGGCCTCACCGAGAACCAGATCGTGGTGTCGTATCAGGGAACCTCTTTTGTGAACAGGCGGATTGAAGGGAACTACCCCAACTATCGCCAGCTTATTCCCTCTGCTCACACCACCCGCGCGCAGGTTGACGCCTCAGCGCTTTCCGCCGCCGTGAAGCGCGCGAGCATCATGGGGCATACTGGTTCGTCGGTGCGATTCAGCGTAAGCCCCGATGCTCAGGCGATTACCGTGTCGGCGGTGGCCCAGGATGTGGGGTCCATTCAGGAGATGGTTCCCGCCCAGGTTGAGGGTGATGCGGTGGAGATCGGCTTCAACAGCTCGTACGTGATCGACGGGTTGGGAGCCTCGGCCTCCGACACAGTGTCCTTCGAGTTGCAGGGGTCGATGAAACCTGGTGTTTTGCGCACTGCTGACCAGGGGGATTATCTGTACCTGATCATGCCGGTACGTTTGTCGTAGGCATACGCATGGGGTTGAGGGCAACCAGACTTTCGCTGCACGGCTTCCGCGGCTACGCTCAGGAGGAATTCACGTTCGATTCCGACCTGGTGCTGCTGGTGGGTCCGAATGCCGTGGGAAAGACGAACCTGCTTGAGGCCGTTCAGCTGCTGACAGCTCTCACGTCGTTTCGCCATCCCTTGATCGGCCAGCTCATCAGCCATGGAAGCGCCCAGGCGCGCGTGGAGCTTGACGTGGCTGCGGATGGACGCCAGCTGAACCTGGCTTTGAGCCTGCGCCCCGGCAAGCGGTCGTATCTGCTGAACGGCAAGCCGAAGACCCCTCGCGACCTGCGCGGACTGGTTCCCGCCGTGTGTTTTGAGCCCGGCGACCTCGACTTCGCGAAGGGTTCGTCGGGTGTGAGGCGCCGTGCCCTGGATGACCTGGGGTGTCAGCTGTCGTCCACGTACTTCAAGGTGAAGGGCGACTACGATCGATTGGTGCAGCACAAGGGTCGTCTGCTGCGCGAAGAGGCTGACGAAAGGCTTATCGCCAGCGTGGATGACGTGCTGGTCGAGGCGGGTGCTCATCTATCGTTCTATCGCGCGCGCCTGTTCGAGGCCCTGTCCGTCTATGCGGCTGAGAATTACCGCCGGCTGTCGAGCGGCGAGCAGAAGCTGACCTGTTCATACAGGATGTCGTGGGACCGCCTGGACGAGCGCACCGGTTCCGCCCCCGCGGCGGTGGATGATCTGCGGCAGCGCTTCGCCGATGCCCTGATTCGATTCAGGACAGCCGAGCGCGCCCGTAAGCGCTGCCTTGTGGGGCCGCACGCCGACGAGCTGACGCTTGATCTGGACGGTCAGCCCGTGTCCGCCTTCGCCAGCCAGGGACAGCAGCGCAGCGTGGTGCTGGCATGGAAGGTTGCCGAGGTCAGAAAAGTGGAGGACTCGCTTGGCATGCAGCCGTTGCTGCTGTTGGACGATGTGATGAGCGAGCTGGACGACCGACGGCGCGAGGCGCTGCTGGATTTCACTACGCAGGGGATGCAGATATTCGTCACGTCAACGCACAAGGGATACTTTACGTCGCGCTTCCTCGACCGTGCCCAGGTGATACAGCTTCCTCGCTCGCAGGCGGTTACGCGGTGAAGAAGATAGGGTCTCAGATAGCCCTTGCTGTTCAGAAGATGGGCCGGAACCGCAAGGCGGCCCTGATCAACGCCCGCATCATGGAGGTTCACGCTCATTATCGTGCCGTGATCGAGCAGGTGTACGCCGACGCGGCGCCGATGATTCTCGAGCACACGAACGCGGTGTTCATCATGAATGAGGATGGCGGGCGGCGCATGGTGGTGTACGTGGACGAGGCTTTGTTCAAAGCCGAGCTGAACGCTCAGCGCGAAATGATAAAGTGCCTGCTGAATGAAAGATTTTCGGAATGCGTTGAGCGATTTGACCTGATGGTGTCGCGCGGTGAGCACCGTCATCGCCATCCGTTCGCCCTTCCTGAGCCCGTCGAGCAGGGCCTGCGTTACGGTGTTGGCGACCTGTCGCGCGCCGCCCGCGACAACGCGGCCGCCGTGGCGTCCGCCGTGCAGAGCGATACGGTACGTGAGGCGTTTTCTAAAGCGATGATTTCCGACATCCTTCGAAAAATGGAGGAAAATGACACGGAGGCATCGAAGCGTGCGTCAGAAGGCATTCTAGAGCCTAAGAACACTATCTGAACACGTAATACCATATGTACCGTGGTATAATATTCGGACGATTCGATGGCTACGAGCGAGCCCCCTGTGCGCGAACGCGGCGCGCGAGGGGGTCGCTGTCTGCTTTCGAGGCATTCGACGACGTTCTGAAGAAGGAGCGATGACGTGGCGGATACCCCTGCAAACTACGATTCATCAGCCATTCAGGTTCTTGAGGGACTTGAGGCCGTGCGCAAGCGCCCGGGCATGTACATCGGCAACACGGGCCCCGGCGGCCTGCATCATCTGGTGTACGAGATCGTTGACAACTCGGTTGACGAGGCCATGGGTGGCTTCTGCGACGAGATCAAGGTGATAATTCACCAGGACAACGCCGTGACGGTCATCGATAACGGGCGCGGCATTCCGGTGGAGAAGCACCCGAAGGAAAAGATCCCCACGGTGGAGGTGGTGCTGACCATCCTGCATGCGGGCGGCAAGTTCGGCGGTTCGGGCTACAAGGTGTCCGGCGGCCTGCATGGCGTGGGCGTGTCGGTGGTGAACGCCCTTTCCAAGCGCGTCGAGGTGAACGTGTGCCGCGACGGCAAGGAATATGCCATCGCCTTCGAACGCGGACGCACCGTCGAAAAGCTGCACGAGGTGGGAAAGAGCAGGCATACCGGCACCAAGGTGAAGTTCTGGCCCGATGAGCAGGTGTTCACCGAGACCACGGTGTTCGATTACCAGACTCTTCAATCGCGTCTGCGCGAGATGGCGTTTCTGAACAAGGGCCTGAAAATCGAGCTGGTAGACGAACGCGCCACGGTGGCTCCGGCTGAGGATGGCACGCTTGCTTACCGCTCCGAGACCTTCAAGTTCGCCAACGGCCTGGTTGACTTCGTGAAGTACGTCAACGAGGGACGTGATGTGCTGAACAAGCCCGTGTACTTCTCCGCCGCCAACGATGAGAGCACGGTGGAGATCGCCATGCAGTGGTCCACGTCGTATTCGACGAACTCGGTGATGTCGTTTGCCAACAACATCAACACCGGCGAGGGCGGCACGCATCTTGAGGGCTTCAAGCAGGGCCTCACGCGCACGATCAACGAATATGCGCGCAACAAGGGCCTGCTGAAGGAGAAGGATTCGAACCTCTCGGGTGACGACACGCGCGAGGGCCTGGCGGCGATCATCTCGGTGAAGCTGCGAGAGCCTCAGTTCGAAGGCCAGACCAAGACCAAGCTGGGCAACACCGATATCCGCCCGTTCGTGCAGGGTGCCGTGATGCAGGGCCTGGCTGAGTTCCTTGAAGAGAACCCTGCTCCCGCGCGCCGCATCGTGGACAAGGCGTCCTCGGCTCTGAAGGCCCGCGAGGCGGCCCGCCGCGCGCGCGAGATGACGCGCCGTAAGAACGTGCTGGACTCGTTTGCCCTGCCCGGAAAGCTTGCCGACTGCTCAAGCAAGGATCCCGCCGAAAGCGAGATCTTCATTGTAGAGGGCGATTCGGCAGGTGGCTCGGCCAAGCAGGCGCGCGACCGCAAGCATCAGGCGATTCTGCCCCTGCGCGGCAAGATTCTGAACGTCGAGCGCGCGGGCCTTCATCGCTCGCTGTCGTCCGAGACGATCAGCTCGCTGATCACGGCCATCGGCACGAATATCGGAGCTGACTTCGATGCTGATAAGTCGCGCTACCATCGAATCATCATCATGACCGACGCCGACGTTGACGGCGCGCATATTCGCTGCCTGCTGCTGACGTTTTTCTATCGCTACATGCCCGAGCTGATCAATCGCGGCTATGTGTACATCGCCCAGCCGCCGATCTTCGGCATCAAGCGCAAGAATTCGCGCACCACGAAGATCGATCGCTACATCTACGACGAGAAGGCGCTGTCGTCCACGCTTGCCGAGTACGACGACCCCGACAAGTGGACGGTTCAGCGCTACAAGGGCCTGGGCGAGATGGATGCCGAGCAGCTGTGGGAGACCACCATGGAGCCTGCCACCCGCACCCTGCTTCAGGTGAACATCGACGACGCCGCCGAGGCCGAGCGCGTGGTCAGCGACCTGATGGGCGACAAGGTGGAGCCCCGTCGCGACTTCATTCAGTCGCATGCCCGTGACGTGCGATTCCTGGACATTTAAGGAGCAGAGATGAGCGAACAGAACAACGAAGACCTCACCCCGCGCTCCGACGAGGAGCTGACCGACGAGCAGAAGGGGCTCGAGGAGGCTGCGCCAGAGCAGGCTGCGTTTGTGGAGCGCCCGCATGGCCAGATCATCGAGGGCGCCAACGGCGGCGAAGGCACCGTGGTGCGCAGCGCCTACCTGGGCAAGGAGATGCAGACCTCGTTCTTGGAGTACTCCATGAGCGTGATCGTGTCGCGCGCCCTTCCCGACGTGCGCGACGGTTTGAAGCCGGTGCATCGTCGCATTCTGTATGCCATGAACGAGAGCGGTTACACGCCCTCGCGCCCGCACATGAAGTCGGCGCGTACGGTGGGCGACGTGATCGGCAAGTACCACCCCCACGGTGATTCTGCGGTGTACGACACCATGGTGCGCATGGCGCAGCCCTTCTCGATGCGCGTGCCGCTGGTGGACGGCCATGGAAACTTCGGCTCGATCGACGGCGATTCCGCGGCTGCCATGCGCTACACCGAGGCGCGCCTCGACAAGGTTGCCATGGAGCTGTTGCGCGACCTGGATAAAGAGACGGTCGATTTTCAGCCCAACTTCGATGAGAGCCTGGAAGAGCCCTCGGTGCTTCCTGCCCGCTTCCCCAACCTGCTGGTGAACGGCTCGGCGGGCATCGCGGTGGGCATGGCCACGAACATCCCGCCCCATAACCTGGGCGAGGTGATCGACGCCACCTGCCTGATGCTGAGGAATCCCGACTGCACCACCGAAGAGCTGATGGAGGTCATGCCCGGTCCGGACTTTCCCACGGGTGCGATCATCATGGGCTCGCAGGGAATCAGGGATGCGTACGAGACGGGTCGCGGCTCGCTGTCGATTCGCGCGAAATGCGAGATCAAAGAGACGAAGCAGGGCAAGTCGCAGATCGTCATCCGCGAGATTCCCTATCAGGTGAACCGCCAGCGCCTGCTTGAGAAGCTGGGCGAGCTGGTTCATGAGAAGAAGCTGCCCGAGATCAGCAACATCCACGACGGTGCCGATCGCCACGGGATCGACATCATCATCGACCTGAAGCAAAGCGCGATTCCCGAGGTGGTGCTGAACAAGCTGTACAAGCACACCCAGCTGCAGGTTGGCTTCGGCGTGATCATGCTGGCCCTGGTGGACGGCGTGCCACGCGTGCTGTCGCTGAAGGAGTTCCTGGGGCATTACATCGCTCACCAGGAGGATGTGATCACGAGGCGCACCAAGTTCGAGCTGACGAAGGCCGAGGAGCGCGCCCACATCCTGGAAGGCTACCTGGTCGCCCTGGATCATATCGACGAGGTCATCTCGATCATCCGCGGGTCGGACACCGACGCCCAGGCAAGCGGGCGCCTGCAGGAGCGCTTCTCCCTGAGCGAGAAGCAGGCCGAGGCCATCCTTCAGATGCGCCTGCGCCGCCTGACCGGTATGGAGCGCGTGAAGCTTGAGGAAGAGCTGGCCGAGCTGCGCGAGAAGATCGACTACTTCCGTCGCGTGCTGGCCGACCGCAGCCTGGTGCATCAGATCATCATGGATGAGATGAACGAGATCAAGGAGCGCTTCAACACGCCTCGTCGCACCAAGATCGGCAGCGCCGCCAAGGACATCAACGTGGAGGATCTGATCGCTGACGAGAATATGGTGGTTACCGTCACCAAGGCCGGTTACATCAAGCGCCTGCCCGTGGCCACGTACCGCTCGCAGAAGCGCGGCGGCAAGGGCACGCAGGGCGTGAATCTGAAGGACAACGACTACGTTGACCATATCTTCGTGGCGTCCACCCATGCCTACATGCTGTTCTTCTCGTCGAAGGGCAAGGTGTACCGCCTGAAGGTGTACGAGCTTCCCGAGGCCTCGCGTCATGCCCGCGGCACGGCGATCGTGAATCTGCTGCCGCTTGAGAAGGGCGAAACGATCGCGGCTGTGATCGCATCGAAGGACTTCCCCGAGGACGAGTACCTGATGTTCGCGACGGCCCAGGGCATGGTGAAGAAGACCTCGATGGCTCTGTACGACCGCACGCGCAAGGACGGCCTGATCGCCATCAACCTGAAGGACGATGATCGCCTGATCGCGGTGAAGCGGGTGTCGCCCGGCGATAAGGTGCTGATGGCCAGCACTGCGGGCAAGGCGATCAAGTGGGACGAGTCGGAGGCGCGGCCCATGGGTCGCGACACCATGGGTGTGCGCGGCATCAACCTGCCCGCCGGCGCGACGGCGCTGGGGCTCGAGATCGCGCACGAGGGCTCGTGCCTTCTGGTTCTCACCGAGAAGGGCTATGGCAAGCGCACTCTGGCTGAGGAGTACCCCGACCAGCACCGCGGCGGCCAGGGCGTGTTCACGATCAACATGACAGCCAAGAAGGGCCTGCTGATCGAGACCAAGATCGTGGACGAGGACGACGAGGTGATGATCATGTCCGAGGAGGGCGTGGTCGTGCGCACCGCGGTGTCGGGCATTACCATGCAGGGTCGCTCGACGCAGGGCGTGAGAATCATGAACGTTGCCGACAGTGACAAGGTGTCGGCGGTGGCGGTGACGAAGAAGGGCAAGAAGGCACGGAAGAAGGATGCCGCCGACGAAATCGATCTTGACGAGATCGAGACCGACGACGCCGCCGAGGCTGAGGATTCCGCTGCCGATACGGCGGAGGAGTAGGTTCGGGGAGGGAGGGCTTCCCTGAGCAAATAGTCGCCGACCAGGAAACTACCTGGTTGGACAGAGCGTTTCACGTGAAACCCCGAAGGACTTGGCCTTCGGGGTTTCCTTATGGAAGGCTGCGCCGGCGCGGATGAGCGGATGAGCGGCCCGCACACCCGCTCATCCGCGCTTGCCTATCCGAGCGGATTGACGTTTTCCGGGGCTGACATGCCACGGAAAGGCATGGAGCCGAACGGGCTCCTCGTGCGCGTCGGCATCCACGCTCATGCTAGGCTGGGGCAGCTGAGGGATTTTCCCAGCGCGGTTCCGGCGCAGCCGCTAGCGGAAGTCGTCAGGGACGAGGTCCTCGATGAATGCGCGGAACTGCTCAACTGCGATTTCACCTGTCAGATGCCCGTCACCGGAATGGCACCCTGAGGAAGAGGCGTGGCAAGGCGGTGTTGCAGTTTGCTGCGTGCGGCATGGCGCCGACCCACCGTCAAGCTTTCTCAATCGCAGCTGAGGGCACGCTATCTGATTCAGGACATCCTTGCTGACGTACACGGGCGCTTTCGTTTTAAGGGCCAGCGATATGGCGTCGCTGGGCCGGGCGTTCATTTCGATTTCTTTGCCGCGACGGCTGATCACCAGCTTTGCGAAGTACGTGGCGCCCTCCACGCGGTCGATCAGCACAAAGGACAGAGAGGCTCCCATCTGCTCGAAGGCGCTGAGAATGACGTCATGGGCCACAGGCTGTTCGTTGAGTGCGCCCTTCATGGCCGCGGTAAGGTTCGATGCCTCCAGCATGCTCACCCAGATGGCAACGAGTTGTTCGCGCTCGCCGCCTTCCGTCGCAGCCTTCGTTTGAAGGATGAGAACGGAAGGCCCCGCTGCGGGGGATGGGATCAGGGTCAGCACGTCCAAGGGCACCATTGCTGTACTCTTTCATTGTGGGCGGTGTGAACGTTATCCCATTATAGAGCCCCGGGGCGGCTGCTTGCTTAAGTTTTCTAAAGCTTACAATAACTCGTTATGCGGTGAATGGCGGATGACTACGCATTAGAAATATTTATATGAAAGAGGTTGACCCTGCGTGAAGCAAGGAAGTATAGTGATCAGGCACTTTTGCAATGGGCCCGTAGCTCAGTTGGTTAGAGCGCACGCCTGATAAGCGTGAGGTCGCTGGTTCAAATCCATTCGGGCCCACCATCACTTTGTAATAAACGCTCCACCGTGAGCCGAGTTTGCCGGTGGAGCGTTTATTGTCGAAGTGCATTATTCCGTGGGGAATTAGCTCAGCTGGGAGAGCGCGGGCTTTGCAAGCCTGAGGTCAGGGGTTCGATCCCCCTATTCTCCACCAGGTCACGCAAGACCGTCGGCTCAGGCCGGCGGTCTTTTTCGTTCGCCTGGCAGGGATTGAGCCCCAAGAGGGCGCAACGTCCCGGTGCGGAGCTGCATGAGGGGCGCGCCCGCCCGCTGCCCCGCCTTTCATTCGCACGAAGACACCGCGCGCCTTCGGTGCCCGCTTCTTGAGGCGCCGCGTCGCGCAGCGGTCTTCACGTCGTCCGCCCTGGTTAATTTATGACCTCAGCTATCTGGCGGCGGGGCTTGCGGTGCCAAGCCTGTACCATAGGCGGGCTAGGCTATCGGCATGAGGAGGTGTCAACGTGAACAGGTCTGATGCGCTGAAGATGTTCGGCCTGGGCGATGATGCCACCCCGTCTGACGTGAAGAGCGCGTATCGCGAGCTTGCGCAGATCATGCATCCCGACCGATTCGCGGGCAACAATCGCCTGCAGGAGCGCGCCACCGAGCAGTTCAAGCGTCTGCAGGAGGCCTACGAGGTGCTGAAAGACGCGCCCGGCCCTTCAGCGCAGGCGGCTGGTGGCCGTACGTCGCGCTCCGCTGCCGCAGCCGCGCGCACAGGCGACGCGGACCCTCGCATCGCCGGCATCCGTGCCGCGCGCATTCAGCTGGTTGAACAGCGTGAAGTGGCCTTCGACCAGCGGCGCAACGCGCTGGGATTCATCGTGGTGGGCGTACTGGCGGCATTTTTCCTGCGACGCTTCGCCGTGGCAGCCGCTTTGGGGTCAACCGCCGCGCTGTGGGGAATCGTGCAGCTGGTGTCAACGCAGCGCTTGATCACCACATTGGGAGAGCACCTTGATCGCCTGAAGGTCGAGGAGCGGAGAGTCCGCGACGAAGCGTCGTCGTAGGCTTGTTGTTCCCGCTCGCATCGCACAGGTAACGACCCGCCGCGCGTCCGTGCGGCGGAAGCGGCCCGCAGGGCCACGTGAGAAAGAGAGAAGCGTGAAGCAGGACAATATCAGGAACGTTGCGATTATCGCGCATGTTGACCACGGCAAGACCACGATGGTCGATCGACTGCTGGGGGCCGCCGGCGCCTTCCGCGAGAACCAGCGGGTGGAGGAGCGCGTTCTGGACAGCAACGACCAGGAACGCGAGCGCGGCATCACCATTCTTTCCAAGAACATCGCGATCCAGTACGGCGATGTGAAGATCAACGTGATCGACACCCCCGGCCACGCCGACTTCGGCGGCGAGGTGGAGCGCGTGCTGAACATGGCCGATGGCGCGCTGTTGATCGTTGACGCCTTCGAGGGTCCCATGCCGCAGACGCGTTTCGTTTTGCGTCACGCGCTCGCGCTGGGCCTGCGCATCGTGGTGGTGGTGAACAAGGTCGATCGCCCCGGCGCTCGACCCGACGAGGTGGTGGACGCAGTGTTCGACCTGATGGTCGAGCTTGACGCCTCTGACGAGCAGCTGGATTTCCCCGTGGTGTTCGCCTCGGCCATGAACGGGTACGCTCGGTATGCCGCCGACGACGGCAACATGGACATGGTTCCGTTGCTGGACACGATCGTGCAGCAGGTACCCGCTCCCGATTGCGAGCCCAGCGGCCCGGTGGCCCTGCAGATCTGCACGGTTGACCATTCCAGCTTCGTGGGTCGCATCGGCGTGGGCCGTCTGTACTCGGGCACCATGCACAAGGGCGAGCAGGTGCTGGTGATCAAGAACGACGGCACGCGCTACAACACTCAGATCAAGCAGGTGTTCACCTTCCAGGAGCTGGGCAAGGTGGAGGTCGAGGCCGCCGGTGCGGGTGACATCATCGCCGTGGTGGGCGTGGATGACGCCGATATCGGCGATATGGTGACCAACCGCGACAACCCGATCCGCCTTGACCCCATTGAGGTCGAGCAGCCCACCATGTCGGTGGTGTTCGAGCCGTCCACCAGCCCGCTGGTGGGTCGCGAGGGCGACATCGTGGGTGGGCGCCAGCTGCGCGAGCGCCTGATGAAGGAGGCTGAGAGCAACATCAGCATGCGAATCACCGACGCACCCAACTCCACTGGCATGGAGGTGGCGGGTCGCGGCGTGCTCCACCTGTCGGTGCTGATGGAAACGATGCGCCGCGAGGGCTTCGAGTTCCAGGTGGGTCGCCCGCAGGTGATCATCAAAAGCGACGGCCATGGTGGGAAGCTTGAGCCGATCGAGGAGGCCACGGTGGACGTGCCCAGCGAGTACGCGGGCAAAGCCATCGAGGTGTTCGGCACCGCTGGCGGTGAGATGGTGGACATGTTCCAGCGCGGGGAAGACACGCACCTGATGTTCAAGATCCCCTCGCGCGGCACCATGGGCCTGCGCACGCGGCTTCTGAACGCCACGCGCGGCGAGGCCATCATGTTCCATCGGTTCTCGGAGTACGGCCCCTATCGCGGCGAGTTCGGTCGTCGCAAGAACGGCCTGATGATTGCCAAGGAGAACGAGAAGAGCGTGGCGTATGCCCTGGATACCCTGCAGCAGCGCGGGCGCCTGTTCGTGGGTCCCGGCGTGGACTGCTACGAGGGCATGATCGTGGGCGAGTCGGCCAAGGAAGGCGACATGGTGGTGAACGTCGCGCGCACGAAGAGCCTGGGCAACCAGCGCTCCAGCTCGGCGGATAAGGCGATCAGCCTCACGCCTCCGATCTCGTTCACGTTGGAGGAGGCCCTGGAGTACATCGAGGACGACGAGCTGGTGGAGGTGACCCCGCAGTCGATTCGCCTGCGGAAGCGCCTGCTGTCGGCGATCGACCGCAAGAAGGCCAACAAGAGCTAGCCTGCGCGTTTCGCCAGGGCAACGGTGGGAATCGCGCGGCTCCTCGTGCCCACGTCGCCTTGGGAGGCAATCGGCTCCTCGTGACCCCGCACCCGCTTTCGCGCTGTTTCGGCGGTCCCGCCAAGACGGGGCCGCCGGTCTGTTCTGCCCCGCCGCGCCGGCCTTGCGCTTCGGGGGAGGGGCCGCTTCTCCCCGCTGAGTCCGCGTCCTCATCGGCAGCTTTTCCGAGTATTACTCGATAAGCCGCCACGGCATGAATCCAGCATGTCCATATTGTGCACAGTGGGGCATGCGCAGGGCGGTATGCGAGAATGGCCAAGGATTGCGAGCCTTGTCAAACAAGGCTTCTTGGCTAGTAGAAAAGGTACCTATGCTGAAAACGAAGTTCGCCAAGGTGGTTTGCTCGCTTAGCCTGGTTGCCGTTGCTGCCACCGGTCTGGTGTCATGCAGCGGGGGCAGCTCTTCGGGCGCGAATGACTCGCAGGTTGCCGCCACGATCAACGACAAGAAGATCACCGAGGGCCAGGTAACGTCGAAGGTGGACGCCCTGCGCACCAAGTACGGTCTGTCCAGCGATGATGCCTGGGGATCGTGGCTGGCGCGGTTCAACATGACTCCCGAGTCGGTCCGCGAGGAAATGATCAACTCCTTCGCAGAAGGCGACCTGATCGCCGCAGGCGCCAAGGAGATGGGCCTTGAGGTTGAGGAGTCCGAGATCGACTCCTACGTAAGCAAGATGAAGGAGAAGTACTCCACCGACGAGGCATGGAGCGCCGCGCTGGAGAAAGCAGGGTTTTCGGAGAGCGAGTATCGGGAGACCATCCGCACCTCGCTTCTGAAGTCGAAGGTTCAGTCCAAGCTGTCCGAGGACGTGCAGGTGACCGATGAGGAGCGCCTGGAATACGCGAAGAAGTACTCCTCGTTCCTCAACGGCGCGAAGCGCTCGTCGCACGTGCTGATCGCCACCGATGACAAGGAGACCGCCGAGGACGTGCTGGCGCGCATCAAGGCCGGCACCCTGACCATCGAGGATGCCGCCAAGGAGTACTCGAAGGACACCGGCTCGGCCGCCAAGGGCGGAGACGTGGGCTGGGACAAGCTGAACCAGTTTGTGAAGGAGTACACCGAAGCTCTGAAGGAGCTCGACAAGGGCCAGGTGAGCGAGCTGGTAACCAGCCAGTATGGCTTCCATATCATCAAGTGCACCGACGTATGGGAGGCCCCCGAGGAACTGACCAGCACCGATCAGATGCCCAAGGACATCGTGGACGCCATCACCAGGATGGGCACCACCACCAAGACCAACGAGAAGTTCACCGCGTGGCTGAAGAAGCAGCGCGAGGCGTCGAACCTCGACATCAAGCCCATGCCCGAGGGTCTGTCGTACAGCATCGACGTCGAGAAGTACAAGAAGCCCGCCGCTGAGAGCCCTGAGAAGAAGCCCGAGAGCGAGCAGGAGTCGTCTGCGGAGGGTTCGGCCTCCAAGTCGGAGTCTTCCGAGTCGGACAGCTCTGAAAGCAAGTAGCGTGGCGAGCTTCTCTCAAACGAAGCGCGGGAAGGGAGCGGATGGGCCGAGTGCCCCCGCTCCCTTTCTTTCAGTACGTGACGCGCGCGTGGTGCGGGATGGTCGTACGATCCTGTTCATTCCCGACCTGCAGATTGCCGAGGGCGAGGCGCTTGCCGTGCTGGGGCCGAACGGTGCGGGGAAGTCCACGTTCGTGAACCTGATCACCCGGCAGGTGCTGGCCCTGCACGCATCCGTTCCGCCCGTGGTGCTGAGAGGGCAGGCGCGCCCTCTGCTGAGCGAGGTTCGCCGCACCCTGGGCGTGGTGTCTGCCAGCATGCAGGATGAAGTGGCGGTGGGCCTTCCCGCAGCTGACGTGGTGGCGGGCGGGTTCGAGGGCACGCTGGGGCTTCCGCTGCGCATGTCCGTCACGGAAAGGAACCGTCGGCGCGAGGCCGCCGAGGCCCTGCTGGCCCAGGTGGGGCTTCAGGGGTTTGCGGCCCGCGACATGCGCACGCTGTCAACGGGGCAGGCGCGGCGCGTGCTGCTGGCCCGCGCGTTGGCGGGAGGACCCGAGGGCCTGGTGCTGGATGAGCCGTGCGCCGGGCTGGACCCCGAGGGCATGCACGCCATGCGCGGGGCCATGAGGCGCCTGGCGCGGCAGGGCATGACGCTGGTGCTGGTGACGCACTTCATCGAGGACGTGATTCCCGAAGTGCGCCGCGTGGTGATGCTGCGCGACGGCGCGGTGTTCGCTGACGGGCCCAAGGAGCGGCTTCTGACCAGTGCGAAGATGAGCGAGCTGTTCGGCATTCCCATGACGGTGCATCAGCATGAGGAGCGCTACTCGCTGAGCACGGCGTACTGAGGCCGCGTGCCGCGCGGCCCCCTGCGGGCCGCGGCTGCTTCGGGCGGCTTTTCGCGCGCGCCTCGTGCCCCACCACCGCGCGCACTCGTCCCCGCACCGCCTGCGTGCTGCGCCTACCGTGGCTGCCGGCATGATGGGCGTCCGCACGGCCCCGCGCCGATATGGCGATAAAGCGACCCCGCCTGGGCATCTTGTGAGCGGCCAGGGGCTAGGGTATACTACCGTGCTGCTGCACCTTTGTGTGCAGCGTTCGGAACGCGGAGAGATGTCCGAGCTGGCCGAAGGAGCACGATTGGAAATCGTGTATACGTCAAAAGCGTATCTGGGGTTCGAATCCCCATCTCTCCGCCACTCAGACCTTTCTGAGTAGCGAACGGCTTGGGCCTTGGGCCCAACGGCGCGCCGGCGCCGCACTCCTGCGGAGGGGTGGCAGAGCGGTTGAATGCGGCAGTCTCGAAAACTGTTTTACCTTTTACGGGTAACGAGGGTTCGAATCCCTCCTCCTCCGCCACTTCGATTTCAAGGCATCACGCCTCTTGCCAGGCGAGATGCCTTTTCTTCCGGGCCCTTCCTTCCGATGGTCGCCCATAGCCTTCGCTGTCGCCCGTGAATCCGATGTGACTTTGGGAATCCATGTGAGCGAAATGGGAGCGAGGGTGACCCGGTTCGCCGTCAGGTATTCGCTGCGCCTGCGCAGCGGCTCTCTTTCCCGAAGCTCATCCTTTCGCCCTCGGCCCGCGGCCGCTCGCCCTGCCGAAACTCCTCTTCGTTGGCACCCTCGTTAATCGCGGCGCGCGACGCCGCTGAGGCTGATTCCTCGCGTCAAGGCGGCGGGTTCTCAAGATTCTCATCCTGAGTAGGCAATATTTTCCAGACGATATATGACGGGCGGAGGATTGGGATTGCGGCGCCGATGCGGGGCAGGTAAGCGGATTTAAGATCCGGAAATACCCTTTTAGAATCACAGGGAGTAATGATAATGTTTACATGCTATTAGTGAAAGAATCATTAAATAACAAAAACGCTAATAATGAGCCCGGTGCGACTTTGCAGCGCACGCCTGTGCAGGGGAGGCACGCAGGGGAGGCACCGCGGCGGCAAACGGAATCGACCTGGTTGGAGGGTCGGTGTGGGAGGAAAGGAGAACGAGCATGGCATCAAAGCGCGCTGTGAACGCAGTGCTTTCGTCTGCCTTGTCGGCGGTGATGGCGGTGTCGCTGATGCCGCTGCCGACGGCAGCGCATGCCGAAACACCGGATGATCGGGCCGCTTCGCAGGAGCGATCGCGGGACGCCCAGGCGGAGCCCATCGACCCCGCGGCGGCTGCCCAGCCCGATGCCGACGATGCAACGCCGGCCGATCGGGATGCAGAGGCGCCTGCGGCCGCCGCCCCCGCTTCTGCGGATCGCGCGGCTGCCCCGCAGGAGGCGTCTGAAGACGCCGCACCCGCTGCGCTTCTCGCCGACCCCGCCGCCGTCACCGAGCTGTGGGTGGACGGCGCGAACGGCAGCGACGACAAGGATGGATCGTCTCGGGCGGAGGCCTTCGCCACGCTGGCTGCCGTGCTTGCCGCGCGGGCCAAGAACCCTGGTGTGACCACCATCAACATGACGGGGGCTTTCGCCAGCTTCGCGCCCGTCACCGTTCCCTCCGGGGTGACGCTGCGCGTTCACGACGCCACCACCGCCAACGGCCACGGCGGCGAGGGCATCACCCTCGCGGGCGGGTCGCGACTTGAATGCGCGCCGAATGGCTCTCTTTCGATGAGCGGGTTCAAGACGGGCGTCAAGGTGCTGGGCCACGCCACGCTGGCTGACGGCATATATCGATTCGAGCGCACGGCTCTTGCGCTGTCGGTTCAGGCCAACGGTGTGGTGGAGGGCTCGCAGCGCACCGAACTGCGCATTACAGCCGAGAAGTGCCCGGGCGAGACGTTCGTGCTGGGCCCTGGCAGCCGCGTGGCCCACGCAACCTTGGACCTTGAGAGCGCGTCGGGCACGTCGCGCGTCTACATGCCCGAGATGAACCTTACTGATGCCAGCATGACCCTCCGCGGCATGTGGCTGGAGTTCGACCCCAACTGCAAGGGCCTGAACCTGGTCAAGTCCGAGCTGATGCTGACGAACCCGCGCAATTGGCGTGGCACGGCCCTGGCGCTGCACGCCCCCGTTCGCATTCAGGACGGCTCTACGCTTGCCGTGTCGGAGGGTCGCGTCAGCGCCTTCAACACCTTCGACGTGAAGGACTCGATAGTGAGGCTGACGAACTCGCGTCACGGCGGCCTGAACGTCAGCGGCGCCAAGGCGAAGGCCACCTTCACCGACTCGGTGCTGATCACCACGGGCATGTCGCAGCTTCCCTCGTTCGGGGCGGGTCAGAAGGAGGGGCCGTCGGCCATCACCTTCCAGGGCAGCAGCCTGGTGGAAACCGACGCCCAGAACAAGACCACCGACAACGGCGGCGCAAATCGCAACAACGGAAGCACGTACGTGGTGACGGGCGGCTCGTACCGGATGGCTTACGACCCCGCCTTCAACGCCCGGTTCACCACGCCCACCAACGGCGACGCGAACGGCAACGACGAGCTGTCGCTGCTGACCCTGGCCGACCCCAGCCTCACCGAGCTGAAGGTGCTGAACGGCAAGGGCGCTACCTACACCTATCCGGTGGCGCTGGAGTCCAGCGATGGCAACAAGCACGTGTGGGTGCCTGCGGCGAAGGTGGTCTTCAAGCTGAACAGCGGTGCCGCCGCCTTCGCCGACGGCACGTCCGCCGACAAGACGCTTTCAACCATAGGTGGCTACAGCCTGAGTGCCGTGCAGGGCAACGCCGATCCCGGCACGCCTGTCAGCAAGGTGAACGCTGCGTTCCTGGGCTGGTTCTACAAGGACGCGCAAGGCGCCGAGCAGCCCTTCAACTATGCGGACACCCTTCCCATCGGCACCAGGGAGGTATATGCCAAGTGGGACGCCAGGACGGTGGTGTACCACAACGGCGCCGGCGAGAGCTACTCCCAGACGATTCCCGCCGACCAGAACCAGGCCACCGTGCTGTCGCATGACGAGGTGGTTGCCGCTTCTCCCGCCTTCGCCCCTGCGGGCAAGAGCTTCGTGAAGTGGACCACCGATCCCGACGGCAAGCTTCCGGCCGTTCCCCCCGGCTCGCAGTTGACGCTGGGCGCTCCGGGGACGCAGGCCGATCTGTACGCCCAGTACGAGGACGTGCGCTACACCGTGGCGTTCTCGGCCAACGGCGGCACCTTCGCCGCAGGAAGCGTGTTCAAGAAGAATCCCGACGTGTTCGAGGTGCGCCAGGATCCTGCCGGCGGCGAGGTTGCCGTGGTGAAGGCCGGCGCCCTGCACGGGCAGAAGCTCAGCGAGGTGCTGGGCGCCTTCAAGCGCGGCCAGATCACGCCCGCCGCCGCAGCGGCCCAGCGCGCGGGCTCGGTGCTGGCCTCCACCACCGAATGGTTCTCTGCGGCTGATGGCTCGGGCCGTGGCGTGCGCTTCGACGACGTGGCCGGATGGATCATCTCCACGCCCGGCGCCGACCCGTCCTTCACGGCGGACGCCACGTACTACCTGAAGTGGAAGGACGACCCGAGCGTGCAGCGCTTTGAGCATCGCGGCGCGCTTGACGCCGACATGTGGGGCGACGCCGGCGAGGGCAGTCAGCCCGACTCCACGGCGCGTCTGCGCGTGCTGGCTGACGGCTCGGCGAAGTTCAGCCTGACGACCGCCCTGGATGCGGCAGCCGTCAAGCAGCAGGTCGCCGCTATCGCCGACCGCCTGGGCGCCGACGATGCCACCCCCATCAAGCTGACCGGCCTCGCTTCGACGTTCACGGTTCGCCTCACCCTGCCCGACGGGGTGGCGGTGCCGGCGGACCTGGCTTCCGAAAGCGTTCAGGCTGACGGGCTGGGGTCGGCTCTCAAGGTGAGCGACGTGCGCGTGCAGGGACAGACGGTCGAGATCGACCTGGCGCTTGCCAAGCCCTTCGCCACCTATGCCGAGCTGAAGGCCGCCGTGCAGTCCATGGGGTCGCAGGCTCAGGCTCGCATGGCGGGCGCAAGCCCGATCGCCGACCAGATCACGCTGACGGTGCCCGGCTTCATGCTGGATCGCGCAACGGTGTCGAATGGCGACCAGCTGGTCGCGTCGGCTGAGGTGAAGGGCACGCTTGCCACCACGGCCTCGACGGACGCCCGCACGGCGGCCTTCGACATGGCCTGGGACGGCACGCAGATCGCGGCAGGCAAGAGCGTGGCCAGCACCGACCCCGCTGCCATCGAGCAGCACATCCTGGCGCGCCGGCCCTTTGAGCTGCAGGTGGGTGCGGACATGCTGGCCTATGTGCAGCGCACGGTCCCTCAGGCCGACGACGCGCGCCGCGCGGGCGCCGATACCCAGCACAAGCACTTCGTCGGCGTGTTCGCCGGCTCGAAGGTGAACGTCACGGGCACGCTTGACGCCTCGGGTCTGCTGAACCAGATGACTGCGATCGAGAGCCAGTACGGCCACCCGGCCGACCTGTCGCAGATCGCCCTCAGCGGCACCGCCTCGCGCTTCGTGGCCACCTTCACCGTCCCCAAGGAGCTTCGGATTCCCGCCGGCCTCACGCCCGCCGATATTCCCACGGAGGGATTCGCCGACACCTTCTCGGTGACGGGGGTTGAGGTCGCGGGCAATACGGTGCGCGTGGTGATGGAGCTGCGCGACGGCATCGTGAACTACCAGCAGCTGAAGGACGCCATCGCCGCCTTGGGCAGCACGCTTGCGGTGACGGTGCCCGGCGTGCAGCTGGCCGACGACGTGGCTGACGGGTCGCGCATCACCGTTGCGGGCACGGTCGAGGGCTCCTTCACCGCCACGGCCAGCGTGAACGGAGGCCGCGAGCGCGACTTCGACTTCCTGTGGACCGGCGTGCAGACCCCGGAAGGGGCCGACTTCGCCCTGGGCGGTGCACCTAACGCCCCCATCCAGCTGACGCTTCAGGTGCCCACGCCGGTCGCCTCCGGCGTTCCGGGCGACCTGCTGTCGGCGGGTGACACCGAGGCTCAGGCCGTGCCCGAGATGGTGGCGGGCGGCTCCCTTGGCCTGACGGGCGCCCTGGAGATGAGCGTCGTGCTGCAGCAGATGAACGCGCTCGAAGCCAGCTTGGGGCACAACGGCGCCAATATCGACATCAGCATCCGCGACTTCGGCTTCACGGCCACCTTCATCGTGCCCGAGGGCATGACCCTGCCTGCCGACCTGACTCCCGACCAGGTTATGCCCGAGGGCATGAGCGACCTGTTCGCCGTGGAGGATGTGAGCGTGGCCGGTCGCGTGGCAACCGTGCGCTTCAAGCTGCAGAATCCCGAGCAGATCGACACGTACGAGAAGCTGAAGAGCAAGATCGCCGCTGCGGGCGTGGTTTCCGACGGCGGGAATCAGTGGCTTCGCGTAACCGTGCCGAGTGTGACCATCGACAAGACGGTCCAACCCGGCCAGCAGCTTACCGCCGTGGGCGAGGTGTCGGGCTTCTTCAAGGCCGTGGCTATGAACCGCAGCCGCAACGCCGTCAAGGCGTTCTCGTTCAGCTGGAACGCCGAGCAGTGGGCAGAGGGCCGCGACGCCGCCTTCGGCACTGCGGGCTTCCCCACCACCAACCCCACCGCCATCACCTTTACTGTGAAGGTGAAGGAGGGAACGCATCAGGTGCCGCCGAACCCGCCGGTGGTCGATCTTCCCACGCTGCCCGTGCCGCCTGCACCGCCCGGCCCCACGCCTCCTGTGGTGCCGCCCGCACCGCCCGCGCCCGAGCCGTCGGCTCCGACGCAGCCGGGCGACCAGGTGAAGGCGCCGTCGCGGGCAACGGGGCTGCCCACCACGGGCGATATGCCGCCGGCGGTCGCCCTGGGCCTGGGCGCTGCCATCAGCGCTGCGGCTCTGGTCGCCGCGCGCGCCCTGCGCCGGCGTCGCGTGAGGTA
Organism: Berryella wangjianweii; assembly: GCA_013201155.1. GTDB lineage: Bacteria > Actinomycetota > Coriobacteriia > Coriobacteriales > Eggerthellaceae > Berryella > Berryella wangjianweii. Next base: position 1,262,436 of record CP053716.1, on the reverse strand, counting down.
GCGCGCGCACCGAGGAAAGACGCGCATCGCAATCCTGCTCCTTGGCCGCCGTCCGCAATCGGCGGCGCCGGGGCGCGGAAAGAGAAGGACGGGGCTTCGGCCTCGTCCTTCTGCGTGTGGGCGCCCGTCGGCTCTGATCGCCGGAGGATCCGGGCGGAAAAACGTTGAAATCCCCCTTGTGAAGTCATGAAATAAGAAAAGATGATCGAATCTTCTCGCAAATCTTCAGATGACAGAAAAAGTCCGAAAAGAATAGCTATACTGTTCAAACTGCGGAAAAGCCTGATCGCACGGCGTTCGGGCGATGTGTGAAACCAGGCGCGGGCAACCATCACGGCGGCCTGGTCGAAAGACGAAATGGGGTTGAAATGGCGCATCTTAACCGGCTGGTCCTGCTACAGCGCGCCGTCGCTGCGGCGCTGCTTGCCCTCGCCTTTGGCCTGGTCTGGGCCGTGCCTGCGTGGGCCGCTCCCACGTCGGTGTCAAGCGAGGCCGAGCTGCGGGCCGCCTTGGAGGCGGGCAGCGACGTCGTCCTGGCTCAGGACTTCGGCATCGGCGCTTCGATTGAGGTGCCGGGCTCCTATCACGGCACCATCGACGGAGCGGGCCATACCCTCACGGCCACGGCTGACCTGACGGCTCTGCTGGTGGCAGGCAACGGAGGCTCGCTCACGCTGTCGAACGTGAACCTGGACGGCGCCGAGCGCAGCCGCCACATCCGCGCCTACGGTGCCGCCATCACCATAGAGGGCTCGTCGTTCATAAACGGCTCGTCGAAAAACGACCCCAAGAACGCCGAGGGCGGCTCCATCTACCTGACGGGCGGCTCGCTGAAGGTGAACGAGTCCGCAGCGGCGGATGCCCAGAACCCAGGCGGCACGACGCTGTTCGCCCGCAATGCCACCGTCGCTCATCGCGCGCTCTCGGCTGGCAGCGTGCCGCACGGCGGCGCGATCTACGCCAACGGCGCCCAGGTGATCATGCGCAAGGCAACCTTTCAGGGCAACGCCTCCGGGCGCTCCTCCTTGCAGGGCGACGGCGGCGGCTGCGGCGGCGGCATCTACCTGGACGGCCGCGGTACGTACGCAGGCGACTCCAACCTGTTCGAGGGCAACGGCTGCTTCAAGGCCACCGACGCCGGCGGCAACCAGGGCGGCGCGATATTCTCTGACGGCGTGACCCTGAGGTCTGCCAACAGCACGTTCAAGGTAGGGCGGAACGTGAACACCGGCGGCGCGATCTACACGCGCAACGCCTTCGACTCCGCGATCGACCGCGCCACGTTCCTGATCGACCAGGACGACCGGTACGTGGTCAGCGGCGGCGCCATCCAGCTGGACGTGAACAACAGCATGACCATCACCAACAGCACCTTCACGCAGAAGCGCGGGCAGGTGGCCTTTGCCGGCGGCTTCGTCAACGTCGTGGGCAAGGTGGACCTGAGCGTGCGCGACACCACCATGACCGGCGTATACGAATGGACGAACGACAACACGCCGTTCAACGCGAAGTTCGGCGGCGCGGTGTGCTTCGAGGGCGTGATGACCAAGGGGCCCGACGGTGCGTGGCGCCCCCAGACCACCGGCAGCGCCGTGTTCCAGAACGTGAGCATCAGCAAGGTGGGCGCCACGAACGCGGGCGGTGCGATCTCGATCGGCACGGGCATGAACTCGGCCACGGGCATGAAGGTGCAGATGATCGACAGCTCGATCAAAGAGACCGGAACCATCTGGCAGTTCAAGAACACCTTTGCCGACACCGAGGCTCCGCTTGACGACGTCACCTACGACCCCGCGGGCAATCCGGTGAACCACGCCAACGCCCCGAACTTCGTGGGCGGTCAGATCTACGTGGGCCTGCATTCGTCGCTGAGCGTTTCGGGCGGTCTTTACGACCGCGGTGCCAGCGTGCGCGGCGGCCTGGTGTTCAACCAGGGCGATACCGTGGTGTCGGACCACGCGGTGCTGCGCCAGGGCCTTACCAACGCCCGCGGCGGCGACTGGAGTCATCGCAACGGTCAGGGCGACGGTATCTTCAATGCCGGCACCCTGCTGCTGGATGAGGTCGCCCTGAGCGACCACGGCAATCCCTGGGGCGGCGGTCATCAGGCGTTCCGAGGCGGTCTGACCGCCTATACCGGTCGCGCCGTGTATGCCTACAAGCCCATCGACATCACCCCCCATGCGCGAATCCAGCAGGATGTGCGCGTGATCGACGGTCAGTCGTGGATCAACGTGCGCGGCGCCCTTTCCACCGTCATTCCGGTGTCGGTTTCGGAAACCGCGTTCACCCCCACCGACGAATGGGCGGCGTTCTCGGAACGCGCCCACCGCCACCTGGGCTACGTGGTGGCGCGGGGTGCTCAGGGGTACACGCTGACCCCCGCCGATGCGCAGAGGCTTCACTACGTGACGCGTGAGCAGGGGGTGACTTTCGCGGCGGTGGACGACCACGCGATACCCGCTGCGTGGGACTACGTGCTGAACCCCTCTCACGAGGCGGTGCTGGGCCAGCGCACCCTGGTAACCTTCCACGGCAACCGTAACGACGGCGATCCCGAGCAGGTGACCTTCCATGGTCAGACCAGTGATGACCCGACCCACGCCGTCACGCACACGCTGTACTCCGAGAACCCGGCCGACCGCCCCTATGTGGATCCGGCCACCATGGGGCCGGTGGACGCGGTGGAGCCCGACCGCGACAGCCCCGTGCGTCCGCTGCACGGTTACCTGGGATGGTTCTCGGATCCCGATGAGGGCGCGCGGTACCCCTTCCACGCGTCCGATCCCTTCGGCGTGGGCGAGGTGGCCTCGGGCGCGATCGTGGCGCACCCCGACATTCACATCTACGCAGGATGGAAGCGCGTGCCGAAGGTCGATCTGACCAAGCTGTGGGGCAGCGCGGTCAAGGACGCCGACCGCACGCCGGTGACGCTGGTGCTGACTGCCGCCCCCAGCACGCAGGCCCTGCCCGCGGGCGCGACGGTTCCGCCGATCGAGTTCTGGCAGGATGGCACGACCCCGCACGCGAACCCGGCCAGCTTCGCGCTGGGCGTGGGCGAGGTGGCTCATCTGACGGTTCCCGACGCCGTGTACGTGTACGGCTCCGACAAGAGGTGCGTGCGCGTGCCGCTTTCGTACGAGGTGACCGAGCCCAACCCGCCCGCGGGTTTCACGGCGCGCGAAAGCAGTGCCGTGCTGCCCTCCGGCGCCGATCCTGACGCCGACGCCCCCGATGCGGTGACGCCGTTCTCGCTGACGAACGAGAGCGCCTCCCCCGATACGGTTGCGTTCCATGTTTCGAAGGCATGGGCGGGCCTGGACGGCGCCGAGGGCTCGCAGCCGAGGGTGCCCGAATCGGTGACCGTGCGCCTGATGGCCGACGGCAGCGAGGTCGATTCGGTCACGCTGAGCGAGGAGAACGGCTGGGAGGCCGATTTCAATGCACAGCCGATTCGCGATGATCAGGGGCGTCTGATCCAGTACACGGTGCGCGAGGACTCCGTGGACGGCTACTGGGTCAAGGTGGAGGCTGAGAGGGAGAGCCTGCACAAGGGGTCGTTCACGGTCACCAACACGGCCAAGCGTCACGCCGTGCCCAGCGACCCGCCCAGCTTCGACCGCCCCGTGCTGCCGATTCCGCCCGAATCGGACACTCCGCCCCCGCCGCCCACGAAGCCCGAGCCCACCCCGCCCACGGTGAAGAAGCCTGCGGCGGCCTTGCCGGTGACGGGCGAGATCATCGCGGTTGGTGCGGTGGTGGCTTTGGGCGCGGTGCTGGCGGCGGCCATCGCGTTTCTGGTGATCGCCGCACGCAAGCGCCGGAAGTAGCCATGTGACGCGCTCGCAGCCGACGTTCATGTCGCGCTCTGCGGCTGTAGCGGCTCAAGCGGCTCAATTGACCCCCTGGCGATCGGCATCGTCAGGGGGTCTTGCCATGCGGGCCTTTGCATGCCGCTGATCGCCCCCTGGACCCTCGTCGCGAGGCTGTGGATTTCTCGACCCTCGGCGTACCAGGGAGTATGCTGTCTGCCAGAGCAAATCACGGCGAATGGGCCGCAGGGGCCCGAAGGGGGACGGCATGGATCGCACGGTGGAAAGCTTCAGCAACGATGTTCCCGATATCCCCGCGGAGCTGCGGCAGGTGCTGCTGTACATGCTGACCGAGGCCCGCGACCGCATGCTTGAGGGGAATCCGCTGGATCCGTTCACAGCCCTTGCCATCGGCGACAAGCTGTTCATGGAAACGCATCCGGCGGGGCCTGACGACGATGCCGAGGCGTGCTTCAAGGCAGCCCGCAAGACGGTGGGCCGCGCGCATGGGGCGACAGCCTACGGGTTCTGCTATGACGGCTATGTTGAGGCCGACGACCGCACGCTGAGCGCCATCATCGCCGAAGGGGGCGTGCCGGGCGCCGGCGGGGGCGTTGCCGTGGGCTATCTGTACGAAGAGGACGATCAGGGTGCGCTGACGTTCGAGGCTGACCCTACCTTCATTGGGGTAGCGCCGAACTTCATGATTCACACCTCGCGTCATGTCACGCCTGTGAGCGGCGACGATGCTGCGGATGCCCAGGAGCCGGGCGACGTGCAGCCAGGGCCCGCCGAAGGGTCCGACGACGCGAGCGCGACCGACGGCCCGAGCGGGCTCGACGCGCCCGTCGCGCCCGTCGCGGCTGGCGGCCCAGGTGAATCCAGTTGTTCTTGCACAGCTGACGATTCGCAGACAGCCGCCGACCAGAGCGCCGCCGCCGGCTCCTGCGCGTGCGACTCCTCCTGTGCCTGCGCGTGCGGCAGCGCCGCGCCCAATCACACGCTTGACCAGGCAGATTAAAGATCACCCGGGCATGACCGACCTGGTTGCGCTGAGCCGGCAGGCCGGGTCGGCCGGCACCCGCGCTTCGCGTGCAATTCGCCGCGACCACCCCTGAAGGACCGGCGCATGCGAAGGCTTGCCCGCGCCCTTGATTTCCATCCGGCGCGCGGGCGAGGCGCCACGTCGTGCCGTCTCCTGCGGCGCCGGGCCCTTGTCGGGCGCGTGCCGGGATTTCGCCGGCGTCCCGCCGGCCTGCGGATAGGGTTCCTGTGCATGATGGTTGCGGGGATCGGGCCCTTGCCCTATCCGCGCCCGCCAGATGGTGAAAGCATGTAGCCGAAAGCGACTATCGCCTGCAACGGCCCTGATCGGAAGCTTCTGCTACACTGGGAAGGTCGTTTTCCTGCCCCGGTGTCGCCTTCACCAGCCCGGGGCCGTTCAGTCCAAAGGAGGTGAGCTGATGAAGGCTTATGAACTGCTGTTCTTTGTTGCGCCGACCACCGATGACGAGCATCGCGCGGGGGTCATGAAGCGCATCGAAACCACCATCACGGAGGGTAATGGCGCTCTCGACAACGTGGATGAGTGGGGCAAGCGCAAACTCGCTTATGAAATCAACGGTCTGACCGAGGGTGACTACACCTGCATCGATTTCCATGCCGATCCCCAGAACATTGCAGAGCTCGATCGTATTCTGCGCATCAACGATTCCGTCGTGCGTCATATGATCGTGGCCCGCACCGATCGCGACTAGAAATCGAGGAGGGCACGCCCTCCCATCGTAGAAGAAGGTGGAAGATGAGCATCAACCGAGTAATCATCAGCGGAAACCTGACCCGTGACGCAGAACTGCGCTCCACGGCCACCGGCATGCCGGTGCTGGGCCTGGGCGTGGCCGTGAACGACCGACGCAAGAACGCCGCCACGGGCGAGTGGGAGGATTACCCGAACTTCATCGACTGCACCATGTTCGGCCAGCGCGCCCAGAGCCTCTCGCGCTACCTGACGAAGGGCACCAAGGTGTCCATCGAGGGCAAGCTGCGCTGGAGCCAGTGGGAGCGCGACGGCCAGAAGCGCAGCAAGATCGAGGTCATCGTGGACGAGATCGAGTTCATGTCGTCTCGCAACGCCGGTTCGACGGATGCGCCCGCGGCTCCTGCAGGCTATGCCCCGGCACCTGCGCCCGCCATGGATACCCCTCGCTACGATGAGGACATTCCGTTTTAAGCGAATTTGAAAAGAGGTACTTCACATGGCTGAATACACCAAGCAGCCTCGACGCAAGTACTGCCAGTTCTGCAAGGACAAGGCTGACTACGTCGATTACAAGGATACGCAGCTGCTGCGTAAGTTCGTTACCGACCGAGGCAAGATCAAGCCCCGTCGCGTCACCGGTGCCTGCACCCAGCACCAGCGTGACATCGCCAATGCGGTGAAGCGCGCACGCGAGATGGCCCTCATGCCCTACGCAGTCCCGGCTATCAGCGGTCGCGGCGACCGTCGCAATCGCTAGCTAAGGAGGACTTCATGAAGGTTATCCTGCTGAAAGAGCTGCCCGGCAAGGGCGGCGAGGGCGATGTGATCGAGGTCGCCCGTGGCTTCGCCAACAACTTCCTGCTCCGTCAGGGCTATGCGGTGCTCGCTACCAAGGGAAACCTGAAGCAGCTTGAGGACCGTCGCAAGAACATCGCCAAGCGCGAGGAGGTGCGCGTCGCCACGGCTGAGGACACGAAGTCGAAGCTGGAGGCCGCCCCCATCACCATCGCCGCCAAGGTGGGCGACGAGGGCCAGCTGTTCGGCTCGGTTACCTCGCAGATGGTGGCCGATGCCATCGCCGGCCAGCTTGAGGTGGAGGTTGACCGTCGTCGCATCGAGGTCAGCAAGGCCATCAAGCAGGTTGGCGAGCACGAGGTGTCGGTGTCGCTGTATCGCGAGATTCGCGCCACGGTGAAGCTGAGCGTCGTGGACGCCGAGGCTCCCGCCCCCGCTGCCGAGGAGCCCGCCGAGGCTGAGGCTCCGGAGGCCGTGGAGGCTGCTGAGGAGGCTCCCGAGGCCCCTGCCGCCGAGTAGAGCGCTGGGCCTCGCAATTTTTTCTTTCAACAAGCGCAAGCGGTTGAATGTGTTGAAAACCCCTCTTTCCCCTTGTGCGGGAGGAGGGGTTTTCTTTTGCGATGTTGAGAGTGCAGACTGTCTTCCCTTGTCTACAAAAACCCCGCTTTATCTGGGGCGACCCATGGTTTAGTATGGGGCTTCACCGACTTGTAAGGATCTTAGCATGGCAGGTTTTAGCACCTATCAGAACACCTCGGCGCCCCAGGGCGTCGAGTACGCCACGGTGTCGCCCAGCACCCCCGCGCCGCAGAACATCGACGCCGAGAAGTCGGTGCTTGCCGCCTGCATGCTGGATGCCGACGCGCTGGACGAGATCATCGCCAAGCTGAACCCCGAGAGCTTCCATCGGCCGTCTCATCGCATCCTGTTCCAAGCGGTATGCGACCTGCACAGTCGCCGGATTCCCATCGATCAGATCTCGCTTGCCGACAACCTGCGCGCGGCCAAGCAGCTGGATGCCGTGGGCGGCGAAACGTATCTGCTTGACCTGGCGCAGAACACCTTCGCTCTTACCAACTGGCAGAACCACGCCGATATCGTGAAGCGCAACGCCATCCTGCGCGACATGATCAAGGCGTCGGCCCAGATCACGGCGCTTGCCTACAACGCTCCCGACAACCTTGACGAGGTGGTCGAGCAAGCCGAGAAGACCCTCTTCAAGGTTACCGAGCAGCGCGTGTCGTCGTCGTTTCGCAAGATGGAGGACCTTCTGACCGAGGCCTTCGAGGAGATCACCCGTCTAGCCGAGCAGAAGTCGCACATCGCGGGCGTTCCCACGGGCTTCAAGGACGCCGATGACCTGTTCCACGGCCTGCGCGGCGGCGACCTGATCATCCTTGCCGCGCGTCCGGGCGTGGGCAAGACCTCCTTCGCGCTGAATCTGGCGGTGAACGCCGCCCTGGCGGGCACGTCCGTGGCCTTCTTCTCGTTGGAGATGAGCGCGTCGCAGCTGGTGCAGAGGATTCTGTGCTCGGAGGCGCGCGTTAGCTTGTCGAAGCTGCGCGGCGGCTACATCGCCGACGGCGACTGGAGTGCGATTGCGGAGGCGTCCAATCGCCTGGCTTCGCTTGACCTGTACATCGACGACTCTCCGGGTCTGTCGATCCTGGAGGCGCGCGCCAAGGCCCGCCGCGAGTTGCGCGGCGCTCAGGGCAACGGCCTGATCATCGTGGACTACCTGCAGCTGATGCAACCCCCGCAGACGCGTCGCGACGGCAACCGAGCCGTGGAGGTAGGCGAGATCTCGCGCGGTCTGAAGATTCTGGCCAAGGAGATGGACATGCCCGTGATCGCGTTATCGCAGCTGTCGCGTTCCATCGAGATGCGCGCCCAGAAGCGACCGATGCTTTCCGACCTGCGCGAATCGGGATCGATCGAGCAGGACGCCGACATCGTGATGTTCATCGACCGCTCCACCAACGAGCTGGAGGCCGAGCAGGACGGTCGTCCTGAGATGGGCGTGGCGGAGTTGATTGTGGCCAAGCACCGCAACGGCGCTCAGCGTGACATCCGACTGGCCTTCAATCCCGAGTTCACCAAGTTCCAGAACTACATCGACGATGCCGCCCTGGGCGGGTACCCGGGCTAGCATGGCGCGCTCCGTCACCTTTCTCCACGCGGCCGACCTGCACCTGGGCGCTCCGTTTCGGGGCATCCGGCGCCTGTCGCCCGCCTGGGCCGATCGTCTGACGGAGGCCATTCCCCGTGCGTACGACCGCGTGATCGATGCGGCGCTGGACCATCAGGTGGACTTCGTGGTGATCGCAGGAGACGTGTTCGACACGTCCCGAGCCTCGTATCGCGACTACCGGCACTTCTTCGACGGGCTGACGCGCCTCCATCGTGCAGGAATCCCCTGTTACCTGTGCACAGGCAATCACGACCCCTTTACTTCGTGGCAGTCCGATTTCGCCGACCTGCCGCCCTCAGCGGTCATGTTCCCTGCCGATCGGCCAGGATACGCCCTGTTCAGTCGTCAGGAACAACCGCTATGCCTGGTGGCGGGGCGCAGCTACTTCAACCAGACCTGGCCTCATCATCTCAGCATCGTGGAGGGGATCGACCGTTCCCACATGCAGGCTGCGCTGGACGGCGCGCAGGCGCCCTTCGCCGTGGGGGTGGTGCATACCGGCCTGCACCTGGATCCGCTGAAGGCCCCATCCGATCCAGCCGATCTGGTATCGCGCGGGGTCGATTATTGGGCCTGCGGGCATATCCATCAGCGCTACGCCTATCCGAACTGGGACGACCCGCGCATCGTGTACCCCGGCTGCATCCAGGGCCGCACCACGCGCGAGACCGGCCCGCGCGGCTGCTGCCTGGTCACCCTTGTTGAGGGAGTCGCTCCGCAGGTGAGCTTCGTGCCCACGGCCAGCATCGCCTGGCAGCGCCTGAATGTGGATGTTTCGTCTGCGCGCACCGTGGCCGAGGTGGAGGAGCTGGTGACGCGCCAGCTGTTCAGGGAGAACGGCCGTGCCCAGTGCGCGGACATGATCGCACGCGTGCGCCTTGCGGGCGCTACGGCGCTTCATGGACAGCTGTGTCGCCCCGATGTGCGCGAGCAGCTGCGTCAGCGCCTGAGCTCCCGTTACGCCGAGTTCTTCGTGGATGCGGTGGAGGCTGGCACCGAGCGCCCGCGCGAGCGCGCTCAAGCCGAGCACGTAGGCTTGTTTGCCTCCCAGCTTGCCGCCTGCCTGCGCGCCGCGGGGGAAAGCGACGCTGCGCGAGCGGCGTTCACGCAAGCCGTTGCGCGTCAGGCGCCCGAGCAGGCGCGCGATGTTCGCGCATTGGAGGGGGCCCTTGATGCCGCCGTGCTTGACGACGCCTACCGGCTTGCCCTTGACCTGCTGGAAGGGGTGGAGGCGGAATGAGGCATGCGCTGCGCTACGTGCGCCTCGATGCGTTCGGAAGCTTCCATGGCCGTACGGTGGGGCCCTTCCGACCTGGGCTGAATGTGGTGGTAGGCCCCAATGAGGCGGGAAAGTCCACGGTGTGGTCGCTGGTGGTGGGCGTGCTGTTCGGGTGGCCGCGGCCAAAGGCGGGCTCGTCGGGGTATGCGCCCGCGTCGGGGTCGCGGGCCGGCTCTCTGGTGTTCGCGCAGGTGGATGAGAGCGTCGCCCGCGAAGGCGGGAGCGGGCCCGCGAGTGCGAACGGGCGCGGGGGCGAGGGCGCATGCGAAGCGCCGCTCGGTCGTGAAGGCGCGGGCGTGCGGGCGAGTATGCGCGCAGGCGAGGAGCGCGCCGACGCGACCGTGGTCAGCCGCGTGAAAGCCACGGGCGATCCCGCCTGCGAGGGACCCGCGACGCTGGATGGCCTGCTGGGCGGCGTTGACCGCATGCTGTACGAATCGGTGTTCGCGCTGAATGCGCTCAGTCTGCAGTCGCTGGACGGCGCCGACAACCTGATGGCGCGCTTCCTTACCGCCGGGTCGAGCACTGCGGTCAGCCCCGCCGAGGCCCTGGCGGTGCTGGACGAGCGCATCAAGGCTTCGTTCTCGTTGGCGCAAACGGCTCCTGATTCGCTCGCGCACCTGCGCGAGGCCGAGCGCCGCACCCGTGCCGACGTGGCCGCCGCCGCGGCGCGCGCCGAAGAGCTGCGCGCCGATCATCGTCGCCTGGCCGACGCCCGCCAGCGCCAGCGACAGCTGGTTGCCCAGCTGGCAGAATGGGCGTCCCGACGCGACCGTCTGGTGCGCGCGGCGGCGTCGCTGAACGTGCTTGAAGATCAGTTTCCCCAGCTTGAGAGTGAATGCGTTGCTGCCAGCAGTGAGGTTGCCGCTGCGCGTGCGGCCCTCGATCGCGTTCAGGCGTCGGCGGCGCACACCCCGCTGTCACGTGAGCGCCTGGCTTCTCTGCGCTTTCAGCTGGAGGAGGCCGCCGTCGAGCTGCGTCATGCGGCGCAGGTTCTCGCGGATGCTCGTGGTTTGGCGGCGGTAGCCTCTGCAGAGGGCGCGAGTGCGTCTGGCGGGGCCCTCCGAGACGCCCTCTTGCTGCGGGGTGCCCCGAAGGGCGCGGGCCGCGCGAAGCTGCTCGGGGGCTTCGCCTGCCTGATGGCCGCGCTGCTGGGAAGCGCTGCGCTGGCAGCGGCCTCGCTTTTCTCATCAGGGGCCGATTCGGCGACATGGGGAGTTTTCGTCCTGGTAGTGGCTTCGCTGATAGGCTTGGGGGTCGCGGGCGCCCGCGTTCTGGCGGCCGCCTTGGGTCTGCGTCGCGAAGGGGGATCGACTTCGGCTGAGACAACTCCAAGCGAAGCGAACGGCAGCGGGCCCGGCGCACGCACCGCCGCGCCGAGCTCTGCCCTGGCATCGGCGCGCGTCCATGAGGCGATTCGCGCGGCGGAGCACGAGCGCGCCCGTGATGCGGCGGGCGAGCTGCTGCGCGCGGCAGGGCTTTCCGTCGCCGACGGTTCGCCGACTTACGCCCTGCAGCTGATCGATGCCGACCTTGCGCGCTTCGATGCGATCGCCCAGGCTCAGGACCAGCTCGACCGCGCTCTTGCGCGGGAAGCTGCCGCCGTGTCGGCCCGCGCGCGCAGCGCTGCCGCGCGCCGGCGCGTCATCGACTCGCTGGATGCCGACGGGCAGTCCGACGCCGCTTGCGCTCGTGCCCAGGCAGCGCACCTTGACCAGCGCATCGCGGAGGCCGAGGCCGAGGGCCGTGCGCTGTCGTCGCTGATCGGCTCGCTTGAGGAGCGTTTGGGCGCGGCTCTGGACGATCGCCTGGCCGACCGTGCGAAGGTGGCGCACGAGCAGGCCGTTACCGGGGTTGCCGAGGCCGAGGCGCGCCTGGTGCGCATGCTGGCCGCTCGCAGCCTGCTGCGCGAGGCGATCGACCGCTGGTCGGTGACCAGTCAGCCTCTGCTGTATCGTGAGGCCTCGCGGCTGATAGCCCTCATGACCAACGGGGCCTGGACCCGCGTGGTGGCCCAGCCGGATGGCTCGCTGGCGCTTGAGAGCGATGCGCTGGTGCGCCGTCCCGCCACGCAGTTGTCGCTGGGCACCAGCCAGCAGCTTTATCTGGCTTTGCGCATCGCGCTTCTTCGCTGCGCAGACGACGTGGGCCCCTCGCTTCCCGTGCTGGCCGACGACATCCTGGTGCACTTCGACCGTGCCCGTCGCCACGGCGCCGCCCGTGCCCTGGCCGAGCTGGCCCGCACGCGTCAGGTGGTGGTGTTCACCTGCCATGAGGAGGTTGCGGATGCCCTGCTGAAGGCCGATCCAGGCGCCCATCGCCTGTGCCTGTAAGATAGAATGGCGAGGTGCCGTGCGTACCGGGAAGATTCGGGCATCGTATTGCCGATAATCGAAGGGATGCCCTGCTGAGCAGGGGCGAAAGGATGAGACGAACCATGACCAACACCGTTTTGGTGGGTGCCCAGTGGGGCGACGAGGGCAAGGGCAAGATCACCGACCTCATTGCCGCTGACTACGATTTCGTCGTTCGCTATCAGGGCGGCAACAATGCCGGCCACACGGTCATTCATGGCGACACGAAGCTGGCGCTGCATCTCATGCCCTCGGGCGTGATGTACGAGCACTGCGTGCCGGTGATCGGCAACGGCGTGGTGGTTGACTGCGGCGTGCTGATCAAGGAGATGGCCATGCTGGAGGCCGAGGGCATCTCGTGCGGGAACCTGCGCATCTCATGCGATGCGCATCTGATCATGCCGTATCACAAGGACCTCGACGGCGCCGACGAGAAGCGCCTGGGCCAGAACAAGATCGGCACCACCAAGCGCGGCATCGGGCCCTGCTATCAGGACAAGGCCGCGCGCCGCGGCATCCGCTTCCAGGACCTGCTGGACGAGAAGATCTTCCGCCTGAAGATCAAGACCGTGCTGTCGCAGGTGAACCCCATCCTGTCGAAGGTGTACGGCCTGCACACCTACACGGTGGAGGAGATCTGCGAGGAGTTCCTGCCCTACGCGCGAATCCTGGCTCCCTACGTGGCCGAGACCACGGAGCTGCTGAACAAGGCCCACCGTGCGGGCAAGTCCATCCTGTTCGAGGGCGCCCAGGGCACCCTGCTGGACATAGACCACGGCACCTATCCGTTCGTCACCTCGTCGTCGTGCTGCGCGGGCGGCGCGGCGACCGGCTCGGGCGTGGGCCCCAAGGTGATCGATCGCGTGCTGGGCATCCAGAAGGCCTACGTCACGCGGGTGGGGTCGGGCCCGTTCCCTACCGAGCAGCGCTTCGCCGAGGACGGCGGCGTGGGCGAGGAGGCCCGGGTGGGCGAGCTGCTGTGCGCGGCCGGGCATGAGTTCGGCGTGACCACCGGGCGCAAGCGCCGCTGCGGGTGGTTCGATGCCGTGATCGGCCGCTACGCCGTGGAGGTGAACAGTCTGACCGACGTGGCCCTCACCAAGCTCGATGTGCTGTCGGAGTTCGACACCATCAAGGTGTGCACGGCCTACGAGAGCAACGGCGTGCGCTACGACTACTTCCCCATGCAGCAGAGCGCGCTGTTCCATGCGAAGCCCATCTACGAGGAGCTTCCCGGCTGGAAGGGCGAGGACATCACGGGCTGCCGTCGGTTCGAGGAGCTGCCGGCCAACGCGCGCGCCTACGTGGAGCGCCTTGAGGAGCTGATGGGCGCGCGGATAAGCATCGTGGCCGTGGGGCCCGACCGTCAGCAGACCATCATGCGCGGCTGGGACCGCGACGACGCCTAGGGAGCGGCATATGAACATCCTGGTTCTGGGAAGCGGCGGGCGCGAGCATGCGCTTGCCCGCTCGATCGCGGACTCTCCGCGCACCGATCGGCTGTTCGTGGCCCCGGGCAACGGCGGCACGGCCGCTTTCGCGCAGAACGTGCCGCAGCTGAGCATCGAGGACGGGCAGGCGGTGCTGGCCTTCGCCCAACGCGAGGACGTTCAGCTGGTGGTGGTGGGTCCCGAGGCGCCGCTGGTGGCGGGCGTTGCCGATGCGCTGCGCCAGGCGGGCATCGACGTGTTCGGGCCCGACGCCCAGGGCGCTCAGCTTGAGGGCAGCAAGACCTTCAGCAAGCGCTTCATGGAGCGCAACGGCATTCCCACCGCCGCCTACGGCAGCTTCACCGACGCGGCTGCGGCCCGCGGCTTCGCCGACCAGCTGGGAGCTCCGGTGGTGGTGAAGGCCGATGGCCTGGCGGCGGGCAAGGGCGTGGTGGTGGCCGGCACGCTGGAAGAGGCCCATGCGGCCATCGACGAGTGCTTCAGCGGTGCGTTTGGCCAGGCGGGCGCCGTGGTGGTGGTCGAGGAGTGCCTGACGGGCCCCGAGTGCTCGATGCTGGCCTTCGTGTCGCAGGGCCGGGCGCTGTGCATGGCCCCCGCTCAGGATCACAAGCGCGCCTTCGAGGGTGACGCCGGCCCCAACACCGGCGGCATGGGCTGCTATTCGCCCGTGCCGATCGTGTCCGATGATGAGCTGGCCGCCATGCAGCGCATCATGCAGCAGGCGGCCGAGGCTACCGCGCGCGAGTTCGACCACGATTACCGCGGCGTGCTGTACGGCGGCTTCATGCTGACGCCCGAAGGTCCGAAGATGCTGGAGTTCAACGCGCGCTTCGGCGACCCCGAAACCCAGGTGGTGCTGCCGCGCCTGCGCACCGACCTGGTCGATGTGCTTCAGGCCGTGGCTCAGGGCCGTCCCGACGACATCAGGCTGGAATGGGCGGACCAGTGGGCCGTGGGCGTGGTGCTGGCCAGCGCCGGGTACCCCGGCGCGTACCGAAAGGGCCTGCCCATCGCGGGTTGCGACGAGGCTGCTCAACTTGAGGGCGTGACGGTGTACCACGCGGGCACGGCCCGGACGGCCGATGGTGGTTTGGTAACGGCTGGGGGCCGCGTGCTGTGCGTGACGGCCTTGGGGGATACTTTCGAGGATGCGCGTGCTTGCGCTTATAGCGCCTGCACACGCATTGAATTCGAAGGAAAACAGTTCCGCGCCGACATCGGAGAGCGTGCCGCGCGCGGTCGTCATGCATGGGGTGAGTAATGCTATCTGAGCGTTTGCTGAGCACGGCGGTGCGCGAAGCGTCGAAGAACTACCTGAAGCTGAACCGCACCGGCGATACCATGGTGCCGCCGCCCGACCCGCATAAAGAGTACATGCTGTACATGCACGTGCCGTTCTGCGAGCGCCTGTGCCCGTACTGCAGCTTCAATCGCTTCCCGTACAAGGAGGAGCGCGCCCGCGCGTACTTCGCCAGCCTTCGCAAGGAGATGCTGATGGTGAAGGAGCTGGGCTACGACTTCACCAGCCTGTACGTGGGGGGAGGCACGCCCACGATTCTGATCGACGAGCTGTGCCGCACCATCGACCTGGCGCGCGAGACGTTCTCGATCCGCGAGGTGTCTAGCGAGACGAACCCCAACCACCTGATTCCCGCGTACCTAAAGCAGCTTGAGGGTCGCGTGCAGCGTCTGAGCGTGGGCGTGCAGAGCTTCGACAACGGCCTGCTGAAGCAGATGGACCGCTATGACAAGTACGGGTCGGCCGAGGTGATTCTGGAGCGCGTGCAGGAGTCGGTGCCGTACTTCGTGTCGATGAACGTGGACATGATCTTCAACTTTCCCGCGCAGACCCAGGACATGCTGATTCATGACGTGGAAAGCGTGATGGCCTCGGGCGCCACGCAGACCACGTTCTATCCGCTGATGGCGTCGCCTGCGGTGGAGCGCTCGCTGGCCCGCACGGTGGGCAAGGTGGACTACAATCGCGAGCGCGAGTTCTACGAGATTCTGGACTACATGCTGACGGGCGGGAAGAACCCCCAGTTCTCGCATTCAAGCGCGTGGACGTACAACCGTCACGACTACCAGGAGACGCTGCCCGGCGAGCAGCGACCGGCAGGCTCTGACATGATCGACGAGTACGTGGTGCAGTTCGAGGAGTACCCGGCCATCGGCTCGGGCGGAATCACCTATCTGGGCGAGAACCTGTACGTGAACACGTTCTCGGTGAAGGAGTACAACGAGGCGATCGCCAACGGGCGCATGTCGCTGATGGGCAAGACGGCGTTCAACAAGCACGACCGCATGCGCTACCGGTTCCTGATGCAGCTGTTCGGTCTGCGCTTGGACAAGCGCCAGTGGGAGCGCGACTTCGGCTGCACGGTGGAGAACGGCCTGCCGGTTGAGATGGCGTTCATGCAGGCCGTGGGTGCGTTCGACCGCAACAACGCCGAGGAGCTGACGCTTACCTCGAAGGGACGCTACCTGGTGGTGGTGATGATGCGCCAGTTCTTCATCGGCGTGAACAACCTGCGCGACCAGGCTCGCTCGGCACTGCCAGGCGAAGAGCGCGAGCTGCTGTTCGGGTCGGGCTGCGCGCTGAAGTAGCGCGTCCGCAAGCGGGCGTCTACCGGTGTGCTGTTCGGGGTATGCGGCGGTTTGACGTTCTGCGCGCGCTGGCTGGCTGGGGTATGCGTCGAATCAGCGCTTTTGCGCGCGGCGGTCTTGCCGATGCGGCTTGGAGGGCGGTTGCCGCGTACCTTGGAAGGCGGCTCGCGCGTGCTGCGAAACCTGCAGGTGGGAATTGCGCGCACCTGCTTGACCACGCGTGGGGGTGTGGGTAGAATGACCTCCTGCGCGAGAGCGCTTATGGTCGGGTAGCTCAGTTGGTAGAGCAGCGGACTGAAAATCCGCGTGCCGAGGGTTCAAGTCCCCCTCCGACCACCATGAACGAACAGGGAGTCTCGTCCGTTGGGCGAGGCTCCCTTTCTTGTTCGCACGGCGGGATAGCAGGGCGTTCGGCGAGGACGGGGACGACTCGGCGTCATCAGCCATCTTCTCAGATCCTTTCTGACGAGCGGGAGCCGCATGGTCGAACGGGAGCTGGGACGGAAGAGCGCATGGTTGACCTCGCGCTCGCCCATGAGGCATCCTCGTTGGCCCCATTGAGAGCGATCTCCGCGCTGCTTGAGGGCGTCATGCAGGCCTGGGTTGCTGTCGGCAGAGGGGGATTTCGTTGCTCGGTTATGTCGGGTGATTGCCGCGTCGCATTACCAGCGACAGTGAGGCGAAGCGAAGCGGGCGGGAGAAGCAGTAGAGTGCGCGAGCCCAGGAAGGCTTCGAGTGAGGGCGCCCCCTGTCGGGTCGGAAACGTACAGCCCATTGAGGAACATCAGGCGGATGACCGAGCATAGCGCCGCAATGGCGCATGAGGTCAGAGAGGGATGTGTGGCGTGAAGCTGAGCGATCAGCGAGAACGCCAACAGGGCGTATGCTTGAAATCCTGCGGAAAGCAGCAAGACAATCAGGTTGAGGGAAGAGGTTAGCAGAGTCGCCGACACGGCTTGCCAGCGGGATTTCTACAAAAAGGTTGCGGTCGCATCGGGGGTTTGACCAGGACCATAGCGGGAATACCTGTCCCCGTAGGCGTGCCCCAGCCGACGCCGCGCCCGCCCAGGGCGACCCTGCAGGCGACATGGCAATGCCGAGCAGCGCATCGTACAGAAAGGCAAGGACCGGCAAGCTGATTAGGGGACTGTAAGCCGATTGCCACAGGGCACTACGTGCGACTATGCTTCATTCAGGTTGAGCGTGGTGGGAGCGGTGCGCGCGAGGCCCTCTGGTTCAGGTCACGCGAGAGCGCGCCCCTGCGTTACGGTGATTTGTGTCGCGGTCGAACGGGTCTTTGCGAGTCTTTATTGCCGACGACCCTTGAGGTTTTAGCCAGCGGATATCAAGAAAACAGAAAGCCCGTTTCATGCTCTCGGGACGAATTCTTTGCAACAGTTTGGCTCTCGTTGGCAAAGCTCTTCCTGTCGCCTTGGTTGAAGCGACAGGAGTTTCCAGATCAGCGCTCATGAGCAAACCTCTAAGGATAAAATAAAAAAGAGTATTTTTTAATCTTAAATTTGAATTATCATAAGTTTATAATATATGGAGAAGATAGGGAGCAATTACGTGGATGGGGGGAAGATGAAACGTGTAGTAAGTGTTGTGCTTGCGAGCTTGTTCGTTATCAGCTTTGTGCCGGTTACCGTTGCGCATGGTTTGGACGAGGATCGGAGGGCAGATTCTACAACGTCGGTCGAATCACCTTCTTTTTCGGATTTCAGGGGCGATTATCCCGAGAAGGGAGACTGGAGAAGTCGCATCAGCTGGGCGGAACACAATCTAAAGCCTGGTATTGACTATGTGAAAGGAAAGGTGTTAATTAGTTTTACAAAAGATTTTTCTCTTGATGAAATACTTTCAGCCTTCGAGAAGCTCGATTTTTATAACCCCCTCGTAATTTCTTGGAATCAATCTGGGGATGGCCTTCACAGTAGAGTTATTAGATTCGATTATGATGAGCGCGCGCATTCCGTTCTTGATCTTAAGGATTGTGATGCGATTTCAGATGTTCAATTTGATCGGCTTTACACATCCCAAATGTCCAACTATGCGCCCGTTGCAAAGGCATCGCCTTTGGATCCTAATGCAAGTGCAATAGTTACAGATCCAGAGCGAAGGTCTCAGTGGTACTTGGATAGAATCCGGGCATATCAAGCGTGGGATTTATCACGCAGTGCGGGGTCGGTTTCAGTAGCGGTGCTTGATTCGGGGATTGACCTCAATCATCCTGACTTGATTAATAACATCGACCAAACTCATGCATGGGATGTCGTAGGGGATTGCCCCCTCAAGGGTGATATCCAGAATCACGGTACGTGTGTTGCAGGAATAATCTCTGCTCAGGCTAACAATTGGATGGGCATATCTGGAGTATCATATAATGCAAAAATTGTCCCGATTAATATTGCATGGCTTGCACAGGATAAAGAAGGCCAATTGGTGGCAATAACGAGTTCTTCAATGATAGCAAAGGGAATTCAGAAGGTCGTATCAGACCGAACAATAGATAATCTTCGGGTGATTAATATCAGCTATTCAGGTAGCGGCCCTTCGGCAAGCGACACGGTGTTGCAGGAGGAGATAAATAAGGCCCGTGCGAAGGGTATTATTGTGGTGGCGGCTGCTGGGAATGACGGAAACGAGAATCTTTCGTTGCCTTCGGATATGGACAACGTCGTTTCTGTTATAGGAACAGATAAAAGAGACCGTAAAACTGGGGAATCTAATTTCGGACGGAATAAAGATATCTCTGCCCCGGGCATTGGTATTTTTACAACGTTCAATCAAGACCTCTATGGTGAAGTTGGGTATGGGGTTGTCAGCGGCACGTCCGCAGCGGCACCTCAGGTTGCTGGAACGCTAGCTCTCATGTTCGCCCACACCCCCTCTCTTTCAGCTGATGAGGCGGAGAGGAGATTAAAGAGCTCTGCTCGCGATTTGGGGGATCCTGGTTTCGATAGATTGTTTGCTTACGGCCTTCTTGATGCGTACGGTGCGGTGAGGTCTCTTGAGAAAGCGGCGGGCATTTCCATTGTGGGGGCCGAGATTCGTGGATTGGAGAACGTACGGGCGGGTGTTGACCTGCACAGGGTTCCTATTCAGGTTGTCCTAGATGGCAGGGAGCTGGTTCGCGATAGGGACTACGAGGTGACTTATACCTATGCTGGGCCCAATCATATGGCCGAGGCGGTTGTAAAGGGCAAGGGCAGGTACTACGGGGTTGAGAGCCTACGTTTCTTAGTGCTGGCTTCGTGGCAAAGAATTGCAGGATCAACTGCGTTGGATACCATGCAGGAAATATCCTCAGTGGCGTTTCCCATGAGGGATTATGATTCCGCAATCGTTGTGACTATGGATGGCTATTGGGATGCCCTTTCGTCAAGTGGGCTTGCTGGTTTGAAGAACTGCCCCGTTCTTCTAACGGCTTCTGATCGTCTTTCTGCTCAGACAGCTCGGACAATTAGCCGAATGGGAGTTCAGAATGTTTATATAGTTGGAGGAACCGCAGCGGTATCCGAAGCTGTCGAGGGCGATTTGATGAAACTGCCGTCTGTTACAAGGGTGGAGAGAATCGCTGGGGCCACTGCTGCGGGCACGGCGATCGAGGTATATAACCATGCTCGTAATATGGGGCATCGCTGGGGAGACACTGCGGTTGTCGCTACGGCTGAGACTTTCCATGATGCTCTTTCAGGTTCGCCCTTTTCATACGCGAAGGCAGCACCTATTTTTCTTACCAACGCACAAAACGTGTTGAGTTCTGAGGCTTTGAGGTCTATTCGTGCCGGTGGGTTCGATAGGGTTTTGATACTTGGCGGAGAGGCGGCCATACCCAAGGAAGTCGAGGGTCAACTGAGAGGCTTTCGCACCATAAGGCTAGCGGGCGCAACTGCAATGGAGACATCAGTGGCGGTGGCAAATTACTGCGTAGAACATGGGATGACGACGAACAAGATCGCGGTTGCATCTGGGCTTGATTATTATGATGCGCTTACCGGAGCCTCTCTTTGCGGAAAGAACAACGCTGTTCTGCTTCTCGTTAGAGATGGGAACAAGGCTGCCATGACAGATTTTGTAAGGCCGCATAGGGATGAGATAGAGCTTGGATTCATTCTGGGGGGAACTGCCGCCGTGAGCGAGAATCTTGCGCTTGCGTTGGAGTTGGCTGTCTCCGGGAATTAGGAGGGGAGAATATGGTAAGAGGGGCGGGTCTTACTTCTAAGCTTTGCCTGGTTGCATGCTTCGCGCTTCTGTTCTGTCCTACGTTGCCGCTGGCGGCTTACGCCGATGAGGGCGGAACGTATCGAGGTGGCAAGTGGGATGCCCTGCTGCCTGGAATAGATTATCTTGAGGGCAAGGTCGTCGTTACCTTCGATTCTGGCGTGTCCAGGAATCAGGCCCAGGCAGGCATTGATGCCTTGGGCTGGGGTGACTCTCATGCACTATGGGAAGCTGGCGGTGCTCTGCACGCTACCCTTGCCATACCTGAGGGCATGAGCTTGGATCAGGTGGAATCCGAGGTTCGTGAGCGTCTGAGCATAACTGCATTTCAGCCTGATTACCTGTACTTTCCCCAGCCAGCCTTCACATGGTCTCGTGTGGGCGGGAAGAACGCCTTGTGGACTATGGCCATGATCTCGCGCAACACTGCGGGCTTCACGGAGACGAGCGGCACGGTGGTGCTCGCCACCATGGAGGGCTACTGGGATGCGCTTTCGGCATCTTCGCTTGCTGGGCTGGAAGAGGCCCCCGTGGTTCTGACCGACAAGAACGAGCTTTCGTTCCAGGCTCGTGCTGAGTTGGCCCGCCTTCAGCCTACCAAGGTTCTGATTATGGGCGGAACTGCGGCTATATCGCAGAAGGTGGAAGATGAGGTGCGAGCCTGCATTGACGGGCAGATCGACCGCGTTGCCGGGGCTAACGCCGAAGAGACAGCTCGAAAAGCCGCAGAGCTCAGCGCTCGTAGCGGCCGGGCCATTGTCGCCACGGCTGGTTCGTTCCATGATGCGTTGTCAATTGCCCCGTACGCCTACGCTACCAAGTCGCCCATCTTTCTTACCAATTCGCAGGGACGCCTGACCCCAGAGAGCCTTTCGGTGATGGATCGCCTGGGAATTGCCGAGGTGATCGTGGTTGGCGGTGATGCCGCAGTTCCTGCCGAGGTGGAATCACAGCTGGGCGCGCGCTTCGCGAAGCGGCTGTGGGGTGCTACGGCAGTGGACACTTCGCTGGAGATTGCGAAATGGGAGATTGAGGAAGGGATGACCGTGAGGCCTATGGGCCTGGCTACCGCCGAAGACTGGTATGATGCCTTGGCCGCTGGAGCCTACTGCGGAAAGAACAACTCCATTCTGATTCTGGGCGCGCCGGGTCGTACTCAGGCCATCGATCGGATTATTGCAGATCATAAGGATGAGGCGGCTGGATACGTGTTCGGCGGCCCCGCTGCCGTGCCCGATGAGGTTGCGTCTCATTTGGGCCCGGTTGATAAGCAGCCGATTTTTAAGCCAGGCGCGCCTCCTGCCGCTTAGCAGCGGTATGCTGGATAGCGCTTGATGCGGCTGCCTGCGGCGCCGGCGAGGTTGTCGCTGTGCCAAGAGCGGTGCAAGAAAGATGTTCAACGACCCCGTTTGCCGAAGGGCGGACGGGGTTGCTGTCGTTGTGGCCATCTACGCCAGACGCGTGCAATCGAGCGGGCCTTCATTCCGAGGTCCGGCTTCATTACCGGATTCTGCTGTCAAGGCGACCTCGTATCCCTTCCCGTGCTCTAGAATGGGGAAACGCGGATAGGGACGCACTCGGCCGCATGCGGTATGGGTGCGCAGGCAGGTGGTGGAAGCGAAAGGAAGCCGCATGAGTCAGAACGACACGCCGCTTGTGGGCATCATCATGGGGTCGCAGTCGGACATGCCGGCCATGCAGCCCTGCATGGACCAGCTGGATCAGTTCGGCATTCCCTATGAGGTGAAGGTTGCCAGCGCGCATCGCAAGCCCGCCGTGGTGCACGAGTGGGCCGCCTCGGCTCACGAGCGCGGTATGCGCGTGGTGATCGCGGCCGCCGGCAAGGCGGCGCATCTGGGTGGCGTGGTGGCGGCCTACACGCCGCTGCCCGTGATCGCCGTGCCCATGAAAACCAGCGACCTGGGCGGTCTCGATTCGCTGCTGTCGATGGTGCAGATGCCCTCGGGTGTGCCCGTGGCCTGCGTGGCCATCAACGGCACCAAGAACGCGGCCATTCTGGCCACGCAGATTCTGGGAGCGTCCGATTCCGCTGCGCGCGATACGATCATCCAGTTCAAGCGCGGCATGGCGGAGTAACCGCCTGCGCCAGGGGGCGCGTTGGGCGGGGGGAGCACGGCAAGACAAGGTAGGCGAGGCATGGCGCGACAGCTGTTGATGGGCAACGAGGCTATGGCCCTCGCCGCTCTGGAGGCGGGCGTGCGGGTGGCTGCGGGATACCCCGGCACCCCATCATCCGAGATCATCGAGACCATCGCCGCCCGCGTTCAGGCGGGTGCGGCGCATGGGGTGCATGTGGAGTGGTCCACCAACGAGAAGGTGGCCCTTGAGGTGCTGGGCGGCGCGGCCGAGGCGGGTGCCCGCTGCCTGTTCACCTGCAAGCAGGTGGGGCTGAACGTGGCCGCCGATTCCCTGCTCAGCCAGAACTACGTGGGTGTGGTGGGCGGCCTGGTGCTGGTCGTGGCCGATGACCCAGGGCCCATCTCGTCGCAGACCGAGCAGGACACGCGCCGCTTCGCCGCCTTCGCCAAGGTGCCGGTGCTCGACCCCGCTACGCCTGAGCAGGCCTATCTGATGGTAAAGGGGGCGTTCGCGCTGTCCGAGCGCTACGGAACGCCCGTGATCGTGCGTCCCACCACGCGCATCGACCACGCCTCGGCCTTCTTCGAAGTGCCCGCCGAAACCCATGCGCATCCCCTGATCGACGGCGGGTTCGCGCGCGACCCCGATCGCTGGGTGATCTTCCCACGGCGGTCGTATCAGGCCCATGGTCAGATCAACCAGCGCTTGGCCCAGATGGCTTGCGAGTTTTCAAGTGCATGCGATCACGGGGCGAAGAGCGAGGCTGCTGAAGGCAGTGAAGGCAGTGAAGGCAGTGAAGGCAGTGCGGCGGGCGCGGCGGGTGCGGCGCTGCGGGTGGCGGACGCACCGCGGCAGGCGGCGGGCGCGGTGTGCGCGACCTTCAACCCCTGCTGGGAAGGCGGTGGGCGTGAAAGCGCCGCGTCTGCAGACCGCGATTGCGCGCGGCTGCCGCGCGTGGGCGTGCTTGCCGGCGGCGTGTCGGCGGCCTACGCCCAGGATGCTCTGACCATGCTTCAACAGCGCGCTCGGCTCAGGGGGGTCTGCTTGCCGCACTTCCGCTTCATGCAGGTGGGAACCGCGTACCCCTTCCCAGCGGCGGCGGTGGAGCGCTTTGCTCGGGGCCTTGACACCGTCTTGGTGTACGAGGAGCTCGATCACGTGCTGGAAGACGAGCTGCTGCGGCTGGCCGGGCAGACGCATGGCGCGTTCGAGGTGCAGGGCAAGCTGACTGGGCATACGCGCGACCGAGGTGAGAACGATGTGGATGACGCCGTCGTGCGCATTGCCCGCCTGCTGGAGGTTGAGGGCCTGGTGGCAGGCTCTATGGCTGGGTCGTCTGACGAGGGCGCCGCGCCCGCGCCCACGAGCCCTCTTGACCTGGATGCAATTCCCGACCTGCCGTCGCGCCCGCCCACGCTGTGCCCCGGCTGCCCGCATCGCGGCAGCTTCGTTGCCGTGAAGCGCGCCCTGGGTCGTCGCCCCGCCGTGCTGTGCGGTGACATCGGCTGCTATACCTTGGGGAATGCGCACCCGCTGGACGCCCTCGACACCTGTCTGTGCATGGGCGCGGGCATCACCATGGCGCAGGGATTCTCCGTCGTTCATCCCGACCGCAAGGCCATCGCCTACATCGGCGACTCCACGTTCTTTGCCAGCGGACTGCCGGGCCTGGCCAACGCGGCCTACAACGGTCACGACATCACAGTGGTGGTGCTGGACAACGCCACCACGGCCATGACGGGCACCCAACCGCATCCGGGCACGGGCCTCACCCTTATGGGGGCTTGCCGTCCGCCGCTGTCCATCGAGGCCGAGCTGCGCGCCAACGGCATCGAGCTGATCGCACATGCCGACCCGCTTGATCTGGAGAAGGCCACCGAGGCCGCCCGTCGTGCGATTGAGCACCCTGGCCCGTCTGCGGTGCTGTTCGTGTCGCCGTGCGTTCAGGTTGCCCATCCTCAGCCCAGCGTGCGCGTCGATCAGGGCGCCTGCACCGGCTGCCGCACGTGCATCGCCTCGATCGGCTGCCCGGCAATCGGCTTCGATGCGGGCATTGACGGCCCGCGCAGCAAGGGGCGGGGCCAGGCGTATGTCGATCAGACCCTCTGCTTCGGGTGCGACCTGTGCGCCCAGGTGTGCCCCTTCGACGCCTTCGTGCCCGCAGGCTCGCGGACTGCCGATCAGGACAAGGGGGCCTCGCATGCTTGATGTGCTGCTTACCGGTGTGGGGGGCCAGGGAACGGTGCTGGCCGCCAAGCTGCTTGCCCAGGCCGCCGAGGGGCGGGGCTGGGCGGTGCGCACTGCCGAGACGATCGGCATGGCGCAGCGCGGCGGCAACGTGGTGTCGCACGTGCGCATGGCAAGCGCGGGTCAGCGCGTGAGCTCGCCGCTTTTGCCGCGCGGCTCCGCCGACCTGATCGTGGCCTTCGAGCCCATCGAAGCTGCGCGGACGCTGGTCTATCTGGGGCCGCACGGCGTGCTGGTTTCGGCGCGCTCGTCCATCCAGCCGCTGGCGGTGGCCCTCGATCGCCGCGCCGCGGTTGCCTCCAATCCGCTGGATATGCTGCAGACCGCCTTCGGCCAGTGCCCCCAGCGCCTGGTGCTGGTGGACGATGAGCGTTTGCTGCAGCGGGTGGGAAGCCGAAAGGCCCTGAACGTGGTGCTGCTGGCCTGTGCCCTGGCGCATGCCGACGTTCCGCTGGGCCTGGACGATCTGCGTCAGGCCGTGCGTGCATGCGTGCGCCCGCGCTTCGTGGACATGAACCTGCACGCCATCGATGTTGTCGAGGAAAGCCAGGCCGCCTTGCGCGGTGGGAGCTAAGGGACGAGGAAGGAAGCGTCATGACCATGACCCCTGCTCAGTGGGAGGCGATCAGCGCGTCGCTGGCTACGCTGAAGGAGCGCTCGCCGTTCTACGCGCGCAAGTTCGGTGATATCGACCTTGCCGACATCACCTCTCCCGCTCAATTCAGCGGCCTTCCCTTCACCGACAAGGCCGACCTGCGCCAGGCCTATCCGCTGGGCTTGGCGGCGGTGCCTGATGAGAAGATCGTGCGGATCCACTCATCATCGGGAACTACTGGCACGCCGGTGATCATTCCGTACACGCAGCGCGATATCGACGATTGGGCCTGCATGTTCGCCCGTTGCTATCAGTACGCAGGGCTCACGCCGCGCGACCGCGTGCAGATCACCCCGGGATACGGTTTATGGACGGCGGGCATCGGCTTTCAGGCGGGAGCCGAGCGCCTGGGCGCCATGGCGGTGCCGATGGGCCCCGGCAACACCGACAAGCAGCTGCAGATGATGATTGACCTGAAATCGACGGTGCTGTGCGCCACCAGCTCGTATGCCCTGCTGCTGGCCGAAGAGATCGAGCGGCGCGGCATCGGCGACCAGATATGCCTGCGCAAGGGCATCATCGGCTCCGAGCGCTGGGGCGAGAAGATGCGCGCCCGCATTGCCAGCGAGCTGGGGGTGGAGCTGTATGACATCTACGGCCTCACCGAGGTGTACGGCCCGGGCATCGGCATCAACTGCAGGGCCGACAGCGCCATGCACATCTGGGCCGACTACGTGTACCTGGAGGTGGTTGACCCCGTCACGGGCGAGCCCGTACCCGATGGCCAGGTGGGCGAGATCGTCCTGACCACCCTGCGCAAGGAAGGCGCGCCGCTGGTGCGCTTCCGCACGCACGACCTGAGCCGCGTGGTACCAGGGCCCTGCGAGTGCGGCAGCCCGCACCCGCGCATCGACATCATCACGGGCCGCACCGACGATATGGTGAAGGTGAAGGGTGTGAACATGTTCCCCGCCCAGATCGAGGAGGTCATCCGCTTCACCGACGGCACCTCGTCGGAGTACCAGGTGATGATCGACCATCTGATGGGGCACGACGTGCTCACCCTGTTCTTCGAAACCGCGGCAACGGGCGAGGAGCGTGAGCAGGTGGAGCGCAGCCTGGAGGCGATCTTCAAGGCGAAGATCGGCATGACGCCGCAGGCCAAGGGCGTGTCGATCGGAGAGCTGCCGCGCTCCGAGAAGAAGACGCGCCGCATCTTCGACAACCGTTACTAGCCGATGCCGTCCGGTCGCCGGGGCCACCTGCGGTTTGTGGCCGGATGCGACCGGATGCGACTCGGCGCAGTCGGCGCGGCCGGCCGCGGTCGCAGGTCGTCCGGGCATCGCGAGTGCACCGCCAATCGATCGGCGCTGCATTTCTGATGACGCGCGGCCGGCTTTCCGCATGTGTCGCGCACGGGCCGAGCGGGTGTCGAGGCGCCGTGCGTGCGGATTCCCGCGCGCGAGCCGAGCGGCTGCCTGGCGGCGGCCGGCGGACGTCGCGCTCATCTGCCGGCCTGGGTGCCGCGTGGCAAAGGCTTTGCGTACTAGTCTGCCATCTGGGATTTCGTATGATTCCATCTTGTTTAATCCCACATGCTCAGACGTGAAATGCAGGGTTTGCGACTCTGCCATCAGGGTTTCCCGTATACTTGCCATCAGCAGATAGGACGTACGAAGGGAATGTCATGGAAGGGTTCGACCTCCTTGCAACGGGTGCGTGGTCCATCGTGCCCCCGCTTCTGGCTTTGGCGTTGGCCATTGTGTCGAAGGAGGTGTACTCCTCCCTTCTCGTGGGCGTGCTGTCGGGTCTGCTGATCTACGAGTTCGCCCTGGATGGCCCTAGCGTGTCGTCGGCGATCACGGCATTCACGCTGATTCCGCACGTCATGGCCGAGCAGATCGCAGGCAATGGCGGGCTGATTCTGTTCCTGGCCCTGCTGGGCGCCCTGGTGGTGGTGATCGCCACCGCCGGCGGCTCGCGAGCCTATGCCGAGTTCGTGTCCACCCGCGTGAAGAATGCCCGCATGGCGCAGATTCTTGCTGCGGTGCTGGGCATCATCATCTTCGTGGACGACTACTTCAACTGCCTGACGGTGGGTGCGGTCATGCGGCCTGTTACCGACCGCTTCCGCATCAGCCACGAGAAGCTGGCATGGATCATCGATTCCACTGCCGCTCCGGTGTGCATCATCGCGCCGGTGTCATCGTGGGCCGTGGCAATCGGCGGCTATATGGGCGAGGACGGCTTCGCCACGTTCGTGGCGTCGATCCCTTACAACTTCTACGCGCTGTTCACCATCTTCTTCGTGTTCTTCATGCTGATCATCAACCGCGACTTCGGCCCCATGCGCACGGCTCAGCAGGCGGCCGAGGCGGGCGAGAAGGTCAACCTGAAGGTGTCTTCGGCGCTGAAGAGGGCAGCCACCATGGGCATCGACCACAAGGAGGACGAGCACCACGAGGATCGTCCGAAGGTGCCCTCGATCGTGGCTGAGGAGTCGATCGTTACCAATGCGAACCATGAGAATTCCGCGCCGTATGCGGGCCTGGCCGTGTCGGACAAGGGAACGGTGTTCGACCTGCTGGTTCCCATTGCCACGCTGATCGTGTTCTCGATCGTGGGCATGATGTACACCGGCGGCTTCTTCAAGGGCGTGGATTTCGCCACGGCCGTGGGCGAGAACCCTATCGGCGGCCTGTGCATCGGCGTGTTCGTGGCGCTGGTGGTGGCCGCGGCCATGTTCCTGCCGCGGGGTCTGACCACGCTGAGCGGCTTCACCGAGGGTATGTCCGAGGGCGTGCGCTCGATGGTGGGCGCCATCATGATCTTGGTTCTGGCCTGGAGCTTGGGTGCGGTGTGCCGCTACATGATCGGCACGGGCGAGTTTGTTTCGGGCTTCCTTACCAGCATCGGAGCCAGTCTTACCGTGCTGCCGGCCATCGTGTTCGTGGTGGCCGCGTTCATCGCGTTTGCCATGGGCACCTCGTGGGGCACGGTGGCGCTGATTCTGCCGATCGTGCTGGGCGTGTTCCCGCCGGACAGCCCGCTGTTCCTGGTGGCCATCGGCGCCACGCTGGGCGGCGCGGTGTACGGCGATCACGTGTCGCCCATTTCAGACACCACGATCTTGTCGTCAACGGGCGCGCAGTGCAACCACCTGCGCCATGTGTCTACCCAGCTGCCTTACGCCACGGTCGTGATGGTGGTGTGCGTGGCGTCGTACTTGATCAGCGGATTTGTTGACAGCCCTTGGCCCGGCCTGGCGTTCGGGTTTGTCGCGCTGACCGTTGCGATTCCGGTGCTGACGCGAAAGGGTCGAAAGTCAGCTGCGTAGCGTTTCGCTTTAGGGCAATCGCCCAAAGCCCCCGAGCGGCCTGCCGTTCGGGGGCTTTTTTTGCGCAGGCTCTTTTCTCGCGAATTGCAGCCTTGCCGGCTTCTTCGAGCATCTGGGCGGCCGATTACATGTTTTACCTGTTGGCTGATGCTAAGATGAGCCAAGGGTTGATGAAGGCAATGTAGAGGAGGGCACGGTGGCGGAGCGTTTCATGCGAGTTGGCGTTCTTGCGGCGTTGGTGGCGACAATGGGTATCGTCACCTCGTGTTCGACGATGAGCGCGAAAAGCCCAGAGGCGGATATGGATTCGAAGAGCGTATCAGACGTGCCATCTGAGCAGACGGATGAGGAAGTGAGGCAAGGGCCGCAGCCTGAATCGGGGCAAAAGGATGCGGGGGCGACATCAACTGCCGCTGCGCAGCTGGCGTCCGATACGCATTTCGTTGCGCAGAGCTTCCAGTTTGATATTCCTCAGTACTGGGCTGGCAAGGTGGATGTGAAAATCGATGGCGACCAGGTGCTGATTACGCCGAAGGATTGTCCGCCCACCCTTCGTTTGGTTGATTTTACGTTTAGAGATACCGATGTGCATGCTGGCGGTGACGTTGGAAACTCGTGGCTTGCTACGGTTCCTGTGGGTGCAGGGTATGTGCATGCATGGTTGACCAGGTCTGTGTTTCTTGCTGATCGGTTTGTGGATGGTGATGACAGCGGTGTGACGGAAGATTAGATGAGGCGCTTCCTTGATTTGCAGTCGGGCGGTCATCTGTCTTTTGACAAGGCGGGTGACCTTACGTACGACAGGACGCCTGATGCTTACGTAATCGAGAATGTGGTTGCGACGGTGAAAGCTCGATAACGCGGAGTTTGACAAAGATGAGATGAGGGTCGTCGGTTGAACCGCGACCCTCTTTTTGCAGACAATTCGATAAAGATTTAACGATATGCGAGATAGGTGGGACAATTTGATTTCGTGGCCACCGCCCTGCCGTTCGGTATTTGAGAAAGAGCCAGGCCCGATGCCTGGCTCTTCGGTTTGCAGCGATGGCGCCCTCGGGCCGATTCGAACGGCCGACACCCGCTTTAGGAGAGCGGTGCTCTGTCCCCTGAGCTACGAGGGCGCGCAGCTATGCCGCACAGGGCAGCAACGCATCATGCATTGTAGCAGAGCGTGCGCCGCGCGCGGCACTGGCCTGCGGCCTTTCGAAACGCGCGGACCCAGCTGCTCAGCGTGAACGCCTGGGGCTCCGAGCCTCGGGCCGATCCAGCGTGGCTAGGCCCCGTTGCCAGGTGCCGTCGCCGCAGCGGGCGGGTTTCCGCCCCGGGCGCCCTGATTGCCGCTTGGCGCGTTCCCGCCCTTCTTCACGAAGGTCACCGAGATGTTCATGCTCGACGTTACCTTCGGTATGGTGAAACTGCCCTCTTCGTTATCGCTCACCTGGAACTTGTTCCCCGTGGCCGTGTTCACCGCCTGCGAGATCATGTACCCGCTGTCGGCCTTGTAGTACACGGTGACGCTTTCGCCGTCCGACACCATCTCGCTGGATGCCCAGGCGGTGCCGCCCGACCCCGCGCTTACCTTCACGGTGTGGCTTTCGCTGCCTGCGCTTACGGTGATCAGCACCGTGGTGCCCGATTTCACTGACGACCCGGCGCTGGGGGTCTGCCTGATCACGCTGCCCTTGGGCACGTCGCTGCTGGCAGCCTGCTCGATCTCTACCTTGAACCCGGCGTTCTCAAGCGTCACCTTGGCCTGGCTCTCGCTCATTCCCGTCACGTCAGGAACCTTCAGCGTCTCCTCGCCGGCCGACAGGTAGTACGTCACGTTCGACCCTGCGGGCACCTGCGAGCCCTTCTCGGGGCTTTGACGCGCCACCTTGCCTTGGGGCACATCGCTGGAGTGCTCGGCGGCCCCTGCCGTGAACTTCAGCCCCGCTGCCTTCAGAGCACGCTGGGCCTCGTCGGCGGTCATGTTGGAGAGGTCGGGAACCTCAACCTGCTCGGCGCCTTCTGAAAGCGTCAGGTTCACCTTCGAGTTCAGCGGAGCCTTCGAGCCTCCCTTGGGGTCCTGCTTCGTCACCTTGCCGCTTTCCACGTTGGGGTCGAAGGCGTAGGTAACCGAGCCCACGCTCAGCCCCGCCTCCTGAATGGCGTCGGTGGCCTCCTCAAGGGTTTTGCCCGCCACGTCGGGAACATTTACGCCGTCGCGCGCGCCCTGGGCAAGGGCCCAGGCCACGCCTGCCACGATCAGCAGCACGGCCACTACCGCCGCGCCGATGACCAGGGGCCTTTTGCTGCGCGGAGCGTTTGTGCTGGGGGCGCGGTAGTTGGCGGCGGTCTCGGGGTTCACCACGCGCGACTCCTCGGCCAGCTTCGGCATGACCGAGGTGCTGTTCGCAGGCGCGTATGCACCGCCGCCCGACCCCATGGCCGACCGGCCGGGGCCGATCACGGCGGTTGCCGCCGAGGGGCTGAACGCGCCCACGTTCACGGTGCGTCCTGCCAGGTAGTCGTTGAGCGCGCGGCGCATCTCAAGCGCCGTGGCAAAGCGTTCCTGGGGATTCTTGCTCATGGCCTTCAGGATGATGGCCTCGAAGTCGGCGTCGATCGCAGGGTTCACCTGGCTTGGCGGCACCGGCATCTCCTGCACCTGCTTCATGGCCACGCTGACGGCATCCTCGCCGTCGAAGGGAAGCTTGCCGGTTACCGACTCGTACAGCACCACGCCCAGCGAGTAGATGTCGCTGGCGGGGGTGAGCTCTTTGCCCTGCGCCTGCTCGGGCGAGATGTAGTGCGCGGTGCCCAGCACCGCGGAGGTCTTCGACATGGTGGAGTTCTTGGCTCGCGCAATGCCGAAGTCCATCACCTTAACGTTGCCGTCGGGCTGCACCATGATGTTCTGCGGCTTGATGTCGCGGTGGATGATGTCCAGCCCGTGGGCAACCGACAGGGCCTGGCACACCTGCGAGCCGATCTCGGCCACTTTGCGCTGGTTGATGGCACCGCGCTGGTTGATGGCGTTCTTCAGGTCGCTGCCGCGCACGAATTCCATCACGATGTAGTAGGTGCCGTTGTCCTGGCCCCAGTCGTACACGTTCACGATGTAGGGGCTCTGCAGGTTGGCCGCGGCCGCGGCTTCCTGGCGGAATCGCACGGTGAAGTCGTCGTTCTCGGCGTACTGGGGAAGCATCACCTTCACCGCAACGGCACGGCCAAGCACGTTGTCAAGCGCGCGGTACACCTCGGCCATGCCGCCGACGCCTACGCGCTCGCTGATCTTGTAGCGGTTGTTCAGCAACCGACCGGTCATCGATCCCGTCACCAGATGCTCCTTTTTACCTTTTTAGCTGCGTTTATGAAACAGGGGCATTGTGATTCAACACCATAGCGCATATTAGAGTACTCCTTGCTCAGCGAGCGCCGTTTTCAATACATTTTGCGCTTTTGCTGCGCCGTCGCCCTCGATGCCGTCCTGCTCAAGAACGATGGCCACCACCACGCGTGGCTTGTCTGCGGGCGCCATGCCCACGAACCAGCTGTCGTCGCTCTGCTTGCCGGTTTCGGCGGTGCCCGTTTTGCCCGCCACCTTCACGCCGGGAATCCGGGCTGCGGTTCCCGTGCCGTTGCTGACCACGCCCTCCAAAGCACCGCGCAGGTCAAGCGCGGTTTTCTTGTCAAGGGCCTGGAACAGGGTGGACGGCGTCGCCGTGAAGCTGCGCTCGCCCTGACCGTTGAAGATCGACTGCACCAGGTAGGGCCTCATGACGGTGCCCTCGTTGGCGATGCCCGCGCCCACCAGCGCCATCTGCAGCACCGTGGCCTGCGGCCCCACTACCTCGTCG
The DNA here is from genome assembly GCA_013201155.1 of Berryella wangjianweii. Lineage (GTDB taxonomy): Bacteria > Actinomycetota > Coriobacteriia > Coriobacteriales > Eggerthellaceae > Berryella > Berryella wangjianweii. Next base: position 1,229,843 of record CP053716.1, on the reverse strand, counting down.
TCGCCCACGGGCTGCCCCACGGCGGCCCAGGCGGTTTCCCATTCGCTCATGGTGGCGGGGTCGGCCATCAGCGACACGGCGGTGGGCAGGTCGAAGCGCAGGTCGCGTCCGAAGCCAAACTTCTGGGCGCCGTTTACCAGGGTTTTTGCCCCCATATCTCGACCAATCTGGCCGAATACCGTGTTCGACGACAGCTCGATGGCCCGACGCAGCGTCAGCACGCCGTAGTCGTTGCCGTCGAAGTTGGTGACGGGCGCGCCGCCGATGTCCATCGACCCAGGCGACCCGTAGCGTGAGTCCAGCGTGGCCTCGCCGGTTTCCAGAGCCGTGGCGGCCGACACCATCTTGAAGGTGGACCCCGGTGCGTACAGCGACTGCGTGGCGCGGTTCAGCAGGCTGGACTCGCCGCCGCCGCCCTGGGCGCCCGCCTTGATGACCGATGCGAAATCGGCGGCCCGATAGGTGGGGCTGGACGCCATGGCCAGCACGGCTCCGGTGGTGGGGTCCATCACCACGCAGGCGCCGGTGTAGCCCTGAAGAGCCTGCTGAGCAGCGGCTTGGATGCGCGCGTTGATGCTCAGCTCCACGCTGTTGCCCGCCTGGGTGATGCCCGCTTGCTCGTTCAGCACGTCCAGCCAGGTGGCGTGCCCGCGCTCGCCGGTGAGGGTGTCGTTCTGCGCCGCCTCGATGCCGCTGGTGCCGTATTGGGCGGAGTAGTAGCCCACTACCTGCGAGGCCAGGTCGCCCGCCGGGTACACGCGGCTGTAGGTTCCGTCGTCGTTGCGGGCGCTTTGCGCCAGCACCACGTTGTCGGCGGTGGTGATGATTCCGCGCTCGATGCGCGCCTGTTTGGCCAGCGTGTGGTTGTTGCCGGGCATCGAGCGGTACTCGTCGGCCTTCACCACCATGATCATGGTGAGGTTGCCCACCAGCAGGGCGAACATCAGGCTGAAGCCCATGATGCTGTTCGTGAGGCGCCTTCCCAGCGACACGCGACCCAGCACGCTGTTGTTGTTGATCGCCACGGTGACGTTGGCCATCTCCTCGCCCACGCCCGTTGCCTCGTCGCCGCAGCGCAGCAGGAAGCCCACGGCGATGAAGCTTGCCACCAGCGACGAACCGCCCTGGCTGACGAAGGGCAGCGTGAGGCCGGTAAGGGGAATCAGCCCCGTCACGCCACCCACGATGATGAACGCCTGCAGCGTGATGATGGTGGTGAGGCCCACGGCCAGGAACGAGCTGAAGTCGGTTTTGGCGCGCGCGGCGGTGGCATAGCCGCGAATGGCCAGCCCCAGGAACAGCATCAGCAGCCCGGCGGCGCCCAGCAGTCCGGCTTCCTCGGCGATCGCGGCGAAGATGAAGTCGCTTTCCACTACGGGGATCTGCCCGGCCATGCCGCTGCCGATTCCGCGTCCGAACAAGTCGCCGTCGGCGATTGCGTACAGGGCCTGCACCATCTGGTAGCCGGCGCCCTGGGCATCGGCGAAGGGGTCGATCCAGTTGCTCACCCGGGTCTGCACGTGGCTGAACAGCAGCCACGCGGCAACGATGCCGGCCGCCATCAGGGCCCCGCCCACCACCAGGTAGGTCTTCTTCCCCGTAGCGGCATACAGCATGGCCAGGAACACGAAGAAGAACACCACGGCGCTGCCGAGGTCCTTCTCGAACACCACCACTACCAGGGCCAGGGCCCACATCAGCAGCAACGGCAGAAGAGTCCGCAGGTCGGGCACCTTCAGCGGGCCGATGCGCATGGTGAACACCGACAGCATCTCGCGGTTGGCCGACAGGTAGCCCGCCAGGAACAGCACAATCGCGATCTTGGCAAGCTCGCCCGGCTGGAATGAGAACGGGCCGATGTGCAGCCAGATGCGGCTTCCCAGAATCTCCTGCCCGATGCCGGGCACCAGGGGGCTCAGCAGCAGCGCGATGCCCGCGATCATGAAGGTGTACTTGTACTGGGCCAGGCGTTCGAGCCTGCGGGCCGCGATCAGCACGCCCACCATGCAGGCCACGCCGATGAACAGCCAAATCACCTGGTTCACAGCCAGCTTGGGGGCCAGGCGCGTGACGAAGGCCATGCCGATGCCCGCAATCACGAACACGATGGGAAGCACAGCGGGGTCGGCTTCGGGGGCGAACCTTCGAATGGCCAGATGTGACCCTAGGAACGCCGCCGCGATGCCCAGGGGCACGCCCAGCGAGGTGACGCTGAGGGCGATGCCCTGGCGCAGGTTGAGCATGGCGAACAGCACCACTACCACGGGTGCCCCCACCAGCAGAAGCAGCAGTTCGAGGTTGCGGCGGGTCATGAGCGCCCCTTGCGTCGGGCCTGGGCTTCCTCGCGGTACTGGCTGACCAGGGCGTAGGCTTCGTTCAGGCTGGACACGCGCAGGGTGCCCTGGATGCGCTCGGCGCTGCCGGCGGGCAGGTCGGCCACGGGCACGTCGGACACCTCCACCAGCCTGCTGTAGCCAAGCCCCAGCACCTCACCGGGAACTCCCTGGTAAACAGCCACGTATCCATCCTCGTCGGCCAGATAGGCCGAGTGGCTGAGGTACCACCACGAGCCGTACCCGCCTACGCCCAGCACGGCTGCCACCAGCAGCACCACGAAGGCCATGGTGAGCTTGGTGCGCAGGGCGACGCGCCGCACCTGGCGCTCGCGCTGTCCTGCGATGTCCACCACCACCACGGTGACGTTGTCCACGCCTCCGGCGGCGATCGCCTCGTTCACCAGCTGGGCGGCGCAGCGCTGCGGATCCTTCACTTGGGACAGCGTCGATTCGATCTGAGCGTCGCGCAGCATGGTGGTCAGGCCGTCTGAGCACAGCAGCAGGCGGTCGCCGGCCTTCACGGTGATCTCGTACAGATCGGGCTCGGTGTCGGGGTCGTTGCCCAGGGCGCGTGTGATCCACGAGCGGTTGGGGTGGACGCGCGCTTCCTCGGCGGTCAGCTGACCGGCCTCGATCATATTGGCCATCAGGCTGTGGTCGCGGGTCAGCTGGTGCAGGCGACTTCCGTCGTACAGGTAGGCGCGCGAGTCTCCCACGTGGGCGATCACCAGCCGGTCCTCGTCGATCATGGCGGCGGTGCAGGTGGTTCCCATGCCCTCGCGCCCGCGGCCCTCGGCTGCCGCGTGGATGATGGCCTCGTTGGCGGCCTGAACGGCGCGTCCCAGCTCCTGGGCATCAGCGCGCTCGGGGGCATGCCGCGCAACGGTGCTGACGGCGATCTCGGACGCCACCTCGCCCGCCGCGTGGCCGCCCATGCCGTCGGCCACCACGTACAGCGGCGGCGCCACGATCAGCGAGTCTTCGTTGTGCTCGCGCACGCAGCCCACGTCGGTGCGGCTGCCGAAGGGAGTCACGGCCCCGGTGCGGGTGCGCGCGGTGGAGCGGTATGATCGTCGGGAGGCCATCAGCTATGCCTTACCCGGATGGTCACGTCGCCAATGCTCACCGCGTCGCCGCTGCGCAGAGCGCACGGGGCGGCGATGGGCTGGCCGTTCACGGTGGTGCCGTTGGTCGAGCCCAGATCCTCGACGAAGAGGTTTTGGCCCATCAGGCTGAAGCGGGCGTGCCGTGCCGACACGTAGCTGGCCGCGATCACGATGTCGGCGTTGCCGCTGCGGCCCACGATCACGGGCCCGCGCACCACGATCGCCACGCCGCGCAGCTCCTTGGGGCCCTTCTCAACCGACAGGTTCCAGGTGCGCTCTTTCTTGCGCTGGCCGCGCACCAGCCCGATGCCGGTCTTCATGATGGCGAACAGGAACACGAACAGCAGGGCCACGAACAGCAGGCGCCCTGCAAGCAGAACGACGTCGATCATGCGAGGCTCCTTGCCGCACGGAAGCGGGGACGGGGCGTGTTCGGGGCGCCGGCGGCGCTGAGGGTGACCATGCCGGCGCTACCCTACGATGAACTGGAAGTTCGTCTTGCCGATGGTGAAGGTGTCGCCGTTTTGCAGGGCCTGCACCGTCACCGAGCTGCCGTTCACGGTGGTGCCGTTGGTGGATCCCATGTCGGTGATCGACCAGTAGCCCTGTGGCGACAGCCTGAGCTCGGCGTGGCGGCGACTGGCCGAGGTGTCCTGCACCACGATGTCGTTGCCGGTGTCGCGTCCCAGGGTGATGTGCGCTCCGGCCAGGTCGTAGGTGCGCTGGTAGGCGCAGTCGATCACGCGGGCGCGCGAGGCGCCTGCCAGGGGAAGCGAGTTGCTGCGCGGCCGCGCGTACGTTCCGCGCGGAACAGTGGGAATGGCCGGAGCGGGGGCGGGGGCCGCCATGCGTCCCGCCTGCGCGGCATGGCCGGCTGCCTGGGCTGCGGCGCCGGCTGCCGCAGCGCCGGCGGATGCCGCTCCTCCGACGGCAATGGGATGCGCGCCGGGGGCGTTCGCGTCGGGATGAGCCGCACGGGCCTCGGCCATGCTGCGGTTGCGGCGGTCCAGCTCGGCTTGCGAGCGGTAATCCTCGAAGTCGCGGCTCTCAAAGGTGTACTCGCCGTAGTCGATCGAGTAGTCGATCTGGTCTTCAGGCACGTAGGGAAGGGGCGGCTTGCGAGCTGCGGCGCCGGCGCGCTCGGCGTAGCCCGCAAGGGCGGGGTCGTTCAGGTTCTGCGAGTTCTGCTGGGCGTAACCGGCATGCACCTGATCAGGAGCGTACGCGGTATCGGCGTACCCGTCGCGCTGGTGAGGGACGGGGGCCGCTGCGGGCCCCGCAGCGGGCGTTGCGGCCTGCGGCGCCCGAAGAGCCGAAGCGACGCCGGCAGCCGGGGGCGCCACGATTCCGTAGCGCACCAGCTCGTCCTGGCGCAGCTGGGCAACGATGGGTGCGGCCACCGCTTCGGCGATCACATCGAACTTCCCGTGGCGCAGCCCGTCGTCAACCACGAAGCGCACGAGGGGCTGACCGTCCATCACCAGGCCGTTCTCGGCGGCCTTGGCGCTCAGGTAGGTTTCCGTCTCGCCCGCCAGGGTGGGGTAGTAGCCGAACAGGCGCTCGTCATCGTCGGGGTTCACCAGCACGGTGTACAGAGTGGGGGCGTACTGCTTGCCCGCGCCCACCATGGTTTCGCGACGCATCTGCTTCTCGCACTTCTTGGCGATCTGCACGGGGGAGATGGGCGCGTCGAACATCTTGTTCGCGGCTCCCTCCAGGGTGTCCTCCACCTTGTTCTCGAAGCGGGAAAAAATGCCCATCGGTACTCCTAGCTTCCCAGAACGCCTGGGTGTCGTTTCAGGTTCGTTTCTGCATGAGTGCGTTCAGGCGATCATGCGCGCAGGCGCGCGAATGCGCGGGGTCTTGCCCGATATTGTCACAACGGCCAGGTCTGTGCGCGCATCGCGGCCAATCATCACTTATTTTATAGCAGCCGGCGCGGGGTGGATTCACCTAAGACGGCGATGTAAGGTAAACGCAAGCAACAACGACGCCCGGTGCAGCCGGGCCTGCGGAACGGGGGCGACCGTGGAGGCGCTTGACAGGTCTGAGGACCAGGACGCGGTGGTGCGCTACGCGGCGCAGATGTACACCCGCGAGGGCGCGGTGCACGTGCGCGACGAGGAGGTTCAGGGAGAGCACGCGCTTGACGTGCACATCGACGGCACGTTGGCCATGAGGATCGTATGCTCGCCATCCGACCTGATCGAGCTGGTGCTGGGGCGCCTGTTCTCGGAGGGCATCATTCAGGCCGAGGACGACGTGGACTTCATGTACCTGTGCGAGCACGGCACGATCGTGCGCGTGCTGCTGAAGAGGAAGCGCGCGCTGAAGCCCGTGGAGGCTCCGGTGGTGCCCTCGTGCTGCACGGGCAACAAGGTGTTCGAGGCGCTTGAGCAGCTTGACGACGACCTGCGGCCCGTGAGGCCGATAGACTGGGATCCCGCCTGGGTGTTCGCCCTGGCCGACGTGTTCGCAGCCGACACCCCCATGCACCGCAAGACCTTCGGTGCGCACAGCTGCTACCTGGCGATCGATGGTGAAGTGCGCTACGTGTGCGAGGACCTGGGCCGTCACAACGCCTTCGACAAGGTGGTGGGGCACGCGCTGAAGAACCGCGACGACCTGTCGCGCGCCGTGGTGTTCACCAGCGGCCGCATTCCGGTGGACATGGTGACCAAGGCCATTCGCGCGGGCATTCCCGTGTTGGCTTCGAAGGCGGTTCCGACTGACCTGACCATCGAGCTGGCGCACGAGTTCAGCCTGACGCTGATCTGCTCGGCGCACCCCGACTCGATGCGGGTGTACAGCGATCCACGCTGGAAGGACGCTCCGCCGCGAGCGGGCTCGTGGGACGCGAGCGCTCTTCCGGAGGCCCCCGCGCGCGCCTAGCGCCGAGCGTTCCCACTCGGCGGCCCCTGTGCGCCGAGCGTCAAGCGCTCCCGTGCGCGCCGTTCTCGCGTCCCATGCCGCCGCACTCCCCGTGCCCGCCCCCTCGCGTGGCCCCCGCTCGCGATCCCTGCGAACGGTCCCTGTCGGGCTTTGTGCGGCAAGGTTGTGGCGGGTGCGTTGCACGCCGCGCGTCGGTGATGCCCGGCACCTTCCTCCATGGGTCTTCTCGCTGGCCGGCATCGGCTCGCTTGATGTGCGGGCCATACCCTCTTCCCGATGCGGACAGGAGGGCGCAGCCCTACCCTTTTCAGGCAAAACCCCTTTTCAAAAGCCCATTGATGAAAGACTGTCCGTTTCGTGGGTCGCGGTGGGCATATGGCCGCATTACGGTTTCTTCACGTCTGATTCACGATTGCGTAATCAGACGCAGGCCCGTGCCCAGCCGCCTGCCCGCGAGCATTCTCCATCGCACGCTCGCGCAGTCAGGCTGAGCGCGACGCGCCAGAGGAGGGCGGCTGCCGGTCGCGGCGTGTCGCCGTAGTCAGCGCGCCGCTGTGCCATGCGGCCGCGCGCGAGCCAAGGGAGGGAACCCATGAGCATCACCGGCACGGATTTCGATCGGCGCACGTTCCTGAAGGGCGCCGCAGCTGCAGGCGCCGTCACGGTGGGTGCCGGCGCGCTGGCCTCGTGCGCGCCGGGCGGGAAGGGCGGGAAGACCGCGAAGGCCCCGGCGGAGGTCGGCGGCTACTCGTTCGAGAAGGCGCCTGACCCCATCCCCGATTCCGAGGTGAAGCAGACGGTTGAGGCCGAGGTGGTGGTGATCGGCGCGGGCCCCTCGGGTCTGGTGACGGCGCTTTCCGCTGTTGAGCAGGGACTTGACGTGGTACTGATCGCCCAAAGCCCCAACGTGGTGGCGCGCGGTGGGTCGAATGCCGCGGTGAATTCCCGCTACCTTCGCAGCTTGGGCCTGGGAGGCGTCACCCCGCGATTCCTGCTTGAGCAGATTGCGCAGGCCTCGTTCAACTTCGACGTGAACAAGTGGTATCGCTGGATGAACCGCTCCGAGGAGGCCATGGACTGGATCATCGAGCGCACCTCCGCCCGCCCCGAGCTGAAGCTGTGCGTGGAGCAGAGCAACGAGTGGCCTGACGATATGAAAACCTACCCCTTGTACGGCCCCAGCATGTCGCACTGCTGGAACAGCAGGGACTACCCCATTGTGGCCGACGGCCAGCCTTCGCTGGCGCTTGCCCTGCGCGAGCTGCTTGAGCAGGCCGGGGCTCGTCTGTTCTTCGGCGTGCAGGCGCAGCAGCTGGTGCGCGGCGGCAAGCCCAACGGCACCGAGGGTCGGGTGGATGCCGTGATCGCCAAGGGAGGCGACGGCTCGTATGTCAAGTACGTGGGCAAGAAGGCCGTGGTTCTGGCCACGGGCGACTTCTCGGGCGATCGCGAGATGATGGAGAAGTACGCGCCCGAGTGCGTGGAGTGGGTGCAGAACTGGAATCTTCAGCAGGATCCTGACGTGCTGGACAAGGTGTACGGTGGCCTGTATACCGGCCAGGGCCAGAAGATGGGGCTGTGGGTGGGCGCTGCCTGGCAGCGTACCTGGCCCAACGCCGTTATGGCCGCTACGTTCGCCGCGCCGAACCCCAACCCCTGGAACGCGCCGTCCACGTTGATGGTTACCGACCGGGGCATGCGCTTCTGCTGCGAGGACATGGGCTGCGGGCACCTTCCGTACCTGATCAAGCACGTAGGCCCGGTGAACGCGATCTTCGATTCGAAGTACCCTGCCCGCAATCAGCCGTGGCACAACTGGAAGAACGTGCACGGTGAGGGCGATCAGACGCCCGAGGAGGTTCTGGCCGCCTGGGACGGCCGCGTTGAGAAGAAGACCATGGTGAAGGCCAACACCCTTGATGAGCTGGCGCAGGCTATGGGCGTTGATCCCGCTGGGCTGAAGAAGTCGGTCGAACGCTACAACGAACTGGTGGCCGCGGGTGTGGACGAGGATTTCCATAAGCGCCCTGAACTGCTGCATCCCATCGACACGCCGCCGTTCTACGGCTGGCGCAAGGAGGCCCCCATGCTGCTGACCGTGATGGGTGGCTTGCGCACCAGCATCGACATGGAGGTGTGCGATGCCGATGACAAGCCGATCGAGGGCCTGTACAACGTGGGCACCATGGTGGGCGACTGCTACGCGAACAGCTACAACTTCCTGATCGAGGGTCACAACCACGGTATGAACTGCATCACCTTCGGGTACCTGACCGGCAGGCATATCGCCGGCAAGTAGGGCCCTGTCGTGCGCGCCCCGCCGGTGGAGCCCCTCTCGCCGGCGGGGTTGGCTTGCGAAGCGCGGAGGTCCCGAGCGCGGGCGTTTCTGCAGGCGAGGATGCACGGCACGCACCCCGCTTGAGGGGCGTACGGGCGTCCGGCATTATGAAATGCCAGGTTACGGCATTGGGTTTCGGTCCAAGCGGGATGGGCGCGACGCATTCGGGCGAATCGGCGACGGGGGAGGGGCATGGCGGAGAGGCGGATGGCATCTCGACCCGGGTTCGCCCGGCTCCCACGGGCTGCGCGCGGCTCTCGGCCGGCGCCGGAGGAGGGCGTCGCCGAGGCCCTTGCCCCACGGCAGGGGCCAAGCGCTCCCGGTGCGATCGGGGGCTTCCGCTTCCTGGCGCTGGCCACGCTGGGCTACGGTTTGCAGATCGTCTTGCTGTCGCTGGTGGGATGGCCGGGCGCACCCTTTGCGTTTCTTCCGCCGGGCGCTCCCGCGTCTGCGGCCGAGGGCTTCGTGCTGGCGCGCAACATCGCCTACTGCGCGGCCTTCTTCGTGTGGGCCGCCGTGTCGCTGAAAGGCGGCGCCCCCTATCGACGCCTGTGCTCGTCACCGGCGCTGTATGCCCTTTTTCCTGCGGCGATAGCCCTGGCTTTGGGACTGTCGCTGCTGCCGGCCGATGCGCGCAGTGGAAGCGAGTACGCCAGCGGCGCCCTGATGGGCGTGGGCGTGTCGGGAAACTTCGCGCTGTGGCAGCACGTGCTGTGCTCGCGGCGCACTCCGCTGGACGCGCGGTGCCTGATCGGGGGAACGATTGCCGGAGGGCTGCTGTACTTCCTGTTCGCAAGCCTGCCCACCTGGGTTGTGGCGCCGGCGGTGGCGCTGGTGGTGGCGCCGGGCACTGCCGTGCTCATATATTGGTGCGCGCGCGGAATCGACGATGTCGACCGCGTGCGCACGATGCCCAGCGTTGCCGAGCGGCGCGAGCGCTTCAACACGGGCCTGATGTCGCTGCTGATGCCGTGCGTGACCATTGGCGCCATCGGGCTGATCATGCAGGCGGTGCGCACGTCGCTGCTGCTGGCCGAGCCCACCGAGGCCGCTGCGGGGGGTCTGTTCAGCGGCGCGCTGATCGTGGGAGCGCTGGCGTTGCTGGTGGTGCTGGAGCGCACGGGTTACCGCGTGAACATGGACGTGTTCTACCGCGTGTTCGCCCCGGTGATCGCGGTGGCGCTGCTGGCCCTGCCGGTTTTGGGCGAATGGTACCTGTACGCGCTGATGGCCTGCCTGTACGTGGTGTTCAACATCGCGTCGATTATGGGGATTCTGGCCTGTGCGCAGGCGGCGCGCCACTACCGCATTCCGCCCATCGCCATCTACGCGTTTTCGTTCGGGGTCATCTACACGGCCCGTTACCTGCCGGGTCTGGCCATGGCGGGCATCCAGGCGGCAGGACTTGATCCCGCGCCGGCGTATGCGCCCGCCCGCATCGCTACCATGGGCGTGTTCGTTCTGTTCGCGGCATACGTGGCGTCCGACCGCTTTCTGTCGCGCCAGCACGAGACGCAGGTGTTCTCGTGGGAGTCGTCGCTCAGGCAGGATGAAAGCCCGGTGTTTCGGGTAACGCATGAGGGCATCGCCGAATTCGCGCGCCGCGAGGGTCTGACCGAGCGCGAAGCCGAGGTGCTGGCCAAGCTGCGCGAGGGCCGCAGCGCGCCCTATATTGCCGAGGCGCTGTGCGTTACCGAGAGCACGGTGAAGTACCACTGCAAGAACATCTACCGCAAGCTGGGGGTTCATTCGCGCCAGGAACTGTTCGACCTGCTTGATCGGCGCATTGCGGGCGCAGAGCAGTAGGACGCGGCGGCTTGCGACCTGCTGGATTGCGACCTGCTGGAAAACAGGCCTCCGGTATCGCCGAAGCGCGATGGGGCGAAGGCGTGGTCTGGTTAGAGTTCCGTCACGCCGTTCCGTACCGCGATGGCAACGACCAGAGCAGGCGCGCTTTCTGCCTATACGCCCGACCTGGCGAAGGCGAGCGGAGAAAAAAGCAGGTCGGGCGCATCCGCCGTAAAACGACCGTAAAAACTGAGGCCCTGCAAGGCCGCAAAAGGCCACAAGATGAACGGCAAGAGCAAATCCGTTGAAAAGAAAAAGCAGGCCAGATTCGACATCTGGCCTGCTGCGATGTTGGAGCCAACGAGCGGATTCGAACCGCTGACCTACGCATTACGAGTGCGTTGCTCTACCAGCTGAGCCACGTTGGCATGGCACGCGTTCACGTGCAGGAGTGCAGTATACCCAACGCCCGCTTGGGCGACAAGCGCATATCGCGCCCTTTGGTGTGCGTTTCACGTGGGGATTTTTAGGTTGGCGCAGAGCGCGCCCGGCAGGCGCCTGGCGGTGTTCCCGCGGGCACGGTGCAAGAGGGGCGCCCCGCGGGGACGAGGCGCACGGTTTTCAGCGTCGCGCTCTCGCGGCCCGTTCCCAGGGCTTGCTGCTGAGCCAGGTGACCTCGGGAGAAAAAGAGAACCGCAGCGGAAGGGGAGCCGCTGCGGTCCAGTGGGTGGGCCAGGGGAAGCCCTTTTGCGAACGGAGCAGGAGGGGAAGGAGCTCCGTTCGCCGTGTCAACAGAGGAAGGAAGGTGCGTTCACGTGGTGTCGGCTCCTTGCCTTGAAGGCACTTTCGCACAATCGAATTGCATCTGCGCTCTCAGCGACCGTTGTTTACCTGTGCGCCGGCGGGCTGTAACCCGTATGTTGATCATCTCTTCGCCATTCAGGGGCTATGCCTTCCTGACGTGCGGTTTTCGTGATATGTCGGTTCGATGAACGCGAATGCTATGCGCCATCATGTTCTGCACACATGGAGTAAACGCAGGTGAATAGCCGGGTGGTTCGCCGTCAACGTGCACTGACCAGGCCCGTGACACGCACGCTGCCTGCCGGCATATGCGCTCAGCTATACTGGCAACGTCGATCGCGCGGGCTTGAAGCGTGCGCGAACCAGCCGATGGAGGGTTGAATGAACCTGCGTTTCTCCTGCGCCCGTGCGCTGAGCGCTGTTTCCACCTGGGTCTTGAAAACGGCGTTTCATCGACCTGCGGCCAACTTCCCCGGGAAGATCGCCCTGTACGCCGACCCGCTGCTGCTGCAGCATCTGCGTGCGCGCCTGAGCGAGAGCTCGGTGCTGGTGGTGGGCACCAATGGCAAGACCACCTGCACCAACCTGGTAGCCGATGCGCTTGAGGCGCAGGGCTTCGCGGTTGCCTGCAATCGCACCGGCGCGAACCTCGACTCCGGCGTGGCCACCACGCTGCTGCAGGCCAAGCGCGCCGACTGGGGCGTGTTCGAAACCGACGAGTTGTGGATGGCGCGGATCCTCCCTCATTTGAGGTCGCGCTACGTGCTGCTGCTGAACCTGTTTCGCGACCAGCTGGATCGCGTGGGCGAGATCGACCACATTCAGAGCAGCATCGTGCGCGCGCTTGAGAAGTCGCCCGACACCGTGTTGGTGTACAACGCCGACGACCCTTTGTGTCAGGCGATTGCCGAGCGCTGCCCCAACCGTACGCTGGCCTTCGGTTTGACGGAGAGCATGGGCGCCGAGCAGAACACCGTGACCGACGCGCGCATGTGCCAGCGCTGCTCGGGCATGCTGAGCTACGAATTCCACCAGTACGGCCAGCTGGGAAGCTATGCGTGCCCCGCGTGCGGCTTCGCCCGCCCGCAGCTGGACTTCTGGGCCAGCGAGGTCGAGGCCACAAGCGAGGGCCTGTCGTTCAGCCTGCACGCCAAGGGCCGCGTGCATCCCGTGCGCGCGCCCTTCCCGGGGGCCTACATGGTGTACAACCTGCTGGCAGTGGCTACGCTGTCGGGCCTGCTGGGTGTGACGTCGGCCAGCCTGGATACGGCCATTCAGAATTTCGACCCCCAGAACGGTCGCCTGCAGCGCTACCGCTTGGGTGGTACCGACCTGCTGATGAACTTGGCGAAGAATCCCACGGGATTCAACCAGAATCTGCGCCTGATCGCTCAGGAGGAAGCCGCGCGCAAGGTGGCGGCGTTCTTCGTGAACGACCGCGAGGGCGACGGTCGCGATATTTCGTGGCTGTGGGACATCGATTTCCAGGAGCTGGTCGATGCGGGTTTGGCCTGCGCCTTCGTGGGCGGCATGCGCGCGAACGACCTTCAGGTGCGCCTGAAGTACGCGGGCATTTCCGCGAAGGTGGTGTCCAGTGCCACGGAGGTGCTGAGCGGCGCGCGGGCCTGCTGCCCCGACGCCAGCGTGTACCTGATCGCCAACTACACCGCGCTTCCCGAGGTGAAGGCCGAGGTCGATGCGTTGGCCGTGCTGTCCGAGGACGAGCTGGACAAGGTTCTGGCGTGTGACCGCTCCTGCGACGCGCGCCATGCCGAGGACGGCGACGGCGCGGCGTCGGCTGATGGCATGGCCGGTGAAGCTGCGGGTGGATGCGCTTCGGCCGCTCAGGTTCAGGGAGTGGCTGCCGACGAGCCGCCTGTGGTGATCGTGCACGCTTACCCCGATCTGCTGAATCTGTACGGAGACGGCGGGAACGTGACGGTGCTTGAGCGGCGCCTGCGGCAGCGCGGCATTCCGGTGCGCGTGGTGCGCGTCGAGCACGGCGAGCAGCTGAGCTTGGACAACGCCGATCTGGTGTTCCTGGGCGGCGGCCCCGACCGCGAGCAGCGCCTGGCTGCCGAGGCCCTGATGGGGCAGCGTGATCGACTGCAGCGCTTCGTGGACGAGGACGGCGTGGTGCTGGCGATCTGCGGGGGCTATCAGATGCTGGGGCGCGTCTGGCTGATGGGCGACGAGCAGGTTCCCGGCCTGGGGCTGGTGGACATCGAGACGCGCCGTGCGACGGGCGACTCGCGCAATCGCCTGATCGGCGACGTGGTTGCCGACTGCACGGACCCCGCAGTGGGCGTGCTGGTGGGCTACGAGAACCACGCAGGCCGCACCTACCTGGGCGCGGGACTGAGCGCCTTGGGCCAGGTTCGCGGCCGGGTGGGCTTCGGCAACAACGGCGACGACCGCACCGACGGCGTGATGAGCGGCGGGGTGTTCGGCACCTACCTGCACGGCCCGGTGCTTCCGAAGAACCCCCGATTCGCCGATCTGCTGCTGACCCGCGCGCTTGAGCGGCACGCTCGGCGCTGCGGTCGGCCGGCGCCGATCCTGAAGCCGCTGGACGACCGCGAGGAGCTGGCGGCTCAGCGCTTTATGTTGGAACGACTGAAGACTGCGGGTTCGTAGCGCCCGCCTGTGGCGAACGGAGGCGGCGCAGGCCGCGGAAACGAGGTGCATGGTGTGGAACGATCGCGGACAGGGGAGTCGCTTTTCCCGAGGTCGCGAACTTCCCTACGAGGACGAGGGGGCGGATTTCGGCCGCACGCGCGACCGAGCGCATGACGGCGCCGCGCGTGAGTCGGCGCGAGCGCGCCGCGCGCCGAGCATCGAGCTTGCCGGCGCCGCTTCCGCCTCGCAGCGTCGGGCCGAACGCCGCCCCGCCTTCGGCGATGAGCGCCTCGATTCTTGGTACGACGACGCATCCGCAGACGAAGCGAGCCGCTCGCAGGCGTCCTACGGGCGCGCGAACTACGAGCGGCGCCGGGGTTATGCGCCGGGCGCCAAGGCTCGTCGCGGCTTAAGCACGCGCGCGATCGCCCTGTGGGTGGCGCTTGGCCTGGCGCTTGCCGGAGCGCTGGCGGCCTTCGCGGTGATTCAGAACCTGGACGGCAACCTGCGTTTCGGCTTGGACAGCTCGCTTGACAGCGCGCTGGTGAAAACCGACATGGCCCGCGAGCCCTTCTATATGCTGCTGATGGGCACCGATGGCTCCAAGGAGCGCGACGGGGAAGCCGAGTACGGCGGGGTGTACCGCACCGATTCGATCATGCTGATGCGCGTGGACCCGGTGAACAAGAAGGTGGCGTTGGTGTCGATTCACCGCGATACCATGGTTGACCTGGGTGAGCACGGCATGCAGAAGATCAACGCGGCTCATGTGTTCGGCGGGGCCACCCTCAGCGTGCAGACGGTGTCCAAGATGGCCGGGGTTCCCATCTCGCATTATGCCGAGATCAACTTCGATGGCTTCAGGGATATCGTGAACGCCCTGGGCGGCATCGACGTGAACGTGCCGGTGGACATCGACGACTCCGACGCGGGCGGAAGCCTGAAGGCCGGCGAGCAGACGCTCAACGGCGACCAGGCCCTTATCCTGTGCCGGTCGCGTCACACCTACGGCGAGCATGCCGACCCCGACTCCATGCGCGCGGCCAACCAGCGCCTTGTGCTGTCGGCCATCGCCCGCAAGATGCTCGCATCCGACCCCGCCACCATCGCCAACACGGTGACGGCGCTGTCGAAGCACGTCACCACCGACCTCGGCGTTACCGACATCGTGGGCTTGGCGCAGGTAATGCGCGGACTCGACCCCGAAACCGACATCTACACGGCCATGGAGCCCGTTACCTCGCGGTTCGAGAACGGCGGCTGGTACACGTACACCAAGAAGGCGGAGTGGAAGGACATGATCGCCCGCATGAACGCCGGCGAGCCCCCCGCGCTGGCCACTGAGGTGGACGAGCGCACCGGAACCGTGACCGCCACGGCGGGTTCGGGCTCTGCAGGCGGGCAGATGCTGTCCACGGTTTCGGTGAAGAACGGCGCAGGGGTCACCGGCTTGGGCGACGCCGCCGCCGCGCGTCTGAAGGAGGCCGGCTTCACGAACGTGACCACAGGTAACGCCGAAAGCTTCGACTACGAGCAAACGGTGGTGGTGTACGCGAAGGCCAACGCGCGTTACGGTGCCGAGCGAATCGTGGAGGCCCTGGGTGGCGGCACGGCCATGCTGAATGACGGCAACTATCTATTCCAAAGCGACTACCTGGTGGTTCTTGGCTCGGACATGGCTTCGAAGCTGAAGGGGGAGTAGCCGCGGTGAAGATCGGCGTGGCGGCGGTGGGCCGCCTGAAGGAGCGCTTCTGGGTTGCCGCGTGCGACGAGTACCTGAAGCGCCTGCGCGCCTACGCCACGGTAAGCGTGCGCGAGGTGGCTGACGTGGACCCGGCCAAAGCCGGCGGCGAGGCCCGTGCGGTCGAGCGCGAGGGCGAGCTGCTGCTGGCCTCGTTGGATTCGCGCACGCACGTGGTGCTGCTGGCGATCGACGGAACGCCCCGCTCAAGCGAAGGTTTTTCGAAAAGGCTGTTTTCGCTGGCTCTGCAGGGAACCAGCGATATATGCTTTGTGATCGGCGGGTCGTGCGGCGTCAGCGATGCCGTGCGCGCCCGAGCCAACGAAACGCTGTCGTTCGGGCCGATCACGCTGCCGCATAATCTGGCGCGCGTGGTGCTGTTGGAGCAGCTGTACCGGGCCTTCCGCATCGAGCGCGGCGAGCCCTACCATAAGTAAGCAGAAAGGACTTCCATGCGCCTGGTGTCTTGGAACGTGAACGGCCTGCGCGCCGTGGCGAAGAAGGGCTTCGACCAGATCTTCGCTGAATTCGATGCCGACGTGTTCGCCCTGCAGGAGACGAAGCTGCAGGAGGGTCAGATCCAGCTGGAGCTTCCCGATCACTGCGACTACTGGAGCTACGCCGAGCGCAAGGGCTATTCGGGCACCGCGGTGTTCAGCAAGCGCGAGCCGCTTCAGGTGCTGCATGCCCTGGGCGTGGATGAGCTGGACACGGAGGGGCGCGTCGTGGCCTGCGAATTCCCTGAATTCTGGTTCGTCGATGTGTACACGCCGAACGCTCAGGACAAGCTGGCGCGCATTGACCATCGTATGGCCTGGGACGATGCGTTCCGCGCCTTCTGCCTGAACCTGCAGGAGGGACGCGTTCCGCAGGGCGGTCAGGCCACGTTGCCCAAGCCGGTGGTGATGTGCGGTGACTTCAATGTGGCGCATCACGAGATCGACCTGAAGAACCCCTCGTCGAACCGCGGCAACGCGGGTTTCTCGGATGAGGAGCGCGGCAAGTTCACCGAACTGCTGGACGCAGGCTTCACCGACACGTTCCGCCTGCTGCATCCCGACGAGGTGGGGGCGTATTCGTGGTGGAGCTACCGGTTCAACGCGCGCAAGAACAACGCGGGGTGGCGCATCGACTACTTCCTGGTGAGCGATCAGCTGGCAAGCCAGGTGTCCGCGGCGCGCATCCACGCCGACGTGTTCGGCTCGGATCACTGCCCGGTATCGCTTGAGCTGAACGTATAGCGAGGAGATGGCATGGACGCGAATGGGATCGACAGGGCCAGGCGCACCGACGGCGTGGGCCCGGTGAACGCCGAGCAAGAGGAAGCCCTGGGCACCGGCGCAGGTGACGATGTGAGCGGGGGCAGCGCGAACGACAGCGGTGCGGGCGGCAGCAGTGCGGCTGACGGTAGCGCAGCCGGCGACAGCGTGGACGGCGGCGTGGCCGGCGGCATGGACCTGGGGAAGATCGAGCGGGGCGTGCGTTTGATTCTGGAGGGCATCGGCGAGGACCCCGAGCGCGAGGGCCTGCGCAAGACCCCTGCGCGCGTGGCGCGGATGTACGCCGAGGTGTGCGCCGGGCTTACCGAGGACCCCCATCAGCACTTCGAGACGCTGTTCGACGAGCATCATCAGGAGATGGTGCTGGTGCGCGACATCCCCTTCTACTCGATGTGCGAGCATCACCTGGCACCGTTCTTCGGCAAGGCGCACGTGGCCTATATTCCCTCGGCTGATGGGAAGATCTGCGGGCTGTCGAAGCTGGCGCGCCTGGTGGAGGTGTTCGCGAAGCGGCCTCAGGTTCAGGAGCGTCTGACCTCGCAGATCGCCGACACGCTGGTGCGCGAGCTGCAGCCGCAGGGCGTGATCGTGGTGATCGAGGCCGAGCACATGTGCATGAGCATGCGCGGGGTGAAGAAGCCGGGCTCGCAGACCACGACCAGCTCGGTGCGCGGCACGTTCAAGACGCACCAGGCCACGCGCAATGAGGCGATGCATCTGATCTTCGCCCATCGTGGATAGAGGGCGCCCGGGAGTGTCGTGCGGTCGTCGTGCGGTCGCCGCGCGATTCGACGCGGGGCGCGCTGTTTGGGCGCATGGGGGTGCGCTATGCCCTACACTCGGAGGGTCTGCAGGGCCTGCGGTTTCGCGAGGGCGCGCAATCGCAGGCCACGAGAAGAGGAGTGGGTATGAAGTGCATCATCTCGATCTTGGGCAAGGACCGCACGGGCATCGTGGCGGCGGTCTCCACCGTGCTGAGCGAATGCAAGGCCAACATCAACGATATCAGCCAGACCATTCTGGGCGACCTGTTCTCGATGACCGCCGTGGTCACGCTGGACGAGCAGGAGGCCGGCTTCAACGAGGTGCAGGAGCGTCTTGCTGCAACAGCTGATGAACTGGGCATTCAGATCAAGATTCAGCGCGAGGACGTGTTCGAGTACATGTACAAGATCTAGCGCGGGAAGCGGACTGCGTCGCGCGCAGAGGCGACGCCGCGGAACGAAGAAGGCCGCAGAGCATGTGCGCTCTGCGGCCTTTCGCGGTGCTTGGGACGGAAACGGGATGCGCCCGCCCGTCGGAGGCTGCGTGCTACGCGCTGGCGGGCGCGTCGAAGACGCCGGCGCAGTGCGGGCAGCGGGTGGCGCCCTCCTTTACCTCTTCCAGGCAGAAGGGGCAGGTGGGGGCGGGAGCCTCCTCGGCGTCCTCCTTGCCGGCCAGCTTCTTGCCGGCGTTCATCGCGCTGTTCACTGCCTTCACCAGCAGGAACACGACAGCAGCCACGATCAGGAAGTTGATGATCGCCGAGATGAAGTTGCCGAAGTTGATGCCCTGCTCGGTGCCTGGCACGGGAATGGACAGGCCCTCGACGCTTCCGCCGCCGAACACCAGGGTGATCAGCGGGTTGATGATGTCGCTGACCAGCGAGGCGACGATGGCGGTAAACGCGCCGCCGATGATGATGCCGACCGCCAGCTCCATGACGTTGCCGCGCATGATGAACTCTTTGAACTCTGTGAAGATCCCCTTCATTGCTTCCCTCTCTCTTTAACCGATGGCCGCGCCGCAGCAATGCGGACGCTGAAATCCAGGCCACACTATACGCGAACCTCATCGGAATTAACTAAAAACTCGCTTGCTCACACGAACGTGATAAATGAACGCAATGTTTGGCCTTATCCCGAAGCCCGAAAGGCAACGTTCGCGTGGCATGGCGCTATGCGTCTGACGCGTCACCGCGCGCAATCGGCCCTGCGCGCAGGGCGGGCGCCGTCCCCCGCCGCCGCACCAGCGAGGAAGGGCGCTGCCGGCGACTGGCGAGCAGTCCCGCGACGTCGGGTTGTGCATCCCCGCGATGTCGCTGTTTTTCCTGCGCAGAGCGTCGGTGATTCGGCATGCGATGCCGCGATACCTATAATGACCCTCACCCGACAATTCAAAGGAGTGAGCACGTCCCGATGCCGTTAGCGCTGAGCCTGCTGTTGGTGGCCGTTTTTCTGGCCATGAACGCCTTTTTCGTCGTTGCCGAGTTCGCGATGGTGCGCGTGCGTCCCTCGCAGATCGAGATGGCGTATGGGCAGAAGAGGCCGGGCGCGGCGGCGGCCAAGGTGGTCACCGAGAATGTGAACGCCTACCTTTCCGCCTGCCAGCTGGGCATTACGCTGGCATCGCTGGCTTTGGGCTTTTTGGGCGAGCCTGCGTTCGCGGCGCTGATAGGGCCGCTGTTCCATGCCTTGGGGCTGCCCGAGGCGGCCGTGGGGCCGGCGGCAATTGCCGTGGGATACGTGCTGATGACCTCGCTGCATGTGGTGGTGGGCGAGTTGATTCCCAAGTCGTTCGCCATTTTTTCCTCCGAGCGGTTCGCACTGATGACCGCGCCTCCGCTGAGGGTGTTCTATCTGATCACGTATCCGCTGATGTGGCTGTTCAACTCGCTGACCAACGTGGTCATGCGCCTGGCCGGGCATGAGGCGGCCAGCGATCACGAGGTGTACACCGGCGAGGAGATCAAGCTTCTGATCGACGAGTCCACCGAGAGTGGCTTGATCGACCCCGAGAGCAATACGATTGTGGACAACGTGTTCGACATCGCCGAGAAGGACGCAGAGGGCATCATGACCCCGCGCACGGACGTGATCTGCCTTGACCTGGAGGATTCGCTGGCTGAGAACCTACAGGTGGCGCGCAACTACAAGTACACGCGCTATCCGGTGTGTCGCGGCGACAAGGACCGCATCGTGGGCTTCATCCACGTGAAGGACCTGTACACGGCGCCGGCGGGCACGCCACTGGACGAGATGCGCATTCGCCCGATCGAGGCGGTGCCCGAGGGAACGCCGGTGTCGCGGATTCTGCAGATGCTGCAGCAGAACAGCGCGAAGATGGTGGTGGTGGTGGATGAGCACGGCGGCACGTCGGGCATCGTCACGCTGGCTGACATCATGGAGCAGATCGTTGGACGCATGCACGACGAATACCAGCACGGAGACGACGGGCACGTCGAGCTGCTGGCCGATGGCGCGCGGGTGATCGACGGGCTGCGGCCAATTGACGAGACGGTGGAGCTGCTGGGCTTTCGGCCGAACGAGGCCGCCGATTGCGAGACGGCGGCGGGGCTGCTGCTGGCGCTGCTGGGGCGCATTCCCGATGAGGGGGATGAAGCCGAGCTGCGCGGGCCCGATGTGCTGGTCCGCTTCACGGTGATGGCCATGGATGGCCTGCGGATCGACCGCATTCGCGTAGAGACGGAGCCGATCGCGACGGGTGAAGGGGACGCAGTCGAGCCTGCGGGTGCGTAAGCCGTGTGCGATGGCGTGCGTCGTGACCCCCCCGGGGGGGGCGCATGAGATCATGCGACGGTGGTTCCGCAGGCGCGCACGCCGTTCGGGGTGACTTGCGGCGACGCATGGCGTGCGGTGGCGTGCGTGAACATCCCATGTAGATGAGCGGAGCCGACGAGATTCTTCTTGCGGTGCCTGTGAGAAGCAAGTATCGTAAGCGTTCCTGGTTCACAGAACTGGGAACACATAGTGCGGGGTGGAGCAGTCTGGTAGCTCGCCGGGCTCATAACCCGGAGGCCGTAGGTTCAAATCCTGCCCCCGCGACCAAATGACCAGAGCTCTTGCAATTTGCAAGAGCTCTTTTCTATGTTCAAGGAGAGAGTCCGAGGGGATCGAGCCGCGTGCAGACATGCTCTTTTTGAGCCTTAACCCAAGATTGGCACCTATCCGGCACTGATGCGCACGTCCAACCAGCCTCGCAATTCGAACAGCGGCTACGGGGGCACTTCCTTCGGTGGCGCCACTATGGCCTTTCAGAAGCGCGACCTCGTTACTCCCGATGAGATGCTGCGCTGGGGCCCGGACGTGGGCAACCTGCTCATTGGCCATGGCGGTGCCCATGCGCTGTCTTCGCCGTTGCAAAGCGCGGCGCGGCCCGTCGAGAAAAGAAGTCGAAGAACCATCGCGGCCCTTGGCTCGGCAACGTGCGGCGTCGTGCGAGTGTGGCGTGGCTCAAGGAAGCGACAAGGGTCTGCTGAGGCGATGCGGAATGCGCGTTGTGCGACATTTCATGCAAAGGGCGTCCGGGTGTCTCATCTGCGGTACGCACAGGTGTCGTGGGTACGCGCATTGTGGACGCTGGCAGACGATGGTCGGCATCAGGCGGTCTTGGGTGCTGGTGAGTGGTAAAATCTTTCATAACTTTTATGCACACGCGAAAGCGATGAGAGGTGGCACGCACCATGGGCGACAACGAGCTGCGTAAGCGCCTGTGCCAGGCCAAGAAAACCGAGCGCATCATCTTCGCGGCTACATCCGAGCTTAAACAGGCTTTGGAGACCGTGGCCAAGGAGCAATGCATCAGCGTTTCGGCGCTGATAACTCAGGCCGTGGTGAACGAGCTGGCGAAGAACAAGGATCTGCTTGAGAAGGTGGGCGAGTAGATGGCGGAGAAGAAACTGCACGACCTCATCGACGAGCAGACCGCTGCCGAGGTGAAGGAAACCGTGCGGCGGGGTCCCTTCAGGTTCAGCGAGGTTGGTATTCCCTTTGGTAGCGTTGTCCGCTTCGTGGAGGATGACCGCCACATCCGTTACAACAACGAGGTGACGTCGCTTTCACGCTTGCCCCAGGATCTTAAGGGCTTCGACCATCCCGTGCAGGGCACGCTCCGGTTCGCATACGAGGGTAAGATTCTCAACGACATCCGCAACGAGAGGGAGGCGGGCAGGTAGATGATCACAGGCGCAACAAAGAATAAAATTGATGACATCTGGCAGAAGATGTGGGAGGGCGGCATCACCAACCCCCTCGAGGTCATCAGCCAGCTCACCTATCTCATGTTCATTCGCTCACTGGACGAAAAGGAGTTCGAGGCTGAGCGCATGGAGATGCTGCTAGAGGTGCCGCAGGAGCATGTGTTCCCGCAGACCCCCGAGGGACAGCGCATGCGTTGGAACGTCTTCAAGGATTTGGAGCCCGAGGCCATGTTGGACGTGGTGGCCAACCAGGTGTTCCCCTATATCAAAACGCTGAACGACGGCACGCCCTTTGCCGCCTGCATGGAGAGCGCCACCTTCGGCATCCAGAACCCGCGCACGCTGCAGAAGGCCGTCAGCGGCATCGAGGGCCTTATGGCCGACTTTGACGAACACATCGGCGACCTGGGCGATCTGTACGAGTACATGTTGAGCAAGCTGTCCACCGCGGGCACAAACGGCCAGTTCCGCACCCCCAAGCACATCCGTGACATGATGGTGCGCTTCGTGAAGCCAAAGCCCGGCGAGCTCATCTGCGACCCGGCCTGCGGCACGGCCGGCTTCCTGATCAGCGCCGCCGAGTACCTGCGCGAGAAGGACGCTGACGGCACCGCCCCCATGGGCGAGGAGGACTGGGCGGCCTTCGCGGGGCAGAAGGGCGGTAAGCAGCAGTTCAGCGGCTTCGAGATGGACCAGACCATGCTGCGCATCTCTGCCATGAACATGATGCTGCACTCCGTGGACATGCCCGACATCCGCTACATGGACTCCATCAGCAAGAACAACACCATCCGCGGCAAGTACGACCTGGTGCTGGCCAACCCGCCATTCACCGGCAGCGTCGACGCCGAGGACATCGACCCCAGCCTCAAGGCCATCTGCGACTCTAAGCAGACCGAGCTGCTGTTCATCGCGCTGTTCCTGCGGATGCTGAAGAAAGGTGGGCGCTGCGCCTGTATCGTGCCAAACGGCGTGCTGTTCCGCAGTAACTCCAAGGCCTACACGCAGCTGCGCCGCGAGCTGGTTGAGAACCAGAAGCTGGAGGCCGTCATCTACATGCCCAGCGGCGTGTTCAAGCCCTACTCCGGCGTGAGCACGGCCATCCTGGTGTTCACCAAGACCGACGCCGGCGGCACCGACGACGTGTGGCTCTACAACATGGAGGGTGACGGCTTCACCCTGGACGACAAGCGCGACCCCGATGCCAAGCGCGATGATATCCCCGACATCCTGGCGCGCTGGGAGAATCTGGAGGGCGAGCGCGACCGCGAGCGCAACCGGAAGAGCTTCCTGGTGCCTAAGGCCGAGATAGTGGGGAACGACTACGACTTCAGCTTCAACAAGTACACCGCCACCGAATACGAGCGGGTGGAATACGCGCCTACCAGCCAGATCCTGGCGGAGTTGGCCGACCTCAATCGGCAGATGACCGATGGCCTTGCCGAGCTTGAGGCCATGCTGGGCGGTGGTCAGAATGACTAGCAAACCCCGGTTTAGCGGGGAGGTGGGGTAGATGGTGAAGCAAGTTTCTCTTGCTGATGCCTGCATCTTGATTATGGGTCAGTCGCCTTCATCTGATAGCTATAACAAAGAGCATAAAGGGTTGCCTTTCTTTCAGGGAAACGCAGATTTCGGGAAGGTAAGCCCTATTGCAAAAACATGGTGTACCAATCCGAAAAAGGTAGCCGAGAAGGGAGATATTCTTCTCTCCGTACGTGCGCCTATTGGGGCAGTGAATCTTGCTTCTGAGCAGTGTTGTATAGGACGAGGATTAGCAGCTGTTAGGCCAAAGTCAGACGGTATCCGAAGAAACTATCTCAAACATCTCCTTCTTGCCTGCCGTCCTAAACTTGAACATTTGGGTACAGGAAGTACGTTTAAAGCCATAGGAAAGAAATCATTGAGTGAGTTTTCTGTGCCTCTTTATCGGATTGAAGAGCAAAAGCAAATAGAGCAGCGTTTTGAGCTCATCTTTGAATGTGTTTCGATTCAGAATGAAGTTCTTGTTAGGCTTGATGAGCTGGTCAAATCCCGGTTTATCGAGATGTTCGGGGATCCGGCCAATAACCCCAAGGAATACAAGGTTTCCCCGCTTGGAGATTGTCTGTCTATACAACCTAGCAACGGAATGTACAAGCCGTTGAAGGAGTATGTAGTCAACGGGTCGGGAACTCCCATTGTCCGTATCGACTCGTTCGAAAAGCGCTGGCCAGGAACAGCTTGCCTTAAACGTTTGAACTGCACTGATTCGGATTTGAAGCGATATGGGCTCAGACGTGGCGACATCGTTATTAATCGAGTCAACAGCATTGGACACATGGGTAAGTCCATGATGGTTGGCGAGCTAAATGAGGATGTCGTATTTGAATCGAACATGATGCGACTCCACGCCAATGAGGCCTTGATGATACCTGCGTTTATGGCCGCGCAGCTCGATACGAGATATTCAAAGGGGTACTTCGAAAGCAACGCAAAACGAGCTATCGGGCAAGCAAGCATCAACCAAACAGATGTAAAACGCCTTAGTGTTTTGGTGCCGCCAATTGAGTTGCAGGAAGAGTACGTTGCCTTCGTCGCCCAGGTCGACAAATTGGAATTTGCGGCTCGCCAGCAAATCGAAAAGCTTCAGACGTTGTACGACAGTCTTGCGCAGAGCTACTTCGGGGGGCAGGAGGACTAGCCATGAACTTCGACTTCCTCAGGGGCAAGTCAGAATACGAGCTCTTCTCCGCTGCTTGCATCGAGGCGGAGCGGACCCTCTCAACGAGTCCGGCGATGTGCGCTGTCGGGTGCCGCAAGGCGCTGGAGTTGGCCGTGAAGTGGGTGTACGCCGCCGACGCCGACATAAGCGAGCCCTACAAGGATAACCTGCAGTCCCTTATTCACGAGCCCAGCTTCCGGTTCAGTGTCGACAAGGTGACTTGGGGCAAGCTTCCCTACATCGTGAAGTTGGGCAACTTGAGCGTTCACACCGAGCGCAAGGTGGCGCCTCAGGACGCCATGTTGGCGCTGAGGAGCCTATTCGACTTCGTGCAATGGCTGGATTACTGCTACGGCTCCGAATACGAGGAACGAAGATTCAGCGAGACGGCGGTGCCTGCCGTGAAGCTGGCCCTCGACGTAAGGGCGATCAAGGAGCGCGAGTCTCTCATTGAGCAGAAGAACGCCCTGATCGCCGAGCTGGAGGCCAAGGTCAAGGCGCAACAGGCGCAGTTCGCAGCGGCGAAGGCAGCCGCCCCCGCAGGCCCGGACTTCAACCCGGACGAGATACCCGAGTACGAGACCCGCCTGCGCTACATCGACCTTGACCTGGCCTATGCCGGCTGGGACATGGACTCCAACGTGGAGACCGAGGTGGAGGTCGAGGGGATGCCCAACGCGCAAGGAAAGGGCTACGTCGACTACGTCCTCAATGGGAAGAGCGGAAAGCCGCTGGCAATCGTCGAGGCAAAGCGCACCATGTACGACGCCAAGAAGGGCCTGCAACAGGCGAGGCTGTACGTTGAGTGCTTGAGGCAGAAGTACGGGTACGCGCCCTTCATCTTCCTCTCCAACGGCTTCGACACCTACTTCTGCGACGACGAGGCCGCGCCCGTGCGCCCGTGCTCGGGCGTGTTCAGCCGCGATGACCTGCAGCGCATGATGAACCGTCGCGGCAGCACGCTGCCGCTCGACATCATGCAGGTCAACATGGATATATCGGGGCGCTACTACCAGGTGGAGGCCATCAAGGCCATCTGCGCCAACATGGAGGAGGGCCACCGCCGCAGCCTCCTGGTGATGGCTACCGGCACGGGCAAGACCCGCACCGCCGCGGGCTTGGTTGACGTTCTGGCCCGCTCCAACCACGTCACCAACGTGCTGTTCCTGGCGGATCGCATCGCGCTTGTGAGCCAGGCGAAGCACTCCTTCCAGGAGTACCTGCCCAACATGAGCCTGTGCAACCTGTGCGAGGCCAGGGACAAGCAGGAGAACAAGGATGCCCGCATCGTCTTCAGCACGTACCCGACCATCTTGAACGCCGTTGACAGCCTCAAGACCGATGGTGGCGACCGGCTGTATACGCCTGCCCACTTCGACCTGATCGTCGTGGACGAGGCGCATCGCTCCATCTTCAAGAAGTACCAGGCCATCTTCGACTACTTCGACGCGCAAGTGGTGGGCCTCACCGCCACGCCGAAGGACGAGGTGGACCGCAACACCTACGACTTCTTCGAGGTCGAGCGCGGGGTGCCCACCTACGTGTACGAGTACGACACTGCCGTGTACCAGGACCACTTCCTGGTGCCCTACTACAACATCGAGGTTGGCACGAAGTTCCTGGAGGAGGGCATCATCTACGACGACCTGTCCGAGGAGGACAAGCAGCGCTACGACGATGACTGGGAGGAGACCCACGGCATCAAGGCACCGGACTTCACCCCGTCGCAGCGGCTCAACCGTTGGGTGTTCAACGAACAGACCGTGGACACAGTGCTGCAGGACCTGATGGAGAACGGCATCAAGGTCAATGGCGGCGAGAGGGTCGGCAAGACCATCATCTTCGCCCAGAACAAGAACCATGCCGAGTTCATCGTCGAGCGGTTCGGCAAGCTGTATCCGAAGCTGGCCGCCGGCGGCTTCATCCGCCGCGTGGTGCATGGTGACGACTACGCCCACACCGTCATCGACCAGTTCAAGCTTAAGGAGCTGCCCGTCGTCACGGTGAGCGTGGACATGATGGACACCGGCATCGACGTGCCTGAGGTGTTGAACCTGGTTTTCTTCAAGCAGGTGAGGTCCAAGACCAAGTTCTGGCAGATGATAGGCCGAGGCACGCGCCTGTGCCCTGGCATCTACGCCAAGGACCGCATCGACGGCGAGTACGAGGACAAGCGCCGGTTCCTCATCTTCGACTACTGCGGCAACTTCGAGTTCTTCCGCCAGGGCAAGAACATGGCCGACGGTAAAAACCCCGAGAGCCTCTCCGAGAAGATATTCAAGCGCCAAGCAGAGCTGGTGCGCGCCATGCAGTCGGTCGCCTACGCAGATGACGACCACCAGAAGTGGCGCAGCAGGATTGTGTACCAGATGATCGGCCTTACCTCCGGCCTCAAAGAGGGCCCCCTGAAGGCCTCGGTGAAGCTGCACCTGCACGCCGTGGAGAAGTTCTCCTACGAGCACGCCTACGTATGCCTGGGCGACGGCGACGTGCTGGAGCTGCAGCAAGAGGTGGCCCCGCTGGTCAAGTACGACGAGAAGGACCAGTACGCGCTGAGATTCGACGCGCTGATGTACGGCTACATGGTGGAGGTGGTCCTTGGCGGGAATACCAAGGCGTACGAGCGCAAGGTCACCAACATCGCACTGAGTCTGCAGGAAAAGGCGACCATCCCTCAGGTGAAGGAGAAGATGGGTTTCATAGCCCGGGTGCTGGACGAGGGCTACCTGGAGGGTGCCGGCGCGCCGGCGCTGGACGAGGTGCGCCGCGAGCTTCGCGACCTGGTGAAGTTCCTCGTCGACTCCGCGAAGCTGCCTGTCGTCATCACCAACCTCACCGACCCCGCAACATCCCGCAGGGAGGGTGACCTGATCGACCTTGGCGAGGACTACGCCGACTACAAGTTGAAGGTCAACCGCTTTATCAACGAGCACACGGACCACTTCGTCATCGCGAAGCTAAAGCGCAACATCCCTATGACGCAATTCGAGCTTGACGAGCTGGAGCGCATCTTCACGCGTGAGCTGGGCACCGAACGCGACTACCAGAGCGCTTACGGCGACACGCCCTTCGGCCTGCTGGTGCGCAAGATCGCCAAACTGGACCACGAGGCGGCCATGGAGGCGTTCGCCGAATTCATCAACGACGGCGGGCTGAGCCGTGAGCAGGTGGTCTTTGTCCACAAGGTGGTGGGGTTCGTTGAGGATAACGGCTACATGGAGCCTGCAGCTCTCATGAAGGCACCCTTCGACAGGCCAACGTCCTTCATCAGACTCTTCGATGACGCGCGGCAGAAGCAGCTCATACAGATAATCAAGCAGGTTAGGGACAACGCGACCACGCCTGCCGCCTAAGAACTCGTCCTTTCCTGCGCTCACCCAGGGAGGGGACGAACATGCAAGAGAAACTTCTGGAGATCAGCGAGATTGAGAGGCTCATGGCGCCGGCATTGGACGGAGGCCAGATGATGAGGCTGCACGCTGTGCTTAGCCATTGCCTGATAGACGAAGGTGACTTTCCCTCGGCTGAAGGGCGATATCAGGACAACGAGCACGCCATAGAGGCCTTTCTCTCAGCCAAGACCATCGAGGGCTGCTCCCCAAGGACGCTGGCCTATTACGGGTCGACTTTAAGGCGCTTCTCGGATGCGGTGGCGAAGTCCTTCGCGAGCATGTCTACGGATGACGTGAGGGGGTACTTGTTCTCGTGCCAGTCGGCAAACGGGGTCAGCAACGTTACGGTTGATAACGTGCGCCGTATCATTTCGAGTCTGTTCTCGTGGCTGGAGGCCGAGGACCTCATCTACAAGAGTCCCGCCAGGCGCATCAAGAAGATTCGGGCAACGAAAGACGTCAAGCCGATCATCTCCGACGAGTCGATGGAGACCTTGAGGGATGGCTGCTGCAACGTTCGCGATTTGGCGATCATCGATTTGCTGTCTTCAACCGGGATGCGTGTTGGCGAGCTGGTCAAGCTTGATCGTGCCGATATTGACTTCGAGGGCCGGGAATGCATCGTGCACGGCAAGGGCAGTAAGGAGCGGAAAGTTTACTTCGACGCGCGTGCCAAGGTGCATCTGCGTGACTATTTGACGATGAGGAACGACGGGAACCCAGCACTCTTCGTTTCCCTGAACGCACCGCATGACCGTCTTGAGATCAGCGGCGTCGAGGCTATGCTCAGGAAGCTGGGCAGAGAGAAGCTGGGGCAGCGCATCCATCCTCACAAGTTCAGACGAACCCTTGCCACTAGGGCCATTGACAAGGGCATGCCCATAGAACAAGTGCAGGTGTTGCTAGGGCACAGCAAGATTGATACTACGCTTTGCTATGCAATGGTCGATCAGCAGAACGTGAAGCAATCTCACCACAAGTACATTGGCTAGCCTCAAACCCCGGTTTAGCGGGGAGGTGGGGTAGATGGTGAAGCTGGGTGAATATGTGACCGCTACAAAGGCCAAGAACAAGGATGGAAGCTGCACTGACGTCTATAGCGTTACGAACTCTCAAGGATTTGTTCCATCGACAGAGTATTTTTCTAAAGAGGTGTTCAGCAAAGAGCTCAGAGCCTACAAGGTCGTCGAGCGTGGAATGATTGCGTACAACCCTTCACGTATCAACGTTGGTTCTGTCGCTCTTCAGGACAAGATAGATCGCGCTATTGTCAGCCCTCTGTACGTCGTCTTCTCGGTTGACGTGACGCGTTTGCTCCCAGCGTATGTCGTCAAATTTCTCAAGAGCAAGCCTGGGCTTGACCAAGTGGAGTTTAGGTCCACGGGGACCGTTAGGCATAATCTTAAGTTTGAAGCGTTGAGCCAGATGGAGCTTGACATTCCGTCTCTCGCTATTCAGGAAGAGTGTCTTAAGAAACTCGGCTTGGTAGAGACGCAGATCGCGTTGGCCGAAGCTTATATGACCAAGCTTGACGAGCTGGTCAAATCCCGGTTTATCGAGATGTTCGGTGCAACACCCGAACAAATGCTGTGCAAATGGGATCATGCACCACTGCTCAGCTGTGTCGAATCTATTGACTCGGGCAAAAGTGTTAACTGCAAAGCGGAACCGCGTAATGAACTCGAGCCTGGCGTTTTGAAGCTAAGCGCTTTGTCGTCGGGCGCTTATCTCTCGAGTGAGAATAAGGCCATGCCTGATGGGTGCGAAGTGGTCCCAGGTAAGGAGGTATGCTTCGGGGATATTCTTGTGGCGCGAAAAAATACTCCTGAGCTTGTGGGCGCCTGTGTGCTCGTTAAAGAAGACACTCCGAACCTCATGTTTCCCGATCTGGTTTTCCGCATGCATCCGTTGGAGAGTATTGACGCCATATATTTGACTGCATTGCTGGGTATCTCGCCATTTTCCAATAGCGTACGCGCGTTGGCTCATGGATCGGCGAAATCGATGTCTAACATCCCGAAAACCGACCTGGGAAAACTTCAGGTTCCGTTGCCGCCAATCGAGCTTCAGTGCGAGTTCGCTTCCTTTGTCGCCCAGGTCGACAAATTGGAATTTGCCTATCAATGGGACGTAATTCGTTCAAAAAAGTGGAGATAAATTGGAGCCGAATCAGCCCGTCGAACCGAATGGGAGCCCATAATCCTGAACGTTGACTGCCAATAAAAGTGCAGGTCTGTCGCTTGTTGGCGAAAATGATGATGCTTGGCGGGGCTGGAATGTTCTCATAACCTGGAGGCCGTAGGTTCAAATTCTGCCCCCGCGATCAAAACTACGACCCTGATCTGCGAAAGCGGACCAGGGTTTTTGTTTGATAATCGCGCGACCATCGAGAAGGGGAGCTATGGTGGAATCGCCGAGCGCTATTGCTGGGTGGTCGATCGTAGCGACGAATTCCAGGGATTCTCGCAGGTTGCCAACGGCGTGTACGTGAAGACCAGCTCAAGCACGTCAGTAAAGACGGGCCCGCTTAAGCGCGTCTTTGGCATTCGCCGTCCGTGCCCCACGCCCTTGCGCATTTGTATGCGGCTGAGGAGGGCGCTTGCGTCGAGCGGTGCGCTTCGTGAGCGCTTGGCTTTCAGGAGGGCGAAGTCCAAGTTAAGCCCAAGGATGGCACCCTGCGTTCATCTGGGTATTAATTACTATATCGTCATAAAATTTAAAACATCCTGAAAAGTTTTATCTGATCTCAACGGGGCTTCATGTACAGTGGTAAAAATAAAGAGATTTAGATTTCGGCTTCCTGTATACGACCAAATCATATGGATATTATTAAAAGAATAAATAAGTATAACCATATTAACGTGTCGCATATACGGTAGATGAAAACTAGATTAATGAAAAAGGGAGCAGAAGAGACCGCATCAAGACCGACGGCTTTGCTCGGGGGCACTGTGCACGACATCGCCCGAAGTGACCGCTTGAAACGCGCATGACGCAGGACGTTCTTGGTTGGCGGTTGGCGAGAGAAGGTGGGGAGCGATGAAAAGACGATGGCATCATCTTTTGGGGGTGCTGCTTGCGGTGAGCCTGGTGGTTCCCAGTGGAATCACGGGAGCTCTCTCCGAAGCGTCTGCCGCACCTCCGGCGGAGGAGACTGCAGCTGATGCCGCTGCAGCGAGTCCTCTGAAGTCGGAGCCCGATTCCTCTCCGCAGGCTGCCGAGGTCTCTGGCGCTGAGTCTGCCGCAGCATCGGAAAAATCAGGGGGGGGGGCTTCTCTGCCCCTCAGCAAGCTGGACGTCAGATAGACGTTCGGATCACTGACTTTCAGATACAGAACCTCTTTGGTAAGAAAGTCGATGAACTGTACTATCTGGACGCTTGCTACACCGTCATCACCTGGGATGCCAGTCATCTGGACGCGACCATCCGTGAGGGTGATTACTTTGATGTGGGCCTGCCTAACTCGATGCGATTCCCCTCGTGGCTGAGCCCCCATAATTTCGATATCCTCAATCAAGACGGAAAAGTTATTGCCAAGGGACAGGTTACCGCCGGCGCCGATGGCACAGGTGGAAACCTGCGTGTTACCTTCACCAAGGCCGTGGAGAATCAGTACAACGTGAAGGGCACCATGCGCGTGGCGGCCACGCTGGTCAAGGAGCGCCTGAAGCTTGACGGAAAGAATGGCTTCGATCTGAGCGTAAACGGCGTGGTGAAGTCGCGTTCCGGCGACGTGCACATCACGGGCCCCGTTCGTCCGAAGGACGAGTTGCTGCTGAAGTGGGGGTACGGGGTAGACGGAAAGCCCAATCAGGCGCAGTGGACGATGCGCATCAACCATAGCAAGCAGAAGCTCACCAATGCGGTCATTACCGATTCGATGGAGAACTCCGATGAGTCGTTCATTCCGGACAGCTTCAAGCTCACGCGCGTTCGTTACAATGAGTACGGCGAGGAGCAGCAGGTTCTGGAAACCATTGATTTGGCCGGCAAGCTGACCTTCGGGCCGGGAAACAAGACGTTCAAGCTGACTTTGGGCGATATTTCTGATTCCTACAAGCTGAGGTACCGAACCACGTACACTCCGGGCACCTACCTTCCGAACAAGGGAATTCTGTCATCCAGCAAGGGTGAGACCAAGGTGGAGCGTGCGTACCAGGCGGCCTCGTCCGGTGGGAATATAAACGCGGATCTGGCAAGCAAGATCAGGCTGATCAAGGTCGATGCCGAGGACAAGAGCATCAAGCTGGCGAATGCGGTGTTTGAAGTGACCGCCCCGGATGGCTCGACGTTTGATCTGACCACGGGGCCTGACGGGACGGTGACTTCGGACGCGTTGAAGCAGGGCTCCTACAAGGTGCGCGAGAAAACGGCGCCGAAGGGATATTT
This sequence comes from Berryella wangjianweii, assembly GCA_013201155.1. Lineage (GTDB taxonomy): Bacteria > Actinomycetota > Coriobacteriia > Coriobacteriales > Eggerthellaceae > Berryella > Berryella wangjianweii. The sequence continues at coordinate 1,197,478 of CP053716.1, read as the reverse complement.
GCCCACTGACCAGGTGTACACCTTGACGGTGACGAAGTCCGGCGGAGCAATTAAGACGGTGACGAACGAGCGCATAAAGACGCGCGTGCCCGTCCAGAAGGACTGGGTGGGCCCGAGGGGCACCGAGGTCACGGTGAGGCTGCTGGCCGACGGCGCCGACACGGGCCGCGAGCTGAGGCTCAGCGAGGCCAACGGCTGGAAGGGCGCCTTCGAGGACCTGCCCAAGCACCGCGCCGACGGCGGCGAGATCGCCTACACCGTCACGGAGGCCGAGGTGTCGGGCGTGGACGGCTCCAAGTACGACACGAAGGTGGAGGGCGACGCCCTGGGCGGCTTCACCATCACCAACACCAACACCGAGAAGACGCGCGTGCCCGTCCAGAAGGACTGGGTGGGCCCGAGGGGCACCGAGGTCACGGTGAGGCTGCTGGCCGACGGCGCCGACACGGGCCGCGAGCTGAGGCTCAGCGAGGCCAACGGCTGGAAGGGCGCCTTCGAGGACCTGCCCAAGCACCGCGCCGACGGCGGCGAGATCGCCTACACCGTCACGGAGGCCGAGGTGTCGGGCGTGGACCCCGCGCGCTATACCACGACGATCGAAGGCGATGCTGCCAGTGGGTTTACGATCACCAACACCCACGTGCCTGTGCGCAAGCACGCTCTTCCTGTGACAGGCGATCCGCTTGGGCCGCTTGCGGGTGCGTGCCTTGCTGTTCTGATCGCTGCGGGGGCCGCTCTTCGCTCCATGCCTCGCCGGCGTCAGACCTGCACGGAGCTCCCTTTGCGCAAGCGCAGCTAGGATGCGCTTCGCAAGGTTCTCTGAGATGCCCCGATGGCGCGCCTGCGCTGTCGGGGCATCTTCGCGTGGGCGTCATCAGGCTGCTTTTCGCAACGGCGGCATGCCCCTCCGCAGCGGCGACGCCACTGCGCTCAGTTTGGCCGACTTCATCTTGGCGCTTCCCTCTTCGCAGGGCGATCGCTCATAATTCGGAGCACTTGCTTCCTGACGGTCATCAGGGCCTATACTTGTAGGGCACGTGCGAATCGACCCGTGTGCGCTTTTCGCTTATGGATGAGGAGCGGCGCGCCGGAGAAGGGCGTCGGAAAAGGGCGCTGCAGGAGGCACAGGCAGCGCGGGCGGTACAGGCGGCAGAAGGCTCGCTTTCGATGACTGGTGGGAAGAGGAGTCAGGCAATGACGCGCGGTTCGACCATGCTGAGAAGCTCGCTGCTGGTTTTTCTTGCCGGCGCCTGCTACGGCGGCATGGCTCCAGTGGTGAAGATGGCCTATGAGCAGGGATTCGATTGGGCGCAGACCACGGTGGGTCAAACGGTGTTCGCGGCGATTCTGTTTGCCGTGGCCTGCATGATTCAGCGCGCTCGCGGTATCTGCTGGGTTGGCGCTTCCGGCATCCACCATGCCAAGCTGATTCTTACGGGCGTGATGTCGGGGCTGACCACGGTGTTCTACAGCATCGCGTTGGCCACGCTCCCCGTTGCCGTGGCGCTGACGCTGCTATTCCAGTTCACGTGGATGGGAATCGTTGCCCAGGCGATCATCACGCGCAGGCCGCCCCGTTGGTGGGAGACGCTTGCCGCTGCGGTGGTGGTGGCGGGCACGCTGCTTGCCAGCGGGCTGGCTCCAGGGAATCCCGAAGTATCGTACGACCTGGCGGGAATGGCGTTCGCCCTGGCCTCTGCCGTCACCTACACGCTGTTCGTGGTGTTCTCCAGCAGCGCGGCCGCGCAGATGCCCTCGATGCAGCGCGGGTTCGAAATCTGCGGCGGCGCCTTGGTGGTTGCCGTTGCGGTGGCGGTGGTGATGTGCCCGTCGTTCCTGGTAAGCGGCGAGGTTCTGCGCCAGGCGCCCTTCGGGTTCACGCAGGGGATGTTCGCCCTGTTCCTGCCCGTTCTGCTGTTCGGCTGGGGCGGGCCCGCTTTGCCCGCCGGCGTGGTAAGCGTGCTTGCGTCATCTGAGCTGCCCACCTCGATCGTGCTGTCGTATCTGATTCTGGGCGAGGCCGTGTCGTCGTTCCAGGTGCTGGGAGTGGCGCTGATCCTCGCGGGCGTGGTGGTGTCGCAGTATCCGGCGCTGACGGCTTTGCGTGCGCCGCGCGCGGATTCGGCGGCGGGTGCGTAATGGCCGCCAAGCCGCTACAGAGGGCTTGCTCCCCGACGGAGAATCTTCAGATAAGGCTCGTACCCATAGATGCGGTACCTGCTGCGCCCTTCGTTCAATGTCTGAAGAATGCCCATTTCAACAAACGATTTCATTAGATTTGCCACTGTCGTGCGCGACAGGCCGAGACGTTCTGTCGCGAAGGTCACATCAAGCAGGGGGCATTCTTCAAGCAGGGACAGCATCGCATGGCCGTTCAGTGCGGTGCGACCCAGGCCGACGTTGATCTTGCGCAGGCTTTCCTCATGCAGGCTGGCCAGGCTATGGATGCTTTCGAGGCCATCTTCGGCGGCGGCCAGCATGCATGCGCAGAAGAACGACACCCACGAAGCGTACGAACCCGTTCGCCTCACGTTCATCAGCTGGTCGTAGTATTCGCTTCTGCGTAGTTTCAGCTGGTAGGAGGGATAGAGAAGAGGCTGTGAGAGCACCCCGTCGTTCATCAGCGACAGGGTAATCAGCAGTCTTCCCAGGCGCCCGTTTCCGTCGAGGAAGGGGTGGATCGTTTCGAACTGATAGTGAATCAGCGCCGCTTTGATCAGCGGGTCCGTTTCTCGGTCATCGTTCATGAACGCCTCAAGATCGATAAGCGCAGAGGTCATGTCTTCGATGTTAGGGGGCACGAAGGCGGCCTGGCTGAGACCGCATCCTCCTGTGCCTATCCAGTTCTGCGAAGTGCGCACCAGTCCGGGGTTCCGTTCGGCCCCACGCGTTCCCTGCAGAAGCTCGCGGTGCGTTTCACGCAGAAGGCGTATGCAAAGAGGCAGTTCAGAGAGTCGCTGGGTGGCGTGGTTGAGAGCCCGCACATATGCCACCACGTCTGTAACGTCGGCACTGCGATTCGCCAGACGAGGGTCAAGAATGTCGTCGAAAGTGCATTGCGTGCCTTCGATCTGCGACGAGACTAGCGCTTCCTTGCGAACGTACATGGCAAGGTACTGGGGAGCATTCGGCACGAAGCTCAGCGAGCCCTGAAGTTCTCCGAGCTTAAGGGAGCACTTGGCCAGCAGTCGAGCCGCGCTGTCATCGAGGCTAAGGGGCGCAACGCTTGCGAGGGGGGCAGGGCAGAACGAAGCGTAAGCCATGTCGCCATGAAGGTTCTGACGCAGGAATCCCTGGCCGTTTTCGATGATATCCATGCCCGCCTCCTTGGATGTCGATTGCGGTGCGGATTTGCTTTGCTGCAGGGCGTCGCATGCAAGCCGCGACGAGGGTCTGGTAGCGAACGCTCGCGCATGCCTGCACTCTAACGCAAAAAAAGAGGCAAAAAATATCGTTAGAGCAAAATCTGGAACTCTAACGCAAAAAAATGGCCGAAAAAAGTCGTTAGAGCAATCGGGTATCACGCTAACGACAGAAAAGTGTCGTTAGCGCCATCGGCAGCAGCTTTGATGGCGGCATGCCGATGGCGGCTTGAGGCGCAGTTCGCCCGCGCCTGGTCGTCTTGCCGCTCAACTTAGAAGGGCGACGCAGGGCGCGACGAACGCAGGGGGGCGCGACGACATGCGCCTATGCATCGTTTGACGCCGCCCCGCTGAGGCGAGGTTCGGGCCGTGACTTCGACCTAGCTCTGCTACTCGGCGGCGAGGTTCTCCAGCGCGTCGCCGGTCAGGCGAAACGTCGTCCACTCGTTTTGCGGCACGGCTCCGATCGATCGGTAGAAGCCGATCGCGGGCTCGTTCCAGTCCAGGCACCACCACTCCATGCGGCCGCAACCGCGTTCGACCGCAATGCGAGCCAGCTGACCCAGCAGCGCCTTGCCGTACCCGTTGCCGCGCTCCTCGGGCAGCACGAACAGGTCCTCCAGGTACAGGCCGCTGCGTCCCAGCCAGGTCGAGAAGTTGTGGAAGAACAGAGCGAATCCCACCTCGCGCCCATCTCCGTCCAGAGCGAACAGCACCTCGGCGCCCTTGCGATCGAACAGGTGCTCTACGAGCAGCTGCTCGGTGGCGATCACCTGGTCCTCGGATTTCTCGTAGCGGGCCAGCTCGGTGATGAAGCGCAGGATCAGTGGCGCGTCCTGGCGTGTGGCTATGCGAAATGCAGAGGTCATACGGTCTCCTTCGGTACGTGTGGTCGGTGCGGTCTCGGTAGGTGCGGTGAGCGAGGCCGGCGAGGCGGCCGGTGAGACGCAGGCGATGCGGCCGGCGCAGGTCGTGCGAATCGTGCGAATCGCGTTGATTGCGCAGATGGCGTGCCCCGCCGCGCACGGCGTCGGGCGAAAGCGCTCGCGGGCCCTTAGTCTTCCAGCAGGTAGCTGGCCACCACGTCACCGTAATACGCCACGTGGGTGTAGCGGTTGGCGCCTGTGACGTCTGGATCGGCCACGCCAACGGGATAGAATCGCTCGCGAACCTGGCCGGGCATGCCTTCCACCTCGAGTGTCTGCCGATACATCACCTGGCATTCCAGCGTCAGCGGGCATTCCGCCACAGCGGGCACGCTTACCACTTCGCCGTCGATCAGGGTCAGACCCAGCCTCTCGATCTTGTTCACCGCGCGCCCGGTCTGCGTGCCGGCGACCTTCATGATGTCGCCCCGCATCCGCTCCGTCGGAACGTTGATAGTGAACTGGGGGTTTCGCTCCAGCAGGCTGTGGGTGTGGCGCGACGCGCGCACGTAGGCCACGAACACCGTGCGCCCCCAGATGGTGCCGAGATGCCCCCACCCGATAACCATCGAGTTCACCTCGTCGCCCGCTTTCGAGGTCAGCAGCACGCCGCGCGGTACGGCCTGGGCGATCTGACTGGCATGCTCGAAGGGCTCGATGGGACGCTTGTTCATGGCGCTCTCCTCTCACAGACGGGGGCAGGTGTTCGCCTCTTGATATCTTACCCGGCCAAGACGCCTGTCTAGTGCAAAGAATGCCTGATGAATAGGTTTTCAGACCAACAGCGTAAAGTTTTCGACTTTCCCGGCTGCTCGCGGATTCCCAGGCCGCCTGCGGAGCGGGCACCCACTGCGCTGACGCCGACCAGCTTCGGATTCCCAGACCGCCTGCGAAGCGGGCGCCCACCGCGCTGACGCCGACCAGCTTCGCTTTCCGTCGTTCAGCGCGCACGCCCACTCGTCTCCGCCGTGCGCATCGGTTACGCCGCGCGCGCCTCCCCCCACGCTTCGCGAGCGCAGCGCACGAGGTAGCGCACGTAGCTGATCAGCACGAACATCACCATGGCAAAGGCGAAGGCGGTCTCGGCCTGCTGCAGCCCCCAGAGCCAGGGGGCAACGTGACAGCCTGCCGCCCCGAAGGCCTCCAGGCTTCTTCCCAATGCCACCGAGGTGATCACGAAGGGGAAGGTCATGGCCGCGTAGCTGGGAAAGAATCCTGCGCGCACGAACGAGGGCACCTGGGTGAGCACCATCACGAACAGCAGCTGGGCGGCTGCCAGCATCACCGTCACCATGATCAGGTTGGGATGCGGTTCGATGGCGAGGTACCCGGCCAACGACAGGCTCATGGGCGCCGCGTACACGCAGAACGTGGGCTTGGCCGGCACCTTCACCTCGTGCAGCAGGTAGCGCACGGTGACCAGCACCAGCAATGCGGCGTACAGGGCCAGGCCGAACCAGAACAGCGCTGCGCCCAAAGGCTCGACGTGGAAGGTGGGCGAGGTCAGCGAGGCCACGATGATTCCCACGTAGGCGATGAAGTAGGTGGCATGCACGTCGGTAAGCTCGAATCGCGAGAAGAAATACACGCTGAACAGGGCAATGAGCACCATATGCGCGCTTACTGACGCGTGCCACAGCGCGAAGGCGAAGCCGTAGGCGTAGGGGGCAAGGTAGGTTGCCAGCTGCATGCAGGTCATGAATAGGGTGGCGAAGGTGCTGGCCAGAATGGAGTTCTGCAGCTCATGAGCCACGAAGCGCGGCACGCAGGCGATCTTCGCCAGCAGAATCAGCACCAGCAGGGCCGAGACGCATCCCAGCGTCAGGCGCAGGACGGGGGAAGCCTGGCCGACGGCGTTTCCCAGGGCCGCCAGACCCAGGGCGACGCCGGACACCGGAAGGGGAACGCGCTTCAAAGCTTCGGCGGGGAAGTTCATGTGCACCTTTTTCGGAACGATTGCGTATTCAGGACGCTTCATTTTACGCGCGTCCTCTAAGAAACGGTACCGCTCACGAACGCTCCAGCTTGGTTGCCGCGATGCTCAGAGAGCAATTGGTCGAACTTCTCGCAGCTCAGAAAAGCCCTCTCTTTACGGCGAGGGAGGCATCGATTGAAGAAACAATCAAAATATTTCGATTATGAACAGATCAGTTTTATAATAGATTATAATATGCTCGCATTTGTGAGGTATTAGCAGGTCTGTTTTCAATGAAGTTGAGTCGGAGCAGAGGAGGATGTGGTGGGCAGACAGGTGTTTTCGAAGCTTCTGATCAGCGCCGCGCTGGTGGGTGCGTCGCCGTCGGTGGCTTTGGCCCAGGAGGCGAACGAGGGGGCCGTGGCGTCAGCGACTGAGGCGGCCGAGACCCAGCCGTCCGCGTCAGGCGAGGGCGCGGCTGCGCCTGCCGCACCGAACGCGGGCGATGCGTCGGCACAGCCCGCTGCGGGAGACGTCGCCGGCGTTGCCGGTGCCGCCGATGCTCCGACTGCCGGCGCGCCCGCGTCGGGGGCGCCCGACTCAGCCGCGTCGCCCGGTCAGCCCGGGGGCTCCGCTGCGGGTGCGTCGGGCGCTCAGCCTGCCGCCGCCAACCCCTACGAGGCCACCGTTGCGCTGGTGGGCCAGTGGGCCAACGAGTCGCGCGTCAAGCAGGACACCACGCGCGACTACACCAGCGCCGATGACAAGCTGGGCAAGCCGCTGGCCAACCACGGCTCGTACCGCGGTGCCGTGAAGACCTTCCTGGGCTGGTCCGACCAGGCTCCCGGCCCCGAGAACGGTCTGGTGCCCGGCGCGCGCCTGTTCTCGGCCGAGGACACGGTGAAGACCGCGTTCCCCAACGGCATCCCTGCCGACGCCAAGCTGTACGCGGTGTACTACAGCATGACGCCCAATGACGAGCCCTTGGGCGACAACCAGATTTCGATGGGCCTGCAGCTGGTTTCCGCCATGAATCGCGTGGCCAAGGCCATCAACAAGAACACGGTGAGCATCGACGGCGCGCCGGCCGACTTCCTGCCCGACACCGACGAGCACGCGGTGACCACCGAGCAGAACTCCACAACGGTCATCGATACGTACGCCAAGAAGAACGACACCACCGATATCAACGAGGTGCGCCTGACGTCTCACTTCGAGATGGACCCCTCGGTGGCCATGCTGGTGTACCGCAACCCCGCCATGACGAATAGCTGGATTCCGGTGCTCAGCCGCGCTTACGCCGACCTGTACAAGGGCGACAAGGAGTTCGACACGCGCCTGACCGGCGATGCCGGCTACACGTACGTGGATCTGAAGGTGAAGCTGGGCGAGGGCATCACCCTGCCCGAGAACCTGTACCTGAGCTTCGCGGGTTATTCGTGGCGGCCCCTGTACGTGCTGAACGAGCAGGGCGAGCGCCTGAACATCCTGAACCCGAGCACCGGCGCCGACCTGGGCAACACCAAGAACGCGTTCTCGTCGCTGGTCAGCAACACCAACCCCGAGGTGAAGTTCGGCGTGAAGCCGAACGGCTCGAGCACTCTGATCGTGCGCTGCGTGCTGCGCCATGGCGCCAACGAGAAGATTCCCGAGACGTCGGTGGTCCCGCGTAACGGCAAGTCGATCGCCGAGACGATCACGGAGAACATGACGCTGCGAGTCATTCCGCGCGATGAGCTGAAGGCTCTGCAGCCCAACCTGACCGACGAGCAGGCGAAGGCAAGCGTGCTGCGCATTGCCGATGCCAAGGCGGCCGAGCTGGCGGCCAGCGGTGCCGTCATTCCCGTTATGGGCTCGGTGCGGGGTAGCGCGGTGGCCGATATAGGAAGCATCGGCAGCGGATGGCTCTCATTCCCCACGCGTACGGCGCAGCCGATCAACGAGGTTGCTTCGAACACGATCAATCTGGGCTACTGGGCGCAGAGGTTCGCGGCCACCTATCAGTTCGTCAGCGGCACCCCCGGCAAGGACCTGCCTGCCGAGGTGCTGGCCCAGCTGCCGCAGAATCTGACGGACCTGCAGGATGGCACCTCCGTCGCCCATGCCGCGCCCGCCACTCCTGAGGTGCGCGAGGGTCAGGGCACGTGGAAGTTCCGCAGCTGGTACAAGGACTCCGTGGCCGAGGCCAACAAGCTGTCCACCGAGGCCACCACGGTGGCCGGCGCCGACCTGGCCTTCGTGGGCGAATGGGTGTACGAGGAGGATGCAACCTACACTGCTACGTACACGTTCGTCAGCGGCACCCCCGGCAAGGAGCTGCCCCCTGCGGTCGGCGATCAGCTGCCGCAGAATCGGGCCGGTTTGCACGATGGCGATGCGGTTGCCCACCGCGCTGAGGGCCTTACCGAGGTGAGGGAGGGCAAGGGCACGTGGAGGTTCCGCAGCTGGTACAAGGACTCCGTGGCCGAGGCCAACAAGCTGTCCACCGAGGCCACCACGGTGGCCGGCGCTGACCTGGCCTTCGTGGGCGAATGGGTGTACGAGGAGGACGAGCCGATCGCGCCTGGCCCCGAGAAGCCGATCGCGCCTGGCCCCGAGAAGCCGGTTAAGGTTGTGCCGGTGGTGAAGGCCCCGGCCGCCATGCCGACGACGGGCGATGCGACGGGCGCCGCGGTTGCGGGCGCGGGTCTGCTGGCTGCCGCTTCGGCTGCCCTGGCCACGCGCGTGCGCCAGCTGCGCGGCCGCAAGGGCGAGTAGCAGGCGGCTTGCAGTCAAGCACCGCGGAACGCGGGGAAGGGCGACCCCTCGGCGCAGAGCCGAGGGGTCGTTTTGCGTGCGGGCCTTTGCGCGAGGGGCCCTTATGCGCAGGCCAACCCAGCGCGGGAGGACGGCGGCGATGCCTGCGTGATCAGGCGGTGCGTACGATGCGTGCGATGAAGAAGCCCTCGTAGCGCTGCGAGGGCGCCACGCAGCAGGTGCCGTCCAGGGCGGTGGGCAGCTGCGGCGCATCGGCGAACAGGGCGGGGTCGAGGGGCCTGAGCTCGAAGCGACGTCCGCGCGGGGCGCGCTGCAGGCCGGCGCTTACCACGTCCTCGTTTTCGCTGCGCAGCACCGAGCAGGTGGAGTACACCAGGGTGCCGCCGGGCTTCAGCAGCTCAAGCGCCTTTGCGAACAGGGCCTGCTGCGCACGGCCCACCTTCTTCAGCAGGGCGGGAGTGAATCGCTCGGCGGCGCGGGGGTCGTCGGCGCGCAGCGTGCCCGATCCCGAGCAGGGGGCGTCCAGCAGCACGCGGTCGAACGCCAGGAACGCGTCGAGCCTTCGCGCGTCGCAGGTCAGCACCGTGGCGGAGGTCACGCCCTGGCGCTTCAGATTGAAGCGCAGCTTCTCGGCGCGAGGGGCGTGCAGCTCGCAGGCCATGATCGGGGCCTTGCCTGCCGTGAGGGCGGCCAGCTGGGTGGTCTTTCCGCCGGGTGCCGCGCACATGTCGCACAGGTCCTCGCCCGCACGTGCGCCCAGGGCAAGCGCGGGCATCATCGACGACAGGCTTTGCAGGTACAGCATGCCCTGCTCGTAGGCGCTGAGGGCCCACACGTCGCGCTCGCGGGCATGGGGCAGCACGAAGGCGTCGTCGTACCAGCTGACGGGCTCCCAGGAAATGCCGGCCTGGTCAAGCTGCTGTGCGATCTGATCGCGTGGGGCCTTCAGGGCGTTCGCGCGCAGGCTGACCACGCGTCGCGCCGCCGACCCCTCGATCACGCGTGCGGCGTCGTCGGCGCGGTACTGGGCGCGCACCAGGTCGGTGAACAGCGAGGGCAGGGTCATCGGGCGGTCCTTCGATTCGACGGGCGTGTCTTTTGCATGGTAGTGCATGTGCCCCGCCGCGCGCAGGTGCGGGCCGCATCGCCTCTGCAGCCATGGACTCTATCGCAGCGGCTTGCGGGCCACTACCTTGAACAGCGGCGTGGCCGCGAAGTGCGCGCGCTCGTCATCCGTCCACACGCGCTGGCCTACGGTTACGTCTACGCGTACGCTCATTCCCAGGTCATCCAAGATGGCGATATCCCACTGAGGTCGCTCGATGCCGCTGAGGGGAACCTCCTGCGCGATCTGCTCCATGGTGGTCACGTCGGTCCACAGCACCGAGCCGTCGATGCCCCGCGAGCCCACGGCCTCGCGCACCCGCGCGGCGTGCTCGGGGCTTTCGTACAGGTAGCCGTACCAGTTGGCGTCGAAGTTCACCAGCACGCCGCCCGGCTTCAGCACGCGGCACCATTCGCGGTAGGCCTTGGCGGGATGCGGCAGGTTCCAGGTGAGGTTGCGCGTGACCACGACATCGAAGGAATCGTCGGCGAAGTCGAGGCGCTGGGCGTTCATCTGCACGAGCGTCACGGCGGGCTCGATGCCTCGGGTGTTCGACTCCGCCTGCCGCAGCATCGCGGGCGTGGCGTCGATGCCCCACACGCGGTACCCGCGGCGGGCCAGCAGAACCGAGAACAGCCCGGGTCCGCAGCCAACGTCAAGCACGCGGGCCGATGCGGGCAGGCCGGCGCCTATCTCGCCTTCAAGCTCGCGCGTCCACACCCCGGCCCTCCAGCTGCGCAGCTCGTTGGCGTTCTGAGCGCTGTAGCTTTCCGAGCGGCGAGTCCAGTAGCGCAGGTTGCGCGCCTCCAGGCTGTCGTCGTCGCAACCATGATCGGATGCGGGGGCATCCTGCGCGTCTGTGGAATCATCGCACCTGATGGCGCTCCTGTTCGTAGGCTTTGCGGTTTGCGATGCACCGGTGAAGTTCGATGGCCTCATGAGCGTCCTCGCTGTCATTCGCCTGTGCGGTCGCTGGCATAAGCGCGGCTTCTCCCTCACGTGGCGGTGTGGTATCCTGCGATCTCGAATAATACTGTACTGCAATTCGTAATACCATCAGATGGGAAGCTTACGTGAAACGCTACGTGCTGAGAAGGCTCGCGTACCTTCTGCCCATCCTGCTGGGCATCACGGTGCTGTCGTTCTCGCTGCTGCAGTTGGCGGGCGGCGATGCGGTCACCATGCTGGCGGAGAGCCAGGGCACGGCCGTTTCCGAGGAACTGCTGGATGCGCGTCGCGCTGAGCTGGGGTTAAACGACCCTCTTCCGGTGCAGTACATCCGATGGCTGGGTGGAATTCTTACGGGCGACCTGGGCGTGAGCTATGTGTCGGGCAAGCCGGTGCTGGATACCCTGATGTCGAAGCTGCCGGCGACCATGCTGCTTGCGGGCCTGTCGGTGCTGGCCACCGTGGCGATCTCGGTTCCCTTGGGCGTCTATGCGGCTGTGCGGGCCAATCGCTTTTCCGACTATGCGATCCGCGTGACCGGCTTCGTGGGCAACGCGCTCCCCAACTTCTTCGTGGCCCTGCTGTTGGTCCTGGTGTTCTCGGTGCAGCTGGGCTGGTTTCCCGTCATCTCGTCGCGCATTGGCGCATCGGGCCTGGACTCGCTCACCCCCGCCGGCATGGTGCTTCCCACCGCCACCCTCGCGCTGTCGATGGCCAGCAAGTACACGCGCCAGATTCGCGCCGCGGTGCTGGACGAGCTGTCGAAGCCCTACGTGCAGGGTGCGCGCGCCCGCGGCGTGGGCGAGCGGGCGGTGCTGGTGGGCGGCGTGCTGCGCAACTGCATGGTGATGATCGTCACCATGCTGGCGCTGTCGATCGGCGACCTTCTGGGCGGCGCGGCCATCGTCGAGACCATCTTTCAGTGGGACGGCGCCGGAAAGCTGGCGGTGGACGCCATCGCCCTGCGCGACTACCCGATCATCCAGGCCTACGTGGTGTGGATGGCGATCATCTACGTGGCGGTGAACCTGGTGGCCGACCTGCTGTATCGCGCGTTGGACCCGCGCGTGCGCCTTGAGGCGGGGGAGCGCTTGTGAGCATCCGGCTTGAGCGCCCCGCACGATTCGCATCCCCTGCACGAGCGACGCGGGCTGCCGCGACGCGGCCGCACCGTGGGTCCGCGCGTCTGCGGCTGATGACGTTCGGCGCTTTGACGGCCCTGCTGGTGCTGGTGGCGGTTCTGGCTGTGCCGCTGGCGCCCCACGACCCGTATGCTCAGGACCTCGCCCAGGCGCTCAGGCCGCCGGGGCCCGACCATTGGGCCGGCACCGACCGCCTGGGCCGCGACCTGTTCTCGCGCGTGCTGGTGGGCGCCCAAACCAGCCTGTTCTGGACGCTGCTGCTGGTGACGGTGGTGTCGTGCGCGGGAACGGCGGTGGGCGTGGCCTGCGCATGGCGGCCGGGACGCCTCGACTCGCTGGCGATGCGCGTTTCCGACGTGTTCCTGGCTTTCCCCGGGCTGGTGTTCGCCCTGGCCGTTGCTGCGGTGCTGGGCGGGGGCATGCACAACGCCGTGCTGGCCTTGGCGCTGATCAGCTGGCCCAAGTACGCGCGGATCGCCCGCGGTTTGGCTCTGACGCAGCGCTCGGCCCTGTACGTGCGCGCGGCTCGCATGGCCGGCTGCACCGAGGCGCAGGTGATCGCGCGGCATGTGCTGCCCAACATCGCAGGCCCCGTGCTGGTGACGGCGGTGCTGGACATCGGCACCATGATGATGGAGCTGGCGGCCCTGTCGTTCCTGGGCCTGGGGGCGCAGCCCCCTGCGGCCGAGTGGGGGTCGATGATGAGCGACAACCGCAACCTCATGCAGACGAACCCGTGGGCGGTGGTTGCGCCCGGCATGGCGATCTTCGTCGCGGTTCTGACGTTCAATCTGCTGGGCGATGCCCTGCGCGACGCGATCGACCCTTCGCAGCGCACGGCGCCTTCGGCTGATGACGATGCAAGGCCGGGCCCGTTCCGGGGCGCAGGAGGCCTTGCTGGTGAAACGGGAAAGGCGGGTGTGCCCATGGGCGGCCCGACGACGGGAAAGGAGAGCGGTATGGCATTGATGGGAAAGACGGCGCGGCGCTGGGGAGCTCTGGTGGCGGCCGTTTGCCTGGTGGGAGCACTGGGGCTGGCGGGATGCGGCCAGACGGGCTCGCAGGCAGGCCAATCTGCCGGCGGGGCAAGCGACCCTCAGGACAAGAAGGTGGTGTACGGAACCACCAGCTACGGCGTGGCGATGGATGATGCGGGCCTGAACCCGCACAGCGCGTACTCAGGTTGGAGCTGCGTGCGCTACGGCGTGGGCGAGACGCTGTTCAGGTTCAGTGACGACATGCGTCCCGAGCCCTGGCTGGCCACGGGTTACGAGTTCCTGGACGACACGCGCTGCCGCATCACCCTGCGCACTGACGTGAAGTTCTCAAGCGGGCGCGCCTTTGACGCCCAGGCCGTGAAGGAGTGCCTGGAGGCCCTGGTGGCCAATCACGACCGCGCGCCCGGCGAGCTGAACATCCAGAGCATCGAGGCCGAGGGCAATCAGCTGACCATCACCACCTCGAAGCCCACGCCCGCGCTGGTGAACTACCTGTGCGACCCCTACGCTGCGATCATCGACATGCAGGCAGGCGTGTCGGCTGACCAGAACGTGTCGGGCACCGGCCCCTACGTTGCCACCGAGGTGTCCGACACCCAGATCACGCTGAAGGCGAACGCCGCGTACCGCGATGGCGCGCCGAAGGTGGGCACCGTGGTGGTGCGCTCGATCACCGACTTCGACACGCTGGCGAACGCCCTGCAGTCGGGCGAGGTGAACGCCGCCAGCGGCATCCAGTTCGCGAACTACCCGCTGTTTCGCAACGATGGCTACCGCATCGAGCAGCGTCAGTCGAACCGGGTGTTCTTCGCCCAGCTGAACCACGCTTCGCCGATCATGGCCGACCCAGCGGTGCGGGCTGCGGTGGCCAGGGGCATCGACCGACAGGGCTTCGTGGATGCCCTGCTGCAGGGCAACGGGGCGGTGGCTGACGGGCCGTTCTCGCAGAACCTGCCCTTCGGCGGCAAGGCCGTCACGGCGCCCGCCTACGATCCCGACGAGGCCATGCGCCTGCTTGAGGAGGCCGGCTGGGTCGATGAGGACGGCGACGGGGTGCGCGAAAAGGACGGCCAGCGCCTCACCCTGCGCTGGCTGACCTACCCCGGCCGTGCCGAACTGCCGCTGCTGGCGGAGTCGGCCCAGGCCACACTGCGGAAGATCGGATTCGACGTGCAGGTGAACAGTACGGCGTCCCACATCGAGCTGCGCAAGAAGCCCGACGCGTGGGATGTGTACGCAAGCACGCTGGTGACGGCCCCCACGGGCGACCCCGCGTACTTCTTCCGCGCCTTCGCGCTGGACAAGGCCAGCAAGAACTTCGGCGGCTATCATTCCGATGCGCTTGAGGCGCAGGCCGCTCAGCTGCAGGCCGCCTTCGATCCCGCCGAGCGGGCCGCGCTGGGCACGCGCATGGCGCAGACCCTGCTGGACGACAACGGCTACGTGTTCGCCGCTCACTCGTCTTTGGGCATGGTGTGCCAGGCGGGCGTGACGGGGCTGGTGCCGCATCCGTGCGATTACTACGAGCTTTCCGCCGATCTGGATATCAGCAAGTAGAGGGCGGAATCGGCAATGGGCCAGGCGGTGCTGGAATACGAGGGCGTGGAGGTGAGCTACGGCGGCCGGCCGGTGGTCGGCCCCGTGAGCTTCGCGCTGAGCGAGGCCCAAGCGCTGGGCGTGGTGGGCGCATCGGGAAGCGGCAAGACCACCCTTGCCTGCGCCGCCCTGGGTCTGCTGGCCCCTGGCGGCCGCATCAGCGCCGGCGACATTCGCCTGAGGCCGCAGGGCTGCGCGGCGCCGGTCAGTCTGACGCAGCTGCGCCCCGCTCAGCTGCGGGCCCTGTGCGGCACCTCGATGGGAATGGTGTTTCAGGATGCGCTGGCGTCGCTGAACCCGGTGCGGCGCATCGGGTCCCAGGCGTTCGAGGCCGTCCGCGCGCATGAGCGCACGTCACGCGCCCAGGTGGCGCGGCGATTCGCCGCTTTGCTGGAGCGCCTGGCGCTGTCCGACCCCGAGCGCGTGATGGCCGGCTACCCCGCCGAGCTTTCGGGCGGCATGGGCCAGCGCGTGGGAATCGCGCTGGCGCTGCTGCTGCGTCCGCGCGTGCTGTTCGCCGACGAGCCCACCGCCAGCCTGGATGTGATCGCCCAGCGAGCGGTGGCTGACGAGCTGGCGCGCCTGAGCGCCGATGAGGGCGTGGCGCTGGTTCTGATCACGCACAACATCGCGCTGGCGCGCCATCTGTGCGATGAGGCGCTGGTGATGAGCGGGGGAGCCGTGGCCGACCAGGGCCCCCTCGCGCATGTTCTGAGCGCCGACCGGGCCTGCCCTGAAGCACGGGCCCTGCTGGACGCCGTGCCGCAGCTGACCGGAAGGGAGGGCCGATGAGCCCCGTGGTGATCGCGCGCGACCTGCGCCGCGTGTTTGCGGGTCCCGATGGCGCCGCGGTGACGGCAGTGGATGGCGTGAGCTTCCAGCTGGGCGCGGGGGAGTGCCTGGGCCTGGTGGGAGCCTCGGGCAGCGGGAAGAGCACGGTGGCCGCGCTGGTGATGGGCTTCGACCGGCCCACGGCGGGCAGCGTGCAGGTGCATGGCCGAGAGGTGCGCTGCGACCGCGGGTCTGCGGCGCGGTGGCACTATCGGCACATCCAGATGGTGTTCCAGCAGCCCCAGGCGTCGTTCGACCCGCGTCGCACGCTGGGCCGGGGAATTGCGGAGAGCCTGATGAACGCCGGCGTCGCGGCGCCGGCGGCCCGCGAGCGCGCGGAGGAGCTGCTCACGCGCTGCGGCCTGCCGGCTGCGTTCGCCGATCGCTACCCGCACCAGGTGAGCGGTGGGCAGTGCCAGCGCGCGGCCATCGCGCGCGCCTTGGCGTCGGAACCGTCGGTGCTGGTGTGCGACGAGGCCACCAGCGCGCTTGACATGACCGCGCAAAGCCAGGTGATGGAGCTGCTGGCCGACATCAGGGGTCAGCGCCAGCTGGCCTTGCTGTTCATCAGCCACGATATGGCCCTGGTTCAGCAGATGTGCGACCGTGTGCTGGTGATGAGCGACGGCCGCATCGTGGAGGAGGGCCCTACCGCGCACGTGATCGGGAATCCGCAGCATCCGTACACGCAGTCCCTGATCGACGCGGTGTTGTAAGGCGTTCGTGCTGCGAAGCGTCCGTGCCGTAAGGCGTCCGTGCGGCTTCGCGCGGACGCTCTGCGCCGGGCTCGAAGCCGGCCGCCCGCCTTGCGCGTCGCCCCTATGCTCCGTAGGCCAGCAGTTCGGCGCCTTTGCGCGTGGACAGCGCCGTGGTGAGGTACAGCACGACGCCGTCCTGCTGCGCCTCGATGCGGGCCAGCTCGTCGCCGAAAAACGAGCGAATCGTGCCCAGCAGCTGCCCGGTTTTCACGCGGTCGCCCACCTTCACCAGCGGATGCCAGCAGCCTTCCATCGGAGCCTCGGGGTAGCTGGCCGTCAGCAGGTCGGCGGTGCGCGGCGCCCTTCCCGGCGGCTGGCGCAGCATTCCCAGGTGCGCCAATCCCCTCATCAGGGAGACTGCGTACTGGTCTGCCAGTTCGGGGTCGTAGACTCCCTGGCGGCCCATCTCGGTGAGCACCGAGGGCACGCCGCGCCAGTTCGCGTTCTGGTACACGCAGCGCGTGCCAAGCGTGGCCACGGCGAAGGGCAGTCCCAGGCTGAGGGCAAGCTCGTGCGAGCGCCGCGCGGTATCGCCGAACGCGGGGTTGGCGCTGTAGTAGCAGTGGGGCAGCAGGTCCTGATGAGCGTCGCCGCTGTGCACGTCAAGGTGCGCATCGGCGTACGAGCAGGCTATTCCCTCGATGAACCGCGCCATGCACTGACTGGGCGTGTCGGCATCGGTGGTGGGGAAGGCGCGGTTGAGGTTCAGCCCGTCCTCGGGCATCACGTCGATCACGTGGTTCAGGAACGCGCCGAGGTTGCAGCAGTGCAGCACGATCAGGGTGCCCGTCAGCTCGGAGGGCTGCGTGCGCTGCGCGAGCAGGCCCGCGGCGCCGATGCCGACGTACTCGGCTCCGTGCACGCCGGCCGACACCAGCAGGGTGGGGCCCTCCGTCTCGCCCATTACCAGGGTGGTTGCCACGTGGGCGTTCGACCCGGGAACCACCAGGCGGCCGCAGAGGCGCTGCCCGCGTCTGGTCAGGGCGTCACCCAGAGAGACGGTCGTAGCATCCGAGCAGATGAAGTCGTACATCGGGCCCTCCGAAAACGGCGCCGAAGCGCAGGCGCGCCTTGGCGCTTCAGTAATACTTTCTACAAAATCGTAGCACGTTTTCGAGAGCCGGGGGAGGGCGCCCGGCGCTCGCCTTCCGTCCAGCGCCTACTTCGTCAGCAGGCGGTCGAGGCGCGTCTGGGTTTCGGCGGTGACGCAGGCGGTGCCGCCCATGATGTGGGCCCGGGCGATGGTGCTCAGGTGCGCGCCGATGAAGCTGGGTGCGCCCTCCGAATCGGGACCGCCTTGGATCACGGTGTCGTTCAGCAGGCCGCGCGCGGGGTCGTCCCAGCACAGCACCAGGGCATGGTCGGCCTTGCCTGCGATCACGGACCCTACCAGGGCGTCGGTGCCGCCGCTTTCGGGGTTGCCGGTGGCAAGCGACACGGCGTCGGCGCGCAGCAGGCCCTGATTCACCAGGTAGGTGGCGATCTGGTTGGAGGTGTCGAAGGCGTTTCGTCCTCCCAGGCGCACCAGGTCGCGTCCGACGAAGGTGTCTTCCGCGGCCGCGCGGCATACGGCGGCCTCGCCGCCGGTGACGATGATGCGCCCGGTGGTGCTGTTCACCAGCTTCACCTCCTCGTCGGACAGGCGTCCGCTCGGGCCGTCGGCGCTGAGGAGCACGGGCACCTTGTGCCGGAAGCAGTACGACGATATCGACAGCGCGTCGTGGTAGCCCGCGATCGTGGCGACCACGGCTCCCTTGTCGCGGCCTTCGCGTTGGAACACGCGCTCAGCCACCTTGGCGGCGGTTCCCATGGCGTTTCGCCCCCACAGGCGCTCGACTTTCAGCCCCGGGACGGCTTGAAGCTGGCGGTAGGCGTCGGCACCGACCACCGCATCGCCCCCCACTACCGTTACGTGGCGCACGCCCAACCGCTCAAGCTCGTCCAGCACCGGCTGCGTCACGCGGTTCGTCTCGCACAGCAGGATGGGGCAGTCGTAGCTGCCCGCCAGGCTCAGCGAGGCGATGGAGTCCAGGTAGGCCTCGCGCGACACCACAATGGCGTGCTCGCTTGAGGCGTAGGCGGCGCGGGACACCTCAACCGAGGTGCTGATCGCCACGGCGCCCGCATGGCGGTGCACGCGTGTGGGAGCCAGGGTGACGCGCTGGGCGGGGTCGTTGGTCAGCGCGTGGGCCTCGGCCTGTGCGCCTCCGAAGGAAAGGGCCAGTCCCGTGGCCTTGTTCACCAGCGTGCAGGCGCCGTTGTCCGCAGGGGCCATCCACCAGCGCGACAGGTTGCCGCGGTCGGCGCCCAGCTGCACGGCGGCCTCGCGCCGGGCGCTTTCCAGGCCCAGGACCGAGGCGCCCACGCTGATGCGGTACGTGCCGTCGGCCTGTGCCTCAAGGGTGACGGTGCTGGGAACCTCGCCGTCGCTGCGCACCACAGAGCCTCCCCGGGCCAAGGCCCCTGCGCTCGTGCCGTCAGACAGACGCAGCACGTAGTCGCCGCTCTCGGGGGCCAGGCGCTCGCCGTAGGCGCGGTCGAGGTAGGCGGTGCGCGCCACAATCCAGGAGCGCAGGGAGGCGTACTCGGCCGCGCCGTTGCCGTTCTTCCACATCAGGTCGTTGTCGTGCCGCATCTCGGCGATCATCTGCGCGGTGGCGTCCATCTGCGCGGGAAGGGCGTGCAGGGCCGGCTTCATCTGGTTGCGGTACCGGTCGGTTACCAGGGCGCGGAACTGGGGGATGTCCATCAGCAGGGCGTAGATGTCGCAGAAGGCGTGGGGGTTCGAATCGCGCGACGACGTCAGGGTGTCGCGCGGGTCGTGATAGGCCCACGAGCGCCCGGGATTACCCAGGTCGGATATGCCCCACAAGGCGCTGCGCCGGTTGTTCAGCGCCAAGTCGAAGTCCCAGGCGGGGCCTGCGCACAGCGGCGCATCGGGGCCGTTCTGGTACAGGTAGAAGTTGCTGGCGAAGGCGTCGGGGTTCGAGGTGAATTCCTGCACCAGGAACCAGCGCGCCCAGCTGTCGAGGTCCGCCATGCGGTTCAGCTCATCCCAGTCGCCGGCCTTCGCGGCGCGCCAGAAGCGGTTGTACGAGGCGGTGATCAGGCTGACGGCGGCCCGCTCGTCGGCTTCGGTGGCGTTTGCCACGCTGTCCTTGTACAGGATGCGCGTGCCGTCATCGGCGTGCGCGAACACCTCGTCGGGCTCGTGGATGTTGCTGATCTCGGCCAGAGCGCCGCGTTCGTGCGACAGGTCGATGGACGAGGAGCCTACCTCAACCTGGTGCATTACGTAGTACGAGCCCAGATGCCGGCCGTTCACGTACAGGTCGATGAACTTGCCGCGCATGGTGCCGGCAACGCCCAGCTGCTCGGCTACCGACGAGGCCACGTCGGCGCGCATCAGGCTGGGGTCGAAGGCGTTGGCCAGCAGCACCCACTTCTTCGCGGGGCCCATGCCGAACAGGTTCACCTTTTTCTTGAACTTCAGCTGGTAGGGCTTCTTTGCTTCGCCCCAGGTGGAGTTGCCGCGACCCTTCATGTTGGCGCCGGCGAAGGCGTCGTCCGAGCCCAGGCCGTCCTGCACGCGCACCTCGTCCAGGTCCCAGCGCACGCCGATGCGTTCGTGCACCTTCGACAGGGGAGCCTCGTTCGCCAGCGTGAGGTCGATGCGGCCGACGGTGCTGCGCTGGGTGGCGCCCGCTGCGGGCGGCGGCAGCTTGCGGAAGGCCCGCGCGGTTGCCGCGGCGTTGGAGATGCGGTTGGGGTCGGCGGCGTCGGGGGCGGCGGCGTCGGGGGCGGACGTGTCGTCGCCCGAGCCGGCGTCGGGGGCGCCGCCAGGGGCGGCAGCAGGGCCGTCGGCACCGGGTCGTGCCGGCGCGCTGGGACGGTCGTCGCCGCCGGGAACTTCCGGTCGGTCGGCGGTGCCGGGGTCGGCCGGTGCCTCGGGGTCGGCGGGCTCGTTTTGCTTGGCGGGGGAATCGAGGCCGGGCCTCGCGTCACGTCCGACTGCGGGGTCGCTCTGCTCTGCGGGCGCCGCAAGGGCGGGTGAGGTGGGGGCCAGGCCGCATGCAAGCGACGCGGTTAGAGTCAGGCAGGCGATGGGTTTCAGCAAGCGCTTCATAGGGTCCTTTCGGTAGTTGGCTTGTCAGCTTCCGCACTGCACGCCAAGAACTCGATTGTTCGAGGGGGTATTCTACCCGCTTATTTAACCAAATAATTTTAGCGTATTTAAGGGTAACGGCCCTCATTTATCGACGCAGCCGACGGGCGGTTCCCGTGGCCGGTCGCTGCGCACACCGGGGCGAATGTGACATACTGGACGCACGGTTGAGCGGGGCGAGGGACACCATCTGCATGATCAGCGATCTTGCCATAGCGTATCTGTTCTGCGGCGGTGCCGGTGCCGCCGCCGTTGCCCTGGGCGCGCTGGTCGGGCTTGCGCTGAGCCGATGCCGTCAGCACGACCGCCGGGTCCTTGCGCCAACCGCCCTCGCGCGACCGCTTCGCGCGGCCCATCGCTGCCTGCAGGCTGGCTGGTGCCTGGTGGCCTTTGGAGCGCTGTGCCTGCTGATCGACCTGGGACGCCCCGAGCGCGCCCATCTGCTGCTGGCTTACCCTACCTCCTCGCTGATCTCGGTGGGATCGGTTGCGCTGTCCTTGGTGTTGGGTTTGGGCGGCGCTTTGGCGCTGACGGGCGAGGTCGCGCACGACTACCGCACGCCGCTGCGGCGGCTTCTGGGCATTGCGGTGGTGCCGCCCGCGCTGGTGCTGGTGGTCTACACGGGTGTGCTGCTGCAATGGCTGGCAACGGTGGCGCTGTGGTCCACGCCGCTGCTGCCTGCGCTGTTCTCGCTGTCGTCGCTGTCGGCCGGTTGCGCCGTGTTCACCCTGACCTGCGTGCTTGTCGAGCCGCGCGTTCTGCGTGAGCGCGTGGGAACCGTGGTGGGATGGGTAGAGATTGCCCTGCTGACAGCGGAGGCCGTTGCTGTTGCCGCGTTCTGCGGCTGGGCCCTTTCCAGCTCCGATGCCGCCGCGTCGGTTCGCCTGCTGATGCTGGCCGACGGACCGCTGGCGTCGTGGTGGTGGGCGGGGTTCGCGGCGGCGGGCGTGGCGGCGCCCCTGGCCCTGTGCCTGCTCGGGCGCATGGGCGCTGCGCGGCAGGTGCTTTCCTCGCTTTTGGCCGTGGCCGCCGTGCTTTCTCTGGTCGGTTCGGTTACGCTTCGGTTCAGCGTGGTGGAGGCAGGCCAGCGCCCGTCGTTCGACGACGCCGCGCTTATCAGGTCGCTTGCCGATGACAGGGCGCTTTCGCTTGCGGAAGGCGTTGATGGGGTGTGAGGATGTCTCAGTTCAAACTGGATGAGAACAGCAGCGTGCCGCTGTGGGTTCAGCTGAAGAATCGGCTGATCTACCTTATTACCTCGGGAGCCTACCGTACGGGCGACAAGCTGCCCACGGTGCGCGGCCTGGCCGCCGAGGCCAACCTGAACTACAACACGGTCAGCAAGGTGTATCAGAGCCTTGAGGCCGATGGGTACATTCAGTCGGTGCGCCGACAGGGCGCGTTCGTGTGCGACGTCAGCGACAAGCCGGGCGTCAGCTCGGAGCTGCTGATCGAGAGCATCACGCGCGACTACGTGCGGCGCTGCATGGAGCTGGGCTGGGACGCGCCCAGCATCCGGCAGCTGCTTGCCACGGTGATCAACCAGATGGGGGCGGACCCCCGTGAAGGAGAGGGCGATGCTGACAGCAACGCAGAGGAGGCCGAGGCGGCCTCGGGCATCATCGGGTTCGACCGAATCAGGAAGGAGCGTCGCGCTTCCCGCTGAAAGCGTGAGGGCGGGCACCACCCGCGTCGGCGCTGTGCTGTTCGCGCTGACGATGTTCGCCGCGGGCTTCGGCGCAACGGTGCTGGGCGCCTTCCTGGCAGGCGGCGGCTTCGAGCTTCCCGTACTGGTAGTGGCCGCGCTGGTGGGTTGGCTGTGCGCCAGCTCGATTCACGTGGTGCTTCAGTGGGAGCGCGCCGTGATCCTGCGCTTCGGGCGCTTCAACCGCACCTCGGGGCCGGGTGTGGTGCTCACCTTGCCCATCATCGAGTTCTACACGGTGCGGATCGATCAGCGCGTGTCGGCCACGTACTTCGGCGCCGAGGAAACGCTGACGCGCGACCTGGTGCCGGTGAACGTGGACGCCGTGCTGTTCTGGATGGTGTTCGACCCCGAGAAGGCCGCGCTTGAGGTGGAGGACTACGCGGCGGCGGTGTCGTGGGTGGCCCAGACCGCCATGCGCAAGGCCATCGGGCGCAACACGGTGGTGGAGGTGGCCACGCGGCGTCAGGAGCTTGATGACGAGCTGAAGGCCGAGATCGAGCGCAAGCTGCACCCCTGGGGCATCGACATCATCGACGTGGAGCTGCGCGACATCGTCATTCCCAAGGAGCTGCAGGAGGCCATGGCCCGCAGCGCGGTGGCCGAGCGCGAGAAGGAGGCCCGCACGGTGTTGGCCGAGGTGGAGCGCGACATCGCGGAGATGCTGTCCGATGCCGCCGAGGTGTACGAGGGCAGCGCCGAGGCCCTGCGCCTGCGCACCATGCACCTTGCCTACGAGAGCGTGAAGTCGAGCGGCGGCACCGTGATGATGCCGAGCGCCTTCAGCGAGGGCTTCGTGGATGCGCCGCGGCGTGCGGAGGCCGCCGGGGAAGCGGCGGGCGCGGGCGCGGGCCTGGGCGTGGGCGGCGCCTCCGGGGCGTAGGGTCTCTGCCTTCCCGATGCCCCCGTTAGGGCCGGCTTCGGGTCAGCGGGGTTGTTGCCGCCGCCAGGCTGCGCGGGCACGTTCCGACCAGAGGCGGTCGCCCGGCGTATAGGCCGCGCTCGCTTCCGGGCGTATCGGGCGAGTCGCGGCGATCCGCCATGATCCATGACGATCCGCCATGATGCGCGGCGATTCCCGAATGGCGGCCATGCGGGCCGCCCGCGAGGCCGTCGTTCTCGCTGCGCATAAGGGGCTTTCATTACGGTTGTCATAGCTTGTCATATTTTTACCTTGACGGGTCAATGGGGGTATGACAGCATAGGACACAGATTGAATCGGCCGATTCTTGCAGACATTGTCGGGGGGCAGTGTCTCGGCTTTTCGCATGCACTTTCGTGATGTGTCGAAGACTCTCCCAGCATGAACAGAGGAGAAACGTCTATGTCGAACCGAACGGGCGCAATGCCCTCTCGTCGGGGCTTTCTCAAAGGAGTGGGGGCAGCGGGAGCCGTGATCGGCACCGCGGGGGCAGCCGGCGCGTTGAGCGCCCAGAGCTGGTTCTCGTACGCCGACCCCGCATCGAAAGCCGACGAGCGCGTCGCCTACACCTTCCATCAGAGCCACTGCGGCGGCATGTGCCCGCTGAAGTGCACCGTGCGCGATGGGCGTCTGGCGCTGATTCAGCCCAATGACGTGTGCGCGCCGCGCTACCGCAACATCTGCCTGAAGGGCATTTCCGAAATCCAGCACGTGTACAGCACGAAGCGCGTGCAGACTCCGCTGCGCCGCACCGGCGAGCGCGGCAAAGGTGAGTTCGAGGCCTGCACCTGGGACGAGGCGCTGGACGACATCGTGGCCCGCATCAAGGCCATCCAGTCCGAGCACGGCAAGGGCGCGGTGATGGTCGCCAGCGGCTCCGAGGCCGATGTGCCGTTCCTTGAGGGAATCCTGGGCGCGCGCGGCATGGGCAACGCCGGCATCGACGTGGGCGTGGGCAACGGCCTCGACCCCGCCACCGGCAAGGGCTGGGGCTATGCCATGTGCGGCAACGAGGCCCGCGACTGGGTGAACTCGAAGATGGTGCTTACCGTGGGCAGCAACTTCTGCGAGTCCAGCCTGCCTATCACGCTGGTGTTCTCGGAGGCCAAGGAGGCCGGCGCCCGCATGGTGACGGTGGACCCGCACTTCTCCACCACGGCCAGCAAGAGCCACGAGTGGGTGCCCATCGAGCCCGGCACCGACGCCGCGCTGTTCCTGGGCATGCTTACGCACATCATCGAGAACGACCTGATCGACCATCGGTTCGCTGCGCGCCATACGGCTCTGCCGTTCCTGGTGAACGAGGAGACGGGCGAGCTGGTCAAGACGGGCGAGCCCGCGATGGATCCCAAGACGAAGGCGCCCGCCGCAGGTCAGACGGGGCTGTTCATGGTGATTGACGCCGATGGCTCGGCGAAGCCCGCCGACCAGGTTGACCTGCCTGCGCTTTCGGGCAGCGTGACGGTGGACGGCGTGCGCGCCGTCACGGTGTACGACCGCTTCCTGAAGGGTCAGCGCAACTACACCGTGGCGTGGGCCTCGGAAATCACGCAGATTCCCGCCGAGAAGATCGCTCAGCTGGCCGAGGAGTACGCCAAGGGCCCGTCGGCTCTGTGCCTGGGCTGGGGCGGCAATGACAAGATGACCAACGCCGACATCTCGGGGCATGCCGCAGCCATGCTGGTGGCCCTGACCGGCAACATCGGCAAGAAGGGTGCCAGCGTGGGCGTTCACGTGGGCGGCACCTGGGGCGGCTACACGGCTCCGTTGGGCGCATGGGCGCTTCCCGCCGAGCTTGCGGCGTCCGAGGCCGACATTCCCATCTACGACCTGCGCTACAAGAAGAACAACGTGCGGGCCCTCATCTCGGTGGGCGACAAGCTTGCCCAGACCATGGCCAACATGGGCAAGACCGAGGAATGGGCGCGCACCCTTGACCTGATCGTCAGCGCCGACCCGTACTTCACCGAGGCCGCCAAGTGGGCCGACTACGTGCTGCCGCTTACCTCGCGCTTCGAGTACGACGAGGAAGTGGGACGCATTGCCAGCGGCTACAACCACATCGTGCTGCAGGAGAAGGTGATCGACCCGCTGTTCGAGGCGCGCACCGATCTGTGGCTGCAGAAGGAGCTGGCCAACCGCCTGGGCGTGGGGGACGCGCTTCCCGCCACCTCGCGCGAGCGCGCCGAGGTCACGCTGTCCACGTCGGAGGCTCCCTATGTGAAGGAGCTGACGGTGGACAAGCTGATCGAGAACCGGGGCATGTGGCCGATCGAGGGCATCGAGGAGCCGCGCCGCGAGTTCATGGACGGCACCTTCCCCACCATCTCGGGCAGGCTGCACGTGTACTACGAGAACATGCTGCCCTACGGCCAGGAGCTTCCCCAGTGGGAGCCGTGCGTCGAGGCCACCAGGGACAACCCCCTGCGCGATCGCTTCCCGCTGCAGTTCGCCAACGTGCGCTCGCGCTTCCGGATCCACAACCAGTTCGCCGACGCGCAGTGGATCCAGCAGTTCTACGAGCCCACCATCGACGTGAACCCTCGCGACCTTGAGCAGCGTGGCCTGAAGACCGGCGACGTGGTGGAGGTTTCCAACGACCGCGGCCGCTTCAAGGTGCGCGTGCATGCCAACGAGTCGGTCCGTCCGGGCTCGGCGCGCATGGTGGAGGCCGCCACCGCCGACTACACGGTGGAGGGGAACATGCAGTCGGTGACGAACGACGCGACGGTCGATCGCGCCGGCGCCCTGATGTGCGGCATGGTGATTCCCTTCTCCGACACGCTCGTGCAGATCTCGAAGGCATAGGGGGGAACCGATGACGAAATTGGCACTGGCGATCAACACGGATCGCTGCGTGGGTTGCCACACCTGTGCGGTAGCCTGCAAGATGAGCAACAACGTTCCCGACGGCATGCTGTGGAACCGCGTGCTGACCGAGGGAGCCGACGTGATCGACGGCGCGGTGGGCACCTATCCGCATCTGTCCCGCGGCTACCTGCCGCTGGCCTGCCAGCACTGCGAGAACCCTGCGTGCATGAAGGTGTGCCCCACGCACGCCACCTACAAGGACGATCAGGGCCGGGTCGAGATCGACTACGACAAGTGCATCGGCTGCCGCATGTGCATGGCTGCCTGCCCGTACAACGTGCGCGTGTTCAACTGGATTGAGCCCGAGCGCGCGGCGGGTCACTCCTACGGAGAGGCCGCGGTGCCCGAGCGCGGGCGCGGCGTCATGGAGAAGTGCACCCTGTGCTCCGAGCGAACCGATCGCGGCGACCTTCCCATGTGCGTCAGCTGCTGCCCGGCGCGAGCACGCGTGTTCGGCGATCTGGACGATCCCGAGTCCGAGATCTCGATGCTGCTGCGCACGCGCAAGGTCCGCCACCTTCTGGAAGAGAAGGGCACGCATCCGCAGGTGTTCTACTATGAATAAGGAGTGCGCTATGCAGTTCAGCCTTAAGGCAAAGGCAGGCTTGGCCGCTCTTGCCGTCGTCGCGGCGGTGGGTGTGGGCGCCTGGGTGTATCAGCAGTTCGTGGGCCTTGGTGCGACGGGTATGTCCAACATCACGTCGTGGGGCCTGTACATCGCGCTGTTCATGTTCTTCGTGGGCCTGTCGGCGGGCGGTCTGATCGTGGCCTCGTCGGCAAGCGTGTTCAAGATCGAGAAGTTCGAGCGCGTGGCCATTCCCGCCGTCATCTGCTCGATGGTGTGCATCTGTCTGGCGGGCATGTTCATTCTGATCGATTTGGGCGGCATCGCGCGGGTGTGGCGACTGCTGACCAGCCCCAACTTCACCTCGCCGCTGATGTGGGACGTGTGCGTGATCACGCTGTACCTTACCATCAACGTGCTTGACCTGGTGTTCCTGGTGAAGGGAAACCATCGCGCGGTGGCCGTTCTGTCGCGCATCGCCCTGCCCACGGCCATCCTGGTGCACTCGGTGACGGCCTGGATCTTCGGCCTGCAGATCGCCCGCACGTGGTACACCGCCATCATGGCGCCCATCTTCGTGGCGTCGGCGTGCGACTCGGGCCTGGCCCTGCTGCTGGTGTCGCTGGCTCTGCTTGAGCACTTCGGCATCTTCACCACGGGCAAGAAGCTGTTCAAGAGCCTGGCCGGCCTGCTGGCCGTGTTCATTGCCGTGGACGCCTTCTTCATTGGGTGCGAGCTGCTGACCATGGCCTATCCGGGTGGCGAGCACGCTCAGGCCCTGCAGCACATGCTGGTGGGAGCCACGTCGCCCTTCTTCTGGTTCGAGGTGATCGTGGGCCTGGCCGTGCCCTTCGCGCTGCTGGTGTTCGATGCCAACCGCGGTCGTCGCGGCATGGTGGTGACGGCCAGCCTGCTGGTGATCGCAGGCGTGCTGGCCAAGCGCATCTGGCTGCTGTTCACCGCGTTCATCGACCCCAACGTGGCGGGGGCTCCGGGTGTCACGCTGGGCACGGCTCGGGCTGCAGCCAACGGCGGGTCCGACATGTGGGCGCTGGTCGGTACGTACGCGCCTACGCTGCCCGAGCTTGCCATCGTGGCCGGCGTGCTGGCGGTGGGCCTGATCGCCTACGTGGTGCTGGCGAAGCTGTTCGTTCCGCAGGCGCAGACGCCGCTTGCCCAGGACGATGCGGAGACCCTGCCGAGCGCAGGCAGCGCGGCGGCTCCCACGCCGGCGGTCTAGATTTCGCAGGCGGTTTTCGAATCAAACGGGCGCGTGGCTTCACCAAGGCCGCGCGCCCGTTGCTCATGAAGGCGGGGGCGTACCCCGACCAGGGAAAGGAGCGCGCATGAGCGCAGGCTACTGGAAGGAGCAGGCGGAGCGATTCGCCTTTGCGGGGACGCTGCTGCTGGTGCCGCCCAATCAGCTTGAGGATCCCGGCCTGCAGCATCCCTTCTGGGACGTTCTGGCCGCCGATGCGGATCAGGCGGTGGCTGCGGCGGCTTCGCGCAGCAGGCAGCTTGCGCGCGACGATGCCGCGCGGGATGTGTCGGTCATTGCGCAGGAGTACGTGAGGCTGTTTATGGGGCCGCCGCGTCCCGCCGTGGCCCCGTGGGAGACGATGCATCGCGGAGGCGGGGCCGAGGGGGTCGGGTTCGGTGCGCCTACGTACCGCATGCGCGATGAGCTGCGTGCGGCGGGCCTGTCCTTCGAGGGGTCGGGTCAGTACGAGGATCACCTGGGCATTGAGCTGCTGTTCCTGTCGGTGCTGTGCGAGCGCGCTGCCGAAGGCGGCGATGCGACGGAGCCTGCCGCCTTTGCCCGTCGTCACCCCGGCGCGTGGGCGGGCGCCTTCGCCCGGAAGGTTGCCCAGGCTGCGCCTGAAGGGCTGTATGCTCAGGTGACGCTTATGGCGGCGCGGTTTTTGGAGCAGCTTGCGGAAGCGGCGTCCGCAGCGGCGTCTGAAGCGGCTGACGACGAGGCGCCTGCGCAGGACGGTGCGGACGCCGCCGGATGCGCAGCCTCCGCTGAGTGAGCGCGAGTGGCGGGTCGGCTGCGGCGCGTACGCCCGCAGTTTGAATGAGCTGCGCATACGTCAGGTAGATTCAGCGAAGACCGGGGTTCATGCCCTGGTCTTCCTTCATAATCGGCCGCATTGGCGCGGGGCTGCGCAGGGGAGGGCGGCCGCGGTGTTCCGTATGAGGGGGTATGCCATGCAGTTCGCACGGAAGCAGCAGCAGGAGCTGCGCGCGGGATCGGAGATGGCGGCCATGCTGGCCGAGGCCACGCCGTGGATCAAGACGGCCACGGGAAAAACCGTGGTGATCAAGTACGGCGGGTCGGCCATGGTGGACGAGCGCATTCGCCAAGAGGTGATGAACGACATCGTGCTGCTGAAGCTGATCGGACTGAATCCCGCGATCATCCACGGCGGCGGAAACGCGATATCCGACATGATGGGGCGCCTGGACATTCCCGTGGAGTTCAAGGGCGGTCTGCGCGTGACCGGCGACGAGGCCATGGATGTGACGCGCATGGTGCTGACCGGGCAGGTGAACCAGGACCTGGTGCGCGACCTGAACCGTCATGGGAACCTGGCGGTGGGCGTGTCGGGCGCCGATGGCGGCACCATCATCGCCAAGCAGATGAGCCCCGACCTGGGCCGTGTGGGCCGCATCGCCACGATCAACGCGGGCTTCGTGAACGAGGTGATCGCCGCCGACTACATTCCCGTGATCGCCAGCGTGGCGCTGGGAACCGATGGGGGCTACTACAACATCAACGCCGACATGGTGGCGGGCGATATCGCGGCGGCCATCGGCGCTCACAAGGTGATCTTTCTCACCGATGTGGACGGCCTGTACCGCGACTTCAGCGACAAGGACAGCCTGATTTCCGACCTGACGGTTGACGAGGCCGAGGAGATGATCCAGTCGGGATCGCTGGCCACCGGCATGATTCCCAAGCTGCGCAGCTGCGTGGCCGCGCTGCGGGCGGGCGTGCCGCGCGCGCACATCGTGAACGGCACCACGCCTCACGCCCTGCTGCTTGAGCTGCTTACCGATGCGGGCGTGGGAACGGTCATCACGCCTACGCAGGCCGACGAAAGCTACGAGGCGCATCCGCTGGGCAACTTCGCCAGCAAGCTGAACGAGAACTACGCCAGCAGCGACGATCGCGTCCGCAGCATCTGGAACAGGGAGTAGGCCTCTCCTCCAGGGCCCGGTCCGCGCCGGGTGCGCTAGGCGCGCGGGGGGAAGGGGCTGTCGCTTGGGGAGGGAGAGGCGCTTGTGGGATGAGCCGCGGCGAACGCGCGACGCGCTTCTTCGAGCCGGTTCTTCAGCAGGAAGGTGGCCACGGTGCAGGCAAGGTGGGCGTCGGTGATGCGCTCCAGCGCCACGCCTGCGGCATCCAGGACGTTCCACGTGGCATCCAGCTTCGCTTCGCCCACGACCTCCTCCAGGGTGCGAACGTGCGGGACGCTCAGCATGTCCAGCACGGCTGCGAAGCCTTCGCGCTCGGCAAGCACGCCCAGGTGATCGCAGGTGGCGTTGCGTCCGCCGAAAGCCCAGTCGCCGCGCCGCAGCTCGCCATGCGCCCGCTGGTGCGAACGTGCGACCGCCTGCGCCTCGAAGTCAGCCGCCGCATCTCCGTCCAGCACCGACGCCGGGTTGTCCAGCAGCAGCGAGAACGCCAGGTCGTACGACCCGGTGATCAGCGACAGGGCCACGTGGCGCTTTTCGTCGATGGGCCCCTGGCCGTAAGCCAGCACGATGAAGCCGGCCATGCGTCCGGCATCCATCAGGAACTCGCGGTCGTTCTCGCGCATCCCCTCGATTCGCCTGCTGATCAGGCCGCGTTTGGGCTCGCGGGCGCTCATGTCGGCGTTCCAGATGGTGCGAATCAGCCAGCCGGCTACGCCGTAATGGGTGATCAGGTCGCCGATCACCAGGCCCATGCGCTCGCAGTCGCGCAGCGAGCGCTTGCGCGGATGCCCCGCGCACAGCAGGAAGATTCCCAGCGTGGCGCTGCAGCCCAGCACCTCGCGACCCTGCTGCGAGAAGGCGACGAGGTCGTCCAGCACCAGCGAGTCCTGCTCGCGGTTGGCAAGGGCCGCAAAGGGCTCGTGCAGGCGATCGAAGTCGGTCAGGAACCGCTGGTCATCGAAGGTGATCATGGCCTCTCCCTTTTCGCGGCGGGTTCGTTGCGACTCCCGCGTTGCGTTCTCGACCATCCTACGGGGGCACGTCGGCGCGCCCGCAGGATGGTCTTATGCTGAAACCGAGGAGATGAGAAACCGTTACACAGCGTTAAGACGCTGGGGCGCCGCATGTGAGCGGGCCTGTCATCCATGTCAGAACATCATACCTGGTCATGCTGCGCCGTGTTGCAGCCGCATGTCGGCCTTGCTGCAGCCATACGGCGGCTGGCCTGAATTCTCCGCCGCGCGTGACCGAGGCGCCGCTTCTGTTGCCCCGGGGTCTTGCGGGCCCGCAGGCGCAAGGGGGGCTGCCCATGGCGAGGGTTGCGGCGAAGACCCACGCGCGGCCCGTCTATCGCAGGCCGGGCGCATGCTCGCGCACCGATGTGCCTACCGCAGGCCGGGCGCATGCTCGCGCGCTGAGCGTGCCCAGGCGATCGACGATTGCCGCGAGACTGCTGCTCCTGACCCAGGACGTGCGCGATTGCTGATAGACTGCCACTCAACGATTTTGTCCGCCGCGCATTCGGCGGACCCTGTGAAAGGAAGCGCCATGGTTCTGTCCGATCGCGACATCAAGGCGGCGCTGGAGGCGGGAAGCATCCGCATTCAGCCGCTGGTACCCGAGAACATTCAGCCGGCTTCGGTGGACGTGCGTCTGGGCTCGAACTTCCGCATCTTTCGCAATTCCTCGCACGCCTTCATCGACCCGCTGGAAAGCCAGCCGGGCCTTACCGAGGCCATCGACGCGCCCGAGGGCGAGGCGTTCATCCTGCAGCCGGGTCAGTTCGCGCTGGGCACCACCCTTGAGCGCATCGCGCTTCCCGACGACATCCTGGGCAAGCTTGAGGGCAAGTCCACCCTGGGCCGCCTGGGTCTGATGATTCACTCCACGGCGGGCTATGTGGATCCGGGCTGGGAGGGCGAGATCACCCTTGAGCTGTCGAACGTGGCCACGCTGCCGATCGTGCTGCATCCTGGCATGAGGATCGGGCAGATGTCGTTCGAGCGCATGTCGTCGCCGGTCGAGCGCCCCTACGGTTCGGCGGGACTGGGAAGCCATTATCAGGGACAAAGCGGAGCGTCTCCTGCTCACGCTCTGAACTGACGAGTCGAGCCGCGCGCCTGGGTGCGCGAGGTTCGCGTCCTCTCTTTTGCATATTTTTCAATAACCCATGAGCTCGTTAACCATGCCGTGACCGGCGTGTAGAGATTCCATGTGCCGCATCAGGCTGTGCGCTACTGTGGGCAGGTCGCTCATTTTTTCAGACGACGACTCACCCCGTGTTGCAAGGAGGCGCGCTTGTTCGGATTGTCCAAGGAAAAGTCGCTGATGGTGGCGGTCATGCTGTCGGGAACCTTCCTGGTGGTGATGAACGCCACCATGATCTCGCCCGCCTTTCCGGCGATCATGGCCGAGATGGGCGTGGATGCCTCGACGGTGCAGTGGATGGCCAGCGGGTATGCCCTGGTAGAGGCCGTGGTTATTCCGCTGAACGCCTTCTTCTTGGGTCGTTTGACCACGCGCAGGCTGTTCATCGGCGGCATGGCGCTGTTCGCTGTGGGTGCCCTGGTGGCTGCGGTGTCCGCGTCGTTTCCCGTGCTGCTGGCCGGCCGCATGATGCAGGCCGTGGGCACGGGCCTGTGCATGCCCACGGTGATGACCCTGATCGTGCTCACCTTCCCGCGCGAGCGTCGCGGCAGCGCCATGGGCGTGGTGGGGCTGATCATCAGCTTCGCGCCGGCCATCGGCCCCTCGCTTGCCGGCGTTTTGATCGACACGGTGGGCTGGCATATGGTGTTCACCCTGGTGACGCTTCTTGCGGTGGCCATCGCGATCGCCGCGCACGTCACGCTTCGGAATCAGGAGGGCTTTCAGCCCACCGACCTCGACCTGCCGTCGATTCCCTTGCTGCTGGCGGGCATGCTGTCGCTGCTGTACGGCCTGTCGTCGGCGGCCTCGGCTCAGAGCAAGTTGGTGCCTGTGGGCCTGGTGGCGTTGGGCATCGTGCTGCTGGCCCTGTTCGCACGCCGTCAGCTGAGCCTTGAGCGGCCCCTGCTGCGCGTGCAGGTGCTGGCCAACCGTCGCTATCGCACGGCTCTGCTGATCATGGGCACGCTGATGGCGGCTCTGGTGGGTTCCGAAGTCGTGGCGCCGATCTTCGTGCAGCAGGTGATGGGCCAAAGCGCTACGGCGTCGGGCCTGCTGCTGCTGCCGGGTGCGGTGCTGGGTGCGTTCAGCGGCCTGTTCGCCGGGCGTCTGTTCGACCGCGTGGGCATCCGCAAGCCCGCCGTGGCCGGTGCCATCGGCTTGGCCATAGGGGCCGCAGGCGTGTTCTCGTTCTCGCCCACCATGCCGATCATCGAGCTGGCGCTGGTGTACACGGTGATCTTCCTGGGCATTCAGTTCCTCAGCACGCCGCTGAACACCTGGGGCCTGAACGCCCTTGACCAGGAGGAGGTGCCGCATGCCAACGCCCTGTCGTCCACGATGACGCAGGTCGGCCTGTCGGTGGGCTCGGTGCTGATGGGCAGCCTGGTGTCGCTGGGCCCGGCGGTTGCCCCAGCCGGCGCGTTGCCGCTGGATGTGGTGTTCGCGGGAGTCCACCTGGCCTACGCGGGCATGGCCGCGCTGCTGTTCCTGGCCGTGATTGCGATTCTTGCCCTGGTGCGCACCACGCGCGCCGATCGCGAGGCCCAGCAAGCCGTTGGCGCCGCTGCGTCGCAGGACGCTGCGCAGCGGGGTCGGAGCGCCGCGCTCAAGGTGGCCGACCTTATGAACGCCGACCCGCGCACGGTTTCCGCCGAGGCATCGGTGCGCGATGTGATCGTGGCCCTGCAGGAGGCTCAGTCGGTGGGCATTCCCCTGGTGGACGGCGAAGAGCGCCCCGTGGGCTATGTGTCTGACGGCGATCTGCTGCGCTATCTGGCTCGTCAGAACGACCGCTTCACCGACGGCATGTCGGTGTTGGCGATCGCTGATTCCAGCGACCTGTCCGAGCGTCTGACCAGCCTGTTGAGTTTGGATGCCATGAAGCTGGCCAGCACGGGCATGCTGACGGTGGAGGCCTCCGCCGATGCCGAGGAGGGTTTCAGGCGCCTGGCCGAGCATCGCGTGAAGAAGCTTGTCGTGGTGGAGGGCGGCAGGCTGGTGGGAACCCTGTCGCGCCGAAACGTGATGGGCGCCATGTTCTCGCTGGAAGACCGCCTGACCCAGGTGGCTCGCGCGGCGGAGTAGCGACTGCGGGCGTTGGCGGCCCGTGGCGGCACCGTTGCCGCTTTGCGCGCCGGGAGAGCCGGTGCTGCTGATACCATGTGACCGCGTGGAATCCGGCTGCCGTCCTCGACGTTCGGCACGCGCGGCTGTCCTCCGAACGCGGCGAAAGGATGCGCATGGAGCTTTTCGAACTGGTTCTGGTGCTGCTTGCGTGCGTGATCGGCTCGTCGGTGCTTGACCAGTTCGTGCCCCGGGTGTCGCTGCCCCTTGTTCAGATCGCGGTGGGTTTGGGGGTGGCCTTGGCCGTTCCCGAGGCAAGCCACGTTCACATCGAAGCCGAGCTGTTCCTGGTTCTTTTCATCGCGCCGCTGCTGTTCAACGAGGCGCGCGAGTCCGATAAGCGGGCCCTGGTCACCTTCATGTGGCCCGTGGTGTCGATGGCCGTGGGCCTGGTGATCGCCACGGTGCTGATCGTGGGCTTCGCACTGAACCTCATCGTGCCCTCCATCCCTCTGGCTGCGGCCTTCGCCCTGGCTGCGGCTTTGGGGCCCACCGATGCGGCTGCGGTGGCCGCCTTGGG
Source organism: Berryella wangjianweii (assembly GCA_013201155.1). Taxonomy (GTDB): domain Bacteria; phylum Actinomycetota; class Coriobacteriia; order Coriobacteriales; family Eggerthellaceae; genus Berryella; species Berryella wangjianweii. The sequence continues at coordinate 1,162,916 of CP053716.1, read as the reverse complement.
GTCGAACGTGAACCTGACGCGCCGCCAGCACACCCTGCTGTCGGGGGAGTCGCTGATCAACGACGCGTCGGGCGTGGTGTCGTTTCAGTTCGCCATCGCGGCGGCGGTAACCGGTGCGTTTTCGCTGCACGACGCCACGGTGGTCTTCGCCGTCTCGTTCTTCGGGGGCATCGCTTTGGGTGCGGCTCTGGGCCTGCTGGCCCGTTTCGCCATGGCGCTTCTGCGCAGCCGAGGCCTGGTTACCACCACCATGCATGTGCTGTACGAGGTGTTCACCCCGTTCGTGGTGTTTCTGGCAACCGAGGCGGCGCACTTCAGCGGCATCCTGGCCGTGGTGGCTGCGGGGCTGATGATGGCTCAGTCGGGCCCGCGCCTGGCCACCGCCGACGACGCGCGGCGATCGCTGGTGTCCCACAGCGTGTGGGAGATGGTCGTGTTCCTGATCAACGGCGTGATCTTCGTCATGCTGGGCATGCAGCTGCCCCTGGCGGCGGCCTACATGGGGGCGAACAGCCTGCCACCTGCGGTGCTGGTGACCGCCGTTGTTCTGATCGTGATGCTGATCTTGGGAACGCGCTTTCTGTGGGTGGCCGTTATGGAGCTGGTGCATCGCGACCCCGAAAGCGGGCGGCGTGGCGCGGACGACCCGCGTCGTGCGCTGCGCGACTCGCTGGTCACCACTATCGCCGGTCCGAAGGGCGCCATCACGCTGTCGATCATCCTCACGGTGCCCCTGGTAACCGACCAGGGCGCCCCGTTTCCCGCACGCGACCTGATGGTGTTTCTGGCCGCCGCGGTCATCCTGACCACGCTGGTCATTGCCGATGTGGGCCTGCCTCTGCTGGCACCCAAGCCCCAGGGCGGCCAGGTTGACCCGCATGAGCTGCGCCGCGCCCGCATCGACGTGCTGCGGGGCACGATCGAGGAGCTGCGCGGGGCGATCGGCGATGGGCAGGCCGACTACGGCCCCGCCTTGCAGAAGACCATCGCGCGCTATCAGATGCGCATCAATCGCGAGCGCTACGAGATGCACGGTCGCGAATCGGACAGTCGCGACCTGATGGAGGGGGTGTTCGATCGCCAGCAGCGGCGACTCGACCAGCTGCGTGCCGGCATGAGCTCGAGTCGTCAGGCCGAGCTGGTCGAATGCGCCCCCTGGCTGCGCGGCATCCGCGCCACGCTGGGATACTATCGCGACCCGCTGAAGGTGGGGGCGGGCCTGCGCAGCAGAAAGGATGCCATGTCCACGGCGCGCAGGGCGCTCAGCGTGCGCACGCCCCGCGATGACGCCTTCGAGGGCGGCTACTTCCAGGCCCTGCTGGCCGCGATCGAGATGGAGCGTGCGGCGGTGGCGTACCTGACGGAGGAGGCTCAGGCTGCAGACGATGCGATGCCGCAGCAGGTGCAGGTGTTCACCGCCGAGGGCGACTACGCCTCGCTCGACCGGGCGGCCCTGGCCGAGGTGATGCTGGGCGAGCACGAGGCGTACCTGAGGATTCTTGAGAATCGCGCGCGCTTGGTGGTGAGCGCGGAGGTGCCGCTGACCATCGAAACCACGCTGGATGAAGGCGTCGAGGAGTCGTTCGAGCAGGTGATTCGCCAGAAATTCAGCAGAGCGCGCGCCCACGGCGATGAAGTGGACGCAAGCGCGCTGACCGCCGAGCTTACGCAGATCAACACCATGATGCGCGAGAAGCGGATCAGCCCCGAGGTTGCGCGCGTTCTGCGCGAGGACGTGTACGCCCTGCAGGCCGCGTTGCAGGACCGCGCCTGATGCGGCTGGTTTGACAGGGCGCACCAGGGTCCTATGATGAGGGGGTCGCAGGCCTCTGAGCGAATCGAGCAGTATGGAACGCAAGCGCACGTACGAGACAAAGCAGAAACGACTGGTCAGGGAGTTTCTATCTGCCGCCAATGAACGCTATGTGTCGGTTGACGACGTGTACGTGAGCCTGAAGGGAGCGGGGCAGGAGGTCGGTCGCACCACGGTGTATCGCTCACTTGAGGCTTTGGCGGCCGAGGGCCGCGCGATGAAGGTGTTCGGCCCCGGCGGCGGCGAGGCCCGCTATCGGTCGGCGCTTGCGCATGCCGCCGACCACGGGCAGCTGCTGTGCCTGCAGTGCGGTTCGGCGCTGGCGCTGGATTGCTCGATGCTCGACGATTTCGCCCAGCACGTGCAGGACAGCCACGGCTTCGCCATCGATCACGCGCAGACCGTGCTGTACGGGGTGTGTGCCGCCTGTCGCTCCGATGCCGGTCAGACGCACCAGGGCGGGTGCTGTTAGCCACCGCGCGCGCGGCATGCAGGCCCGCGGATTCTCGGACGAACCCGAGCAGGCGCCTCTAGCCTGCGACGATTGCGGGAAGCGGCACATCGTGGGGCTCAAGTGGAAGGTGCGTGCACTCCTGCTCGCGGAAGGCGGCGCCCACCACTACGGCGTCGGGCCGCAGCAGGTTAAGGAAGCGGTCGTAGTTGCCGCCGCCGTATCCCAGGCGGTTCGCGCAACGGTCGAATCCCACTAGCGGAACCACCACGGCGTCAAGCTGGGTGGGGGCCACATCGCGCGTCAGCAGATCAGCGCAGTGCCGGGAGGCAACGAAGCGGGCCGGGCTGCTGAGGAAGGGCAGCGCCCGCGCGCGGTACTCCTCGATCGTCAGCTTGATGAACCGCATGGTCCGCGGTTGGGCAACAGCCTGGAGCGGTGCGGCAGTGCGCATACTGTTATGTTCTGTGGCTGTGCCGCGGGGCGCCCGCACGGTCGCCGCGCTGCGGGCTGACGGATCGCCGCGCGGGGGTTCGACGCCTGCGGGGCGCGGGGGCGATGCGCTGTCGTCGCCCTCCCGTTCGGCAAGCGCGCGCGCGACGTCCTCGGCGCGCATCATGCAGGGAAGGGCCAGGCTCCATCCTGCCTTGGCTGCTTGCTGGGCGAATGCGTCCAGACAGGGCTCGCTGCCCATCGAGCAGAAGAAGGCAACGCAGGGCGCGGTGGCCTCGTCGCGCTTGACCGAATCGGCGTGGTCCTTATAACTAGCTATGTTATTTTCGATGTGCCGAAACAGAGCCTCGGACAGCCGGGCCGATCGCTCGGCTCGTACCTCGGGACATAAGGAATCGCGATGAGTTATGAGGTTTTTACGAAGCTGATTTTTCTGCTCCGAAATATTGATCAGCGCACCGTCATGTTCCTGATGGGATTCATAGATTGAGTAAAAAGTAAGTATTTCGATAGGTTTACCCGCACTGAACGGGGAATATATTATGTTACTTTCACAATTCATCTCGTCAGGCACCTTAAACTAAAGCAAATCTAGTAATAAAGTTATGTCAATACAATTAATAATCTTATAATATTCTCGTTAGATTACTTGGGGAATACCTCTATACTGCTGCATCGTCATAGTAACCATGCTCGGTACGAACGGTGCGCGCGAGTCGGGCAGTGACGTGACGGATACGCAAGCGGGAGCACTCAGCCTGCTGGCGCAGATGCTTCAGCGGTGTTTTCACAAGGGCAAAGGGAAGGTGCCGCTTGTGGGCCGTCGCGTTCGCGTGGGACAGCACAGCGATTCAAGAGGCGAGTTTAGTGGTAAAGGACATCCTGTGGAGGATGTCGCCAGACTTATTAATATAATATATTTATTAATAAGTCTGGAATCGAAGAGATTGGTGAGACGCATGAAACCCAAAGCTTCCATTGATTACGGCGTACGCGCGATGATGTATCTCGCCATCAACGGCGGCACGTGTTCGTCCAAGGAAATTTCCGAGCGCATGGACATTCCGCGAGATTATTTGATTCAGCTGGGGCTGAAGCTTCGCAACGCCGGGCTGATCAACGCCCGTCCGGGCAAGAACGGCGGGTACACGCTGGCACGTCCTGCGTCCGAGATCACGATTCACGACATCAACGAGGCGTTCGACGAGGAGCGCAAGATGCCGCGCCATCCGCTCGTGGGCAACAACGCCGACCGCGAGGTGGTCGAGCGGGTGTCGCTGGCCACGGGCTTCATTCTTTCCAGCGTGGAGTGGTTCCTGGGTCGCATCTCCATTCAGGACCTGCTGGACGCCAGCGAGAACGGCGAGACCGCCGAGAAGTTCTTCGAGCGCGTTAGCGGGAAGTAGCCACCGCTTCTCATCGGCGAATGAACGATGCCGTGCATGGCCAAGCGCCGTGCACGGCATCGTTGCGTTGGGGGTGTGCTCGGGTGCGCTTGGGTACGCTTGGAGGGCTCGCGGCGGCACGCGGAAGCGCCGGAAAACGAACGAGCTCGCCGTACTTGCGTAGGGCGAGCTCGATGGATGCTGAGTGGTGCGCCGTGAGGGATTCGAACCCCCGACGTACTGATTCGTAGTCAGTCCCTCTATCCAGCTGAGGTAACGGCGCACATTGAAACAGCGAAGGCTATTTTAGCGTAGGTGGGATCGGTGTCAATCCCTTATTCGCGGACAGGTTCCGAAGTTGCGAAAGCGGAGCCCCTGGGCCCTGGGCACCTGGGCGCCTCCGTTTGCGCGACGCCCCTCGGCGCTCGTGCCGACCGAGGGCCCTTTGGCGGATGAGCCTGAAGCGCGCTCGCTTCAGGCTGCTATCATCAACAGACTATCCGCGCCGGCGCGCTGCGGCGCACCTGGGTTAAGGAGCGCCATGACCTCTGCCGATACTTTCGAGCTGTACGAGAGATTCCTCGATGTGAACCGCGTGGACCAAAGCGCGTTCTCTGGGCTTGATGTGAAGCGCGGCCTGCGCAACGCCGACGGAACCGGCGTGCTGGCCGGCGTGACGAACATCTCCAACGTGCACGGCTATCTGATGAGCGATGGTGAGCGGATTCCCGATGAGGGCTCGCTGCGCTATCGCGGCTATGACCTGTACGACCTGCTGGCTGACGATTCGCCTCAGAAGCGCTTCAACTTCGAGGAGGTGGCCTACCTGCTGCTGCTGGGCCATCTGCCCACGCGCGAGCAGCTGGACTCCTTCATAGCGGCCATCGACGCCCAGCGCGAGCTGCCTGACGGGTTCACGGCATCGATGATCATGCGCGACACGCCGCCTTCGATCATGAACATTCTGGCGCGCACCTGCCTGCTGCTGTACGCCCACGATCCCGACCCCGAGAGCCGCGACCCTCGTCACGAGGTGCGCGTGGCCCTGTCGCTGCTGTCGCGCCTGCCGCGCGTGATGGTGCTGAGCCATTACGCTCAACGGGCCCGGTATCAGGGCGAATCGATGATCATGCACCGATTCCGCGAGGGCGAGTCCACCGCCGAGACCATCCTGTCCATGCTGCGTCCCGACCGTGCTTACGAGCCCGCCGAGGCGCGCATGCTGGATGTCATGCTGTGCCTGCATGCCGAGCACGGCGGCGGAAACAACTCGACGTTCACCACAAGGGTTCTGACCTCAGCGGATACCGACCCTTATGCCGCCTACAGCGCCGCTTTGGCATCGCTGAAGGGGCGGCGCCACGGCGGGGCGAACCAGCAGGTGTGCGCCATGCAGGACGAGCTGAAGGCCGCGGTGTCGCGCTGGGACGACGATGACGAGGTGGCCTGCTACCTTGAGCGGATCGTGCGCAAGGAGGCGTTCGACCGCACGGGGCTGATCTACGGCATGGGGCATGCGGTGTACACGAAGTCGGACCCGCGGGCGCGAATATGCCGGCGTTTCGCCCAGCGCCTGGCGCAGGGCACTCCGTTCGAGGCCGAACTGAGGCTGTACGAGTCCATTGAGCGCCTGACACCGCAGGTGATGAGCTCGGTGCGGGGGTCGACCAAGGCCATGTGCGCCAACGTGGACATGTACTCGGGCTTCGTGTACCGGATGATGGGCATTCCCGACAGCCTGCACACCCCGCTGTTCGCCTGCGCGCGCATGGCGGGCTGGGCCGCTCATCGTTTCGAGGAGATCGTCTCCGGCCGTCGCATCATGCGCCCGGCCTACAAGGCGGCGTTCTCCGAGCGGCGTCCGTACGTGCCCCTCGACGAACGTTCGTAAGAGCGGCGTGAGCCGCTTCTGGTAGGGAGCGACGGAGTTTTCCCTGGCGGTCGCTCCGGAGTTTCCGAGGGCTCCTTCCGGGCAGCCCGAGAGCTTCGCCGCCCGGGTGTGCCGGGCGGCTCGCGCGCGTCTACCGCTTGGGCTACTCGGTTCGCCCCTCGGCGTCGCCGTCGGCGTCCTTTGCCCTCTCGCTGCCTCCGAACTGGTTGGCGGTGGCCACCACGGCCCCCGACATGGCCACCAGGGCGATCACGTTGGGCAGCACCATCAGCTGGTTGAACAGGTCGGCCAGTTCCCATACCAGGTCGTTCGAGGCCAAGGACCCCAGGAAGATGAAGCCCAGGGCCAGCACCGAGAACACCGTCACGGCTGCCTTCTTGTGGCGGGGGAACAGGTACTGCACGTTGATCTTGGCGAACAGGTTCCAGCCCAGGATGGTGGAGAAGGCGAACATGAATAGGCACACGGCCACGAAGATGTTGCCTCCGTCGGCGCCCATCATGGTGCCGAAGGCGGTTTGGGCGAGGTTCGTCTTGCTGAGGCCGCCGGCCAACGCGCCGTTGAAGTCCTGAGCCAGGGCGCCGTCACCCACGAACAGGGTGGACACGATCACCAGCGCCGTGATCGACACCACGACGATCGTGTCGATGAACACGCCGATCATGGCCATGGTGCCCTGCTCGTGCGGGTTGCTCACGTTGGCCATGGCGTGCGCGTGGGGCGTGGAGCCCATGCCGGCCTCGTTGGAGAACAGCCCGCGCTTGGCGCCCTGCGACAGCGCGGCGATGATGCCGAAGGTGGCGCCGCCCACCTCGGCGGCGGGGTTGAAGGCCGACTGGAAGATCAGCGCCAGCGCCGGGCCAACGTTCTGCCAGTTCACCACCAACACGCAGATGCCCGCGACGATGTAGATCACGGCCATGATCGGCACCAGCTTCTCGGTGACCGAGGCCAGGCGCGACACGCCGCCGAGGAACACGAAGCCCGCAAGCACCACCACCACCAGGCCGACGACCCACGTGGGAATGCCGAAGGCGTTGTTCACGGTTTCGGCGATGGAGTTCGACTGCACCATGCAGCCCATGAAGCCCAGCGCCAGGATGATGGCCACGGCGAAGAACCCGGCCAGGAATTTCCCGAAGGCGCCCGTGAAGGCCGCGGTGATGTAGTACACCGGGCCGCCGTGCACGGTGCCGTCGGGGTCTATCTTGCGCGTTTTCTGCGCCAGCACGGCCTCGGCGTAGTTGGTGGCCATGCCCAGGATGGCGATCAGCCACATCCAGAAGATGGCGCCGGGGCCGCCCACCAGCAGCGCACCGCATGCGCCCACGATGTTGCCAGTGCCCACCTGCGCCGCCACGGCCGTTGCCAGGGCCTGGAACGAGGTCATGCCGCTCTTCGACTTGTCGCCGCGCAGCGAGAAGTTGCCGAACATGCGGCGCATGCCCTCTCCGAAGCGGCGGAACTGGATGCCGCGCGTGCGAATGGTGAAGAACAGACCCGCGCCCACCAGCAGGAACACCAGCACGTAGTTCGATAGGTACGAGTTGATGGTGCCGACGAGCTCCAGCAGAGTCGCTTCCATGCAGCTTTCTCCTCTCAAGGCGAACGCCCGGGAGAATTCTGCGAGGGTGTGACGGAATGCGCGAACGATGCTGCCATCAGCGCATCGTGCGTGTCACTCCGTCGGTTCGCCTGAGAGATTCAGCTGCGAGGCAGCCTTGCACCTTCGGCATTCACTTAAGAATTTTCCAGAGCGTTCTCCGCTTCCAGTTTCAGCCGCAGCCGATTCAAGAAGCATCACTGAACTTATGGTGGGCCATTATGCCCAGGTGCACGGCGCGGCGCAACCCCCCGATGGCCGATGGCCCCGAGAAAGGGCCGTCGGCGGGGCGAACGGCGCTCGCGTGCCGGCGGGTGGGTTGCGGAGGCGCAAGGGGAAGCGGGGCTCAGTCGAGCCCCTTCCCGCGCCGCTGTCTGTGTGATGCGGTGGCTTCTCGGCGACCCTTAGTCCAGGACGGTGGAGCCCGTGTGGGCGCGGAACTCGGCGATCACCTCGTCCTGCAGGTCGCTGAGCAGTTCGGGTGCCCGGCCGCCCACCGCCACGCCCTCGATCTGACCCACGGGCAGGCAGAACTTCGACGACGACGTAACGATCGCCTCATCGGCGTCGTACAGGTCGTCCAGGGTGAATGCACGCTCGATCACGCTGATGCCCAGGCGGTAGCACGCCTGGATCAGGTGCGTTTTGGCGATGCCGCGCAGGATGTGCTCGTCGTTGGGATGCGAGTACAGCACGCCGTCGCGCAGGATCGAGATGTTCGAGTGCGCGCACTCGGTTACCACGCCGTCGCGGTGCAGCACGCACTCGGCTGCCCCCGCACGATGCGCCAGCTGGCTGTAGATCACGGCGGGCAGCAGGTTCAGGGTCTTGATGTTGCCGTACTCGAAGCGCTTGTCCTCGGCCACCACCAGGCTCACCGGCTTGCGGAACGACCCCAGCGCCTGCGGGCGGATCAGCACCCACAGCTTGCCGTCCATGTCGTCGCCGTACACGTGGTCGCGCATGGCGGCTCCGCGCGTCACCTGCCAGTACACGAAGTGAGTGTCGCCGTCCACCTTGGCCAGCAGTTCGATGAGCAGCTCTTTCAGCTGCGGCTTTTCCAAGGGGATGTGGATGTCCAGCGCGCGGGCGCTGCTGTAGAAGCGGTCGAGGTGCTCGTCCACCAGGAAGGGCACGCCGTTGGCTCCCATGGTGGCCTCGTACACGCCGTCTCCGAAGAAGTGCGAGCGGTCGTTGAACGGCACCTGCACCTCATCGACGGTTCCGATGCGGCCATCGTAGTAGGCAAGATTCTCCATGAGGTTCCTTTCGTGTGTCGCCGGCGCGGTCTGGTCTGTCGCGGCGGCGCGTCGGCGGGCGTTCGCGTGGCGGTTGTTGGCGCCTTTCGGCGCAGGGAAGGAGCCGCGCATGCGTCTGAGGGATGAGACGGCGCCGAGGTCGGCGTGCGGGGCCCTTCGCCTACGACGCAGTATAGGCTGCGACCGCGCTACCGCGCACGCAAGGATGTCCAGCGGCCTCGCGCCGAGGGCGATCAGCGTGAATGCGGGCGGGGCGATGACGGGCCGGCTGCGAGGCGACGTCACCCGTGCGGGAGGCTGCGTTTCGTCGGCGAAGCCGTTAGGAGAAGCGGTGAGGGGCGGCTCCGCGATGGCGACGGGTACGAAGCGGCGGCGGCCCACAATGGCGGCGGCCCTGAAGCAGCGAGAGGCGGCCCACAATGGCGGCGGCCCTGAAACGGCGAGGGGCGGCCCAAAACAGCGAGGGCCCCGCATCGGGGCCCTCGGGCGATGGTGGTGGCGGAGGAAGTAGGATTCGAACCCACGGTGCCTTTCAGCACAACAGTTTTCAAGACTGCCGCCTTCAACCGCTCGGCCATTCCTCCTTGTGCTGACCTGCGAAGGGCCAGACCAGAACGTGTTTCTGCTCGGCGCTTCCCAAAGGTCGCGGCCAGCATAGCATATAATCGGGGCATGAATGACGAACACTACATGCGCCTGGCTCTTGACCAGGCCCGCGAGGCGGCTGCGTGCGGCGAGGTGCCGATCGGGGCCGTGGTGGTGCACCACCCGCACGACCCGGCCACGCGTCGCCCCTTGGCCGAGCCCCGCGTGATCTCCCAAGGCCGCAACGTGCGCGAGGCCCTGCGCGACCCCTCCGGTCACGCGGAGTTCAAGGCCCTGCTTGCCGCATCTGAGGCGCTGGGGGTCTGGCGCCTGACGGGCTGCACGGTCTACGTGACGCTTGAGCCCTGCCTGATGTGCGCGGGCCTGATGCATCAGGCCCGCATCGATCGCTGCGTGTTCGGGGCCTTTGATTCCAAGGCGGGGGCTTTGGGGTCCCTGTACCAGGTGAATGCCGATGAGCGCCTGAACCATCGCTTCGCGGCGACGGGCGGCGTGCTTCAGGACGAGTGCGCGGACGTGCTGCGGGCGTTCTTCGCTCAGCGCCGTGCGAAGGGGGGAAGGTCATGAGCTGCGAAGGCTCGCAACAGGAGAACCGCGCCTCGGCGGTTGGCCGGGCCGATGGGGCCGCCGCGCTCGATGGGCCCCGCCTGCGCGCCGATGCGGATGCGGGTCGGGTTGACGCGGCTGCCGAGCGCCCGCTGGTCGATCTGTTCGCCGAGGCCCGCTCTGTCCAGTGCGACGACCGCCTGGCGACAGGCGGCTGGCTGCGTTTGGCGGCGCCGGCGAAGGTGAACCTTCATCTGGAGGTGGGGGCCGCCGATCATCGGGGGTTTCACCATGTCGATACGGTGCTGCACGCTCTGGCCCTGCATGATGTGCTCAGCATGCGCCTCCGTCCGGCGAAGCCGGGGGCGGGCCTGCAGCTGGCCGTGAGCGCCCGCGGGCGGGGAGACGTTCAGGCCCCCGACGTGCCCGGGTCGCAGAACATCGCGCATCGTGCGGTCGAAACGCTGGCGCGCCTGCTGGGTCGCACGCACGATGAGCTCATCGAGCTGGTGATCGACAAGCACGTGCCCGCTCAGGCGGGCTTGGGCGGCGGCTCGTCCGATGCAGCGGCGGCCCTGGTGGGGGCCGCGCGACTGTGGGGCATCGACCCCGAGTGCCCCGAGGTGATGGAGGCTGCGCGTCAGCTGGGCAGCGACGTGCCCTTTTTCCTGGTGGGCGGCGCGGCGCTGTTCACCGGGCGCGGTGAGCGGCTGGTTCGCGCGCTTCGGCCGCGGCGCGGCATCGTTGCCCTGGTGAAGCCTGCCGGCGGGGTTCCCACGGCGCAGGCGTACCGCGCCTTCGACCGCCTGGCCGCTGCGGGCGGCGGTGCTCCCGCTCCCGCAGGCGGCCTGCTGCAAAGGGCCGTCGGGGCCGAGGAGGTCCCTCTGTTCAACAGCCTTGCGCCCGCCTCCGAGCAGGTGCTGCCCGAGCTGGCCGAGGTGCGGGCCTGGATCGGCGCTCAGCCCGGCGTGCGCGAGGCGCTGCTGTGCGGCAGCGGTGCCTGCACCTTCGCCGTGTGCGACAGCAGCGAAGCCTGCCTGCGCCTGGTCGGTCAGGCCAAGGCGCGCGGTTGGTGGGCGCGCGCCACGTCGTTCGCGCCTCTGCGCGCCGCCGTGGTGGGCTAGCGTTCTCGCTCGTCCCTGCCCGTTCGCGCGCTTCCGCTCGTCCGGTCGCAACCGGCGTGCGTTTGCGCGCGCGGGCTGTTTGGGCTATGATTCTCGCCTGCATACGGAGAAGTGACCGAGAGGCCGAAGGTGCTCGCCTGCTAAGTGAGTAATCGCCACAAGCGATTCTAGGGTTCGAATCCCTACTTCTCCGCCAGAAGCTTCGCGCCCCCTGATGAGGGGGCGCTTTCTTTTCGCTCCGCTGTCAAAAACGTGAGGTCGCGCCACGGTGCCGCCGGCGTGGGGCCGCTGTCGTACAATGTCTGCCTGTACGCAAGCGAAGCATCCATCTGCGCAGGAGGCCGTATGAGCAACCCCGGCAACATCGTACTGATCGGCATGCCCGGAGCAGGCAAGTCCACCCTCGGCATCGTTCTGGCCAAGATCCTCAACAAGAGCTTCGTCGATGCCGACCTTCTTATTCAGAGCCAGTCGGACAAGACCCTGCAGAAGATCATCGATGCGATGGGCCCCGAGGGCTTCATCGAGGTGGAGAACGCCGTGCTCAGCGGCATCGAGGCAGAGAACTCGGTGATCAGCACCGGGGGCAGCGCTGTGTACTCAGACGAGGCCATGCGTCATCTGGCCGGCATCGGCACGGTGGTGTACCTGCGGATCTCGTACGAATCGCTGGTGTCGCGCCTGGGCGACCTTCAGGAGCGCGGCGTGGTGCTGAAAAGCGGTGTGGGCATGAGCCTGCGCGAGCTGTACGACGAGCGCCGTCCGCTGTACGAGCAGTACGCTCAGATCACGGTGGATGTGGACAACCTTTCGATCACCGAGGCCGCGCGCAAGGTGGCCGCGGCGACGTCGTAGGCGAGAGCGGTCATGACCGAGCGCGTGCAGGCGACCCGACCCCTTGACCTTGGCACCACCGTGCTGGTCGCGGTGGGCTTTGCGTGCATGATCTCGTACAGCCGCATGCTGTCGCAGGGGTTCGTGGGCTACCTTACGGAGGGCGGCGCCGCGATTGCCGACCCGTATTACCTGGTGCGCATTGTGGCGGAGGTGGCAACCCTGGCCGTGTTGGCGGTAGGGGGGCTCTCGCGACGGCTTTCGGTGACGTCAGTGGTGTGCTTTCTGTGCACCGTGGTGATGACCGCCGCCACGATCGTGGTGGCCGCCACGCCTCATCTGGGACAGCTGGGCTACGGCGTGTTCTTCGTGGCCGGCGCGGCGAACGCGGTGGTCATGTACGTGTGGATGCTGCTGCTCAGCCGCTTCGCTGCGGGCACCATCCTCACCTCCACCCTGGCGGGCTTGGGGGTGGCGGGCGTGGTGGTGATGGGCGCGCCGCGTCTGGGCTCTGAAACATGCCTGGTAATTGCAGTGATCTGCGCTTTTGTGGCCGGATCGATCGCGCTTCGCCTCGACCCCCAGCTTGAATCGGCCCGCGCCGACGGCTCGCCGCGCGCCGTGCTGTCGCGCATCCCCTGGTTCAGCGTGGTGCTGATCCTGGCAAGCGGGATCTTGGGAATCCTGCTGTACACGATCGCCCTGCGGCGTCTTGCCCTGGTCACCGATGGCCCGAACATGCCGGTGTTCGCGCTGGCCGCGGTGCTGACCCTGACGGCATCGGTGCTGGTCATGCTGCGTCGGCGCGACTGGGTGCACGTGGTGTGGGTGCCGTCCTTCGTGCTGCTTGCCCTGGCGATCATCGTGTCCAGCTTTGTGTCGGATGCCACCGTGCAGGCTACGTTGGGCCTGTTGATGGCAACGGTGTTCTGCTCGCGCTTTCTGTGCTGGCTGGTGTTCCCGGCCATGTTCTCGCTTCTGCGCGTGCCGCGGGCCTTCCTGGCGGGCGCCTTGCTGATCTTGGTGAACGGTTCGCTGATCACGTACGCCTCGTCGGCGATCGGCGCTCTGCTGCCGGCGAACATCCAGGTGATCAGCAACGTGGGCGGGGTCGTGGCCGCCGTGCTGGCCTTGGTGCTGGCTGCCGCCATGGCGATCAATCGCGAGGCCAACCTGCGTCCGTACGAGTTCGAGGCCGAAGACGAGGCCGGGGCCGCACGTGGGGCAAGCGAGCTGTTCCCGTCTGCGTTCAGCCAGATGACGCCTGCGTTTCGCCGGAGCGCGACGGATGAGCGGGAGGGTGCGGCTTCGTCTGACGGCGGGGTGCGGGAAGCCGACGCGGCATCGAGCGACCGAGGCGGCGCCGTGCCGTTGGATTCGCAGGCCGAAGGCCCCATCGGCGACGATGGCGCCAGCGGTGTCGCGCGCGGCACCGAAGAGCCCGCCCCCATCGACGGCAGCGGAGCCCGTGGGGCCGATGAGGTCGGCGACGACGAAGCCGGTCGCACCGATCATGCCGATGATGCCGATGGCGAGGGTGGCTTCGATGCGGTTGATGCGCGGCGCCCGTCTGCCGCAGCGCCAGGCGACGACCTGCTGAGTCAGGCGCGCAGCAGGCGCTCCGAGGAGCGTCGCGCGGCGTCTGTCGCGACGGCGTCCGCAGCTGCACCGGCGTCTGCGCCGGCCGATGAGGAGCGTTCGATCGCCGATCAGCTGAAGGCTCGCGTGGACGTGGCATCCGCCCAGTGCGGCCTGACCGCGCGTGAGTCGGAGGTGACGCTGCTCACCGTGCAGGGGTTCTCGTGCGCCTACATTTCGGGCAAGTTGGTGGTGTCCAACTCCACCGTGCGCTACCACCAGCAGAACGCGTATCGAAAGCTGGGCGTGCACTCGCGCAACGAGCTGATCGAGTTCGTGAACGGCATATCGCTGGGCGAGCATCCGCACGCGTAGGCCGCCGCGCCGCCGTCCGCTTGCCGCGCGAGACGCCCGCTGACACCGTGCGCTTTCGCGTCCCATTGATGCCACGCCAAATCATTCGTGCGTTTCATGCGCTTCTGACCTGCTTATTTGTAAAACCTGGTAGGCTACCTGTTAGTTTTCGCAGTGTCGGGCGAAAGGGTATCGAGTAGCATCGCAGCCTGAGGAGGGGTCCGGGTGCGCAGGGGCGCGCCTTGCCCTGGCAGACGAGGGCGCACAAAGGAGCATGCATGACCTACGAGGGCAGAACGCCCCCTTATCCGCTGTTCATCTATTTGGACGGCCAGCCGGTGCTGGTGGTGGGCGCCGGCGAGGTTGCCGAGAGGAAGATCGCCACCTTGCTGGACTACGGCGCCCGGGTGCGCGTGGTGGCTCCCGAGGCCACCGAGCGGGTGCGCGCGTGGGGTTGCGAGGGAGCCGTTTCCCTTGACCTGCGTCCCTTCGCTTCAGGCGACTGCCGCGATGCCCTGCTGGTGGTCGCGGCCACGTCGAACGAGGAGGTTAATCGCGCCGTTCATGCCGAGGCCAGCGCTCAGCGCACCTTGGTGAACGTGGTGGATGTGCCCGCGCTGTGCACCTGCATCGTGCCGTCGATCATGCGTCGGGGGCAGCTGCAGGTGGCCGTGTCCACCGCCGGGGCCGCCCCCAGCGTGGCGCGGCGGATTCGCGCGTCGCTTGAGCGTCAGTATCCCGATTACTGGGAGCGCTACATCGACCTTTTGGGCGAGGTGCGCCTGCTGGTGAAGGAGCGCGTGCCCGGCGAGGCCGCGCGTCGGACCCCGCTGTTCGAGGCCTTGGGCGCGGCGGGCATCGAGGGCAGGCTGGCTGCCGGCGAGCGGCTGAGCGCCGAGGACGTGTATCGGGAGGTTGTGGAGCCCGCGATTCGGAAGGCGGATCAATGAGCATAGTGGCGATGGGCGCCAGCTACAAAAGCGCCTCGCTTGAGCAGCGTGAGCGCATCGCGCTGGCGGACGATCAGGTGCCCGCGGCGCTCGATCGCCTGCTTGCCTGCGAGGGCGTTACCGAGGCCGTGGTGCTGAGCACCTGCAACCGCACCGAGGCCTACGTGGAGGCGAAGAACGACCGTCTGGGCGTGCAGGCGCTTGAGCATCTGTTCGGGGTTGCCGAGGAGGGCCTTGCCGAGGGCGGCCTGTACCTTCAGCGGGGAATGGGAGCCGTGCGGCACCTGTTCCGCGTGGCCTGTTCGCTTGACTCGATGGTGCTGGGCGAAGCGCAGATCCTGGGTCAGGTGAAGCGCGCCTTCGAGGCATCCAGCACGCACGGTGCCTGCCATGAGGTGCTGACGCGGCTGTTCAAGGCCGCCATCGGCCTGGGCAAGCGCGTGCGCACCGAAACGGCCATCGGGGCCGATTCGGTGTCGCTGTCCACCGCGGCCTACCGTGCCGCCGACGCCGAGCTGGGCGGGCTTCGGAACCGGCCTGTGCTGCTGGTGGGCGCAGGCGAGATGGCTCGGCTGGCTGCGGCGTACCTGCGCGAGGGCGGGGCGCATCCGCTGTACGTGGTGTCGCGCACGATCGAGCATGCCCGACAGCTGGCCGATCAGGTGCAGGGAGAGGCGCGCCCCTTCGACGAGCGCTATCGCCTTGCCGCCCGTTGCGACGCGGTGTTCAGCATGACCGCCGCTCCGGATGCCGTGATCGAGGGCGAGCCCCTGGCCCGCGCCCGCGAGGAGGCCGGAACCGCGGGGCGTCCCTGTGCGATCGTGGACCAGTCGGTGCCGCGCGATGTGCAGCCCGCCTGCGCCGATCTGCCGGGCGTGGCCCTGTACGACATCGAGCGCCTGGGGTCGATCATCGACGAGGGCATGGGTCGGCGGATGGAGGCCGCACGCGAGGTGGAGCGTCTGGCCGCGGAGGCCGAGAGCGCGTTTCTGTCGTGGATGCAGGAGCGCAGCGTGGTTCCCACCATCCGCGAGATGTACGAGAAGGGCGATCAGGCCGTGGAGCGCGAGCTGGCCCGCGCCTGTCGCACGCTGGCTGCGGCTCGCGGCCAGGCGATCTCGGACGACGAGCGCGCCACGCTGGAGGCGTTTGGCAAGGCGGTGGTGAAGAAGCTGCTGCACGGCCCCTCGATTCGCCTGCGCAAGGAGGCTCAGTCGGCAGAATCGTTCTACTACACCAGCTCAGCGCGCTATCTGTTCGGCCTGGACACGCATCCGGCCGGCACGGTGTGCAACCACTGCACCGATCCGTCGTGCCATCGCGGCGAGGGCTGCTCGAAGCATCGGGCCAAAGCTGCCGGAGAGGCGGCCCGGGCGGCGGCTTCGCCCGCACGTGAAGCGAAGGGGGAGACGCGATGAGCGCCCTGGTCATTGGAACGCGAGGAAGCGCCCTTGCCCTGTGGCAGGCGAACGCCGTGGCGAGCGCCCTGCGTGAGGCCCACGAGGGCCTGCGGGTGGAGGTGCGCACGGTTACCACCACGGGAGACCGCGTGCTCGATCGGCCGCTGGCCGATATCGGCGACAAGGGCCTGTTCACCAAGGAGCTTGAAGATCTGCTGCTGGACGGCGCAGTGGACCTGTGCGTGCATTCGATGAAGGACCTGCCCAGTCAGCTTCCCGCCGGGTGCGCGCTGGTGGGCATGCTGCCCCGCGCCGACGTGCGGGACGCCTTGGTGTGCGGACCGCGCATGCAGGGTGCGCGCAGCCTGGCCGACGTGCCTGCCGGGGCGCGGATCGGCACGGGCTCGGCGCGTCGCGCGGCTCAGCTGCTGGCGGTGAATTCCCAGGCGGTTCCCACGCCCATGCGCGGCAACGTGGATACGCGCCTGCGCAAGGCCGCCGGCCCCGACTACGAGGGGGCCATCCTGGCGGCGGCGGGGCTGACCCGCTTGGGGCTGCAGAACCGCATCGCGGCCCTGATCCCCGTGGATCAGATGATTCCCGCACCTGGCCAGGGGGCCGTGGGCGTCGAGGCGCGCGCCGGTGACGAACGCGTGCAGAGCCTGGTGGACGCGGTGCGCGACCGGCGGACGGAGGCCTGTGTGAACGCCGAGCGCCGCATTCTGGCTGCGCTGGACGGGGGGTGCCAGGCGCCCTTGGGAGCCTTCATTCGCTTCGAGGACGCGGATGACGGCGCGGCTGCGGATGCCGAGCGCTTCCTGGCGCTTGACGCCGCGGTGCTGTCCGCCGACGGTGCGCAGTGCGTGCGCGCTCGGTTGCGGCGCGCGTGCGGCGGCGATGCCGACGCCGGTGCCCTGGCGCTCGACCTGGCACAGGAGGCGATCGAGCTTCTGCTGAAGGGCGGGGCTCGCCAGCTGCTGCGCCCGTGCGCCGATCAGGGAGGTGCGCGATGACCTCCCTCGATCGTTGCGATTGCCAGCCGGAGGCCTGCGCGGGCGCGGGGCCGGGTGCGATCGCGTCCCTTGAGCCGTGCCGCACGCTGGTGGCCCTGGTGGGTGCCGGCCCGGGCGACGGCGGGCTGATCACCGTGCGCGGTCGCGAGCTGCTGAGCCGCGCCGACTGCGTGGTGTACGACTACCTCTCGAATGACAGCCTGGTGAAACTGGCCCCCGCGCATGCCGAGGTGGTGTACGTGGGCAAGAAGGGCTTCGAGCCCCACATCGGCCAGGAGGGCATCAACCGCATTCTGATCGAAAAGGCCCGCGAGCTGGATGCGGCGCATGAGCGCGCCGCGGACGTCCCGCATCGCGCCGAGCAGGGATGGGCGACCCCGCTGATCGTGCGCCTGAAGGGCGGCGACCCCTTCGTGTTCGGGCGCGGGGGCGAGGAGGCCCTGGCTCTGCGCGAAGCCGGCATTCCCTTCGAGGTGGTGCCGGGCGTCACCAGCGGCGTGGCGGCTCCTGCCTACGCGGGCATTCCCGTCACGCACCGCGGCGTGTCGTCGTCGGTCACGTTCGTCACCGGCCACGAGGACCCCGAGAAGAACGTCTCGGCCATCGATTGGCAGGCCCTGGCCGCGCTGGCGTCGAAGGGCTCCACCGTGTGCTTCTACATGGGCATGCGCAATCTGGGGTCGATCGCGGAGCGCCTGCGTGCTCACGGGTGCGCCGCCGACCTGCCCGTTGCCCTGGTCAGCTGGGGAACCACCGTGCGGCAGCGCTCGCTGTCGTCCACGCTGGACGCCGTGTGCGCCGACGCCGCCCAGGCGCGCATGGAGGCCCCGGTGATGATCGTGGTGGGTCGCGCGGTGTCGCTGCGCGATCGGCTGGCGTGGTTCGAGCAGCGTCCGCTGTTCGGCAAGCGCGTTCTGGTCACGCGCACGCGCAGCCAGGCGGGGGCCCTTTCGCGCTTGCTGGAGCAGGAGGGCGCCCAGGCGGTGGAGCTTCCCGTGATCGAGGTGGCCGAGCCGCAGAGCCCCGAGGCCCTCATGGATGCGGCCTGCGCGGTGGGGTCGTACCAGTGGGTAGCGTTCACCAGTGTGAACGGCGTGGAGCGGTTCTTCGACGCGCTGTCGCAGCGGGCCCACGGCCCGCGTGACGCCCGTGCTTTGGGCAACGCGAGGGTGGCTGCGATCGGGCCCGCCACGGCGCAGGCCCTGCGCGTGCGCGGGGTGGTTCCCGATGCGCTGCCGGATGAGTACCGGGCCGAGGCGGTGCACGATGCGCTGCGGGAAGCGGGCCTGGTCAGCGGCGATCGCGTGCTGATTCCCCGTGCGCGCGAAGCCCGCGAGACGCTGCCCGAGGCTCTGCGCGCGCTCGGCTGCACGGTGGATGTGGTAGAGGCGTACCGAACGGTCATGCCTTCGCAGACCCAGGCCGATGAGCTGGTTGAGCAGCTGCGTGCGGGGCTGATCGACGCGGTCACCTTCACGTCGTCGTCCACGGTGCGCAACTTCCTGCAGTTGCTGGGAAACCGGAATCGCAGCTTGCTGGAAGGGGTGGGCCTGTTCTCGATCGGGCCGATCACGTCCGACACGATGCGGGCCGAGGGCCTGGCCGTTACGGCCCAGGCGGACGAGTACACGATTCCCGGCCTGGTGGCCTGCATGGTGGCGCACGGCAGCGGGCGCGGCGCAGGCTCGTAGGCGGATGCAGGCTGCGGTTTTAGGGAATCGCAGCGGTTCGGTTGGTGGGAGGCGGTTGTGGAGCCGTCGGCGCGTCGCCCGGGGCGACGTTGCGGGAAGAGAAGAGGGAGCATGATCGGAATTTCCAAGCTGTACTGCGGGGCCGTGGAGCCGGCCGACGTGCTGCGCTATCAGCGCATGTCAGGCAAGCTGCCCAGCGAGCTGCTGCAGTTCTCGAAGGACAAGAAGCCCGTGGTGGTGTGGAACTGCACGCGCACGTGCAACCTGAAGTGCGTGCACTGCTACGCGGGCTCCGATGCCCAGCGCTACGACCAGCTGAGCACCGACGAGGCGAAGGCCATGATCGACGACCTGGCCGCCTTCGGTGCGCCGGTGCTGCTGTTCTCGGGCGGCGAGCCCTGCGTGCGCCCCGACCTCACCGAGCTGATGCACTACGCCAAGGACAAGGGCATGCGCGTGGTGATCTCGACCAACGGCACGCTGATCACGCCGCAGCTGGCACGCGAGTTCGCCGAGGTGGGGCTGTCGTACGTGGGCGTGTCGATCGATGGAGGGCGCGACACCCACGATCGCTTCCGCGGCGTGCCGGGTTCGTTCGACCGCTCGCTTGAGGGCCTGCGCAACGCCCAGGAGGCAGGCATCAAGGTGGGCCTGCGCATGACGATCAACAAGCTGAACTGGCGCGAGATCAACGATGTGTTCGACCTCATGGAAGAGCGCAGCATCAATCGCGCCTGCTTCTACCACCTGGTGTACACGGGCCGTGGGTCCGAGCTGATGGACGAGGACCTGTCGCACGACGAGACGCGCCAGGCCGTGCGCCTGATCATGGATCGCACGCGCGCGTG
This sequence comes from Berryella wangjianweii, assembly GCA_013201155.1. Taxonomy (GTDB): domain Bacteria; phylum Actinomycetota; class Coriobacteriia; order Coriobacteriales; family Eggerthellaceae; genus Berryella; species Berryella wangjianweii. The sequence goes on along the minus strand of CP053716.1, from coordinate 1,143,117 downwards.
GTTCGACCGCGGGGGGCGCCCCGAGATCCTGACGGTGGACAATCATGCCGACGGCCCCTTCGTGTACCTTGAGATGCTGAAGGAGGACCCCGAGCGCGCCGCCGAGGTGCTGCAGCTGCTGCAGTGGAACCAGGGCAACTCCACGGGTGCGGGAATCGCATGCGTGAGCTGGGACGGCGAGGTGTATGCCGACCAGTTCTGGCGTCACTTCTCGTTCGGCAACGTGAAGGATCGCCCCTTCTCGCAGATCTGGACCGACGTCAGCCGCGCCACGCCGGAAAGCGAGCTGATGTACCGGCTGAAGAACAAGCGCCCCTTCGTGAAGGGCCGCTGCGCTGCGTGCAAGTGGCTGGACATCTGCAACGGCAACTTCCGCGTGCGAGCCGAGGCGGCCACGGGCGACCTGTGGGCGGCTGACCCCGCATGCTACCTAACCGATGACGAGATCGGCCTGGCGACTGCCCCTGCGGCAGAGGGTCAGGCGGAAGGAGCGTGTGCCTGATGCAGTACGGGTCGTTTCCCTTCTATCGCCCGCGCCGCATGCGTGCCACCGAGGTGGCGCGTCAGCTGATCCGCGAGACGGAGCTGTCTGAGCGCGACTTCATCTACCCGGTGTTCGTAAGGCCCGGGAAGGGCGAGCGCCGCGAGGTGCCCTCGATGCCCGGGGTGTTCCAGCTGTCGGTGGACCTTCTGGCCGCCGAGATGAAGGAACTGCTGCGCCTGGGGGTGCGCGCGGTGCTGCTGTTCGGCCTTCCCGAGCATAAGGATGAATGCGGCAGCGAGGCGTACAGCGACGAGGGCATCGTGCAGCACGCCGTGCGCGCCATTCGCGCCCAGGCGCCCGACATGTACGTGATCACCGACGTGTGCATGTGCGAGTACACCAGCCATGGTCACTGCGGCAAGCTGACCGATGCGGGCGAGGTGGACAACGACGCCACCCTGGAGTGGCTCGCTGCCGAGGCGGTCAGCCATGCTCGCGCCGGCGCCCACATGGTGGCGCCTTCCGACATGATGGACGGCCGGGTGCGCCATCTGCGTGCGGCGCTGGATGCCGAGGGCTTCACGCATGTGCCGATCATGTCGTACTCCACCAAGTACGCCAGCGGCTTCTACGGGCCCTTCCGCGACGCCGCCGAGTCCGCGCCGTCCTTCGGCGATCGGCGCGCGTACCAGATGGACCCGGCCAATGCGGCCGAGGGGGTGCGCGAGGCGGCTCTGGACATCGCCGAGGGAGCCGACGTGGTGATGGTGAAGCCGGCCCTGTCGTACCTCGACGTGCTGCACCGCGTGAAAAGCGAGTTCGCCTTTCCCACGGTGGCGTACAACGTGTCGGGCGAGTACGCGATGGTGAAGGCGGCGGCGCAGAACGGGTGGATTGACGAGCAGCGTGTGGTGCTTGAGCTTCTGACCTCGATGAAGCGTGCCGGCGCCGACATGATCATCACGTATCACGCGAAGGATGCCGCACGCTGGCTGCGCGAGCGAGGGCGCGCGTAGCGGCTTGGCGCACGTTGGGCCCACGGAGGGGGCCTGGCCGGCGTTGGTGTTCGTCGGGGTCGTTGAGAGCGAGCCCGGCGACACTCTTCGGGAACCACTGCGATCAAGGAGCGATATGACCACGATGCCGAGCATCCCTGGCTCAGTGCAGCCTGAGGATATAGAAGAAAAACTTATAGATGCAGGTAAACGCGATATAGGAGCGGCGGAAGGGGTTTCTGCGCCTGCGACGACCTCGTGCGAAGGAGGATGTCCCGCAGGGCGTTCCGCAGGACATCCCGCAGGGCACGCAGGAGTGAATCCGCCTGTCGATGGCCATCCGCACGCCGCAGGTCACCCCGCGGGTCACCCGCACGGCGCAGGTCACCCACACCCCGCAGGTCACCCACACGGCGCAGGGCACCCTGGCGGTCATCCGCACGCTGCGGGGCACTCCGGCGACCGTCCCGCAGGGCACCCGCACGGCGTCGGCCACCCCGACGGCCATCCGCACGCCGCAGGTCACCCCGCAGGCCATCCGCACGCCGCAGGTCACCCGCACGGCGTCGGCCACCCCGGCGGACACCCCGGCGGACACCCGGGCGGCCTGGTGAAGGACAATACCTCCAGCCCCCGGCGCAGCTATCGACCCGGCGCAGGCCCCGCTGCTCAGGCCTACGAGGCCCGCACGGGCATTAAGGCCCCGCGCATCGTCGCGTGGGAGATAACCCGCTCGTGCAACCTGGCCTGCGAGCACTGTCGCGCCGCCGCGCACTGCAACCCGTATCCGGGCGAGCTCACCCTTGAGGAATGCAAGCGCGTTATGGACGACATTGCCAGCATCACCGATCCGATCCTCATTCTCACGGGTGGCGAGCCCCTGATGCGCCCCGACATCTGGGAGATCATCGACTACGCCAACGAGCTTGGCCTGCATCCGGTTATCGGCACGAACGGCACGCTGATCACCGACGAGGTGGCCCGCAAGATGGCCGAGCACGGCATCCCGCGCGTGTCGGTATCGCTGGACTTCCCCGATGAAACAGGTCAGGATCGTTTCCGCGGCAAGGACGGCGCCTTCGCCGAAACCATGGAGGGCATTCGCAACATGCAGCGCCATGGCATCGGGGTGCAGGTGAACACCACGGTCACCAAGATGAACAATCACCTGGTGGACGAGCTGCACGACTTGGCTTTGGAAAGCGGGGCCGTGGCCTTCCATCCCTTCTTGCTGGTGCCCACGGGTCGCGGCGAGGACCTGATCGACGTGGAGCTGACCCCCGATGAGTACGAGGAGGTGCTGCTGTGGGCCTTCGAGCGCCAGCAGACGTCTCCCATGCACTTCAAGCCCACTGATTCGCCGCAGTACTACCGCATCCTGCGCCAGCAGGCCGCCAAGGCGGGGATCAAGGTCACGCCCGAAACGCACGGCCTCGAGGCCATGACCCGCGGGTGTCTGGGCGGCATCACCTTCGTGTTCATCAGCCATGTCGGCGAGGTGCAGCCCTGTGGCTACTTCGACATGAACCTGGGCAACGTGAAGCAGGTTCCGTTCTCGCAGATCTGGACGCACTCGCCGGTATTCGACGACCTGCGTCATTACGACCGCCTGAAGGGCAAGTGCGGTGCCTGCGAGTTCAAGGGCGTGTGCGGCGGCTGCCGTGCGCGCGCCCTGGCCCTGTACGGCGATTACCTGGAGGAAGAGCCGTACTGCGCCTACGAGCCGAAGAAGTACGTGCGCGAGCGCGTGCTGGATGCCGTGCAGACGGGCTTTCCCGTGGTGGAGGATCCCTGCGGTTTCCTGGCTGAGACGCTGGGGCTTTCGCGCGAGGGCGTGGTCGAGGCGCTGTCGGAGCTTCGCCAGAAGGGGTCGATCAGGCGCGTGGGCGCGTCGTTCGACTCGGCGAAGCTGGGCTACGTATCGGCCCTGTGCGCCCTGGCTGTGGAGGGCGACGAGGCCGCCTTGCAGCGCGCAGCCGATATCGTGAGCGAGTATCCGCAGGTAACTCATAACTATGGGCGCACCGACCGCTTCAACCTGTGGTTCACGGTGATCGCGCGCTCCAACGACGAGCGCCAGCGTGTGCTGGATCAGATCCAACAGCGCACGGGTGCGGTTGCGCTGCTCAACCTTCCCGCCACGCGCAAGTTCAAGATCGCGGTGAACTTCACCACGCAGCAGCGTCCGGCGCGGCGTCCTACGCGCTTCGCCGATGCGCTGAAGGAGCGCGAGGTTCCGCAGCTGCCTCAGGGTGAGCAGCGGGAGGGACTGGCGGCCAAGGTCGAGCCGCGGAAGGCTCCCACGGCCCCGCCTCGCGCCTTCGACCCCTCCGATCCGGTCGATGTGGAGCTGGTGCGCTGGGCTCAGGGAGACATTCTGCGCCTTCCCGACCGCGTCGCAGATGCCGCGGGAACGCAGGCCGCAGAGGGCTTTGCGGGCGCCGTGAGCTCCCAGGCCGCAGAGGCCCCCGCAGGCATCGATGAGCGTCCCTTCGCCACGGCTGCTGCGTGGGTGAACGAGCGTCTGGGTGCGGGCACGGTGGACGAGGCCGCGGTGATCGACCGTCTGCGCGGCTGGCTGGCTTCGCGCACGATCAGGCGCATGGGTGCCATGGTGCGCCATCAGCGCCTGGGATTCACGGCCAACGCCATGACCGTGTGGCAGGCTCCTCAGAACCAGGCCGACGTTGCGGGAAAGGCGCTGGCGGAATCGCCCCACGTCACCCATTGCTACACGCGCGCCACATCGCCGGAGTGGCCTTACGGCCTGTACGCCATGACGCACGCCCGCACGCCCGAGGAGCTTGACAAGCACGTGGCCGACCTGCGGCGACGCCTTCAGGAGGCGGGCGTGGCCGATGTGTCCATGCGGGCGCTTCATACCACGCATGAGTACAAGAAGGTGTCGATGCGCTATTTTGAGGAAGACGCGCGCCCGGGTGCGCAGGGCGCTTCTGCCTGAGTCCGACGGACGGGGCGGGTTGGCAGGCTGACGAAACGGAAGGGGGCGCTCATGGCGCTTGACCATAGCAGATCGACCGAGGTGTTCGGGCATGCGCGCACGGTTATTCCCGGTGGCGTGAACTCGCCGGTGCGCGCGTTTTCCAACGTGGGCATCGATCCGGTGTTCTACGACCGGGCCCAGGGCGCTCAGGTGTGGGATATCGACGGCAACGCCTACCTCGACTTCATCTGCTCGTGGGGTCCGATGATCTTCGGTCACGGCGACCCCGAGATTCTGGATGCCGTGCGCTGCCAGCTCGATCGCGGCGTGTCGTTCGGGGCGCCCTGCGAGGCCGAGGTGCGCCTGGCCGACCTGATCTGCTCGGTTGCGCCGGGCGTCGAGGAAGTGCGCATGGTGTCATCGGGAACCGAGGCCACCATGACCGCCATTCGCCTGGCTCGCGGCTGCACCGGGCGCGACAAGATCATCAAGTTCCAGGGCAACTATCACGGCCACAGCGACTCGCTGCTGGTGAGCGCGGGCAGCGGTGTGGCAACGCTGGGTATTCCCGATACGCCGGGGGTCACCGCCGCCACGGCCTCCGACACCATGGTGGCCACGTACAACAACCTCGATTCGGTGCGCAGCCTGTTCGAAGCCGCGCCCGACCAGGTGGCCTGCGTGATTGTCGAGCCGGTCAGCGGCAACATGGGCGTGGTCGCGCCGCAGGAGGGCTTCCTGCGGGGTCTGCGCGATCTTTGCGACCAGTTCGGCGCCCTGCTGATCATGGACGAGGTGATCACCGGCTTCCGCGTGGCGCTGGGCGGCGCGCAGCAGCTGTTCGGCGTGTCTGCCGACCTGTGCACGTACGGCAAGATCATCGGCGGCGGCTTCCCTGTGGGCTGCGTGGCGGGTCGTGAGCGCTTCATGAGCAACCTTGCTCCCGCCGGATCGGTGTACCAGGCCGGCACGCTGTCGGGCAACCCGGTTGCCATGGAGGCGGGCCTGGCTCAGATACGCAAGCTGGCCCGCGAGGCTGATCGCCTGTATCCGCAGCTCCAACGCAAGTCGGACGTGCTGTTCGGGGGCTTGCGCGACGCGGCGTCCCAGGCAGGCGTGCAGGTTCAGGTGAATGCGCTGGGAAGCGTGGGAACGGTGTTCTTCACCCCCGACCCCGTTGTAGACTGGCAGACGGCCGCGCGTTCCGATCGCGACGCCTTTGCCGTGTACTTCCGGGCGATGCTCGACCAGGGCCTGCTGATCGCGCCCAGCCAGTTCGAGGCGGTGTTCTTGTCGGATGCCCATACCGATCAGCACCTGCAGGCGTTCCTGGCGGCGGCACGCACGGCGTTCGCCCAGGTGGCGAATCGATAGGGAGCGGACGGCGGAGCGCTGCATCCTCGCGCGCAGGCAGGCGCTTCGGGTGCTCGACCGCGCTACCCACGCGCCGCACGCTTTCGCATAAGCGAAAGTGATGCGCTTACATACAGGCCCCCATCGTCTAGCGGCCAAGGACGCCGGCTTCTCAGGCCGGAAACGGAGATTCGAATCCTCCTGGGGGCACCATGAAATGCGCGAGGGCCCCCTCAGGGGCCCTCGTTTCGCGCTGGCTGCCGGTTCGCCCTGCGGAGTACGTGCCATGCAGCGTCCCGGCCTGCGCCTTGGCCTGGGACTACGCATGGTCTTGGTCGGAATCCTCGGATTCGGCGTCTGAGGGGACCGCCGCGTGTCGCTGTCGGCCTGTCGTCACCGTGCGCCCGCGCGGGCGACCCGACCGAGCAGGGTGGGCGAGTCGGTCCTCGACGCTGGCGCGCGATATCCACAGCCGCCCATGTTCCTTGTATGCCAGCAGCAGCCCCGACGAGCACATCTGCGAGATGCGCGCCACGCTCACGTTAAGGCGGGCGGCGGCCTCCGCCGTAGAGAGCGATTCGATTTCGCGCGGATTGATGTCAACGGCGATCACGACGCTGCGACCTCCCGCGCGCGGCACGTTGCCAAGGCTGGCGGCGGGAATGTCGTGTCCTTTGGTCAGCTCCTCAAGAATCATCTTCCGCGCCCATGCCGTGGCCTGATGCACGGCCTCGTTCCAATCGGCGCCGCGCACCGAGCCCTCAAAATCGTACGGTGTGCCCGTAATACCCTCTTCATCAGGGTAGAGTTCAAACTCTACGAGGTACACCATGCTGATGCTCCTTTCCTTGCGCTTGCCTCTGGCGGCTTTGCTGCCAGCCGACACAGGCAATCACCATCCCAGCCCTCACGTCTTCTGATTGGGCTGGATGCGAGGCTGCGGCCTCGTTGATGAAGCGGGGCACGCGTGACGAACTGCACGGCATCTGAGCACTGCGCCTGCGGAAACGGTGAGCCTTGGCATCTGAGGGCGACCTCATGCGTGCCTGGCTCGACCAAACGAGGCGACCTTTTCCCGCAGTGCCTGAGCGGCGTCCTCGAAGGGAATCGCGCGGAACCGCTCGGTCACCGAGAGGCGTCGTCCTTGCCGAGGGCGGCAGGGGTGCGCTCCCAACGAAGGGCCGTCGAGTAGCTTCTCTGGGACAGAGCGCCTTCCAAGCAACCCCGCTGCCGCAGCGGGGTTGCCGTGCGGGCCTTGCGTCACCGTGCGATTCGTGCGGCGATGCAAGGCGGAGCGAGGGGCGCTCTTCGGTGTCTGTCTGAGCGAAGCTGCCCGCTTCGTCCGAACTCCATAGTGGTGGAGTTTCGTTAGCGAATAGGAGGTTAACACAGTTTAAAATGGTTAGGTACTATTAATTATGTAATATTACAAGAAGAGCAACTTAATATAAAATAATGATTTTGTACAGGTAATACGTTATATTATATAATACAGAAATTGAGCAAGAACGGTACGAAGATTGAAATATTGGGTAATTTAGCATCCAGAGCCGTGCCCCGCGACCGGAGCTTTCGGGGAAGGACGGGCTCAATACCCATAATTCCCCAGGTAAAGTACGATTAATACATCACCGCGCCCCCGATGGGACTGTGTTGGGCGCGGTGAGAGCGGGGTGACGGCAAGCGGGTGCAGGGCGTCGCGAAAGTCAGCGCTCTGATTGATCAAGGTTATGGATGGTTTCGGACGGCGAAGGCGGAATTCAAGTGAATAAAAACGATCTTGTAAAATACTAATTATCATTTAATAGTTTTGAGCGTCTCGCGCCGGCGATTGCGGTGGAATCGGAAGCGCAGACGCCGTCGGCAGAGATTCGCCTTCGCGCATCGGATGCACGTGTTTTCAGCCGACGCGAACCCGGCAGTTCCGCCCTGCCGGATCGTCGCAAGGCGACCGATCAGCCCCGGCGCAGTCCCGCCTGCGCCTTCCGCAGCCCTTCCTGCAGCTCGTCGAAGGTGTGCGGCTCGTCCTTTCGCCAGGGGGCATCGGTTTCCAGGATCACCTGATCGCGCGGAATGGCCTGCGCGTAGGCGCGCCCCCGCTTCGATGCCAGCATGCGCGGCCCGACGGAGAACAGATAGCCGGCCTTGATCGCCCGGGTAAGCTCGGGCGACGACCCCGAGAACCAATGCAGCACGCATGCGCACGACTCCCGCGCGCCCGAGCGCTCCAGCTGGTCCAGCGCCTCGCCCGCCGATTGCACGGCGTGGATCGACATCACCTTGCCGCCCATCTGGGCGCACATGTCTGCGATGCGCGCGAAGGCGCGCCGCTGCAGCTGGGCGTGGTGTGCGTAGGCAGGCCGCAGGTCAAGGCCTACCTCGGCAATCGCGCGCGTCTTCTCGGCGTGGGCGGCAAAATGGTCCATCAATGCGTCCAGGCCGCCCGCACGCTGCGTTTCCTCCGCCACCCACCAGGGATGAAGGCCCAGGCCGACGGTTACGCAGGGGTAGGGGAGGAAGGTGTCGCGAACCCGGGCGTAATCGGAGGGCCGCACCGTGCACGACAGGATGGCACAGCCTTCCCGCTGGGCCCGAGCGGCTATGTCGAGGCCGTTGGGAATCAGGTCCAGGTGGCAGTGGGCGTCGTCCAGGAGCTCCGCTTCCGTGCCGCTTTCGCGCGCGTTGCCTTCCCTTGGGCGGGCGTCCTGTGCGCGACGGTCTTCTCGCTCCCCGTGCATACGGCCCTTCGCACCGTCTCCCGCGCCGTCGTTCACCGGCGCCGATGCATCGTTGGCGTGCGCGTGCGCCAACGCGCCGGCGTGACGGAGGTCGGCGGCATCCCACAGTCGCTGCAGGCGCAGGTTGGACGGGCCGGTCATCGGCTTGCGCGCGGGGTGTCTGACCCTGCGCCAACGGAGGGGTTCGGCCTCGCATCGCGGTGCGCGCACGTGGGGCTTTCGGATGGGTCGAGACCGCAGATCTGCCTGATCACCCAGCCGGCGATCATCTGTCCCATGATCGGTGGGATATACGACATGGTGCCCAGGTCGGATCGGTCGCTGCGCACCGCCCCCTCGGCCACGCTCGTGCGCGCGGGCTGTTCGCATGAGTACAGCACCTTCAGTCCGCTCACCCCGCGCTTGCGGCATTCCTTGCGCATGATGCGACACAGCGGGCAGTTCACCGTGGTGTAGATGTCGGCGAATCCCAGGTTCTCGGGATGAAGCTTGTTGCCTCCGCCCATGCTGCTGATCATCGGCAGATGGGTGCGGTCGGCGTATTCGGCCAGGGCGATCTTGGTCGATACGGTATCGATGGCGTCCACCACCCAGTCCACGCGCGCGCGGTAGGCGTCCAGCAATGCGGCCACGTTGTCGGCTCGCACGAAATCGTCGCGCACCTCCACGTGGGCATCGGGGTTGATGTCCAGCACCATGCGGCGCATCACGTCAACCTTGCGTTGTCCCAGCGTGGAATGGAAGGCGATTGCCTGGCGGTTCAGGTTGCTGGCCGAAACCACATCGCGATCGACGAGCACGAAGCGGCCCACGCCGCCGCGCGCAAGGGCCTCGACGCAGTTGGAGCCCACGCCGCCCGTGCCCAGTACCATCACGCAGGCGTCGGCCAGCGCGCTGACGCCTGCGTCGCCCAGAATCACGCGAAGCTTCTCGGTGCGCTCGGGGGCCGACCGCGCGACGCCGGCGGCCGGAATCATGAGGGCCCCTTACGAGAACTGCTTGGTGTAATGCAGGGCGCGGTAAGCGCACTCGGCCTTCTTGCTGGGAAGCAGGCCGTTTTTCTCGTCGGTTTCGATGAGCGTGCCGATGCCGGCGCGCAGTACGCGAATGATGGCATCAAGCTGGGCAATGGCCTCATCCTTCGGAAGGTTCAGCAGCAGCACGTAGCGACCGACGAACGTCTCGGTTTGCGTGAACCACGAGAACGTGTTCGCGTTCAGCATCGACCCTGCGGGGATCTCGGTGTACAGGGCGCGGGAGAGCGCCTCGAACCGGCGGCTGAAGATCTGCGATATGCGATCGTACAGCGCCTTCACGGCAGGATGATCCTGGTTCGACAGAATTATATCGGTAACCTTGCGGTTGTCGTAGCAGATGTCGAACAGCTTGCGCGAGATGGCGGTCTCGGTTCCCGGCTCGGGAATGGGCACGTTGGTCAGGTTTTCGGGACGGTCGTTGTAGTCCTCTTCGATCGCCTCGATAACGCTGAGCACGATGGGATCGATCACCTTCACGAACAGGTCGTTCTTATTCTCGAAAAAGAAGTACAGAGCGCCGGTGGTGACCCCCGCCTTCTCGCAGATACGGCGAAGGGATGCCTTCGAGTAGCCGTTCGCAGCAAACTCCTCGGTTGCGGATGCAAGCAGGTTGGCCTTGGTTTCGGCGCTGTTGGCCCCTGGGCGTCGGGTCATATTCCCCTCCTTGGAGAAATCCGGTCTTTCAACGGTGTGCACGGGACTGCCCGAGGAAGACCCAAGGACTTTATTCCCGTAAAGGTGTGGCTGGCACGATAACAGATGAGTTAAGTATTTCTATCACAGAATGGTAAGTATGAGAAGGCGTTATGTTGTGAAAAACCTTAATCGTTATTATTACTTGTATTAGAAGCAGTAACAATTCTGAGCCCTCTCAGAGGGCTTTCAGCCTGCAATTTTGGGATTGATTTCGCATCATGGGGGATTGAAGAGGCGCCGGCAGTCTACAATATTCAAGCTGGCCATGAAGCTAATAATGACTTAATTGTACGTTGAACAGCCATAACACAAAGGGGAAAAGCGTGGACACTTCGCAGCCCATGATTAGTATTCAGCATTTGTCAAAATCGTTCGGCGAGACGCAGGTTTTGCGCGATGTGAACATCGATGTGAGCAAAGGCGAAGTGGTGGTGGTTCTGGGGCCTTCGGGGTCGGGCAAGTCAACGATGCTGCGATGCATAAATCTACTCGAAACCCCCACAGGTGGACGCATCTTCATTGAAGGGGAGGAGATAACCGCACCTGGAACGGACGTGAACAAGCTGCGTGAGCGCGTGGGCATGGTGTTCCAGCAGTTCAACCTGTTCCCTCATCTGACGGCCAAGGGCAACGTGATGCTGGCTCAGCAGCGTGTGCTGAAGCGCAGCGCCGATGAGGCCGAGCGCGTGGCCATGGAGCAGCTTGAACGCGTGGGCCTGGCCGATCGTGCCGATTTTCGCCCGGCCCAGCTGTCAGGCGGTCAGCAGCAGCGGGTGGCCATCGCGCGTGCCTTGGCGATGGACCCGCATGTGATGCTGTTCGACGAGGCCACCTCGGCCCTCGACCCCGAGCTGGTGCGCGGCGTGCTGGACGTCATGCGTGGCCTGGCCGATGCCGGCATGACGATGGTGGTGGTCACGCATGAGATGGGCTTCGCCCGCGAGGTGGCCGATCGCGTGATATTCATGGCCGACGGCGTGATCGTGGAAGAGGGGGCGCCTGCTCAGGTGTTCGACAATCCGCAGTCGGCTCGCACGCGCGACTTCCTCGGCCATATCTCATAGGCGCGCCGCCGCCTTCGCTTGGCCCTGGCGGCCTGAAAGCCCGATTCGCGTCTTTCGGCGGGTCGCCTCGTCAGCTTGGGCGTCGGCTGTCAGCTTGGGCGTCGGTTCTTTCGGGGGCGGTTGCCGGCGACTCACAACGTGGAGCCGGGCCATGCGGGGCCGCCGAGCCCCGAGCTGGCGAGTGCCGCCCGTGCGGGTTTGGTCAGCCCTTTCGGACCAAGGAAGCCCGCAGGCTCCTACCCGATGCGCAGGCCTGCAGACTCGGTGCGGCTGTTTCAGAGGCGCGGTCGCCAGGGCGGCGCGCGTTCGCTTGAAGGCCGGCGCGGGCCTCGCGCTGTCGATGATCGGCGGGGTTGACGGTTGCCGACGGACCTTTGCCAAATGGCATAAGCGGTAGTTATCGACGACCGCACCTGAGCGCTTCTCATCAGCGAATTTCATTACTAACAAAGATATTAATAATGAGAGCTTTTTATACCTTGGAACGCCCCTCGCGCGATAAGCTCCACCCGATTATCTATAAATGCGTCCACTTTTATAGATACATGACTGTTCGCACGCTGCGGAGAGAGGGAAAGGAGCTACCGATGGCATACGCGCACCGTTTCATGCGATGCACGACGGCATGGGTCGCGCTTGTGGTGGTGATGATGACGAGTGCGTTCGCGGTGCTCGTAAGCGGCGGGGCGGGTCTTGCCTATGCGAATGAGCCTGCCGCGCATAGCGACGCCTTCGTGTTCACCATCGACACCAGGCTGGGTCCCGCGCCACATACCAGTTTCACCATCAAGGGACTGGATCCCGGGCATCCTTACTCGGTGAATGCCGACCTGCAGGGAACGGGGCATGCGGTCAATCCCACGGCCACCGATGTGACTGGCGACTACGTGTGCAACTTTACCGAGCCGGGCGTGTACCAGATCGAGCTCAGAGGTGATTTCAGCCAGATGGGGTTCGATCCTCGGTCCATCGGGCAGCTGGTGAGCGTCGATCAATGGGGCGACTCGCGTCAGTGGACGGCCATGAACTCGATGTTCCGAAACGCCGTGAACTTGACGACGGTTCCCGCAGAGGCTCCCGATCTGTCGCGCTGCACGTCGCTGAAATCCATGTTCGAGGGTGCCAAGAAGTTCAATTCTCCTATTGGCAACTGGGACACCAGCCATGTTACCAACATGAGCGCCATGCTGAAGGAGACGGCGTTCAATCAGCCGATTGGCAACTGGGATACGTCTCACGTGACGGACATGAGCTATATGTTCAACGGGGCCCGGGCATTTAACCAGCCGCTGAACGATTGGGATGTGTCGAACGTCACGAGGATGACCTATATGTTCGGGCTGGCTCGCGAGTTCAACCAGCCTTTGGATCGTTGGAACACCGGCAACGTGACCACGATGGACCGGATGTTCAACGCTGCCCGCGCGTTCAATCAGCCCATAGGCAACTGGGATGTTTCACACGTGACGGACCCCACGGCTATGTTTGAGAACGCCACGTCGTTCAACCAGCCGCTGAACGATTGGGATACCAGCTCGTTCACTTCTCTGAAGAACATGTTCTCCAAGGCCACGAGCTTCAATCAGCTGCTGGATCGATGGAACACGTCCAACGTCACGACGATGGCCGCGGCCTTTCAGGGGGCAGGGGCCTTCAATCAGCCCATAGGCAATTGGGATACCAGCAAGGTAGACAGTTTACTTAATATGTTTAATAGTGCGTCTTCGTTCAATCAGCCGATTGACTCGTGGGACGTTAGTCGCGTGCGGGATTTCCAATACATGCTCTCACGCGCTACGGCATTCAACCAAGATCTCGGCGCGTGGAACATGGCTTCGGCAGATAAGCTTGAGGGAGCTCTCAGCAGCAGCGGCATGAGTCATGAGAACTATGAAGCGGCCCTGGCTGGATGGGCCGCCACGGTGCCCGACGGGGCCGGTAAGCCGTTGGGTGCCAATGGGCTGAGGTATTACGAGGACGATCCCGGCCATCGTGCGATCATGGCGCGTGGCTGGGTTCCCAGAGGGGACATTCCGGTGTCCCATGCGGTCGTTAGCGTGGATGATGCGACGGGGCGCGTGGGCGAGGCCATGAGCATTCCCGTCACCGCCAGCCAGGGGGAAGTGCGGTTTGAAACGCTGCCTGCTGGGCTGAGTTACGACGCCGAGCGTCATGCCATCGTAGGCACGCCCGAGCAGCCAGGCGAGTACACGGTGACGGCTACTGTTACCAATGAACTGGGGGAGAGCGCATCCGATACGTTCGCGGTGCTGGTGAAGCGCGTGCTGCCCGCAATCGATTCCATCGACGATCAGAATGGCCGCGTCGGCGAGCCGGTCAATATCCCGGTATCTGCGCGTGATGGCGAGGTCTCGGTAGCCGGCTTGCCTGATGGGGCATCCTACGATCCGACGACGGGCTCGATCGCGGGCACCCCGACGGCCTCCGGGGACTTCCCGGTGACCGTCAAGGTCACGAACCCCGAGGGCGAGGCGGCCACGGTCGACTTCAACCTGCACGTGAGGCCCAAGGCCCCCGTGGCCGGCGACGTGCGGCCCCCGGCCGACGCCCGCGTGGGCGACCCGATCAGCGTCCCGGTGACCGCGGAGAACGGCACGGTCGAGGTGGAGGGCCTTCCCGACGGGCTGTCGTACGATCCGGCCACCGGAGCCGTCACCGGCGCCCCGACGGAGTCGGGCGACTTCCCGGTGGCCGTCGTGGTCACCAACGCGGAAGGGGAGGAGGATGCCAGCTCCTTCAACCTGCACGTGAGGCCCAAGGCCCCCGTGGCCGGCGACGTCCAGCCCCCGGCCGAGGTCCGCGTGGGAGACGTCCTGGTCATCCCTGTGAATACCGACAACGGCACGGTCGAGGTGGAGGGCCTTCCCGACGGGCTGTCGTACGACCCGACGACGGGCGTGGCCGAGGGTGCCTCGACGGTCTTCGGCGACTTCCCGGTCACGGTGACCGTGACCAACTCCGAGGGAGAGGTGGCGAGCAACTTCTTCAACCTGCATGTGAAGCCGAAGCTCCCGACCGCCGCCCGGATCGACGACCAGGTTGGGCGCGTGGGCGAGCCGGTCGGCGTCCCGGTGACCGCGGAGAACGGAACCGTCGAGGTGACCGGCCTGCCCGACGGCCTCGGCTACGACCCGGCGACGGGCTCGATCGCGGGCACCCCGACGGTCTCCGGGGACTTCCCGGTGACGGTGACCGTGACCAACGAGGAGGGCGAGACGGACACCAGCACCTTCAACCTGCACGTCAAGCCCAAGGCCCCGACCGCCGCCCGGATCGACGACCAGGTTGGGCGCGTGGGCGAGCCGGTCGGCGTCCCCGTGAACGCGGAGAACGGCGACGTCACGGTGACCGGCCTTCCCGACGGCCTCGGCTACGACCCGGCGACGGGCTCGATCGCGGGCACCCCGACGGCCTCCGGGGACTTCCCGGTGACCGTCAAGGTCACGAACCCCGAGGGCGAGGCGGCCACGGTCGACTTCAACCTGCACGTGAGGCCCAAGGCCCCCGTGGCCGGCGACGTGCGGCCCCCGGCCGACGCCCGCGTGGGCGACCCGATCAGCGTCCCGGTGACCGCGGAGAACGGCACGGTCGAGGTGGAGGGCCTTCCCGACGGGCTGTCGTACGATCCGGCCACCGGAGCCGTCACCGGCGCCCCGACGGAGTCGGGCGACTTCCCGGTGGCCGTCACGGTCACGAATGCGGAGGGCGAGGTCGCGAGCGGCGATTTCGTCATTCACGTGAAGCCGAAGCTCCCGACCGCTGCCCGGATCGACGACCAGACCGGCCGCGTGGGCGAGCCGGTCGGCATCCCGGTGACCGTTGACAACGGCGACGTCACGGTTACCGGCTTGCCTGATGGGGCATCTTACGATCCGACGACGGGCTCGATCGCGGGAACTCCGACAACCCCTGGCGATTATGCGGTGACCGTTACCGTGACGAATTCCGAGGGAGAAGAGACGACCACGACGTTCAACCTGCACGTGAGGCCCAAGGCCCCGACCGCCGCCCGGATCGACGACCAGACCGGCCGCGTGGGCGAGCCGGTCGGCGTCCCCGTGAACGCGGAGAACGGCGACGTCACGGTGACGGGCCTGCCCGACGGCCTCGGCTACGACCCGGCGACGGGCTCGATCACGGGAACTCCGACGGCCTCCGGGGACTTCCCGGTCACGGTGACCGTGACCAACGAGGAGGGCGAGACCGCGAGCAGCGATTTCGTCATTCACGTGAAGCCGAAGCTCCCGACCGCCGCCCGGATCGACGACCAGGTTGGGCGCGTGGGAGAGCCGGTCGGCGTCCCCGTGACCGCGGAGAACGGCGACGTCACGGTTACCGGCTTGCCTGATGGGGCATCTTACGATCCGACGACGAGTGCCATCACGGGCGCGCCGACCCAATCCGGCGACTTCCCGGTGACCGTCACGGTCACCAACGAGGAGGGCGAGACCGCGACTGCGACGTTCAACCTGCACGTGAGGCCCAAGGCCCCCGTGGCCGGCGACGTGCGGCCCCCGGCCGACGCCCGCGTCGGCGAGCCGGTCGGCGTCCCGGTGACCGCGGAGAACGGAACCGTCGAGGTGACCGGCCTGCCCGACGGCCTCGGCTACGACCCCGCGACGGGCTCGATTGCGGGAACTCCGACAACCCCTGGCGATTATGTGGTGACCGTTACCGTGACGAATTCCGAGGGAGAAGAGACGACCACGACGTTCCATCTGCCGATCAAGCCAAAGTACCCCACGTTGGACGAGGTCAACGTACCGTCTGGGGCACGCGTGGGCGAGGGCCTGAGCATCCCGGTGGCCGCGGAGAACGGCGACGTCACGGTGGCGGGCCTGCCTGATGGCTTGGTCTACGACCCCGCGACGGGCACCATCACCGGCACCCCGACGACAGCTGGCGACTTCCCGGTGACGGTGACCGTTACCAACAGTGCCGGCGAGCACGTTGAGCGTACGTTCAATTTGCCCGTGCGGCCGATTCGTGCCCAGCTGGGAGATATCGGCGACCAGGTTGGTCGTTTGGGCGACCCCTTTACGCTGGGCATCGAGTCCCAGGGCGGCGAGGTTGCGGTGAGCGGGCTGCCTGCGGGTCTTTCCTACGATTCCGCAAGCGGGTCTATTACGGGAACGCCCGAGGTTACCGGTAGTTTTGCGGTGACGGTGACTGCCACCAACGCTATCGGTGAGACTACGGAGAAGAGCTTCACGCTTACCGTTCGGCCCAAGCTGCCGGTGCTGGGCCAGGTGCAGCCTCCCATGGGCGGCGCGCGCATGGGCGACACGGTGGACATTCCGGTTTCCGCCGAGAATGGCTCGGTGACGGTTTCCGGGTTGCCTGATGGCGTGACCTACGATCCGACGACGGGCCGCATCACGGGCGCTCCGACCGCCCCTGGCGACTTCAGCGTGGTAATCACGGTGACGAACGAAGTCGGCGAGCACGTTGAGCGGACGATTGACCTTGCGGTGAAACCCAAGCTTCCCACGCTGGATGACATCGAGGCCCCCGCCCCCATATATGAGGGTGAATCGGTTAACATTCCCGTTCGCGCTCATGATGGCGCCGTGACTGTGACGGGTCTGCCCGACGGCCTCGGCTACGACCCGGCGACGGGCACCATTGTCGGCGCGCCCACCCAACGTGGCACCTTTGCGATTACCGTGACGGCGACCAACTCTGACGGCGAGGCCGTGCAGAAGACGATCAGCCTGGTGATTGAGCCTCGGCCTGCGGATAATGGCGCACCCGGCACACGCGAGGACGAGGGTTCGAGTGTGGGCGGTGATGACGCCGACGTGCGGGTTGAGGTTGCCCCGCATGGCGCTGCCGGTGCTTCGCATGAGACGCCAGCGGTGCATGGCACGGCTCTTCCCACGACGGGAGACGCGTTTGCGATCGCAGGTCCGCTGACGCTGGCGGCCGCAGGCGTGGTGGCGTGGGCATCGCGTCGCCGCTCGAAGGAGTCGCGCAGCTAGTGCCCCGAGCGTCATTGCACGCAAGCCGAAGGGGTCGGGCCATGGGTCCGGCCCCTTTCTTCGCTCGTTGCCTGATGGCCCTTGGGGCCCTTCGCATATCCTGGGTGTTTCTTCGGCGTCCCGAGGCGACTCCACGGCACTCAGGTTCGGGCCCGCCCGTCGTGTTTTCAGGCGCGGAGCCTGGCCCTTGCGCTTTCGGCATCTGGTCAGTCGCACGGTTTCCCGCGCGTTGCCGGGGCTGAACACTTCGGTCGCGATTGTTCATTGAGCCGTTTACCTGCGCTGGTTAGCATGGAGTTATCCAATCAAGCTTGCCCGTGTTGTCGGGCGGTCGTCTGTATGGAAAAGGAGACTTCATGACAACCACCACCACGCTGTCGCGCCGTTCGTTCATGGCGAGTGCCGCGGCTCTGGCCGCTCTGGGTCTTGCCGGCTGCGGTTCGCAGGGCGGGTCCAGCGCCGCGCCGTCCACCGAAGGGGCCGATGCGCCGAAGCCCATGAAGCTGAAGGTGGGCACGCTGCCCACCGAGGACCTGCTGCCTTTGTGGGTGGCCCTCAGCAAGGGTTTGGCCGAGGGCAAGGTCGAGTTCGAGGTGGTTCCGTTTCAGGCTGCTACCGAGCTGATTGCGGGCATATCGTCGGGCGCTGTGGACATGGCCATGACCGATCCCATGGTGGCCGCCAGCGTCACGGCGGGCGGCACGCCGCTGCAGCTGGCATGGGTGACCTTGGGAGAAACCGCTCAGCAGGGACGATTCGGCATCATGACCTCTCCCAAAACCGGCATCACCTCGCTGTCGCAGCTTGACGGCGTGCCGGTGGGCGTGGGCTCGAACACCATTCTTGAGTACGTAATGGACCGCCTTATGCTGGACGCGGGTATTCCCCAAAGTGGCATCAAGGTAGAGGAGATGCAGAAGCTGCCCGTGCGCTTCCAGGCCATGATGGCTGGTGAGGTGAAGGCCGCGGCACTGCCGGGGTCTCTGCTGGCGCTGGGTGAGGCCAAGGGCTGCATCACGCTGGCGGACGACACCGCGGGTGACAACATCTCGCAGTCGGTGATGGCCGTGCGCCAGAACGTGATCGAGTCGCCCGCAGGTGCGGCTGCCGTTGAGGCCCTGACCGAGGTGTGGGACGCCGCCGTGGCCCTCATCAACGCCGACCGCGAGAGTTTCCGCAGCGTGTTGCTGGAGAATGCGAACCTTTCCGACGCGGTGAAGGAAACCTACCCCATAAGCGAGTATCCTATGGCCAGCAAGCCGACGTCCGCTATGGTTGACCCCGTTCTGACATGGATGAGGGACAAGGGATACCTCACCGTGGGCCTGCGCTACGACGAGAGCACGGGGAAGTTCATCAAGGAGTAATCGTTGCCTCACGCACCGGGCATTGAGTTTCAGCGCGTCACGTTAAGCTACCAGGCCGACACCGGCGAAACCTTGGCCCTTGCGGGCCTGGGTTTCTCGGTGGCGCCTGGGCAGTCGGTTGCGTTGATCGGGCCTTCGGGCTGCGGCAAGTCCAGCGCCCTGCATCTGATTGCGGGCTTGGTGCGTCCCTCCGAGGGAGCGGTGCTGGTGGACGGCGCCCCTGTTGCCCGTCCGCGTCGCACCACGGCGCTGATTCCCCAGCAGCTGGGATTGTTTCCTTGGAAGACCGTGCTGCAGAACGCCGCAGTAGGGCTTTCCGTGCGTGGCGTCGCGCGCCGCGAGGCGGCCGAGCGCGCTCGATCCGCCCTGGCCGAGGTGGGCCTGAGCGGCTTTGAGCAGGCGTACCCGCGCCAGCTGTCGGGGGGCATGCAGCAGCGCCTGGCCCTGGCTCGTGCGCTGGCGCTTGACGTGGACCTGCTGCTGATGGACGAGCCCCTGTCGGCAATCGACGCGCTGCTGCGTGAGCAGCTTCAGGAGCAGCTGGTTCAGCTGTGGCGCAAGACGGGCCACACTCAGGTGATGGTCACCCATTCCATCGAGGAAGCCGTTTACCTGGGACAGCGTATCATCGTGCTGTCGGGTCGCCCCGGAAGCGTGGTGGCCGACATCGCCAACCCCCAGGCCGCCACCCAGGAGTGGCGCGATTCCGCCGCCTTCGCAGCCCAGTGCAAGCAAGTCAGGGCCGCCCTGATGGGATGCGGGGAGGGCGGTGCGCATGACTAGGGAGCCTCTGAAGAAGGCGGGTGGATACGCCTTTGCGCTGGCGTTCATCGTGGCCTGCTGGTGGCTGTCGTCGCTGGCGCTTCAGTCGCCGGCGTTGCCCTCGCCAGCCCAGACGGTGCCCGTGCTCTCCGCTCATCTGGGGGCCTTGGCTCCCGACTTCCTCGTCAGCTCCTATCGCGTGGTTGTCTCGGTGCTGCTGGGAACGGCGTGCGCCGTGCCCCTTGCCCTGGCATGCAGTCGCTCGCGACGGATCGATGCCCTGTTCGCGCCGGTGCTGTATCTGCTGTATCCCATTCCCAAAGTGGTGCTGCTGCCCATACTGCTGGTGCTGCTGGGCCTGGCCGACGCCCCGAAGATCGCGCTCATATCGCTGACGGTGTTCTTCCAGGTGCTGGTTGCCGTGCGTGACGCGGTGCGCGCCCTTCCCGAAGATGCCCTGCTGTCCATTCGCGTGCTGGGCGCAGGCCGCGTGGACGAGTACCGCCACGTGGTGCTGCCGGCCACGCTGCCGGCGGTGCTGACCTCGCTGCGCATCAGCGTGGGAACGGCCATTGCGGTGCTGTTCATCGCGGAGGCCATTGCGGGGTCGTCGGGCCTGGGGTATTTCATCATGCATTCATGGGGCATGGTGAACTACCCGCGCATGTTCGCGGGAATCATCGCGCTGGCCGGCATGGGCGTGGTGCTGTATGCCGCATTCGACCTCGTGGAGCGCCGCCTGTTGCGCTGGCGCGGCTGAGGGGGCGCCGCTCGCGATTCGCGCTGTCGGCTGTGCCGC
Source organism: Berryella wangjianweii (assembly GCA_013201155.1). Classification (GTDB taxonomy): domain Bacteria; phylum Actinomycetota; class Coriobacteriia; order Coriobacteriales; family Eggerthellaceae; genus Berryella; species Berryella wangjianweii. The sequence goes on along the minus strand of CP053716.1, from coordinate 1,122,876 downwards.
CCATGGCCGGATGGGAGCGCCTCGGTGCGCCTTGCGGAGGAATCCGACGCAAGCCGGCGTGCGTGACGCGTTCTGAGTGAACGCCGCGGTTACGCCTGACGCTTGATCGAGGTCTCGTACACCAGATGCAGCAGGTTGGGTGCGCTGACGTTGCGTGAATCTTCCAGCCAGTCCGTTATCAGCGAGATCACCCCTGCAGCCGTCTGACCCAGCAGCAGGTCGCGCTCGCCGGCCGTCATCTGCAGGCAGGGGTCGCAGGCGCGCCAGATCGGCATCGACTTCATCAGGTCCTTCAGCTGACGGCGAAACGACCCGTCTCCCCGGTCGCCCAGCAGGGCGATGATCGGCTCGCGGTTGCGCTCGTACAGAGCGATCAGGCGCGTCATCAAGGCCAGCAGGTCGGTTTTCGAGGGGTCGGGCGGGCAGCGGTCGATGCAGGCCGACATGGCGTCCAGCAATCGGCGCTCCTCGCTTTCCAGCAGCGCATAGATATCCTGAAAGTGCAGGTAGAACGTACCGCGGGTAAGTCCTGCGCGCTCGGTGAGCTCGCGAATCGATATGCGCTCGATGCTCTTCTGGGCGAACAGCTCCCAGAAGGCGTCGATGAGGCGCTGGCGTGTGCGATGTGCGGTGTCCATGACCCGATTCTATCGGATGCCTGCGCGCGCCCTATTGCCAACCTTGCGATTTGTCGTCCGGAGGAGGGCGGGTTGGCCGTCGGTGCGTCCTTGAGGAAAGGAGGGCCCATCGTTCGAGCTGGCTGTCCGACCGTTTTTCGAGGAAAGGCGCATGGGCCGCCCGCGCCCCTCTGCGGAAGGGGCTGCCTATGCGCTCATCTTTTCTCGCAAATCGTCAAATTATTCTTGACTGAGGATAATCAAGCGGTATGATATGACCAACGAAGGACAGGGCCCTCTCTCCCTTGACTTCGCCTCTCGTATGAGGTGTCCCCCCCGACGCCTCAGCCCCACTCCAGTGCCGGAGCGCATCCCCCCGCGCTCCGGTCTCGTTTTATAGGGAGGGTGGCGTCTCGCGGACGGGCGCACGGTGCCGTTTTCCCAGGCGAAGGCGATACTTGCGCCAGGGTGCGATTAGGAGCGCGCGGGAATGCGCTTCAGCAGGGCCCATGCCTGCTGCTTCAGAGCGGGCGTGGACAGCAGGGAGCCGAAGTCGTCGAAGGCGACGACGGGGCGTCCCAGCGCCATGCAGAACCCCTGGCGGGGAAGGAGCTCCGGTGCCTTTTCGAACGCTGACCTCTGATCGCGTCCCTCGGGCGCGCCTTTGCGAGGATGCTCGCCCGATGCGCCCGATGCGCCCGATGCGCCCGATGCGCCCGATGCGTCCGATGCGTCTGATGCGCTCGTCGCAGCCGCGCGATCGGTCGCCGGGGCCGCCGCCGCGTGGGGCTCTGCGGTGCGCTCGCCATCGCAATCATCCTGGTCGGCGGGCTTCTGCAGGCGCGACGTCCCGCTTGACGCGCCGTGGTTGCTCAGCTGCGCATCGGCTCGATCGGCGCAGGCCAGAGCTTTGCGGTAGGTGTCGGTGCCGGCGCGGTCGCACAGCACCAAGGCCAGGGGGTCCAGCCCTTCCACCAGGAATGCCAGATCGTCGGGCGACAGCGCCTTGCCCGCACGCCGCAGGCAGGCGAAGGTGCAGGCGTCGGGCCCGAATCCGCGCGCTTCGGCTGTGCCGGCAAGGGCATCGCGGGCCACCTGCGCAAGCGGCGTATCTGAAACGGCAAGGAACAGCCCTTCGCCATGCCCTTCCAGATGCGCGGCGAAGCGCTCCCACGCGAGACGGGCGGAGGTCTCGTACATGTTCTGATGAGCGGTTATTATTCCTCCAACCCTTGTGAAGCGGCATCAGTGCTCGTATAAATGATAGCAACAGTTGATTCGGCGCGGACGCCGTTCGCACGTCGGATCCGTCGATAGGAGGCTCGCATGTGCGCCAATGGAGTTAACACAGGTCAGTTCGATCAGATGATCCAGCAGATAGACGATCACATCAAGCTTGAGCGTCGCTGGACGCATACCCTGGCTCACATGGCTGCGGACGCAGGCATGGAAACCGCCGGCGCGAAGCTGCACGAGGTGCAGGCGCTGCTTGACGAAGTGCGCGCTCAGCTTGACGGCGCTCGCGAGGCCCTGGAGGACGATGCCGAGCGCGCATCGGGCGTGTCCGTGAACCTGGTGTAGCGTCATGGGCAACGATCTGGTCAGATTCTCGGTGGCTATGCCCGAGGACCTGCTGATGAGCTTCGACGCCCTGGTGGCCAAGCGCGGCCTGGCGAAGAACCGCAGCGAGGTGGTGCGTGACCTGGTTCGCGAGGCCCTGGTGGCGCAGGATATCGCGGAGCCGGGTACCGAGGTGATGGGCACGCTGACCATCGTGTACCACCACCATGCCAGTGATGTGCAGGAAAAGCTGCACGAGATTCAGCATCTTTGCTACGGCTCGGTGATCTCTACCACGCACGTGCACCTGAACGAGGAGGTGTGCCTGGAGGTGATCATCCTGCGTGGCGAGACCACGCTGGTGCGCGACATAGCCAACAGGATTCTGGGCACCAAGGGCGTGAAGAACGGCGGGCTGGTGGTCACCGTCACGTCCGAGCTCAGCTGACGGCTGTCGAACCGCGCGGCGTCGGAGGGGTCTGCACGGTAAGGGCCGTTCGGCCAGGTGGCGGTTTGAGAGCCGGCAGTCTGAGAAGGAAAGGCCGCCGTTCGCGCGTGCGGCGGCGGGGAAGGAGCAGGGCATGGACGAGACGGTGATGCTGGGCCACGGGTCGGGCGGCTCGATGATGAAGCGAATCATCGACGAGGTGTTCTTCGCCGCGTATGCGGGCGATGAGCTGCGCAGCGGAAACGATGCCGCCGTGCTGCCCGCCCCCGGCCCCGGGGAGCGCATCGCCTTCTCCACCGACAGCTTCGTGGTGTCCCCGCACTTCTTCCCCGGGGGCGACATCGGGCGCCTGGCCGTGTGCGGCACGGTGAACGACGTGGCCACCAGCGGCGCGCGACCGCAGTACCTGTCGTGCGGCTTCGTGCTGGAAGAGGGCTACCCCATGGCCGACCTGCGTCGCATCTGCGCGTCCATGGCCCAGGCCGCCGACGAGGCCGGGGTGCGTCTGGTGACCGGCGATACCAAGGTGGTGAACAGGGGCAAGGGAGACGGCGTGTTCATCAACACGTCAGGCGTGGGCTTCGTGCCCGCAGGCGTCAGCCTGGGCGGGGATCGGTGCTGCGTGGGCGATCGGATCTTGGTGTCGGGCACGATGGGCGACCATGGCATCACCATCATGAGCTGTCGTGAGGCGCTGTCGTTCAACGCCGATGTGCAGTCGGATGCCGCCCCTTTGAATCACCTGATCGCACGCGTGATGGAGGCGGCGCCCGCCGTGCGCTGCTTCCGCGACCCCACGCGCGGCGGTCTGGCCTCCACGCTGAACGAGCTGGCAGCGCAGTGCGGTGCCGACATGGTGGTGGAGCAGGATGACATTCCCGTGCGCCCCGCCGTGCAGGGCGCCTGCGACATGCTGGGCTACGATGTGCTGCAGGTGGCGAACGAGGGCAAGATGGTGTGCGTGGTGCCCGCCGACCAGGCGCAGGCTGCGTTGCAGGCCATGCGCGCCGGCGATTACGGGCAGGACGCCGCCATCATCGGCGAGGTGTGCGCGGCGCGGCCCGACCGCGGCCCGAAGGCGCTCATCCGCACGCCGATCGGAGGAACGCGCATCCTCGACATGCTGGTGGGAGAGCAGCTGCCTCGCATCTGCTAGGCGGCGCCGGCCAATGGGCCGCCCGCGCACGTCGGCCGCTCGCGTCGCCGGCGGGGTGATCCGGGGCTCGGGGCCCGGTGCGCGTGCGGACGCGGGAGAGGCGCCTGATGGCGGTCGATGGTTGGGAGTTGCGCTGTCGGAGGGGCGATTCTGGGCGCAAGAGAGGCGGCCCGCAGGCCGCCTGTTCTCAAAATACCTGTTCAGACGATGTGCTGCGCATGTTCTCGCGCGGTGTTCGCAGAGCTATTCCTCGACGATTTCGGTGATGGCGCCCATGGGGCACTCTTCCAGGCAGTCGCCGCAGCCTATGCACGAGTCTTCGTTCACCACTTCGGCGATGCCGTCGGTAACCTCAAGGGTCTCCTGCGGGCAGGCGTCCACGCAGATGCCGCAGCCGATGCACTCATCGGCCTCGATGATGGGATGGGGCATAGTAACTCCTTCTCGTCTTGCGATTGCGGCCCTCCCCAGGGCCACCCCCGAACTCTCTGTGCGCACCATACCTATGCGTTGTGGCAAATGCAAGAACGTCGGGGCTTTTTTCAGACTGCGGCCCGAATTGTGGCCAGAACGGCAATCCAAGCCTTGCCACCTGCGGAATTGTTGATTTTCCGTGGGGTGTTCCGACCGTCGCGGGCTCTGCTGGCTTGACGCTTCGGCCTGGCGTGCGCACGTTCGCGCGCGGGTCGGTCCCTGCGCGGGCGCGCCCGGCTCGTCCGGTTGCGTCCGGTTGCGGATGCCGTTTCTCTGGTGGTTTCGGCAGTGGCGATCTTGACGAATGCCCGCTGACGAAAGATCATGGGAACGCGCGCGGTCGGCAGATGCGGGGCGAAGCCCGGCCGGCCGCTTCGGCGGCACCGCCGCGAGGCCGCCCGTCGCGCGCGACGGCGCGTGACCGGATGCGCGGGGGACGAATCGAACAGGACGGGGCCCATGAGTCAGCACAGCACCATTCGCGTTGCCGAGATGTTCGCCGGAGTCGGCGGCTTCCGATTGGCTCTCGACGGTTACGAATCGCTTGGTCATCCGCTGCATAGTCCCGCAGCGGGCCCGTTTCGCACGGTGTGGGCCAATCAGTGGGAGCCGCCGGGAACCGCATCCAAGCAGTTCGCGTGGCGTTGCTACGAGGCGCGTTTCGGTCAGGGGAGCTGTGTGAACCGCAGCATCAGCGAGGTACTGGACAGCTGCGAGGCCAAAACGGCGGCAGTGCCCGACTTCGACCTGCTGGTGGGGGGATTTCCCTGTCAGGACTACTCGGTGGCCAAGCCACGCGGCGCCGCGACGGGCATCGAGGGCAAGAAGGGCGTGCTGTGGTGGGACATCCTGCGCATGATAGCGATGAAGCGCCCGCGCGCGGTCTTGCTTGAGAACGTCGATCGGCTGCTGAAGTCGCCGGCCAGCCAGCGTGGTCGCGACTTCGCCATCATCTTGTCGTGTCTGGCTGCCGAGGGGTACCAGGCTGAGTGGCGCGTGATCAACGCAGCTGACTACGGCATGCCTCAGCGCCGCCGCCGCGTGTTCCTGTATGCCGAGCGCGTTGATGCGCCCGCCGTTGCCGACGACCTGCTTCAGCGGGCTCTGAGCACGGGTGTGCTGGCCGCCAGCTTTCCCGTCCAGGCGGCTTCGCCCGCGCATCGCGTCAGCGTGTCGCCTGACCCGTACCAGGTGTCGCAGGACTTCGGGAAGGGCGCGAAGGTGTCGCCCTGGCTGGATGCCGGCGCCATGCGGGCGGGTACGGCGGTAACGGTGAAGACGACTCCCTGTTACGATGGGCCGCGCGCCGTCCTGGGTGACGTGCTGAGCCCTGCCGACGAGGTGCCGCCCGCATTTTTGATCGACCCCTCGGTGAGGCCACGCTGGGTGTACCTGAAAGGCGCGAAGAGCGAGCAGCGCACGTCCGCGAACGGGTTCTCCTATCGCTACACCGAGGGGGGCGTGGCGTTTCCCGACCCGCTTGACCGACCCGCCCGCACGATTCTGACCAGCGAGGGGGGTGTGAGCGCTAGCCGCACCAAGCATGCTGTGGTGGACGGCGCGGGCCGCCTGCGCCGGCTGGTGCCGGATGAGCTCGACCAGCTGCAGATGTTCCCCAAGGGATGGACCGACGTGGGCATCTCCGATGGCCAGCGCGCCTTCTGCATGGGAAATGCCCTGGTGGTGGGCATTCCGCATCGCATTGGCCGCACAATCGCCCAGCGCTGGCGGTAGGGCTGGGCGCGGGAACCCTGAACAATCCGACGTTGACGGTGGGGGTGCCGCTTGCGGCGCCCTGACGCTTTCGTGCGCATAAGACCTATCATGCGCGCACTAAGATTTGTGAAGAGGATCGAGCGCGTATGCTGCGCCAGTTATGGAAGAAAGCGCCCTCCTATCAGGAACGATTAAGTATATGCGTTCGCTATAGCACAAAATATAGACATCGAATTATGAAGAAACTTGACAGCAAGTGACTAAGATTTCATACTGCAGTCAATCGAAAGATTCCTCAGCGGCCGTCATAAGGCTTGGGGGAATCGACCATCGAGCCCGGGCCCATGCGGCACGGGCCCTGCGACGAGAGGACGCAACCATGGCAAAGATTCTTGGCATTGACCTGGGCACCACGAACTCCGCAATGGCCGTGATGGAGGGTAGCGAGCCCGAGATCCTGGTGAACGCCGAGGGCGACCGCACCACGCCGTCGGTGGAGGGCTTCCGCAAGGATGGCGAGCGCGTGGTGGGCAAGGCCGCGAAGAACCAGGCGGTCACCAACCCCGAAAACACCGTGTCGTCGGTGAAGCGCTTCATCGGCCGCTCGTTCGGCGAGACCACGGAGGAGCGCAAGACCATCGCCTACACGGTGGAGGCCGGCAAGGACGGTCGTGCTGCCGTGAGCATCGACGGCAAGCTGTACACCCCCGAGGAGATCTCGGCCATGGTGCTGCAGAAGCTGAAGGCCGACGCCGAGAAGCAGGTGGGTTCGCCCATCACGCAGGCGGTCATCACCGTGCCGGCGTACTTCAACGACACGCAGCGTCAGGCCACCAAGGACGCGGGCAAGATCGCCGGCCTTGAGGTGCTGCGCATCATCAACGAGCCCACGGCTGCAGCCTTGGCCTACGGTTTGGACAAGACCAACAAGGATCAGAAGATTCTGGTGTTCGACCTGGGCGGCGGCACCTTCGACGTGTCGGTGCTGGAGCTGGGCGACGGCGTGTTCGAGGTTGCCTCCACTGCCGGCGACAACCACCTGGGCGGCGACGACTGGGATCAGCGCGTGATCGACTGGCTGGCCGACAAGTTCAAGACCGACAACGGCATCGACCTGCGCGCCGACAAGATGGCCCTGCAGCGCCTGAAGGAGGCCGCCGAGAAGGCCAAGATGGAGTTGTCGTCCACCACGCAGGCCAATGTGAACCTGCCCTTCATCACCGCAGACGCCTCGGGCCCCAAGCATCTTGACTACACGCTGACCCGCGCGGAGTTCGAGCGCATCACCAAGGACCTGCTCGATCGCTGCCGCAAGCCCGTTGAGCAGGCACTGAGCGACGCCGGCCTGTCGGCGGGCCAGATCGACGAGGTGATCTTGGTGGGCGGCTCCACCCGCATGCCCGCCGTGCAGGAGCTGGCCAAGTCGATGACCGGCAAGCAGCCCAACATGTCGGTGAACCCCGACGAGGTGGTTGCCATGGGCGCCGCGGTTCAGGGCGGCGTGCTGTCGGGCGACGTGGAGGGCATCCTGCTGCTGGACGTCACCCCGCTGTCTTTGGGCGTGGAGACCCTGGGCGGCGTGATGACCAAGATGATCGAGCGCAACACCACCATCCCCACGCGCAAGACCGAGGTGTACTCCACCGCCGCCGACAACCAGACGTCGGTCGAGATCCACGTGCTGCAGGGCGAGCGCCCCATGGCCGCCGACAACAAGACCCTGGGCCGCTTCAACCTCACGGGCATTCCGGCCGCGCGCCGCGGCACGCCGCAGATCGAGGTGACCTTCGACATCGACGCCAACGGCATCGTGAACGTGTCGGCCAAGGACCTGGGCACCGGCAAGCAGCAGCAGATCACCATCTCGGGCTCCACGGCGCTGTCCGAGGACGAGGTGAAGCGCATGGTGAAGGACGCCGAGGACAACGCCGCCGCCGATCAGGCGCGACGCGAGGAAAGCGAGCTGCGCAACAACGTTGAGTCGCTGGTTGCCGCCACGCAGCAGACCCTCGATGAACTGGGCGACAAGGTGCCCGCCGACGTGCGCAGCCAGACCGAGGCCGCCGTTGCCGAGGCCAAGACGGCTCTTGCCGGCACCGACCTTGATGCCGTGCGCGCCTCGATGGACAAGCTGCAGCAGGCCGGCCAGAAGATGGCGGAGGTCGTGTACGCGCAGCAGGGTGCTGACGGCTCCGCCGCAGCCGCTTCGCAGGGCGCGTCGAACGACGACGACACGATCGAGGCCGACTACGAGGTCGTTGACGAGAACGACGGCAAAGAAGGGAAGTAGTTCCCATGACTGAGCGCAACGAGCACACCGAGAACCGCGATGCACGCTTTGAGGCCGATCGTGCGGCGGGCGCTCAGGCAGAAGGCGGGGCGGGGGCTTCGGCCCCCGCTGCCGCACGTGACGCCGAGCGCGCCGCATCCGCGGGCGACGAGGGCGCAGCTGCCCGGCCTGCCGAGGATGCCGTGACTCCCGACGCCGCGGCGGATGGGGACACCTCCTTCGCGGATGCCGTCGAGGCCGATGCGGCCCTGGCTGACGCCTTGGCTCAGGTGGAGGAGTGGAAGGGCAAGTACCTGCGCCTTCATGCCGATTGGGACACCTATCGCCGGCGCATGTCCGAGCAGCGGGCCGAGGAGCGCCTGCGGGCCACCGAGAAGCTGGCCGAGAGCCTGATTCCGCTGCTGGACGACTTTGAGCGAACCATCGAGTATGCCGAGGCCAACGGCGAGACCGGGTTGCTTGAGGGCGTGCGTGCGGTCAGCGCGAAGCTGGCGGGGACGCTTGAGAAGGGCGGCCTGGTGGCCATTGACCCTGCGGGCGAGCCCTTCGACGCCCTGCAGGCCCAGGCCGTGGGCACGGTGCCTGATGCCGAGGCCTTCGAGGAGACGGTGGCCCAGGTGTATCAGAAGGGCTATCGCATGGGCGGCAAGGTGCTGCGCCCGGCCATGGTCACCATCACCACGGGAGGGCCGGCGAGGCCCAAGCCCGAGGAGAGCGACGATTAACAGGTGAAGGGCGGGGCAACCCGCCCTTCTGCGCCCCCGCGTACGCTGTGTGCGGAATCGCGGCGGCGCGATGCATCGGCTGACGATGCGGAAAGGCGGTGAGACGCGTGGATGCCGCTCCTGACTACTACAAGCTGCTGGGCGTTTCTCGCGACGCCTCTGCCGACGAGGTAAAGAAGGCCTTTCGCAGGCTGGCGCGAACGCATCACCCCGATGCCGGCGGCGACGAGGCGCGCTTCAAGCAGATCAACGAAGCCTACGAGGTGCTGTCCGACGAGAAGAAGCGCAGGCTGTACGACCAGTACGGCACGGCCAACGAGAGCCACATCCCTGGCGGCTGGGCTGCCGGGGGAGGGCCAGGGGCGGGCTTCGCGGGCATGAACTGGTCCGAGATCCTGGAGAGCATCCGCGGGGGCAACGGCGCCTTCGGGGGCTGGAACTTCGCCGGCGCCGATGGCTTCGGGGGGTTCGGCGGGCCGGTGCCCCAGCGCGGGCGCGACTCAAACGTGACCCTGACGGTAAGCTTCGACGAGGCGTTTCGCGGCTGCGAGAAGCGCGTTACCGTGCAGATCCCCGGCGCGGATGCGCGCGAGACGCTCAGCGTGAAGGTTCCCGCGGGGGCCGTCGAGGGCGGGCGCCTGCGCTTCAAGGGCAAGGGAATGCCAGGCCAGAACGGCGGTGCGGCGGGCGACCTGTTCGTCACCACCAAGATCGACCCGCATCCCCACTTCACGCGCGATGGGGCCAATGTGCTGATCGACGTGCCGGTGCGCATCGACGAGGCCACGCTGGGCGCCAGCGTGGTGGTTCCCGCGCCTGACGGCACGAAAGTGCGCGTCAGGGTGCCCGCGGGCTCGGCGCCCGGAACCGTGCTGTCGGTGAAGGGCAAGGGCGCCCCGCGACTGAAGGGCTCTGGCAGCGGGGACCTGAAGATCAAGCTGCAGCTGCAGGTTCCCACGAAGCTGAGCGACGAGCAGCGCGAGGCCCTTGAGCGCTTCGCGGCGGCAAGCACTGAGGAGGTGCGCACATGGCAGTAGGCGACCGCAACGACCGCAACCGCCCGGTGTACATGATCGGCGTGGCGGCGCAGCTTGCCGGGATGCATCCGCAGACCCTGCGCTCCTACGAGCAGAAGGGTCTGGTGAACCCGCAGCGCACCAGCGGCAACACGCGCATGTACTCGCAGGCCGACATCGAGCGGCTTGAGCTGATCACCGAGCTTACCGACGAGGGCATCAACCTGGCCGGCGTGATTCGCATCCTGGATCTTCAGGGGCGCTTGGACGAGCGCGACAGCGAGTTGGACGACCTGCACAAGAAGGTGCGTCGATTGGCCGACCGTGTTCATGAGCTGGAAACCCGCGAGAACGTGAACTCGCTGGTTCGCAGCGGTCAGAACATGCTGGCCGTGAGACGCCTTCCCTAAGCTGCCGCCTTGAGAGGGCGGCGGCCGGCGCGCCGAGATGGCGCCCCTATTGATGAAAGGAGCTTCTTATGAGGCTTGACAAGCTTGCCATATCGGCTCAGGAGGCCTTTCAGGCCGCTCTGGGCATCGCATCCGAGGCGGAGTCCAGCAGCATCGAGCCGCTTCACCTGCTGAAGGCCCTGCTGGACACCGCGGAGAACAACCTTGAGGCCATCCTGAAGCGGATCGGCGCCGATCCCGCCCTGCTGCGGGCCAATGTTGACGAAACCCTGGCCAAGCAGCCGCGCTCCACGTCGAACCTTCCCATGCCCATTCCCGGCAACGCGCTGGTTTCGTGCATCGATCGCGCCGTGAAGGCTGCCGAGCGCATGGGCGACAGCTATGCCACCAGCGAGCACCTGCTGATCGCGCTGGCTGACGGCAAGGACGACGCCGGGCGCCTGCTGAACCTCGAAGGCGTTACCCGCAAGGCGGTGGAGGAGGCCTATGCCGGCCTGCGCGGTTCGGTGCGCGTGACCGACCAGGCTGCGAAGATGGAGCTGGACGCGCTGAGCAAGTACGCGCAGAACCTCACGCAGCAGGCGCGCGAGGGCAAGCTGGACCCCGTGATCGGCCGGTCGGAGGAGATTCGCCGCACCATCCAGGTGCTGTCGCGTCGCACGAAGAACAACCCGGTGCTGATCGGCGAGCCCGGCACGGGCAAGACGGCCATCGTCGAGGGCCTGGCGCAGCGCATCGTCGCCGGCGACGTTCCCGCAGGCCTGCAGAATCGCGACATCTTCAGTCTGGACATCGCCTCGATGCTGGCGGGCGCCAAGTACCGCGGCGAGTTCGAGGATCGGCTGAAGGGCGTGCTGCGCGAGGTGAAGGAAAGCGCCGGTCAGGTGATCCTGTTCATCGACGAGCTGCATACCATCGTGGGCGCGGGCTCGGGGTCGGAAAGCACGATCGACGCGGGCAACATGCTGAAGCCCGCCCTGGCGCGCGGCGAGCTTCATGCCATCGGCGCCACCACGCTGGACGAGTACCACAAGCATATCGAGAAGGACGCGGCCCTTGAGCGGCGCTTTCAGCCGGTGCTGGTGGGCGAGCCCACGGTGGAGGACACGATCGCCATCCTGCGCGGCCTGAAGGAGAAGTACGAGATCCACCACGGCGTGCGGATCACCGATGGGGCCATCGTGGCCGCCGCCGAGCTGTCGAACCGCTACATATCGGAGCGCTTCCTGCCCGACAAGGCGATCGACCTCATGGACGAGGCGGCCAGCCGCCTGCGCATTCAGATCGACTCGATGCCCGAGGACATCGACATGCAGGCGCGGCGCCTTACTCAGATGCAGATCGAGGAGCAGGCCCTGATGAAGGAGAGCGACCCGGCCAGCGCCGAGCGCCTGGAGGGCCTGCGTCGCGACATCGCCGCCGCGCGCGAGGGGCTTGACCGGGCTCAGGCCGAGTGGCGCAACGAGAAGGACGTCATCGAGCGGGTGCAGGAGCTGAAGCTGCAGATCGACTCGGTGCAGGGCGAGGAGGAGCGGGCCACCCGCGAGGGCAACCTGTCGCTTGCCTCCGAGCTGCGCTACGCGCGCATTCCCGAGCTGAAGGCCAGTCTGGAGCAGGCCGAGGCCAGCCTGAACGAGCTGCAGGAAAACGGCGCCTTGCTGAAGGAGGAGGTGGCGGAGCCCGAGATCGCCGAGGTGGTGTCGATCTGGACCGGCATTCCCGTGCAGAAGATGATGCGCGGCGAGATGGAGAAGCTGGTGGACTTGGAGGCCAAGCTGCACGAGCGCGTGGTGGGCCAGGACGAGGCGGTGAACGCCGTGGCGGGCGCCATCAGGCGCAGCCGCGCGGGCCTGTCCGACCCCAACAAGCCGATCGGCAGCTTCCTGTTCCTGGGCCCCACCGGCGTGGGCAAGACCGAGCTGGCGAAGGCCCTGGCGTCGTACCTGTTCGACAGCGAGCGCGCCATGGTGCGCATCGACATGTCGGAGTACATGGAGAAGTTCAGCGTGCAGCGCCTGATCGGGGCGCCTCCGGGCTACGTGGGCTACGAGGAGGGCGGCCAGCTGACCGAGGCCGTGCGGCGGCGTCCCTACAGCGTGGTGCTGCTGGACGAGATCGAGAAGGCGCACGCCGACGTGTTCAACATCCTGCTGCAGGTGCTGGACGACGGTCGCCTGACCGACGGTCAGGGCCGCGTGGTGAACTTCAAGAACGCGATCGTGATCATGACCAGCAACGTGGGGTCGCAGTTCATTCGCGAGTTCGCCGAGAACGGCGATGCGGACACGCGCGACCGGGCGATTCAGGAGGCCCTGCGCGCCACCTTCCGCCCCGAGTTCCTGAACCGCATCGACGATATCGTCACCTTCGAGTCGCTGAACATCGGCGCCATCGAGCCGATCGTGCGGCTGCAGCTTGAGGACGTGCGCGCTCGTCTGTCCGACCGCATGGTCACCCTCGATCTGACCCCGGCGGCGCTGGAGGCCCTGTCGATCGACGGCTACGATCCGGTGTTCGGTGCGCGTCCGCTGAAGCGCCTGGTGCAGCGCCAGGTGGTGGATCGCATTGCCGAGAAGATGGTGGCCGGCGAGGTGGTGGAGGGCTGCCACGTGCTGATCGACGCCAACCCCGAGGGCGGCTACACGTGCCGCGTCGAGCAGCCGCTGAAGCTGGACGACGGCCTGAGCGGACTGCTGGGCTAGGGGTGCTGCCGTCATGGCGGTCGGCAGGTCGGAGCGGCTTTCGCGGGGATGCCGCAGCTGGTTTCGATCGGCCGGGTCAGCGCTGCTTCGCGCGACCCTGAGCGCCCGATCAGCCGCCGCGACATCGGGCTGATGAGCCAGGTCAGCCTTGCTTCGCGTGATTCCGCGTGCATCGCGGACGTGAATGGGGCCAGGTGACGGGGCTGCTTCGGCGGCCCCGTTCCCGCATGCGGGCGCGTGGGCTCACCGTGCTTTTCGCGAACGGGCTGCGTTCGTCGTCTCGGCGTGCGCGCACCCATGCAGTAGAATGTCCGCATGAGAAAGACCAGGATAAACCCGAGCGAGTCGGCGAAAGACGCCATCATCGGCTATGCCGTGCTGGTGCTGGCCCTGTCGTCGGCTCTGGTGGTGGGCCTTGTTCTCGTGGCCCTCGTTCGGTTCATGGTGCGCTAGCCATGTGGCCCCGCATCTCGCTGAACGACGCCCGCACCATCGCGCACTATCTGGGCGTGCTCATCTCGTTTCTCAGCATTGGCCTGGCGGTGCCCCTGGTGGTGGCGGTTGTCTTCCAAGAATGGGTGCCGGCCTCGCACTACGTGCTGACTGCGGGAATCTGCCTGGTGGTGGGCACGCTGCTGCGCTTCGTGCGCATTCAGCCCGGTCGCCTGTCGTTCCAGCAGGCGCTGATCATCACGGGCCTGTCGTGGGTGGTTCTGGCTCTGTTCGCGGCCATTCCCCTGTGGCTGTCGGGGCATTACGGGCGCGTCATCGACGCCCTGTTCGACTCGGTGTCGGGCGTCACCACCACCGGCGTCAGCATCATTTCTGACCTGGGGCATCTCTCCAATGCTGACAACATGTGGCGCTTCGTGCTGCACGCGACGGGCGGCCTGGGATTCATCGTGGTGGGCGCCACCTTCGGGCTGTTCGGCCGCGGGGGCGGGGCCAGCCTGTTCTCGTCGGAGGGTCGAGGCGAGCACATCGTGCCCAACGTGGTGCAGACCGCGCGATTCATCTCGAAGATCGCGGCCGTGTTCGTGGCCGCCACCACGCTGGTGCTGTGCGCGCTGTGCCTGATGAAGGGCATGGAGGCCCCGCGTGCCCTTATGCACTCGCTGTGGCTGGCAATCTCGGCCTTCGTTACCGGCGGCTTCACCCCCACCGATTTCAGCGCCTTCTACTACCATTCGCCCGCCATCGAGTTCGTGCTGATGGTGGTGATGCTGGCCGGTTCGATCAGCTTCGTGCTGCATTCCGCGATCGTGCGCGGGCGCGTGATCGAGTTCTTCCGCGATATGGAGACGATCGCCACCTTCGCCTGGCTCGCGGTGCTCACCGTGGTGTTCGCGGCCACGGTATCGTCGTCCGTCGGCCTTTCCGACCTGCCCACCATGCTGCGGCGCGACCTGTTCACCGTCATTTCGGCGTATTCAACCACAGGATTTCTTAATATTACGGGATCGCAGCTTACCGAAACGCTGACCTCGGGGGCGCTGCTGACCATCGCCGTGCTGATGAGCGTCGGCGGCGGCACCGAGTCCACCTCGGGCGGCATCAAGGTGAGGCGTCTGGCGATCATCGTGAAGTCGATCGTCTCCACCGTGAAGCAAACCCTGTCGCCCGATTCGGCGCGTATCTCGGTTTCGTACTATCACCTGGGGCGTCATACGCTGTCACCCGAGCTGGTGCGTGCGGCCATGACCGTTACCTCGCTGTACGGCATCACCTACATTGCCGGCACGCTGGTGGGTATCGCCGCGGGCTACGATGCCACGCAGGCGATCTTCGAGTCGGTGGCCATGGGGTCGAACGCGGGCCTGAGCGCGGGCATCGCGTCGCAGGGCATGCCGGCCCCGCTGGAGTGCTTCTACATCCTGCAGATGTGGGCGGGGCGTCTGGAGTATGTCACCTTCATCGCCCTCATCGTGAACGTGGCGGTATCGCTGTACCCGCGCACGGCGGTCGATCGTCTGGCAAGGCGGGTGAGGGACCGATGACCGAGCGGACGGGGAAAGGTGCGCTGAGACGCGCGACTGCCCTGCTGAAGGGCGGTGCTGCGGCGCTTGCCTGCGCGCTGGTGCTTGCGCTGGCGGCGCCCGCAGCGCTGCCTGCGCCCGTCGGCGAAGCGCCTGGCGGGCCCGCTTCCCTGCGACCTGCGGATCACGCGCCTGAGAGTCGGGCCTGGGCCGACGAGGCCCCTTCCGGCGAATCGCGCGATGGAGCGGCGGCGGCCGGGGGTGCCGCCGGCTCCGGCGATGCGGAAGGCGCCGAACCCTCTGCAGGCAAGGACGCGAAGGCCGATGGCGATTCCGCAGAGGAGGGCGCGAAGGTGGTGGGCATAGAGCCCGCCCTTACCGCCGACAGCATCGACCCCGAGAACCGGGTTGACGTGACGCAGCGCTCCGACAGCTCGTTTATCTACGAGACGCAGATCTACGAGCTGCTGGGGCAGCCCTCGCTGTACGACCGCCAGACCGTGCAGGTTACCGGCGAGGCCATGGGCGACCTGGTGACCGCTGCCGACCCGGCTTTTCGCTGGATGGTGCTGCGCGCGGTGGACGGATCGCGTGAGTCGCAGGTGACCGTGTACCTGTCGGCCAAGCAGGCCGAGCAGGTGCGCAACCTGGGCCGCTACGGGGTGCGCGGAAGCACCGTGCAGGTTACCGGCACCTTCTACGAAAGCGACCCCGACTTCGAGGGAGCGCAGCTGGTGCGGGCCTCCACGGTGAACGTGCTGGACGACGGCGCGCGCACGCCCGACGCGTTCGAGCTGTCCAGCTTCGTGCCGGGCATCGTTTTGGTTGCGCTGGGACTGGTGCTGCTTGCGGCGTTCGGCTATGCCCTGGAAAGGCGCCGCTAGTGGAGCGCGGCCAGGTGGTGCAGTTGGATCGGGGCTACCCGCTGGTCGCGGTGGGCGACGGCGCCCCCGTGCGCTGCGAGCATGCCACCGCGCTGATGAAGGCGGGCGACCTGCGCGCAACCGTGGGCGATCGCGTGTGGGTCTCGCGCCCGGCCGACCACGACAACGCGATCATCGAGCGCATTGACCCGCGCTCATCCAGCTTCGTGCGCCGCGACCCCGCCGAGCGCACGGTGCCCCAGGTGCTGGCCGCCAACTTCACCCGCGTGATCGTGGTGGAGCCCGCCGTGCAGGTGAACGAGCGAAGGCTTGAGCGCGAGCTGGTGCTGGCGCATCAGACGGGCGTTGCGGTGTCGGTGCTGCTGACCAAGGCCGATCTGCTTTCCGGGCCCGATGAGGTGCGACGGCTGGTGGAGCGCGTCAGCGCTCTGGCGGGCCCCGAGGTGGAGGTGCGGGCGTTCTCGGTGCGCGATGCGGCCGGGGCCCAGGCGGTGCGCTCCTGGTTCGCCGCAGACGAGCTGTGCGTGCTGGTGGGCAAGAGCGGGGTGGGGAAGTCGAGCCTGGTGAATACCCTTGCAGGCAGGCAGGTGATGGAGACGGGCGCAGTACGTGAAGCTGATGGAAAAGGTCGTCATACCACGGTGAGCCGTGCGATCGTGCAGCTGCCGGGTGCGGGTCGCGTGATCGACATGCCGGGCGTGCGGGGCCTGGGCCTGTGGGACGCGCTTGAGGGCATCGAGGCCGCCTTTCCCGATGTGGCGAGTCTGGCGCGCGCGTGCCGCTTCCGCGACTGCGCGCATGAGGGAGAGCCCGGCTGCGCCATCGAGGCCGCCCTGGCAGAGGGTCGCGTGGCCCCCGAGCGGGTCGCATCGTATCGCGGGCTTCTGGCGGAGGTTCGCGAGACCGACCGCCGGCGCGAGGAGGCTCGTCGCCTGCGCGGCGAGAAGTCTTCCGATCAGCAGCGCGCGCGAGGGGCGGCTTCGTCCGGGCGCGCGCGGTACAATGGACGTCGAACGCGTTAGCGACGTCGCGCCGGGCGCGTCGCATGGGAAGGAACGTCAATGAATCCCCTGGTTGTCATACCTACCTTCATATCGGCACGCCGAAGCCGCCCTGCAAGCAGCGTGGTGGCCGTGTACGATCACGCCACGCCGCTGTCGCAGGAAGGCGAGCTGCCCCGCTGCCTGGAGTCGCTGACGAGCGTGCGCGGCCTGGGGCATGTGGTGGTGCTGGTTGCCAGCGAGCCGGGCATCGAGGATCAGGCGCTTGCCAAGGTGCGCCGCCAGGCGGCGCAG
Source organism: Berryella wangjianweii (assembly GCA_013201155.1). Lineage (GTDB taxonomy): Bacteria > Actinomycetota > Coriobacteriia > Coriobacteriales > Eggerthellaceae > Berryella > Berryella wangjianweii. The sequence goes on along the minus strand of CP053716.1, from coordinate 1,105,607 downwards.
TTCCCGACGCTGCCGGTGGCCGTGATGGGCGCCCCCGAGCTCGACTTGGTGCAGCAGCGATTCGAGCAGCTGGGCATCGGCCGTCTGAGCAAGGAGGTGGGCCTGACGGGCTACGCTGCGCTGCGCAACTTCGGCTTGGTGGTGGCCAACGCCTTCGGCTTCGACGCGGTGGTGTTTTTGGATGACGACGCGGTGGTCAGCGACGAGGACTTCCTTGAGCGCGCCTTGTACGGGCTGGGGAAGCTGACGCGCAAGGGCGTGCCGATCCTGGCGAAGTCGGGCTTCTACTACAACGCCCAGGGCACGTACCGGTCGCAGAGCCAGGAGCGCTGGTACGACCGCTTCTGGGGTCAGGCCCGGGCGTTCAATGCCTGGATCGAGCGCGCCATGGCGGGCCCGCGCCTGTCGCGGTCGAACCACGTGTGCGGCGGATGCCTGGCGCTTCATCGCGAGGCGTTTCGGCGCGTGGCCTTCGATCCGTGGATCGCGCGCGGCGAGGATCTGGACTACCTGCTGAACCTGCGCATGTACGGCTCTGACCTGTGGTTCGACAATCAGTGGAGCATGCGCCACCTGCCGCCGGCCAGCGCCAGCGAAGGAGATCGCTTCCGTCAGGACATCTTCCGCTGGCTGTACGAGAACCGCAAGATCGAGTACAGCCGCACGCAGATCGACCTGCTGCAGGTGAAGTCGGCGTCGCTTGAGCCTTACCCCGGGCCCTTCCTGGAGCCGGGCATCGACCGCCGGGTGCGCCTGACCGCGCTTCTGCGCAGCCTGGGCCGCCAGGACCGCAAGGCGTACCTGCGCGCGGCGAAGGCGGTGCAGGGCGAGGCCTTGTCCTACGCTCAGCGCAACTGCATGAAGTACTTCGAGTTCCAGTACGCCTGGCCCGAGCTGATGGCGCGCGTGGAATGCGATGCGCCCCTGCGCGACGCCCTGCTGCGCTCGATCGTGCCGACCGCACGCCCGCAGGCCGCCGCGTGCGATGCGCCCGACAGCCGAGGCGCAGGTTCGCCTGCGGGCTCGAATGAGGGCTCGGAGGCGGAGCCGGATGCGCAGGCCGCCGGACGACCCGCCGCCGCGGTGCGCGGCTTGACGGGCACCTGCCGCGGCGCCGGCATCGACCCCGGGGCCACGGCTCAGATCCGGCTCGACCTGGCCGAGGGCGAGTAGCCATGCCCGCGCTCGATGCCCTGGGGCTGAGCGCGCTGATCGGTTTGGGAATCGGCTTGGCGTCGGGCCTGCTGGGCATTGGCGGCGGTGCGTTTTTCGTTCCGGTGTTTCGCCTGGTGTTCGGCATGTCGCCGGTGGCTTCGGTGGCAACCTCGCTGCTTGCGGTGGTTCCCACCTCGTTGTCCGGCATGGTGGCCCACCTGCGGGGCGGCACCTGCGTTCTGGGCGTGGGCCTGGCGTTGGGGGCGGGCGGGGCCTTGGCTTCGCCGTTGGGAGCCCGTTTGGCGGCAAGCTCGCCTGGCTGGGCTGTGATGCTGGCGGCTTCCCTGGTGGTCGGCTCGTCGGCGGTCGCCACGCTGCGCAAGGCGCGCGCCCTGCGTTCGAACGCGTCTGTCGCGCGGTCGGAAGCGGCGGGTGTGCGGACGGGGCGAGAAGGCGCGGATGCCGGTGTGGGTGCGGGTGCGAATGCGGACGCGAGTGCGGGTGCGAATGCGGCGCCTGCCGGCGCCGTCGAGGGCTCCGCATCCGCAGGGCCCGTCGCCGCGGTCGGGCGCGTTTCGCAGGGGCCCGCGCGCATCGCCTGCGCGATGGGGATCGGCGCCTTGGCTGGCCTGGCCTCGGGTTACGTGGGCGTGGGCGGCGGCTTCGTCATGGTGCCGCTGATGGTGTGGCTGCTGGGGGTGCCGGTGGGCCTGGCGCCCGGCACCTCCCTGGTCGCCGTGGTGATCCTTGCCGTTCCCGGCGTTGCGCAGCACGCTTTGGCCGGCAACGTCGACTTCGTCGCCGGAGCCGCTATGGTGGTGGGGACGATTCCCGGGGCGCAGCTGGGCGCTCGTCTGTCGTGGCGAATGCCTGCGCATGCGCTTGCCCTGGCGTTCGGCTGCGTGATGCTGGCGGTGTCGGCTATGCTGGCGCTGAACGAGTTCATGGCCTAGGCGGCGCTGTCCGCCGGCGGTGTTGCAAGGAGTGGCACGTGCTGGATATGCTGCGATTTCGAGAGCGCTCGCGCTTCCTTACCTCAGAGGCCCTGCTGCTGGCGCTGGCGCTGGCATCGGGCTTTGCTGTGATCTGGTTCAGCTACACTCATGAGGGTGACCCGCGCCTGGCGATCGTGGCAGGCATCACGTTCACGCTTTCGCTGGTCACCTTCGTGCGCCTGCTGGCCGATCCCGATTCGGTGCGGGCGCGCCAGTCCGACTCGGTGCTGCGCATTGCCAGCAAGACGCTCGACTGCATGGCCGACGGTCTGACGCGCGAGGCCGCGCAGAAGATCTGCGAGCTGCTGCTTCCCGAAACCGCGGCCATCACGGTGGCGATCACCGACCGCGAGCGGGTGCTGGGCTACGCAGGTTACTCCGATGGCAGCAGCATGAGCGGCCGGCGCATCCGCACGCGTGCCACGCGCGCGGCGCTGGAGGACGGCCTTACCCGCATTCTGGACACCCCGGCCGAGATCGGCCTGCCGCACCCCTCGCGGGTGCGCGCTGCGATCATCGTTCCCCTGTACGTGGGGCGGCAGATTCGGGGCACGCTGAAGTTCTACTATCGGCATTCGCGCCAGATGAGCCGCACGCAGGAGTCGATGGCGATGGGATTCGCCGAGCTGCTGTCCACTCAGATGGCGGCCTCGGCCTTGGAAGAGCAGACCCGTCTGGCCACCAGCATGGAGCTGAAGGCGCTGCAGGCGCAGATCAACCCGCATTTTCTGTTCAACACCATCAACACGATCGCATCGCTGATACGCACCGACCCCATCTCGGCGCGCAGGCTGCTGCGCGAGTTCGCCGTGTTCTACCGACGCACGTTGGAGGAGTCGGCCGACCTGATCGCCCTTGAGCGCGAGGTTGACCAGGTGAGTCGCTATTTCGCCTTCGAGCTGGCGCGCTTCGGCGACGAGCGCCTGGCACTTGAGGTGGACGTGGACCCTGTGGTGGGCGCCATGCTGGTGCCCTCGTTCATCGTGCAGCCCCTGGTGGAGAACGCGGTGCGTCACGCTCTGCCCGCCGAGGGCAGGCTGACGGTGCGCGTGTTCGGGCGCATTGAGGGCGACCGCGTGGTGATCGGCGTGGTGGATGACGGCATGGGCATGTCGGCTGAGCGCCTGAGCAGCATCATGAGCCCCGAGTCGTCGCAGGGTCTGGGCATTGCGGTGAAGAACGTCTGCGACCGCATGCGGGGCTACTTCGGCGAGGACGCTCATATGAGCATCGATAGCGCCGAGGGCAAGGGCACCTCGGTGACCTTCACTCTTAAGCGCGCGGCGATGGATGCGTACGCGACTGCGGAGGGCGCGGGCGTTGCGGAGGGTTTCGAGAAGGGCGGCGCGGATGCCGTCTCCGGGGAGGGCGTGAGCGCGGCGAAGGCTGCGGCCGGCGAGGGGTCTCCACGGCTGCTGGCCGCCGACGACCCGGTGGGTTACGAGGCCCTGCGCTCGTATGTAGGAAGCGACCTGGCGGAGCGCAAGGCGCGCAAGGCGCCGTGAGCGGAAGGTGAGGCCCGGGTGCTGCGGATGCCAGGGCATGAGGAGGCGACGCCGTCGCCGCGAAAGGAGTGAGCATGAACGTGGGAGACGAGCTGAATCTGAGTACGCTGAGCGAGTACTACGAGGCGCTGCCTCAAACGGATGCGGCCATGGCCGCGTGTCGCATGCCCTTTCCTGCGGGATTTCAGGGCAAGCGCGTGCTTGACGTGAACTGTCGGCGCGGCAAGGGCGTGCTGGGCATTGCCGACAGGGTGGCTCCGGGTGGAACGGTGCTGGGTACCGACCCTCTTGCCCAGAACGTGGAGGCTGCGCGGAAGGCGGCGGACGAGGCGGGGGCCCGCGGCACCATCGAGCCGGGGGCGGCGAGCTTCGTTCAGGCCGTGCCCGAGAACCTGGCTGAGGCCGGCGTTGCCGAGGCGTCGTTCGACTGCGTGTTCTGCAACTGCAGCCTGAACCTGATGTACGGCATCGACGCGGCCCTTGGCGAGATGGGTCGCGCCCTGGTGCCGGGCGGAACGCTGGTGCTGGACGCAGTGGTGGCCCTGCAGCCGCGCGACTGGGAGGTGCTGGGCCCCGCGCGCGTGATCGGCAACGCGGTGCAGGCGGCACCCTACCAGGGCGATCTGCGCGAGGCCCTGGAGGCCGCAGGCTTTTCCGAGGTGACGATGGAGCGCGGCGAGGCGTTGGACCATCGCGCGGCGGCACCCGGAGGGGTCGCGGCGCCGGTGGTGGATGCCTTCGAGGACGTGGACTTCGTGCGCTGCATGGTGACCGCGCGCAAGGCGTAGGGCGCGCGGCGGCCCATCGGCGGGCTGGCAGCGCGTCTGGCGGCGCCTTCGTCCCCTGATGTGGTGGGTTCGTGCAGCTTGTTACGGCGGCGTAATTCTGATGCGCGTTTCGCTTCTAGGCGGTTTCCCCCCTGCGCTTTTCCCACTAGAATGCCCTGAATCCCTCAAACGGGGCAGGTTGTCGCCGTGGTCGCATTGCGGGCGGGCGCGGCGGCTCGCAGGAGAGGAGCAGGTTGACCATGAAGGCATTGGAAACCGTGAGCACCTTGGCGGGAAAATACATGGCAATCATTGCGCTTGCCGTTGCAATCATCGCCTTGGCTTTTCCGGGTCCTGTTCATGCGGCTATTCCCACATCGATCGTGAACACGTTGCTGGGCATCGTGATGTTCGGCATGGGCATGACGCTCAAGCTCACCGATTTCAAAGTGGTGTTCACCAAGCCCAAGGCGGTGCTGGTGGGCATCCTTGCCCAGTTCATCATCATGCCGTTTCTGGCGTTCGTCTTGGTGGGCGCATTCCGGCTGCCTGTTGAGCTGGCTGTGGGCGTGGTTTTGGTGGGGGCGTGTCCGGGCGGCACCAGCTCGAACGTGATGACCTATCTGGCAAAGGGCGACGTGGCCCTTTCGGTGGGCATGACCGCGTGCACCACCATCATGGCTCCGGTGGTCACGCCGCTGCTGGTGCTGCTGCTGGCGGGTCAGTCGGTGGATGTGAGCGTGGTCAACATGTTCGTCTCCATCATTCAGGTGGTGCTGGTGCCGATCGCCGCGGGCTTCGTGGTGAACTACTTCCTGCCCCGGGTGTCGGAGGTCGCCGGCGCGGTGCTGCCTCTGGTGTCGGTGGCGGGCATCTCGCTGATCATCATGGCCGTGGTATCGGCCAGCGCCGCGAAGCTGCTGGCGGTGGGTCCGCTGGTGGTGCTGGTGGTGGCCTTGCACAACGTGCTGGGATACGTGCTGGGATTTGCGGCCGGGCGCCTGCTGGGCTTCTCGAAGGCGCAGATGCGCACCATCTCCATCGAGGTGGGCATGCAGAACTCGGGTCTGGCGACCTCGCTGGCCACGGTGCATTTCGCTGCCATGCCGTTGGCTGCGGTGCCGGGCGCCGTGTTCAGCGTGTGGCACAACATCTCGGGCGCGGTGTACGCGAACGTTCTCGCGCGCACGGCGAATGAGGGCGAGGACGCTGCGTAGCGACGCCTCCTGATCCGCTGGCGATCTTTCGCGCGCCTGCGAACGGAGGCGGGAAGAGCGGGGAAGGGCGGGAAGAGCGCGCACAGAGGCGCTGGCGCGGAGTAGAATGAGCGACAGCTGTGGGGCGCCAGCCGGCTTTTCGCATCGAGCGCCATCGCAAAGCGGCGCTGCGTCTTGCGCAGGTGACCGCCTGGGGATCGAGGTGTCGATATGAGCAAGAAGAGGGCGAAGCAAGCGGCGAAGGCCGCCCGTCCGGCCCGCGAGCAGACCGATGCCGACGTCAGGCAGACGACGGGCGCCAAGGTTGCCCGCGTGTTCTGGTGGGTCGGTCTGATCGCCCTGTCAGCGGTGGTGGTGCGCGCCGTCGTCTATGGCATCGACGTATGGACCCAGGCGACGATATTCGTGGGCGCAGGGGCCCTGTCGCTGTTCCTGGCTCTTCGAGAGCGCGATTTCCAGGGCCGCAAGCTGGCCGCGCGCACGAAGAGCCTGGGCTACGCGGCGGGAGTGATGGCTCTGGGCACGGCGGCGTACCTGGCCGTGCGCGAGCTGGTGCAGAAGGGCTTCTGATCGATTGCCCTATGATCGCAGGTGGGCTTTACGGGTGTGCCAGGCTTTCCCGGAAGCGGCGTTCGGTGCGGCCTTTCCGCTCGGTTCTCGTGACGCGTGACGGGCTTCGCTATGGCGCAGCCGGCGCGGTCTTCGCAATGCGGCTGCCGTGCACCGCCGCGCTCTTCTTCTCTTTGGCCTGCGCGAGCGCGTTGCGTCAGTTCGCCGAGGAAAGCCGTGCGGTGATGGCGTCGCGCGCGAAGGCGCTTGCAGTTTGCCCTTGGCTGCTCGCCTCGCGTTCGAGAGCCTTCTTCATGCTGGCCGGCACTTTGATCGACAGCACAACGGTTTCTTCGTGCGACAGGGGCGGTCGTCCGCGTATGACGGGTCCCACGGAGCGTTCTCCAGGAGGGAACTCGCCCTTCTCGTAGGCGTTGCACCAGCGCTCGATCATCTCGTCGGTTATCTCTTGGCCTGTTGCCGATGTGTATGACCGACTCACCGCATTCTCCTTTCTGTACGCTCGATCTCGTGGTGGAACTTCGGGGCCACGGGCGAACGGGCGTGAATCACCATCCAGCCTGACGAAAGCTCAACAGCGATTAGCTCGGTCGGCGACCCGTCGGGCAGCCAGCCAATGGCAAGCCAGCGTGGCGGTTCGTCGTCGCTGACGCGCTGGACGCATTTCGTCACGGTGCTCCAAGCCCACCTTACGTTATCGAGGGAAAGGTGCTTCAAGGCGTGGGGGTGGACATGGAGCCTCATGATGCAACTTTCGTCATACTAAAGTATACGGAAGCGAGCCATGGTGAGGAAGGGGGGTTGCCTTTCTGTTGATGGGAGCGATGCCTGTGGCGAACGGGGCGAGTCAGGGCACGGCGGCGTACCTGGCCGTGCGCGAGCTGGCGCAGAAGGGCTTCTAATGTATTGCCGGAGGGATGACCAACCTGCTTGAAAGGTGTGAAAATAAGCCGTTGCGCGCATGAATCAAGTGGGCTATAGTGTGAACTCGCTTTCGGTGAGAGCCGAGGCAATGCGGGTGTGGCGGAACTGGCAGACGCGCACGGTTCAGGTCCGTGTGGGGGCGACTCCGTGGAGGTTCGAATCCTCTCACCCGCACCATCTGAGTGCACGAGCCGCAGGCATCGCCTGCGGCTCATTTCTTTTTCACGAGTCGAGAACCCTGAATCTCGACAGCCTTGTCGGGGCGCTCTTCTTGCGTTGCCCGTTCTCATGGTATGCGTTCGCCTCTTCTCGGTGACCTCGGAGCGTCGTCTTCGCCCACCATCGCATGCGGCTTTGGCAGGTTGCCGACAGACTGCCGGCGGGCGCCTGGCGGGCGCCCGGCAACATTCCGGCAGCATGCGACCCATCGCGCCCGATGTGAACCGAACGCAGGTCAGATGGCGGCCGGGTGCATGCGCTATCATGCGCTTAACTGCAAGCGCGTCCGAAGGGCATCAGGTGGCTGCATCGTCGCTCATACTCAACCGTTACGAGCCTTTGGGCGCGGCGGGCGCGGGTGGCTTCGGCACGGTCACCGTGGCGTGGGACCCGCGGATTCAGCGCAAGGTGGCGATCAAGGTAATCCCCCTTACCGAGGTGGATGCCCAGCGTGCCCTGAGCGCCGAGCCTGACGTCGGGGCTCGCGACGGCGAGGTCGGCGCTTCCGCTGCCCATGCGGCTGCAGATCCGCCGGCGGATTCGGCTGCAAGGTCGATGCCCCCTGCTTCCTCGGCGGCGTCTTCGGCGCGGGTCGCCGCGCCGGCTCGGTCTGCCGCTGAGGCCACGCCGGTGGCGCCGACTGCCGCGTGGGACGGGGTGCTGCCGTGGGAGGAGGGCGCGTGGGGGGAGGCCGCGACGCCTGAACCTCCCGTGTCTGTAGCATCTGATCCGAGCGGGAAGCCCGAGGCCCCCGCGCCTGCCGCATCCGCCGTTGCGCGCGACTCCTCCGCATCGCCTTTTTCCGTCGCCTCGCGTGACGTCGCCTCGCGTGACGCCGCCTCGCGTGACGCCGCCTCGCGTGACGCCGCCTCGCGCGACGCCGAAGGGTCTGCGAGCGCTGCGTTGCCCTCGCAGCGGGGCAACGGCGGTCCAGCGGAGTTCGTCTCGCCGTTTCGCCAGGCGGTGCGCTCCACGCTGTCGCGTGGGTTCGCGATGCGCACCCCGCCCACGCTGCACCTGCCTGCTGACTCGATCGACCCCATTGCCCTTGGTGACTCGGCCGCCGATTTCGCCGATCGCCCGAACGCCGACGAAGGGAGCGCGCGCCCCGCGCGTGCGGCCCTGGCGCGCATTCCCGGCATCGATGAGGCGCGCACCGCCGCCCAGCTTCACGACCCGCGTATCGTGACGGTGTATGACGTGCAGGTGGTGGGCCTCGATGCGTACCTGATCATGGAGTACGTGGAGGGCGTCACGCTGGGCCGCCTGCTCGACGCTTATGGTGACCTGCTGACGCTTGACATGGCCGCCGCCGTGTTCGACGCGGTGGCGGGGGCCCTGGCCGTGGCCCACCGGCGAGGCGTGCTGCACCTGGACATCAAGCCCGACAACATTCTCATCGACGCCGACGGCCAGGTGAAGGTGACCGACTTCGGCCTGGCCACGCTTGCCGACGCCGCAGGTCAGGGCCATACCGGCGGCGGCACGATCGGCTATATGCCCCTGGAGCAGATGCGCCGCGCGCCGCTTGACGCGCGCACCGACGAGTGGTCGCTGGCCTCGGTATGCTACGAGATGCTGGTTGGCAGCAACCCCTTCATATGCGACAGCCTGGATGAGGCCCAGGCTGCGATCGAGGGAGCCGAGCTGGTGCTGCCTTCGCTGTGCTGGGACGACCTGAGCGATCAGGCCGACGATGTGCTGCTGTACGCCTTGGCCCCTCATGCCGACCATCGCTACGAGACCGTCACCGATTTCGCCGAGGAGCTGGAGCGCTTTCTGGGCGATGCCGATCAGGGCAGCCACCAGCTGTCGTTGGTGGTGCGCGATGCCCTGGGCCTGCCCCTGGGCATCGAGGGGTCGCTGGAAGAGGGTATCGACGAGTTGCCGGCGGACGGTTACGGCGATGAGGATGACTTCGACGACGAGGGCGCCACGACGGCTCGTCGTGGCCTGCTGGGCCGCCGACGCTCCGGCACGTTCGATGGCGGGAGCGGCGGTTCCTACGAGAGGATTCCCATGAGCGCACACATTACTCCGCGCATGGTTCGCATCGCGTCCCACGTGGCGGCGGCGCTGGGATGCGCCGGGCTTGCCTATCTGGCGGGAATCAACATGCCCTTCGTGGCCGGGGTGAGCGCCGGCCCGGTGCCCGCCAGCCTGGTCGTGGCCCTTGCGGTCGGCATCGTGGGGGCCGCGAGGCCTCAGGCGGGCTCGATCGTGGGCCTGTCGGCCCTGTCGGCGGCGTTCATCATGGGAGCCACTCCGCTTGCGGGCATCGTGCTGCTGGCCGTCAGCCTTGCCTGGTGGTATGCGGTGGGAATGCGCAGCGCAGCGGCCTCCAACGTGGCCCTGGCAACGCCGCTGCTGACCGGGGTGGGATTCGGCCCGCTGGTTCCGCTGGTGGCAGGTGCGTCGCTGCGCCCTGTGGCGGCGATGCTGACCACGGCCCTCTCCGTGGTATGGGCGGCCGTGCTGGCGGCCGTCGGCACGGGAAGCCTGGCCGGCTGGGACATCGTGTCGTTCAGTGGGTTCTCGCAGGCTCATGTGGAAACGCGCTTGGGGGCGATGCTCGGTGGCCCCACCGTTTGGTGCCTGGCCGCAGGGTGGGTGCTGGCGGCCCTGGTGCAGGCGGCCCTGTGTCTGCGGGGCACCCGTGTGCTGCAGGTGGTGGGCGCTGTGGCGGGCGGCGCGGTGCTGGTGGCTTCGGCGGTGCTGGCGCGTTGGCTGGCAACCGGCGGCGCGCAGGTGACGCCCGCCGTTGACGACCTGGTTCCGATGTTGGTGTCGGTGCTGATGATGAGCCTGTTCATGGGCATTGTGCGCCCCGATGCGAAGAGGGCGCTCTGATCGCGTTGCTCTCGCAGCCTTCGGCGTAACGCAAGGCGCCCCCGCGTCCAGCGACGCGGGGGCGCTTCTCATCGGTTCGGCGGGCCGGCATGGCGGCGTCCGCCGCGCCGGGCGCCAAGGTTGCGGCCCTAGGCCTGCAGCAACGCCGCAACCTTGCCGAGCAGCAGCTCGAAGCTGACACCGCGCTCCTGGAAGTGCGGCTGCTTGGTGGACACGACGATCGCATCGCGCGTCAGCTCGCCCGCGAACGTGGCGGCTTCGAACAGGTCGCGCCCGGCCATGACGCCCGCCAGCAGCACCGAGCAGTACAGGTCGCCCGTGCCGTGCAGCATGTAGGGCACGAACTCGTTGCGCACCTCGAACAGCTCGCAGTTCTCACCGCCCACGAAGTTGCGGATCACGTTCTCGCCCTTGCGCTGCACGCCCTTCAGCACCACGTTCTTGGCACCCTTGTTCAACAGGGCCTCCACCAGGCGCTTCGCCTCGTCATCGGAGATGTCGGTGCCGGTCCACTCGGTGCCCAGGATGATCGCGGCCTCGGTGAGGTTGGGGGTGAGGATGTCCGCCCCGGCAGCCAGGCTCGCCATGGCATCGCACAGCTCGGGCGTGTAGGTGGGGTACACCTTGCCGTGGTCGGCCATCACCGGATCGACCACGCGCAGGGCCTGGGGGTAGGTGTCGTACAGGTCGCGGATGCGCTCCACCTGCTCAGGCGCGCCCAGGAAGCCCGAGTACACGGCGTCGATGTCAACGCAGATACCCTTCCAGGCGTTGGTGTAGTCGGCCATGATCGACGTGGTGTCGTGCATGTACCAGCCGGGGAAGGCGGTGTGCGACGAGAACAGGCCGGTGGGAACCGGGCACACGTCGCAGCCGGCGGCGGACAGCACGGGGATGGCCACGCCCAGCGAGCACTTGCCGTAGCCGCACAGGTCGTGCACGGCGGCAATGCGCGGGATGTAGTCGCCCTGGCGCTCGTACAGGCGGGGGGTGGAGGGGGTTTTGACAACGGGCATAGCCACACCTTTCTGTCGATTGATAGTCGGCAGTATACCCCTTACTGCCTATAGGAAATCGGAAAGGTTTGCGATGGAGGGCCAGCGGACGTGCCGGCGAGGCGGCAGACGCATCGGGCGGTTCGTCGGGGGTGGCCGCGGCGCGGCGGGTGGGTCGAGCGGTGCACGGCGGGCGCATCGAGCGGCATGGGGGCGGGTCTGCGGTGTCGGAGGGCGCGGGTCGGAGCTCGCGGCGTCGGCGCGCGGTCGGGGGGCGCGTGTTCAGCGTGTCGGGCGGGTCGGGGGCGCTGAGGGCCCAGGATGGGGAGCCGCAACCGCGACTCCCTCTTCTCAAACGCCCGCGGGTGATCTATTCTTGCAAAAGAATTATCCTTAAAAAAGGATATATTGCGAAGCGGCAACACGATTGCCACGCGTCCTCGGGCATGCGTGGCGGGAGAGGGGGAGGCATGACGACAACGGTGACGGAGGGAACGAGACGCGCGATGCGCGCGCTGCTTGCGCTGGCGCTTTGCTGCGCCTGCGCGCTGGCTTTGACTTCGTGCGCAGGCGGGGGAGCGTCGGCGCCTGCCGGCAAGGGCGGCGATGCCTCCGCGGGCGCGTCGGCCACCGTCCCCTTCACCGATTCGTGCGGGCGTCAGGTTCAGCTGCCGCGCGAGGTGCGCACGGTGGCGGTATCGGGTCCGCTGGCCCAGCAGGTGCTGATGACGCTTGCCCCCGAGAAGCTGGTCGGCTTCGCGCGCGACCTTTCCCAGGGCGAGGCCGCGTACTTCTCGTCCGTTGACCCCAACCTGCCCGTGCTGGGCCAGCTGTACGGCGGCAAGGGCGACTTCAACAAAGAGGCCGTCGCTGCGGCCGCTCCCGATCTGGTGATCGACGTGGGCGAGGCCAAGAAGTCCATCGTCGATGACATGGATCAGCTGCAGGAGCAGCTGGGCGTTCCCTGCGTGCATGTCGAGGCCAAGCTGGCCACGTACGGCGACGCCTACCGCATGCTGGGCAAGATCCTGGGCGTGGAGGAGCGCGCTGAGAAGCTGGCCTCCTACTGCGATCAGGCGTTCGGCCAGGTTTCGCAGGCGATGGAGGGCGTTTCGGAATCCGACCGCCCCCGCGCCCTGTACCTGGTGGGCGATGCCGGTCTGAATGCGATTCCGAAGGGCTCGTTCCATGCCCAGACGGTTGACATGGTGCTGAACAACGCGGCAGTGCTTGAGAAGGGCTCGGGCGGCAAGGGCAAGGGCTCGGGCGGCGGCATGGGCTCTGAGGTGAGCTTCGAGCAGATCGCCAGCTGGAATCCGCAGATGATCGTGTTCGGTCCCAGGAGCGTGTACGACGCCGCCGCCTCCGACGAGGCGTGGCAGACCCTCGACGCCGTGAAGGCGGGCCGCTACGTGCAGGTTCCCTCCACTCCGTACAACTGGCTGGGCTCGCCTCCGTCGGTGAACCAGCTGCTGGGCGTGCAGTGGCTTGCCCGCATGTGCTATCCCGAGAAGTTCGAGGGCTCGATGCAGGACATGGTGACCGAGTACTACCGTACCTTCTATGGCCATGAGCTGACTCAGGACGAGTACGACAAGCTGATGAAGGGCGCTTTGCTGTAAGAGGTTCGCAGGGCTGAACGAATGCGCGCCGCTGGAACGCGGCGCACGGGGCCGCGCGTCCGCCCGTTCGGGGGATGCGCGGCCGCAGTTGCGAGGGGGGTCCGATGGAAGCCGGAGGCACGGCGCCGGGGGGTCGCGCGAGGCGATGGGCCTGCGCGCTGAGAAAGCACGGGGTCATTCCCGCCCTGGTGGTGGCTGTGGTCATGCTGGCAGGGGCCTCGCTTCTGCTGGGGCGCTTCCCCATCCACCCGCTTGATGCCCTGGGCATGCTGCTGAGCCCCGTGCTGCCCATCGATCCCGCCTGGACCGACCAGCAGGCCGTCATCTTCTTCAACGTGCGTCTGCCGCGCATCCAGCTTGCCCTGATGGTGGGGGCCAGCCTGGCTGCCGCCGGCGCCGCGTACCAGGGAACCTTTCAGAACCCGCTGGTGTCGCCCGACATCCTGGGCGCCTCGCAGGGCGCGGCCCTGGGCGCTGCCGTCGCCATCCTGGCCGGCTTGGGCAGCCTGGGGGTTTCGCTGTCGGCCTTCGGCTTCGCCTTGCTGTCGGTGGCCCTGGTGATGACGGTGGCCTTCGTTGCGCGCGGCAACCAGGTGCTGACCGTGGTGCTGGCGGGCGTGATGGTCAGCTCGCTGTTCTCGGCGGGAGTGTCGTACGCCAAGCTGGTGGCCGACCCCGCCAACGACCTTCCCGCAATCACCTATTGGCTGATGGGAAGCTTGACGGGCGCGAAGACCGCCGACGTGCGCCTGGCGGCGGGGCCCATGGCGGTGGGCCTGGCCCTGCTGTTCGCGCTGAAGTGGCGCATCAACCTGCTGACCATGGGCGATGACGAGGCCGCCACGCTGGGCGTGAACACGCGCCGCCTGCGGGTTGCCATCGTGGTGGCCGCAACGCTGGTGACCGCCGCCAGCGTTGCGGTGTCGGGCATCATCGGCTGGGTGGGCCTGGTAATTCCGCATTTCGCACGCATGCTGGTGGGTGCGGACTATCGGCGCCTCATGCCGGCCAGCATGGTGATGGGCGCGGGCTTCATGCTGCTGGTGGACGATGTGTCGCGTCTCGTCTCCACCGCCGAGGTTCCGATCGGCATCCTGACGGCCTTCATCGGGGCGCCCTTCTTCCTGTACCTGATCGCGCGCGAGGGAAGGAGGCGCCGATGAGCGTTCAGTCGACGAGCGCGCGGCGTCAGTCCGCCGCGCCCGCGGTAAGCGTGCAGGGCCTGGGGTTCGCGTACGGAGAGCATCGGGTGCTGTCGGGCGTGAGCTTCAGCGTAGAGACAGGCAGCCTGGTCAGCCTGTTGGGACCGAACGGTACGGGGAAGTCCACCCTGTTCAGGTGCCTTCTTGGTTTGGAGCGCGGATACGAGGGGCAGATTCGGGTGCAGGGGCGCGAGGTGCGCGACCTTCCCAGCGCCCAGCGTGCTCGCATGATGGCCTACATCCCGCAGTCGCATCGGCCCATCTACGACTACGACGTGATCGACGTGGCCCTGATGGGGGGCTCGGCCGGGGGAGGGGCCTTCTTCCGCCCGGGGGCCGCGCACCTGCGCCGCGCCGAAGAGGCGCTTGAGCGGGTGGGCATCGCGCATCTGGCGCGCGCCTCGTACACGCGCATATCGGGGGGCGAGCAGCAGCTGGTGCTGGTGGCGCGCGCCCTGGCCCAGGGCGCGCGAATCCTGGTGATGGACGAGCCCACCAGCGCGCTTGATTTCGGCAACACGCTGCGGGTGCTGGAATGCGTGAAGGGGCTTGCCGGCGAGGGCTATGCGGTGATTCAGTCCACGCACCAGCCCGACCAGGCGTTCCTGTATGCCGATCAGGCTCTGGTGCTGCACGGGGGCGGCGTGGCGGCCTTTGGCCGTCCGCGCGAGGTGATCACGAGCAGTCTGGTCAGCCGTATTTACGGGGTGGATGTGCGGGTGGCGTCGCTGTGCGACGACCGCGTGCGCGTGTGCCTGCCGGCGCATCGGTGCGCGCAGGCGGGCGTCGATGCCGAGGCGGGCCCGGGTACCGCGCGAGCGCGTGCGTGACGCGCTCGCGTTCGCGCGGGTGATTCAGCGGGAGCTGGGAGGGTTGCCCGTGAGCGCGTCGGGATGAGCTGCCGAGGGGGCCGTTTGGCGGCTTCCGTTTGACGGTGGTCAGTCCTTTTTGGGCTCGTCGTCGGCGGGGTCGAAGAACGACCATTCGTCATCGGCGGCCCGCGGGCCGCGGTCCACGAAGGTGCGCCGCGTGCGCAGCTCCATCACGACGGCGGTGATGACGCTGAGCACCAGGCCCGACAGCACCAGCACGCCGATGCCGGCGTAGGTTTCGAACAGGAAGTGATATGCAGCGGCGAAGTCCATGATGCGGAAAGCCTCGTTTCGGACGGGTTGGTGCAGCCGCAGGATGAGCGGCAGGCCCTCAGTATAAGGCAAGCGGCCCATCGCATACCAGGTGCCGCCGGATTCGAACCCACACGTTCTCTCATCAGCCCGAGCCGAGCTCGCGCCCCAGGCCGGGTGCGCTATACTCGTTCCACTCAGATGGGAGACGGCGCGCCTTGGCGCCGGCATGCGATCAAGGAGCGCGCACATGCTAGACCTTCGCTTTGTACGAGAGAACCAGGAAGCCGTGGCCCAGGCCATGCGGAACCGCAACGCCGCATGGGATGCCGAGGCCTTCGCGCGGCTCGATGGCGAACGTCGCGATGCCATTCAGCAGGAGGAGGCCCTGCAGGCCGAGCGCAACGCGCTGTCGAAGCAGGTGGGCGCGCTGATGGGGCAGGGTCGCGCCGACGAGGCCGAGGCTGCGAAGAATCGCGTGCGCCAGATCAACGAGGAGCTGGAGGGCGCCAGCGCCGCCCGCGCCGCCGCCGACGAGCAGCTGACGAACATCCTGCTGCGCACGCCCAACATGCCCAGCGCCGACACCCCGGTGGGCGCTGACGAGGACGACAACCCCGAGGTGCGCCGCTGGGGCGCCCCCCGCACCTTCGACTTCGAGCCCAAGCCGCATTGGGACCTGGGCGCCAGCCTGGGAATCATCGATGCCGAGCGCGGCGCCAAGCTGGCCCGCAGCCGCTTCATGCTGCTGGGGGGCCTGGGCGCGCGCCTTGAGCGCTCTTTGATCAACTTCATGGCCGACACGCACGCTTCACGCGGCTACAAGGAGTGGTGGTGTCCGGCCCTGGCCAACGAGGTCACCATGACCGGCACCGGTCAGCTGCCCAAGTTCGAGGAGGACATGTTCCGCACGCGCGAGGGCCTGTACCTGATTCCCACTGCCGAGGTGCAGCTGACCAACATCCACGCCGGCGAGACTCTTGATGCCGCTGACCTGCCGCTGCGCTACTGCGGCTTCACCCCGTGCTTCCGCGAGGAGGCCGGCAGCGCCGGGCGCGACACCCGCGGCCTGATTCGCGTGCATCAGTTCGACAAGGTGGAGATGGTGAAGTTCGCCACCCCCGAGCAGAGTTATGCCGAGCTTGAGGCCATGACGGCCGACGCTGAGAACATCCTGCAGCTGCTGGGCCTGCCGTACCGTGTGATCAGCCTGTGCACGGGCGATATCGGCTTCTCGGCCGCCAAGACCTACGATGTGGAGGTGTACCTGCCCTCGTATCAGGGCTACAAGGAGATCTCCTCCTGCTCGAACTGCGAGGACTTCCAGGCTCGCCGCATGGGCATTCGCTATCGCGACCCCGAGAGCTTCAAGGGCTCGCGCCTGGTGCACACCCTGAACGGCTCGGGCCTGGCCGTGGGCCGCACCATGGCCGCGATCCTGGAGAACTATCAGGAGGAGGACGGTTCGGTGCGCGTTCCCGAGGCGCTTGTTCCCTACATGGGCACCGAGGTGATCGAGCCCGCGTAAGACGCGGCAAGCCATGGCACGAAACCCCCGCGACAACGAGGATGCTGCCCGCGTGCAGCGCGCCCATCGGGCGGCGAGCGTGCATCGCCGCAAGCCCGGTGCGCGTTCGGGCGCGCCGGCGTCGGGCGCTCCGGCAGCGGGCGCGCCCGCTGCCCCGACGGTGTCGCAGGCCCCTGCGTCGCCTCCGTCCGATGAGCCCGCGACCCCCGTGGTGCCGGCGTCTCGCGCGGTTGGTCCGCGTCAGGCAGAGGCGTCCGCCCAGCCCCCGCGCCCCTCGGTGCGTCAGAAGGGCCGCGTGCGCCCGACGAAGCGCAAGCCCGGCGCTTCCGTGGTCGCGCGTCCGAACGATGGGACGGCCCCGATCGCTGGCGATACGCCCGTCGGCGATGCGCCGGCGCCTGCCGCGTCTGCGGGTCCCGCCACGACGGCGCCCCTGACGCCCGATCGGGCGTCGGAGGACCCCGCTGGCTCCACCACGCCCGGAGGCGCGGTTCAGCAGCCCGCAGGCGGAGCCGAGAAGCCCGCGCGTCCCCGCGCGGCGTCGATCGCCCCCCGCGTTCGCCGAAAGCCCACGAAGCGCAAGCCCGGCGCTCCGGCGGCTGCGCCGTCTGAGGCGGAAGGGTCATCCGGGTTGACGTCTCCTGCGGACACCCCGTCCACCGCCTCGTCGCCATCCGCGACCCTCACGCCGGTGGGAGCATCCGCTGACGTGGCGACGCCTGCGGATGGCCCCGCCGCCTCTTCGCGGCCGGCCGGCATGGGTGCCCTGCTTCAGGGTGCACGTGCATCGCTGAACGGGCGTTTTGGCCGCGGGAAAAGCGCAGGCGATGCTGAGGGCCGCGCTGAGGGCGCGGGTGTCGCCGACGGGTCCGACGCCGACGATGCAGCCAGCGGATCCGCTGCGGGCGGCGATGCGTCGCAGCTTCCCTCCGACCCCGCCGCCTCTGGGTCCGGGGGGTCGCCCAAGGGGGATGGCGCGACGTCAGGCGACGGAGCTTCCGCAAAGCCTGGCCGCGCCCCGCTTACGCCGCGGCGAATCGCGCTGCGTGCGGCGGGAGGCCTGGCGATTGCCGCAGTGGTGACGATGGCGCTGCTGCTGGCCGCGTTCTGCTGGCACCATTGGATGCGCTACGACGACCACGCTGACATGCAGGGTCTGTGGACGGTGCAGGGGACGAGCGCCCTGGTGTCGATCGACGCCGAGTCGATTCACCTGTCCGACGACGTGGCCTACGCCTATCAGCTGAATCAGTCCGACAAGCTGATTCGGTTCGAGTTCGGCACCATGAAGGGCCAGGGCCGTTACCTTTTCACGGCCGATCGCCGGCGTCTGGTGATGATCGACGGCGACTCGTTCACGGGTTGGCAGACTTTTTGGGACGATGCCGCCCGTGCCTGGGCCGACCTGCTGACCGCGTTCGGGGGCACGCCGCCGGCCTTGCCTGAGGGCGAGGGCGTGACGGTGTTCACGCGCCCTGGGGACGACGGGGCGGCTGATGCGGGCGTGCCGGCCGATGACGGCTCGAACACCCCTGACTCGCAAGGGGCGGGCGAACGCGCCGATGCCGCCGCCCCCGCTGCAGATCGGCCCGCTGACGAGGCGGACGCGCGGCCTGACGGCGGATCGGGATTGGCTGACCGGGTGCGGGGCCCCGCCGCCGCAGGTCAGACAGATGCGGCTGCGGTCGCTGCGGGAGCGGCTGACCATGCAGGCAGGTGATCCGCGACAATCGCGGTTCCAGGTTCGCCGCATTCGCATAAGGGCCGACCGCCTGGAATGCACGGTGTGCGTGCCGTGCCCCGAGCTGCGGCGCACCACACCGAAGATCGCTCAAGAGGCTCTGGCGATGCGTCCCAGTTTGGCGCATCATGCTTGCATCAACGAGCGCGGCCGCACCTTCCGGGCAGTGCTGGACGACACCGCCACTCCGCACCTGTTCGAGCATTTTGTGGTGGATTGCCAGGTGAGGCGCGCGCATGACGCCCATCGCACGTTTGTGGGCACGACGTGCTGGATCTGCGAGCGCGAGGGCCTGGCGCTGGTGGAGCTGAGCTTCGCCGACGACCTGCAGGCCCTGGACGCCGTTCGCGAGGCGGCCGGCCTGATGAACGAACTGCTGGGGAGGTGCTGCTCATGACGAGCGCTCATATGAGATTCGAGCGGGCCACCGAGAAGGTGGCGGGACGCGTGCGCAAGATGCGACCCTCGGCGGTGCGCGACCTGTTCGCCGCCGCTACGCGCCCCGACATCATCTCGCTGTCGGGCGGCATGCCCGATGTGTCGCTGCTGCCTCAGTCGGCGGTGCGCAAGGCGGCCAAGGCGGCGTGGTGCGATCAGATGGCCCAGGCTCTGCAGTACGGCGGCACCGATGGGCGCCTTGACACGCGCAGGGTGTTCGCCGACCTCATGCGCGACGAGGGCATTCGCTGCAAGCCCGAGAACATCATCATCACGTCAGGCGGCCAGCAGGCCCTCGATCTGATCGCCAAGACCTTCGTCGATCCGGGCGACATCGTGATCACGGAGGGCCCCACCTACCTGGGGGCCCTGCAGGCGTTCTCGGCCTACGAGCCCGATGTGCGCTGCATTCCCTTCGACGACCACGGCATGCGCATCGACCTGCTTGAGGCCGAGCTTCAGCGCATCGGGCCGGGCAATCCGCGCCTGAAGTTCCTGTACACGATTCCGAACTTCCAGAACCCGGGTGGCGTGACCCTGATTCCCGAGCGCCGCAAGCGCCTGATTGAGCTGTCGCATCAGTACGGCTTCATCGTGGTGGAGGACGACCCCTACGGGCGCCTGCGCTACGACGGCGGGCATGTGCTGCCGCTGAAGGCCCTGGACGATTCAGTGGTGTACCTGGGCACGGTGTCGAAGGTGTTCGCGCCCGGCCTGCGCTGCGGCTGGATCGCCGCGCCCAGCGGCGTGCTGGCGAAGGTCAACCTGGTGAAGCAGGGGTCCGATCTGTGTGGAAGCTCGTTTGACCAGGTGCTGGTCGAGCACTACTTTACCGACACACCTTGGCAGCGCACGCTGCGCAGGTTCGTGCGCACCTATCACGAGCGCCGCGATGCCATGCTTCGGGCGCTGGAGGCGTACTTCCCGCCCGAGGCCACGTGGACGCGGCCTGAAGGTGGGTTCTTCATCTGGGTGACTCTGCCGTCCTACGTGGATGCGGCTTCGATGCTGCCCGAGGCGCTGGAGGCGGGGGTCACCTACACGCCGGGCGATGGGTTCTTCCCCGACGGCAGGCGCGGGCGCAACTGCATGCGCATCGCGTTCTGCTTCGAGAGCCCCGATAACATCGACGAGGCCATCAGGCGCCTGGCCCTGGTGATCGAGCAGAAGCTGGAGCTGTACCGGGCCTTCATCGAGGCCGGCGAGCTGAAGGAGGACAAGCGATGAAGGTAGCGGTGCTGATGGGCGGAACCTCGTTCGAGCGGGAGTTCTCGCTGGAGAGCGGCAAGCGAGTGTGCGCCGCGCTGGAGCAGGAGGGCCACAGGGTGGTGCCCCTGGACACCACCGAGCAGCTGGTGCCCACGCTGATGAGCGAGCGTCCCGACGTGTGCTACAGCGCGCTGCACGGCAAGCACGGTGAGGACGGCACGATCCAGAGCCTGCTTGAGTTCCTGGGGATTCCCTTCGTGGGGTCGCCCGCGTCGGTGTGCCAGCGCAGCTGGAACAAGGACGCCCTGCATGCCGAGATGGCCACGTACCGCGCCCTGGGCGTCGAGCCTGCGGTGGCATCGTGGCCCCAGGGCGTGTGCGTGGCGCGCGACGCCTTCAAGCACATGGGCGCGGCGCACGCGCTCGACCTGGTGGAGCAGCGGGTGCACGGGGGATTTCCCGTGGCGGTGAAACCCATGCACGGCGGCTCGGCCCTGGGCGTGCATCGCGTGGACGAGCGTGCCGACCTGGGCGAGGCGGTTCTGGATGCCCTGTCGTACGACGAGGGCGTGGTGATCGAGCAGTGGGTAGAGGGCGTCGAGATGGCCGTGTCGATTCTGGGCACGGGAGCCGACGCGTACGCCCTGCCCCCGGTCGAGATCGTGGCCAAGGGCGGCCTGTACCTTACCGATCAGCGTCTGGACCACGCGCAGGTGCAGTACTTCGCGCCGGTGCGCCTGGAGTCGCTGGCGGCCGACCAGGCCGACGCCCAGGCGATTCGTGCCGAGGTGGAGCGTGCGGCGCTTGAGGTGTATCACGCCTATCATGTTCGCGACCTGGCCCGCATCGACTGCATCTGGGATGGCGCCCAGGCCCGCGTGCTTGAGCTGAACGTGTCGCCCGGCATGACCGAGACCTCGCTGTTCCCTGCTGCGTGCGAGGCTGCGGGCCTGACGCTGCCCAAGGTGCTTGATCAGCTGGTTCAGGCTGCCGCCGAGCGCGGATAGGGAGGCAGGCTGAGGCCGACCGTGCGCGGCGCTGGCCGCCTACGCTGTCGGCCCGCGCCAGCCTCGTCGGAATAAAGACAGCCCTCCGAGGACGATGTTCAGGCCCCTGGCTCAACCCGCACGATGTCGGGGAGTGAGGGGCCCGGTTTGCGGGTGACTGCGCTTGGAAGCTTACGGCATCGGGGGATTGTCGTGAGGATCGTCGTGAGTCGCGCCCCTCTTTCGGTCGTAGGATCGAAGCCCGTCCACAATCGCCTTCCTGACAACAAGGTACAGGCACGCGAATCCTACGATGATGGGCAGCAGGTATGTCGTCGCGATAATCGCGAGCACCTCGATGCTCATGCCCATGGCTGTGCCTCCCTCCTACAGATAACTGACCTTCAGCCAGCCAGATCCAGATGCGTAGAACTCAGCGTAACCTGTATAGCTCTGATTAAATCCAGCGTAGTTTTTCAACGTAAATGTATATCTGATTGACAGGGTCCTTTTCGAGTCAAGGAGCGTGTAGCTGTAGTCGGAATTGGTGGTGGTGCTATGAACTCCGTGAATCCAGGTGCTGTTTAAGCTCTGAATTCGACCGCCGCTCGCATCGTACACAGCTACCGCAGTGACAAGATCAGGAACTGCATTAACAGTCGTATTGGCCTGAGCACTCGCAGAAACCCGACTTCGGAACATCGTGCTGTAGTCAGAGCAAGGGATGCCGTAGTGCACTTCAGCGCCTTGCAGCTCGGCTCTTTCCACTGCTCGTCGCCATAGTTCTTCAGCAGAAGGCCCATCGGAAATCTCGTTTGCAACGGCAGGCATCGGAGATTCCATCAGACCAAACAAGAGCCCCGAAACACCTACTCCGGACGCCACAATAAAGTCCCGACGCGAAATGTTACCCATCTTCACCTCCTTGCGTTCCGATGACTGTTTGCCTACGTATTGGATTATAGACATAAGAAGCACTAGAAATGTACATATATATTTCATATATGTGAATGGATGATGAGAGCGGGTAAGCGGTAATTCCGATTTACCTGAAGCAGTTGAGGCTATTGCCGCACAGTGTCCTTTTCGGTGTACCGTGAGGCCAATGGGAGTCTAGCGTGCGCGTTCCTTGGGAGTCGCGAGCTGATTCCCCGAAGCCCTTACGGAGAGTGAAGCGAGGGTTGCTCCGGTCAGTGCAGAGGGCTGCCTTGAGCGCGGAGCGCGGGCATTCGCCGCCTCGTGCCTCAACGGAACCTCGTAGGCGCCTCCTTGGGGCAAGAGATTCTGTGCCCATCTGCGGTGCTGCGTGCGTCCGGGTGCGCGGTGGAGTATAACTAGATGCAGAGAGCAATACGTTCTGAGGAGGACAACATGGGCAAGATCAGCACTCTGCTTATCGGCGGCGCGATTGGTGCCGCTGCCGCCCTGCTGTACGCCCCGCGCAAGGGCGAGGAAACCCGCGCCCTGGTCAGCGAGAAGGTGAACGCCGTGTGGGGCGAGGCCAAGGATTGGACCGCCGGTGCGCCCGCGCAGGCGCAGTCTGCGTACCAGAGCGCGCAGGTGCGCGGTGAGGCCGTGCTGCGCGATGTCACCGCCAAGGGTCAGGAGCTGGCCAGCGCCGCCAAGGCGCAGGCATCTGAGTTTGCCCAGGTGGCAAGCGAGAAAGGCCATGAGGTTGCCAGCTTCGTGCAGGACGCCGTGACGGCTTCGCCCGCAGCCGACGATGAGCTGCGCGCCAAGATCGAGGCCGCTCGCCAGCGCATTGCCGCCCAGGTGGTGAAGAACGCCGAGGAGAGCAGCGACACCGTGGAGGTGAAGCCTGAGGTCGAGGCGCCCGCTGAGGACGCTTCCACCCAGGACAAGCAGGACTAACCTTCGGGGAGCGAAGAGGGGCGGCGGAGCCGGTCGGTCGATGCGTTCGAGCGGCGGGCCCGCCGCCTTCTGCTGTGCGGGCTCGGCACGGGCGCGGTGCTGATGCTGCGCCGGCGCCGTCCGCGCTGGCTTGAGCGCCGGTCGGTGACGGATTCCTGCTGCGCGGCTGCGGTTTCGCGTGGCCGTCGCATGCGGGTGGTCGTACGCAGGTCGATCGCATGCGGGTGGCGCATCGTGCGTCGTCGCGCATCCGTCGTCGGCCCCTTCGCTTCCGTCTGCGCCTACGTCGTTCGTATCCCCGCGCTGATCGCGCCGTCACCCACTGCCGTAAAGGAGCATGCATGCACCGCCTTCCCTCCACCACCGACGAGCTGGCTGGCCTGCGCGTGATCGTTCCCGGCAAGGGCGATCGCCTGAAGCGCGTGGGCAAGGTGCGGCGCTTCGTGTTCCACCCGCATGAACGGCGGCTGCTGGGCATGCTGGTGAAGCGCCCCGACCTGGCGTTGATGTTCCACCGGCGCGACCTGTTCGTTGCCCTGGACGGCTGTCAGATGGAGGATGGCCTGCTGGTGGTGGGTGAGCGCGCGGACGCAAGCGGACCTGCCGCCGAGCGCGGCCTGGGCGTGGACTTCCGCCGGTGCGTGCTGTGGGTGGGCATGCCCGTGGTGGCTGAATGCGGTACCTGGCTGGGCACGGTGGGCAACGTGGGGTTCGACCCCGAAACCGGCACCGTCACCTTCGTTGACGTGGCCGACGGTGCGATGAACGACGCCATCGTGGGCGTGCGCACCCTTCCCACCGAGCTGGTGCGGGGATTCTCCACCGGGGTGGGGGCGGCCCTGTCGGCAGAGGGGGCGGCCCTGAGCGGCGATGAGGGCGGCGAGGAGATGCGCGGCGCGATCCTGGTGGATGACCGCGCGCTGGCCATTCCCACGCAGGGTGGCGCCGCGGATGCTGCGGGAAGGGCCGCCGCGCGCGCTGCCGATCAGGTGCGTCCCGTGGTGGACGGCGCTGTGCAGGCCGCCGGCAAGGCCGTTGACGAGGGCGCGCGTCTTACCGGCCGTCAGATCGGGCGTGCCACGGGCATGTTCTCGGCCTTTCGTGACGAGTATCGCAAGGCCGCCGACGCTCAGCCCGAGCGCATCGGCCGGGTGGCCGGGCGGGGCGATGGCGACGGGTCGATTCCCGCCGGGCCGCGCTACCGCGTGGTCAGCGATCATGCTTTCCGCGACGCGCCCGTGGCCGCTTGCGGCGATGCCGGTAAGGAGAATCGCCAGAAAGGCGCCTCCTATAAGGTTAGCGTAAGCTCCATGCCCCAAAATGAGGCGATCGGACGCGCCGTAGGGCGCCACCTTGGCCAGGCCGGGGGCATGTTCTCCGCGTTCAAGGACGAGTTCACGAAGGCAAGCAGAAACGACGAGCGCTGATCGCGCGCAAGGAGCATCGCGGCATATGACCCAGAGCCACCAGCAGGATCCGAATATCGCGCCCACACCGAAGGGCGAGGTGCGGCCTGCGGCCCGCCCCTCCTCCGTCCAGCTCGACGAGGCCTTCCGACCCGACGAGGCCGTCGAGTCCCCAGCTGTCGCGACGCCTGCCGGCAAGCGGGGCATCGAGCGCGATGACGTCGTTCGCTTCGCGGCGCTGCTGGGCATCGCGGTGGCCTGCGTGGCGGCCACGGTGCTGCTGTGGCCCAACATCATGGACCTGTTCTCGGAAGGCGGCGTCGAGCGCCTGGTGGAGCAGGTGCGCGGTGCCGGCCCGTGGGGCGTGGCGATTCTGCTGGGCATGCAGCTGCTGCAGATCATCGTGGCGTTCATCCCCGGCGAGGTGGTGCAGGTTGCCGCCGGCCTTATGTACGGGCCCTGGTGGGGCGCGCTGATCATCTTGATCGGAGCGGCGCTGTCCTCGGCGATCGTGTACGAGATGGTTCATCGCCTGGGCGCGCCCTTCGTGCAGAAGATGGTGCCCGAGAAGTACCTGAATCAGATCCGGCGCTTCGAGGAAAGCAGCAAGTTCGAGGTGGTCGTGTTCGTGCTGTTCCTGATTCCCGGACTGCCCAAGGACGCCTTCACGTACCTGCTGCCCCTCACCAGCATCAGGATACGCCCGTTTCTGCTGATCACCACCATTGCGCGTGCGCCGGGCGTGCTGGCCTCCACCTTCGCGGCGGCGGGATTCGCCGACGGCAACCTGGGGATGAGCATTGCCGTGATCGTGGTGGTGGGCGGTATCGCCCTGGTGGGCATTCTGTTCCAGGATCGCGTGGTTGACCTGGTTGATCGCGTAATGAGGCGCATGTGCGCCGCGAAGGGGGACGAGGGCCGATGACCGAGGCGCAGCCCTGCACGTTCCGTCCGCCGAAGCGCCGTGCGACGGCGGTGGCGCTGGCTTTTCTGTTCGGCCCCTTCGGCCTGCACAAGTTCTATCTGGGATACTTTCAGGCGGCCTTCATCATGCTGACGTGCAGCGTGGTGGGCGGCATCGTCACGCTGGGCCTGGGCACGGCAATCGTGTGGGTGGTGGCGATCGTGGAGGGCTTTGCGTACCTGGCGCGCTCGGATGACGAGTTCCAGCGCATCTACGTGCAGGCGGCGCGCGAGTGGTTCTAGCTGCCGACAGCCGGTCGCGTACGGGGCGAAGCGCGGGCGTCCCGCAATCGACGGGCTCAGCGGATGGCGGCTGTGCGCGGCTGGACGCCGCATTCCCCGTCGCACCGTCCGTTCGCGTCTTTGGCGTGGGCCCGGCGTTGCTCCGCCGTTACAATTCAGGCAATCGCGCCATGTTTGCGGTTGAACGAGCCTAGGAGGAAATATGCCAGTCATTACCCGTGATCAGGTGAGGGTTCCCCTCGATGTCGCCCCCGACCGCCGCGAGGTGTACGTCGATAACTACCTGAAGGCCACCCGTAACTCCGGTCGCCTCATGCTGTTCGCCTGCGATCAGAAGTTCGAGCATCTGAACGCCGACTTCCACGGCGAGGGCATCGACCCCGCCGACAACGACCCCGAGCATCTGTTCCGCATCGCCCGTCAGGGCACCTGCGGCGTGCTGGCGGGTCAGCGCGGCCTGATCGCCCAGTACGCGGCTGACTACCCCGAGCTCAACTATCTGGTGAAGATGAACTCGAAGACCAACCTGGTGTCCACCAAGCAGGAGGACCCGTTCTCGGCGCTGCTGTCCGACCTTGAGTCGGTGCTGATCCTGCGCGACAACGGCGTGAACGTGGTGGGCTTGGGCTACACGATCTACCTGGGCAGCGAGTACGAGTCCACCATGCTGGCCGATGCCGGTCAGCTGATCGCCCAGGCGCATGCCGAGGGTCTGATCGTGGTGCTGTGGATCTACCCGCGCGGCAAGGCCGTCGCCAACGAGAAGGACCCCGACCTCATTGCCGGCGCCGCCGGTGCGGCCCTGTGCCTGGGCGCCGACTTCGTGAAGGTGAATCCGCCGAAGCCTGCCGCGGGCACGTCGGCCGAGGCCTTGGCGGTGGCCTCCGAGGCCGCCGGTCGCTGCGGGCTGGTGTGCGCGGGTGGCTCGACGGTTGATGCGCCCACGTTCCTGTCGCAGCTGCACGAGCAGATTCACGTGGGTGGGGCCTGCGGAAACGCCACGGGGCGCAACATCCACCAGCGCTCGCTTGACGAGGCCGTGCGCCTTACCAAGGCGATCAGCGCCATCACGCTGGACGATGCATCGGTGGAGGATGCGCTGGCGGTGTTCGAGGGTTCGAAGGAATACGAGCGCCAGGCGTAGCGGCTTTGCCGGGAACCTGGGTCGGCCTTGGTGCGGTGGGCCCTGCGGCAAGGATCGGCCAAACCAAGAGAAGAAGCCTCCCATCCGGGAGGCTTCTGTACGTTTGCGCTGGTGCCCGAGGCGAGATTCGAACTCGCATGAGTTTCCCCCGCGGTTTTTGAGACCGCTGCGTCTGCCGTTCCGCCACTCGGGCACAGCCCAGCATTATACCGCAGCTGCATGCGGTGGGGCGGCGCGCCTGCTTCTACTTGAACAGACCGCGCAGGGCCACTTCCTCGCGCACGGTGCGCAGCATGAGGTCGGCGTCGTCCAGGCCCAGGTGGCGCTCCTTCTGGTCGGGAGCCAGGGTGCCTCGCCTGCGGGCCCAGTTCTCCAGCGCTGCCGGCTTGGCGTCGAAGGGCAGGAACTGCGCCTCGCGATCGAGGCTGCGGCAGATGTCGCGGGTGTCCACGGGCACGATCTTGCCGGCCTTGCGGGCCTCGGCATAGCCCTTGATGTTCAGCAGGAACCACGAGTCCTCGAACGAGGCGTTGTGCGCCAGGTAGGGGTGGGACTCAAGCACCTTCAGGATCTGCGCCTGAAGCGCAGGGTTCTGGCGCAGGGGAAGCTGGTCGCCCACCTCGTCCCAGGTGATCTGGTGAATGTGGGTCAGCGGCACGCCCTTTTCGCGATAGACCTCGGGAATGCCGCAGAACACGCTTTGGGCATCGTAGGGCTCGGCGTCGGCGGCCAGCTCCATCAGCTCCCAGCCCACGTTGATGATGTAGCCGCGGTCGGGGTGGCGCGAGGTGGTTTCGATGTCGATGCCCACCACGGTACCGCGCATGCCCGCGCCGGCGTAGGCCGTGGCGATGGGCTGGCGACGTTGGATGGTCTCCTTCTCGATCGTCTCGATGCGGCGGCGCTGCAGCTTCGAGATGGCGCGGATCTGGTCGGCGTCGGAAAGCCCGCGCGCCAAGTTGATGCCGCGCATGCGCTCGACGCGGTCGGTGTCCAGCTGATCGGCTAGGTCGCGGTTTCGATCGGCCAGGTCAAGCACCAGGTCGAAGCCGAAGCTGGGATTCTCCTGCGCGAAGAAGGCCTCCACCAGGGCCTTGATGGCCTCTTCGTTCTTGGCGCATTCGGCTTCGATGGCCTCGTCGCCAAATCCCAGCAGCAGGTCGGGGAAGGCGAACGCGTTCGCATGCTCAAGTGCCTGGTCGATGTTCATATGTCACCCTTCGGATTCCGGGGCGTAGCCCGCTGATGTTGGATTCGATGCACAATCCTAGCACGAGCGCTTGCGTGCCGGGTGAGCCGCGCTAGGCTGTACGGAAGCAGCGAGGGCTCGACGGGCTTGCGCCGTGCGTCCGCGCATGTCGCAGCCATATTGAGGGGCTGACGACGCGCGATGGCGGGCGCTGGCGCCTGCGGCGTCGATCGAGCAAGGGAAAGGAGCGCGTCATGACGACGATGAACGAGCGTCCCGAAGCGACGGGCGAGGAGATGGCGGGCGGCGCCCAGGCAACCGCGAGGCGGACCCCGGGCTATGCGCGGGCTCTGGTGGAGCGGGCGGCGCGTGCGTACGTGGCCGCGCACTGGGACGATGTGGTGGACGACATCCGCACGCTGGTGCGCGTGGAGAGCACGGAGGACCTGCCGCATGCCACCGACCAGGCTCCCTTCGGGCCGGGTCCCCGTGCGGCGATGGATGCCGCCCTGGAGGTGGCCGCGCGCCTCGGCTTCGTCACCACGCACGTCGAGGGCGCCATGGGCTGCGCCGACCTTCCCTCGGCGCGCGCCGAAGCCGCGGGCGCGTCCGACGATCCCGCCGACCAGCTGGGCATCATCGGGCACGTGGACGTGGTGCCGGCAGGCCCCGGCTGGAGCGTTCCCGCCTACGACGTGACGCACCGCGAGGGCTATCTGATGGGTCGCGGGGTGTGCGACGACAAGGGCCCCCTGGTGGTGGCCATGCACGCGGCCTGCGTGGTGCGCGATGCCCTGGGGGCCCTGCCGCGCGGCGTGCGCGTGCTGGTGGGCACCAACGAGGAAACCGGCATGGCCGACGTCGAGCGGTATCGCGCCCGGGTCGCCGACCCGTGGTTCCTGTTCACGCCCGATGCCGAGTTCCCGGTGGGGTACGGCGAGGCCGGGATCATGCACGGCTGGGTGACGAGCGCCCCTCTGGCGCAGGATGCGGCTCCCGCGGGTCAGGCTCTGATCAGCATCGAGGGCGGAGCGGCGGTGAACGCCGTGCCCGGCGTGGCGTGCGCGGTGGTGCGCGCCGCCGAGGCCCCGCATGCGGCTGAGGGCATTGCCGTCAGCCCGCAGGACGTGGGACGCTACCTGCTGGAGGCTCAGGGCCGCGCCGCCCATGCCTCCACCCCCGAGCTGGGGCAGAGCGCGCTCGCGCGCCTGCTGGCCTACATCCTGGACCAGGGGCTCTGCGCTCCTGAGCAGCGACCTTTCCTGGAGTTCCAGCACTGTCTGGCCTGCGACCACACGGGAGCCGCCGTGGGCATCGACGCCTCTGACGACGATTTCGGGGCGCTCACCTGCGTGGCGGGTCTTGCGCGCACGGAAGGCGGACGCATTCTGCAGTCGGTCGACTGCCGCTATCCCACGTCTACCAGCGGCGTCAGGCTGGCCGAGGCAATCTCCGCGGGCGCGGATCGGGCAGGGGCCTCCTTCCGCCTTGATGACGACCGTCCGCCTTTCCTCATGGAGGCAGACTCCCCCGAGGTGAGGGCCCTGGCTGATGCGTATAGCCAGGTGACGGATGCCCGCAGCGAGCCCTTCACCATGAAGGGCGGCACCTACGCCCGGCACTTCGCCCGCGGGGTGAGCTTCGGCCCCGAGGAGCCCCATGTGCCCCGTCCGGCATGGGTGGGCTCGATCCATGGGCCCGACGAGGGAATCGCCGAGGAGCTTCTGCAGCGCTCGCTGGTCGTCTACGCCCTTGCCATCGCCGCACTCGTGGAGCTTCCTGCCGAATAGGGCGACCTGCTCTATACTGGGGATTGCTTGACGCAAGCGAATCGGATGCGTGGCCCTCGTCGAGGGGCCGCTGCGCTGTGCTTATGGGGAAAGGGAGGTTGCCGTGCTCAAGGCAATCATCGTCGACGACGAGGCGCCTGCGCGCTCTGAACTGAGGTTTCTTCTTGGTGAGCTGGGAAAGACCGAAGTGGTGGCCGAGGCGGCCAGCGTGCGCGAGGCCATCGAGAAGCTGAAGGAGTACCCCTGCGACGTCATGTTCCTTGATGTGAACATGCCCGAGGCAACGGGGCTGAAGCTGGCCGACGGCCTGCGTCACCTGAAGTACCCGCCTGCCGTGGTGTTCGTCACCGCCTACAGCGAGCACGCCCTGGACGCATTCAAGGTGAACGCCGTCGATTACCTGGTGAAGCCTGTGGAAACCGATCGCCTTGCCCAGGCTATCGCCCGCGTGCGTGAGAACGTGGCCCTGCATCTGCAGGCCCAGCGCTCTGAGCGCATCCCGGTGGAGAAGGGCGGCAAGAAGGTGTTCATCTCCATCGACAGCATTCGCTTCGTCATGGCGCGCGACGACTACGCCTACCTGCAAACCGACGACGATCGCTACTTCTCCACGGTCAGCCTGGCTCAGATCGAGAAGCGCCTCGACGGCCACGGCTTCTTCCGCGTGCACCGCGGCTATCTGGTGAACTTGTCGCTGGTCGAGGAGGTCGAGCCTGTGCCGGGCGGCACGCTGTGCCTGACCCTGAAAGACGTCGAGGACAAGATTCCCGTGTCGCGCCGCCGCGTGGCTCTGCTGAAGAAGACCCTCGGCCTGTAGGGTTCGCGGCTTTTCCCTCGCGCCCGCTCGCCTTGCGAGGAAGCGGGCGCGACGCATGTTCGGGCGGGGCTTGCGCCCGGTCTGCGCCCGGCCTGGGTTCGGCCTGGGTCGGCCCGTGCTCGGTTCGCGCCCGGTCTGCGGCATCGGTTGCCCCGCACCCGCTTTCAGCTGTTGCGTCACGCCTGGTTTCGCTGCGTTCATCGGGTGTTATGCAATCTATGATCCTCTCTCATCCCGTCCTCACGCCCCTTTGGTAAAATCGGCCCCGTGCGCCCGCTTCCAGAGGCATCGGAGAAAGGACCTCGATATGCTATCCACCGAGCTGGAGCGACTGTATCCCTCGGGAAAGACGCTCGTGAAGGACCGCGTGGCCAGCCGGGTTCATGCCCGCGACGCATCGGTGTACGCGTTCAGCGACGAGGCTGCTCGCTGCGCCGAGCAGTTCATGGGATGGGTGGACCTGGCCAGCAATCCGCCGCTGCCCTTCGAGCGCATCGTGTCGTTCGCGCGCGAGGCGCGAGCCGAGGGCTTTACCGACGTGGTGCTGATCGGCCAGGGCGGGTCCACGCAGGCCGCCATGACCATCACCAAGTACAACAAGCTGGATGCTTCGGGCATGCGCTTTCGCGTGCTCGATTCCGATTCGCCCGTGCGCCTGCGCGAGGTGCTGCACGCCGTGGACCCGGCGACCACCCTGGTGCTGATCGCATCGAAGAGCGGCGGCACGGTTGAGCCGCGCCTGATGCTCAGTGCCGTGCGCGCGGCATTCGGCGAGGTGCTGTCGTCCGAGCAGCTGGTTCGACGTCTGGTGGCGATCACCGACCCCGGCAGCGACCTGGAAGCCCAGGCCAAGGCCGAGGGGTGGCGCGCCGTGTTCTCGGGCGAGCCCTCGGTGGGGGGCCGCTACTCGGCTCTGTCGGTGTTCGGCCTGCTGCCGGCGGCCCTGGTGGGCATCGACCTTGAGGCCATGATGGCCCGTGCGCTGGAAGCCGAGCGGGCCTGCAGCCAGGACTCGATCGACAACCCGGCCATCTGCCTGGCGGCCTTCCTGTACGACAACTACCTGAACGGGCGCAACAAGTTCTCGGTGCTCACTCAGAAGCGCGGTCGCGTGCTGGGCCTGTGGATCGAGCAGCTGGTGGCTGAGAGCCTGGGCAAGGGCGGCCACGGGATTCTGCCGAACATCGAGGTGGACTCGCTGCTGCTGTCCTCTGACCCCGGCGACCGCTGCGTGGTGATGTACCAGACCAAGAACGACTCGTGGGACGAGATGCGCAACTTCGAGATGAGCCTGTCGTACGTGGACCCGCTGATCCCGCGCATGAACTACCGGATCGAGTCGGTGGAGGAGCTGGCCGAGCATTTCGTGGTGTGGGAGTACGCCGTGGCCTTCTGCGGCTACCTGATGCAGGTGTGCCCGTTCGACCAGCCCGACGTGGCGGCGGCCAAGGCCGAGGTGCTCAGTATCCTGCGCGACGGCGCGCCTGAGCCCTGCCTGGTGGAAAGCTCGCTGGGGGGCTGGCAGATGGGCGAGGTGGAGGCGCGGCTGGCCCCGTGCTTCGCCGGGGCGGGCACCATTCGCGAGGCCTTGCGTCAGCTGCTGGGCAGCATTCGCCCGGGTGACTTCTTCGCGCTGAACGCCTTCCTGCCCTTCACCGGCGAGGGTCGCCGCGAGGCCCTGGAGGTCATCCGTCACGGCGTGGCCGAGCGTTTCGGCGTGGCGGCGTGCCTGGAGGTGGGCCCGCGCTACCTGCATTCCACCGGTCAGCTGCAGAAGGGCGGCCCCAACGACGGGGTGTTCCTGATCGTGTCGGCTGACGAGCTGAAGGACGTGCCGCTGGAGGGCGAGGTGGCGCCGAGCCTGGGCGCTTTGGCGAAGGCCCAGGCGATCGGCGATCAGGTGATCTTGGCTCAGCGCGGCCGACGTGCGGTTCACCTGCACGTGCCCGACAACTCCGGGGTGACCCTGCGCGCCCTGGCAAGCGAGGTGATGAGCGTGCTGGCTGAGGTGGAGGGCCGCGCGCAGGCCTAGCGTCGCGGCAGGCGTCGCACGGCGGAGGCAAGGGAAGGAGACCGGCGATGAGCGAGGCAGCCGAGGCAGGCGAGGCGACGAGGGCGAGCGCGCCCGGTGCGTCGAGCGCGACGGCGTCGAGCGCGGGGGCGAGCGGTGCGGACCCGGCGGTTGCCGGAATCGGGGCACCCGTATCGGACGAGGTGCTGGAGGCCCTGCGCGTGCGGGTGACGGGCGTGGTGCAGGGCGTGGGCTTTCGGCCCTTCGTGTACCGCGTGGCCCAGGCCCACGGCGTGAAGGGCTGGGTGCTGAACGCGGTGGATGGCGTGACCATCCATGCCGAGGGGTCGCCTGCGGCCTTGGACGCCCTGGTGATCGACGTGGCCGAGCATCCCCCGGCGGCGGCTCAGGTGCAGCGCGTCACCATGGACGAGGTGCCGGTGGAGGGCTTCGCCGACTTCAGCATCGTCATGTCCGACGCCGCTGCCGAGGACGAGGTGACGTTGGTGTCGCCCGACCTGGCAACGTGCGACGACTGCGCGCGCGAGTTGCTGGACCCCGCCGACCGTCGCCATCGCTATCCCTTCATCAACTGCACCAACTGCGGTCCGCGCTTCACGATCATCAACGGGCTGCCCTACGATCGCCCGAAAACCTCTATGGAGCGCTTCCCGTTGTGCCCTGTGTGCGCCCATGAGTACGCCGACCCGCTGGACCGCCGCTTCCACGCCCAGCCGAACGCGTGCTTCGCCTGCGGGCCGCACCTGGAATGGCGTTCGCTTGACGGTCAGGCGGCCGGCCCGGTGCAGGTGGCGCGCACGCGCGAGGACAGCGACCGTCTGATATCCCAGGCGGTGAGCCTGATGGCCCAGGGCGGAATCGTGGCCGTGAAGGGTCTGGGGGGTTTCCACCTGATGTGCGATGCCGCCGACGAAGGCGCCCTTGCGCGTCTGCGGCAGCGCAAGAAGCGCGATGGCAAGGCGTTTGCCGTGCTGGTGGCAACTGCCGATGAGGCTCGCACCTGGTGCGAGGTGAGCCCCGAGGAGCGTCGGCTGCTGGAATCGCCCGCGCGGCCGATCGTGCTGCTGCGCAAGCGCGCTGGCGCCGCATTGGCGAGGGGTCTGGCCGACGACCTGCCCGAGCTGGGCGTGATGCTGCCCGCCACGCCGCTGCAGCATCTGCTGCTGGCCGACTTCCGCGAAGCCACGGGCCGCGGCATGCTGGTGGCCACGTCGGGCAACGTGCACGACGACCCCATCGTGGCCGACGACGACGAGGCCGCGGTGCGCCTGGCGCCGATAGCGGATGCCCTGCTGGGACACGACCGCGCGATCGTGTCGCGCTACGACGACTCGGTGGCGCGCGTGATCGCCGTGCCGGGGGTCGATCAGGCAGGGGGATCCCTGTATGCGGTGCAGTTCATCCGCCGCGCGCGCGGGTACGCGCCCTTCCCGGTGAAGGCGGGCCTCGTCGCTCCCGGCGCAGGCGAGGGTGCGCTCGATTCTGGCACCGAGGCCGAGCTCGAGTCCGCGGCCGTGCCCGCCCCCACATCCGCGCCCGCTCCCGCATGCGAGTCCCCATCCGCATCCGAGTCCGCGCGCTGCGTGCTGGGAACGGGATCCGAGCAGAAGAACACGCTGTGCCTGTCGCGCGGCGGCGAGATGTTCGTGTCGCAGCATATCGGCGATGTGGAGAGCGTCGAGACCTACGACGCCTGGCTCGAGGCCAAGGCGCGCTACGAGCGCCTGTTCAAGCTGAGCCCCACCCACGTGGCCTGCGACCTGCATCCTGAGTACCTGGTGTCGAAGTGGGCGCGCGATCAGCGCCTTCCTGTGATCGAGGTGCAGCATCATCACGCGCACATCGCCTCGGTTCTGGGCGAGCACGGCATTGCCGGCCCGGTGTGCGGAGTGGCTTTCGACGGCACCGGCTACGGCCCCGACGGTGCGCTGTGGGGCGGCGAGGTGCTGGTTGCCAACCAGGCCGACTACGAGCGCTTCGCCAACTTCTCTTACGTTCCGCTGCCGGGCGGCGCGGCTGCGATCAGGAACCCCCTGCGCACGGCCCTGGGAGCTCTGTGGGCCTTCGACCTGCTTGATCATCCGGGCGCCGCAACGGCCTTGCGGCAGCTGGGTGACCAGGCCCCTGTGCTGCTGGGCATGATCGAGCAGGGCCTGAACTGTCCGCAGACGTCTTCGGTGGGGCGGCTGTTCGACGCGGCCTCGGCGCTGTGCGGCGTGTGCGTGCGGCCCAGTTACGAGGGCGAGGCGGCCATCCTGCTGGACGCGGCCCGCGCCGGCTTCGACCGCTTCGACCCTGACGAGCGCTATCGCGTTGCCATCAGGAAGAACGCGGCGCTTCCCCAAAGCACGGCTCACGATACCTCGGTGGTGATGCTGGACGCGGCCCCCACCTTCAGGGCGCTGCTGGACGACCTTGTCGCCGACGTTCCGGTTGCCGTGGTGTCGGCTCGGTTCCACGGTGCGCTCGTGCAGGCGGTGGCCGACGTGGCCGAGCTGGTGCGCGCGGCTTACGGAATCGACCAGGTGGCGCTGTCCGGCGGGTCGTTCATGAACCGTTTCCTGATCGAGAACTGCCTTGATCAGCTGGGACAGCGCGGCTTCACCGTGGCCGTGAACGCCGACCTGCCCCCCAATGACGGGTGCATTTCCTACGGGCAGGCGGTTGTGGCATCTGCGAGGGGGTAGAATGGCCTCCAGGTGAGCGCGTCTGCGGGCGCGTGAGAGGGAAGCGTTATGAAAGAAGGTTATGCCTCATGTGCCTTGCCATTCCCGCCCAGGTAACCGAGCTGAGGGACGACCACATGGCCGAGGTGTCGATCATGGGCACCACGCGCTCGATCTCGCTTGACCTGACGCCGCAGGCGCAGGTGGGCGATTACGTGCTGGTGCATGCGGGCTTCGCGATCGAGGTGGTGGACGAGCAGCACGCGCAGGAGACGCTCGCGCTGATCGACGAGATGTCCGAGCTGGTGGACGACCTGGACGCGCAGATTCCCCTGGTGGTGCAGTAGTGGCTGCCCCTGCGGCGCCCGCAGCCTCTTCCGACGCTCCCGCGGATCTGCCCGCCGCCCCCACCATGGAGCAGCAGCTGAGCAGGTTCAAGGATCCGGCTCTTGCGCGGCGCATGATCGAGGCCATTCACGCCTTCGCTCAGCCCGATACGGTGCTGATGGAGGTGTGCGGCACCCATACCGTCTCGATTGCCCGCAGCGGCATCCGCGCCCTCATGCCGGCGGGAACGCGCCTGGCCTCGGGACCGGGCTGCCCGGTGTGCGTGACCGCCAACTCCGACATCGACACGGTGATCGCCCTGGCGCGCGTGCCCGAGGTGATCGTCACCACCTTCGGCGACATGACCCGCGTGCCGGGCTCGACGTCCAGCCTGCTGAAGGAGCAGGCGGCGGGGCGCGACATCCGCATCGTGTACTCGCCGCTGGACGCGCTGGCCATTGCCCAGGCCAATCCTCAGCGCGAGGTGGTGTTCGTGGGCGTGGGCTTCGAGACCACCACGCCGCTGGTGGCCGTTGCCGTGCGCCGCGCCAAGCAGATGGGCCTGCGCAACTTCAGCGTGTTCGCCGCGCACAAGAACATGCCCGGGGCCCTGGAGGCGATCATCGCCGACCCTGCGCTGAAGGTGTCGGGGCTCATTCTGCCCGGCCATGTCAGCACCATCATCGGCGCCGAGCCCTATCGGTTCATCGCCGAGCGCTACGGCGTTCCCGGCGTGATCACCGGCTTCGAGCCCGTGGACATGCTGCAGGGCATCGCCATGCTGATGCGCCAGCTGCACGAGGGCACGTCCCAGATTCAGATCGCCTACGCCCGCGGCGTGATGCCCGAGGGCAATCCCGTGGCCAAGGCCACGATCGACGAGGTGTTCGACACCTGCGCGGCCACGTGGCGCGGCATCGGGCCGATCGAGGGGTCGGGATACCGCCTGCGCGACCAGTATGCGGCGTTCGATGCGGTAGCCAAGCTGCAGCCGCAGGTCGAGCCCACGCGCGAGCACCGTGGCTGCCGTTGCGGCGATGTGCTGCGCGGGGCGATGGCGCCTGACGAGTGCCCGCTGTTCCGCAAGGTGTGCACGCCCGAGAACCCCGTGGGCCCCTGCATGGTGTCCAGCGAGGGAAGCTGCGCGGCGTACTTCCGCTACTACTGATGCGGCATCGCCGGCGCTGTCGCGCCGGCATGCGCCGGCCTATCGGGCGAGCCGGCTGCTTGGCAGGGTAGGTGACGCCCCCTCCGACGCGCGGTTCTCAGTCAGCAGCGCTTGACGGAACAGCAGCGCCACTTGGGCGCAGAACGCATCTTCCGACATGGGATGCTCGGCCTCGGGGTCGGCCACGCGCATGGCGTTCGTGATCACCAGTCCGATCATGCCCGTGGCCAGGAATCGCGCGTCAAGCTGGGGGCGGAACAGCCCCGAGCGCTGACCGCGCTCGATCTGCTCTGCGATCAGCGTGCTGATGAGGCCCATCTTCCGACGCAGGTCGTCTGACCAGATGCGCCCCTCGCGCCAGAGCTCGTTCATCAGGAAGCGCGTGAACACCAGGTCGTGAAAGGCCAGTTCGGTGAAGGTGGTCAGCATGAGGTGCAGCGTCTCGTCGGGTGCGCGCCCTTCCTCGGCGCAGACGGCCAGACGGTCGTGGATCTGGTCGGTCTTCTCCGCCAGGATGCTGGCGCCGATCTCTTCCTTGCTTTTGAAGTGGTAGTACGCCACGCCCTTCGACACGCCGGCCTCGCGCACGATCTGGTCAACGGTGGCGGCGGTGTAGCCCTCGCGCCCGATCACCCGCAGAGCGGCGCTCAGCAGGTTCTGGCGGGTTCGCTGTGACTTCGCGGATCTGACAGGTTTCATGGCTGCTCATTCTACGTGAGGGGGTGAGGTTCGAAAAGGCCGGCCTTCGCCTGCGCCCCGCTAGCTCAGCTTGATCAGCGGATGCAGGTCCTTCATGGTGACGAAGCGACGGCGGCTTGCCACCACCGCGGTAAGGGTCAGCGAGGCTGCGCCCACGGCCAGCAGGATCGCAGCGCCCGCAGCCGCCAGCGCCAGGTCGTTGCCGCACATTGCCTGGCGCAGGGCCGACACCGAGTGCGTCATGGGCAGGAAGGGGCTGATCACCTGGAAGAACGGTGGCGTCAGCTCCAGCGGGAAGGTGCCTGCCGCGCTGGTCAGCTGCAGCATCAGCAGCACGATGGCCACCACGCGCCCCGGCACGCCCAGCGCCGCCGAGATCGTCTGGATGATCGCCGCGAACACCAGCGCCGTCAGAATTCCCAGCCCGTAGAACAGGCCCACGTGATCGATCTGCAGGTTCAGCCCGAACTGCAGCACCAGCAGAAGCAGCAGCGCCTGCAGGGTGGCCATCACGGCCAGGGGCACGTAGCTGCTGAACGTCACCAACGCCGGGTTGGCGCCCGAGGTGATCAGGCGCGTGTTCAGCGGACGGAAGACGAAGCTGACCATCAGGGCACCCACCCACAGGCCCAGCGAGATGAAGTACGGGGCGAAGCCCGTGCCGTAGTTCAGCACGCTGGTGTAGCGGGTTTCGCTCAGCTTGACGGGCGCCGCCATCATGGCGGCGCGGGCGTCGGGGCCGCTCACCGTCATCGACGAGGAAGCGTCGGCAAGGCCGTCGCGCAGGGCGGCGGAGCCGTCGGTCAGCCGCTGCAGGCCGTCGGTCAGCTCGCCGGCGCCGTCGCCCAGCTGGTCTGCGCCGTGAGCGACCTGTCGGGCTCCGTCCTGAGCGCGGGCGGTGCCGTCGGTCAGCTCTCCGGCACCCGCGTCCAGGCGCGCGGCTCCGCTTGCCAGCTCCTCCACCTTGCCGGAGGCCTCGTCGGCTCCCGACGACAGCGTGGCGGCTCCCGCGGCAAGCTGGCCGGCCTTTCGGTCGAGCTCGGCGGCGCCGTTGCTGAGCTGGCTTGCGGCCGATTTCAGGCGGGGGGCCGCGCTTACCAGCGGACCGACGGTTCCTGCCAGCTGACGGTAGCCGTCCGACACGTCGCCTGCTCCCGTGGACAGGCGGTCGAGCCCGCTTTTCAGGCTCTCGGCGCCGGCCGACAGGCTTTGGGCGCTGACGGCCAGCTTCTCGTGCGCACCGGCTACGCCCGCAGCCAGTTGGCGCGCCTGGCCCAGGTACCGTTGGGCTGCTGCCGTGTCGCCCGCCTGCAGCGCGGCGATGGCGGCCTCGTAGGCGGCGGCCTCGGCGTTGGCCGCGCCGCGCAGGGTGCCGGCAGCGGCGTCGTCGGAAGCCCGACCGATGCTGCCGTTAAGGTCGTCGATGCCCGCAGCCAGTCGATTCACCCCGCCGTACAGCGTGGTGGCGTCCGCATCGCCAGCGCCGCCGATGCCCGCGCCCATGCTATCCAGGCCCTGCTGTAGCTGGGCGCTTGCCTGCTGCAGCTGCCGCACCTGGTCGTCGCTGGGAAGGTCGTCCACAGCCGCGTTCAGCTGCCCGCTGCCGGCGGCGATGCGCGCGGTGCCGCTGCGCTGCAGCTCGGAGGCGCCCTCCGACATCTGAGCTACCCCGTCGGCAAGACGGCGGGTGCCTGCGCTCAGGGCCTGCGTGCCGGCGCTGAGCCGGCTGGTGCCGTCCTTCAGCTGGCCGGCTCCGTCGGCAAGGTCGCCCAGCCCGTCGTCAAGCGTGCCCAGCGCGGCCCTCAGCGTGAAGGCGCCGTCACCGAGCCGCGCGGCCCCGTTGCGGGCCCGCGTCGCGCCGTCGGTCAGCTCCTCGGCGCCATCGGCGGCCTCGTCCAGCCGGGAGGCCCCGTCGTTGATCGACGAGAAGGCCGTCTTCCAGTATTCCTCGGCGATCGCCTCGCTGAGCTGCGACCGCACGGCCTTCCATCCGGCCGACCCCAGCTGTGAAGCCAGCAGGTTGCTGGCTTGGTCGTAGTTCACCAGCAGGGCGGCCTTTGCGGGCGTGTCGGTTTGGGCCGATGCGATCTTCTCGGTGAAGTCGGCGGGCACGGTGG
The DNA here is from genome assembly GCA_013201155.1 of Berryella wangjianweii. Classification (GTDB taxonomy): domain Bacteria; phylum Actinomycetota; class Coriobacteriia; order Coriobacteriales; family Eggerthellaceae; genus Berryella; species Berryella wangjianweii. The sequence continues at coordinate 1,066,127 of CP053716.1, read as the reverse complement.
CCACCATGAAGAAGCGGCCCTGCTCAAGCCCGTCTTGGGCCTCTTGCGCATCGACGAAGTTCCAGCCCATGCGCTGGTCGCTGTCTTCAAGACGCTGTCGCAGCTCGGCTCCCACGTTACGCTGCCGGCCGTCCACCACGGCGCCGCGGTCCTCGATCACCACGGCCACGGGCAGGGTGTCGAAGGTCTGGTACGGGTCCATGAAGGCGTACAGGTACAGGGCGCCGTACAGCAGGGGGATCACGCCGATCACGGCGAGCACCGCCTTCATGGCCGGCCCCGCCATGTTGTTGCGCACTTCCGCGAGGGCGAAGCGAAGTCCCTTCAGATGCATGGCTCAGTTCCTTTCGCTGAGGTGGTACGTGCGATCGGCGCAGGCGGCCAGCGTGGGCTCGTTCACGCCCACTATCAGGGTGGCGTTGCGCTCGTGGGCGAAGCCGCGCAGCAGTTCCATCAGCTCGCGCGACTGGGCCTGGGTCAGGCCGCTCTCGATGTCGTCCACCACGATGATGTCGGGGTGGCGCACCCAGGCCAGCGCGATGCCCAGCAGCGTCAGCTCGCGGGCGGCCAGGTCGGCCACCTTGGCGTTCTCAAAGCTTCCCAGACCCCACTGGCGCAGGTACAGCGCTATGGCCGCACCGTTGGGTCTGCGCTCGAACAGGTGAAACTCTGCCGATACGGCGTCGCGCACGCGCTGAGCGCGGTCGAGGTCGTTCACACCGGGGAACAGGGCCAGGGCCACGCGCTTCTGAACGGCGCGAGCCTCGCGGGGAAGCTGATGGCCCATGACGACGAGCGTGCCGTGGGTGAAGCGCATGCGGCCCGCCAGGGTAAGCAGCAGGGCGGTTTTGCCCGAGCCGTTCATGCCGCAGACGGCGGTGACGGCCCCCTGGGCGACGTCGAGGTCCACGTGCTCGAACGGTGTGCCCAGCACGCGCTTATGGCCGAGGTCGCGCGCATGGATCACCACGCCACCGGGGAAGGGCTCCACCGGGGCGCCCTGCACCACCAGCCGCTTGCCGCGCGTGGCGACCGGGGGTCGCGCAGTCCCCGTCGGCGGCGCGTCGGCAGGAGCCGTGCTCGCGGGCGTCGTGCTCGCGGGCGTTGCGTTCGTAGGCATTGTGCTCGCAGCCGCCGCGTTCGCGGGCGTCGTGCTCGCGACCTCCACGGCCGACGGGGTGCCTGCGGTGCGGGGCCGTTCTTCTTCAGTTGATCGGAGGTTCGATTCTGAGGCGGTCGATGAGGCGCCATCGGCGCCATGAGCGTGATCGGGGTGATTCATGAGGTCTCCTGACAGGTAAAATGCAGGTTTTATACCAATCGGTCAGTTTTGTTCAGTATAGGAGCGAGGGGCCGAGCGTGAAGATTTCTGACCAATCGGTCAAAAGAAATTCACACAGGGGTTCATGCGGGAGGGCCTGAGAGACGAGCGCGCTCCCGGCTCCCTGGCGCTCCCGACGTCCCCGATGCCCCTGCGGCGCCTTCGTCTGACGCTCCCGCGGGTCTGGCGTCGTTGTGGTCGTCCGACGGCCCTTTCGCCCGTGCCCCGCGAGCCAGGAGTCGTGCATGTTGCTCCCTGCGGCTCGTCCTCACGCTGCGCCGTGCGCATTTCGCCGTCGAAACGGACGGTTTCACCGATAAGGGTTCGCTTTGAAAGAGATTTTTCCTTGCCGCTCCGAGGTTTTTGATGGCTTACGGTATTGACCCAGTTCAATGGAGTATGATGAACGAGCGTTTCGGCTGGTAAACAATTATTTTTTGTCATTAAGCTTTCCGCTTGAAGCAACGTTTCTGAACAGATTTCAATGAACTGTTCATTATCAATCACATCCCGTGAAATCGATGATGAAGTCAACATCGCTATTCGATTGATTAATGCCTTTGAACAGGGAAAACGCCTCATCTGCTCTTGCGGGATGGAGCTAAACCGTTGATAATTCATTAAAAGTGGGTTGGGGGATCGCAGGCGTTGTGCGCCTGTGCCTTCAATCCCGAAAAAGTAAACGTTTGGGATAAGAGAAGGGGAGGTGCAGTATGGATTTCTTTACCGATGTCGTTGCGTTGTCGCGTTTCCAGTTTGCCTTCACGGTGGCGTACCACTTCATTTTCGTTCCGCTTTCGATCGGCCTTGGCCTGATCCTGGCGATTCACGAGACGAAGTACTACCGTTCAGGCAACCCGGAGGACGCCGCGGCCACGAACTTCTGGCTTAAGATCTTCACTACTACATTTGCAATCGGCGTTGCCACGGGCATCACCATGGAGTTCTCGTTCGGCACCAACTGGGCGAACTACTCTCGTTTCGTGGGCGACATCTTCGGAGCGCCGCTGGCGGCCGAGGCGCTGTTCGCCTTCTTCCTCGAGTCGGTGTTCCTGGGCGTGCTGCTGTTCGGCCGCAAGCGCGTGTCGCGTCGCTTCTACATGATCTCGGCGTGGCTGGTGTGGTTCGGCTCGGCCCTCTCGGCTCTGTGGATCCTCATCGCCAACTCGTGGATGCAGACCCCTGCCGGCGGCGAGCTGGCGCCTGATGGGAGCAAGGCCATCATCACCGATTTCTTCGCGGCCGCACTCAATCCCACCACGGGAGACCGCTACTTCCACACCGTGCTGGCCCTGCTGGTGCTGGGCGCCTTCATCACCATCGCGGTGTCCGCGTACTACTATTCGAAGAAGAAGCACCTGAGCTTCGCCAAGAGCAACCTGAAGGTCGGCGCGATCGTGGCGTGCGTTACCACGGCGCTGCTGCTGGTGTCGGCTCACTCCACCGCGGTTACCGTGGCCAAGGAGCAGCCCACCAAGCTGGCCGCCATGGAGGGCCAGTACAACGACGAGCCCGCCGCGCTCTACCCGTTCGGCTGGGTTGACGAGGAGAATCAGAAGGTCATCGCGCCCTTCGCCATCCCCGGTGGCACCAGCTTCCTGGCCACCAACTCGTTCGACACGGTTATGCCCGGTCTGAACTCGCTTTCCAAGACCGAGAAGTTCGGCGCCCTGGATCCCAAGACCCTGCCGGTGAACGCCATCTTCCAGTCGTATCACCTCATGATCGCCTGCTTCGGCGTGATCGTGCTGGTGCTTGCCCTTGCCTTCGTGGGCCTGAAGAAGCAGAGCCTGCTTGAGAAGAAGTGGGTGCAGCGCATCCTCATGTTCTCGCCGCTGGTGCCCTTCATCGCCATTCAGTCCGGCTGGATGGTTGCCGAGGTGGGTCGTCAGCCGTGGGTGGTGTACCCGTCCATCACGGGCCCCAAGGGCGTCAACCTGCTGACCGCTGACGCGATCAGCCCCTCGGTGTCGGCACCCGAGCTGCTGCTGACCATCGCCCTGTTCGCAGTGGTGTACGCCTTCCTGTTCATCGCGTGGGTGCGCATCATCAAGCGCTTCATGAAGGAAGGCCCCGTGCCCGTGGATCTGCCCTCGCTCGAAACCGCGAAGGACGGTGAGTAACAATGGACTTCACTCCCCTTCAGATTCTCTGGTACTTCCTGATCTTCCTGCTGATCGCCGGATACTTCATCCTTGATGGGTTCGACCTGGGCGTGGGCGTTCTGTCTCCCTTCGTCGCCAAGAACGACGAGGAGAAGCGCATCTGCCGCGCTGCCATCGGCCCGGTGTGGGACGGCAACGAGGTGTGGCTCCTTACCGCCGGCGGCGCCCTGTTCGCGGCGTTCGCCCCGGCCTACGCCACCACGTTCTCGGGCTTCTACCTGGCGATCATGCTGGTGCTGTTCGGTCTGATCGTGCGCGTGGTGGGCCTTGAGTACGCCGAGCATGACAAGGCGTGGATGAAGGTGTGGAACGTGCTGTTCTTCGCCGGATCGCTGTTCCCGGCCCTGCTTACCGGCGTTGCCGTGGGCAACATCTACGCGGGCATTCCCATGGATGCCGCCGGCAACTACATCGGCATCCCGCTGCTGGGTCTCGTCACCCCGTTCACGCTGCTGTGCGGCCTGCTGGGTATGTCGATGATGCTGGTGTCGGGCGCCTCGTGGCTGTCGGTGAAGGCCCCGCTGGATTCCGCGCTGTATCAGCGCGCCACGAAGCTGCGCCTGCCCCTGCAGGTGGTCGCCGGCGTCCTGTTCCTGCTGGTTTCGGCCTATGCGCATTTCTTCATCAATCCCTCCATGGCTCCCGAGCTGGGCTTTGTGAGGTGGGCGTTCGTGGCGCTGTTCGTGATCCTGTTCGTGGCGGCAACGCTGCTGGGCAACAAGCCGGGCAAGGAGCTGCTGGGCTTCATCCTGCACTCGGCCTCGATCTTCTGCCTGGTGTTCCTGCTGGCCACCTCGATGTTCCCGAACCTCGTGGTTGCCTCGCCCGACAGCATCGGTCCCACGCTGTCGATCGCCAATTCGATCGCGCACGAGACCACGCTGTTCTGGATGACCCTCATCACGGCGGTTGGCGTGCCGATCGTCCTGGGCTACCACGTGTTCGTGTATCGCCTGTTCCGCGGACGCATCGCGCTTGATGAGCTGAAGGAAAGCGGCTACTAGGATCAAGCGACTCGAAGCATTCGCTGCTTGCGCGAAGGGCTCGGCCATCGGCCGGGCCCTTTTTTTGCGGCAAGGCGGCCGGCCGTGTGTCGCTCCCTCCGGTTTTCGGTGACCGATTGCCTACGATAGCGCCCACCCCGCAGGGCAGCGGTTCGGATGTGCTGCAATCGGGAGAGGGCGGGCCTGCGGCTGGCTGCCGCTTCCCGTACGGCCATGGCGAAGGAGGCCTTTTATGGGCGCTGAGAATCGGACATGCTCTGCTGATCGCGATAACGTGCGTGCGCTGCCCGGCATCGTGCTGGCGGGCGGGTGCTTCTGGGGCGTGGAGGAGTACTTCGCGCGCATCCCCGGCGTGGTGAAAACCACCTGCGGCTATGCAAACGGCCTGACCGAGCGACCCACGTACGAGGACGTGTGCCGCCGCGGCACGGGGCACGCCGAGGCCGTGCGCGTGACCTACGATCCCGCGCAGATCAGTCTTGAGGCCCTGGTTGACCAGCTGTTTCAGATCATCGACCCCACCACCTTGAACCGTCAGGGAAACGACGTGGGATCCCAGTACCGCACGGGCGTGTACTACGCTCGCCCCGCGGAGCGCGACCGCATCGCCGCGGTGTTCGCGCGACATGAGCGGGCGCTGGGGCGCCCGGTGGTGGTGCAGTTGGAGCCCCTGCGCCAGTTCTTCGACGCCGAGGAGTATCACCAGCGCTACCTTCGGAAGCATCCGGGTGGCTACTGCCATGTGGACTTCTCGCGTCTGTCCACGCTGCCCTCATCGCTGACGACCTACGCCGAAGCAATTCCACAGGCTTCGAATGGGTTCATTTCACCTGATGAAGAGATGGGTCGTACGGTTAGCGGGGGAGAGGGCCCCGACGACCCGCGCGCTTTCTTGCGTTCTCGGGATGGGGAGAGTTCGCCTGACGAAGGGTTGCGGCGATCGGCTGATGATGAGGGGCTGCAGCGCTCGGCTGGTGGGGTAGCTCCGCAGGCGTTTGACGGAGAGGCGGGGGAGCGGATTGCCGACGCATCCTGTCGGGCGTATCCTCGGCCCGACGAGGTCACCCTGCGGGCTCGACTGACGCCCCTGCAGTACGAGGTTACCCAGAATGCGGCCACCGAGCGCCCGTTCACGGGCGCCTACGAATCGACGTTCGAGCCCGGGGTGTACGTGGATGTGGTCACGGGGCAGCCGCTGTTCAGCTCGGCGGACAAGTTCGATGCGGGGTGCGGGTGGCCCAGCTTCGCGCGTCCGCTGAAGCGCCAGGCCGTCACCGAGCGCCTCGATCGCTCGCATGGCATGATGCGCGTGGAGGTGCGCAGTTCAGATGGCGATTCTCATCTGGGCCACGTGTTCACGGACGGCCCGCGCGAGCAGGGAGGGCTGCGCTACTGCATCAACAGCGCCGCGCTGCGCTTCGTGCCGCTTGATCGCATGGACGCAGAGGGCCTGGGGCATCTGAAGCATCTGTGCCAGGGTCGCTGAGGCGCCGGCGCGTGCGGCCCGGCCCGGCCTGCGTCCGCGTCTGCGCCTCGGCCTCAGCTCGAAGCGGCCTCCCCCTTGTCAGCGAATGAACATCGCGTCGCCGAACGACAGCAGCCGATAGCGCTGCTCGATCGCGTGCCGATAGGCGGCCATCACGTGGTCGCGTGACGAGAACGCGCTCACCAGCATCATCAGCGTCGAGCGCGGCACGTGGAAGTTCGTCACCAGGGCGTCCACCACGTTGAACCGGTAGCCTGGCAGGATGAACAGCGAGGTGGCGGCGCGGTCGCGTGCCTGAGGGCGTCCGGTTTCGGCATCCCAGCAGCTCTCAAGGCTGCGCATGCTGGTGGTTCCCACGGCGATCACGCGCCCGCCGCGCTCGCGCGCCTCGGCGATCGCGCGCACGGTGCGCTCGGGCACGGTGTAGCGCTCGGTGTGGATCTGGTGGCGCGCGGGGTCGTCCTCCTCCACGATGCGGAAGGTGTCCAGGCCCACCTCAAGCTCCACGGTTTCCCAGCGCACGCCCTTGGCTTTCAGGCGCTCGATCAGCTGGGTGGTGAAGTGCAGCCCCGCCGTGGGCGCCGCCGCCGAGCTCTCGCGCTTCGCGTACACCGTTTGGTACAGCTCCTCGTCGCCCGCGTAGTTGCGGATGTAGGGAGGAAGCGGGGTGTGCCCCACGCGGTGAAGGGCCTCGTCCAGCGAGGCCGCAGTGGTGGTCAGCCGTGCGATCCGCCCGCCCTTCGACCCCTCGCCGGCCCAGTCGATCACCTCGGCGCTCAGCGCCACCTGCCCGCGTGCATCGGCGAAATCCACCACGGCGCCGCTGCCCGGCTTCAGGCGCTTGCCCGGACGCACCAGCACCTCCCACGTGGCGGACGTGGCCGTGCGGGGTTCGCGATCGAACACCTCGCGCAGCAGGAACACCTCGGCGCTGCCGCCGGTGCCGCGCTTTGCGCCCAGCAGGCGGGCGGGAAGCACGCGCGTCTCGTTCACCACCAGCAGGTCGCCCTCGCGCAGCTCGTCCTCGATGTCGCGGAACACGGCATCATGCAGGTCGCCGCTGTGGCGGTCCATCACCAGCAGGCGGCAGCCGTCGCGCTCGGCGGCGGGCTCCTGGGCGATCAGCTCGGGGGGAAGGTCGTAGTCGAAGTCGCTCGTTCTCATGCATGCTCCTTGCGGCCCGCGGCCGCGGGTGCGACGGCGGATGCCTCCTTCTGGGCGCGCAGGGCCTTCAGCACGGCGCGCTTGCGGGCCTGAGCGTCGGCGTAGGCACGGCGCTCGGCCTCCTTCTGCGCACGGGCCTGGCCCTCGGCGCGCTCCTGCTGCTGGCGGGCGGCGGCGCGCTCGGCCTTCTGCGCGGCGCGCTGCTGTTTCAGGAAGGCGCGCGTGCGCTTGCCCTCCTCAACCGAGAAGCGGCATCCGCAGTAGTCCTGCCGGTACATGCCCGCCTCGCGACTGCGGCGCGTGGCCTCGTCGTAGAAGGGGCGGAAGTCGCGAAAGTCGGCCCGCACGCCGGCTTGGGCGGCGGCGCGCTCCAGTTCCTCGCGAATGACCTGGGTGAACTGGTAAGGGCTTACCGACAGCGTGGTGGACACGGCATCGAAGCCCTGCGCGGCGGCAACGCGCGCCGTCTCGGCCAGGCGCAGGCGGTAGCAGGCGCGGCAGCGCTTCTGGCGGTTCTCGTCGTCCAGCAGCTCGCTGACGCAGGTGGGACGCTCCGCTTGGGGCTGCGGGCGCTCGGCCAGGCGGTCGCCCAGCGCGCCTACGCCGCGCTCCCAGGCGGCGGGGTCGTAGGGCCCCTCGATCACGCCCACCTCGATTGAAGCCGCGTGGCGCCTCAGCTCGGCAAGGCGGTGGGCGTACTCCGGCTGGGGGTCGATGTTGCTGTTCGCGTAGTACACCGTGATATCGTGCCCCTCTTCCAGCAGAAGGCGCGTGGGCTCAAGCGAGCAGGGGCCGCAGCAGGCGTGCAACAGGGTCTTCATCGGAAATTCAGGGGCTCCTTTCTGGCTGTCCTATACTACAGCACCAGGAAGCAACGCATACGCGATGGGGGTTGGCATGAACGAAAACCAGATGAGCGCCGCTGTGGGGGAGCCGGAGGGACTGCGCCTGCGCGCGGTGATGTTCGACCTCGACGGCACGCTGCTGCACATGGATACCGAATGGTTCGTGCGCCGTTACGTGACCTGCCTGATCGACTTCGCCGCGCGCGCCGGGTGCGACGCCCAGGCGCTTCGGCGAGGGTTCATGGCAGGCGTCGACGCCATGGGCCGGCACGACGCCGAGCTCAGCAACGAGGAGGCGTTCTGGCGCGGCTTTGCGGCGTCGCAGGCGGAAGGCGGGCAGGCGCTCGATGCCGCACGCTTCGCCGGGCCCGCAGGCAGCAAGGGCGCCATGGGCAGCGGGGACGTTGCGGGAAGCGGCGCCGTCGCATCGGCCGCGCATGTTGGCATGACGCCCGCCGAGGCCGCCTGCGTTGACGCCGACGCCGCCGCTGCGGCTCGCGAGGAGTGGGAGGGCCTGTTCGCGGACTACTTCCGACAGGAGTTCGACCACGTGGGGCACGGCGTGCGGCCCTCTGCGGATGCGCAGCGGGCCGTCGGCGCCCTGCGGCAGAAGGGCTACCCTCTGGTGCTGGCCACCATGCCCTTCTTCCCGCGCGAGGCCGTGGTGCGTCGCCTGGCCTGGGCGGGCATCGACGCAGACGCCTTCGTGCGCATCACCTCGTACGAGAACTCACGTGCGGTGAAGCCTCATGCCCGCTATTATGCCGAGAGCCTGGCCGCCGTGGGCGCGCGCGGCGCCGAGACGCTGATGGTGGGCAACAACACCATCGACGACCTGGGTGCCTGCCAACTGGGCTGTCAGGCATTTCTGGTTACCGATTACCTGCTGAACCCCCAGGGGCGCGATATCCGGACCGTGCGGCACGGCAGCATGGCCGAATTCGCCTCCTGGGCGGAGCGTCTGCCTGCCTGCGCGCATCCGGCGACGGGAGCCGATGGCGGCCTGGTCGCGCAGACGCGGGTGGAGGCCGCGCTGAGGGACGCCGGCGTTGCCGAAGGGCCCGCCGCGCGCGCATCCGTTCCCGCATTCACCCCCGCCGATCCATCCCCCACCGAGAGGAGCCGGGCATGAGCCTGTTCGACTACACCATCGAGGCCGTCAGCGGCGCGGCCCGCGCGGGGTCGTACGAGACGGCTCACGGCACGTTCCGCACGCCGATGTTCATGCCGGTGGGCACCCACGCCACGGTGAAGGGGGTGACCCCGACTCAGCTGCGCGACCTGAACTCCCAGGTGGTGCTTGCCAACACCTATCATCTGTACATGCGTCCCGGTGCCGACCTGGTGGCCGAGGCGGGCGGCATCCAGCGCTTCATGGCGTACGACGGCCCCATGCTCACCGACTCGGGCGGCTTTCAGCTGTTCAGTCTGGGCCACATGATGAAGGTGGATGACGACGGCGTGACCTTCCAGGCCCTCGACTACGACGGCAGCACGCATCGCTGGACCCCTGAGGAGAACATGCGGATCCAGCAGCTGATCGGCGCCGATATTGCCATGCAGCTTGACCAGTGCGTGGGGTATCCCGCCACGCGCGAGCAGGTGCGGGCCTCCACCAAGCTGTCGTGGGAGTGGGCGCGGCGCTGCTGTGACGCGCATACACGCCCCGACCAGGCCCTGTTCGCCATCGTTCAGGGCGGCATGTTCCTTGACCTTCGACTTGAGAGCGCTCAGCGCCTCATTCAGATCGACCGCGACAGCCGCGCCGCCGGCGGTCGGGGCTTCCAGGGCTTCGGCATCGGGGGGTACTCGGTAGGAGAGCCGCACGACGTGATGTTCGAGACGCTGGGCCAGGTGACCGCCGCGCTGCCACCCAACCAGCCGCGCTATCTCATGGGCGTGGGCAACCCCACCACCCTCGTGCGCGCCGTGCGCGCCGGGGTGGACATGTTCGACTGCGTGCTGCCCACCCGCACCGGGCGCATGGGCACGGCGTTCTCAAGCCAGGGCCGCATGAACCTGCGCAACGCTAAGTACACCCGCGACTTCGGCCCCCTCGACCCGGCGTGCGACTGCGTGGTATGCCGCGAGCACACCCGCGCCTACCTGCGGCATTTGGTGAAGCAGCGCGAGATGCTGGGAGGCATCCTGCTGTCGATCCACAACCTGCACTTCCTCACCAGCCTGATGGGCCGTGCGCGCGAGGCGGTGCTGGCGGGCTGCTACGAGGAGTTCTACGAGGAGTGGATGGCCTCGCCGGGAGCGCGCGACTACTAGGTCGCACCGTCGTGCGGCCTGCGTTTGAGGCAGGCGCCTCAGGTGCGCTCCCGCCGCGGCGCGTTCGGGGGATGCGGATGCGCCGCGGGGCTTGCGTCTCGTCCGCCCGCGCCTCGTCCGCCCGCGCCCTGTCGCAGCGCGCCTCTGCCGCGCGACTCGCTTCTGCCATGCTCCGCGCGGTCGGCAGCGGCGCGCTCCTGATCCGGAACGCTCCTGATCCGGAACGCTCCTGATCCGGCGCGTCCTTGCTGCGATGGTGGATGCCCGCCACGCTCAGTGCTTGCTTTTTCAATAATCATAAGTGGGCATACGAAGTTCCCTTAGGCTAATATCCAGCTGTTGTGGCAAAATGGGTGAGTTAAGAATTCGGAGCCTGCTTCGTGCGGGCTTCGCGTGCGTTGTCGAGCTTCAGGAAGAGGGTCTGATGGCAATTCAGTCGAAGGCGTCGGGCAAGAAGAAGACGCCTGCCGGGAATCATCGGCGCAACATCTGGCTTCTGGTGGTCACCGCTCTGCTGGTGCTGGCCTCCGTGTTCGCGTTCACCCCGCCTGACAAGCGGATCAACCAGGGTCTCGACATCCAGGGCGGTCTGTCGGTGGTCCTGACGGCCACGTCCACCGATGGCCAGCCGATCAGCCGCGAGGAGATGGAGACGTCGCGCTCGATCATCGAGAGCCGCGTGAACGCTCTGGGAGCCAGCGAGGCCGTGGTGCAGCGGCAGGGCACGAACCAGATTCTGGTGCAGATTCCGGGTCTCACCAACACCGCCAAGGCCCTTGAGACGATCGGCAAGACCGGCAAGCTGACGTTCGCGCGCCTGGATTCGTTCACCGACCCTGAGGTGCGCAAGAAGATCGAGTCAGGCAACTTCGGTGAGTCCGCCACGGTCACCGACGACTTCGGCAACAGGCTGCCGGCCCCCGAGAGCGGCTTGAAGGTGAAGGAGGGCGACTACACGCCCCTGATCACCGGCGCGAACATCACGGGCGTGAACGTGGGTCGCGAATCCGAGACCAGCACCAAGTACGCCGTGAACGTGTCGCTGGACGCCGAGGGCACGCAGGCCTTCGCCGAGGCCACCACGAAGCTGGCGCCCTCGAAGGGCAAGATCGTGATCATCCTGGACGGCGAGGTGCAGTCGGCCCCCGCCGTGCAGTCGGCGATCACGGGCGGCAAGGTGTCCATCACGGGCGGCTACACCCTTGACGGTGCGAAGGGCCTGGCCACCGTGCTTGAGAGCGGTTCGCTTCCCGTCAGCTTCCAGTACTCGCAAAGCCAGGTGGTGGGCCCCACGCTGGGTCAGGGCGCGCTGGCCTCCGGCGTGGTCGTCGCCCTGGCGGGCCTTGCCCTCGTCATGATCTACCTGCTGCTCTTCTATCGCGGCCTGGGTCTGATCACCGCATCGGCCATGGTGGTGTTTGCGGTGTTCTATCTGGGAGTGCTTGCCACGCTGTCCCACTTCGGCCTGTTCAGCCTCTCGCTTTCGGGCGTGGCGGGCATCGTGCTGACGATCGGCATGGCCGCCGACTCGTCGGTGCTGACGGTCGAGCGCTTCCGCGAGGAAGTGCGCATGGGTCGCAGCGTGCGCGCCTCGTCGATCACCGGCGTGCGCCACGCGATCACCACGTCGATCGATGCCGACCTGGTGACCCTGGTCAGCGCCCTTTCGCTGTTCTTCCTGGCCTCGGCGTCGGTGAAGGGCTTCGGTCTGACGCTGGCTTTGGGCATCATCTGCGACATCATCATGATGCTGCTGTTCAAGGCGCCGCTGATTCGCGTGCTGGCGCCGCGCGTGATCGCTCGTCATCCGGGCTTCTGGGACCTCAGCGACAGCCAGCGTGCCCATAAGGCCTACGAGAACCTGGCTGCCATCTCGGGCGTCACTACCACCGAGGCCGAGATCGGCGAGGCCATGAACCGCGCCGAGAGCGAGCGCGTCGCTTGCGAGCGCTCCGACCGCGCACCCGCGGCCTTGGAGGCCGTGCGCAAGCTGCGGGGCCTGTTCATCAAGCACGACATCGGGTTCATGTCGGCCCGCAAGGTGTTCCTGTCGGTGGCAGCCCTGATGATGGTGGCGTCGTTGGCGCTGGTGGGCGTGAAGGGCCTGTCGTTCGGCATCGAGTTCGTGGGCGGCACCTCGATCACCCTCAGCGATACTGAGGGCGTCACCTCCGAACAGGTCAACGCCGCGCTGAAGGAGGCCGGCATCTCCGAGGCCACCGTGCAGACCACCGAGGCCGACGGGCGCGAGGGCTTCCTGATCCGCATGACCGAGACCGATGCGCAGAAGGCGGGCGCCGTGGCCGACGCCGTGGCCGAGAAGCTGGGCGTTTCCTCCGATGGCATCCAGGTGTCCACCATCGGCCCCGATTGGGGAGAGAGCGTGGTGCGCGCCTCGCTGATCGCCTTCGGCGTGTCGCTGATTCTGATCATCGTGTACATCGCCATTCGCTTCGAGTACAAGATGGGCGTCACCGCGGTCATCGCCCTTCTGCACGACCTGGTGCTGGTGATGGGCGTGTATGCATTGATGGGTCGCGAGATCACCCCGAACACAATCGCCGCGCTGCTGACGATTCTGGGCTACTCGCTCTACGACACGGTGGTGGTGTTCCATCGCATCAACGACAACATGAAGTCGCTCAGCATCAAGTGCACCTTCATGACCATGGCCAACCATTCGGTGAACCAGGTGTTCATCCGTACGCTGAACACCACCCTCACCTCGATCATCCCCGTGATCGCCATGCTGCTGTTCGGCGGCGAGACCCTGCAGGACTTCGCCTTCGCCATGGTGATCGGCCTGCTTGCCGGCTCGTATTCGTCGATCGCGGTGGCGACGCCCCTGTTCGCGATCTGGAAGTCGCGTGAGCCGCGCTACGCCAAGCTGGCGAAGAAGTACGGCCCCAAGGTGGGCGTGTTCGAGTTCGACCGCTCCGAGGCCGTCGCGGTTGCCGTGGGAGCCACGTCGAAGGCCGCGCGTCGCAAGAGCGCCGAGGCCCAGGCCGCCCAGGTGAATCAGGCCGAGCAGTCGCTGGCGGAAGGCGCGTCCGACGCATCGGGCTTGGAGGCCGGTGTGGCGTCCGCGTCGGCAGAGGCCGCCGCATCGCCCGCGCGCTCGGGCGGAAAGAAGCGTCGCAAGCGCAAGCGCTAGGTCGCGCCGGATGCGCGCCCGCAGTGCGGTGATGGCAGTCTCGTAGGCGATCCGATGCCCCGCCCGGTGCGGGGCATCGGTGCGTTGGGGGCCGCGTGTTGGCATGCCCGCGCGTGCGGATGGCAGGGGGTGCGGACGCATCGATCGCGCAGCGGCTGCGGGGTGGGCTGTGCCCCTTTGACTCTTTCGGCAAGGTTCGTGCGGGCATCGGGTTGGTTTGGGATTACGATACGCATGTCTGTTCCCTCACGCGCAGGCGTGCCGATTGGCGTGCGCCGCGCGAGCATCGAGGCGCACACCGTGCGGCTCAGGAAAGGATCGCCATGAGAGAAGCGAGCGCCCCCAACTTCTGCCCGCCTACCGAGGAGGGCGTCACCATCACGCTTGAGGATGAGAACGGCGATTGCGTCGAGCTTGAGTTCCTGGGCAGCATCATTCGCGACGAGCGCGAGTACGGCTTCTTCTTCCCCGTCGAGGAAGAGGAGGGCGACGAGGCCGAGGGCGAGGTCCTGGTGCTGGAGGTGGTGTCTTCCGACGAGGAGGGTCAGCCCAGCGAGTTCGAGCTGGTGCTTGACGAGGCTATTGCCGATGCGGTGTTCGAGGAGTTCCGCGAGGTGGCGAAGGAGCTGTACGACTTCGCCGAGTAGCCGGCTCTGTGCCGCCCCGATGGGACGGCGGGACGGCGGACGGGCTGCCGTGCGGCAGCCTGATCGCATGCGGGATGAAATCAGGGGGCGCGGGCCACAGGGCCGGCGCCCCCTGTGCGTTCGGGGCGCGCTGTCCTGCGGTGGCCGTTGCCGCGCCGCATGAGGCGATGCTTGAGCGCTCTCGCATTTCTCGTACCGGTCAGACGCTCTTTCTGTGTCAGATGGGGACGCTTGGGCGCCCTCGCATCGAAGGCCGACCAGAGCCGCCCGGCACCCTCGCGCCTCGTGCCGACTCACCATTCGGCTGCGCGCTGGTCGCATCCGCAGTTCGCTCGCTTCGGTCGAGCGGCCAGGCGGGCGCGCGACGGGGAGTGCGTAGGGCTTACCAGGGGCTGAGATTGGCCAGCAGCAGGCAGGCCAGCAGCAGGGCCAGCACGGCGGGACAGGCCAGGTCGATGCGGTCGAACGTCAGCGGATGCAGTCGCGTGCGCCCGTCGGCTCCGTGGTAGCAGCGTGCGTCCATGGCGTACGACAGCGTCTCGGCATGACGCAGGGCACCGGTGAACAGGGGAACGATGACTGCGCCCATGCCGCGCAGGCGCGCGGCCCCACGTCCTGAGGTCAGGTCGGCTCCGCGACTCAGCTGCGCTTGGTAGATGCTGCGGGCTTCGAAGGCCAGCTGCGGAAGGAAGCGCAGGGCGATCCCCATCATCATTCCCAGCTCGTGCACGGGTACGCGCAGGCGCTTCAGCGGGCCTCCCACCCGCTCGAACGCTTCGGATATGTCCAGGCTGCGCGTGGTCAGGGTCAGCAGGCTCACCTCAACCAGCAGCACCAGCATGCGGTACCCGAAGAACGCCGCGCTGCGCACGCCCGCCTCGCTGATCGCGATCGGGCCCAGCCGCACCAGCACCTCGCCGCCTTGGGTCCAGAACAGATTCAGCAAAGCCGTCAGCACCGAGAAGAATATCAGGGGGGCGATCGAGCGCAGAACCCCCCGAATCGGCAGCTCGGCCACCATGATCACTCCAAGCGTGAACAGGGTGAGCACGCCCAGCGCCGCGAAGCTCTGCGCCGTGAACGCGATCAGGATCAGCGCCAGGGTGGCCAGCAGCTTCGCGCGCGGGTCCATGCGGTGGATCAGGCTGGTGCCCGGCCAGTAGTTTCCGATCAGGGGGAAGTCACGCATGAGCGGTGTCCCCTGCGCCTTCGCCAGAGCGCGCAGATTCGTGGCGCTGCGCCTGTCTGTGCAGATCTGCCAGCTCATCGGCCAACGACTGAATGCTGTGCAGGCGATCCGATACGCTCAGGCCACGGGAGCGCAGCCGCACGGCCATGTTCTGCGCAAAGGGGGCGTCCAAGCCGATCGCGCGCAGACGGTCTCCCTGCGAGAACACCACGGCGGGCGGGCCCTCCATCAGGATGCGCCCGCGGTTCAGCACCATCACGCGGTCGCACAGACGAGCCAGGTCGTCCATGTTGTGCGAGGCCATCAGCACGCTCATGCCCGAGGCGTGCAGGCGCGCGATCAGGCGCAGCAGCTCTTCGCGAGCCTGGGGGTCCAGGCCGGCCGCCGGCTCGTCAAGCACCAGCACGCGTGGGTGCATGGCGATCACGCCGGCAAGGGCCGCGCGGCGCTGCATGCCCCCGGACAGGGCGAAGGGGCTTTTGCCTCCGATGTCTTCGGGGCGCAGGTCAACACTGCGCAGGGCCTCCTCGGCGCGCTCGCGCGCCTCGGCGTCGGAAAGCCCGAGGTTCTTCGGGCCGAAAGCCACGTCGTCCAGAACCGTTTCCGCGAACAGCTGGCGCTCGGGATACTGGAACACCACGCCCACGAATCCACGGCAGTCCCGCGCGGCGGCTTTGTCCGCCAGGTCGCGCCCATCTACCGTCACGCGCCCCTCGGTGGGGGACAGCAGGCCGTTCATGTGCTGGATCAGCGTGCTCTTCCCGCTGCCCGTGTGTCCCGCAAGCCCCAGGAACTCGCCGTCGGCCAGCGTGAACGATACGTCTCGCAGGGCCCACTCGTCATGCGCGCTGACGCCCCAGGCAGGACGGGTGCGTTCTTGGCCCGTGGCGCGCGGATCCTCGCTTTGAGGCGCGTCAGAGTCAGCCCCCGCGACTTCCGTGCGACGCTCGCGTATGCGTGCGACCAGGCCCTTTTTCGCCTTTCGCTGGTCTGCGGGCGTATGGTAGGCGAAGCTTACGCGATCGAACACAACCGGCACAGCTGATCCTCCAGTTCCTGCTCGCTGATGGTGGGTGACACGGGCACGCCGCGCCGACGCAGCGCCAACGACAAAGCGCATGCCGGCGGTACGTTGAGGTGCAGGCGCTCAAGCTGCTCGGCCTGCAGCAGCACCTCGTGCGGCGGCCCATCCATCACGATGCGTCCGCCGTCCAGCACCACCACCCGGTCGGCCTGGGCGGCTTCCTCCATGTAGTGGGTCACCATCACCACGGTCAGCCCGTGTCGGTTCAAGCGTCGGCAGATCTTCATCATGCCTGCCCGGCCGCGGGGGTCGATCATCGCGGTCGCCTCGTCCAGCACCAGCACATCGGGGCGCATGGCCAGGATGCCCGCCAGGGCCACGCGCTGCTTCTGGCCGCCGGAAAGGGCCGCTGTCTCGCGCGCTTCGAACCCGCTCATGCCCACCGAGGCCAGGGCCTCGGTTACCCGCTCGCGGATCTGATCGGGCTCAAGCCCCAGGTTCTCGGGTCCGAAGGCCAGGTCGTTCTCGATCACGGTGGCCACAATCTGGTCATCGGGGTTCTGGAACACCAGCCCCACGGTGCTGCGGATGCGGTACAGGGCGCGTTCGTCGGCGGTGCTCAGGCCCGTCACCCGCACCTCTCCCTCGTCGGGCACCAGCAGAGCGTTCAGGTGCTTGGCCAGCGTGGACTTTCCCGAGCCGTTCCCTCCCAGGATGCACGTGAGCGAGCCGGGCTGAAGGCTCAGGCTGAGGTCGCTGAGAACCGGGTGCTCGTCGTCGTACGAGAAGCCCACCCGATCGACCTGAATGATGGTCTCTTGCGGGCTATGTGTTGCGCTAGCCTCGTGCATGGCTCTTTCGGCTGCCGGGGGCGATTACGCGGGATACGCTGCGGTGCACCAGGATGCCCAGAACGCTGTTGATTACGGCCTTCAACAGGTTGAACGGAATCAGCACGGGAACGATCAGGGCCATTACGGCGTCCATGCTCACGCCTGAGTACAGGGGGGTGACTACCAGATTGCCTCCGATGGCGGCTGCCAGCATCAACGCCGTGCCCGCCGCGCAGCCTGCGATGCCCGCGGCCACGCCGGGACGCGCGCGGTAGATCAGCGCGGCGGGGGCCACGAAGGCCACGACGCACAGAATCGACATCAACGCTCCCCAGAAGTTGCTGGTCAGAAGCCCGTGAATGACGGCCGTGACGGTTCCCACGGCGATGCCCGCTACCGGACCGAAGGCGAAGCCGCTGATCAGCGCAGGAACAGCCGACGGGTCGTACTTCAGGTAGGGCACGCCCGGCATGATGGGCGCCTCGATGAACGACAGCAGAACGCCGATGGCCGCCATCAGGGCCATGGTGACGATCTGCCGGGTGTCCCAGCGGTTGGTGTTCGAGATGATTTCAGGTGTCGATGCTGCCATGATGCCTCCTTTGCGCGCGAACCCAGCAAGACGGGACGCGCACGCGCGCGCGGCGGGGCATCCCGTATGAATTCTGGGTGGCGCGTGCGTCACATGAGGCCAGAAGGCATATCGCGTGACATCTGCTTCTCCCATCCGGACTGTAACCGTTGGTCCTGGAATCTCACCAGGTCAACCTGCCGCGTGGCGACAGGGTCGCGGACTTTCGGCCATGTGCCGATCACCGCCAGTGAGGACTTTCACCTCGCCCTGAAACAGAACTCATCAAGGGGCATTTTACTGTCAGCGCTCGCAGAGCGCAACTGCGGGACACGGGGCGCGCGAATGCGCGAAGGGGAGCCCATGGCTCCCCTTCGCGGCATAACGGTGTGGGTGGTGGAGGACTTACTTGAACACGGCCACGATCAGCGACCCCTCGTCGTCGATGCCCACCATGGCAATGTGCCCCGCAATATCGCTTGGCTGCTTGATCAGGAACGAGCGCGTATCCTCTTCCCCGCTGGGAAGCTCTTCCGTCAGATCGGTCTGCAGCAGGTCGTCTAGCTGGGCTTTGGTCATCGACTCCAGCTTGCCGTTGTTGCGCAGCTCGCCGGACATCAGGATGCAGCGATCAAGCTCGCTGCGCGACATGCCGCGCAGCTTGTCGGCGGGAATGGCGTCCAGGGAGTTGTTGGGGTTGAGCACCGTCAGAGACAGGCCGTTGTCGGCGGTCCAGCCGCCAAGCTCGGCGTCGTAGGTCAGCCCGCGCTCCTCCGCCAGCCTCACCAGTTGCTCGCCGTTCAGCTTGGCCAGGGCGTAGGCGCTGATCTGGCCGTTGGAGGCGGTCAGGCGCGCGCGATCGATGGGCGCGTCCTTGCCGTCGGCCCCTGCGTTGTTCTGCGACCCGTTCGAGGGGCTCTCGATGGCGCTGCTCGAATCGCCGGCGTTGCTGCCGTAGCTCGAGTTGAGGCCGGAGCTGCTCGTCGAGCCGACGGAAAGGGCAAACGAGAACGCGAAGATGACGAAGGCGATCCACGCCACGGTAAGGATGCCGTACACGACGCTGACGGCGATCTTCGCACCCTTGGCCCACCTGCATGACTTCAGCCACATCAGGATGATTCCGATCAAGGGGAAGAAGATCAGGGCCAGGATCACGACCGGCGTCTTGCCGTAGAAGGGCTGGTTGTCGGAATCCACGGGCGGCGGACCGAAGCTGGCGGGGCCACTGGGTGCCGGGGCGTCGGCCGCCGAGGTGGCTGCCGTCGGCGCTTCGGGCGCAGGCTCGGGGGCTGCGGCAGCGCCGTCAGTGTCGTTGAGGGCGACGGGCTGGCTTGGCAGTGCGGTTCCGCACTCCGAGCAGAACAGGGTTCCTTGAGGCATCTCCGAAGAGCAGCTCGGGCATTTCATAATATGTTCCTCTCGCTATGTGAATAGGGTGACAGAGTAGCGTGTGGCCTTTGAACAAAGCAAGCGATATTTTTGAATGAAGATAAACTCGGTCTGATATAGACCGGGTTTCGACGGGGCCCATCGCATTTAATCTGATCTTAATAATATGAGAAAATCGATTGTCGCAGAACGGCGAGGATAGCGCCCGCTGCTTGCCGCTTGCGAGGAGCGCTCGATGTCCAGCCGGCGGGTGCGGGGGGCGGTGCGGGCGCGAGGGACGCGCGGATGCAGAGGACGGCATCAGCGCGAGAGGTGCACGAGCATCCAACGGTGCGGCTGGCGGCGTCGCGGGGTCTTGGGCGCGATCGAGGGTCCTGTGATGCGCGGTGAGCCCTGACCTGCATCGGGTGGCAACTCGCCGTCAGCGTTCCTTGGCGGCGCGGCGCGTTCGGTTGCCTGTCCTGTTCTCGGTACTCCTGTTTGCGGGCTGCATGGTACAAACGTCGAATCCGCGAGGCCTGGGGGGTGTGGGGGCATGCGCCACGCCGTGCATCCGGGCGATGAGGCGCTTCCGGTGGCCTGCACTGACACTCCTCGCTGGCCGATGGGGTGGGGGCTGGCGGTACAATGGGGCTTCGAGGCAAGAAGGGGGTATGCGGTGGCTGCACAGGTGGTGCTGCTGGCGAGCGGGGCCGAGGTCGATCGCTTTCGCCAGATGGGTGCGGACGACCCGCAGAGCCTGTTCGGTGTGGAGGTGACCACGTTTCCGCGCTGGATAGAGGGCCTGTGGGCGCGATACGGGGATGGTCGCGCGATCGTGGGCCGCGTGCAGCGTCGGATGCTGCTGACCCGCCTGGTGCGCGAGCGCCGCGAGGCCGTTTTGGCTGACGGACTCGCCTGTGCGCGGCAGCGGGGTGCGACGAGCGGTTCGGCAGAGGACGACGCGGCATCGGGCGGTCGGCTCGCCGACGCGGCGGCGATCGGTGACCCACCTTCGGGCGATATCGCATGGTCGCCTGGGTTCGTGCGCTTCGCCGACCGCGTGCTGCAGGTGGCCGCAGGCCTTCCTGCGCTTGAGGATCTGGTTGCGCGCGGGGGTGCGTCGGCCTCTGGTTCCGATTGGCCTGACAATCAGGGGCTGATCGTCGATCTGCTGCGACAGTACGCTGCCGAGCTGCGCGGCGCGGGCCTGGTGGAGGGCGGCGAGGCCGCTCAGTGGCTCGCGGTCAACGCGCCGTGCGCCTTCCCCGCGGGTCTGCGCGTTCGCCATGCGGGCGGCACGCCTCTTACCTGGCACGAGCAGGCGTTCTTCGAGCGACTCCCGCATGTCAGGCTGCAGGTTGACCCTCTGCAGGGCGCTGACGTGCTGGCTCCGGTGCGCGCGGGCGTGCGACTGTCGTTCGCCTTCCCTGCGGGCGCCTACGCCCGACCTGCTCTGCTGGCCCAGACGATCGAGCGTCTGGCGCCCGATCATGATGTGGTGGTGGCGTGCGCCGATCCGGTGGGGCTGTTCGAGGCGCTGGCTCCCGGGTTGCAGCGGCCCTGCTTCGCGCAGGGCGCGCGCCCCTATCGTCGCACGTCCTTCGGCGGGGCTCTGATCGCCCTGCATGAGGCCATTGCGAAGCCGGGCCTCTCCGATGCCGAGCGCTTGGTGCTGCTGTGCGATGTGCTGCGTTCGCCGTTCGCGGGCCTGTCGCAGAAAGCCGCGCGGTCGGTGGAGCAGCAGGTGCGCGGCGATCGCCTGACCCGATTCGACGACGTGCTTGCCGAGGTGCGCGCCGCAAGCGAGCTGTTCTCGCAGCTGGAAGAGGTGGCAACCCAGCCCGGAGCCGACGTGCTGCTGGGCGTGTTCGAGGATCGGGCTCGTCGCATGACGGGGCGCGGTGGGCACTGGGTGGCCGACGAGCTTGCCGCCATTGCCGCCACGCGTCAAACCTGCTATGCGGCATACCAGGGAGCATGCACGGTTGAAGACTGCATAGGGACACTGCGCGAGGCGACGGTGAGTGTGGCGCGGTCGGCGGGCGAGGGTCTGACGGCTCCGACCGTGCGCATCATGGGCCGCACCGCCGCCGCATGCCTTCCGCCGAGTGCGGTGCATACGGTGATTGCCTGCGGCTTCGAGCAGGCAAGCCTGCCATTGGGAGGCGCCGACGACGCCGTCACCCTGTTCCTTGAGCGCTGCGGTCTGACCTCGCCGGACGATCCCTTGGCCGCTCAGCGGCGTATGGTGCAGGGGCTTGAGGCTGCCGCTCGGTGCAATCTGGTGGTGGAGCGCCTGCTGCGTGACGAGAGCGCCGACGAGGCGTACCCGGCTGCCGTGTTCGAGGAGCTGGTGGACGCTTATCGCGACGATCCCACCAACGTAGACGAGCTGCGTAACGAGCATCGCCTGCCCGCCTGCCTGGATCAGCGCGCCTTCGATCGCGGCGAGGACCTGCTGGTGGAAAACGAGTGCCGGGGCCCGCGCTTGGAAGCCGTGGCGCTGGCGAACTCGTGCGAGCGCGAGCCTGACGACCCCCTGCATGCCGCAGCGGTGTCGCAGCTGCGGGCGGTGGGCCGTCTTGACGGCGGGCTGATTCCCTCCCCGTCCGCTCTGGAGGCTTACGTGGAGTGCCCGCGCAAGTGGCTGATTACGCGGGGCTTTCGAACCGACGGCCTGGATGAGGGCTTTGGCCCGGCAGAGCGGGGAACCTTCGCGCACCGCGTGCTGGAACTGCTGTACAGTCGTCTTGCCGAGCGGGGCGTGCCGCGCATCGTTCCCGCAGGCGTGGACGAGGCCGCATCCCTGCTGCGCGAGGCCGCTGCCGAGGTGGAGGCCGAGCAGGCTGCCTTGAAGCCGGGGAGTCGTCTGGCCGCGCGCACGCTGTTCGAGCGCAAAGAGGTGCATGGCCTGGTTGAGTCCATGGTGCGTCACCTGCCCGACGAAGCCGCGCTGCTGCCGAGGTTTCGCCCGCTTCACCTGGAATACCAGATCAGCCGCGAGAGCCCCGTTTCCTACGCGGGCGGCCTGCTGGCGGGCCGCATCGACCGCATCGACGTGGACGACCAGGGCAACGCCGTGGTGATCGACTACAAGAGCAGCGTGTCCGACGAGCACAGCGTGGGCTTCTGGCGCGCGCATCAGACGGGCAAGGTGCAGGCCCTTGTGTACGCTCGCGCGGTCGAGCGGGCGTTGGGATTGAACGTGGTGGGTTCGCTGTACGTCCGTGCGGTCAAGGCCGCGGGTCCGGTGGTGGCGGGCGCTCTGGATCCGCGCTTCGCGGGCCCTGCCGACCTGCCCGGCAGCAAGGCCGACGCGGTCATGTGCGATATGGAGGGGCCGCTGTCGTTCCGGGGGCTGGTGGACGAGGTGGAGCAGCGCGTCGCCTATGCTTTGGAGTGCCTGCGCGCAGGTGATGTGGCTCCGCGTCCATCCTGGTCAGGCGTGTGTGCCTCCTGTCCGTTGTCCAGCTGTCCGCGAAGGGAGAACTAGCATGGCCCTCACGCCGGAGCAAAGTGCCTGCGTGAACACCCTCGACCGCGCCGTGGTGGTTGCCGCGGGCGCGGGGTCGGGCAAGACGTTCACGCTTACCAAGCGTATCGTGCAGGCCATACAGACCGGTCAGGTGGCCGATGTGCACGAGGTGCTGGCCATCACCTTCACGCAGAAGGCGGCCGGTGAGCTGAAGGCGCGCATCAAGGCGGAGCTTCGCGCCGCGGGCCGCATCGACCAGGCCCTGAAGGTGGACGACGCCTGGGTGTCCACCATCCATGGCATGTGCGGGCGCATTCTGCGTGCTCATGCGCTTGAGCTGGGAATAGACCCTTGCTATACCCTGGATGACGCGGAGGTCCTTCGCATACGCGACGAGGCGCTGGCCCAGGTGATCGAAGAGGCTCGTCAGGGTGCCCTGTCCGAGGACGTGGAGTCTCTGTTCGAGGAGTACGGGGCTCAGGCCCGCGGCCGCAAGCGCGATCTTGCGGACCACGTGCGCGCGCTGCTGGACGCTGTGTCGGCGTGTCCGGGCGGCATGGATCAGCTGACGTTTCACCAAGACGAGCTGTCGGGCCATCGGCTGGCAAGCGAGCTGGCGGGCATTGCCGATGAGGCGATCGAGCTGCTGACGGCAGCGGGCGTCACCGAAAACCGTGCGGTGGCGATCGGGGCGTACGAGCGGGCTGCGGCGCAGCTGCGCGGCCTGCTGGATGCGCCTGACGTGTCGGTTCGCGAGGCGCTGGCCGCGGGCGAGGGCGTGGGCGCGGTAAGCAAGAGTGTGTCCGCCGCCTTGAAGCCCGCCGTGGCCGAGCTGAACGCACGGCGCACCGAGCTGCTGATGCGCGCCAACCTGGCGGCTGCGCGCGACCATGCGAGCGCCCTGGTCCTCATTGCGCGGCAGGTGCAGCGTCGCATGGCCGACCAGAAGCGTCAGCGTGGTCTGATGTCGAATGACGACTTGCTGGTGCAGGCGCATCGGGCGCTTACGCGCTTTCCGCAGATCGCCGCGCGCTACCGCGACCGCTTCAAGATGGTGATGATCGACGAGTTCCAGGACACCGACCAGATGCAGGTGGACATGGCGCGCCTGCTGTCGGGCGAGGGGTGCGAGCGCCTGTGCACGGTGGGGGACTGGCAGCAGAGCATCTATCGCTTCCGCGGCGCCGACGTGTCGGTGTATCGCCGTCATCTGCGCATGGTGGAGGAGTCCGAACGTGGGCGCGTGATCTGCCTGATGAAGAACTTCCGCAGCCATGCCGATGTGCTGACCTTGGTGGATCGTGTGTTCTCGCGCCCCGACATGTTCGGCGGCGCGTTCATGAGCCTGGGGCACGGGCGCGACGAGAGCCGGGTGCGCAGCCCGCTGCCGCCCTCGGTGCCGCGTGTGATGGTGGACGTCGTGCGCCGGCCCTTCAAGGGCGGCCTGGGCGGCGATGAGGCGCGTGAGGTGAGGGCCGCGCGCGTGGCGGCCTGCTTCGCGCGCTACCGTGACGCCGGGCGCACGGCGGGCGAAATGGTGCTGCTGCTGCGCCGCATGACGAATGCCGATGCGTATGCCGAGGTGCTGCGCCGAGCGGGCTTCAACTGCGTGGTGGCGGGCGGCTCGGTGTTCGGCCAGTCGCTTGAGGCCCTTGAGGTGGCCCAGCTGACCCGGGCCCTGTCGAACCCGTGCGACACCGAATCGCTGCTGCAGGCCCTTGCCGGCCGCGCTTTCTGCCTGAGTGCGAACGACCTGCTTCATCTGGGAAGTTGGCAGTCTGACGAGGGCCTGCGCCGTCAGGGCATCGATCGCGGCTTGGCCGAGGCCGCGAGGCTCTTCGAGCAGGAGGGCGTGCTGCCCGCATCGCCTTTGCTGGCGAATGCGGTTGCCACGTGGTCGTGCGCTCAGGCCGAGCTGCGCACCTTCGGCATGGAGACCGCCCTGCGCACGGTGTTCACGCAGTCGGGCTGGGCCGGGCGCCTGCAGAATCAGGGTAGCGAGGGCCTGGCCAGCGCCGCCAACGTGTACAAGGGCATTCGGCTGGTGGCTGACATCGAGGCGCGCGGGGCGGGTCCCGCCAGCGTGGCCCTGGCCTTCGCCGAGCTGCTGGAAACCCAGCGCCTGTCGCCCGGGGCCCTGTCGGCGAACGGCGGCAACTTCGTGCGCATCATGACCGTGCATGCGTCGAAGGGCTTGGAGTTTCCCATCGTGGCCGTGGCCGATATGGAGGATTCCCGCAGTGATGGCTCCAAGGCGTCGCTGCGTTTGGAGCAGGCGGAGGGACGGGCGCACGCTGCTCTGCTGCCGCGTTCGGAGAGCCAGGGGAAGGTGTCTTCCGCTGCCGCGGCCGAGCTGCGGGTGGGGCTGTTCGGCGAAGATCCCGACGAAGACCTGCT
This sequence comes from Berryella wangjianweii, assembly GCA_013201155.1. Lineage (GTDB taxonomy): Bacteria > Actinomycetota > Coriobacteriia > Coriobacteriales > Eggerthellaceae > Berryella > Berryella wangjianweii. The sequence continues at coordinate 1,041,201 of CP053716.1, read as the reverse complement.
GATGCGTGCGCTGCGGTCTGACGATGCCCTGCGCGCCTCGGAGGCGATCGGGCTGCTGTCGGAGGTGGGTGAGGCCGAGGAGGCGAAGCGCCTGCTGTACGTGGCGATCACGCGTGCGATGGAGGCCGTGGTGCTTTCGTGCGCCGTGCGCACCAAGAAAGACCAGCCCGAGGGTGTGCTGAAAGGCTGCATGGGCGAGGCCCTGCGCGCCCTGATGGAGGATGGGGGGGCGTTGCAGGCGGGGCTCAGCCAGGTTGACTTCGGAGGCGAGCGCGCTGCCGAGCTGCGGGTGGTTGACTTGATTTCTGCGGATGACCTGAGGGATATGCCGTACGTGGGCGCTTCGGACGTTACCGATGGCGAGGGCGGGCAGGAGGGAGAGGCTCGGGTCTGCGGCGGTCATGAGCCCTCGTCGGATGCTCGCGGTCAGCGCGTGGTGGTGTCCGTCCCGGCCGTCGGCCCGCGCCCCGCGCGTTCGTTTGGCTGCGCGCCGCCCCCATCACGGGGGTTCTCCAGCTTCACCCAGGCGTCGCAGGGAGGGGCTGCGCGTGCGCTGGGGGCTCGGTTGGCCGATGACTTCGTCTGCGATGTGCGCCTGCCCGCTCGTGAGGATGCGTTCGCGGCGGACGCCGGGATGCGGGCCGTCGAGAGCCCGGGCGATGCGAACAGCGTGGAAGTCGCAGACGCCGTGGGCTTCGCCCGTCGGGTCGATGCGCGCGCCGCGCTCGCGCTTGAGCGTGATGCAGCCGATGGTGGCTTCCAGGCGGTTGGCGTTCCGGCGGGCGCGTCGCCTGAGGGAGCGCGCGCATTCGGCGCGCTGACGATCGCGGCGGTGGACTCATGGGGCGATCCGGTGGATCGCGACATCGAGCCGATGTTCGAGCGCGGTCGCGCGACGGCATCCGACGAGGATGCCGCCACGGCGGTTGGCTCGGCCTTCCACCTGCTGGCTGAGGTGTCCTGTGCGCAGGGAGGGGCGGGCGCGGCCTTTCAGGCGCCTGATGCCGCAGCCTGCGCGCGAATCATGGACGCTTTCCAGCTGGGTGCGCAATCGCGCGAGCGCGTGGTTGCGGCCCTCGATCGCTGGCTGGCCTCCGATGTGGCAGCCGAGGCCTCCACGTACCCCGTCCGCATGCCCGAGGCCCCATTCGCCCTGCGACTGGGCCCACAGGCTGACTCGGTGGTGTTCGAGGGCGCCATCGACCTGCTGTGCCTTGATCGCGAGCAGGGCAGGGCGCTGGTGGTGGACTACAAGACAGGCGGTCCGTGCCTTGATCGAGCCCAGCTGGCGCGCAAGCATGCCCTGCAGGCCGCCTGCTATGCGGCGGTGGTGCTGCAGCAGGGAGTGAGCCAGGTGGAGGCCGTGTTCGTGTGTGTCGAGCAGCCGTGCGACGACGCGTCCCAGCCCGCCTTGGTGCGGTACCGGTTCGCGCAGGCCGACCTTCCGCAGCTGATCAGCGCTGTCGAGCAGGCTGTCGCCGCTGCACGGTAGGATGCGGCGCGCAGCATGCGTGTCGTGCGCGTCGCCGCCGCAGCGGGGCGATCAGGCGTCCAGCACGCGCCCGTCGCGACTGAAGGTGACCACCTGCCAGGGGATGAACTTCCCGCTGGCCTTCAGGGCCCCAACGGCCATGTGCTCGATTCCCGCACAGCAGGGCACCTCCATGCGCGCGATGGCCACGCTGCGGATATCGTTGTCACGGATGATCTGGCACAGCTTGTCGGCGTAATCGACGGCGTCCAGCTTGGGGCAGCCGATCAGGGCCACGCGGTTGCGCATGAGCCGCTGGTGGAAGCCCGCGTAGGCGTAGGCGCAGCAGTCCGCCGCGATCAGCAGGTGAGCGCCTTGGAAGTACGGGGCGCCGGTGGGCGCCAGCTTGATCTGAACAGGCCAGTTAGTCAGCTCGGAGCCGGGTTCGGTCGTCGTGGCCGTGACGGCGGCAGAGCCCGCTGCGGAAGGCGCGACGGATGCGGCGGGGGTGCCGACGGCGGATTGGCGCACGATGCGCTGGGCATGGGACCCAGGGCAGGAGCAGCCGGGTGCGGACGCGCCCTCTTTCGTGACGCCGGCGGCGGGTGCCGCAGACGGAGCCGCCGCCATGGGCTCATCATGCGGCGTTTCGGCGGTTGCGCCGGCGGCGGGCGCCAGGGTTGACAGCACGTCCATGTGCCGGGCTGCGGCGATCATGCTCTCACGCATGGCGTTCGCCACCTCGGCGGAAGCCGAAGCCACTGTTGCGCTGGACGCGGCAGCCTGTGATCCCTGGGCCCGCGCACGCAGGTTGGCGGCCACGGCGGCCGCGTCGTAGTCAGCCGCTTCGCGCTCGATGAACGAGATGGCGTTGGTGGGGCAGGCCGGCAGGCAGTCGCCGAGGCCGTCGCAGTAGTCGTCGCGCATGAGGCGCGCCTTGCCGTCAACGATGGCGATGGCCCCTTCGTGGCATGCCGTCGCGCACACGCCGCAGCCGTCGCAGCGCTCGTCATCGATTTGAATCACGCGCCTGATCATCGTCGCTCCCCTCCGGGCATCGCCCAGGTCTTCCCGTGCATTCGGTGGCCTCATGATAGGGCCTGGGGAAGCGATGATATGTTGCGATTGCAACAAGCGTTAGAATGTTCGCAGGCAAACGGGATGAAAGGTGGGGTCGATGCAGGTTGACGCTCAGATACTCGTTCGCACGCCGCTGTTTCGCGGCACCACGCCCGAGCAGGCCGTGTCGATGCTCGACTGCCTGGGGGCGCAGAAGCGCAGCTACCTGAAGGACGAGCGCATCCTGCGCATGGGCGACGTCACCGAATCGCTGGGCCTGGTGCTGAAGGGCTCGGTGTGCATTGAGAGCGTGGACGTGTGGGGCAACGTCAGCATCCTGGGCCATGTGGGGCTGGGGCGCGTGTTCGCCGAAACCTACGCCGCGGTGCCGAACGAGCCCCTGATGGTGGACGTGGTGGCCCTTGAGGACACCCAGGTGCTGTTCCTGAACATCAATCGCATCCTGACCACCTGCTCAAGCTCGTGCGAGCACCACGCGCGCATCACGCGGAACCTGCTGGCGATCTTCGCGCAGAAGAACCTGGGCCTGTCGCGGCGCGTGTTCGTGTCGGCGCCCAAGACCATTCGCGGCAAGCTGCTGTCGTTTTTGTCGTTCGAGTCGAACTATCACGGCTCGGCTGAGTTCGACATCGGGTTCAATCGTCAGGAATTGGCTGACTACCTGGGGGTGGATCGCAGCGCTATGTCGGCAGAGCTGGGACGCATGCAGCGCGAGGGAATCCTGGAAACCTCGCGGTGCCATTTCAGGCTGCTGGACGCCACGGTGTTCTGATTCGTTCGGACCGCCTTCCCGATCCGTCAGGCTCGCCTTCTCGACTTCGGCTGAGGCGGCTCCCGTTGCCTGACTCTTTGGTGTGGAGGAAGATCGGAGCGAATCGGGAATCGCCTATTTATATTGCGTACAATTAAGTGTAGCGCAATACTATACTCATCGAAACGGGAGCGGCCTCGCCGCAAGAGCAAAGGAGCGCATCATGGGCGTGTACGATTTCCAGGCGAAGAACCGCGACGGCAGCGTTGCCAACCTGAGCGACTATCAGGGCAAGGTGCTGCTGGTGGTGAATACCGCCACGGGATGCGGCTTCACCCCTCAGTACGAACAGCTGGAGGCCATGTACCGCGATCTGCGCGACCGCGGCTTCGAGATCCTCGACTTCCCCTGCAACCAGTTCGCCAATCAGGCCCCAGGTGACGATGAGCAGATTCACGAGTTCTGCACCGTGAAGTTCGGCGCCGACTTCCCGCAGTTCTCGAAGGTGGAGGTGAACGGCGACGACGCGCATCCGCTGTTTCCCTACCTGGCGCAGCAGAAGCCGTTTCAGGGTTTCACCGGCATGAAGAAGCTTGTGCTGAACCAGGTGTCGAAGGCGGTGGAGAAGGAGTTCGGCGACAAGGCGCACATTCGTTGGAACTTCACGAAGTTCCTGATCGACCGCGAGGGCAGCGTGATCGAGCGCTTCGAGCCCACGGTCAGGATGGACGAGGTGCGCCAGGCGGTGGAGGCTCAGCTGTAGGGCTGACCCCATCGCGTGGCGACACGCTCGCTCGCGCTGCGCACTATGCCACGGGCGTTTCAATTGCGTACTCGATTAATTTTGAGCGAGCTATTTGGATACAATGGGCCATGAAGTCCCACGATCGAGAGGTTCACCATGTCCCAGCCCGACCGCGATGCGTTCCCCCTCAGCCCGGAGGACCGCCTGAAGCTGGAAAACCAGCTGTGCTTCCCCCTGTACGCCGCCGCCAAGGAGGTCGTGCGTCGCTATACGCCGCTTCTTGATGAGCTGGGCCTTACCTACACGCAGTACCTCACCATGATGGTGCTGTGGGAGAAGGGCACCGTGTCGGTGAGCGAGCTGGGCGCCGACCTGTACCTGGATTCCGGCACCCTTACCCCGCTTTTGAAGAAGATGGAGGCGAAGGGGCTGGTCACTCGCAGGCGCAGCAGCAATGACGAGCGCCGTGTCGAGGTGCGGATCACCGATGCGGGCCGCGCCTTGCGCGACCGCGCGGTGGACGTGCCCGTGGAGATGGGGAACTGCATGAAGCTTGAGGCTGACGAGGCCGTGCACCTGGCCTCGCTGCTGCGCGGCCTGATCGCCAACGTTCGAGAGGCCGGTGACGGCCAGCCTGCAGCGGGCGGTGCGAGCGAGCAGGCGTAATCGGCCTGTCTGAGCCCCCTGCGGGTTGCGGCCGTGCCGTTCGGCGTCTCTTGGCCCCTGCCGTGGGTCCGCGGTTTCCGCCGCAAGGCATCGGGATACGAGAAAGGCCATCCCCTGTGGGATGGCCTTTCTGCAGCTGCGTTGCACAGAGCGTGCGTTTTGCTGACGCTTGGCGCGGTTCTACTTGTTGGCCTTGTCAGCCTTGTCGGCTGCGTCGTTCTCGCCGGACTTCTTGGCGGTGTCAGCCGGGGCGGCAGGCTCATCGCCCTTGTCGGGCTTGACGCCGTCGGCCGGCTTGGCATCCCCGTCGGGCTTCTTCGTGCCTTCGCCGGGCTTCTGGGTATCAGCGGGATCGGCGGGCTTGGCGTCCTTGCCGGGCTTCGTGGCGTCCTCACCGGGCTTCTTGGCGTCCTTGTCGGGCTTTGCAGCGTCCCCACCGGGGGCGGCGGGCTTATCGCCCTTGCCGGGCTTGACGCCGTCGGCCGGCTTGGCGTCCAGAACCGAGGCGATGGCCTTCACGGCCTTCTCGCTGATGGCTGCGTCGCCGCCGAACACCATGGCCTTATCGATGGACGTCCGGTGGTTCTTCAGGAACGCGCCCACGGCGCTAACCTGGGCGTCGTTGGCATCGTTCACGATCACCAGCGGGCTGCCGTTCTTGCCGCACAGGGCAGCGCCGGTCAGGGCGTCCCAGTAGCCGTCCACGGTGGCCAGGCCCACGGCCTCGCCGCCCAGTCCGTTGGCCGTCGCCAGGGTGGCGAACTTCAGGGCCGTCTCCACGGCGGTGGAGCCGGCGAAGCGCTCGGTGATCTTGATGCCCTCGGCCTCAAGCTGCTTCTCCACGTCGCTGCTGATCGCAGCGGTGCCGCCCATCACCAGAACGTTCTTGATGCCCAGCTCCTTCATGGCCTGCAGGGTCTCGTCCGACACCTTCGCGGCGCCCTCGGTCAGGAAGATCGGCATGTTCCGAGCGTAGGAGAACGGGCTGGCGGCCAGGGCGTCCCAGTATCCGTCGTTGGTGGCCAGGATCGCGGTGTCGCCGGCCCACTTGCCCTTTCCGGCCAGGGCCGCCTTCGCGGCGGTGCCGGTGGCCGTGTCGCCGGCGATGCGCTGCGACTTCACGCCCGCGGCGGCGTCGATCGCGCCCCTGACGCCCTCCGACACGGCGGCCTCGCCGCCCATCACGTACACCTTCGAGGGCCTGGCGGCCCTCAGGATGGCCTCGGCCTCGGGAGACAGGCGGTCTCCGTAGGTCATCACCACGGGGGCCTTGTCGAAGCCGGCCAGGCCGGAGGCGGCCAGGGCGTCCCAGTAGCCCTCGAAGGCGGCCACCACCACGGTGCCGCCGGTCTCGCCCTTCCAGCCGGCCTCGTGGATCTTCTGCATGGTGCCGAAGGCGTTGGCGCCCGCCAGGCGGTTAAGCGTGGCGGCGGCCTTCACCAGCTTCACCGAGGCGGTGTCAACCACGATGGCTGCGGTGGGGGTGTTGCTGCCCATTGCCGGAGTGGTGAAACGCAGGGCGAACATGCCGTTCTTCACCTCGTCGGCGGTCAGCTTCACGGTGAGCCTCGCCACCTCGCCCTCGGGCTTGGTGCTGGACCACAGCGTTTCGATCGCGGGCTTGGGGTTGAGGTTCTCGGGGTTCTGGTTGGCGGTGTACGACGCCCACTTCTCCACCTTGGTCAGGAAGCCCGATTCGGGCTTGTCCCCGCTCTTCGGGATGGCGCCCTTGAAGGTCAGGCTCAGGTAGTACTCGCCGCCCTTCACCGTCAGCGTGGTGTCATGCGCGATGGAGTTGCTGTCCATCATCGACGGCTTGCTCACGTCGGTGACCATCCGGCCGTTTACCTTCACCGCGTACTCGCCGTCGGCCAGCTTGGTCCAGTCGAGCTTGTCGGCTGCGACGGCCTTTTCGCCGGCTTCGGCCGCATAGGCGGCGTGAGGCGTTGCGGCCAGGGCCGCGCCTCCCAGCGTCATGCCGGCCGCGATCATGGCGGCCACGCTGCCGCGGGCGATCTTCGTGCATGTGCTCATCGAATCACCTTTCCCTCCGAATCAACTTGTTACAGTTAACAATCTATAACGCGAATGAGTGTACCGGGTTAGGGGGCGCCGATGGAGAAGGCTGGGCGCAAAGGCGACTCTCTTAGGGCATCTGACATGCGTAAACGATGATTTCATGAGCGCAGCTGATGATTGAGAAGATATTAATTTCAATCAGGGATTCACGGGGCTAGCGGCGCTTCGCGAGCAGCGGCCATGCGGGCCGAAGAGCCTGAGGCGCGCGCCACCGGGCGCGCATGCGCGTTATCTGTCCGCAGCCGCAGCCTGCCGTTCGCACTCGTATAATGCGGGCATGAACACCATTGCCATCATAGGAGGCGGTGCGGCCGGATTGACCGCCGCCATCGCCGCAGCCGAGGCCGGCGCTCGCGCGCGCATCGCCTGCCGCGTGATCGTGTACGAGCGCGACGACCGTGTGGGTCGCAGCATTCTGGCCACGGGAAACGGGCGCTGCAACGTGTCGAATGCCCTGCTGGCCACCGACCCCGCCGAAACCGCGCGGTACTACAACGCGCCGTTCGTGCGCGCGGCCCTGGCCCAGCTGGCCCGACTGCAGCGAGATGACGGGGGCGTGCCGGCTTCTGCCCAGGCTCGCGGGAAGTCGGCTGCTGCGGCGGGCGCGCCTGCGTGGACGGCGTCCGACCTGCGCGGTGCGTGCGATTCCGACGCCGGTGGCTCTGCCGAGCCGAAGTCCTTGGCTCTGGATGCCGACCCCGTACTGGCCTTTCTGGCCGATCGCGGCCTTCAGCTGCGGCAAGAAGGTCAGGGGCGCCTGTATCCTGCGGCCAACAAGGCGGCCAGCGTGCTTGAGGTGCTGCGTGCCGCCGCGGCGCGGTCCGGTGTGATCGAGCAGCTGAACTGGCCTGTTTCTTCCATCGAGGCCCCGCGCCGCGAGGGCGGCCCCTTCACGCTGCGCAGTGGCTCCGGCGAGTTCGCGCGTGCCGATGCCGTGGTGGTCGCGGTGGGCGGCAAGGGTGTCGCCCAGCTGGGACTCGATCATCTGGGCATGCGCGTGCTGCGCACCCGCCTGGTGCTGGGCCCCCTGCGTACCGACGTCGGCCTGACGCGTGAGCTGGACAACATTCGCGTGCGCTGCGTGGCCTCGCTGCATCGGGCGGGCGCCCCTGATGCCCCTGCTGTGGTCGAGCTTCCCGGCGAGGTGCTGTTTCGCAGCTACGGTCTGTCGGGCATCGCGGTGTTCGATCTGTCGCGCGCTGCCTGGCCGGGCGACACGGTTGCCCTGAACCTTTTGCCCTGTCCCGCCGACCAGGCCGAGGACTTTTTGCGCGCCCGCTGCCAGCGCCTGGTCGAAGTGAGCCTGGGTACGCGTATCACCTGCGAAGACGCAGTGCGTGGCTTGGTGCTGCCGCGCGTGGCCGAGGCGGTGGCCAAGCGTGCGGGCGTGCGGCTGCACGATCGGTGCCAGGGTCCGACCCTCTCCGCATTGGCGCGGGCGCTGTCGCGCGTGACCTTCGAGGTGCAGGGCATGGGCGATGCCAACCAGTGCCAGGTGCATCGCGGGGGCATCGACGTGGATGCGGTTGACCCGCTCACGCTGCGGGCCCAGGCGGTTCCCGGTCTGTTCGTCGCAGGCGAGGCCCTTGACGTGGACGGTCCCTGTGGGGGCTACAACCTGCACTGGGCCTGGGGCTCGGGGCTGCTTGCGGGCATCGGCGCGGCTGCGCACTGCGAGGCCGCCGCGCGTGGTGGGTTCGTCGCGCGTCCTAAGGCTGCCGCGCATCGCGGGGCTCCGGCTTCGGTGGGCGACGAGGGCTCCTCGCAGGGGAGCGCATCGTGATTCGGGTCGAGAACGTTCGCCTGCCCCTGGATGCGGGCCTTCCCGATTCCGATCGCCTTGTTACGCGCGCGGCAGCTCGCGCCTTGGGCGTGGATGCGGGCACGGTGGCGCACGCGCGGTTGCTGAGGCGCAGCGTGGACGCGCGCAAGCGATCCGACGTGCACTTCACCGCAACCTTGGTGGTTGGCCTGAGCGACCCCGCGCTTGAGCGGCGTGCGCTTGAGGGGGAAACCGGCTGCGCGCGGGGCGTGCGCGTGGCGCCGTACGAGCCCGCCGCGCCTTTGCGCGTGCCCGACCTGCACTGCGCTTCGGCGCGGCCGCCGCGCCCCATCGTGGTGGGGGCGGGGCCGTCCGGCCTGTTCGCCGCGCTGTACCTGGCCGAAGCCGGCATGCGGCCCCTGCTGGTCGAGCAGGGTCAGCCCGTGGAGCAGCGCGTGCGCGCGGTTGAGCGCTTCAACCGCGGCGGTCAGCTTGACCCGTTCAGCAACATTCAGTTCGGCGAGGGCGGGGCCGGCACGTTCTCGGACGGAAAGCTGACCACGGGCACCAAAAGCCCGCTTGCCCGTCATGTGCTGAGCTGGCTGGTGGATGCCGGCGCCCCCGCCGAGATTCTGTGGCAGGCGAAGCCCCATGTGGGAACGGATCGCCTGGTCGAGGTGGTGCGTCATCTGCGGGAGCGCATCGTGGCCTGCGGTGGCGAGGTGCGCTTCGACACCCAGTTGTCCGACCTGCGTCTTCACGAGGGGCGGCTGACTGCGGCGGTGCTGCGCAACGTGCGCACCGAGGCCTGCGAGCAGGTGCCGGCCGCACAGCTGGTGCTTGCCTGCGGCCATTCGGCGCGCGATACGTTCCAGCTGATGAGGAACGCGGGAGCGCGCATGGAGCGCAAGGCGTTCTCGCTGGGCGTGCGGATCGAGCACCCTCAGGGGCTGATCGACCGGGCGCAGTACGGCGCGGCCTGCGCCCATCCCGCCCTGGGCGCGGCCGATTACAAGCTGGTGGCTCATCTGCCCAGCGGGCGCAACGTGTACACCTTCTGCATGTGCCCTGGTGGCGAGGTGGTGTGCGCGGCCAGTGAGCAGGGCGGCGTGGTGGTGAACGGCATGAGCCGCTTTGCGCGCGACACCGGCCAGGCCAACAGCGCCCTGTTGGTGGGCGTGGGTCCCGGCGACTTCGGGAGCGACGACGTGCTGGCCGGCATCGATCTGCAGCGCCGTATCGAGCGCGCGGCCTTCGCGTGCGCGAGGAAGGCGGGAGGCGATGCCTATCAGGCCCCGGCTCAGACGGTGGGCGATTTTCTGAGCGGACGGTGCGGACGCGCGTCCGCCGCGGTCCGCCCTTCGTACGCGCGCGGGGTGGTATGGGCCGACCTGCGCGCATGCCTGCCGGCGTTCGTGTGCGACGCGCTGGCCGAGGGCCTGCGGGCCCTCGATGGGCGCCTGCGGGGCTTCGCCGATCCTCAGGCTGTGATGATTGGGGTGGAAACGCGCAGCTCAAGCCCTGTTCGTGTGCTGCGTGGGGCGTCGATGCAGGCAAGCTTCGTCGCTGCGGCATCGCAGGGGGCCGCTGGCGCGGCGGACGCGCTTGATTTCAGCGAGCCCGATGCGCTGATCAGCGGGGTGTATCCCAGCGGCGAGGGCCCGGGCTATGCGGGCGGCATCATGAGCGCGGCGGTGGACGGCCTGCGCGTGGCCGAGGCCTGCCTGCGCCATGCCGCCGCCCAGGCGGGCGTCAGCCTGGCGGCGCTTCCCACGCGCGCTTGCGGGGAGTCGGCGGATGAGAATGCAACGAGCCAGGGTGCGCGCGGCCATCGCGCGCCTGAGCGCGCGAGTACGGCTGATGGAAGAGGGAAGGGGAGCGCAACATGAGGGTGACGTCGATCGACGAGGCCGCCTGCGCCCTGCGCGCGGGCGAGGCGGTGGTGTTTCCCACCGACACGGTGTGCGGCCTGGGCGTGGCGGCCCTGCATGCGTCCGGCCCCGAGGCGCTGTACCGGCTGAAGGGCCGTCCTGCCGGCAAGCCCATCGCGTGGCTGGTGGAGGGCCCCGAGGCGCTGGACGCGTTCGGGCGCGACGTTCCCGATTGGGCGCATACGCTGGCCGCTCGCTTCTGGCCTGGCCCGCTTACGCTGGTGGTGCGGGCGTCCGATCAGGTTCCGAGTGCCTACCGGGGCGCTGCCGGAACGGTGGGGCTGCGCATGCCGGCCGCGCCGACTGCCCTGCGGCTGATGCAAGCTGCGGAGTCGCCTTTGTGCGTCACATCCGCCAATAGGGCGGGCGCCCTCGACGTGCCCGACCTTGCGCAGGTCGATCCTGCCTTGGCGGCTCAGGTGGCGTGCGCGGTGGACGATCGGCAGGTCGCATCCAGCGGTCAGGCGTCCACGGTGATCGACTGCACGGGGCCGCGCCCCGTGATGCTGCGCGCCGGGGCGATCGACGCCCTGCGGGTGAACGCGGCCCTCGCGGGCATAACGGAGGTGGACGAAGCCGCCGAGCCTTGCCATGAGTCGCGGGAGGCTGCTGCGCCGGTTGCTGAGGGTGCGCCAGGCGAGCCTTGCGAGCCGGGCGACTCGCCCGGCGTCGGCGCCGCGGTCGTGAGCGCCGCTGTCGGAACCGCCGCCGGCGTCGATGCCGATGTCGATGCCGATGCCGATGCTGCTGCCGTCGGCGATGCCGCAGCCATCGCCGACGACGTGGTCGTGGTGCCGCTGACCTTCCCCTCGGCTGACGGCTGCTCGCAGGTGGCCGCGCGCCTGTGGGTGCCGGACGTCGCCGTGGCCGATCCCGATGCGGGCGCGGCGGGCCTTGCCTTCGCCCCCGGCAGCGTGCGCGGCGTGGTGCAGCTGGTGCATGGCATGTGCGAGCATATGGGGCGCTACGACCATGTGGCCCGCCATCTGGTCGGCGAGGGCTTCGTGGTGTGCGGCATGGACCTGATCGGCCACGGCCTTACTGCGAAGGGCCCCGACGACCTGGGCGTTGTGGATGCGCGGATGGGGGCGGCCGCGATCGTGGCCGACATCGACAGGATGCGCGCCCGGGCCCGGGCCATCGTGGGCGCCGAGGTGCCCTTCTTCCTGTTCGCCCACTCCATGGGCAGCTTTGCGACCCGCTGCTACCTGGAGCGTCATGCAGACGGGGTGCGCGCCGTCGTCCTGTCGGGAACGGGGCATCCGGCCAGGGCCCTCACGGCGGCGGGCGGCATCCTTGCGCGGGCGGTGGCGGCTCATCGCGGGCCCGCGCATCGCAGCGGGCTGCTGGACGGCTTGGCTGCGGGCGGCTATGCGAAGGCGTTTCCCCATGAGGGCTCCCCCTATGCGTGGATCTCGAGCCTGCCTGACCAGGTGGCCGCCTACGAGGCCGACCCCCTGTGCGGCTTCACGTTCTCAGCCAGCGCGTACGTGGCCCTGGCCAACCTGGTGGAGGGCGCGACCATGGCTTCGGGCCCGGCCTTCGAGGCGGTGTCGCCCGCCGCTTCGTCCGTCGCAGCCGCCGAGGACGCCGCATGCGCTTCGGTGCGGCCTCCCGTGCTGCTGGTGTCAGGCGACAGGGACCCGGTGGGCCAGTGCGGCGCGGGCGTGCGCCGTGCCGCCGACCACCTGCGCTCGCGGGGTCACGACCAGGTGCGCATGATCCTGTATCCGGGTGCTCGCCATGAGGTGCACCACGACGCCGCCCGCGACCTCCTGTACGCCGACGTGGCCGCCTTTCTGAAGGAGCAGTGCTGATGGGACGCTACGTGATCGCCCTGGACGAGGGAACCACCTCGGCCCGCGCCGTGCTGGTGGACCGTCGGGGAACGGTGCGCGCCTTGACCCAGAACGCCTTCGCTCAGCACTACCCTCAGCCCGGCTGGGTGGAGCACAATCCGCGCGAGATCCTTTCGGCCCAGGTGGGAGCTTTGGCGGAGCTGCTGGTGTCGCAGGGGCTGGACGCTTCGGACATCGACAGCATCGGCATCACCAATCAGCGCGAGACCACCGTGGTGTGGGATCGTCGCACCGGCGAGCCGGTGTACAACGCGATCGTGTGGCAGTGCCGCCGCACCGCGTCCATTGTGGACGCCCTGTGCGCCGACCCGGTGGTGGCGCGGCGGATCACGGCGATCACGGGCCTGGTTCCCGATGCCTACTTCTCGGCCAGCAAGATCACGTGGATCCTCGATCACGTTCCCGGGGCGCGCGCTCGTGCTGAAGCAGGCGAGCTGGCCTTCGGCACCATCGACTCGTGGCTGGTATGGACCCTGACGGGCGGCGCCGTGCACGCTACCGACGTCACCAATGCCAGCCGCACCATGCTGTTCGACATCCATCGCGGGGTGTGGGACGAGTGGCTCTGCGAGCTGTTTCGCATTCCCCTGTGCATGCTTCCCGAGGTCAGGCCCTCGGCAGGTGATTTCGGCGAGACGTCTGCCGAGGGCATCCTTCCCCGCATCCCGCTGCGCGGCGTGGCGGGTGACCAGCAGGCGGCGCTGTTCGGTCAGTGCTGCTTCGAGGAGGGCCAGGCCAAAAGCACGTACGGCACCGGCTGCTTCCTGCTGATGCACACGGGGGCGACGGCGTGCTCGTCGTCGCATGGGCTGGTGACCACCGTGGCGGCCAGCGCCCCCGACGCTGCGGGCGTGGAGTACGCGCTTGAGGGCAGCGTGTTCATGGGCGGGGCCCTGATATCGTGGGTGGCCGACGAGCTGGGGTTGATCGACTCCGTGAAGCAGGCCGAGCATGTGGCGCGCAGCGTGGGCGACACGCAGGGCGTGGTGGTGGTGCCGGCCTTCACCGGCCTGGGGGCGCCTTACTGGGACGCGGACGCCCGCGGCGCGATCTTCGGGCTGACGCGCGGCACCACGGGCGCGCATATCGTGCGCGCGGCGGTGGAGGCTCTGGCGTATCAGGTAAGCGACCTGGTAGACGCCATGCAGGCCGATTCGGGGATGCAGCTGCGCACCTTGAACGTGGATGGCGGGGCCTCGTCGAACGACTTCCTGCTGCAGTTCCAAAGCGACATTCTGGGAAGCCCCCTGCGTCGCCCCTGCGAGGTGGAAACCACCGTGCTGGGCGCCGCCTACCTGGCGGGGCTGTCCACGGGGTTCTGGTCGTCGCCTGCGGAGCTGCGCGCCCTGCGCGCCCACGACGACGTGTTCATGCCCGCGATGACCGAGGAGCGGCGGGCCAGCCTGCTTGCGAACTGGCATCGCGCGGTGGAGCGCACCTTCACCGTGCCCATGGGGCGCACGCGCTCGTTCGGGGGATAGCGGCCTTGAAGCGCTTGCGGCGGGTTCCGCCGGCCTCGGTGCGCCCTGGGCCGACGTTGGCTGTCGCGCCGCACGTGCGTGAGTGAAGCCGGGGCCTGTCGGCTTTGAGGACGCGCCCGCCCGTGCTTGGCACGGGCGTTGCCCGCGTGGTAGAAAACAGAAAGCAGCGCACCGTGGCGTGCGCACCGTGTCGGCCAAAGGGAGGAAGCATGAGGGTTTCCATCGCCAGCGACCACGCTGGCTTCGAGGGCAAGCAGATGATCGCCGAGCACCTGCGGCAGCGCGGCGTCGAGGTGATCGACCGCGGCCCCGACAGCGACGACCGCGTGGACTACCCCGACTTCGCCGTGCTGGTGGCACGCGATGTGGCCGAGGGCGCGGCCGAGCGCGGCGTGCTGGTGTGCGGCACGGGCATCGGCATGGCGATTGCGGCCAACAAGGTGGCCGGCGTGCGTGCGGCCAACGTGATCGATCCCGAGTTCGCCCAGCTGTGCCGCGATCACAACGACGCCAACGTGATCACGCTGTCGGGACGCTTCGTGTCTGACGACGACAACCGCGCGATCGTGGACGCCTTCCTCGACACGCCCTTCGGCGGCGGGCGTCATGCCGGGCGCGTGCAGAAGATCGGCGCCCTTGACCGCTAGCCGCCACCTTCGCTCGAAGGGCCGTGCGCGGCGACCCGCGCCCGCATGCCGCTCGCGGCTTTCTGCGCGCGCCGCGTGATGGCCGTGCAGTACAGTGCACACAGTTGCCTTCGTTGCAGCGCGCATCGCACGCTGCTCTGTGACCAGCAAGGAGATGCTTCATGGCACTTAACTACGTACCGCAGACCGATCCTGAGGTGGCCGACGCCCTTGCGCAGGAGCTGGCGCGCCAGCGCGACACCATCGAGCTGATCGCCTCCGAGAACATCGTCACGCCCGCGGTGATGGAGACCATGGGCACCGTGCTTACCAACAAGTACGCCGAGGGGTATCCCGGCAAGCGCTACTACGGCGGCTGCGAGAAGGTCGATATCGTCGAGAACCTGGCCATCGAGCGCGCCAAGAAGCTGTTCGGCGCCGCATTCGCCAACGTGCAGACGCACTCGGGCTCGCAGGCCAACTATGCGGCGTACTCCGCCTTGGTGAAGCCGGGCGACACCGTGCTGGGCATGAGCCTGGACAACGGCGGTCACCTCACCCACGGCTCGAAGGTGAACTTCTCGGGCAAGCTGTTCAACGTGGTGTCGTACGGCCTGGATGAAGACGAGCGCATCGACTACGACCGCATGCAGGCCCTGGCGCACGAGCATCAGCCCAAGCTGATCGTGGCCGGCGCTTCGGCGTATCCTCGCGTGATCGACTTCGAGCGCATTGCCCAGATCGCACGCGAGGTAGGCGCCTACGTGCTGGTTGACATGGCGCACATCGCGGGTCTGGTGGCCACGGGCCATCATCCCAACCCGGTTCCCTACGCCGATGTGGTCACTTCCACCACGCACAAGACCCTCCGCGGGCCCCGTGGCGGCCTGATCCTCACCAACAACGAGGAGCTTGCCAAGAAGATCAACTCCGCTGTGTTCCCCGGATGCCAGGGCGGTCCGCTGATGCACGTGATCGCGGCGAAGGCCGTGGCGTTCGGCGAGGCCCTGCAGCCCTCGTTCCGCGACTACATCGAGGCCGTGGTTGCGAACTGCCAGGCCATGGGCAAAGGCATGACCGACGGCGGCCTGCGCCTGGTGTCGGGCGGCACCGACAACCACCTGTGCCTGGTGGACCTGACCCCGGCCGACGTGACGGGCAAGGACGCCGAGCGCCTGCTGGAGGAAGTGGGCCTGACGGTGAACAAGAACACGATTCCCAACGAGCAGCGCTCTCCCTTCGTCACGTCGGGCATTCGCGTGGGAACCGCTGCGGGCACCACGCGCGGCTTCGATGCCAACGAGTTCTACCGCATCGGCGCCTGCATTGCGGCCACCGTGTTCAACGTGAACGACCCGGTGAGGCTTGATGCGGTGAAGGCTGAGGTGAGCGCCTTGATCGCGGCTCATCCGCTGTATCCCGAGCTTTCCTACTAGGCCGGCTTTCGAGCGGGGCCTCGGCCCCGCCTTCGCAACCTCTCTTTCGGCCCCCGCCGGCGGTGGGGGCCGACGCGTGTCCGGCGGCCCGGGGCGCTGGCGGCTGCGAGGTTGAGCCTGGTGGCGGCGAGATGCACGGGAGGCGCGGGGGAAGCGCGCCTTCGCTCGGGCCCTCCGCGCCGCAGCCCCGTCGCGCCCACGCCGACCGCGGCTTCGACGCAGGCGCGCCCGTTTCCGCACCTGCGTCGCGCCTCTCTTGTCGCTTCGCCCAGGGTTCGCGAGAAAACAGGGCGCCCGACGCCCCGTTTTTTCCTCCGTCGCCCGATCTTCGCAGGCTGGTCTGGTACGCTCGTTCCGGCAATGTTCATGCCGCGCGGCAGGGGCCGCGGGCACGGTAACCGGCAGGAGGATGGCCCATGAGCCTCTCGGAGGAGTTTGCAGGACGCGTCACGATCGTCGATCATCCCATGGTTCAGCACAAGCTGTCGATCCTGCGCGATGTGAACACGTCGTCGAAGCAGTTTCGCGAGCTGGTGCGCGAGCTTGCCCTGTTCGAGGGTTACGAGGCCACGCGCGACCTTCCTCTGGAGGACGTGGAGGTAACCACCCCGCTTATGACCACCACCTGCAAGATGGTGCGGGGAAAGAAGCTGGCGATCGTGCCGATTCTGCGCGCCGGCCTGGGCATGGTCGAGGGCATGCTTGAGCTGATGCCCGCAGCCAAGGTGGGTCATCTGGGCATGTACCGCGACGAGTCAACCCACGAGCCCCACGAGTACTACGCCAAGATGCCCGAGGACATCGCCGCGCGCGATGTGATCGTGGTTGACCCCATGCTGGCCACGGGGGGATCGGCCACGGCGGCGATCAGCTACCTGCGCGCGTGCGGCGTGCGCAACCTGAAGCTGGCGGTGCTGGTGGCGGCGCCCGAGGGCGTGCGCGCGGTGCTGGAGTCCGATCCCGACGTGCAGGTGCTCACCTGCGCTATCGACGAGGGAATGAACGAGGCCTGCTACATCATGCCCGGCCTGGGCGACGCGGGCGACCGCATCTTCGGCACCAAGTAGCGCGGCGCATCGGGGCGCTCGGCGCACGGCATGCGATTTCAGCGAGGGCCCCACGGGCCCTCGCTTCGTTCCCGCCGCGCATCTCGCGTCCTCACCTGCATATGCGCAATTCGTCAATTTGGTTTATCGCGGGTGTATGAGGTCTCTCAACGCCCCCGCATCCGTTATCATGAAGCACTGTTTGTGCACACGCGCGGCAACGCGCGCATACGGAAGAGAGCCATGGTAGAAGCGATAGCCCTCGGCATCCTGGCGGGAATCCTCGGGTTCCTGCCCCTCGCGCTTGCTCAGCGCGGTGCCCGCAGGGCCACGGGCGTAAGGGGCTCGGGCTCGATCACCATGCTTCTTCTGGGCACGCTCTCGTCATCTCTGGTGCTGGGAGCCTGCACGGCCGTATGCCTGCTGTTCTTTCGCGACGTCGCGCTGCCCTTCGCCTTGGCGGAGTTCGGGGCGCTCGTTGCGGCGGCGGTGTCGCTGAGCGTGTACCAGGTATATGTACGGTAGGGAAGTACGGTAGGGAAGGAAGCTACGTGGATCCCATTGCGTTTGTCAAAGAGAACGTCGGCCATCTTGCCAGCTCGTTCGACTCGGCGTTCGTAGTCAGCGCGGGAGGGGTCGGCATCACGCAGTACGTGCTGTGGATGTTCATCACCCTGGCGCTGACGCTTGTCGTGGTGCTGACGGCGGCCAAGAGGCTCACCTTGGTGCCGAACAACAAGTTCGTCACCATGATCGAGATGGGCTTCCAGTTCATCCGCCGCGACATGGGCGAGAACATCATCGGCCACGGCTACAAGAAGCACGTGCCCTTCCTGGCGGCCCTGTTCTTCTTCATCCTGATCTCGAACATCATGGGCCTGGTTCCCGGCGCCAAGACGCCCACCGGCGCCCTCAGCATCACCTGGGCGCTTGCCATCATCTCGTTCATCTACTTCAACTTCTGGGGCATCAAGAAGCGCGGCGGCATCGGCTATCTGAAGTCGCTGTGCCCCTCGGGCCTGCCCCTGTGGATCGCCCCGGTGGTATGGGCCCTCGAGGTTCTGTCCACCTGCCTGCGCGCTTTGACGCTGGCTGTCCGACTGTACGGCAACATGTTCGCCGGGCATATGGCCCTGGGCGTGTTCTCGCTGTTCATCTTCGCATTCTGCAGCTCCGCCATCCAGAACTTCTCGGTGGTGGACGGCGGTCTTACCCTGGTGTGGCTGGCCCTTCTGGTTGCCATGTACACCATGGAGGTGCTGGTGGCCTTCGTTCAGGCATACGTGTTCACCATGCTCAGCGCGGTGTACATTCAGCTGGCGACCACCGAGCACTAGCAGCCCCGCGGGACCGTCCCGCACGCGCCCTTGCGGCGCCACGTAGGTTTCATCGGCCATACCACGAGGCCGTGTAACGAATTAGACCGGAGCCTGCAGGCCGATGCCTGCAGACGAAACAAAGGAGGAAATCGTGGAAATTACCATTGCTGCCCTCAAGGTTGTCGGCTATGGCCTTGGTGCCATCGGCGCCGGCATCGGCATCGGTATCGCCACCTATGGCGTTATCGTGGGCACCGCTCGACAGCCCGAGATCGGCGGCCGTCTGTTCACCAGCTTCATCCTGGGCGTGGCCTTCATGGAGGCGCTGGCGCTTCTGGGCTTCGTTCTTGCATTCGTCTTCTAACCCCTGCCTATTCGGAATCTATCAAAGCCGATCATGGCAAAAGGAGGTTACTCAGTGAATAAGAGGGCACACAGGGCAGCAGCTTCCCTGGCCGCCGTCGCGGCCGGTGTTGGGCTGACCTTTGCATTCCCTGCGCTCGCGTTCGCGGAGTCGAAGGAGGGCGTGGCGGTGATCCTGCCCGACATGGTGGAGTTCATCCCCATGGTGGTCGCCTTCATCGTGCTTGCCATCATCCTTGGAAAGTTCGGTTGGCCCAAGTTCAACGACATGCTGGAGAAGCGCGAGGCCACGATCGCCGAGTCGCTGCGCAAGTCGGAGGAGGCCCGCGCTGAAAGCGAGCGCGTGCTGGCCGAGTACCAGAAGGAGCTTGCCGAGGCGAAGGCCCAGGCCGCGAAGATCGTGGCTGACGCCAAGCAGATGGGCGAGACCCTGAAGGCCGACCTGTCCGCGCAGGCTCAGCAGGAGGCAGCCGCCATCGTCGAGAAGGCGCGCGCCGCGATCGAGGTGGAGAAGCGAGCCGCTCTGGCCGAGCTGCAGGGCTCCATCGCCGACATCTCGGTTGATGTGGCAAGCCGCCTGGTGGGCACCGACCTCTCCGACGACGAGCACCGCAAGATCATCGAGCGGTACGTGAACGAGGCGGGCAGCTTCGATGCCAACTAATCGCCTCATCATCAAGAAGCAGGTGGCGGTGTACGCGAGCACGCTGTTCGAGGCCGCCCACGCAGCCGGGGGCCCTGACGGGGTCTTCGAAGTGCGCGACCAGGCCCGGCAGGTAATCGCAGCGGTTCGGCAGAGCGCCGAGCTGCAGAGCGTTCTGAAGGACGCCGCCTACGCCCCCGAGCAGCGCTCCGCAGTGCTGAAGGGCGTGTTCGCATCTTTGAACCCGGCGCTGCTGGAGGTGCTGGGCGTCATGGCCGAGCGTACCGAGGCCGATCTGCTCCCCCGCGTATGGGACGCATACGAAGCGCTGATCGCCGAACGGCTGGGCATGTGCGTGGTGGAGGTTGCCACCACCGTTCAGCTGGACGAGCATCTGCGCGAGCTAGTGAAGAAGAAGGCCGAAGGCGAGCTGGGTATGAAGGTGCTCCTGGAGGAGCGCGTTGACCCCAGCCTGCTGGGAGGCATTGTGATGAGCGCCCGTGGGCAGCGCATCGACGCAAGCGTGGCAACGTTTGCCGAGGTGGCCCGCGAGACGCTCAAGCGAGCATAACGACGGAGGTGAATGCTAGTGACTGAGATCACCGCACAGTCGATCGACGAGGCGCTGCGCAAGCAGCTCGAAAACCTCGAGATCGGCGTCGATTCCCGCGAGGTGGGCACGGTTATCCAGGTGGGCGACGGTATCGCTCGCGTTGACGGCCTGAAGGGCGCCATGGCAGGCGAGCTTCTGGAGTTCGTCGGCGAGGGCGGCAAGACCGTCTACGGCCTGGCACAGAACCTTGAGGAGAACGAGGTGGGCGCCGTGCTTCTGGGCGACGTCACCGCAATCAAGGAAAACGACCAGGTTCACACGACGGGCCGCATCATGGAGGTGCCCTCGGGCAAGGCCATGCTCGGTCGCGTGGTGAACCCGCTGGGCATGCCGATCGACGGCAAGGGCCCCATCGAGGCCGAGGGCATGCGCCCGGTGGAGTTCAAGGCTCCCGGCGTCATCAGCCGCAAGCCCGTGCATGAGCCCATGCAGACCGGCATTCTTGCCATCGACTCGATGGTGCCGATCGGGCGCGGCCAGCGCGAGCTGATCATCGGCGACCGCCAGACGGGCAAGACGGCCATCGCCATCGACGCCATCATCAACCAAAAGGGCCAGGACATGATCTGCATCTACGTTGCAGTCGGTCAGAAGGCCTCCACGGTTGCGGGCGTCGCCGAGACCCTGCAGCGCTTCGGTGCCATGGATTACACGATCATCGTGTCGGCCACGGCCGCCGATTCCGCCCCGCTGCAGTACATCGCCCCGATGGCAGGCGCTGCCATCGGCGAGTACTTCATCTACAACGGCGAGGACGGCAAGCCCGCCGGCCCCGAAAACCCGGGCCGCCACGTGCTGATCATCTACGATGACCTGTCGAAGCAGGCCGTCGCCTATCGCCAGATGTCGCTGACGCTGCGTCGTCCTCCGGGACGCGAGGCCTACCCCGGTGACATCTTCTACCTGCATTCGCGCCTGCTGGAGCGTGCGGTGAAGATGTCCGACGAGTACGGTCGCGGTTCGATGACGGCCCTGCCGATCATCGAGACCCAGGCAGGCGACGTGTCGGCTTACATCCCCACCAATGTGATCTCGATCACCGACGGGCAGATCTACCTGTCCACCGACCTGTTCTTCCAGGGCCAGCGTCCTGCCGTGAACGTGGGTCTGTCGGTGTCGCGCGTGGGTGGCTCGGCCCAGACCAAGGCCGTGAAGTCGGTGGCGGGCACGCTGCGCCTCGACCTGGCCGCGTATCGCGAGCTTCAGGCGTTTACCCAGTTCGGCAGCGACCTTGACAAGGCCACGCTGGATCAGCTGAACCGCGGCGCGCACATGACCGAGCTTCTGAAGCAGGGCCGCTATGTGCCCATGTCGTTCATGGACATGTCGATCGCCCTGTTCGCAGGCGCGGCAGGTCATCTGGACGACATCCCGGTGGAGGACACCGTGCGCTTCCGCGGCGAGATGCTGGAGTACCTGCATGCATCGGCGCCTGAGCTGATCGCCGACGTGGAGAAGGAGAAGAAGTTCACCGACGACACCAAGGCCGGGCTCGAGGACGCCATCAAGGCGTTCAAGACCCAGTTCGCGCCTTCGGCGTAAGGCGGGGAGCATATGCCTAACCTTCACGATATCGAACGGCGCATCAGCTCGGTCACATCGACCAAGCAGATCACCCGCACCATGGAGATGGTGGCGGCTGCCAAGATCAGGCGTGCCACGGCGCGTATGGAGCAGTCGGTTCCCTGGGCCTGCGCCCTGTCCGACGTGCTGCTGAGCACCGTGCGCAACTCCGCCCTCAGCGTCGAGCCCCTTCTGCAGAAGCGGGCTGAGACGAAGCGCTGCGCGCTGGTGGTGGTGACGTCTGACCGTGGGCTGGCCGGCGGCTTCAACAGCAACGTGCTGCGTGCCGCCGAGAAGCTCATGCGCCAGAAGGAGCGGCAGGGCATCGAGGTCGAGGTGGTTTCGTGCGGCAAGAAGGGCACGGGCTACTTCGAGTATCGGGGCATCAGCCCCGTGCTGTCGATTCAGAACCACTCGGCCGACCCTCTGCCCGAGGACGCCGCGCGCGTTGCGGCGTACGTCAGCGAGGGCTATCGGACCGGGCGTCTGGATGAGGTGGTGGTGGTGTTCAACCACGCCAAGAACAGCGCCGAGCAGCGCCTGATCACCGAGACGGTGCTGCCCGTGCCCGACGAGCGCTTCGTTGAGGTTCTTGGTCTGGCGCAGGCGCAGGACGACCAGTCGTCCGACGGGACCGCAGGCGGCGAGAGGTTCGAGTTCGAGCCGTCCGCCGACGAGGCCCTGGGCTATCTGGCCGCGTCGTACCTGAACACCGCCGTGCACTTCGCCTTGGTCGACTCCGCCGCCGCCGAGCAGGGGGCGCGCCGCGCCGCCATGAAGTCGGCGACGGACAACGCAACCGAAATGGCCGAGACCCTTACCCGGCTGTACAACCGTGAACGTCAGGGCGCCATCACCACCGAGATCAACGAGATCGTGGGCGGCGCCGCTGCTTTGGAGGATTAAATGAGTCAGAACCTGTTTACCAGAGAGGAGCTTGAGGCCAGCAAGGGTGCCAAGGGTCGCATCGTGCGCATCGTTGGACCGGTTGTCGACGTTGAATTCCCGCCGGAGCAGATCCCCGCGATCTACAACGCGCTCACCATCGACACCACCACCCAGGCCGGCGAGGTGCACATCGTCCTTGAGGTCGAGACGCACCTTCCCGGCAACCTCGTTCGCTCCGTTGCCATGTCCTCGACCGACGGCCTGGTCCGCGGCCTTGAGGTGCAGGACACCGGCCACCCCATCATGATGCCCGTGGGTCCGCAGACCCTCGGTCGCATCTGGAACGTCATGGGCGAGCCGGTGGACGAGAAGCCCGTGCCCGAGGACATCGAGGGCTTCATGCCCATCCATCGTCCTGCCCCGGAGTACGAGGAGCTGTCCACCACCACCGAGATCTTCGAGACCGGCATCAAGGCCATCGACCTGATCGAGCCCTTCGTGCGCGGCGGCAAGACCGGCCTGTTCGGCGGCGCCGGCGTGGGCAAGACCGTTATCATCCAGGAGCTGATCAACAACCTGGCCCAGGAGCACGGCGGCACGTCGGTGTTCACGGGCGTGGGCGAGCGCACCCGCGAGGGTACCGACCTGTTCCTTGAGATGAGCGAGTCGGGCGTGGTCAACAAGACCTGCCTGGTGTACGGCCAGATGAACGAGCCTCCCGGAGCGCGTCTGCGCGTCGGTCTGGCGGGTCTCACCGAGGCCGAGTACTTCCGTGACCAGGGTCAGGACGTGCTGCTGTTCATCGACAACATCTTCCGCTTCACCCAGGCGGGCTCCGAGGTGTCGGCTCTGCTGGGCCGCATGCCCTCCGCCGTGGGCTACCAGCCCACTTTGGCCACCGAGATGGGCGACCTTCAGGAGCGCATCACCTCCACGAAGGCCGGCTCGATCACCTCGGTGCAGGCTGTGTACGTGCCCGCCGACGACCTGACCGACCCGGCGCCGGCCACCACGTTCACGCACCTCGATGCGCGTACCGTTCTGTCGCGCTCCATCGCCGAGCTGGGAATCTATCCCGCCGTCGATCCCCTGGAGTCGTCGTCGCGCGCTCTTGACCCGCAGATCGTGGGCGAGGAGCACTACCGCGTGGCCGTGGGCATCCAGGAGCTGCTGCAGAACTACAAGGACCTGCAGGACATCATCGCCATCATGGGCATGGACGAGCTGTCCGAGGAGCAGAAGCTGACGGTGAACCGCGCCCGCAAGGCACAGCAGTTCTTCGGCCAGTGCTTCCACGTGGCCGAGCAGTTCACGGGCCTGCCGGGCCAGTACGTGAAGCTGGAGGACACGGTGCGCTCCTTTGCGGCCATCCTCGACGGCGCGTGCGACGAGATTCCCGAGCAGTGCTTCCGTATGAAGGGCTCGATCGAGGACGTGTACGCCGAGTACGAGAAGATGAAGGAAGACGCAAATGCCTAAGTACCGTTGCGTGGTCGCCGTTCCCGATAGGGAGCTGTACGCGGGTGAGGTGGATTACGCCAGCATCCCGGGTGCCAGCGGTGACTACGGCGTGATGAGCGGGCACGCGGGATTCGTGAGCATGAACCGCACGGGAATCCTGTCGTTGTGGCTCGACCCCCAGGGCGCCGAGAAGAGGCAGTTCCTGATTTCGGGGGGCGTGGCTCAGGTGATCGACGATTGCCTGTCCGTTCTTCCGCGCTTCGGCATCGCCCTTGACGCCATTGACGCCAAGGCGGTCGAGACCGAGGCGGGCAAGCTGCGCGAGAAGATCGAGCAGCATGCCGAAGCCGGGTCGGAGGCCGATGAGGCTGCCCTGCAGCTTGATCGCGATGCCCTTGCCTGGTGCGAGGAGCAGCTGAAGGCGGTTCGCGCCTAGTCGCGCTGCGTTCTATCATGATTGTCGAGAAGGGGATGCGCTCATCGGGCGCATCCCCTTTTCCGTTCGCTCGTCTTGCGGTATTCTGCGCAATCGCCTCGATGCGGTGGTCGGGTTGCGCATTTCGATTGGGATTGCGCTTCGATTGGGCCGAGCGCGCTGGTTGGGACTTGCGCTTCAGCTGGGTCGAGCGCGCCGAGCGCGGCTTGCGCGTGGCGTTCGGGTCGTGCAGTGCGGCTTGGCTGCGCAGCCGCTTCGTTCGCGCGTCGTGCCGCAGGATGCAAGCGAGAAGGAAAGGGGTCGCCCATGCTGCTTGACTGCCTTGCCGTGGGGGTCGGTGGGTTCGTGGGCTCGGTTCTGCGCTACCTTGCGGGCCTTGCCGCGCCGTCCTCGTCGGGCTTCCCGGTGCATACGTTGCTGATCAATGTGGCCGGGTCGTTTGCGCTTGCTCTGATTGCAGGCTTGGTTCTGCAGGGGCTCGTTTCCAACGAGCGCCTGTCGCTGCTGCTGCGCGTGGGGCTCTGCGGAGGGTTCACCACGTTTTCCACCTTCAGCTTTGAAACGATGAGCCTGATGGGGGAGGGGCAGATGCTGATGGCCTGCGCCTACGCCGCGCTGTCGGTAGCGCTGTGCGTGGCGGCGGCCTTCGCGGGCACCATGCTGGCGCGCATGCTGTAGCTGCGCCGCTTCCGACTTGCACTGCTCCCAACCTGCGCTTGCGTCTGTTCCGTATCCAGCCATCCCACATCAACCCGCATCATCGCGGCCCTCGTGCGTTTCTTTGCGTTACTCGAAGGTGCGGGGCATCGAGGACACCATGGGCTGCATGCTGCGCTTCATGATCGGCTTGTTGAACGACAGGATGGGGTTGCCCGCCATGGCGTTGCGCGCCAGGGTGAGGCAGTCGCTGAAGTCAAGCACGCTGGACCCGAACATGCGGATGGCGTGCTCCACCACCTTCTGATCGTTGATGTGGATGTCTTCCAGCAGCATGATCAGCACCGAGCTGATCACCGACCGGGGCACGCGGTACACGTCGCGCAACGTGATGGCCACGCGTGCCATCGATTCCGGATACGTTTGCGTGTTCCCCGAGGATATGGCGTCGTAGGCGCGCTTGGAGTTCACCTTGTCGTCGTTCAGCAGGTAGCGCAGGATCACCGACTCGTCGATCACGATATGCATGGGTCCCCCTTAGAATTCGCTGCGGTAGGCTTTGTCGCCGCCCAGGTTGGTGGCGAAGTCGCTGGTGCCCAGCAGAAGGTCGGGCTCGCTGTTGAGCGACTTGATCCACGCATCGCGCTCCTGGCTCTTCTTCGTGGGCGAGGCGTAGGAGCGCAGGGCGCCGAAGGCCCGATCGGCGGTTTGCTTCACGTTCGGCTGAATTTCAAAGGGGAACCGCTGGCGTGCCAGGCAGTGCGCGATGAAGATGCGCACCCCGTCGGCCACCGTCATCGACATGCTGGCGAAGAATTGGTCGGCGGCCTCCTTTTCGGCCTTCCCCACGCGAATCTGAATGAGCGCGTCCTTTGTCATGAGCAGCCCTTTCATTGGATATCGTTCTCAATGATGTAATGCAATCATAGTACAACTTATCTGGTATTGAATAGACTCGACCAAGCGATTTCGGGTAAAAATTTAATTAGACAAAGGTAACAATGAAGAAAACAACTCAATAAAATTGGCTCGTGAAATGGCCAATTGAGAAAGAATTTGCCTATTACCAAACCGTTTTCACTTTCCATGTCGTCGCGATGGATCTACAATGGCCCCGTTGCTCCACTTGTATAGAAAAGATGGAGCTTGGGGAAATGGGGAATCCTAGGAGGGGTTTCTCACCGCGTCGAAGTGAGAGAAGGAGGGGAACATGGAGAGGCATATGGCAGTCTGCCCGTATTGCGGAGCAGGCTGCAAGCTGAACCTCGTGGTAGACGACAGCGGCAAAGTCGTTGCGGCCGAGGGGCTCGACGGCATCACCAATCAGGGTGAGCTGTGTCTGAAGGGCCTGCACGGCTACGACTTCATCAACGACACCAAGATCTTGACGCCGCGCATCTACCACCCCATGATCCGCCGCACGAAGGGGGCGGATCTGGAGCGTGTCTCGTGGGACGAGGCGCTTGACTTCACGGCCAAGAAGCTGATGGAGATCAAGGAGAAGCACGGTCCCGACGCGATCATGCTGACGGGATCGTCGCGTGGTCCGGGCAACGAGGCCAACTACGTGATGCAGAAGTTCACGCGCGCCTGCATCGGCACCAACAACATCGACAACTGCGCGCGTACTTGACACGGACCCACTGTCATCGGTCTGATGGACACCGTGGGATCCGGCTGCATGAGCGTCAGCATTCCGGGTATGGAGCAGGCTGAGTGCATCATGCTGTTCGGGTACAATCCCAGCGCGTCGCACCCCATCGTGGCGCGTCGCATCGTCAAGGCAAAGGAAAAGGGCGCCAAGATTATCGTGTGCGACCCGCGCGTCATCGAGACGGCGCGCATTGCCGACATCCACATGCAGATCAACAACGGCTGCAACGTGGCATTCCTCAACGCATTTGCGAATTCAATCGTTTCCCAGGGACTTCATGATCAGAAGTTCATCGAAGAGCACACCAACGGCTTCGATGAGTGGTGGGAGACCATCAAGAACTACACTCCCGAGTCGGT
Organism: Berryella wangjianweii; assembly: GCA_013201155.1. Taxonomy (GTDB): domain Bacteria; phylum Actinomycetota; class Coriobacteriia; order Coriobacteriales; family Eggerthellaceae; genus Berryella; species Berryella wangjianweii. The sequence goes on along the minus strand of CP053716.1, from coordinate 1,014,312 downwards.
GCAGCACATCACCGGCATCGAGCCCGAGGTGGTTCACGAGGCCGCGCGCATGTACGCCACGGCCAAGACCTCGATCATCGGCTGGGGCATGGGCGTTGCCCAGCAGAAGCAGAACGTGCGCACGGTTCACACCATTGCCGCGATCGCCTGCATCACCGGCCAGATTGGCAAGCCGAATGCGGGCCTGGCGCCCGTGCGCGGCCAGAACAACGTGCAGGGATCGTGCGACATGGGCATGCTGCCCAACCTGTACCCCGGCTACCAGAAGGTCACCGACCCCGCCGCCCGCGAGAAGTTCGCGAAGGCCTGGGGCGTGCCGCTGGAGCGTCTGTCCGACCACGACGGCTACAAGCTCACCGACGTGGGGCACCTGGCCGAGGAGGGGAAGGTGCATGCCTTCTACAACTTCGGCGAGGACCCGCTGCAGACCGAGCCCGACGCGATTGACCTGGCGCGTCAGCTGGGCAAGCTTGACCTGTTCATCTGCCAGGACATCTTCATGACGCAGACCACCATGCTGGCCGACGTCATCTTCCCCGGCACCTCGTGGGGCGAGCACGACGGCGTGTTCTCGGCCTCCGACCGCACCTTCCAGCGCTTCACGGCGGCCGTGCCGCCCAAGGGCGAGTGCAAGCACGACTGGCAGATCTTCCAGGAGCTGTCCACGCGCATGGGCTACCCCATGCACTACGACGACACCAAGCAGATCTGGGACGAGGTGCGCGAGCTGTGCCCCACGTTCTACGGAGCCACCTACGAGAAGATGGAGGGCGTGGGACACGCGCAGTGGCCCATTCCCACGATCGAGCACCCCGGCACTCCCGACATGTTCCTGGGCGGCAAGTTCACCACCCCGGACAATCGCGCGATTCTGATGTCGCACGATTGGGAGCCGCCTACCGAGCTTCCCGACGAGGAGTACCCGCTGATCCTGTGCACCGTGCGCGAGGTGGGGCACTACTCGTGCCGCTCGATGACCGGCAACTGCCGCGCGCTGTCGATGCTGGCAGAGGAGCCCGGCGAGATCCACATCCACCCCGACGACGCCAAGGCGCGCGGAATCGGCGATGGCGAGCTGGTGCGCGCGTACTCGCGTCGCGGCGAGGCCATGTCGCGTGCGGTTCTTGACGAGCGCATCAACAAGGGCACGGTCTACATGACCTATCAGTGGTGGATCGGGAAGTGCAACAACCTTACCCTTCATGCGGTTGACGACCGCTCGCACACCCCCGAGGACAAGTTCAGCGCCTGCCAGGTTCAGGCTATCGAGGACCAGGTTTGGGCTGAGCAGCGTCTGGAGGAGATGTACAACGAGCTGAAGACCGACCTTGCCTCTACGGCGGCTGCTCAGGACATCGAGCCAGGCGCCGTGCCGGCAAGTCAGGTGAAGCGGGCGATGTCCATCGTGTAGCCATGACCACGGATGGGCCTGGTGCCAGCCGGGCCCATCCAGGTGGGCGAAATCGTCGGTCTCCTTCCGTTTTCGGGTGGCTTGAAGGGGTTCACAGCTTCCTGGAATGGGCGGATTCGATAAGCTGTAATGCATTTGTATTACAGCAGATTGATCAAATCCGTTGGTGAGGGACCGAGGAAATCGGCGATTCGCATCATGGCGGCACCGTGCGGGAGACACTGAGACTCGTGCGCACGCAAAGGGGCCCGCTGTTCGGACCGGTTCAGCCGAATAGGTGGCCCCGAGGGGATGGATGGAGGAAGAGGAATAGAAAAGACCTGGTTAAAAACTAGTTTAGGTCAAGGTTGTATGCTTTCCGACTGATTGGCAAGCCCCGCTGCCCCTCCGCAGGGACGTGGGGCTTGCAGGTTTTCGATGGTGACCGGCTGAAGCAAAATCCCCTTTTTCTCATTTTGGCAACAAAATGACGAAGGGGTTCCCTATAATCAATCAGAGCTTTCCATATGTGAAGTACGTATGAAGCAGTGGATGATACTCGGTGGTCGAGCCGCGGGGGGCGGCGTTGGGCGAGCGAGGGAGGAAGGAGGAGGGGGGCTCGCGCAGCTCGCAGGCCTGGGGGAGTCTCGAGCATTCTGAACCGGTGCACGGGAACCGGCCGCCGTTTATGGGGGAACGTATCAAAAGAGAGGTGTGGGTTTATGAACGCTGTTTTGGAAGAGAGCAAATGCGTCATGGCCGACCCAAGCGTTTGCATTGGTTGCAAAACTTGCATGGCCGCCTGCCTGGAGAAGCACGATGTGCCCAACGATGTCGCCGCCGCACGCCTGAACCTCGTGACGACGCTCGCCATCTCGGCTCCCGTTGCCTGCAGGCATTGCTCCGATGCGCCCTGCGCCGCCGTATGTCCGACCAACGCCCTGTATCGGGACGGCGGTCGCGTTGCGGTGGAGCCGAAGCGCTGCATCGGATGTCGCGGCTGCGTGATGGCCTGTCCCTTCGGTGCCATCGACGTGGTTACCCGCGACGTTGTCGTCAAGCTTGGAAACCTGGCCATTCAGGGGCACCAGAAGCCCACGGTGGTCAAATGCGATCTGTGCTTCGACCGCCCTGGCGGTCCGGCCTGCATCGAGGCGTGCCCCACGAAGGGGCTCGTGCTGGTTGATGGCAACAAGTTGACGGAGAACTCGAAGGAGAAGCGCCGTGCGGCCGCTCTGGCAAGCGCCTGCATGTCCACGCTTCCCATCAACGAGAACCTGGCTGTATAGGGGAACCCCATGGAAAAGCATATGACCGTGTGCCCGTATTGCGGAGCGGGCTGCAAATTCAACCTTCTGGTCGAGAACGGCCAGGTTGTCGGGGCCGAGGGCCTCGACGGCATCACCAATCAGGGTGAGCTGTGCCTGAAGGGCATGTCGGGCTACGACTTCATCAACGACACCAAGATCCTCACCCCGCGCATCCTGCATCCCATGATCCGCCGCACGAAGGGCGCGGAGCTGGAGCGGGTCTCGTGGGACGAGGCGCTTGACTTCACGGCCAAGAAGCTGCTGGAGATCAAGGAGAAGCATGGCGCGGATGCCATTTTGACCACGGGGTCGTCGCGTGGCCCGGGCAACGAGGCCAACTACGTGATGCAGAAGTTCACGCGCGCCTGCATCGGCACCAACAACATCGACAACTGCGCGCGCACCTGCCATGGCCCGTCGGTCATCGGCCTGATCGACACGGTGGGCTCCGGCGCCATGAGCGTGTCGATCCCCAACATGGAGAACGCCGACTGCATCATGCTGTTCGGGTACAACCCCAGCGCGTCGCACCCCATCGTGGCGCGTCGCATCGTCAAGGCCAAGGAGCGCGGCGCCAAGATCATCGTGGCCGACCCGCGCATCATCGAGACGGCGCGCATCGCCGATATCTACATGCAGATCAACAACGGCTGCAACCTGGCCTTCGTGAACGCCTTCGCCAACGTGATCGTGTCTGAGGGCCTGATGGACAAGAAGTTCGTCGAGGAGCACACCTCGGGCTTCGAGGCCTGGTGGGAGACGGTGAAGAACTACACTCCCGAGGCCGTTCAGGACATCACCGGCGTCGATCCCGAGACGCTGCGGGCCGCTGCGCGCATGTACGCGACGGCGGGCGGCTCGATCATCGGCTGGGGCATGGGCGTCACCCAGCAGTGCCAGGGCGTGCACACCGTGCATCAGATCGCGGCCATCGCCTGCGTGTCGGGCCAGATCGGTCGCGACAACGCCGGCCTGGCGCCCGTGCGCGGCCAGAACAACGTGCAGGGCTCGTGCGACATGGGCATGTGGCCCAGCCTGTACCCCGGCTACCAGAAGGTCGCCGACCCGGCCATGCGCTCCAAGTTCGCGAAGGCCTGGGGCGTTTCCGAGGACAGCCTTTCGCTGAGCGAGGGATGCAAGCTTACCGACCTTCCCCATCTGGTGAAGGAAGGCAAGATTCGCGCCTTCTACAACTTCGGCGAGGACCCGCTGCAGACCGAGCCCGACTCGATCGACATGCGCGAGACGCTTGAGAACGTTGAGTTCCTGATCAGTCAGGACATCTTCATGACGCAGACCACGGCCCTTGCCGACGTGGTGTTCCCCGGCACCTCGTGGGGCGAGCACGACGGCGTGTTCTCGGCCTCCGACCGCACCTTCCAGCGCTTCACGGCGGCCGTGCCGCCCAAGGGCGAGTGCAAGCACGACTGGCAGATCTTCCAGGAGCTGTCCACGCGCATGGGCTACCCCATGCACTACGACGACACCAAGCAGATCTGGGACGAGGTGCGCGAGCTGTGCCCCTCCTTCCAGGGAGCCACCTACGAGAAGATGGCGGGCGTCGGCTACGCGCAGTGGCCCATTCCCGAGGTGGGTCATCCGGGCACGCCCACGCTGTACCAGGGCGGTCAGTTCAACATGCCCGACGGCAAGGCTCTGCTCATGACTACCGACTGGAAGGCTCCCACCGAGCTTCCCGACGAGGAGTACCCGCTGATCCTGTGCACCGTGCGCGAGGTGGGACACTACTCGTGCCGCTCGATGACCGGCAACTGCAAGGTGCTGGCGCTGCTGGCCGACGAGCCCGGGTACGTGACGATCAACCCGGCGGATGCCGAGAAGCGCGGCATCAAGGACCAGGACCTGGTGTGGGTGCATTCGCGTCGCGGCAAGGTGATCTCGCGCGCTGCGATCGACGAGCGCACGAACAAGGGCACCGTTTACATGACCTATCAGTGGTGGATCGGCAAGTGCAACACCCTCACCATGCACGCCACCGACCCGCTGTCAGGAACCCCGGAAGACAAGCACTCGGCTTGCCAGGTGGACGCCATCGACGACCAGGTATGGGCGGAGAGGCACCTCCAGGAGCTCTACACCGACATGAAGGAGACGCTTGCTGGCCACGCCAACAGGCAGAACGCTTCTTCGGCCGCAGTGGTGGAGCCCAAGGCGGCTGAGCTTGCCTTCGCTTAGTCCGTTTAAGCAGGCCGGGGCCACCCCGCCCCGGCCTGCGATCAGTAAGGAGCGGATGTGAATCGATTTATCGCCGTTGAGCCCGACAAGTGCATTGGCTGTGGCACTTGCCAGGCGGCTTGCAGCGAGGGCCATCGTGATGTGGGCCTTCAAGGCGAGCCACGGTTGTCGGTGGTGACAACCAGAGAGATATCAGCAGCCATCACGTGCCATCACTGCGAGGGCGCGCCTTGCCTTGAGGTGTGTCCGGTGGACGCGATCACGCGGGAGAGCGGGTCGATACAGGTCAACGAGCAGACCTGCATCGGTTGCAAGCTGTGCGCGATCGTGTGCCCCTTCGGGGCGGTGCACCCGGCCGGCACGTCCATCGCGGGCGTGGCTGGCACCATGTTCGCCACGCCCACGTATCCCAAGTCGCTCAGCTCGCTGCTGCGCTGGGAGGTTGGCGTGATCACCTGCGCGGTGAAGTGCGACCTGTGCTCATACGACCCCGAGGGCGGCCCGCGCTGCGTGCCGGCCTGCCCCACCAACGCGCTGACCTACGTGGTGGGCGATGACCTGGCCGACACCGCCAAGCAGCGGCGTCTGGGTTCGGCAGTGGCGCAGGAGGCGCTCCAGCCCGAGCTCACGGCTATCAGAAGGGAGGAGCAACGATGACCTCAACAGGCTTGTTCCTGGCTTCGGTGGCCCTGTCGTGCCTGGGCGCGCTCATCTCGATCGCGTTCATCCGCTCGCAGGAAACCTCGAAGGTGATCGGCTGCCTGTTCGGCGCCGCCTCGGCACTCGCGGGCATCGGGTCGGGCATCCTGGCCCTTACCGGTCCCGCCGAGTACACCGTCGTGCCCACCCCGTTCTCCTTCGCCGACTTCACCATTCTCATGAACCCGCTGGCGGGTCTGCTGGTGCTGGTGATTTCCCTGCTGGCGCTGGCGGCATGGGTGTACGGCCTGAACTACTTCGACGAGTACAAGGGCCACGGCCTGGGCACGGTGGGCTTCTTCATGAACCTGTTCGTGGCCTCCATGGGCTTCGTGATCTGCGTTGACAACGCGTTCTGGTTCCTCGTGTTCTTCGAGTTGATGTCGCTGACCTCGTACTTCCTCGTGATCATCGAGCAGAACGAGGCGTCGATCAAGGGAGGCTTCCTGTACCTGGTGATGGCCCATGTGGGCTTCTTCCTGATCATGATCGCGTTCTTCGTGATGTCGGGCATCACCGGCTCGTTCGAGTTCCAGAGCTTCCGTCAGACGCCCTTCAGCCCGCTGGTGGCCTCGCTGGCCTTCGTGCTGTGCTTCGTGGGCTTCGGGTGCAAGGCGGGCATGATCCCGTTCCACTCGTGGCTGCCCCAGGCGCACCCGGCCGCGCCGTCGAACGTGTCGGCCCTCATGTCGGGCGGCATGATCAAGATCGGCGTGTTCGGCATGGTGAAGGTCGGTCTGGACATCCTGCAGTCGTGCCCCGTCGAGCTGTGGTGGGGCGTGCTGGTGCTGGTGTTCGGCGCGGTGTCGTCGGTGCTGGGCGTGGTGTACGCCCTGGCCGAGCATGACATCAAGCGCCTGCTGGCCTACCACTCGGTCGAGAACATCGGCATCATCCTGCTGGGCGTGGGCACCGGCTTCATCGGCCTGGCCACGGGCAACGTCACGGTGGCCGTGCTGGGCTTCATGGCCGGCTTCTACCACCTGCTGAACCACGCCATGTTCAAGGGCCTGCTGTTCCTGGGCGCGGGCGCGGTGCTGTACACCACGGGCACCCGCGACATGGAGAAGATGGGCGGCCTGGCCCGCGTCATGCCGGTCACCGGCATGTGCTTCCTGATCGGCTCGCTGGCCATCTCGGCCATCCCGCCGCTGAACGGCTTCGTGTCGGAATGGTTCACCTACCAGTCGATGATCAGCATCGCCTTCGAGGGCTCGCCGGTGGTGCGCACCTTCGCCGCCCTGGCCACGGTATCGCTGGCCATCACGGGCGCGCTGGCCGTCACCTGCTTCGTGAAGGCCTACGGCGTCACCTTCCTGTCGGCACCGCGCTCCGAGGCGGCCCGCAAGGCCGTTGAGGTTCCCGGGCCCATGAAGCTGAGCATGGTGTTCATCGCCGTGCTGTGCGTGCTGCTGGGCATCGGCGCCCCGGTGGTGGCTCCGATCATGGAGAACGCCGCCGCAGCCATGGTGCAGGCGCACCCGGCGACGGTGGCCGACGGTCTGGCGCTGGTGAATCCCGCGAACGGCGGCTTCATGTCCACCCCGCTGATGGCCGTGCTGCTGATCGGCCTGGTGGCCCTTGCCTGGGGTCTGCGCTCGGCGCTGTCGAGCGGCTCCTCGGCATCGCGTCAGGAGCCCTGGGCCTGCGGTTACAACCCCGACGCCCATATGCCGGTGGTTGCCACCAGCTTCGGCGCCCAGGTGAACGGTTTCCTGGGGCCCCTGTACAAGGTCCGCACCGTCTGCGCCGCCCAGGCCTCGCGCTTCGTGAGCGCCTACGAGCGCACCGTCGGTGGAGCGCGGGCGGCCGAGAACCTGGCCGACACCTACGTGGTTGCCACCGCGTCGCGGTTCGTGCACTGGATCAGCTCGAAGGTCCAGGCCATTGAGGGCGGCGACTTCCGCCTGTACATCGTCTACATCGTGGCGGCCCTGGTCGCCCTGATCGCACTCGCGGTTCTACTGTAAAGGAGGTGCGAAATGGCTGAAATCATCATCGGCATACTGCAGGCCCTGCTCCTGCTGCTGCTTGCCCCCCTGTTCTCGGGCGTGTCGAGGTTCCTGCGTGCGAAGATCCACACGCGCAAGGGCCCTCCGATCCTTCAGGACTACTACGACATCGTCAAGCTGCTGCGGCGCCAGGACCTTCACACGGCGGATGCGAGCTTCGTGTCGCGCCTCATGCCGCCGCTGTTCCTTGCCGTCATGTTCCTGCTGGCGTGCGGCATCCCCATGATCACCCGGTTCAGCCCCGTCCCGGCTCTGGGTGACATCATCGCCATCATCTACCTGCTGGCGATCCCGAGGTTCTTCTTCGCCCTGGCGGGCGTGGACCGCTCGAACGCCTACGGCGGCCTGGGCGGCATTCGCGAGCTGCTGATCGGCGTGCTGGTGGAGCCCTCCATGATGCTGGCCCTGTTCGTGGTGGCCATTGCAACCGGCACCACCAACGTGGGCGGTATGGGCGAGGTCATCGGCTCGATGGCAACCAACAGCCCGGTAGCCGTGCTGGTGGCCGGCATCGCCTTCGCCGCCGCCTGCTACATCGAGCTGGGCAAGCTGCCCTACGACGCGGCCGAGGCCGAGCAGGAGATCCAGGAAGGCCCCCTGCAGGAGTACTCGGGTCCGTCGCTGGCCATGATCAAGGTGGCCATGTCCATGAAGCAGGTCATCGTGATCAGCTGGTTCGTGGCGATCTTCCTTCCGTTCGGCAGCGCCACGGACATGTCGTTCCTGGGCCTGCTGACCGGCGAGGCGGCATATGTGCTGAAGGTCGGCGTCATCGCGCTGCTGTGCACGTTCATCGAGAACAGCGTGTCGCGCGTGCGCTGGAAGTATGTGGGTCGTCAGACATGGCTGGTCGTGGGCATCTCGCTTGTGGCCTTCGTGTTCTGCGCCCTGGGAATGTAAGGGGAGGTGGATCGAATGGTACTGAACAACCTCACCCTTCTGGCGATGGCCTCGGTGCTCGTGCCCTTCGTGGCCGCGGGTCTGATCGTCATGATCCCCCAGAAGTACGCCAAGACGCTGTGCATCGGCGCGGCGGCGGTGTCCACCGCGCTCACGCTGGCGGTGTGGAACCTCATGAGCTCCACGGGCGCCGAATCGCTGACGGCCACCTTCGCGGCGCTGGGAAACACGGCCATCTTCGGCTTTGTGTTCGATAAGGTCAGCGTGCTGCTGGCGCCCTGCTTCGTGGGCATCGGCCTGCTGATCTCGATCTACTCGGTGGGCTACCTCAACGCGGGCAACCGCGAGCACGCAGATGCCCCGCGCCGGCGCTTCTACGCCTTCTTCACGGTGTTCATCGGCGCCATGGCGGGCTTCGTGTACTCGTCCACCATTCTGGGTCAGCTGCTGTTCTTCGAAGTGACGGGCGCCTGCTCGTGGGCCCTGATCGGCTACTACGACACCGCCACCGCGCGCAAGTCGGCCATGAAGGCCCTGATTCTCACGCACATCGCCTCGCTGGGCCTGTACGCCGCGGCGGGCATCCTGTTCCTGAACACCGGCACCTTCGACACCTCGGCCCTGGTGGCCCTGCCCGAGGGCGCCAAGACGGCGGCTCTGCTGCTCATTCTGATGGCGGCTTGGGGCAAGTCGGCTCAGCTGCCCTTCTACATGTGGCTGCCCTCCGCCATGGAGGCGCCCACGCCGGTGTCGGCTTACCTGCACGGCGCGTCGATGGTGAAGGTGGGCGTGGCCCTGTTCGCCCGCGCGCTGATCGGCGCGGGTCCCGTCAACGAGGTCGTGGGCTGGGTCGTGGTGATCGGCGGCATTCTCACCTGCCTGTTCGCGTTCCTCATGTACCTGCCGCAGAAGGACATGAAGCGCCTGCTGGCCTTCTCGACCATCTCGCAGCTGGCCTACATCTTCCTGGGCTTCGGCTTCTACATCTTCGGCAGCGGCCTGGCCTTCGAGGGCAGCGTGGCGCACATCTTCAACCACGCGTTCACCAAGACCCTGTTCTTCCTGGTGGCCGGCGCCTTCAGCTACACCATGGGCACCCGCATGCTGCCCCAGATCAAGGGCGTGCTGAAGAAGCAGCCCCTGCTGGCCATCGGCTTCGGCGTGGGTGCGTTCGCCATTGCGGGCGCTCCCCCCATGAACCTGTTCTTCAGCAAGTACATCGTGTTCTGCGGCGGCATCCATGTGGCCGAGGGCAACCCGATCCTCATGGCGATCGTGATCATCGCGCTGATCGAGACGGTGGGCTGCTTCGCCTGGTTCCTGAAGTGGGCGGGCAGCGTGCTGCCCGGCGAGCCCTCCGAGGTGGTTGCCAACAGCCAGCCCGTACCCAAGGCCATGGCCGGCGTGCTGGTGGTTCTGATCGTCATGGTGATGGCTTCCAGCTACATCGCCGCGGCATGGCTGGGCTAGGAGGAGGGCGCTATGACTGAATTTACCCTCGTTAACGTTCTGGGAGGCCTGCTCATCGTCACGTCGATGATGGTGGTCCTCTCGAAGAAGGCGAAGCCGGCTGCCTACAGCTACGCGCTTCAGTCGTTCGTGCTGGTGCTGATGTTCGTGGCGCTGGGCGCGGCGACGGCGTCGAACGAGCTGTTCACATGGGCGGGAACGGCCTTCGTCACCAAGGTGCTGGTGGTGCCTGCCATCATCCTGTACCTGGCCAAGAAGGTGGGCGACGCCGGTGCCGACCTCGCGCCGCGCATCAGCCCCACGCTCAGCCTGGTGCTGGTGGCGCTTGAGGTGGGCGTGTGCTTCGCGGTGGTGCAGGGCTTCAGCCTGCCCACGGCCCTTGAGGTGAAGCCTGCGCTGGCGATCTCGCTGGCCCACTTCTTCATCGGCCTGACGTGCATCGTCACGCAGCGCAACATCATCAAGCAGGTGTTCGGCTACTGCCTGATGGAGAACGGCTCGCACCTCACCCTGGCTCTGCTGGCGCCTCAGGCGCCCGAGCTGGTGGAGGTGGGCGTGGCAACCGACGCCTTCTTCGCCGTGATCATCATGGCCGTGGTGGCCTACCGCGTGTACCGTACCACCGGCTCGCTCGATGCCGAGCAGCTCATGGAACTGAAGGGTTAGGAGGATGACCATGGATTACTCATCGCTCCTGCTGACGCTGATCGCCGCTCCGCTTGCGGCCGCGCTGCTGATGGCGGTGCTGCCCGCGAAGTCGGTTTCGGCGCGGGTGTTCGAGGCCGTTCACGCGCTGTCGATCCTGTCGGTGCTGGCCCTGTCGCTGTACGTGGTGTGCCAGGTGTTCCTGGCGGGCGGCGTGTACTTCGAGGGCGGCACGGGCCTGGTGGGCACCGCGTCGGTGGACGCTCTGGGCGGCTGGCTGCATCTTGATGCCCTGGGCGGCGTGTTCGTGGCCCTGATCGGCGTGATCGGCTGCCTGACGGGCATGTACTCGATCCCCTACGTGCGCCACGACATTCAGATCGGGCACATGACGCCCGGTCGCGTGAAGCAGTACTACGTGTTCTTCAGCCTGTTCATCTTCACCATGCTGCTGGTGGCGGCCTCTAACAACATCATCCTGATGTGGGTTGCCATTGAGGCCACCACCCTGGCCACGGTGTTCCTGGTGGGCGCCTACGACGCCAAGCTGTCGATCGAGGCGGCCTGGAAGTACGTGATCGTGTGCACCGCCGGCGTGGCCTTCGGCCTGTACAGCACGGTGCTGATCTACGCCAACGCGGCCGATGTGATGGCCGACCCGCACCAGGCGATCTTCTGGACCTCGGTGCTGCCCTACACCGGCTCGCTTGACGGCATGCTGGTACGCGTGGCCTTCGTGTTCGCAGCCATCGGCTTCGGCACCAAGGCGGGCCTGTTCCCTATGCACACCTGGCTGCCCGATGCTCACTCCGAGGCTCCCAGCCCGGTGTCGGGCCTGCTGTCGGGCGTGCTGCTGAAGTGCGCCATGCTGATCGTGATTCGCTTCTACATTCTGGCGATCGGCGCCATCGGCCCCGAGTTCCCGCAGCTGGTCATGCTGATCTTGGGAATCGCGTCGGTGTTCATGGCGGGCCTGGCGGTGTTCTCGCAGGACGACCTGAAGCGCAAGCTGGCCTACCACTCGTGCGAGAACGTGGGCATCGTGGCCCTGTTCCTGGGTTTCGGCGGCCCGCTGGGCATCGCCGCCGCGCTGCTGCACTGCATCACCCACGGCTTCACCAAGGCCCTGCTGTTCTGTATCTCGGGCAACGTGCTGATGAAGTACGGCACGCGTGACCTGAACAAGATCAGCGGCATCCTGCGCACCATGCCCGCCACCGCGGTGCTCATGTCGATCGGCTTCTTCGCCCTCGCGGGCTTCCCGCCCTTCGCCATGTTCGTGTCCGAGATCACGGGCATCATCGCCGGCGTGCAGGGCGGCCACTGGGTGATCGTGGTGATCTTCGTGATCGCGCTGACCATCGTGGTGTCGGCCTGCGCCCATGTGATCACCCAGGCCGTGTTCGGCAAGGCGCCCGAGGGCATGGAGAAGGGCGACGTCAGCCCCTTCGCCCTGGCTCCCCAGGTGGTGCTGGTGGCGCTGATCCTGTGGTTCGGCGTGGCCATGCCGGCTCCGGTGCTGTCGGGCATCGAGCAGGCGACGGCCATCGTCATGCAGACCAACGAGGCCGTGCTTCACAACGCGCCTCTGGTGGGTTCTTTGTTCGATCATGCCGATGCGGGCGCCCAGGCGCCTGCATCGCTCAACCGCTCGCTCTAGCAAGGAGGCGAATATGGATCAGGCAGTTGCTTCCGCCCGCCCCGGTGCTACCCACGTAGAGGCCGTGCGCGAGCGGTTCCCCGGCGTGCTGAAGTCGGCGGAATGGCAGTGCGACGACCAGGTGACCATCACGGTGGCCCTGGACTCGCTGCCCGACGTGGTGGAGTTCCTGTACTTCGGCCGCGGGGGCTGGCTTCCCATGATGGTGGGCAACGACGAGCGCCCCATCAACGGCAGCTACGCTTTGTACTACATCCTTTCGATGGAGGGGGAGGACCGGTGCTGGTGCACCGTGCGCGTGGAGGTTCCGGCCGACACGCTCGAGTTCCCCTCCGTCACCCCCCGCGTGCCGGCCTGCGTGTGGTCGGAGCGCGAGGTGCGCGACATGTTCGGCCTGCGCCCGGTGGGCCTGCCCGACGAGCGGCGCCTGGTGCTGCCCGACGACTGGCCCGACGACCTGTACCCGCTGCGCAAGGACAGCATGGACTACCGCCATCGTCCCATGATCGCCAGCGAGGTGGAGAACTACGAGTTCCTGGCCGACACGGGCGGCAAGGAGACCACGGTGATGCCGATGGGTCCCCTGCACATCACCTCCGACGAGCCGGGTCACTTCCGCCTGTTCGTAGAGGGCGAGGACATCATCGACGCCGACTACCGCCTGTTCTACGTGCATCGCGGCATGGAGAAGGTGGCGGAGGCGCGCATGAACTACGACGCGGTAACCTTCCTGGCCGACCGCGTGTGCGGCATCTGCGGAAACGCTCACTCGGTGGCCTACGCCGAGGCTGTGGAGCACGCGCAGGGCATCGCGGTGCCCCTGCGCGCCCAGTACATCCGCGCCATCTCGCTTGAGGTGGAGCGCATGCACTCGCACCTGCTGAACCTGGGCCTGGTGTGCCACTTCACCGGCTTCGACACGGGCTTCATGCACTTCTTCCGGGTGCGCGAGGACTCGATGCGCCTGGCCGAGCTGCTGACGGGCCACCGCAAGACCTACGGCCTGAACCTGATCGGCGGCGTGCGGCGCGATATTCTGATGGAGCAGAAGGACGAGACGCTGCGCGTGATCCGCAAGCTGCGCGACGATGTGAACGCATTGCTTGACGAGCTGATGAGCACGCCGAACTTCCTGGATCGCACCAAGGGCGTGGGCATGCTCGACCGCAAGATCGCGCGTGCGTTCAGCCCGGTGGGCCCCTGCGTGCGCGGTTCGGGATTTGCCCGCGACGTGCGCTTCGACCACCCCTTCGACGGCTACGCCGACATCCAGGGCCTGTTCAAGGCCCGCAGCCATGACGGCTGCGACGTGCTGAGCCGTACCCAGGTGCGCATCGAGGAGTTCATGGACTCGATCGCTATGTGCGAGTTCTGGCTTGAGAACATGCCTGACGGCAGGATCCTGAACGAGGACTGGAAGTACACGCCGCATAAGTTCGGCATCGGCTACACCGAGGCCCCGCGCGGCGAGGACGTGCACTGGGCGATGGTGGGCGACAACCAGAAGTGCTACCGCTGGCGCGCCAAGGCGGCCACGTACAGCAACTGGCCGGTGCTGCGCTACATGTTCCGCGGCAACACCGTGGCCGATGCGGCGCTGATCGTGGGAAGCATCGACCCCTGCTACTCGTGCACCGACCGCGTGACCTTCGTGGACGTGAAGAAGGGCACCGAGAAGACCGTCAGCAAGGCTCAGCTTGAGTCGTACTGCGCACGCCGCACCTACTCGCCCCTGAAGGATTAGGTGATCGCATATGCTTAAGACACTTCGCAACGCGCTGAAGACCGGCAACGCAACGGTTGCCTACCCCTTCGCGCCGTTGGAAACCGTGCCGCACATGCGCGGCAAGCCCGAGCACGACCTTGAGCGCTGCATCGCCTGCGCCGCCTGCGCCATCGCCTGCCCGCCCAACGCCATCGAGATGGAGACCGACCAGCGCGAGGGCACCGTCACCTGGAAGATCAACTACGGCCGCTGCATCTTCTGCGGCCGTTGCGAGGAGGCGTGCCCCGTGGAGGCCATCGCCTTGGGCAGCGAGTTCGAGCTGGCCGTGATGGCCAAGGCCGACATGACCGAGACGTGCACCTACACGCTGCAGGAGTGCACGCGGTGCGGCAAGCCCTTCGCCCCGCGCAAAGAGATCGACTACGCGGTGCGCGTGCTGGAGACGCTGGGCGCCAACGAGGAGGCCGAGGAGGCCATCCGCCTGGCGCGCGTGTGCACCGCGTGCAAGCGCACCGCCGACGCCGAGGCCGCGCATGCCTCGGCGCTTACGGCCAAAGGAGGCAAGTAATGACTGAGACCGTGCTTCCCGAGCGCCTTCAGACCCGGCTTGAGCCGGTGGTGCTGGACCAGAAGATCGAGGCCGCCAAGGCCGCCCTGCTGAAGCACATCAAGCGGTCGGTGTACATCTACCGTGTGGACTGCGGCGGATGCAACGGCTGCGAGATCGAGATCTTCGGCTCGATCACGCCGGTGTTCGACACCGAGCGCTTCGGCATCAAGAACATGGCGAGCCCGCGCCATGCCGACATCCTGGTGTACACGGGCGCCATCACCCGTGCCATGAGGATGCCCGCCCTGCGCGCCTACGAGGCCGCCCCCGACCCCAAGCTGGTGGTGTCGTACGGCGCCTGCGGGTGCACGGGCGGCATCTTCCACGACAACTACTGCGTGTGGGGCGGCACCGACAAGCTGCTGCCGGTGGACGTGTACATTCCCGGCTGTCCGCCCTCGCCTGCGCAGACCATCTACGGCTTCGCGATTGCCCTGGGCATGCTGGGGCAGAAGCTGCACGAGACGCACCTGGTGGAGGCCGAGAACGAGCAGGCGCCCTTCCTGCACGAGGGCGTTCCCTATCGC
Organism: Berryella wangjianweii; assembly: GCA_013201155.1. Taxonomy (GTDB): domain Bacteria; phylum Actinomycetota; class Coriobacteriia; order Coriobacteriales; family Eggerthellaceae; genus Berryella; species Berryella wangjianweii. Next base: position 999,167 of record CP053716.1, on the reverse strand, counting down.
CTGCGGGTAGAGATGGAGCGCGAGGCGCGCAGGCTTTCGGGGTATCATTTCGGACGCGAGCTGGTGAACGGCTTCATGGACGCCCTGACCCCCGAGAACGGCGACGTGCTGGGCTCGATCGACGGGCTGATCCACGCCGAGCAGGATCCGCGGCGCGTGGAGGTGTACGCCGAGCTGAAGAGCATTCTGGAGAAGAGGATCGTAGGTATCGCGTAATGGGCACCAAACCGTACATCGTCGGCGAGAACCGCATGGAGTCCATCGGCACGGTGGGCGACAAGGTTCTGTTCTACCTTCTGCGCATGAAGTTCGTGGACCGTGCGGAGTCGATTCCCGACGACGCTCAGGACGTCCTGTACTACACGCTGAGCGTGGGGCACCATACCGGCGTGGTGGACTGCTTCGAGCGCGTGCTGGAAGTGCCCGTGGACAGCTACCGGAAGATCACGGAACTGCTTGAAAGCGACGAGGCCCGACGCAAGCTGGAGGGCGTGCTGCGCTTCGGCGAGATCGAGGTGGGCAAGGAGCATGTGAGGTCGCTTCTGCCCGCCGCGCGTCGGGCCCTGTCGAACATCGACGTGTACAACGAGCCCGGCAAGACCAGCATGCCGCTTGACCGGGACGAGCTTCCCTTTCTGATGGAGATGATCAAGCTGTTTATGAAGGTGCGCGACGAGACGAACGTGTACCTGATGGTGAGGAGGGGCCAGTGACCGAGCGCGCCGCACGCGGATGCCGCGTGCTGTTCACGGCGGGAAGCGTGCTGCGCGGCGACGACGCCGCCGGCCCGCTGCTTGCCAAGCTGTTCCAGGATGAGCCGCTTGAGGGCTGGGAAGTGGTGGACGGGGGCCAGACTCCCGAGGACGACCTGTACTACATTCGCGAGCTGCAGCCCGCGCAGGTGGTGTTCGTGGACGCCGCCGAGATGCGTTTGGAGCCAGGCCAGGTCAGAAGGCTGACCGCCGACGACGTGGCCGATCAGTTTCTGCTGAGCACGCACAGCCTGCCCATGACCTTTCTGTTGGGAAGGCTGGCGGAATGCTGCGACGACGTGGTGTTTCTGGGCATCCAGGTGCAGTCCACCGAGTTCTTCGACCCTCTGGCCCCGGCGGTGAGGGACGCGGTCGAGAGGATCGCGGCATGCTTGCGTGAGGGAGCGGACACGAGCCGCTTCGAGACAATGTCATAGGGGCAAGACGAAGGAGGGGGCCACCCACGCGGTGCCCCTTCTTCGGTTTGCCGAGGATACGTGGTGGAAGGGGAATTGCGATGGCAGCAGATGACCTTAAGCTGGTGAAGCCGGACGCCTTGTCGCCGGCCGAGATTACCGACAAGGCCGAGACGGTGGCGCTGGGCAAGGTGGCCATGAAGCCGGCCAAGTGCTTCGTGTCGGCCATGCTGGCGGGTGCGTTCATCGCCTTCGGCGGCATGTACTTCTGTATTTTCCTGGGCGACCCCACCATGCCCTTCGCCGCTCAGCGCATGGTGGGCGGCATCTGCTTCTGCCTGGGCCTGGTGCTGGTGCTGTGCTGCGGCTCGGAGCTGTTCACCGGCAACTCGCTGATGCTGACGGCCAAGGCGTCGAAGCGCATCGGCTGGGGCGACATGGGCAAGAACTGGGCGATCGTGTGGCTGGGCAACCTGGCCGGCGCCCTTTTGGCCGTGAGCCTGATCTACCTGGCCGGCGTGTGGAAGCTGAATGCCGGCGGCGTGGGCGAGGCCATGGTCGCCGTGGCGGCGGGCAAGGTGGCCCTGACGCCCGAGGCGATCTTCTTCAAGGGCATCATGTGCAACATCTTCGTGTGCCTGGCCGTGTGGATCGGCTTCGGCGCGCGCACCACGGTGGACAAGGTGATCGGCATCATCCTGCCCATCTCGGCGTTCGTGGCCGCGGGCTTCGAGCACTGCGTGGCCAACATGTTCTTCCTGCCCATGGGCCTGCTGCTGAACACCCTGGGCGTCGGTGCCGCCGGCGCGGTCAGCGTGTCCGGCTTGGCCGTCAACCTGGCGATCGCCACGGCAGGCAACGTGGTGGGCGGCGCCCTGGTGGGCATGGCCTACTGGTTCATCTACAAGCACGGCAAGGCGAAGGCCTAGGCCTAGGAAGGCTCTGGCGCGGCTTGTCGCGTGCCTGTGGCAAGAGGGGGGAGGGGGCGGGCGCCTGCGGGTGCCCGCCCCCCCGTGCGTTCGGGTGCGGTGGATGGCGACGGACGGCAGGCGGCAGGCCGCAGGGCCGACGGCGGCGGCTGAGGAGCGGCTCAGGTTGAGGTGGCGCCCCGTGGGTTGCGGGTGGGCGGGGCGTCGGATGATGGCGAGCGCTGGGCGGCGACATCGAGCCCAGGATGGCGCGCGGCGCATGGGTGCGTGCGAGCAGATGAAGGCGCGAGGGGAGGTGCGGCATGAGCGATGCGGGCGACGCGATCGGCGTGGCCGGCGCAACCGGCGAGGAGGAGCGGGCGCGCGCGGCCGAGGGGTCGTGCGCGGCTGAAGGAGCATGCACCACCGAGGGAGCATGCGCGTCATCTGCGGATTCGGAAGGCGCCGCCAGCCTGTGGCGTCACCCCGTGCGCTGGCTGGGCGGTGCGCTGGCGTGCGGTGCGGTGGGCGGCGCCGTCGCCGTGATGCTGTCGGAGGTCGCACGTCTCGCCGAGCAGGCGTTTCGCGTCGATATACGTCTGGGCGCCCTGCTTCCGCTGCTGGTGGCGGCCTCGTGGCTGGCATACCGCGTGCTGGGCGCCCGCTTCTCGACGGGAACGCTTGACGTGGTGGCGGCTGCGCGCCTCGATCGCCCGGTGTCGCCGCGCGTGGCCCCCGCCATCGTGGCTGCCACGGCTCTTACCCTGGTGGGCGGTGGCTCGGTAGGCAAGGAGGGCGCCGCTCTGCAGGCGGGCGGGTCGCTGGCCGCAGGGCTGGCCGCGCGCTTGAGGCTGGGGCCGGGGTCCTACCGCGTGATGGTGTCGGCGGGCATGGTAGGCGCCTTCGCGGCGCTGATGGGGGCTCCGTTCGCCGCAATCGCCTTCGTGGTGGAGGTGGTTCGCCCCTCGGCGCGCGAGCTGCGCGACGCGCGCATCGTCTGCCTGCCCGCGGCCGCGCTGGCGGCGTGGGGCGTCACGCTGCTGGCGGGCGGGCGCGGTTCGTGGGCGCATCTGGTGAGCGTGGGGTCGTGGACGGCCGCCGTGCCCGAGGTCGCCTGCATCGCCGTGATCGGCGCGGCCTTCGGCTTCGGCTTCACGATAACGGCGCGCTTGGTGCACGGGCTGTCGAAGGAGCTGTTCGGCAGCCAGCTGACCCGATTGATGGCAGGCGCGGTGCTGGTCGTGGCCCTGCTGGCCTTCGGTGGATGGGTGGCCAGCGGCACGGGGGCGACCCAGATCGAGCAGGCGTTCTCGGGCCTGCCGGTAGGCTTCTCGGACGCGTTGTGGAAGGTGCAGCTGACGGCGGTGTGCCTGGGCTTCGGCATGAAGGGCGGCGAGATCATGCCCTCGCTGTGCGTGGGGGCGCTGGCGGGAGCGGCGTGGGCGCATATGACGGGCGCGCCGATCGACCTGGCGTGCGCGGTGGGCATGATCGCCTCGTTCTCGGCGTCAACCCGCTGCCCGGTGGCCGCGGCCCTGCTGGCCTTGGAGTGGTTCGGGCCGGCCTGCGCTTTGTTCGCGCTGGTGGCGGCAGGGGTGGGATACCTTCCGGCACGCAGCCTGAACCTCTACGACGGCCTGTCGTGGGACATCCCGCTGCCGGCGGTGGGTTCGTCGGACCCGAGGCGCGCAAGGGCGAAGGGCGGCGCGTCTGCGCCGTCGGGCGCCGACCGGCCCGCGGCTTCGAGGGCGGAGGCGTCGGGGGAGGTGGATTCGGCTCAGGAGGAGGCCCCGGCTTTCGGTCGCCGCCGCTAGACGTTCTGTGCGTCGGCGGCATCGGCGACGTTGCCGCTCGCTTCCGGCTGCCTCTCGGCATCCTGCTCGGCGGCGCCCGCGTCGTTGTCCGGCTCGGGGGGCAGGGTGGGGTCGGCCAGCGGATCGAAGGCCGCCGGGTCCACGAAGTCCAAGGTGGGGGGCAGCTCAAGGCCGCGCAGGCTGCGGCATCCCAGGAACACGCGCTCCTCCAGCGAGGGCAGGCTCAGCGGAATGTTGATGCATCGCAGCTCGGCGCATCCGCGGAAGGCGCGCCGTCCCAGCCAGCCCAGACCCTCGGGCAGCTCCACGTCGGTCAGCTTCGTGCAGGTGTTGAAGGCGTCGTCCTCGATCGCTTCCAGGCTTTCGGGCAGCTGCACGCTTCGCAGGCTGACGCAGTCGCGCAGCAGGCCCTCCTCCACGCGCCTGATGCTCTCCGGCAACCGCAGGTGCTGCAGGCTGACGCAGTTGCGCAGGGCCTCGCGTCCCAGGTGAGTGACGCTTTCGGGAATGGACAGCTCCTCCAGGCCGCGGCAGCGCAGAAACGCCTGGTCGCGAATGTCCTCCAGCCCTTCCGGCAGATCGAGGTGCTGCAGGCGCCAGCAGCCCTTGAAGGCCCGCGCGCCGATCGCCTTCAGCGTGGAGGGCATGCTGACGTGCTCAAGGTTCACGCAGGCGTCGAAGGCCTCGTCGTCGATCTGCACCACGCCTTCGGGAATCACCACATCGCGCAGGTAGCGGTTGCGCTGAAAGGCGGCCGGACCGATGTGCGTGGCGCCCTCGGGCACGCACACGGTGTCGTCCTGGCCCGTGTAGCTTGCGAACACCATCTGGTACGGCAGCATGTGCTCCTCCTGCTGGTTGGGGTGGACTGGCCATTATCCCATTGCCGAGCCAGGCGCAGGGCGTTAAAGTCGGGCGAACGATCGAACCGCCTGCTGTTTCGGTGCGGGCAAGGAGGGGGGGTGCGCCGATGATCGAGGCCGACCGGCTGTGGTGCGGCGCGGGCGTGAACGCGGAGTCGCAGCAGCTGCTGTGGCGCACGCTGAGGGAGCTCGACTCTGCGGCGTCGCGTGCCGCGTCGCACGGGCGTCCGCGGTCGCTTTCCTACTTCGACCTCTTCGCCAGCCGCCTGCATGCCGAGCGCGCCGCCGAGCTTGCCCGCGCGCGCGAGCGCGGGGCAGTGGTGGTGGGCCTGGCCTCCGACCTTGCGCCTGCCGAGCTGGTGTGGGCCTGCGGCGGCGTGGCCACGGCGGTGGCGGGGTCGTGCGCGTGGTGGGCCCAGGCCGCAGGCGATGCGCTGGGCTGCGAGGCCGATTCCGCAACGAGGTCGCTGGTGGGCGCGGCCGTCAGCCGCACCTGTCCGTTCATGGCCCTGTCCGACCTGGTGGTGATCGACACGCTGTCCGATGCGCGGACGTTGGCCGTCGATGCGCTGACGGCTGCGGTGCCTGCCGCGGTGCACGTGCTGGACGTGCCGCGCGTGCGCCGCGCTGCGTCCCGCACGGCTCTGGCCGCCGAGCTGCGCGCGCTGGCAGACGAGATAGCGCGGGCGACGGGTACGCCGCTTTCGGTCGATCGCCTGCGACAGGCCATCCGTCAGGGCAATGCGCGCCGACGGGCGCTTTCGCACCTGCAGGCCGCCCGCGGGCTTCAGGCGCCGCTGATCGGCGGGACCGACGCGCTGCTGGTGCTTCAATGCGCGGGCTTCGACGACCCGATGCGCTTCATCGGCGCCACCGACCTGCTGGTTGACGAGCTGGAGGCCGCACGCGCCCAGCTGGCCTTCGGGACGGCGGGCGAGGCCTGCGCGGCACCGCGTGCGAGCGGGCCGTCCGCCGGCGGGGGAGCGGGGGGCGATGCGAGCCCCCTGGTCGCACATGGGGGCGCGCGGCTGATGGTGACGGGAACCCCGCTGCGCATGTTCGACCGCGCCCTGCACTTCCTGGTGGAGCAATGCGGCGGCGTGGTGGTGTGCGAGGATGCCGGCGTGGGCGCGCTTTCCTTCGAGCGCACGGTGAGCGATGGGGCCGAGACGGTGGAGGGGCTGATCGACGCGCTGGCGGCGCATATCGCCGAGGCTCCGGTGCCCGGACGCGTCCCTCTGGCCCCGCGCGCCGAGGCCCTGGTGGAGCTGGCGCAGCGACAAGGTGCGCAGGGCGTGGTGTGCGCCCAGGTGCCCGGCAGCTCGGCCCACGCGCTTGAGGCGCCGACGTTGGAGCGCGCGGCGGAGGCGGCGGGGCTGCCCTTCATGTGCGTGGAGTACGACCTGGGCAGCGTTGACTCAGCGGCGCTGCGCATGAGGCTGGGCGCCTTCATCGAGATGCTGGCCTCGTAGGGGATGCGGGCACGCGCGCTTGCCGTTGCGCGCGACCCCTTGATTCCCGTGCGGTCGTGTCGTCGTGGTACAGTGCTATAAGAGTGGCTAATGGTTGGTCGGCGCGGTCTGCGCGGCCTTCCGCATGAATGCGGCCCTCGCTCTGCGTTCATTCGCGTGCGACGAAGCAACCTGGGGTGGCAGGCTGCGAGGCTCTGCTTTTCCGTCGGTCTGCGCAAACGAGGGAAAGGGGCCGCTGTGGCCGATCGCGTTGGGATGTGGAAGAGCCTGGGAATGGATGTGAAGGCGCACGATGCGCTGTGCAGCATGCTGCCCACGGCGTTCGGCGATGTGTTCTTGTCGCAGCGGAACCGCCCCGAGAGCATGGCCTTCTGGGACATGGTGGCCGCCGATATTCACGGCATGCGCCCGGCCGAGCTGATCGAGGCCCAGGCCAACGGGCAGAAGGTGTTCGGCGCCTTCTGCGTGTACGTTCCCGATGAGGTGATCTTGGCCTGCGACGGCATCGTCACGGGCCTGTGCGGCGGCTCGCAGTTCTGGGTGCCCGCGGGCGAGCAGATGCTTCCCGCCGACGTATGTCCGCTGATCAAGGCGTCGGTGGGCGCGCGGATCAGCCGCACCTGCCCCTTCTTCCGCATCGCCGACCTGTTCGTGGGCGAGACCACGTGCGACGGCAAGAAGAAGGCCTACGAGATCCTTGCCAAGGACGCGCCGCTGTACGTGATGGACACTCCCCAGATGAAGCGCCAGAAGGACATCGACAAGTGGGCGGACGAGATCAGGGACTTCGCCGATGAGGTGCAGAGGGTAACCGGCAATCAGCTGACCAGCGAGAATCTGGCGAAGGCCATCAAGGTGACCAACGACAGGCGTCGCGCGCTGGCTCGCGTGTTCGAGGCCCGCAAGTCGAGGGTGGCGCCCATCAGCGGCGCCGATGCCCTGCTGATGATGCAGATATCGTTCTTCGACGACCCTGTGCGCTGCGCCGAGATGTGCAACCGCCTGGCCGACGAGCTTGAGCGGCGCATCGAGCAGGGCGTCAGCGCCGTGCCCGCGGGCTCGAAGCGCATCCTGATCACGGGAACGCCGATGGCCATTCCCAACTGGAAGCTGCACCACATCGTGGAGACGTGCGGCGCCGTGGTTGCCTGCGAGGAGATGTGCACGGGCACGCGCTCCTTCGAGAACCTGGTGGACGAGACGCAGACCACATTGGAGGGCCAGTTCCAGGCTTTGTCACAGCGCTACATGAAGAACAACTGCGCGTGCTTCACGCCCAACGGGGGCCGCATCGACGACGTGATTCGCCTGGCCCGCACGTACCAGGTGGATGGCGTGATCAATGCGAACCTGACGTTCTGCACCACCTACAAGCTGGAGGCCCCGGCGCTGGAGAGGGCCGTGGAGGAGGCCGGGTTCCCGGTGCTGAGCATCGAGACCGGCTACTCCGACGGCGACTCCGAGCAGCTGCGCACGCGCATCGGGGCCTTCGTGGAGATGCTGGGCTAGGCATGCGCGACCTTGCCGCCCGATGCCACCGACCCCCATCGCGACCGCCATTGTGGGGACGCGCCGCTTGCCAAGGGCGCGGCGGCCTTTTCGTTCGCGGGGGCGTTCGATCGCGTTACAGTGAGGGCCTAACCTGCTGCCGTGCGAGTTCGTTCAAGGAGCCCAGGTGATCTACTTCGATTGCGCAGCCACCGCGCTTCATCGGCCACCGCAGGTGGCGCAGGCCGTGGTGCGCGCCTTGGGCCTGTTCGGAGGGCCTGGTCGCGCAGCGCATGAGGCGTCGATCGAGGCATCGCTTGCGGTGTACGAGGCGCGCGTGGCCGTGGCCGCGCTGCTGGGCGTGCCGTCGGCGCGCTGCGTGTGCTTCGGCCATAACGCCACTGACGCCCTGAACGCGGCCATTGATGGCCTGTTGCCTGTGAATTCCCATGTCATTACCACAGCGGCCTCGCACAACTCGGTGCTGCGGCCCCTGTACCGCCGGGTCGATCGCGCAGAGGCGCGTCTTTCCGTGGTGCCGATCGGGTCGGACGGCGCGCTTGACCTCGATGCCTATGAGGCGGCCTTCCGCCCTGACACGGCGCTGGCGGTGGTCACGCACGCGTCCAACGTGACGGGCGACGTGTACGACGTGGCGCAGATGGCGCGCATCGCGCATGACCACGGCGCCCTGTTCGTGCTGGATGCGGCTCAGACAGCCGGCGCGCTGTCGATCGACCTGCAGCGCGACGGCCTTGACGCGGTGGCCTTCACGGGACACAAGGGCCTGATGGGTCCCCAGGGGACGGGCGGCCTGGCCGTGCGCGAGGGTCTGGCGATCCCGCCCGCGCGCGTGGGCGGAACGGGCATGCGCAGCTACAGCCGCACGCACCCCGAGGCCCTGCCGGAGGCCCTTGAGGCGGGCACCGTGAACGCCCACGGGCTGGCGGGTCTGTGCGCGGGCGTGTCGTACCTGCAGGAGCAGGGGGTGGAGGCCCTGCATGCTCGCGTGATGGAGTTGGCCCGGCTGTTCGACCAGGGCGTGCGGCGCATCGACGGCGTGCGCGTTATGGGAGGGGGCTCGCCTGCCGGCCGATGCGGTATCGTGGCCCTGAACATCGGCAACGCGGATGCCGCCGAGGTGGCCGACCGGCTGAACGTGGAGTTCGGCATCTGCACGCGGGCGGGCGCCCACTGCGCACCGCTCATGCACGAGGCTCTGGGCACGGCGAGCCAGGGGGTCGTTCGGTTCAGCTTCTCGCCGTTCAACAGCCGGCACGAGGTTAACGAGGGGGTGCGCGCGCTTGAAGTCGTCGCGAAATCGTACACAGGATAGCCAGCCCACGCTGCGCACGGCGTCGATCGGAATCGACATCGGGTCGACGGCCACCAAGGTGGCGCTGATGGCCGACGGGGAGCTGCTGGACACCTTCCTGATGCCCACGGGCTTCAGCAGCGTGGACGCTTCGGACCGCGTGGCGCGCGAGGTGGTGGCACGGGGCTTCAGCCTGGAGGGCAGCACGGTGGTGGCAACCGGCTACGGGCGCGTGGCGGTGCCCTACGCGCACAAGGCGGTTACCGAGATCACCTGTCATGGCCTGGGGGCCTGGCATCTGTTCGGCACCGACGGCACGGTGATCGACGTGGGCGGGCAGGACACCAAGATCATCCAGGTGGCCGGCGGGAAGGTGCGCAAGTTCGTGATGAACAACAAGTGCGCCTCGGGCACGGGGAAGTTCCTTGAGCTGATGGCCGACCGCATGGGCGTGTCGCAGTCCACGCTGTCGGAGCTGGCGAAGGCCGGCGACCCCACGCCGATCACCAGCGTGTGCACGGTGTTCGCCGACTCGGAGGTGGTGTCGCTGATCGGGCGCGGAGAGCCGCTTGAGAACATCGCCAACGGGATCGTGGAGTCGGTGGTGAGCCGCGTGAGCGCCCTGGTGGGTCAGCTGCGCAGCGCGGAGTACTTCCTGACAGGCGGCCTGTGCGACAACGCCTACGTGGTGGAGCGGCTCAGTGCGCATCTGGGTGCACCGGTGCACACGGTGGAGCACGCCCGCTATGCCGGCGCGATCGGTGCGGCCCTCAGCGCGGGCGACGGAGCGGCTGCCGAGGCCTGATCGATTGCGGAACGGCGGGAGCCGCGCACGCAGCCGCGCGCTGAATCGGCGGGAACCGTGCGGGTTGCGGCATGCCGCGCTTTGCGGGGCCGGTTCGTGCGCACGTGGTTTCTACACGATCTGTTCTCTGGCGGGGGTTCGGCCCGCTTGATACCATAGCGCTTCGATCGACCTCGTCCGCTGCAGCGCGGCGGGCGGCCCGCTGCGCTTTCGGCACGTCCCCTTTCGGATTCGAGGCACATCATGGCATTCGTACACCTGCACAACCACACCGAGTACTCGCTGCTTGACGGCATGACCAAGATCAAGGACATGGTGCGTCGCGCGGCTGATCTGGGCATGCCTGCGGTGGCGATCACCGATCATGGCGTGATGTCGGGCGTTCCCGAGCTGTGCCAGGCGTGCGAGGCCGTGGAGGCCGAGACGGGCAAGAAGGTGAAGCCCCTGTACGGTGTGGAGGTGTACTTTACCGACGACGACGGCCTGCGTCGCGACGGCAAGCCGCGGCTGTACCACCTCATCCTGCTGGCCAAGAACTCCACCGGCTATCACAACCTGCTGAAGCTGGTCAGCGAGTCGCACGTGGACAATTTCTACTACAAGCCGCGCACCACCTTCGCCATGCTGCAGAAGTACGGCGAGGGCGTGGTGGCCACGTCGGCCTGCATGGCGGGCATCGTGCCGCGCCATCTCGACCAGGGGCTGTACGAGGAGGCCGTGGCTTGGGCGCGCAAGCTGGCCTCGTGCTTCGCGCCCGGCGACTTCTACATCGAGCTGCAGAACCAGGGGCCCGAGGTGCGCACCGAGGCGGGGCGCTCGCAGCCCGAGCTGAACAAGATGCTCGACCGACTTGCCCGCGAGTGCGGCTTCAAGACGGTGGCCGCCAACGACTTCCATTACCTGCTGCAGGAGCACGCCGACTCGCACGACGTGCTGTTGTGTATCGGCATGGGCCGCAAGGTGAACGAGCCCGACCGCATGCGTTTTCCCAACGACCAGTTCTACATGAAGACCGAGGAGGAGATGCGCGCGGCCTTCGCCGACTTCCCCGAGGCCTGCGACAACACCATCGAGATCGCCGAGAAGTGCACGGTGGAGCTTGAGCGCGACTCGATCCTGCCGCGCTTCCCCCTGCCCGAGGGCGAGACCGAGGACACCTGGTTTCGCAAGCGGGTGCAGGAGGGCCTGGTGGCCCGCTACGGCGACCCCGTGCCCGCCGAGGCGCAGGAGCGTGCCGACTACGAGATGGGCGTGATCATCCAGCAGGGCTTCCCCGCGTACTTCCTGATCGTGCAGGAGTACATCGAGTGGGCGCGCAGTCAGGGCATCGGCGTGGGCCCGGGCCGCGGTTCGGCCGCCGGGGCCATCGTGGCGTACGCCATGGGAATCACCGACCTCGACCCGCTGTCGAACGGCCTGCTGTTCGAGCGCTTCCTGTCGCCCGAGCGCGTGGAGATGCCCGATATCGACGTGGACTTCGAGGACGAGCGCCGCGGCGAGGTGATCGACCACATCAGGGACGTGTACGGCGAAGACCACGTGGCCGGCGTGATCACCTACGGCAAGCTGCAGGCCAAGAACGCGGTGCGCGACGCCGCGCGCGTGCTGGACTATCCCTACAGCGTGGGCGACCGCATCACCAAGCTGATCGGCGACGAGCTGGGCATCACCATCGAAAGGGCGCTGGAGTCGAATCCCGACCTGAAGACGGCCTACTCCACCGACGAGGACGTGCACGCGGTGATCGACGCGGCGCTGGGCATCGAGGGTCACCTGCGCAACGAGGGCGTGCATGCCTGCGCCACGATCATCTGCCGCGACCCCATGAGCGACCACGTGCCTATGAAGCGCGACACCAAGGGCGGCGGCATCATCACGCAGTACGACGGCCATTACACGCCTGATCTGGGACTTCTGAAGATGGACTTCCTGGGTCTGCGCACCCTGGGCGTGCTGTCGCGAGCGTGTCGCAACGTGAAGGCGGCGCATGGGATCGACGTGGTGCCCGAGCAGATTCCCACCGACGACCCCCTGGCGTTCAAGCTGATGCAGGATGTGAACATGGACGGCCTGTTCCAGGTGGAGGGCCCGCTGTACGTCAGCCTGTTTCGCCGCCTGCCCCCGCAGCGCTTCTCGGACGTGGTGGCCTCGATCGCCCTCAACCGCCCGGGCCCGCTGGAGTCGGGCATGGTGGACGACTACGTGCAGGTGGCCTCGGGCAAGGTGCGGCCGCACTACTACGACGAGCGCCTGCGCCCGCTGCTGGAGGAAACCTACGGCACCATGGTGTACCAGGAGCAGATCATGCAGGTGTCGATGGTGATGAGCGGCTTTTCGGCGGGCAAGGCCGACAAGCTGCGCAAGGCCATGGGCAAGAAGAAGCTCGACATCATGCGCAAGCTGAAGGAGGACTGGACCGCCGGCGCGATCGAAAACCGCTACGACGCGCGCATTGCCGAGAAGATCTGGGACGACGCCGAGAAGTTCGCGAAGTATGCGTTCAACAAGTCGCACTCGGCGGCCTACGCCATCCTGGTGATGCGCACGGCCTACATGAAGGCGCACTATCCCAACGAGTACATGGCGGCGGTGCTGTCCAGCTACATGGGCAACACCGACAAGCTGATTCACTACATCGCCAGCTGCAACCACAACGGCACGCCCGTGCTGCCGCCCGACATCAACTCGTCGAACGTGGAGTTCACGCCGGTTGAGGGCGGCATCCGCTTCGGCCTGGTGGGCGTGCGCGGCGTGGGCAGGAACGTGGCGGACGAGATCATCGCCGAGCGCGAGGCCAACGGGCCCTACGAGTCGCTGCACGACTTCGTGCGCCGCCTGGACTCGAAGTGCTACAACCGCAAGACGCTCGAAGCCCTGGTGAAGGGCGGGGCCTTCGATTCGACCGGCTACACGCGCAAGCAGCTGATGTACTTCGTGGACGAGACGCCCCTGCTGGAAAGCGCGGCCCGCAACCAGAAGGACCGCGACGCCGGCCAGGTGAGCATGTTCGACATGTTCGGCGACGATCCTGACTCGGGCTTCTCGCACGATACGCCCGAGCCTGACGGCGTGGAGTGGCCCAAGCAGCTGAAGCTGAAGAACGAGAAGGAGATCCTGAAGATCTACGTGTCGGACCATCCCATGCGCCCTTACGAGCGCGCGGCGGCCCGCATCTCGAAGCATCGTCTGGGATCGCTGGTCGATCGCAAGGACGATATCAAGTCGGATTGGTTCGTGGGCCTGGTGACAGGCGTTGCCACGAAGCTCACCAAAACCGGCAAGCGCATGGCCACCTTCAGCCTTGAGGACGCCACGGGCTCGATGGACTGCATCTGCTTCAAGTACGACGATAACGCCGACGCCTTGGTGGACGACAACATCGTGCAGGTGAAGGGCAAGTTCGAGCGCAGCGACCGCGGCACGCAGATCGTGGCCTACGAGGTGAAGGTGCTCGACCTGCCCGAGGATTCCGACGACGGGCGCGGCATGCCGCCTGAGTCGCTGGAGCTTCGCATGACCGCGCACCAGATCGACGAGTCGAGTCTGGCGCACCTGAACCGTCTGCTGAAGATGTACCCGGGAGATGACCGCGTGTTCCTGAGCGTGCGCAGTCAGGCGGGCAAGGTGTTTCGTACGGCGCTGCCCCTGAGCGTGGACGCGCGCAGCGTGTTTCTGCGCTCCGAGCTGCACCAGCTGCTGGGGACGGCCGCATGGTAGCGAATCGCTTGCAAGAGGGGGCGCTGTCGCAGGATGCGGACGCGACGCGGATGGCGGCGGACCGCGCGTCGGCGCGCGCTGCTGCGACGCGCACGGGCGACGGGATGCTGACCGAGGCGCAGGTGGCCGCCGCGCGGATGGCTCAGGCCACCCGCGCCGCCCAGGCTCAGCGGTCCTGCGACCCCGCCTTCCCCGCCACGGTGTCGGTGCTGCTGGGATACCAGGGCGCGGCCTTCGCGGGCTTCGCGCGCCAGCCGGGTCAGTTGACCGTGCAGGGCCAGGTGGAGCAGGCACTGTCGGTGATGCTGCGCCGCCCCGTGGAGGTGGTGTGCGCGGGTCGCACCGATGCCGGCGTGCATGCGCGCGGCCAGGTGGTCAGCTTCGACGTTACGCAGGACGAGTGCGAGCGGCTGCTGTCGCGTGCGGCGGTGCGCTCGCTGAACGCGCTGACCCACGATCGGATCGCGGTGCAGCGGGTCGATCGGCGCCCCGCAGGGTTTTCGGCTCGATTCGACGCGGTGGAGCGCGAGTATCGCTACCATGTGCACGAAGGCGCGGTGCCCTCGCTGTTCGCTTCCCAGGTGAGCTGGCACGTTGCCGGCAGCTTGGACGTTGATGCCATGCAGGAGGCCGCGCGCTGCTTCGTGGGCGAGCATGATTTCAAGAGCTTCTGCAAGGCGGCGTCGGCCGAGGGCAAGCCCACGTGCCGCTTCGTGCGCGAGGTGTCGCTGCACCGCTGCGAGGTGCTGGGCGAGCCGCTGCTGCAGGTGCGCGTGGTGGGCAACGCCTTCCTGCATTCGATGGTGCGCACGATGGTGGGGTCGCTGGTGGCCGTGGGCCGCGGTCAGCGCGCCCCTGAGTGGATCGCCGAGGCCCTGAAGGCCGCCGACCGTCGTGCGGCGGGCGAGTGCGCGCCGGCGCAGGGCCTGGTGTTCTGGGAGGTGCGGTACGCATGAGCGCGGAGGGGCGCAGCGCTTCGCGACCGCACGGCCCGGCGGGTCGCGCCCTTGCCCGCGAGCGGGCCGAGGTGCGTCGTGCCGAGGGTCGGTCCGGACGCGAGGTGGGATTGACGCCGGGTGCGTTCAGGCGGATGTACGCGAGCAAAGACGGTTTGGTCAGCCTGTTCGAGGGTCGCGACGGACACCTCACCTGCGTGCGCACGAGCCGTTTGGGCTAGGCGGGCTGCCATACCTTCACGCGGCAGGTGCGCACGCGGCTCTTGCCCACGGGGGTGTAGTCGATGTTCGCGAAGGTCACCAGCCGGTCGAACGCGCCGACGGTGGCCGTGCATTCGCCGTACGAGCTGGCCCCGCTATCCACGGGAATCGAGAAGTAGGTTCCCGCGGCCAGGTCCACCACCGCCACGGAGTAGGTGGACTTCACCGTCAGCAGCTTGCCGCACCAGCACGGGGCCGAGCTGGGCGTGCGCCCGAAGCGAAACCACGGGGCGTCGTCGTACGCGCCCGCCGAGCCGCCCGCGCGCGTGCGCGGCACGTAGGTTCCCAGGTTGGCGATGCCTTCGCCGAAGCTGTAGATCTTCTCGAACGAGAATGCCAGGCCCGTGGGGCCGTAGGCCACCTCCAGCGGGCGCATGCCGGCGGGCAGCGCGATGCTGTCGCGCACGGTGCCGTCCGCAGGGTTGATGCAGCTGATCTGCACGTGCGCGGCGTTTTGGGCCGAGCGCGCGGCCACCACCAGGGCGTCGGGGCCTGCCTGCAGCGGGCAGTAGGCGCGTTTCGGGGCGCTCATCAGCTCGCGGGGGCTGTCGCTGCCGAAGGCCGCCCCGCGCAGCACGCACGAGCCGCTCACCACGTCGTCGTGGGGCTTGGGGTTCACCAGCCAGAAGGCCGAGCCGTCGATCGCCGCCAGGCTGGGGGCCTCGGTGTCGGCCTCGCCCTCGTCGGCCAGGGCCACTGCGCCCAGCTTGGTGCCGTTCAGGGGCGCGGTGTGAACGCGCCAGGCGCCGCTGAGGATGTTCGCCTCCACCCATACCAGGCCCTTGTCGGTGGCGCGCACGTCGTAGATCTCGAAGCCCTCGGCGGCTCCCTGAGCGCGCGAGAGCACGGGCGTGGCAACGGGTGCGCCGGCAAGGCTCAGCAGCGACACGGTGGCCAGCGGGCTGCCTTCGGCGCCCGGCACCAGGCAGGCGGCCACGTCGGCATGGCTCATCCACACCAGGGTGCCCAGAGGAAGCTCGATCGTGCCCGACAGGCTCAGCATGCCGTCGGGGCCGTCCAGGGCCGTGAGGTCGTCAAGCGTGGTGACGGCGGACTTGGGAACCTTCAGCGTGTCCAGGGCGACGGTGTTTCTGCTGCGGTGCGCCAGGGCGAAGGTGCCGGCTCCCGCAGCGGCCACCACGGCGCCGGCGCCGATGGCTCCCAGTACGAAGCGCCTGCGGGTGACGAGGGTCGATTGCTGCTGCGCCTTCAAGGGGACGCGGCCTGTGGCCGTGCGCCGCAGGCGTCCGCCGGCTGCGCTCGCGCTTGCCAGACGAGCGTGGGCCGCCACGCCCGCATGCGATCCGACGCTGCTGCGGCCATGCGACCCGATGCCGCTGTGGCCGCGCGAACCGACGCCCGCGGCCGACCTACCTGCGGATGGCTTCGCGCTGCCCGTCATCGGGACACCTGCGGCGGGCGTGGAGGCTGCGCGCGTGCGTGGGCGCGCAGACGCGCCGCCCCTGCGCGCGGCGGGCTTCGACGAGGCTGAGGCGCGGGTCGGGCCCGTGCCTCGCAGAGGGCGCCCGTTGCGGCGAAATTGCTGATCCATGGTGTTAATTCTGTCATGGAGGAGGCGGGATGGCGTGGCCTATCAGGGAATAGTTACAATATATGCAAACCTGCCCGCACCCGCGGGCCCGAAGGAAGATCCGCCTTACGAGTAAGGAACAGGTGATCGATCGATGAGCAATGAGACCCGTCGCATTCTGCTGGTTGAAGACGAGAAGGCCATTCGCGATGCCGTGACCGCGTACCTTGAGCATGAGAACTACTGGGTTACCGCCGTGGGCGACGGCCAGGAGGCCCTGGACGAGTTCGGCAAGCACCACTTCGACCTCGTGATCTTGGACCTCATGCTGCCGCGCATCCCCGGCGAGCGCGTGTGCCGTGCAATTCGCGACAACTCTGACGTGCCCATCATCATGCTGACCGCCAAGGGCGAGGTGGAGGACCGCATCATCGGTCTTGAGCTGGGTGCCGACGACTACCTGATCAAGCCCTTCAGCCCGCGCGAGCTGGTGGCGCGTGCGCGGGCCCTGCTGCGCCGCGTGCACTCCGACTCCGAGCCCCAGCGCGAGGTGCTCGAGTTCGGCGACCTCACCATCGACGTGTCGGGCCACAAGGTGCTGGTTCAGGGCACCGAGGTCGATCTTACCGCCAGCGAGTTCAAGCTGCTCACCACCCTGTCGCGCTACCCTGGGCGCGTGTACTCGCGCATGGAGCTGGTCGAGAAGGTGCTGGGCTACGATTTCGAGGGCTACGAGCGCACCATCGACTCGCATGTGAAGAACCTTCGCGCCAAGATCGGCGACAACCCGCGTCATCCCAAGTGGCTGCACACCGTGCACGGCGTGGGCTATCGCTTCGAGGATCCCAGCGCCTCGGCCGGCAACGACTAGGCCGCTCGGTCGCACGCCGCTCGTCAGAGCTCCGAAGGGGGAGAACGTGTCAGAGCAAGCTGTTCGCCCAGAGGGGCTCGGGCTCTTTCGTCGCCCGCTGCTGAGCAGGCTCAGCTACACCGCGCGCACCACGCTGTCCTTCGCGCTGATCGCCGCCATGACGGCGCTCATCGCGATCGGCGTGGTGTCGTTCGTGTGGGAGCAGTACTTCCAGATGTACACGCGCGACAACATGCAGGCTGTGGCCGACACCACGGCTGAGCTGATTGCCGAGCGCTACGCCGAGTCGGGTGCGTTCACCGAGCAGGTGGTGGCCCCGGCCGACTACGCGGTGACGGTGTACCAGGGCATCGGCGTGCAGGTGGCTGCGGCCGACGGGACGGTCGTCTACGATTCCACGGTTGCGAAGGCCCTGGTGGGCAATGTGGAGATTCCCTCGCTTGCTCCCAACCAGGGCAAGACCAACACCGCCCGCGCCGCCGTGGTGGTGGACACGCGCGCGGTGGGGTCGGTGCGCGTATGGGTGGAGGGGTCGGACACCCTGCTGCGCAATGCCGACGAGGAGTTCCGCGAGCGCTCGTATCAGGCCATGGTGTGGGCCACGGTGATCGCGGTGATCCTGGCCTCGCTGATCGGCTACCTGTTCGCCCGCAGCCTGGTGCGCCCCATCAGGCGCATGACCGATACCGCGGCCTCGATGGCCCAAGGCGACCTGTCGGCGCGCACGGGCCTGTCCGGTCAGGACGAGGTATCGAAGCTGGGCCAGACCTTCGACGCCATGGCCGAGTCGGTGGAGCGCGACCGGAGGCTTGAGCGGCGTCTGACCACCGATGTGGCGCATGAGCTGCGCACGCCGCTGATGGCGATCCAGTCTACCGTGGAGGCCATGGTGGACGGGGTGTACCCCACCGACGAGGAGCATCTGGGCACGGTGAGCTCGGAGGTGCAGCGCCTCAGCCGCCTGGTGGACTCGCTGCTGAAGCTGTCGCGCCTCGAGAATCGCTCCACTCCTCTGAAGGAGGAGGTGGTGGACGTAGGCAGCCTGATCAAGGCGATCGTCACCATGCACGACTCGTATGTGCGCGACGCGGGCCTGACCCTGAGCTACCGGGCCGAGCCGGGCGTGTGCGTGCTGGGCGATCCCGACATGATTCGCCAGGCTACGGCCAATCTCATCTCCAATGCGGTGCGCTACACGCCCGAAGGCGGCATTACCGTGAGGGTGGGGCGCGAGGACGGCATGGCCACGATTGCGGTCAGCGACACCGGCGTGGGCCTGACCTCCGACGAGGCCCAGCGCGTGTTCGATCGCTTCTGGCGAGCGGATGCGCATCGCAGCCGCGAGAGCGGGGGGCTGGGGATCGGCCTGTCGGTGGTGCGCGAGATCATCGACCGCCATCATGGCCGCGTGGGGGTTGAGGGCGAGCCCGGCGTGGGCGCCACGTTCACCCTGTATCTTCCGCTGTACGACGAGCGTGCGGCGCAGAAGGCGGCACGCAAGCGCTCATAGGCGCAGGCCAGGGCTCTCCGGCATGCGACGGCGCGGTTCGGCGCCGCGGTGCGCGTCGCGTCTCGTGGTCGCGCGCCGTGCCGACTGCCAGGCGAACACGACCGCTCTGCGGCGTGGCCTGTGCCATAATGGGCGGGTGTGTTCGGCAGGCTTCCGAAGAGGGAGGGTTCGCGGTGAGCGGTATCGATATTGCGCCCGATGCGCGCGGCAAGGTGCGCGACCTGTACGACCTGGGCGACCAGCTGCTGCTGGTGGCCAGCGACCGCATCTCGGCGTTCGACTACGTGCTGCCGGATGACATTCCGCACAAGGGAGCGGTGCTCACGCAGCTGTCGTGCTTCTGGTTCGAGCTGCTGGACGGCGTGGTCGAGAACCACCTGGTATCCAGTGACGTGCGCGACCTTCCCGAGCGTTTCCGACCTTACGCCGACTACCTGCGCGGTCGCTTCATGCTGGTGCGCAAGGCCCAGATGTTTCCCGTGGAATGCATCGTGCGCGGCTATCTGGCGGGCAGCGGCCTGGCCGAGTACCGGCGCCAGGGCACGGTGTGCGGGATCAGGCTTCCCGATGGCCTGGTGAACTCGTCGAGGCTTGAGCAGCCGCTGTACACGCCCTCCACCAAGGCCGATATCGGCGACCATGACGAGAACATCAGCTTCGAGCGCACGGTTGAGCTGATGGGCGCCCGGGACGCGGAGGCTCTGCGCGACCTGTCGCTGAAGGTGTACGCCACGGCACGCGACCACGCGGCTTCGCGGGGCATCGTGATCGCAGACACGAAGTTCGAGTTCGGGCGCGTGGACGGACGCATCGTGCTGGCTGACGAAGTGCTGACGCCCGATTCGTCGCGCTTCTGGCCGGGTGACCGGTATCAGCCAGGCGCCGACCAGCCCAGCTTCGACAAGCAGTACGTGCGAGATTGGCTGACGGCCAATTGGGATCGCACCGGCGAGCCTCCTCACCTGCCTGCCGAGGTGATCGAGCGCACCAGTCAGAAGTACATCGCCGCTTACGAGCAGATTACGGGTCGCGCGTTCGCATACTAGCGGCGCGGCCCTGCCGTTCCTGAGTTCAGCAAGTACGAGCAAGCAAGGAGTTTTACCAGCATGTCGCAGCGCAACCCCCTCAACGAGCGCTATCAGAACGAAGAGCGCACCGGAAAGACGCGCAAGAGCGCCGCGTCGGCCAAGCCCACCGCCAAGCGTGCGGGCACCGTGCGCATGGAGCCGCCCAAGACGCCGAAGCAGAAGCGCGCTGAGGCGCGTGAGCGCAGGCGCAAGGCCGACGAGAAGCGCTTCCAAACCGAGAAGACCCTGTACAACGTGCCCACGCCCGAGTATCGCCGCGTGCGTCGCACGTGGTGGGTGGTTCTGATCGCAGCCATCGTCACCACGGTGGCCTCGTTCGCGCTATCGCAGGTGGAGGGCATGGGAGCGGTGTCCACGGCTTTGCTGGTGGTTGCCTACGCGCTGATTCTGGCTGCCCTGTACCTGGACTTCGCCAAGGCGCGCAAGCTTCGCCGCGAGTATCAGGCGCGCGTGCTGAACGACAAGTCGAAGGCCACGCGCGCCCAGCAGAAGCGCCAGCGTGCCGAGGCGCGCGAGCAGCAGAGGGCCGGCGCCGAGGCATCGGGGGAGCCGAAGCCCGACGAGCCCACGGGGCTGGCGAAGGCGTTCGGCTTTCTGCGCAGGGGAAAAACGGCGCCTGATGCCGGTCAGCACGACGGCAAGGCTGACGAAAAGACGAGCAGCGCGGCGACTGGCCAGGCTGGCGACAAGGGTGAGGGCAAGTAGCTGCGCCTCGTGGTGTTCATGAGCAGACTGCCTGCAGCATCGCCCGGTGGTGCTGCAGGCAGTCTGTTGTCAGAGGGCGGCCCTGTGCGCGGGACTCACTGCGCGCATCGGTTGATCAGGCACGTCGGACGATCGGGCGAATGACGTCGAGCATTGGTCCGACAGTCGAACGGCTCATGTGACCGACGGTTACGCGAGCCGTGCCTCGGCTCGGGCGGCTGAGCGAATCGGCCGATAGCGCGTTTGCGGCTGCGCATCGGGCAATCGGCGCAATCGTCGCGGGAACGTGCGTTACGCGCGGTCGTTGCGCTTCCGCACCCACATGAAATAGCCGACCAGCACGGCGGCGAACCCTACGGGGTACAGCTCGTTGGGCAGAACGTGGTTTGCCCACAGCACGCACAGCGCCACGATGGCCAGGGCGGTAACGGCATAGCCGATGATCATTGAGCGGTTCATACGCGTGCCCTTCTTCGCATGGCCTGTTGTTCGGGGCCCTTCGCAACCTTCACGGCGGATGAACCCACCTCTCCTATCATGGCATAAGCCGAGTGCGTCCTCCGTGCGTTTTTCGTTCGGAGGCTCGCGTGACGTCAGTGCTTCGTCTGCAGGCAGCGCCGGCTCGGCAACGGCGGCTGAGCGAAGCTCGTCTTCGCGTTTGGAGGCGATCGCCCGCGTCGCCGTCGGCGCATCGGGGCGGGTCGATGCGCGCCGCGATGCGCGTTTCAGCGAGGGTTCGAGGGTCTATCCGGTTACACGGTCGTATGGTGCGCGCCTGGAGCGGCGGGCTCGTCAGACAGCTGGCGCTTCGCGTGGTCGCCGCGCGTCAGCAGATAGAAGATCGGCGTGTCCAACGCCGCCAGGATGAACTTCAGCGCGTACTGGCCCACCATCATCGCGCCGAGCTGCGGCAGCATGGCCGGGTCGAACAGCCATCCGAAGCCGATGCCGAAGCTGATGGTGATGAATACCACTGTGTCAATAACCTGAGAAGTCATAGTTGAGGCATTGTTCCAGATCCAGCGCTTGCTTACGGCGGCGGCATCGGCTCCCAGCACGCGGTTGCGCAGGCGGTGGAACACGGCCACGTCCCAGCTTTGCGACATCAGGTACGCGGTCATGCTGCCTACCACGAACACGGCGTTCTGGCCCAGCAGCATCTCGTAGGCTGCCTGCATGGACGGATCGACCGCCGGCAGCGCCTGCGTGAACAGAATCAGCCCCAAGGCCAGAAGCTGGCAGAGAAACCCGCCGTACACCACCATCCGAGCCTCCCGACGACCCCATACCTCGCCGATCACATCGGTCATCAGGTAGGTGATTGCGTAGCACACGGCGGCACCGGGCAGGGCGATGGGGTTTCCGAACAGGGGGATTCCGGTGTTGATGGTCTTGGCGGTAACCATGTTGGCCACCACGAGCGACACGGCGAACACCATGGCGCACAGCATGAGGTTGCGATCGGTTCTTTTCATGGGATTGTCCTTAGTTTTTTAGGGTTGGATGTTGCGAACAACCTGGCCGGGAATCACCCGGCACAATCAGCCATTCTATGCTCGTCTGCGTGCCGTGTCCAGCCCCTTTGCGCAGGATCGATATGCGTGCGCGCATGGCGCACGGGCGCACGGGGAGGTGGGTCTGTGAAACGCATCGACCCGTCACGCTTCCCATCGCGTGACTCATGGGCGTTCGAGGGGATGGCCCCGGCGGGCTCCCTTAGCCTTCGATGTCGCCTGCCTGCATCAGCGGGTCGGTCATGCCGTTGGCATCGAAGGCGGCGATGCGGTCAAGGCAGGTGCCGCAGGCGCCGCACGGTTGCTCCTGACCTTCATAGCATGACCAGGTGAGGTGATAGGGGACACCCAGCCCGAGCCCGCAGCGCACGATGTCGGCCTTGTTTCCCTGCGCGAAGGGAGCCTCCAAGCGCACCTGGTCGTAGGTTCCCAAGGAAAGAGCGCTGCCCATGGCCTGGATGAATGCGGGCGAGCAATCGGGGTATGCGCTCCCTGCCGCATCGTCGGCGTGCGCGCCCAGGTACAGCAGCGTTACCTCATGGGGGAACAGCGACAGCGCATAGGCCCCGGCTGCCGACAGCATCAGGCCGTTTCGGAAGGGAACGTAGGTGCTGACGGGGCCGGCCTCGCGACCCTCGGCGGCGGCCTGTGCGGCCTGGTCGGCGTAGGTGGCGTGCCGCACCTGGGCCTTGCTGCCCGCCATCAGCGCATTCTGGGAGCGTTCCAGCACGCGCGACAGATCAAGCGTGTGGTGCTCCACCCCGTAGTGCCTGGCAATCGCCTGCGCGCTTTCCAGCTCGCGGCTGTGCCGCTGCCCGTAGGCCACGCTGAGGGCGCATACGTTCACAGCTCCGAAGCGCCTTACCGCGAGGGCCAGGCAGGTGGTGGAGTCGACGCCGCCGCTTGACAGCACCACGGCGCGCGTCGCGGTTCGTGGGGTGGGGGCGGACGAGGTGGCCATCGCGTTCGCTTCCACGTTGCTCATCAGCGGGTCCCGTCACCGCGGTCGAGGTCCGACAGCTGCTCGAACATGCGGGTGCGGGCCAGCTCGGCGTAACCGAAGTCGGGGTGGGCCCAGTTGGCGAAGGGGTAAATCGAGATGCCGCCGCGCGGGTAGAACAGGCCGCGCACCTCCAGGTACTTTGGCTCCATCAGTTTTGCCAGGTCATTCACGATTACATTGGTGACGTCCTCGTGGAAGTCTCCGTGGTTGCGGAACGAGAACAGGTACAGCTTCAGCGACTTGCTCTCCACCATGCGGATGTGCGGAATGTAGTTGATGTACAAGGTGGCGAAGTCGGGCTGGCCGGTGATCGGGCACAGCGTGGTGAACTCAGGGCAGCGAAACGTCACCATGTAGTCGCGGTCGAGGTGGTTGTTCTGGAAGGTTTCCAGCACGCCGGGATCGTAGTCGGTGGGATAGGAGGTGCCCTGGTTTCCCAGCAGGGTAAGGCCTTCGCTTTCGCGCACGTCGCTCATGGGGCTCCTTTCGTTGCAGGTGAGGGCATCGACTATAGCAGGATGAGGCGCCGATGGGGTGAAGGTTCGCCTGTTGTCGGAGGTTCGCCGGCATTCTGCCGGAGGCGCGATGGAGCGGTGGGAGCCCTCGGCGAAACGCCGGCATTCTGCCGGAGCCCCGCCGGAGCCCCGCCGGAGCCTTGCTGAAGTCTTGCCGAAGCTCCGCCGGGTCTTCGCCGGCGTCCTGCAAGGCGGGCATGATAAGGTGCGGGAAACGATTCGCCGTGAACCGAGCGGGCCTGCCGGCGCCGCGCTGCCGATGCGCTCTCGCCGAACGCGAGCGGGGGTTCGCCGCGGTTCGCAGTCGTCAAGGAGGATGCCCGATGACCGGAAGACGCAGGCCTGCGCCGCCCCCGCGTGCGGATAGGGGGTCCGTTGACCCTCGATGGCGGCGGAAGCCCGCGTATCCGCCTGCTGGGGCGGTAAGGCGCCGTCGCAGCAGGGGAGGGATTGCCGCGCTGCTGCTGGCCCTGCTGCTGCTTGTTCTGGTGGGTGGCCTGGCGGTTGCGGTGTCGGGCGTTGCGACGCC
This sequence comes from Berryella wangjianweii, assembly GCA_013201155.1. Classification (GTDB taxonomy): domain Bacteria; phylum Actinomycetota; class Coriobacteriia; order Coriobacteriales; family Eggerthellaceae; genus Berryella; species Berryella wangjianweii. The sequence continues at coordinate 975,134 of CP053716.1, read as the reverse complement.
CGAGCGCTCAACCGAGGGGCTGACGGGCGAGGTGGCCGATGGCGAGCTGTCGTACCCTCGGCATTCCTACGAGTGGGCGAATCTGCAGCGCAACGGCGATCGCCTGGCCTACGTGCATGAGGGGCGCGTGCTTTCGCGGGTGGGCGTGGATGTGTCCGAGCATCAGGGCGCCATCGACTGGCAGGCGGTGGCGGGCGACGGTATCGGGTTCGCCTACATTCGCCTGGGCTATCGAGGCACCTCGACGGGCGCCCTCGCCCGGGATGCGCGCTTCAGCGACAATCTGGCGGGTGCGCGTGCGGCGGGTCTGGACTGCGGAGTGTATGTGTTCTCGCAGGCCATCTCTGAGGAAGAGGCGCGCGAGGAGGCTCGCATGGCGCTGGATGCCCTCGGTGGCGCCGCCTTGCAGCTTCCGGTGGCCTTCGATTTCGAGATAGCGGCAGCCGGTACCGGCGCCTCGCGCGCCAAGGGGCTGAGCCGCGACCAGATGAGCTCGATCGCTCGTGCGTTCGCTCGGGAGATGAAGGCGGGCGGCTACGACACCGTTATCTACGGCAATGCGGCCGACTTGGGACGATATCGCATGTCCGACCTGGTGGACTACCCGCTGTGGTGGGCTGAGTACGGCACGCCGGTTCCCACAACGCGGTCGCGCTTCAGTTTATGGCAGTACACCAACGAGGGCTCGGTGGCGGGCATACGGGGGTCGGTTGACCTGAACATCGACCTTACGAAGGCTCAGTAGCGGCCATCGACTGCTCTACGGGAAGCTCCCAGGTGGCCACGCTGTGCCAGGAGTCGAACTTGCGACCCACCTCGTGCAGGGTTCCGCAGTGCGCAAAGCCCAGGCGTCGGTGCAGGCGCTCGCTGGCCTCGTTGCCGACGGTGACCACCGACACCACGCGGTGGGTGAGGGGGCAGGCTCGCGCCAGGTCGATCACATGCTGTGCCAGAGCATGGCCCGTACCGCATCCGCGCTCGTCGGCGCTCAGGTACACCGACAGCTCGACGGTGGGGGCGAAGGCCGCGTGGGGACGATAGGGCGACAGGCAGGCGTAGCCCACCACGCGCTCGCCGCGTTCTTCGAGGGAGCGGACGGCCACGACCAGGGGATGCTGCGCGCTGCCGTGCGCGTCGAACCAGGCGCGCCACGCGTCTGCGCTGGGCGGCTCCAGGTCGAAGGTGGCGGTGCCGGTGCGCACCTCATGCGCGTAGATCGCATGAAGCGACTCAAGGTCGCGCAGCTCAGCGGGACGTATCGTCACCCTTCGCTCCACGGTGGGTTCGGTGTGCTCGCGCGTCACTAGCGCAGGTCGCCCAGCGAGGGAACGGCCTCGCTGGATTCCTCGTCCAGGTTGCCGTCGTACACGTAGTGCTTCGTCTCGCGAGCCACCATGCCGGCCAGAGCCAGCGTGATGATGATGTTGGGAATCGCCATCAGCGCGTTGGTGATGTCGGAGATGGTCCACACGACGTTGCCGACGCCCACTGCGCCCAGGAACGTGGCGATTACGTACATGACCTGGTACGGAAGAATGCCCTTCTGGCCGAACAGGTAGGCCACGGCGCGGTTGCCGTAGTAGTACCAGCCGATGATCGTGGAGAACGAGAACGCGATGATGCCCAGAGCCAGGATCGGCGCGCCGATGAAGGGGATCTTCTCGAACGCGAGGTTGGCCAGCTGGGTTCCGGTGATGTTGGGCGTGTTCGCGATCACGCCCGCAAGGTCGGGGTAGGCCAGCAGCGTGGACACGATCACCACGCCCGTCAGCAGGCAGATCACCACGGTGCTCCAGAAGGCGCCCGTCATGGCCACCAGCGATTGCTGCGCCGGGTTCTTGGTTTGAGCCGCCGCGGCGATCAGCGGGGCCGAGCCCAGGCCGCTCTCGTTGGAGAACAGACCGCGCGCACAGCCGTACTGCAGGGCCACCATCACGCCGCTGCCCACCGCTCCGCCGAAGGCCGCCTGACCGGTGAAGGCCGAGGTGATGATCAGCTCGAAGGCGGGCAGGATGAAGGCGCCGTTCGCCACCAGGATCGCGATGCAGCCCAGAGCGTACCCCACGGCCATGAACGGCACCAGAAGCTCGCACACGCGTGCGATCGACTGCACGCCGCCGATGATCACGATGGCTCCCAGGGCGGCCACCACCAGGCCCACCAGATAGCCGGGGGCACCCAGGTGCGTGGTGACGATGCCGGTGATGGCGTTCGACTGCACGGCGTTGCCGATGCCCAGGGCCGCCAGGGCGGCGAAGGCCGCGAAGGCGATGGCGAAGCCGCGCGCCGCGATGGGCGTGCGGCCGTTCTTGCGGAAGGCGCGCTCCCAGGCGTACATGGCGCCGCCCAGCATGGCGCCCTTCGAGTCGCGCACGCGGTACTTGATCGAGATGAACACCTCGGAGTACTTGGTGGCGATGCCGAAGATGCCGGTGATCCACATCCAGAAGATGGCGCCGGGGCCGCCCGCCAGCACGGCAGTGGCCACGCCCACGATCGAGCCGGTGCCCACGGTGGCGGCAAGCGCCGTGGCCAGGGCGCCGAAGTGCGTGATGTCGCCCTCTCCCCCCGCGTCGTCGCCCTTCAGCGACATCTTGATGGCCAAGGGCAGCTTGCGCTGGATGAAGCGGGTCTTGAAGGTGAGGTACAGATGGGCGCCCAGCAGAAGCGCGATCATGGCGGGCCCCCACACCAGGGCGTCGATCTGTTCAAGAAGCTCCATGAGCAGCCTTCCGATTCATGCGCGCACGCTCCCGGCAGGGGATGTCAGGCGGGCAGATACAGGGGAAATCGAGGGGCCATTCTATCATGCGCCCTTTGGTCGCCTCCGGCTTCGCGCAGCGAGCGGTACCTTGGAGGCCGCGGGCGATTCGCCCGTCATTCACGCGGTTAGCGCAGCTCATGACCTTTTGCCGGCGATTTCCTCATCTTGGCTACCTTTCAGCGTAATTAGGGTGAATGTGCGGATAATGCCCACATGTTATCGCGGCCTTGGCCGTGCTTTTGGTTTCGTGGAAAGGCGGAGACCGCCCATGACGTTCGTGGCAACCTTCCTCGAGGGAGTGCTTACCTTCATATCGCCGTGCCATCTGCCCATGCTGCCGATCCTGCTGGCGTACTTCGCCGGGTCGTCGGGCGAGGGTGCGGCCGGCTCGTCGGAATCCGCAGTGGGCTCCCGTGCGCGCACGCGGCGCACGCTGCTGAACGCCTTGGGGTTCATCTGCGGCTTCACCATCGTCTTCGTGGTGATGGGGGCGCTTGCGGGCTCGGTTGGAAGCCTGCTGGTGCGTCATTCCACGGCGGTGAACCTCGTCAGCGGCGTCATCGTGGTGCTGTTCGGCCTCAGTTTCGCGGGCGTGCTGCGCATTCCCTTCCTGCAGAACACTCTGCGGCTTGAGGTCAGCTCGCTGCCGCGCAGCTTCCCGGCGGCGCTGCTGTTCGGCATGGCGTTCTCGTTGGGATGGAGCCCGTGCTCGGGTGCGTACCTGGGGTCGGCGCTGCTGCTGGCGGGCTCGCAGTCGTCCATGGCACAGGGCGTGCTGCTGCTTCTGGCGTACTCTGCCGGTCTGGGAATTCCCTACCTGGTCAGCGCCTTGGCGATTGACCGCCTGTCGGGTGCCTTCGACTTCATCAAGCGCCACTTCGACACGGTGAACCGCGTGTGCGGCGCCTTGCTGGTGCTGCTGGGCGTGCTGATGATGACCGGTCAGATGACCTCTCTGATGCAGCTGCTGAACGGCACGGCCCTGTAGGGCCTTGGCGGAAAGGATCACATCTCATGGATAAGCGCGCTAATGTTTTGAAGGCCCTGGTGGGAATAGGGGCTCTGGCGCTGTTGATCGCGGGCGCCTGGTTCGGCTACCGTGCGATCGGCGACCCCGCGCAGAGCACGGCGAAGCTGCCTGCGGCGGCGAGTGCCGCAGCAGACGAGAAGGGCGATGATGGGTCTGCGGGCACGCGGGCCGACGCGAACGAGAAGGCCGAGAAGCCCTCATCGAACAAGGTGCCCTCGTTCACGGTCAGTGAGCCTTCCGGGGAGAAGCGCACGCTGGAGAGCATCGTGGACGGAAAATACACCCTGGTGAATTTCTGGGCTACCTGGTGTCCCTACTGCGTAAGGGAGCTGGGCTCGTTCCAGGCCGCGTACGAGCGCTACGGCGACCGCATGAACTTCGCGATGGTGAACGCTTCCGATTCGCCCAAGGAGGTGAATGCCGCCCGCGCGTACGTGGAGAAGTCGGGCAACACCTTCCCGGTGTACCTCGACCTTGCTCACGAGGCCTTCGCCAACTGGGGTGTGCGCAGCCTGCCCATGACGGTGATTCTGAACGGCCAGGGCGAGCCCGTGGCCGTGCACACCGGCCAGATATCGGAGAAGGCGCTGATGGAGAAGATCGAGCAGGTTCTGGGGCAGGAGTAGACGCCTCCCGCTACGGCTCGCGGTGCCCGCATCCGCGTGCGGCTTCGCGGTCGCGACCCTGGCCGTGAGCGCAGCCTGCGCCGTGGCCCCGGCCGTGGCCGTGGGTGCAGCCCGCCCCATGCGCGTACTCGCGGGCGTTCTCGCGCCCGTCTGCGCAGCCGCTCTCGTGTCCGTGACCGTGTTGGCCCGAGCAGCTGCCCTCATGGCCGTGGGCATGGCCTGCGCAGCCCGCCGCATGATGATGGTGCGCGTGCTGGCCGCCGCAGCCGTCGCCATGGCGGTGCCCCTGTCCCTGCCGCGGCTCGTTCTGGGGAAGGGCTCCCGCCGCCAGCGCGGCCACGGCCTCGTCGGCGCTGCCGCCAATGCCCGGAAACAGCCTGATGCCCGCAGCGGCCAGTCCCGCCACCGCAGGCGCTCCGATGCCCGAGCAGATCACGGTGTCGGCGCCCTCTTCGCGCAGCATGCCCACGATCGCGCTGTGGCCTCCCTGCACCATCAGCCGCACGTGGTTGCCGGTTACCGTGCCGTTCTCGATTCGGTAGAACCTGAACTGGGGTGCGTGACCGAAATGACGGCATACCTCCCCCGACTCGCAGGGCACTGCCACCGTTTCCATAGCGACCTCCTTACCTGTCGGGTCCTTGCAGGACCCGGCTTCCTGTCGTGCGCCTTCGCTCTGGGTGTTCCCGTCGTTCCCGTCGTTCCCGCTGCCGCCTTGCGTCAGGTGCGGGTTGCGTTCGCAGGGGCGCTTGTCAGCTGCGCGGCATGCTAGAGCCGATCGCCGCCGCTTCCCTCGACCGCGCCGTTGCCGCTGTCGGACGTGGGTCCTTGGCCGTCGTGCCGATCGCGCTTGGCTCGCAGCTGTCGGCCGCGGTGCGTGAGGGGAACGAAGCCCAACGAGGGCAGATCCATGTCATGGCGCCGGCGGAACTGCTCGATGCGCTGCTCCACCGTGTCGATGCGGGCGTCGTCGTCCGCGAATCCCATGGCCTGGGCGATGCGCTCGGCCACCCCGCGTGCGGGCAGGTCGGAGTACACCTCGCGTTCAAGGGCCAGGCGCGTGGCCAGCGGCACGTGCGGGCGAACGCGACCGGCTGCGGGGCGCTGGCCGCGTCGGCTTGCAGCGGGCGCGGACGAGGGTGCGCCTGCTCCTGTGGCTGCGGTGGCGGCCACGGCTGCCTCCCGATCATCCGGCGCGGCCTTCGCAGGCTTGGCTGAGGCGGATTCCCCCGCAAGCTGGCCTGCTGCGGCTTGGGACGACGCTGCGGCTTCCCCAGCTTCCACGCCTCCCGCAGCTGCGCTGCCCGTGCTGATCCGGTGAATCTCGCGCGCGTCTGCCACCTCGTAGGCCACCTGACCCACCAGGGGCATCAGGAACACGGTGATCGCGCCGGCCGCAACCAGCGATGAGGCCATCTCCTGGCTCAGCACGCCTGCGCTCACCGCCAGAGAGGTAACGGCCACGATCAGGGGCAGAGCCGTGGTGCAGTACAGCGCCACCGAGGCGCGCGCGTGAATCGACATGGTGCGCGTGGCGGGATGCAGGGTGGCGGACATGAAGATCGGCACCGCGCGCACGATCAGCAGAGCCACGATGAACACGATCAGCACCACGGGGTTCGCGAACACGGCAGCCAGATCGATCTTCGATCCCGACACCACGAAGAACAGCGGGATGAAGAAGCCGAATCCGATGCCGTCCAGCTTGTGCTCAAGGCGGTGGTTGCCGTCGGGCACGATCGAGCGCAGGGTGAAGCCGGCGGCGAAGGCGCCCAGAACCGCATCGATGTGAAACACTGCCGATACGGTGACCAGCAGGATCAGCAGCCAGATGGTGAGACGCACGAAGCTTTGCGAGGTGGTGTTGGCTCGCGCCTCCAGAATGCGGTACACGCGCGCCCCGCGGTCGCGAACGCTGGTGGCCCGCCATGCCACGAACACGCACAGCGCCAGCATGCCGATCAGGATCAGCGCGCTCTGCCAGGGGCTGCGGGCCGACAGCAGCAGCACGATGGCGATCACGGGGGCCACCTCGCCCCAGGTGCCGTAGATCACGATGCTCTCGCCCACGGGCGTGTCCATGATCTGCCGTTCCTTCAGGATGGGGATGAGCGTTCCGATCGCGGTGGTGGTGAGCACGATCGCCAGGGTGAACCCCTCCTGGCTGCCCAGGCCCACCCCTGGCGCCGCTGCGGTCAGAAGCAGGGCGGCGACGAAGCTGACGGCCCAGGTTCCCAGACCCGCCCGTCCCTGCGATCCCGTCAGGCTGCGCGGGTTGATCTCGTAGCCGGCCAGCAGGAACAGGAAGGCCATGCCCAGCTCGCTCATGAACGACAGCGTTTCGCCCACGTCGAACAGGTGCGCCCCGTAGGGACCCAGCAGCGCGCCTGCGGCAAGCAGGAACACCGTTTCGGGGATCATCTTGCCGGGAATGCGGTCGGCAAGAATCGGGCACAGGGCTGCGATCGACACCACGGCGAACAGCGAGATGAAATCCACTTCCATGCGAAACCTCCGCGGGGTGTTGCGCCCCTACGCCTCGTTTTCGTGAGCCACCAGGCGCGACACGCCGTAGCGTTCGCGCAGCAGGGGCTTTTCGATCTTCCCGGTGGGGTTGCGGGGCACCGGCGCAAACACCCAGCGCCGCGGGCGCTTGTAGCGCGGCAGGCGCGCGCAGAACTGGTCGAGCTCGGCTTCCGTGCACGAGCAGCCGTCCTTCAGGTCCACCACGGCGCAGGCGATCTCGCCCAGGCGCGCGTCGGGAACGCCGATTACGGCCACGTCGTGAATCGACGGATGCGCGCTGAGGTGGTCCTCCACCTGCACGGGGTAGATGTTCTCGCCGCCCGAGATGATCACGTCCTTCTTGCGGTCAACCAGGTGTATGAATCCCTCGGCGTCCACCTCGGCCATATCGCCGGTGTACAGCCAGCCATCGCGCAGGGTTTCGGCGGTTGCCTGCGGGTTCTTGTAGTAGCCCACCATCACGCCCGCGCCCTTCAGGCACAGCTCGCCGGCCTCGTGGGCGCCCGGCGCAACGCACGAGCCGTCCTCGCGTCGCACCTCGGCCTGCCAGCCGTGGCCGGGCACGCCGATCGCGCCCAGGCGGTCGATGTTCTCGACGCCCAGATGCACGCTGCCGGGCCCGATTCCCTCCGACAGACCGTAGTTGGTGTCGTACTGATGATGGGGGAAGTACGCGTTCCATCGCTTGATCAGGCTGCGCGGCACCGGCTGGGCCCCGATGTGCATCAGGCGCCAGCGGCTCAGGTCCAGCCGGTCCCTGCTGATGCTGCCGTTGTCCAGCGCCTCCAGGATGTCCTGGGCCCAGGGAACCAGCAGCCACACGATCGAGCAGCGCTCTTCCGAGACCGTGCGCATGATCCAGTCGGGCCGCACGCCGCGCAGCAGCACCGCGCGCGAGCCCGAGGCCAGGCTGCCGAACCAGTGCATCTTCGCACCGGTGTGGTACAGCGGCGGTATGCACAGGAACACGTCGTCGCCGGTCTGCCCATGATGGGCCACCTCGGCGGCGGCGGCGTGGTCGAGGGCGCGATGGCGGTGCAGGATCGCCTTGGGGAAGCCGGTGGTGCCGCTGGAGAAGTAGATGGCCGCGTCGTCTTCGGCCGACAGCGTTACGTCAGGGGCGCCGGAGGGCTGGTTCCACACGCAGGCGAAGTAGCTCTCGGCCCATTCCGGGCAGTTCTCACCCACATAGAACAGGCTTTTCACCAGGGGAATCCGGTCGATGATGTCCTCGACGCGCTCCACGAACTCAGGCCCGATCACGCAGGTGGTGACGTCGGCCAGGTCGAGGCAGTACTTGATCTCGTCGGAGGTGTAGCGGAAGTTCAGCGGCACGGCCACGGCCCCGGCCTTCAGGATGCCGAAGTAGATCGGCAGCCATTCCAGGCAGTTCATCAGCAGGATGCCCACTTTGTCGCCGCGAACGACCCCGCCGTCTTTCAGCAGGTTGGCGAAGCGGTTGGCGTTCTCGTCGAACTCGCGCCAGGTCAGCTCGCGACGGTAGCGCTTCGAGGGGTTGGCCTCCACCAGCTCGAACTCGCGCCAGGTGCCGCCTCGTCGCTCGCGACGCTCGGGGTTCACCTCCACCAGGGCTACCTGGGTGGGCTTCGTGGCGGCGTTGCGTTCCAGGAATGCGGTGATCGGCATGGTGATGACCCCCTCGTGCCAAGGGCCCCGCCTGGGGCGAAGCCGACGTGCTGGGTGCGATGAGGTGTCAGTATACGATCGGGGCGGCCCGCCAGCGAAGAGGGGAGGCGCGCATCGAGCGCACCTCCCCTGAAAAAACCGGCCCGACCGCAGGTTCCGGGTGCGGGCCGACTCTGATGGCAGCCTGCTGCCTACTCGACGCCCACCAGCACGTCGGTTGCCTTCACCACCGCCACGGCGGGCGCGCCGGCGGCCAGCCCCAGCGCCTCGATGGCCTCGTTGGTGATCGAGGCGCGCAGCGTGGCTCCTCCGTTGACCTCGATGGCCACCAGGCCGTTCACCGCGCCCCGCTCGATGTTCGCCACCGTGCCGACAAGCTGGTTTCGTGCCGAGATGCCCTGAATGGGCTGGTCGCCGGCGGCCACCAGCACGTTGCTGGCCTTCACGATCGCCAGGGCATCGACGCCCGGCGCCAGACCCAGCTCGGCGATGGCCTCGTTGGTGATCGACGATTTCAGCTCGGCGTCGCCCACCTTCAGCGTCACCACGCCGTTCACCGCGCCGGTCGTGACGGCCGTCACGGTGGCCTTCAGCTGGTTTCGTGCGGACAGTTTCATAGCTGCCTCCTCCTGCGCAGAGCGCGCGTCTTCGCGTGTGCCGCCGCACCGATGCGGCGGCGCTTCCACCCGTTATTCTACGTTAATAGTTCTTATTTGAAAACAACGGCGCGCATCATGCTCCCTTGGAAGGAAGGGCGCCATCGGGGCCAAGGGGCGTCAGCCGGGCGCTGGTGTTGGGGCGTTGGCTGCGGGAAAAGGGGAGGGGAGCAAGGGGCAAAGGGCGAAGGGCGAAGGGCGAAGGGCCGCTACTGCCCGCGGTTCACGCCGCGGTCTGATTTGCGCTCGGGATGCCGGGCGCTTGGCTCGTCCACGGCGAAAAAGCCGAAGTCGCGCTAGATTGTGGAGGTAATGTGTGCAGAATCCGGCTATACTGTTCGGGATGCAATGGAGCGAGGCGAGGGAGGTGAGCCGCATGGGTGCGTTCGACGAGATGGAGCCGCGCTCGCACCGCCTGATGGCCGGCATTGCGCTGGTGCTGTGGGTGCTGTCGGCGGCTCCGTTCCTGTGGCGCGGCGAACAGGCGATTCCGTTCCTCGCCCAGCTCATTCCCTTGGCAACGCTGGTGGCGCTGGCCTTTCGTCTGGGCCTGCAGCAGCGCAGCGAGATCGTGGCCTTCTCGCTTGCCTGGTGCGCCCTGCAGGGGGTATGGATGGCGGCCGGCGTGCATCTGTCGCTGGTGGTTGCTCAGCTGGTGATCGCCGGACTGTGCCTGTTCGTCATCTTCCATGCGCATCCGCGGCGGTTCAGGGAGCGCTCGGCGGCGAATCGCGGCGTGTACGTGTGCTGTGCGGTGGCGTGCTGCCTGCTGCAGGTGGCCACCATGGTGCTGATGGCGCTGTTCCTCGATCCCACGGCGACGGCCTTCGTAGGCCCCAAGGGCGTGGAGATATGGACGGGCGAGGGGCGAATCGACCTTGCGCTCATGCCGACGGGCTGCGGGCGCATTCCCGCAGCTTCCTAGGGCGCTGCGCTGGCCTTGCCCGGTTTCGGCGGCAGGAGAGCCGTGCGGCTTCGCAATCGTCGCAGGCGCCGCGTTCGGCTCGCTGCGTCGGCCCGTGTCCAGGTCCGCCTTGAGTCGCCCCTCGATCGGTCTCGGTCGAGGTCGAACCCGCTGACCCCGTTTCGAATCTGCGGCTAGAAGCCGTTGTACACGAACCCCGAGGGCGCGTTCAGCCCCGACAGCATCAGGAACCACGCGGCCAGCAGCGTCAGCGCGAACACGGCGACGCCCGCAGCCAGGGCCGTTGCCTGGGGGTGCGTGTCGGTGGCCTGCCTGGCCCGCGCGGTGAGCGACTTCACGGTGAGGTTTTGCGTGGTCATGCGATCACTCCTTCTGGTCGAGGGGGCCCATGCCGATGCCTTCGGCCGTACCGAAGCCGGCGCCCCCTAGGAACTCGTCGTCGCGGCCGTGCACGAAGTCGTAGACGGCCTTTTCCATGCGCACCCAGCCCACCCAGCCGGGGTGCGTGGGGTCGCACAGGAAGTACGGCTCGTACTCGCAGCTTGAGAAGTCGGCGTAGGTTGCCCCGGCGTCGTTGCACATGTCGATGATGCGCTGGTAGAAGCGTGCCCGCTCCTCGCGCGACACGTTGGAGATGTCGTACCAGGGCCCGTTCACGGGCATGATCATCACCAGGGGCTGCCACCCGCAGGCCTTGCACACCTCAAGGAAGCACTTGAAGTCGGCGTACTCGGCGTCGGCCTCGTGGAAGTTCTCGTCCTTCTCGTAGTTCTTTCCCAGATAGCGCGTGTAGTGACCATCGTGGAAGCGGTGGGGGTTGTTCGTGCACTTCTGGGGGCCGATCTGGCGACCCTCTTCCATCAGGGCGTCCCAGTCGGGCTCGGTGACCTTCCCGCTTCTGCGTTCGTCGCTCATCGGCAGGGCCGTGGCTTCCATGGACGTCAGGGAGGCGCGGGCCATCAGCACGTCCTTCATGTGCATGGCCTGGTCGTTGATCGCATCAAGCGGCGTGTCGTGGTTGGCGGCGGCGATGGACCCCTCGTCAACCCCCAGCTGGCCCATGCGCGTGCGCACGTACGACTTCACGTGGTCGGGAATGTTCGGGTTGCTGCAGAACTCGCGGTACAGCTCGTGCGAGTACACCTGCTTGAAGGCGTGCTGCCAGCCGTTTTCCTTGAAGAACCACTGAGGGGACAGCAGGAACACCACCTTGCGCTGCTCCACGTGCGAATCGTAGGCTCCCGCCGCCACCGCGTGCCACAGGCTCTGGCAGAAGGTGGTGCCCACCGAGGTCATATCGACCCCGGCGTTGTGCTCGCCCAGCACGGCGGAGGGCACGGTGGGCACGAGGCTCTTGGTGGTGGCCAGCTCCGATGAGCCGAAGGTAAGGTAGCCGTTCTTCGACATGGTGCGCGCCACGTAGGCGGGGAAGCTCGATCGCTCCTTCGAGTATATGTAGTCGTACACCTTGTCGTCCCGGCCCTCCGCCATCTGAGGCAGGGTGGCCGTCGCGCCGCCGAAGGCAAGCGCCGCTGCCAGCAGCCCGCCCAGCACGCCTCTCAGCATGCGCATGCCCGGCTGGGGCCTGGCCGCCACGCGCTCGGTATGCCGGCGCAGACGCTCGGCGAGCCGATCTTTGCGGGGAAGCGGAATCACAGGCGCTTCACCACCTGCTCGATGATCAGGTTCACGGTGTTCATCTCCTCACGGGCCACCTCGGTGGGCGCGATGCTCACGCCGAAGTCGTCCTCGATCGACACCAGCAGTTCGACCGCCGCCATCGAATCCAGCAGTCCCAGGGCGAACAGGTCCTCGTCGCGGCGAAACCTCACTGCGTCGCTTTCGCAGATCTGCTCCAGCAGGTCGAGCAGCTGTTCCTCTACGTGTTCAGGTGCGTTGCAGGTCATGGCAGAATTCCTTTCATCATTACGAAGAACTGTCCCGAGAACAGGGCGAAACCGAACATCGTCAGCTGCAGGGTGAGGAACCACGATGCAGCCTTGAACCACAGGCGGTCGTGATGGGTGCGGTAGAAGGCCCACTTGCGCTGCATGGCCTCGGTGCCTGCCAGCAGGCCGCCGTGATACAGGCCGTACAGCAGGTAGGCGGGGGTCAGTCCGTGCCAGGCGCCCATCAGGGTCATGTTCGCCAGGTAGGCGCATTGCGAGGTGCGCAGGCGCGTCTTCATCACCTTGCGGCGCATCAGGAACCGCGCCAGCCGCATGAACACGAAGTCGCGCAGCCACTGCGACAGCGTGATGTGCCAGCGGTTCCAGAAGTCCTTGATGTCGATCGCCAGGAAGGGCGCGCGGAAGTTGCGCGGGGTGTCGATGCCCAGCATGCGGCTGGCTCCCATGGCCATCAGGCTGTAGCCCGCGAAGTCGAAGAACAGGTACAGTCCGTAGGCGTAGGCGTCCCGCACCTGGCGCGCCAGCTCGATCCACGCGGGGTCCGACCCCCAGGGGTGCGGAGAGTAGTGGGCGAACAGCAGCGATGCGATCACCAGCTTGTAGGCCAGGCCCGCGCACAGCAGCAGGATTCCGCGGGCCAGCATGCCGGCGTACTCATCGCGCGGGCGGACGCGGTGGGCGTCTTCCAGGAAGCGGGTGCTGCGGTCGATCGGCCCCGAGGTGAAGGTGGGGAAGAAGGCCAGGAACATGAAGGTGTCGCGTACGCCCAGCTGCTTGATGATGCCGTCGCGGCTCTCGATCACCATCTGTATCGTCTTGAAGGTGAGGTACGAGATGCCGATGAAGCCCACCAGGTGGTTGTCGAAGGCGGCCGACACCTTGCTGATCACCAGCGGCGCGATCGCCATGGTCAGGCTGAGGGCGAATCGCTTGTTCGACGAGGGGTTGCGCTGGATCAGCTGCACGGCGGCGCATGACAGCGCCAGATAGCCGGCGGCCAGGCCCCCTTGCAGGGGCGTGCGCGAGAACAGGCAGGCCACCATGGCAACCGAGGCCACGGCTCCATAGGCGCCCAGAGGCCGCTCGCGCAGGCCCAGGAACGCCGCCCCTGCTGCCACCAGGGCAAGCAGTACGAAGAAGCTGGGATCGACGTAGAACGACATGGCGCCTAGACTCCGCGTGCCTTCAGGGCCGCGCGATCGACCTTGCCGTTGGCATTCAGGGGCATGCGGTCGATCAGGCAGACGGTGCGGGGCATCATGTAGGCGGGAACGCGGCTGGCCAGACCATCGCGCACGCGCTGGGTCAGCTGCTCGGGGTCGGTCGGTTCGTCGAGGGCGTCAGCTGCGGGCACCACGAAGGCGCGCAGGCTGCGCACGCGTCCCGCACGCTCCACCGGCACCACGGCGGCCTGGCTCACTTCAGGAAGCGCCGTCAGGTTGCTTTCCACGTCGCCTAGCTCGATGCGGAATCCGTTCATTTTGACCAGCAGGTCAAGGCGGCCCTCGTAGTGCAGCATGCCGTCTTCGTCCAGATGCCCGCCGTCACCGGTGCGAAAGGCCCGGGTGGCGGTGCCGTCGCTCAGGACGGTGTCGAAGAAGGCCGCAGCGGTAAGGTCGGGCCTGCGGTAATAGCCCTTCGCCACGGTGTCGCCCGCGATCACGATCTCGCCCGAGCTTCCGGACTCCACGGGCGCACCCGACTCGGGATCGACGATCCGCAGCTCGGTGCCCGGGCGGGCGGCGCCGACGGGCAGCGGCTGCGGGTTCTCCAGATGGGCGTCCGTTATCTCCACGTAGGTGATCGCCACGGTGGACTCGGTGGGTCCGTAGGTGTTGGCGACCGCCGCCCCCGCGAACCGCGCGGCCAGGGTGCGGGCGGTGCGGTGATGCAGGGTCTCGCCGCAGAACAGGAACAGTTCCGTCGCGGGCAGCACCTGGCGGTCGAATCCAGGGTCCACCAGGCACAGGTCGGCGAAGGACGGGGTGGACACCCACACGTGAACGCCCGCCGTGCGAATGTCGGCGAACAGGGCCGCGTGGTCGCCGGTGAGGCGGGAGGGCACGGCGTGCAGGCAGCCCCCGGTGGCAAGGGCGCCGACCAGCTGGTACACCGACAGGTCGAACGAGTAGGGGGCCTGGTCAAGGAAGCACGCCCCGCCCGCGCGCACCACGGGGAAGGTGGTCATCCAGGCGGCGAAGCGGTTCACGTTGCTCACGCTTACCTCGATGCCCTTGGGCTTGCCCGTGGACCCCGAGGTGAAGATGATGTACTGGGTGTCGTCGCCGTGCAGCCAGCTGGCCCGCTCGGCTTCGTCGAAGGCGTCGGGGGCCTCGGCGGTCGCCCCGGCTGCACGTGCCGCGCTCGTTTCCGCCACGGCGTCGAGCAGCGTCGCGCGGCACAGGGCCGCGCGCACGTCGGCGTCGGCGGGCTCGGCGCACAGCACCAGGGGGTTGTCCAGCTGCGCGGCGATGTCGGCCACGCGGGCCGCGGGAAGCTCCGCGTCTACGGGCACGTATGCGTGCCCGGTGCGCATGCAGGCAAGAAACGCGGCGATCATCAGGTGGCTCTTGTGCCCCAGCACGATCAGCGGCATGCCGGGCGCGGCGTGCTCCTCGATGCGCCGCGCAAGTATCCCCGCATCGGTCCACAGCTGCTCGTAGGTGCACGTGGGCTGGCCGGTCATGTGGTAGGCGGGTGCGAGCGGGGTGCGGCGCGCGGTGTCCAGCGTGCGCTCAAGCAGGATGCTCGCATCGTTCTCGGCAGTCATGGGGCCTCCCCTCGCGCAGGCGGCGCATCGGTGAATCTCGTCTGAGCGCGAGTGTAGGGGGCCGACTTAAAGCGAGCCTAAAGCGGGGTCGAGTGCGTTCATCTCCACAGCTTTCCCATGCCTGGCTTGGGATGGGCCCGTCGGGGCCCTGCGGCTTCGGCGGTGGGGGTCATGCGCGACCGAGGGCTTCGCCGGCGGAGGCGCCTTCGGCCCGAGGAGCCCGTCGTCGAGCGGCGTGACATGGGGCGCGGGTTCGAGGCGTCTGCGCGTATTGGGCAGTTTCTGCCAGGGAATCCCGGGATGGGGTATCGTTGCCGCAGTGACCGAACGCTGCACGGAAGGAGGCGCCATGCCCAGGTTGCTGCTTGCCGAGGACGAGGCCGACCTCGCGCGCTCGCTTGCGGTGGTGCTTGGTCACGCCGGTTACGAGGTGCGCTGTGCCGCCGATGGCGCCGAGGCTTTGCGCGAGCTGGATGAGCGTGCGTTCGACCTGGTGATACTTGACGTGATGATGCCTCGCGTCAGTGGTCTTGAGGTGCTGCGGCGCCTGCGCGAGCGCGGTGCTGCCGTGCCGGTGCTGATGCTGACGGCACGCTCGCTGGTGGACGACAAGGTGGAGGCGCTGGATGCCGGGGCGAACGACTACATGGTGAAGCCCTTCGCGTCCAAGGAGCTGCTCGCGCGGATTCGCGTGCTGACGCGCAACGTTTCCGACCTGGCCGTCGATCAGGCGTCGTTCGGCGATGCGACCCTCGACCGCGGCGCCGCGACGCTGACGGGCCCGCTGGGCGCTCAGGCGCTGACCGCGCGTGAGTGCCAGGTGATGGCCGTGCTGATGGAGAACCCCCAGCGCAGGGTGTCCAGCGAGGGGCTGTACCGGCGGGTATGGGGGATCGAGCCCGATGCCGAGATGGATGCCGTGTGGGTGAACGTGTCGAACCTCAGGCGCAAGCTGCGCGCCGCAGGCTCGACCGTGCGGATAACCCTGGCGCGCGGCGTGGGATACCACCTGGAGGAATGCGATGGGTAACTCATCTTCCGCCCGTACGAGGGAGGCGCCCGAGATCCGCATGCTGCGTCAGCGCTACGTGCTGGTGGCTGCGGCGTCGGCGGCGCTGGTGATATCGGTGGTGCTGGCCGTCACCAACATCATGAACTGGAACAGCATGACGAACAGCCTTGACATGATCGTGGAGCAGATCGTGGCCGAGGGAGGCGAGCTTTCGGTTGACGAGGCGGGCGCGGCCTCGCTGGCGGTGTCGATCGACGAGGGCACGCTGGACGACGATGAGGAGCTTGACCCCGCCGCGCCGATCGAGGTTCCCTACAGCATTCGCTACTTCACGGTGACGCTGGACGAGGCCGGCGAGGCCGTGGGTGCGAACACCGACCATGTGGTCAGCGTTTCGCGCGCCCAGGCCCTCGCCTTGGGCGAGCAGGCCGCTGCCAGCCATGCGCGCCATGGCTACCTGAACGACTTCCGCTACGCGGTCACACGCGTGAACGGCGAGCGCACGGCGGTGTTCCTCAGCGCGCGGGGCGAGGTGGCGTCGTACTGGTCGTTCTTTGCGTCAAGCCTGACGGCGGGTGTTCTGGGCCTGTGCCTGGTGGTGGGCCTGGCGATCCCGCTGGCGCGCCGCGCCGTGGCCCCGCTGGTGGAGAGCCAGGCCGCTCAGCGCCGTTTCGTCACCGATGCCAGCCACGAGATTCGCACGCCGCTTGCCGTGATCCTGTCCACCGCCGATGTGATCGAGCTGGAGCAGGGTGAGAGCCCCTGGTTGGATGCCATTCGCAAGCAGGTGGCGCGTCTTGACGATCTGGCGGGCAAGCTGGTGTTTCTGTCGCGTAACGACGAAGGCGGCCTGAGCATGCCTTTGGGGCGCGTCGATCTGGTGGAGCTGGTGCACGAGCGTCTGCATCATGCCGAGGCGCGCATTGCGCACGCGGGGGTCGAATGCCGGTTGGAGCTGCCGGCAAGAGCCGCGGTGCGCGGCGACCGCGAGCGGCTGGCCCAGCTGCTGGACCTGCTGATCGACAACGCGCTGCGCCATGGCGACGCCTCGCAGCCGTGGCTGCTGGCGATCGAGGCGCCTGCGGAATCCGACCGTGTGCGCTTCCAGATGCGAAACGCTGCCGACAGTTTGACCGCAGGCCTGCATGACGAGCTGTTCGAGCGCTTCTATCGCGCCGATGCCGCGCGCTCGTCGGAGGGCGGTCATGGCATCGGCCTGGCGGTGGCGCGGGCCATCGTGTCGGCCCATCAGGGCGATATTCAGGCCGTCAGCGATGACGGTGCGTCGCTGAGGGTGGCGGTGTGGCTGCCCGCCTGGCAGGATGCCGATGGCGAGGGCGAGGGCGGGCGGTAGCGTCGCGTCCGCCGATCCCGAGGCTTGGCATGGGCTGGCGAGGGGTCGAAGGGGTGGGCGCGGGCGTTGCTGCCCTGCCGCCGCGTCTCGTCGGCATCGTCGCGCTTCTCCCGACGTCGTCGCGGACCCTTCATCGTCGGGCTCTGTCCGCCGCTGTGTTCCGTTCGCCGCGTCATCCCTCCCTTCGATCGGCTTTCTGCAAGATGGCTCGCTGATGTGCGCGTGAAGGTCGCCTTCTCTATAATGGGACGACTACCGTACGTTCAGGGAGGCGCGCCATCGGCGGACCCCAAGGTCGCGAGACGCGCCTTCGCAAAGGGAAGAAGCGATACCTATGAAGCCATACAACCCGCATGAGCTGGAAACGCGCTGGCAGCAGGCATGGGATGACCAGGGCATCAACGATGTGGGCGCGCGCACCGACCGCCCGAAGCGCTACGTGCTGGAGATGTTTCCCTATCCGTCGGGCGATATCCACATGGGACACGTGCGCAACTACACGATCGGCGACGTGGCGGCCCGCTTCGCCCGCATGAAGGGCTTCGAGGTGCTGCATCCCATGGGTTGGGACGCCTTCGGCCTGCCCGCCGAGAACGCGGCCATCAAGCGCAAGAGCCATCCTGCCACCTGGACGTATCGCAACATCGAAACGCAGAAGGCCAGCTTTCGCCGCATGGGCTTCTCGTACGACTGGAACCGCACCGTGGTGGCGTGCGACCCCGACTACTACCGCTGGGGCCAGTGGATCTTCCAGAAGTTCTGGGAGCGCGGGTTGGTGGAGCGACGCAACTCGCCGGTGAACTGGTGCCCCAGTTGCGCTACCGTGCTGGCGAACGAGCAGGTGATCGACGGTGCCTGCTGGCGCTGCGACTCGGAGGTCGAGAAGCGCGACCTTACCCAGTGGTACCTCAAGATCACCGACTACGCTCAGGAGCTTCTGGACGACTTGGACAGGCTTCCCGGCTGGCCCGAGCGCGTGAAGCAGCAGCAGGCCAACTGGATCGGCCGCTCGGAGGGCGCCGAGGTGGACTTCATCCTGTGCGACCGAGACGGCAACGCCCCGGCCTCCCCCACGGACGATGACGTGATCACGGTGTTCACCACCCGTGCCGACACCCTGTTCGGCTGCAGCTTCTTCGTGCTGGCGCCCGAGTATGCGGGCCTGGCCGACCTGGTGGCGGGCACCTCGCATGAGGCCGAGGTGATGGCCCTGGTCGAAAGCGCGAAGAAGGTGTCGGCGGTGGAGCGCGCGCAGGGCAGCGTCGAGAAGCACGGCGCGTTCACCGGGCGCTACGTGATGAACCCCATCAACGGCGAGAAGGTTCCCGTGTGGGTGGCCGACTACGTGGTGGCCGACTACGGAACGGGCGCCGTGATGGCCGTTCCCTGCGGCGACCAGCGCGACTTCGAGTTCGCGCGCGCGTACGGCCTGCCGATCGTGCCGATCATCTTGGGGGAGGACGACCCGCTGTTCGAGCGCCTGAAGGACGAGCGCGAGCGCGTGGTGGTCGAGGTGGATTGGGACGCCGCCTACGCAGCCGAGGGTCGGCTGGTGCAGTCGGGCCGCTTCACCGGCATGCGGGGCGGCAAGCACTCCGAGGCCGAGGAGGCCGTGGTTGCCGAGCTGCAGGCCCAGGGCCGCGGTCGGCGCAAGGTGGAGTTCCGCCTGCGCGACTGGCTGATCAGTCGCCAGCGCTACTGGGGCAACCCGATTCCTGCGATCCATTGCCCGCAGTGCGGCGTGGTGCCCGTGCCCGAGGCGGATCTGCCTGTTACCCTGCCCGAGGACATCGACCTGGCTGCGGGCGAGACTCTGGCCGAGCATGAGGGCTTCGTGCGCTGCACCTGCCCGCAGTGCGGGGCCGATGCCCGCCGCGAAACCGACACCATGGACACGTTCACGTGCTCAAGCTGGTACTTCCTGCGCTATACCGATCCGCACAACCGCCAGGCGCCCTTCTCGCCTCAGGCCGCGAACGGCTGGATGCCCGTCGATCAGTACATCGGCGGCATCGAGCATGCCATTCTGCATCTGCTGTACAGCCGGTTCTTCACCAAGGTGCTGCGCGATATGGGCATGCTGGACTTCGACGAGCCCTTCACCAACCTGCTGACTCAGGGGATGGTGCTTGACGAGCGCGGTGACGTGATGTCGAAGTCGAAGGGCAACGTGATCGCGCCGGAGGACATGATCGCCTCGTACGGCGCCGATGCGGTTCGGGCGTACATCCTGTTCATGGCGCCGCCCGACAAGGAGCTGCTGTGGAACGAGGACGGTCTGGCCGGTTTGTTCAAGTTCCTGAATCGCGCGTGGCGCATGGTGTACGACCTGGTGGGGAAGGCAGGCGACGAGGCTCTGTTCAGCGGTAGCCCGGTTGACGACGCCGCGCTGGAGCGCCTGGGCGCCACCCTGGTGCGCGAGCGCCATCGCGTGGTGGGCAAGGTGGAGCAGGACTTCGAGCGCAACAACTTCAACACGGCGATCGCCGCCATGATGGAGCTGGTGAACGCCGTGGGCGATTATCTGCGTGCCGCCTCGTTCGAGCAGCGCGCTCGGGCGGGGGCTGCCGACCGCGACCGGGAGGTTGCCGAGACGCTGGTGAAGCTGCTGGCGCCGATCGCTCCGCATATGTGCGAGGAGCTGTGGTCCGACGCGCTGGGCGGCACGGGGTCGGTGCACGTGCAGGGCTGGCCGGCCTTCGACCCCGATCAGGCGAAGGCCGACGAGGTGGAGCTGGCGGTTCAGCTGAACGGCAAGGTGCGTGCGAAGGTCGTGGTGGCGGCCGATGCGGCTGAGGATGCGGTGCGCGAGACGGCCCTGACGGCGCTTGCGGCCGAGCTTGACGGCAGGCAGGTTGTGAAGGCCATCGTGGTACCCGGCAGGCTGGTGAACGTCGTCGCGAAGTAATGCCAGGTCAAATCCTGTACACAGTTTGCGTGACAGGGGCAGATCGTGTGCTTCGACCACTTTCATCAGTTTGCACGATAGCCGGCGGCGCCCTGTTGCGGCATCCTGCAGTCAGCGAGGCGCGCGGCAGCCGCCGGGCGACCTGCCACATCAGAGCGTACGTTGTTCGCAGTAAGGAGCATTCATGAAATTCCTTGGTTTGGGCGTTCCCGAGCTTCTCATCATCCTTGCGGTGGTGCTGCTGATCTTCGGCCCGAAGAACCTTCCGAAGCTGGGCGGGGCCATCGGCAAGACGATGAAGGGCCTGCGCTCGGGCATGAAGGAGGCCGAGGCCGAGCTGAAGCCCGCCGAGGAGCAGCTTGAGGTGGTCGAGGAGACCACCGTCGAGGTGGAGGAAGAGCCCGTCGCCAAGAAGCGCGTGGTGAAGAAGGTCGTCACCAAGGAGTAGCTTCAGCGGGCCGCGGCCTCTGAGCCCGGCACCGCATCGGGAGTCTGACGTGCGGGAGCGGCGGGGCGGGGGCCCACGCGCGTGAGCCTCCGCGCACCGTGCAGCAGGGCAGGGGCTTCTTGCGAGAAGGCGTGCCATGACAGGGCGCGGCGCCATGATGGCGTCGCGCCCTTCTGCTACCATGGGGCGATGCTGGGCATCCGAGCGCAAGGGAGGGGCGGATGGAGCAGCTTGCCGTGGCGCTGAAGCGCCTGTCGCCGCGCCGTATTGCCGGATTCGCCTGCAATCAGGCATTCATCTACTTTCTTCTGTACATGGGGTTCAATCGCTCGGTGACGGTGGCCGGCGTCGAGCTGGAGCGCGTGGAGCTTCTGGCCACGCTGCTGGCGATGGTTGCCCTGCTGGCCCTGTACCGACGTCAGCCCCCGCGGGCCCGCGTCGTGGTGTGCTCGCTTCCCATCCTGTATGTGTGCGCCGCGCTGATGGCGCTGACCTCGCTGTGCTCGACCTTGCTGGATTGGGGCGCTGCGCCCTGGGCCATCGCTGAGGGTGCGCTGGTGGGGGGTCCTGCCGCCGTGCTGCTGATGGCGTGGGGGCTTACCTTCGGCTCGCAGCGCACCGACGTGGCGGTTCCCGAGGTGTTCGCCGGCTCGCTGCTGGCCGCGCTGGTGTGCCTGCTGTTCACGGCCACTCAGGGCGCGCTTTGGTTCACGGTGGCCTTCGCCCTGCTCCCGTTCGCCAGCGTGGTGAACATCGATCTGCCGCGCGCGGATGCCTCGGTCGAGGCGGGTGAGGCGAGCGAGGGGGCGGGGCAGATGGAGGCGCGCATGGAGGCGCGGGGCGCCGGCGCTGCCAGGGTCGGCTCCGCTGCCGCTTCCGCCTGCGGCGTGCTTGCGCCTGCCTCGGCAGGTGCGGCAACCGGCGAGGCTGACCGGGACGTGCGCGCGCCCGCTTCGGCCCATTCTGCCGCGACGCGCCCGCTGCCTGCGATGTCGGCGGCCGCCGTCGCTCCCGGTTCCGCCGAAGGCGACCGGCAGATGCTCTCGCTGAAGGTGATGGCGGGCACCGCCTGCTTCGGCGCGGCTGCGGGACTGATGGAGACGTTCGGCACCGACCCCGGCGGGGCAACGACGCCCGCATACGCGGCCTCCATCCTGGTATTCGCGGGCTTCCTGACCGGTGCGCTGTCGCTGCTGCTGTCGCGCGGCCGCACGGGGGCCGCCGCGTTGGGCGCCTGCTATCGCATGGCCGTGTTCGTGATCATGGTGGGCGTGCTGGTGGTGGGATGGCCCGCCGCCGAGGCCTCGCCCACGCCGGGGAAGGTGTACGTGCTGGCGGGATACCTGGGCCTCGAGACCGTGCTGCTGTCACTGTTCCTGGTGCTGGCGGGCATTCTGTCCACGCGCGCCGACCTCACCTTCGCGCGTGGTCTGTCGGTGCTGCTGATGGGCGAGGTTGCGGGCGTGGTGGCGGGCAACGTCAGCGATGCGGCGGCCCTCGCCTTCGCCGGCGCCGACCCCGCGGCCTTCCCGGGGCCCTTGGCCGCCACGGAGTTGGCGTCGTTCGCAACGTCCCTGATCGCAGGCGTGCTGGTGCTGGCAGCCTATGTGTTTCTGTTCACCGAGCGTGATTTCATCAGCCTTGCCGCCATCGCGCGGCGCGATGACAGCTTGGAGCTTCGCGATGCCGAGCTGGCCCGTCGCTACGGGCTGTCTCCTCGCGAGGCGCAGATCGTGCGCTTCGTCCTGCGCGGGCGAACCAGCGAGCGCATCGCCCAGGAGCTGTCGGTCAGTCGCTCGACGGTGGACACCCACCTGCGTCGCGTGTATGCGAAGGCTCAGGTGCATAGTCGGCAGGAGCTGCTTGACGTGGCCGAGGACATCGGGCGCCGTCTTGATGCCGAGAAGGGAGCGGCGAGTCGGTAACGGTTCATGGTCGCGCTGCGCCGCGTCGGCGAAGTCGCCTCAACCGCCCTCCTAAAGCGGGTCGATCATTCCCAGCGGGCCGTCGGCGTGGGGCCGGTTCTGCGATTCCGCATGCAGGGCGGCTTTCACGAGGTCCTTCGTGCGCGCCGGAACCTCGCGCAGCTCGTAGAGCAGCTGGTCGTCGTAGGTGCCGGTGTCGCAGGCCACGCCCTGGGCGCTGTATCCCAGCAGATGGGCGCTGCACAGAGCGCGCGGCAGATGATAGCGCTGCGTCACCATTACGACTCTGGTTATGGTCGAGTTCTCCTGCAGGCGCACGATGCTGTCGTAGGTTGAGTAGCCGCGCCCGTCCTCGATGATCGCCTCGTCGGGCACGCCCTTGGCCATCAGGTAGGCGCGCATGGCCGCAGGCTCGTCGTTTTCCTGCGTGTGGCCATCGCCCGTGACTACCACCAGCGGGGCCACGCCCGCGTGGTAAAGGCGCGCCGCGCAGTCCAGGCGGTCGCGCAGCACGTCCGAGGGCGTACCGTCCACGTACACCGAGGCCCCCAGCACCACGATCGCATCCGCCTTCGGGGTCTTCGCTGCATCCTGCAGGGGGATGATGCTGCCTGCGGTGGAGCCGAGCACGTAGGCGTTGCTGACGCCCAGCGTCACCAGCACAAGCAGAACGGCCGCCAGAATCATGCCGACCACTGCCTTGATCGCGGCTCTGAGCATGTCCCTCCCTTTGCGTGCCGTTGGTGTACAGAAAGGGCCACCGATGAATCGATGGCCCGCTCATTCGTGGTGGTCGATGCAGGATTTGAACCTGCGACCTTGTGCTTGTAAGGCACCTGCGCTCCCGCTGCGCCAATCGACCGATGCTGCCTTGCGGCAGGGCGCCCATTCTCTCATATGCGCTCGGCGCGCGCAATAAAGGGGATCGCTCTGCGCGGCTGCGAAGCGCGCGGCGATCCTGACGGCTTCAATCGCGGTGCGGAGGAGGCTGCGGCGCGGGGTGAACCGCAGCGCAGCGCGCCGGCGCACGCGGGTTGCAGCGTGCGGCTTGAATGCGCGGTTGAGGCGCGCGGCTCACCGTAGAGTTGAAACGAGCGGGTCGAGGGGCGCGGGCGCATCGTGTCGCCGCCGCTTCAGCGTGTCGCGCATGATCGGGCTTTCAACCACGGGGAAAGAAGGATTCAACCGTGCGAGGCGCGGATTCAACCGTGGGGAGTAGGGAGGATTCAACATCCTGCTTTGTGCCTCGATCTTTGGCCGGCGATGGGCCCGCAGCGGCTTGGCGGTTGATGGCAGCCTTGCTATCAGGAAAAACGTGTGCCTCAGAGCGTGGCCGAAACGCGCGGTAAAGGCTGATTGCGTCACGCTGGGGTTTCGCCGGGCGGTTGCCGGGCTCATGGGGGAAAGATGCCGGGGACTTGTCGGAAACTCGCCGGACCCTTGCTTCGCCGTCGCTGGATGCGTGTCTGATTTCATGTATTTGACATGCGGTTTTGTGCTGTTTCGTTGCCGGACTGCGGTCGGCTTTCTGCAAGATTCGCCCTTCATACTGCAGCCAGGATCTTTCAGACGGGAGGGCTATGAGCAGAAGAAAGAACGCGGTGCTGTCGATCGCCTTCGCAGCCGTTGCGGGAGTGAGCGCTTTCATGTGCGTGGAGGGCGCCCGCAGCGAGGCGCAGGCGTCGTACAGCGAGGCGCTGTCACGCTATGGGGGCGAGCAGGTTGATGTGGTGGTCGCTCGTCGCGACCTTGCGCCAGGGCAGCTCGTTTCCGCATCTGACGTGGAGGTGCGCACCATGGTGTCGCGCATGCTGCCCGAGGGCGCCATCAGGTCGGTGGACGAGGTGGCGGGGTTGCGTCCCAGCTCGATGGTGCTGGCGGGAGAGGCGTGCTCTCGCAGGAGATTCGAGCAGACGACGACGGGCCTTGAGGTTCCCGATGGCCTGAGCGCGCTCAGCCTTCAGGCCAAGGCGGCGCAGGCAGTGGGCGGTGCCGTACGTGCGGGCATGAAGGTTGATGTGTACTTGGCGGGAGACGAGGCGTCAAGCCTCCTGTGCCGGCGCGCACTGGTGCTGGCAACCTCGGCCGGTGCCGAAGGGGGATCTGGCACGGGAGTGCTGGATTGGGTGACGGTTGCCGTTTTGCCCGAACAGGTGCAGCAGCTTGTTGCGGCGTCGGGCAGGGGGCATCTGTGCCTCACGCTGCCAAGCGACCAGGCGTCCGACTCATCCTCGCCGCCCGAGCCCGCGCCTTCTGACGAGGAGCGCGCTCGCGCGCGGACGCGGTCTGCGCGCGATTCTCGGACGGGGGGCGGTTCATCGGCCCAAACCGCGGTCCTTGGTGCGGCGCCGGACGCACGCCCGCCCGAGGGCGCGCGGTGCGCGGGTCGTTTCGATGCGAGCGCGGGGAGGGTCGAATGATGTCAGGCCGCGTGATGATATGCGCCAGTCGCGCGTCGCTTCAG
The DNA here is from genome assembly GCA_013201155.1 of Berryella wangjianweii. GTDB lineage: Bacteria > Actinomycetota > Coriobacteriia > Coriobacteriales > Eggerthellaceae > Berryella > Berryella wangjianweii. The sequence continues at coordinate 950,169 of CP053716.1, read as the reverse complement.
CATGGGGCCATGCTCGGACTTCCGGGTGAGCAGATGCTTCAGAGTTCTTGGTTGACGGCTTGCGCATCGGCTGATGAGGCGCGTCGCGTGGCGCGCGATCAGGAGGTGGACGAGGCCTGGGTGGTGGATCCCGAAGACGTGGAGCCGATCAACCTGGCTGCCACGCTGAAGGTCGATCGCCCCTCGCTGCGCGTGGCCCTCGTGTCGTTTCGCGATTCGGGGTCGCTTCGCTCACGCGCCCATGCGGCTCGACTTGACGCCCTGTACGGGCGCCCTCAGTTCGTGAAGAGCTATCTGCTGCGGAAGCAGCGGGCCCTTGGCCTCGCGCCCGCTGACGGTGCGCGGATTCCGGGGTCCGCAACGCCATCCGTTGCTTCCGACGCGGATTCGACGGCATCGGATAGCGATGTCAGTCTGACCGCAGGTCAGAAGGCGCGTGATTCCCGTGCGTCGCAGGGTTCCGACGGGCTTTCCCGAAGCATCCGTCGTGGATTCGCTGAGACTCGCGCGCCCCTTGCGGCTCCGCGGACTGCGGCCGCTTCGGGGGCCGCACGCAGGTCGCCTGCTTCTCGCGCGGCTCGGGGTCAGACGGACGCCACGGTGGTGGCTCTGGCAAGTGGCAGCGGGGGCGTGGGGAAGTCCACGCTTGCCGTGGTCCTTGCGGGCGTGGCCGCGCAGCGCGGTCTGCATGTCGCCGTGATTGATGCCGACTTGCAGTTCGGCGATGTGGCTCAGCTTGCGGTCGGGGTCGCGACCGTTCCGTTTTCCGCAGCCGTTGAGGATGATCGCGCGCTTGCGGCGGCGCGCGAGGCCGATGGCATGCTGGTGGCGGTGGTGGCTCCCGAGCGGGTGGAGGACAGTGACCGCTTCGCTCAGCGGGTGGGGGCGTTGGTGGAGCGCGCGGCCCGTCTTTTCGATGTCGTGGTGGTGAACACAGGTTCGTTCTGGGCGGATGCTCACGTTGAGCTCATGCGTCGCAGCACGTGCCCCGTCCTGCTGATGGACCAGCGCATATCATCGCTGCGCTCGTGTCGCCACGCTCTTGAGCTATGCATGCGCTGCGGAGTTGCCACCGGCCCCTTCACCTTCGTGGTGAACCGAACCAGTCGTCGCAGTCGCCTGTCCGGAGCAGACGCCTCGCGTCTGCTTGACGGCGTGCCGGTGTGCGAGGTGCGCGATGGGGGCAGTGAGGTGGAGGAGCTGCTGAGCGCGGGCTCTCTGTTCGAGCTGGTTGATGGGCGAAGCGACTTCCAGGCAAGCGTTGCGGTCCTGGCCGACCGCCTGGGTCTGTGTCGGGAGGCGCCGGCACCCTCGGGAGGGTCGGATGCGAAGGATGCGAAGGCGGGTCGGGGCCTGTTGTTCGCCTGGGGATCGCGGGGCTTGTCATGAGCCTGTCGAACCTCGCGCGGGTGGGTATGGCCGAGGCTTCCTGCGGCGCCGGCGCGGCCAGCCGCAGCGACCTGATGCGCAGGCTGCGCGGCGAGGTGGAGCGCCTGATACCCGCGCAGCGTCTTTCCGCTTTGGCCGACGGCGATTCCCTGCGGGCGCGAAGCGAGCTCAATCGTGCGTGTGAACAGGTGTTCCTACTGTCTTCGTGGTCTGATGTCGAACCTGCGCTCCGTCGATCGCTTGCCGCGGAGCTTTCCAGTGAGGTGTTTGGCTACGGGGTTCTGGACGGGCTTTTGCGCGATCCCGCGGTGACCGAGGTGATGGTGAACGGAACGCGCAACGTGTACTGCGAGCGCGAGGGCGCGCTTGAGCGCAGCCCCGTGCGGTTCGACAGCGAGGAGCAGATCCGCGCGTTCGTCGATCGAGTGCTGGGCCCGTTGGGGCGTCGAGTGGATGCGTCGTCGCCGTTGGTGGACGCGCGGCTTCCCCAGGGCTATCGCGTGAACGTGGCGCTGCCTCCGGTGGCGGTGGGTGGAACCGCGGTCACGATCAGGAAGTTTCCCCACAAGGTGATGACCTTGGACGATCTTGAGCGGAGGGGAAGCGTGGAGTCCGATGTGGCCAAGCTGCTGCGCTGGGCGGTTCTGACGCGGCGCAGCATCGCCGTGTCGGGCGGCACGGGGTCGGGCAAGACCACGCTGCTGAACGCGCTGTCGTGCCTGATTCCCGCCAATGAGCGAATCGTGACGGTGGAAGATCTGGCTGAGCTGCGGTTTCACGAGCACCCGCATGTGGTGTCGCTTGAGGCCAGGCCCAGCAACGCCGAGGGGGCGGGCAGGGTGAGCATTCGCGATCTGGTTGCGAACGCCTTGCGCATGCGTCCGGACCGCATCGTGGTGGGCGAGTGCCGAGGCGCCGAGGCCCTCGACATGCTGCAGGCCATGAACACCGGGCATGATGGGTCGCTGACCACCCTGCACGCCAATTCGCCTGCAGACAGCGTGGCGCGCTTGACGGCGATGGTGCGATTCGGCTGTGACCTGCCGGTTGAGGTGATAGAGGGAAGCATAGCCTCGGCAATCGACTTGATTGTGCAGGTGGCTCGCACATCCAAAGGGTCGCGGGTGGTGTGTCAGGTTGCCGAGCCGCACCTCGATTCGCAGAGCGGTCGGTGCGAGGTGCGCGAGGTGTATCGGCGTCGGGGCCTGGGTGGCCAGGGTGTGTGGCTGGACGGCCCTTCGTGGATGGGGGCGCTGCTGTCGGAGGGCGTCTTGGAGGATATGGACGAACGGGAGGTGACAACATGGCTGGAGCGAACGCGTGGCCGCTGATCTGCACGCTGTCGTCTGCAGCTTCGATGGGAGCCTTGGTGGGTTTGGCCAGGGGCGGCGCGCTTGTGCGGGGGATCGGCGAGGGGTCGCTTCTGTTTGAGGGCGTGCCTGCGCTTGCTCCTCTTGCGCGATTCGTCCTGACAACGCCGGCGTTGGAGTCGTTGGCGCAGGATGAGTGTCGGGCTCTCGCTCAGCGTGGGCATCGCGGCTCACCCGAGGGGCTGGTGAGCCTTTGGTGCGTCTGCTCCATCGCCGCGTTCGCGCTTCCTGCCCTGGCCATGGGGTCACCGGTGCTGGGGGTGGCCCTGTGCTGCTGCGTGCTTGTCGGCGGGTTGGCTCATGCGCGCACGCTTCAGGAGCGACATGCCTGGGAGACGCGTGAGTCGGTCCCCGGAGTGCTTGAGTCGCTTGCCGACGCGCTGCAGGCGGGGCTTACCGTTCAGCAGGCCCTTGGCCAGGTGGCCCGTACCGAGCGAGGGTCGCTTGCGCGCGCGTTTCAGCATGCCGGCGCATTGCTGGGCACCGGCGGATCGCTCGACGATGCGCTGGAGGCGATTCGAGCTCGCAGTTCGTCCCCTGAGCTTGCCTTCGTGCTGGTAGCGCTGCGGGTTCAGCATCGGGCGGGCGGGGCGATGGGGACGGTGATTCGCGCTGCGGCGGATGCGGCCCGCGCTGATGCTTCGCTGAAGCGGTCGCTTCGTGCCCATACCGCTCAGGCTCGTCTGTCGGCGCGCATCGTTACGGTCATGCCGTTTTTGCTGATGGCGGTGTTTTCGCTCGCGAGTCCGCGGTTTCTGGCCCCTTTCTTCGGCAGCGTGGGCGGCATCGGGCTGCTGTCTGCTGCTTTGTGCATGCAGGCGGCTGGCGTGCTGATGGTGCGACGAGTTTTGAAGGCGGGTGAGCGGGCGTGAGCGCGGGGGCGGCGTTGGGTTTCGTCGCCGCGTTCTCGACTGCGGCGGGGATGGGCTGTCTGGTTTGGGCGGCGGCCGAGGACGCGCGACGTGAGCGCCGGCGTGTGCGAGCGCTGGGAGCCGGCTTTGAGCGGCGCCTGACGGGCGACATGCTGCGATGCCCCGTCCTGCGACGCGCTCGCCTTCTTGCGGAGCGGGGTGGCTTTGCCAGCAGGGGGCTTCTCGGCCAACTGGCAGGCGGTCTTCCGTCATGGGGCAAGGATTCCTTCGAGCGAGACCTGGTGCTTGCTGGGCATGCGGGTGAGTTCGGATATGAAGACTTCCGTCTGGCGCGTTTCCAGTCTGCGCTTGCTGCGGGGATGGCGGGCGCTTTGGCGGGAGCGCTTTTCTCATCGACGACGGCGCTGCTTCTCGCCGCCGTCGGAGCTGTCGTCGGGTGGCGCCGCGGGGTGTTCGAGCTTGGGCGTGAGCGCGCCGCTCGCGGACGCCTTGCTCGTGATGCCCTGCCCGAGATGCTCGACGTGGTGTGCCTGGGCATGCGCAGCGGCTTGACGTTCGACCTGAGCTTCGGCTTGTACGCCGAAAGCTTCGAGGGCCCGTTCGCCTCGGAGTGCCGTCGTGCCCATCAGCGGTGGTCGCTTGGCATGGCCACGCGCGAAGTCGCTTTGCATGCGCTGGGACAGTCGTTCGACTACCCGCCTTTGGCGCAGGCCGTCGAGAGCATCGAGCGCTCGATCAGGCTGGGCACCTCTGCGGTGGAGAGGCTAGAGAAGGCTGCGGCGGCCTCGCGCGAGCGTCAGCGCATCGAGGTGGAGGAGGAGGTGTCGAAGGCGCCGGTGAGGATGATGGTGCCCACGGGCGCGCTCATCCTGCCTGCGATGCTGCTGCTGGTGATGGGTCCCATGCTGCTTGAGCTGATGCAGGGTTCGTAGGGCAACGAATGAGAGGATAATCTATGAGTAATTCGATTTATATTAGGACAGCTACGGAACAGCTGCGCCGCGGCGCATTGGCGCTGACGAGGGCGAGTGCGAGCGCCTGCGTGCGCGCTCAGGTGACGGTGCGACGCCTGCGGGCTTCTGAACAGGGGCAGGGAACCACGGAGTACGCAATCTTGGTAGGGGTGCTGGTGGTGATCGCGATTATCGCGATCGTAGCGCTCAGGCCCAAGCTGCAAGAGCTGTGGGACGCCATCGCGCAGGGAATGGGGCAGCTGTGAGCGGCTCGATTCTGGTCGCCGCGGACCCTCCTCACGGCCCGCGCTCTGGCCGAGGCCGATTCCTGAGGTCCCTTCCCGCAAGGCCGCGCAGGCGCGGGGACGTCCATCAGGGCGTTCGGGTCGGGCACGACGCCGATGGGTACGTGGTTGCGACCCGCCGTCGGGTTGCTTCTTCACGCGATCGGGGTCAGGCAAGCGTTGAGTACGCCGTGATCACCGCAGGGCTTATCTGCGTGGCGGCCGGCCTGGGCGCTCTGTGGCATTGGGGGGCGGGCGGGGCGCTCGTTGACCATGCGGTGGCGGCCGCATCGCACCACGTCCAGGCGGGGCTTCCCGCCACCTTTGCCGATGTGCTGCTGTATTAGGAGGAAGGTCATGAGAGGCTCGAGAACCTCGGCGCTCAGGCGCGTCGTTCGGGCGCTGAGCGAGTGCGGACAGGGAACGGTGGAGGCGGCCTATGCGCTGCCGATGACGATGCTGCTGCTGGCGATGCTGGCCCAGCCCTCCATCGTGCTGTACGACCGCATGGTGATGCGTCAGGCGGCTGCCGAGGGATGCAGGATGCTGGCCACGGCAGAACCTGCGGATATGGAGGCTGTCAGGGTCGCTGTCTGCCATCGGCTGGCGTCGGTTCCCCCGCATGACGCGTTTCATGTGGCGGGATCGCCCGATGCCTGGGACATCTCCCTCGAGGGAGGGGGAGGCTCTGACGAGGCTGCGGTTTCCGTGGGAACTCGCCTGCGCCCCCTTCCCTTCGTGGGCCTGACGGCCGGGCTGATGGGCGCGGCGGACGGCGAGGGATGCGTGTCGATCGTCGAGCGTGTGGCGATCGACCCTCAGCCTTCGTGGGTGGTCGGCTCTCCGCAGGGCCCGAGGTCTCAGTCGTGGGTGGGGGCGTGGTGTTCATGAGGGGTCGGGAGAAGGCGGGCTCTTTGCGAGCGCGCAGATGCCGGTTTCGCGCGGGTGGCTTGCACGATGGCGGTATCGCGTGGCGCCTGCGGCTTCGCGATGAGCGCGGGTTCACCACGCCCGCCATGGTGGTGGCCCTGCTGCTTACGATGTCGCTGGTATTCAGCGCTGGCCAGGTGGAACGTGTGTCCAGTGCGGCTAGCAGAGTGCAGGACGTGGCTGATGCCAGTGCGCTGGCCGCCCAGAATCAGGTGGCTTCGTTCATGCTGGCGGCTCGCGTGTGCGATGCCGTGGTGCTGTCCCTTGCCCTCACGGGTGGCATCTGCACAGGAGCGGGAGTGGCCTGCCTTTGCGTGCCCGGCGGGGCGGCGGCGGGCGATGCGCTGATTGAGGCGGGCACTCGGGTGTTCGATGCGCGCGACGGCTTTGCCGAGCGAGCGTCCCAGGGTCTCGACCGTGTTCAGCGAGTCCTGCCCTTCCTTTCGGCCTTGCGTGCCTCCTTGGCGGCATCGGCCAACAACGGGGGAGCGGCGGGGCATGCGTACCATGCGATTGCCCTGCTCGTTCAAAGCGAGGGGCTGCCGCTCGACCTGTCTCCGCACGATGAGGGGGTCGAGGTGGCCAAGGACGCGCGTGGCTCATCTGTCGATATCAAGGACGCCGCCAAGCGAGCCGAGGAGGCGTCGCACGAGGCTGCGGACGCACGTGAGCGAGCGTTCCAAGCTGATTGCGGGCGGTCCCCATCGGCTTGCATGCAGGAACGCGCAGCCAGCCTCGCAAGCCTCCCCGCCTCGCTGAACCCAACGTTTACCAGCGTGGATGCCTGGTCATTCAAAGTGGGGCTTGATCGCGCTCTGGCATACTACGGAGCGCGTGGAGGCGATGAGCGTCCGGCTGACGGATCGCCGGAGGAGCGCATGCGCTCGTATCTGCGGCAGTGCTTTTACGAGTACGCCACAGGCGAGGCTCAGCGTTCGTGGGTGAGCGATGGCCCTGATGGATTCAAGGCCCGCCTGCCGTTCATTCCGCGCAATACCGAGCAGATGAGGCAGACCTCGCTGTATACCGACAATCTGTTTCCCGTAGGGTATGACGACGAGGGCGCCGAGGTGTTCTTCGCGTATCCGGGGGCGCCGGGGTCGCAGGCCGCGCATCGGTGGGGGTCGCTTGCCGAACTGGAGGCTGCGGAAGCCGCTACGGTGCCGGACGGGATTCTCAGCGTAGAGGGCATGGGAAAGGTCGCCGCCGCTTCCACCTCGGTTGACAACGGCTTCGAGTATCACTTCGCCGAGTTCTGCGAGGCCCTGGCCGACTACGATCGGGCCCGTCATCGGCTTGATCACATTGCGGATGAGGTGAAGGGCCATGCGCGTCCTCTGATCGATCGCGTGGGCGCGGTGATGTCGCGGGCGATCGGAAGCAGAATCGACCCTCGTCCGCCTGGCAGCATGGGATGCATCGCGCTGGTAGTCGACGCTTCCACCCTCGATCCCGCCCAGCTGATGGCGTCTCCCTTCGTGCAGGCCGCGCGGCCTTTGGGCGCCCGGGTTGCGATTGCCGGCGCCACCATGATCGAGGAGCCCGCTCAGGGTGACGATTCCGCGCTGTCTCACGTGCTTGATGGGGTGCGCGAACGGGTGGGGAGCGCGGCAGGCATGCCCGAGGCCGCTTTGGGTTGTTGGTCGGCTGCCTTGAGTGCCTACGCGCAGGGCCAGGAGGCGCTGATCGGCGGCGTGAGCGGCGTTCTGGATGGGCTGCCCCTTTCCTCCCAGAGCGGCCTTGGCCGCTGGGCGGCTCGTGCGCTTCGGGATGCCGTGTCCTCCGTAGGCCTGCAGCCTGTCGATACGGCAAGCCTGAAGGCGGTGCTGGTGGGTACGGGACAGGTCGCCTCCGCCTCATCCGACGAGGGCGCGCGGGCCTTCCTGCGCATCAAGCGCGAGGCGGGGGCGCACCCGCTTGTCCTGGCAGGCCCGTTGTCCGTTGCCTTGGACGCATCGCGGCAGGCTGTTCATGGTGTTTTCGATGAGGAGCCTGGTTACCTGGACGTCGCCTCGATCGAGTTCGAGGGGGCGGGCATGCCGCCCGTTCCCGTGCGCCTGCCCATTCCCCGCGGGGCGTCTGCGGAGGTGCTCGGTCGAGCTGATGAGGCGTTCGAGCGCGTTCGCCGTCAGGTGGAGCCTGATGGGGGGTTCGTGTCATGGGATCGCTGAGCGCCTGCGCGGGCCGTCTTCGGCGAATCGGCCTGTCGCGCTCATCGGCCGACCGGCACGAGCGAGGGCAGATGACCGTCGAGCTGGCCGTCACGCTGCCCGTCGCGATCGTTCTGGCGGTGATCGCGTTCAATGCCTTGTCGTACATGGGGTCTTGCGCGCTGTTCGATCGGGCCTTCCATCAGGAGGTGCGTGTGCAGGCGATATCGCCTGTACGGGGCGCTGCGTCAGAGGGTACGGCTCAAGCGGTGCGGGACCGCCTGAGATCAAGCCCGCAGCTTGAGGGTTGCGAGGTGGATGTGGAGGCGTCTCGCGACCAGGCGGGCCTGATGGCGTTCGAAGGGCGGCTGGGATACCGACCCACGTTGTTCGGTTTGGGTCTGGCCGACGAGGTATTCGGGGTCAGGCTTCCCCGTCTGGAGCATCGATGCGCGTTCACGGTGGATGCGTACCGTCCTGGAGGGCTTCTATGAGCGTTCGATCGATGGGGAGTCGCCGCATCACCCGCGGCTGCGGGGCGATTGCGGAGGTCCGGCGTTTCGAGCTGGGCCGTCCCTTGCGGGCTGCGTTGCTGGTGGCTTGGGGCATCGGCTTGGCGTGGGTGATTCAGGTCTTGGCTGACGGAGCCTTCGAGGCTCAGGTTTTTGCGTGGACTGCGCATGCGGTGGTTGATGGCGATTCGGAGGCGACTGTGCCGGGGAGTCGGGCTGATGGCTTGCTGCCGGAGGGCATTGCGCTTCCTTCGGAGGCGAATCATCTGCTTGTGGGCTCGCTTCAGGTCTCATACGAGTGGGCGGGCGATGCGGAAGCGGCGACGTCGGCGCTGCGGCGATCCATGACCGGTCAGGGATGGGACGCTCTCGCCCTTGGGGGAGCCGAGGGGCTTGCCTTCACGCGGCAGGAAGGTGGGATGCGATGGTGCGTGGCATCGTTTACGCAGATAGGAGAAAAGACATGCGTTCTGATTCAATGCATTGCCTAGATCGGCGCCCCGCCAGGGCGTGCAGTTCGGGGATTCCCTTGGAGCCGCTGACGGTGGCCAGCGGCGTGGCCGAGCGCCTGCGAGGTCTGCTGGGCCAGCGTGCATGCGGTGGCGTGCTGATGCTGACGCCCTGCTGGGATATTCATACCTTCGGAATGACCTGCGACCTTGATGTGGCATTCGTGTCGCGAGAAGGCGTGGTGCTGGCTTCCCATAGGGAGGTGCGCCCGCGCTCGCGCTTGCGCTGCCGCGGCGCGCGCAGCGTGCTTGAGCGCATTGCGAGCAGGCGAGAGCCTTGGTTCACGGCGGGCGATCGCCTTGCGTTGACGGGATCCGAGGTTGACGTGCGCGAGCATGCGCTCAGGGAATCGCCCACTGCCTCGGTGGATGCGGATGGCTTCGATATGAGGACGGATTCGGCTGATCGCGATATCGCGGTGGCGCATGGCGGGGATTCGCATAAGGCTGTTGGCCCCTGCGGCTCCCGTCTTGCGCGCGCTCGATGCGCTGCCGAGAGAGCCCTGGCTGCTGAGGGGGGTTGGCGATGAAGGACTGTCCCGTTTGCGGAGCGCGCGCCTTCGATGACGCCTCCGTTTGCTTTGGGTGCATGCATTCGTATGAAGAGGGCGGGGATTCTTGCGGGCTTGCTCTCGCTTCGGACGTCACGGCCCGCAGCGCCGCCTGCGCGCGGTCTGAAAGCATGCGCTGTGGATCGGTTCCTGCGGTGCCGGTTGACGACCACGTTGATGCGGGTCGTTCGTCACAGCAGGGCGGTGGTTCGTGCAAGACGGCCCCCTCGACGGCGTCCTCCGGGCAGCCATGCGCCCTTGCTGAGTCTTTCCGCTCCACTGATGGGCCAGCGGATAATCTCGCTCGCGATTCCTCGCCCCTCGCTCGGGCGGAACGGAGCGTTGCAGACCAAGGCACTGAGCCGTTGGTGGCGGTGGGCGATAGGGGGGCTCAGGCGCAACCCTGCCTACGAGGGGCCCATGCGGGGCCTTCCGTGGCACGGGGGGCTTCCGGAGCGGCAAGCGATCGTGCGATGCCTTGGGAGTTGAATGCGCCTGCGCAGCCGAAGGGAACGGCCCCCGCGATGCCGGACACGGCCCCCTTCCTTCGTTCAGGTGCGGCGGATGCGCGCAGGCCCCGCGTCTCCCCGCTTCACGCGAGAGCGTGCGAGCATGACGTGCGCCTTGAATTCATGGCGCCTGCAAGCTCGCAGGCGCGCTACTCGGTCGCGCTGCTTCCCGAAGGCGGCATGAGCGTCGTGCTGGGACCGGGATGGCGTTGCGCCTTCACGCAGGAGGAGAGGCCATGTGCGACCTGCTGACCCTGGGTGCTTCGCTGGGTGTCGCCAAACCAGCTGCGCTGACCTGCGTTGCGTGCGCCTGTGTGTGCGTGGCCCTGATGGCTCACGCCACGTGGGTGGACGTTGCCTGCCGGCGCATACCGCGCGCGGACTGCTGGCTGATCGCGGTGTTGGGAGCGATGGTGCAGTTGGTGGGGGGAGGTGCGGCTGCGCTGGGGCAGGGCATTGCGTTCGCGGCGCTGACGGTATGCTGCTCCCTTGCCCTGAATGCGGTTCTGGGCGAACGTGACGACGGCGTACCGGGCATCGGTGCGGGGGACATTCGCTGCATGGGGGCCCTGTCGATTGCCGGCGGCCCGTTCGCGTCCTGGGGCTTCGCAGCATGCTTCGTCATCGCGGCCGTTTGGGGTACCGTGCGCTCGCTGATTCGCCGGAGTCGGAGAGGGGCGCTTCGAGATGCGATGCGCAGCGAGGCCATGCCCTTCGCCCCGTTCCTGATGGTGTGGATGGTCATGGACGCGGTGCTGGGAACGGCGGCTGCGCTGCGCCTTGCGGCTGGGACGATGTAGATGTGGTCGCGAATCGGCGCGCTAGTTCTTACCCAGGCTTCTGAACAGGTGCTCTTCGAAGACCTGCGCAGCAAGGTCGTGCAGCTTGCGGTCGGTCTCAAGGTAGGCCTCCAGCAGGCCCTCGCCTTCCGGCGTGAGGGTCGAGCCGTGGGCGCCATCGCGATTCAGCAGGGGAAAGCCCAGGGCGGTTTCGGTATCGCGCACGATGCGCCATGCTTTGCTGTAGGCCATGCCCATGCTCTTCGCGGCGGCGTTAAGCGAGCCGTGCTCACGTACTCCTAGGCAAAGGTCGGCCACGCCGCGGCCGAACATCGACCCGGTCGAGCTTCCCTCGCAGGTTATCGCCATGCGCACGATGGGGCGCAGGTTGGTGATCTGTTCCATGATGCCTTCCCCCTGACTCGCAAGGTTCGCTCCGTTGCGGATCATCATACCGTGTCCCTTGCCTTCGATGCGCGTCGGGAGGCTGGGGACACGTGGGAGCGGCCCGCCGTCGTGCGGGAGCGGATCGCGGCACGCGCTTGCGGCAACGCCGTTGGGGCCACGCCGGCTGCGCCCTTCCGTGGGCATGCGCGGGCAGAAGCCTTGCGGAAACGTCGCGCGTCCGATCGCTGCAGCGGGCAGCCCTCCGCCCTAGCGGGTCTGCAACCCTGCAGCCCTCGGCCCCTCAGTTCGGTATGACCGGCGCCTATACCTGCTTGCCGCTCAGGTAGGCGCTGATGGCCTGCTCGATATCCGCGGTGGCGCCCTCAATCACCTCGGTGAAGCGAATGGGCGTGTCATCCAGGGAGGCAAGTCCCGCGGGCACTGCCGAGGCGTTGGCCTCATGCGCGACGAGCGCGTTCAGCTGGCATCCGGTGAGCGAGGCGATGTCAGCGGGAAGGTCTTCGCCCGACCTCATCCCATGCAGGGCGCGGTACACGTTGTCGCCGAACTTGGCCCAGTGAGCCGTGCTGGCCACGATCACGGGCACGTCGGGGTCGCGCAGGCGCTCGGCTACGCGGTAGGCGACGGCAGTGTGGGGGTCCAGGAGGTAGCCGCAGCGCTCATGAACCGAGCGAATGACGTCCAGGCACTCGTCGTTTCCCACCGAATCGGCGCGGAAGTGCTCTCGCACGCGGGTGAAGGTATCGCGGTCCACGCGAAACGCGCGGTTCTCGCGCAGGTCGCTCATCCATGAGGCAATCGCCGCGGGGTCGCGGTCGGTCAGCTCGAACAGCTGCCGTTCGAGGTTCGAGCTGACGAGGATGTCCATCGAGGGCGTAGGGGTCTTCACGAAGGGGCGGTTGGATATGTCGTACAACCCCGTGTTGATGAAATCGCACAGCACGCGGTTCTCGTTGCTGGCGCACATCAGGAGCCGCAGCGGCGCCCCCATCGTCTTCGCGTAGTAGGCGGCCAGGATATTGCCGAAGTTGCCGGTGGGCACGCATACGTCCACCGGATCGCCTGGGGCGATCGTGCCCTCGCGTACCATCTGGGCGTAGGCGGACAGATAGTAGACGATCTGGGGCATGAGGCGCCCCCAGTTGATCGAGTTCGCGCTGGAAAGGCTGACGCCGTGACGATTCTCCAGCTGCCGGGCGAAGTCTGCGTCGGCGAAGACGGCCTTGGCCCCGGTCTGGCAATCGTCGAAGTTGCCGCTGACGCCCCATACCGCCACGTTGTCGCCGGTCTGCGTGGCCATCTGCTTGAACTGGATATCGCTGACCCCGCCATCGGGGTACAGAACACCAACATCAACGCCTTCCACGTTGGCGAATCCCGCCAGGGCAGCCTTGCCGGTGTCGCCCGAGGTGGCAACCAGGATGAAGCGCCTGCCTGCGTTTCGGCCGTCGGATGCCTGCCTTTGGGCGCTGGCGGTGAAGAACAGGGGAAGGCACTGCAGGGCCATGTCCTTGAACGCGCTGGTGGGACCGTGCCACAGCTCGATCACGTGGATGCCGTCCTCCACCTTCACCAGAGGCACGATGCGCTCGTCATCGAAGTTGTCCCCGTAGGCTCGGGCGCACAGCTCATCGACCAGGGCGTCATCGAGGTCGATTCGGAAGGCGCGGTACACCTGCGCGGCTCGCTGCGCATAGGAAAGGTCGGCCAGGTCGCAGATCTGCTGCAGGCTGAGCGCGGGCACGCTTTCGGGGACGAACAGGCCGCCGCCCGGAGCCAGCCCGTCAAGCACCGCCTTCGTGAAGGAGACGCCCTTGGGGAGATTCCCGCGCGTATCGACGAACCGCATGCTGGTCATGGAGGCTCCTTGCCTTGAATGTGGGGTGAATTCGATGCGTCCACTCTACCCGACCGCAGCCTGGCCGGGCGCCTTCATTGGCCTGAGGGAACCGAATGCCCGGAACCGCTCTCTGCATGTGAGGGGCTTCTGCATGCAGACGGAAGGGGCAGGGCGAGAGCCGTATGCAGAAAGGGCCCTTCGGGCGAGGAACCCCTGCATGCAGACGAAAGGGCGCAGGGGTCGACGGCGCCCGTCGCGGACGCTCTGACATCTTTCCCCGACTTCTTGGGGCCGCTTTTTCGGCGCATAAATAGAACTTAATACATAACAATAAATAATCTGAAGCTAACAGTCCATCGAAGTGTTACTGAACAACCTGTTCAGATAGGTAAACAGGGTAATAATGACCAGGAATTCTTACAGAACATCTTGTTAATACGAATATGCAATAACATAACATGTTGAATTCGTGAACTGAATTTGTTTTAGATGTGTTCGGCCTGCGCGTCTCGACGATTCTCGATGCCGCTGGTGTCGTGGAGCAAGTTTCCCATATAATACTTCCGATGTTCGAGGTGTATAACATAATCGGCCCAGATGAACGGCGCCGATTCGGTTGCCCCTCAGCAGTGGGGAGTGACGAAGCGCGAAGGAAAGAGCAGGCAGGCGGACGATGAGCGAGGGATCGAGGGAGCATCCTCTGGCGTTTGCGAACCAGGGGCAGACGGTGTCTGTGGCAAGCGTGCGCGCGGGGAAGGCCGATGTCCAGCACCACCTGGAGAATCTGGGGTTCGTGGAGGGCAGTCGGATACGCATCATCTCCGAGCAGCAGGGCAACCTCATCGTTGAGGTGAAGGGCGCTCGCGTCGCCCTCAATCGGGCTACGGCCAGCAGAATCACCGTGCGCTGATCGCGCATTCAATCGGGTGCCTTCGCACTTCACATTTGCCGCATGAGGAGGCGGCGCGCCTGCGCACGCCTCTTGTGGACCATCGATAGCGGAAGCAGAGAAACCGGGACAAGGAGGGAGCGAGCATGGCCGAGGAAGCTGTGGGCAGGACCTTGCGCGATGTCGCCATAGGCGATGAGGCTACGGTGAGGAGGCTGGTGGGCAGCGGGCCCATCAAGCGCCACATCATGGACATGGGCATCACCAAGGGCGCCGTCGTGCGCGTGCGCAAGGTTGCGCCGTTGGGCGATCCGCTTGAGGTGACCGTGCGCGGCTACGAGCTTTCGCTGCGCAAGAGCGAAGCTGAGTGCGTACTGGTGGACTAGCGCGAAGGGCGACTTCGCCTGAGCGACGCCATTCACCTTCGGGTGCGAACGCCGTCGTTCGGACGCAGTCGTCGGCTCCGTACGGAGTGCGCGATCAACTGGAGGAAAGGAATCCCCATGGCGATTCGCATTGCCCTTGCCGGCAATCCCAACTGCGGCAAGACGACGATGTTCAACGCCCTGACCGGAGCTCGCCAGTACGTGGGCAACTGGCCGGGCGTGACCGTCGAGAAGAAGGAGGGCGTCTATCGCGCCGACAAGGAGGTGACCATCACCGACCTTCCCGGCGTGTACTCGCTGTCGCCCTTCTCTCCCGAAGAGATCGTCACGCGCGACTACCTGCTGGACGGTCGCCCCGATGCGGTGATCAGCCTGGTAGACGCCACGAATCTTGAGCGCAACCTGTATTTGACCAGCCAGGTTCTTGATCTGGGCCTGCCGGTGGTGGTTGCCGTGAACATGATGGACCTGGTGGCCAAGAACGGCGACAAGATCGACCTGGACAAGCTGGCCAAGAAGCTCGGCTGTCCGGTGGTTCCCGTGTCGGCGCTGAAGGGTCACGGCCTGGACGACCTGATGAAGCGCGTAACCGAGGTGGCTGCGAGGAAGCAGGCGGCTGCTCCTGCCGTGCGCTTCACGAACGATACCGAGCAGGCCATTCGCAAGGTGCAGGACGTGCTGGGCGCGCGCGTGTCCGCCGAGACGGCGCGCTGGTACGCCATCAAGCTGCTTGAGGGCGAGGAGCGCACGGTGGAGCTGCTGGGGCTTCCCGCAGCCGATGCGCAGGTGGTGGATGGCGTGCGTGCGGCCTACGAGAACGTGATCGGCGACGATGCCGAGTCGGCCATCACCACCGAGCGCTACGACATGGTGGGCGACGTGGTGTCGGACTGCTACAAGCGCTCGCTGAAGGGCATGTCCACTTCCGAGAAGGCCGACCGCATCATCACCAGCCGCATTTTGGGCCTGCCCATCTTCGTGGCCGTGATGTACCTGGTGTACTACATCGCCATCGGCACCGTGGGCACCAACGCCACCGACTGGGTGAACGACAACCTGTTCGACAGCGGCTGGCTGATTACCGGAACCGAGCGGTTCGACGAGGATGCAGCCGCGCACAAGGAGGCTGCGGGCAAGATCGAGGCGTATCTGGCTGCCGCCGAGGAGACCGGCATCGACACCGAGGGCGTGGCCGACGCGATCGCCGCGGAGGAGCCCACGGCTGAGGACGAAGCTTCGGTCGAGCGGTTCATCGGCGACGCGAGGGAAGCCAAGCTTATGGCCGACTACGAGGCCACCGACGAGGAGACGAACGAGACGACCGTCACCCCGGTGGGCGCCGCCGACTTCGAGCGCGCCCTTGAGGTGGACGAGCCCAACCCGGCCGACTACGGTCTGTTCATGCCCTCCGTTCCTCAGGTGGTGGAAGGCTGGCTTGACGCCATCGGCGCCGCTGACTGGGTTAAGGGCCTGGTGCTTGACGGCGTCGTCAGCGGTGTGGGAGCGGTTCTGGGATTCCTGCCCCAGATGGCGGTTCTCTTCCTTGAGCTGGCTATTCTTGAGGGCTGCGGCTACATGGCGCGCATCGCCTTCCTCATGGACCGCATCTTCCGTCGCTTCGGCCTGTCGGGCAAGTCGTTCATCCCCATTCTGGTGGCGTCCGGCTGCGGCGTGCCTGCGGTGATGGCCACCAAGACCATCGAGGACGAGCGCGACCGTCGCATGACGATCATGACCTCCACGATGATTCCCTGTTCGGCGAAGACCCCGATCATCGCGCTGATCTTCGGCTCCATCGCCAGCGGCGACATCAAGACCGCCCAGTGGGTGACCCCTCTGTTCTACTTCCTGGGCGTGGTGGCGATCATCGTCGCGGCCATGATGCTGCGCAAGACCAAGTGGTTCGCCGGCGAGGCCACCCCGTTCGTGATGGAGCTTCCCGCCTACCACGTTCCCTCGGTGCGCAACGTGCTGATGTCGGTGTGGGACCGCTGCAAGGCGTTCGTGATCAAGGCCGGCACCGTGATCTTCCTGTCGGCCATCGTGGTGTGGTTCCTGCTGGGCTTCGGCGTGGTGGATGGGTCGTTCGGCCTGATTGACACCGAGATGGAAGGCTACATCGACCACTCGCTGATGGCGATGCTGGGCAATGCCGTCGGCTGGGTCTTCATCCCGCTGGGCTTCGGCGGCTGGGAGGCCACCGTCACGTCCATCACCGGTCTGGTGGCCAAGGAGAACGTGGTGTCCACGGTGGGCATCATCACCGCCCTGGGAGCCGATGCGGGCGAGGGCAACCCCGGTCTGTGGTCCGCGTTCGCGGCGCTGTTCAACGGCAGCGTGCCCGCCATGGTTGCGTTCTGCGCCTTCAACCTTCTGTGCGCGCCGTGCTTCGCGGCCATCGGCGCCATTCGCAACCAGATGGCCTCGGCCAAGTGGTTCTGGCTGGCGATCGGCTTCATGACCGCCTACGCATGGGTGGTGGGCTTCATCCTGTACCAGGTGATGATGGCCGTTCAGGGCGAGCCGAACGTCATCGGCCTGCCGTTGGCTCTGGTGGCTCTGGGTCTGATGCTGTTCCAGATGCTCCGCCCCATGCCTGCGTACGACGCCGCCAAGAACCTGGCGGAGAAGAAGTAGCGCGAAGGCAGCACGCGCGGCGGGCGCGATAGGCGCGGTTGCTGCCGCGGGGCCGCTGAGGCGCGGTGTCGGGGCGATGACGATCGAGCGACAGCGCGCCGAGTGCCGGCATCGGCTGCCTGCGCGTGAGATAGTAAGCCTGAGGCAATTTCAAGCGGGGGCGGGCGGATGGCCCGTCCCCGACAAGGGAGATGAACGACGATGGCTGAGCTGACCATGACCCCCGGCACCGTGCTGGTGCTTGCGATTCTTGCCGCGTGGGCATTCCTGGCCCTGCGCCGGGTGGACCGCAAGGGGTACTGCGAGAGCGGGTCGTGCTCGGGCAGCTGTGGCTGCGCCGCCGGCTGCCGTTCGGTGGATAGGATGATTGCCGACATGGACGCCGCTGTGGCGAAGGCCGGTCGGTAGCCTGGGCGGCTCGCCGCTCTCGCATCGACGCACGCGCGCCGTGGGGTTCCCGCGGCGCGCACTGCGTTCGGGGTCGTGCGGGGACCCCACTTCGCGCAGCGCGCAGAGGAGGCGCGCCAGGGCCCCGACCGTGCACGGCGCGCCCTCATGGCCTCGACGCGGCGCAGCGCAGCTGCGACGAGCGCTCGGTTTCGGCGACGCTGCCACGGGCTTTGCCCTTGCGGCATGCAGGGAAGGGCCCGTGCGGGAACTTGGAATCGTGGCGCTGAGCGGGGGGTATGTGCAAAGCATGTGCGCGCAGTAAACCCCCTATTACTTCTTGACCGCCATCGGGTGTAAACCTAAACTAACAAGTGTCGCAAGAGGAAACGCGAGCGACGAACCAAGCTGACCCGGTGGTGGAAATTCCTCTCGTCTGATTCTCCACCACATAAAAGAGCTGGCGAGGGACCCACCCCCCTCTCTCTTCCCTCGCCAGCCCATTCCCCTGGCCTGACGGCCTTTTTTCATTTTCGGTACCGAATGGTGTCAGCGACGCCCTGCTTCTGCTCCCATCAGGTGCTCGCGTATAATCACTCTTCAGGAAAAGCGGAGTTCGCATCATGTTTTTGGCACGAAGCCGCGGGTCCCGGCGGCGGTGGGCCGACGGGGCAGTAGAATGGTGTCAACTTTCGCATGGCGCTGCAGGCGACGCCTTGTCCATCGGGCGAGTGGACCGAAGAAGGGGGAGCAACGTGGTTAAGATCTCGAAATCGCATGAGGATTACCTTGAGGCGATCGTGATGCTGGGCGGCACCAACGAGGTGTCTGTGCGCTCGGTGGACATCGCCAAGAAGCTGGACGTGTCCAAGGCCTCGGTGAACAAGGCCGTCTCGCTGCTGAAGGAGAAGGGCCTGGCCGAGCAGCCTTACTATGGCGACGTCACCCTCACGGACGAGGGCTACGAGTACGCCAATGCGGTTCTGGACCGCCATCACCTGCTGTTCGCCTTCCTTACGCAGGCCTTGGGCATCGACGAGGAGACGGCCAACAACGAGGCGTGCATGATGGAGCACGCCATCAGCGACTCGTCGTTCGAGAAGTGGCGCGCCTATATCAAGAAGCTGAATATCACGGTGGAGGGGTAGTCGGCCTTAGCTTCGCCGGGGCCCGGCGTTTCACGAATTCAGCTTTTTTGGACTCAGCCGCCTTGGGTTCGATTTGGGCTCGCGTTCGGCTCTCCGTCCGGCCGCTCGCGAAGTTCCTCGCTGTCGGTGTCGATTCGGTGGGCGAGGGCCGAGCGACGTCGCACCGTCGTGCGAGTCGGGATTCTCGACCTCGCGTCTGCAGGCGCCGGACGGGCCGGATGGTCGCGCCGTTGCCGCGTGGCTTCCCCGGTGCGCTTGCCGATGGCTGCTGCGAATATTTTCATGGTTCGCAAGGTGTTGACCCGCAGCGCCGACCCCTGTGCTAATCTGGACGCATCTTGAGGCATCAATCCCACTCTAATCAACCCCGATGTCTCGGAAAGGCCCTGCGTTCGTGGCTGAGCACAGCAACATAGTTTCGTTTTCCGAGGTGAAGCGCTCGGTTCGACCTGCTGCTCGAACGTCGTCGGCCCCTCTTTCCTCCTCTCGCCCGTCGCGCAGCGCTCGTGGCAGAGTGCCTGCCTCTGCGCGCGCCTCATCCACCCGTGCGGCTGCTTCTGACGGTGCGCCCTTCTCCGAGGTCGTCGGTTTCGGCAGGCCCGAGGCCGCCGTCGCCCCCGCGCGTTCGCTGGGACGTCCTCGCCGCACATCGACCGCGGAATCTCATCCTGATTCCCAGGGAGGTCGGGTCGCGCGCGCCGACGGCGCATTGCCGGCCTCGCGTCGTTTCGCGACGCGTTTCGGTTCCGCGGTGGCGGATGCTCCGCGCTCGGGTCTTGGCGGTACGCCCGCCTTCCTCGACCGTCTGGCCGATCATTCGCCGTTTTCACGCGATGCGTCCGCTCCGGCTGCCTCGTCAGCCGCACGACGTGCGTCCGGGTACGGTGGTCCCGCTGCCACGCGCGCCCGGCCATCGGTCGCAGCCGCGGCCTTGCGTCAGGGGACGTCAGGCGCGGGCGATCGTGGCGGCCGTGCCCGAGGTGTGAGCGGCGAAGCCTCGCGTGAATCTCTCGCTCCCTCCTTCCAGGGTGTTTCGGATTTGCTCGGAAGCGGCTCCGATGCCCTGCGGGGCCTGATGGGCGCGTTTGGCCGAACGTCTCAGGTCGCACGTGCCGACCAGGATGACGTCGCTGACGACCGTTCGCCGCGTCGCGCCGTGCGGCGCGATCTTGACGACGACTTCCCGCGTGCGTCGGCGGCGGAGCCGCGTGGCGACGAGCGGCGCCGCTCCCGCAGGAAGAAGCGAGCTTCGGCCCTGTTCGACCGCACGATCGGCGCCGGCGAGCGCGATGCGGCCCCCGCCGAGGGCGCACCGCGCGCTGCGGTGTACGAGGGACGCATGGGGGCCGCTGCACGCAAGACGGCGCGTTTGGTGCCTTCCGCCTCGGCCGGCCCGGTGCGGGCGCGCCTGAATCCGGCGGGCCTGCTGTCAGGCCTGACGCTGAACGCCTCACGTGCGGTCTCGCTGACCACGGTTGCGGCGCTGATCGGCGTAACGGTGTTCCTGTACGCGCCGGCGCGCGACTGGTATCAGGCCCTGCGCGAGAATCAGCGGCTGGAGCTTGAGTACGAGCTGGTTCAGGAGCGCAATGCCGCGCTTAAGAGCCAGAACGACGCCCTGCGCACCGGTGCGGGCATCGAGACCACCGCGCACGAGCGGTTTGGCTGGGTGCGAAGGGGCGAGAGCACGGCGGTGGTGAGCGGGCTGTCCAGGGACGCCGAGGCGGCCGCTTCGCCGGCCGAGCCTCCGAAATCGGTGCGCTCCGATGAGGTGTCGATGCCCTCCACCTGGTATTCTCCTCTGGGAGACCTGGTGTTCGGGGTAACTTCCTAGCCGGCAGGTTCGTGCGGCCCCGCATCCCGCACTCCCGATGTCTTTGATCGGAATACTCAGGAAGGAGCCGCGCGTGATCGCAGCGTCGCCCGGTCCCGATTTCATGCCCGCGTCCGCACCCGCGTCCGTTGCGTCTGGGTCCGCGCCCACGCCCGTATCTGGGTCCGCGTCCGCCGCACCCGCGCCCAGCGCGCACGCCGCCGCATCGCCTGCGGACGCGCTCACCGCAGGTGCCTCTGACGCGCCGGTGCGGGGTGCGCTGTGCGCCGCCATCGACATCGGCACCGTCACCGCGCGCATGCTGGTGGCTCTGATGGGTTGCGACGGTTCCATTCACGAGCTGGCGCGCGGCTATCGCATCTGCAATCTGGGCCAGGGGGTCGATGCCACAGGCGTGCTGCGCTCCGATGCGCTTGACCGCGTAGGGCGGGCCCTGGAGGACTTCCGCAGCGACCTGGCATCCTTCGAGAGGAGTCTGGGCCAGCGCGCGGCGGTGCGTGCGATCGCCACCTCGGCGGCACGCGATGCCCGCAACGCGTCGCAGCTGATTGAGCTGGTGCGCAGTTTGGGCATCGAGCTGCAGGTGGCCAGCGGGCACGAGGAGGCCGGCCTGTGCTTCGCCGGCGTGGCGCACGGCTTCCCGGACGAGGCCCTGGTGGTGATCGACATCGGCGGCGGCTCTACCGAGGTGGTGGCGGGCACGTCTGCCTCCGGCGTGCTGAGCGCGCGGTCGTTCGACATCGGGTGCCGTCGTGCCACCGAGAAGCTGCTGGGCGAGGAGGCGCCTTGCCCCGCCGACATCGAGCGTCTGCGCTGCTGGGTGCGCGAGCAGATGGCCCCTCATTTTGCCGACCTGCGTGCGCGGGGCCTGCTGGACGCACGGCTGGTAGGCGTGGCGGGCACGGCCACCACGGTGGTGTCGGTGCGCGAGCGCATGCGGGAGTACCGAAGCGATCTGGTTCACGGCGCCGAGGTGACGCGTTCGGAGCTGCGCGCGATCACGGATCGGCTGGCGGGCCTGTCACTGGAGCGACGGCGTGAGGTGGTGGGCCTGGACCCCCAGCGTGCCGGCGTGATCGTGGCGGGGCTGGTGATCATGGAGGAGTGCATGACGCTGGCCGGCGCCCCTCGCTACACGGTCAGCGAGTCCGATGTGCTGCAAGGTATCATTTTGGCGGTGGCTTCCCAATAAGGGAAAAGGCCTGCGTGAAAGTTTGATACAGTGCTTTATTGTGCTGCGAGCAGGGGAGCGTGGCGAAACTGGCAGACGCAGCGGACTTAAAATCCGCCACCTTCGGGTTTGTGGGTTCGAGTCCCACCGCTCCTACCACCGCGCCTGACCGGGTGAGCCCCACCCCCGACTCACGTCACGGGTGCCCGCCTTTGTACTCCGCCCGACGAAACGAGACCCGCCCATGATTGACATCGACAGCCTCCTGTTCTCGCACGGCCTTCCCGGCAGCTTCGAGGACTATCTCGATCGCTACGCCGATGAGGTGGGCGATGCCGTGAACACCTTCATTCCCAAGGCGTCGCACCCCGATACCGATGCCTATCTGTACGGTCCCCTGACGTCGTACAGCCGCAACGGGGGAAAGCGTCACCGTCCGCTGATCTGCTTCGTGGCCGCCCGGGCGGTGGGGGGCAATGCGAACCGTGCGCTGTCGGCGGCGGCGGCGATCGAGCATTTCCACACGGCGGCGCTGGTGCACGACGACATCGCCGACGACGCTCAGCTGCGCCGCGGCGAGCCCTGCCTGCATCTGTCGCAGGGGCTGGGTCTGGCAATCAACATGGGCGACCTGGGCTTGACGTTGGTGAACGGCACGGTGGCGAAAGACCCCACGCTCGAACCCGAGCTGAAGGTTCGCCTGATCACCGAGCTGATCGACATGACACGCCGCACGATCGAGGGGCAGGCTCTGGACATCGGCTGGGCGCGCGACGGGCGCTACGACCTGACCACCGACGACTACCTGCTGATGGCCACGCACAAGACGGCTCATTACTCGGGCGCCGTGCCGCTGGCCATCGGCGCGATCGCCGGCGGTGGAACGGATGCCGAGGTGGAGGGCCTGCGCAGCTTCGGGCTTGAGACCGGTCTGGCCTTCCAGATTCAGGATGACGTGCTGAACCTGGTGGGAGACGCCGCCAGCACGCAGAAGGGCTTCCGCGACGACATCACCGAGGGCAAGCGAACCCTGGTGGTGGTGCATGCCCTGCAGTCGCTGGGCGATGCCGACCGCGACCGTCTGATCAGCCTGCTGTCGTCGCGCGTGCGCGACGAGGCCCGCCTGGACGAGGCCGTGGCCCTGCTGCAGAAGGAGGGCAGCGTCGAGTACGCTCGCACCTATGCCGAGAATCTGACGAGCATCGCCAAGGTGCGCATTCTGGACGTGCTGGAGCCGTCGCCCTACCGCGACCTGCTGGTGTCGATGGCCGACTTCTTCGTGCACCGTCTGAAGTAGCGCCTGCGCGCGTGCTTGTCCCGCGCGCCCTTGCCGCGCGCCCGACCGCGTGTGCCCGAGCGGCCCGTTCCCGCATGTCGTTTACGTTTCCTGTCTGTGACTTTGTTGTGCCTGGCCCGACCGACGCCGACCGTCTTTGCGCGGTGAGATACCATGAGCGGCATGGAAGCGATTGGATTGAACAGAACGGGCGCCGAGGTCGAGGACGTGCAGCAGCGTCTGGTTTCCCTGGGGCTTCTGAGCGCCGATCAGGCTGACGGCGTCTACGGACCCGACACCGCTCGTGCGGTGGGGGCGTTCCGCGTGCGCGAGGGCCTTCCTGCAGGCGACGACGTGACCGAGAAGGTGTGGGCCGCGCTGGTGGACGCCACGTACCGTCTGGGTGATCGGACCCTGTACCTGCGCGTGCCCCATTTTCATGGCAACGACGTGCTGGAACTGCAGCGCGCGCTGGGGGCCCTGGGCTTTCCCTGCGGAAGCGACGACGGCATCTTCGGCGCTCACACCGAGGACGCCCTGCGCACCTTCCAGCTGAACATGGGCCTGCCCTCCGACGGCATCGCGGGCTCGTACACCTTCAGCGCCATTCGCAATCTGCACCATTCGTGGGAGGGCAAGAGCACGGTCGCTCATCCCGTGTCGCTGGGCTTCGCCCGCGCGGCCGGCGTGCTGGAAAGCGAGTCGCTGTGCCTGTTCGGCACCAGCGCCTTCACCCGCAGCGTAGCCTCGCGCATGTCGAACCTGGCCTTGGCCACCAACCCCTCATCGCGCATCGTCAGTGCGGAGTCGCTTTCGGTAAGCCCCGCCACCGACATGACGCTGGTTCACATCGTGGTTCCCGGCGAGGCGTCGCCGCAGGACGCGCCCCGCGTTGCCTATATCGAGGACGACACGCTGCCGCGGCGCCTGAAGAGCGCCCTGGCCGCAGCGCGCTCGTCTTCCCTGTCGCGCATCGCGATCGAGCTGCCCGGCTGCACCTGGGAGGAGGCGGGGGAGGCCCGCTCTGCCCAGCACTTCGCCATCACGCTGCTTGACGGGCTTTGCGCGGCGCTTTCCTAGCCGCTTTTTCAGCTGCCGGTTGGCGGTCACCTTGCCTGCTTTGGTCCCGCCATCGAGAGAGAGGGGTACCATGCCACGTCCCATGACCATAGCTGAGAAGATCCTGGCCGCTCATGCCGGCCTTGATGAAGTGGCGCCCGGTCAGCTGATCGAGTGTCAGCTTGACCTGGTGCTGTCCAATGACGTCACCGCCCCGATCGCAATCGGGGAATTCCGCAGGATCGGCGTGGAGCGCGTGTTCGACCCCGCCAAGGTGGTGCTGGTGCCCGACCACTACGTTCCCGCCAAGGACATCAAAAGCGCCGAGCAGGCGAAGATCGTGCGCGAGTTCGCCCATGAGCAGGGCATCACCCACTATTACGAGGTGGGCTGCATGGGCGTCGAGCACGCCCTTCTGCCTGAGCAGGGCGTGGTGGGCGCCGGCGACCTGGTGATCGGCTCCGACAGCCATACCTGCACGTACGGGGCTTTGGGGGCGTTCTCCACCGGCGTGGGCTCCACCGACGCCGGCGTGGGCTACGCCACCGGCCGCGCATGGTTCAAGGTGCCCGAGTCGCTGCTGTTTCGCATCGACGGCACGCTGCGCCCCGGCGTGTCGGGCAAGGATGTGATCTTGCACATCATCGGCATGATCGGCGTGGACGGCGCCCTGTATCGCGCCATGGAGTTCACGGGCGAGGCGATCAGCGCGCTGAGCATGGACTCGCGCATGGCGATCTCGAACATGGCCATCGAGGCCGGCGGCAAGGCGGGCATCATCGAGGTGGACGACGTGACCCGCGCCTACCTGAACGGGCGCGTGGAGCGGCCCTACACCGAGTACCACAGCGACCCCGACGCCCGCTACGAGCGCGTGTACCATATCGACGCCGCCGACATCGAGCCCACGGTGGCCTGGCCGCACTTGCCCTCGAACACGCATCCGGTGCGCGAGTCGCGGCACATCGCGATCGATCAGGTGGTGATCGGCAGCTGCACCAACGGGCGCATCGAGGACATGCGCGCCGCCGCCGAGGTGCTGCGCGGGCGCACGGCGGCGCCGGGCGTGCGCTGCATCGTGATCCCCGCCACGCAGGAGGTGTACCGGCAGTGCATGGCCGAGGGGCTGATGGATGCGTTCATCAGCGCGAACTGTGCGGTCAGCACGCCTACCTGCGGACCCTGCCTGGGCGGGCACATGGGCATTCTGGCTGCGGGGGAGCGCGCGGTGGCCACCACCAACCGCAACTTCGTGGGCCGCATGGGGCATCCCACCAGCGAGGTGTACCTGGCTTCGCCGGCTGTGGCGGCCGCCAGCGCCGTGCTGGGCCGCATCGGCCTGCCGGAAGACATCGATTAAAGGAGGCAGCGCATGGAATTCAGGGGAACCGCCCATCGCTACGGGCGCGACATCGACACCGATGTGATCATCCCGGCTCGGTACCTGAACACCTCAGACCCCGCTGAGCTGGCCAAGCACTGCCTCGAGGACCTTGACGTGAACTTCGTGAAGGTAGTGCGGCAGGGCGACATCATCGTGGCGGACGAGAACTTCGGCTGCGGGTCGTCGCGCGAGCACGCGCCCATCTGCATTCGCGCCGCCGGCGTGGACGCGGTGATCGCCAAGAGCTTCGCGCGCATCTTCTACCGCAACGCCATCAACATCGGCCTGCCGATCATGGAATGCCCCGAGGCGGTGGACGCCATCACGGCGGGCGACGTGGTGAGGGTGGATGCCGATTCGGGCACGATCACGAACGAGACCACGGGACAGACCTTCCAGGCGCAGCCCTTCCCGCCGTTCATCCGTCAGATCATCGAGGCGGGCGGGTTGATCGAGCGCACCAAGAAGGCGCTGGCCGATCAGGCGTAGTCGCCCAGCGCGACGGGCTTGGCGCAGCGAGCCGGGAAGGCGCGGTGGGGGGATGCGCCCCGCCGCGCCGCGTGCGGCAATGGCGCCTCGCACGAAGTCGGGTCCGCATCCGCGTCGTAAGGCGCGGGCGGCTGATACGTTGGAACAAGCGAGAGGACGGGCAATGGCAACCTATCGTATCTGCGTTCTGCCGGGGGACGGTATCGGCCCCGAGATCATCGCCGAGGGCGTGAAGGTTCTGAAGGCCGCGGGCGCGCGCCATGACGTCGCGTTCGCCTTCGAGGAGCATCTGATCGGCGGTGCGGCAATCGATGCCACGGGCACGGCGCTTCCCGATGTCACGCTTGAGGCCGCGCGTGTCGCGGATGCCGTGCTGCTGGCGGCAGTGGGCGGCCCTGCGTGGGACACCACCGATTCGTCGCAGCCGCGCCCCGAGGCGGGTCTGCTGGCCATTCGCAGCGCGCTGGGCCTGTACACGAACCTGCGGCCCGTGCGCACCTTTCCCGCGCTGGCGGATGCCTCCACGTTGAAGCCCGAGGTGATCGAAGGCGTGGACCTGATGATCGTGCGCGAGCTGACGGGGGGCCTGTACTTCGGCACGCGCGGGCGCTTCCATGACGAGGAGGGCGCGGGCGCGGACGGCGCCCCGGGACAGCGTGCCTACGACACGCTGGAGTATCGCGAGTACGAGGTGGAGCGCATCGCCCGTCAGGCTTTCGAGCTGGCGCGCGTGCGTCGTGGTCGCGTGCACTCGATCGACAAGGCCAATGTGCTGGACACCAGCCGCATGTGGCGCGAGGTGGTTCATCGTGTGGCGGCCGACTACCCCGACGTGGAGCTGACGGACATGCTGGTGGACAACACGGCCATGCAGCTGGTGGCCAATCCGCGTCAGTTCGACGTGGTGGTAACCGAGAACATGTTCGGGGACATCCTGTCCGACGAGGCCTCGATGCTGACGGGCTCGCTGGGCATGCTGGCAAGCGCCAGCCTGGGCGACGGCACGGCTCTGTACGAGCCCAGCCACGGCAGCGCTCCCGATATCGCCGGCAAGGGAATCGCGAATCCTCTTGCTCAGATTCTGTCGGTGGAGATGATGCTGCGCTATTCGTTCGGCATGGTCGCGGCAGCTGACGACATCGCCCGTGCCGTGGCGGCGGTCCTGGACGAGGGCTGGCGCACAGGCGACATTCGGCAGCAGGGCACGCGCGCCGATCAGCTGGTGGGAACGGCTCGCATGGGCGATCTGGTGGTGGAGCGCCTGGGAGCCTAGGGCGCGCGGCTTGCGCGGGCTTGCGACGGTCGCGGAGGGACGGGTTCGCCCGTCCCTCCCTTCCGTTCGGCCTGCCCGTCCTCCCGTCCGGCTCGCCCTTTCTCCCTCTCTTCCATTCGGCCTGCATCCTCCCGTTCGACGCGCTCGCTCCCTGGCGCTGCCTCGCGTTGCGGGGCCGGGGCGCAGCAGCGCCCCGCTTCGTCTCCGACTGCTGTGCTACAATCTCTGAAATGGGGAAACAGGGCACATCGTCAGGGGATTCGCATCTTGTAGTCAACCGGCATCTGCATACCGGTTCGCTTGCGGCGTTCCGCGCGACGTTCGTCTCGGGCATGATGGTGGCCTTCTTCGGCATCGGCTTCTACCGCCTGTGGTATCAGTTCAACTTCTACAATCTTCACTTCTCGGCTGACGTGGGCATGGTCACGGTGGGGGCCAACCTGGTACGCGTGGCCGTAATCGCGCTGATGGTGCTGGCCGTGCGTCGGCGGGGCGTGTCGTCGCGCCTGCGCGGCGTGCTGATCTGGTCGGGTTTCGTCCTGATGACCCTGTCCAGCTTCATGTACCTGCTTGAGGTGTTCTACGGGCAGGTGGAGTTCGAGGTGCTGCGCATCCTGATCGGAGGCGTGGGGCTGGTGGGCGGCGAGGTGATCTGGGTGTTCTTCCTGGAACGCCTGAAGCCGGGCGAGGTGCTGCTGTACGCGGGCGGCGGGCTGGCGCTGTCGTGCGCGCTGTCGCTGGGTCTGGGATACCTCGACGAGCTGCCTGCGGGCATGATCAACCTGTTCATCCCGGCGCTTTCGGTGTTCTCGTACTGGCAGGCGTCCTCCGAGCTGGACCGCCGCGCGGGCATGGTCGATGCATCCGGCGAACGGCGTCGCTATCTGCCTGAAAGCGACGGGCTCTACCATGACGACCCGCAGCTCATGCGGGGACTGTGGCAGGCCTTCGGCGCGTTCTTCCTGTACGCGCTGATTCTGGGGATGTCGCTGGGATATCCTGACGGCAGCCTGCGCGCGCTGTCGCAAGGGGCCCGCACGGTGCATCAGCTGCTGGTGGTGGCGCTGGCGGCGGGGCTGGTGTGGTTCGTGCTGGTGCGTGGGCGCGCCTTCAAGCTGTCGGGGCACTGGCTGTTCCTGAACGCGCTGCTGATGGCTGCGATCTGCCTGTTGATCAGCGGGGATGCGTTCCTGGGCGACATGGCCACCTTTCTGCTGACCAACGCCATCTCGTGCTTCTACATTCCGCTGGTGTACTTCGGCTGCATGATCGCGCGTCATGTGCGCTGGTCGGCGGCGCAGGTGTACGCCATCGTGTACGGCGGCTCGCTGCTGTTCATGGCGCTGGGACGCGTGTTGGTGTTTGCCGTGGGGCCGCACCTCGACCACCAGCCGTGGCTGCTGATCGCCATGGCTGCGGTGGGAATCGTGGAGTCCACGCTGCTGATTCGTCCGCAGTTCATGAAGGGCTCGGCTCCGGGATTCGAGCTGGGTTCGGGCAGGGGCGCTGCGCGTGCGCGTGCTGCGGTTGCGAGTGCCCCTGCGGCATCTGCGAGCGCACTGGCCGCAAGCGCGCATGCGGCATCGACCCCCGACGTGCTTGTCGTGGATGGCGACGAGGTGCCCGTAGTGGCCGTTGACCAAACCGTCATTCGCCTGGCGGCCTTCGCGCAGCGCTTTGAGCTCACCGATACCGAGCGGTCGATCGTGGGGCTGATGGCCCAGGGTCGCAGTCGCAGCTTCATCGCGCGGGAGCTTAGCTACTCCGAGCACACGATCAGGAACTACACCCGCACGGCTTATCGGAAGGTGGGCGTGCACAGCAAGCAGGAGCTGCTTGATCGTCTGGACGAGCAGCCGCTGGGATAGGGTTTAGCGGTGTCTGGTCTGGAAGTTCGGATCGAAGAAGAGCGCCGAGCCCTCTTTGCGCGCTGATTCTCAGTCGCCATGCCGCGTGCTCGCCGATGGGAATCCCCGGTAGCGAAGGATGACAGAGGACTCTTCCCATTCGCCTCTATTGAGCTTCATCAAGCGTGTCCTTTATTCTTTCGGCGATGGCGGCGATCACGGGCACCGTTACCGAGTTTCCGAACTGCTTGTACAGATGCGTGTCGGCGACAGGCAGGGCGTAGCTGTCGGGGAAGCCCTGCAGGCGCGCCCATTCGCGCGGTGTGAGCTTTCGGATGTCCTCGGTGTTGATGCTGCCTCTGATGTTGGTGGTGGGCACCATGCTGTGCTCGCGTGGATCCACGATCAGGTTGCCCTCGCGTCCCATGCCGCCGCACACGATGGCTCCCGCGATGCCGTCCAGGCTGCGGACGACGTACCCGAAGCCGTTGCCTGCGGCCTCGTGGCGCTCCTTGTGCTTCTTCAGCACGCTCAGATAGCGGTCGCTGAGATAGTAGCGCGCGGGGATGGGTGCGGGTTCCAGTATGTCGCGCAGTCGCGCTTCCGAGCCGGCGCGCGTGGGAAACTCGAAGGCGTTGGGAGCGATGTCGTCTCTGAAGCACACCAGATAGATGCGCTCGCGGTTCTGAGGCACCCCGAAATCCTTGGAGTTCAGGACGCGCGTGAACACCTTGTAGCCGATTTCCTCGAAGGCTCCGCAGATCACCTTGAACGTGCGCCCGCGGTCGTGGCGAACCAGCCCCTTCACGTTCTCGCAGAAGATCGCACGCGGGCGATGGTGATCGCAGATGCGCACGACTTCGGCGAACAGCGTTCCGCGCGACTGTCCTTTGTAGTTGTCGCCGAAGCCCTGGTGCCTGCCCGCGAAGCTGAAGGCCTGGCAGGGGAAGCCCGCAAGGCAGATGTCGAACGGGGGGATGTCGGCGGCGTCCACCTTGGTGATGTCTCCCGCCACTTCGGGGCTCGGGCCGAAATTGTGCCGGTAGGTGGTGGCGGCCCAGCGATCCCATTCCGACGCGAACACCGTTTCGATCTGCGATCCGAACGCCGACTCGAAGCCAAGCCGGATTCCCCCGATGCCGGCGAAAAGATCAATTGACCTGATAAGACCCATGCTTGCCCTTCTTGCGGCTGCGATGCCGCGCTGGCTTTGCGGTTGCCTGGAAGAGTATAGCGTGCGTGGGAAACCATGTGTCCCGCACGGGGTACAGGGCGATGGAAATCAGCTTGCCCTTCGCGTTCGCGCACGTGAAGGAGCCGAGGGCGAACCCTCGGCTCCCAGGGAAGGTGCGCCGCAGTGGGCGCGCGAAGAATGACGACGAGATCGGCCCCGCGTTCCCAACCGACCCGCGTTTCGGCGCGGCGGCTTGCGGGCGCGGGGCGCTGCGCTAGGCCAGGGCCTCCTTGGCGGCGCTTTCGCCCGCCGCGCGCCCAAAGGTCACGCAGTCGGCGATCGCATTGCCGCCCAGGCGGTTGCTGCCGTGGGTGCCTCCCGTGCACTCACCGCAGGCGAACAGGCCCTTCACCGGGCTGCCTGCAGCGTTCAGGGCACGGGCGCTCACGTCGATGCGGATGCCGCCCATGGTGTGGTGCACGGTGGGCACCTTGCGGCAGGCGTACCAGGGGCCTTCGGTCATCTGCTTGTCGGCGGTGTTGTTGGCCTTGAAGCCGAAGGGGTCCTCCTCGCCCGCCACGGTGCGGTTGTAGCCATCAAGCGACTCCTGCAGCTTCGCGGCGTCCATGCCGGTCTGCTTCGCCAGGTCGGCCACGTCGACGCCCTTCACGATGTGACCCAGGGCCAGCATGTTCTGGATGGTGGCGCCGTTGGCGTCGGGCTCGGTTTCGGAGGGGTAGCGCTCCTTGTTCACCACGATCCAGTAGGTGCTTTCAGGCTGCGCGAAGATCGCCTTGCACAGCTCGTCGCGCTTGGCTCCCTCGTTCACGAAGCGCTCGCCGCTCTTGTTCACGAAGATGCGGTTGCGCCCCGAGGTGCGGATGTCCTCCATCAAGCCGGTGCCGGGCGTGCCGCAGGGGTGCAGCTGAATATCGGGCAGCCCCACCAGCTGGGCGCCGGCCGCCTCGGCAAGCGCCAGGCCCTCGCCCTGGGCGCAGGGCTTGATGTTGGTGCAGCCGATGGCCTCGTCAAGCTTCACGTCCGACCACACGCCGGTGTTCACCTTCTGACGGTACTCCACGTTGGCCCCGAAGCCGCCCGTGGCCACGATCACCGACTTCGCCTTCACGGAAACGGGCGTGCTGCCGCGATGCACGGCCTCCAGCCCCGTAACGGCGCCGCCTTCCACCGTCAGCGACTTCACCTGCGTCTCGTGCAGGATCTTGATCTGGTCGGCGTGCTCGGCGACGTATGCGCGGAAGGCGCGGATGTAGGTGTTGCCGGAGGGCGTGGCGGGGTAGTGACTGCGCTCGCCCATCGACCCGGTGGCTGCGCCCACCTTGTCCTTGAACTTCACGCCGATCGACTCCATCCAGTGCACCGAGTCCAGCGCGTTGTCCACCAGGTAGTGAACCAGCTCGGGCGTGCCCTCCTCATGGCCGCCCTTGAAGGTGGCCTCGTAGAAGGTGTCGATCGAGTCGTCGATGCCCTGCTTCTGCTGTCGCTCGGGGTCCACGGCGTTCAGGGCGCCTTCGGACACGTTGGTCGATCCGCCCGTGATTCCGCACTTTTCGACCACGATCACCTTGGCACCGTTCTGAGCGGCCGATATGGCGGCGGTCAGGCCCGATCCGCCCGCGCCGATCACGCACACGTCGGCGGTGTACGCGCTTTCCACCTCATCGGCCGGCCCCGGGGCCTTGGCAAGCGCCTTGGCGGCTCCGGCGTCGGACGCGCACTGCTCCACGCCCGATTTGATCGCCATGCTGGACACGGTGGCGCCGGTCATCGTGTCGATGTCGAGCGACTGGTACTCGACGATCTGCTTCGAGATGTCGTCCAGAGCCGAGGCGCCCACGCCCAGCGACTCCTGGGCCGAGCTGACGTCGATGGCGGTCAGCGCTTCCTCGGTGAACGTGACGTTCACGTCGAAGGGCGCATTGTGGCCCTTCATGCTGGCGGTGTAGGTGCCTGCCTTGAACGCCTTCTTCGCGGGCGCGGCGGGCGAGCACCCTGTCAGCCCCATGCTCAGCAGGCCACCGTACACGCCCAGCGCCACGGAGCCCTTCACGAACGTTCGGCGGTTGATGCGCCCCTGCTCGTGCGTGGCCTTCCCCTCCATACCTCCTCCTTTCGTCTGCCGCGGCAGACCTTCTTGGGGTTCGATGGCCCCACCGTAGGACGCACGCCGCCTTTTCGCCAGCGTCAGAAGGTACCCAGACGTGACCAAAAGGTACTTTCTTGCGTAAAACCAGGGAAAACAGGCTTGCAGTCAGGTGCGCGGGTCGCAAGAGCGCGCGATGCGAGCCACGGCGAAGCGGCGGTCGGCGGGCGCGCCTGCATGGAAGGGGGCGGCGGCGCGGCTTGGGCGCGCAGGGCGGCGCTGCCGGCTGCGCTAGAATGGGCGCATTCCCAACGAAAGGCGATCATGGCGTTCTTACTGGGCTGCGAGAAGGCGGCGCTTGAATTCAGCACGAAGACGGTGTTCGAGTCGGTTTCGATCGGCGTGGACGAGGGCGCGCGCATCGGCGTGGTGGGCCGCAACGGCGACGGGAAGTCCACGTTGCTGGGCCTGCTGGCCGGTGCGATTCAGCCCGATTCCGGTCGGGTGGTGCGCACCGGAGGCGTGAGCGTGGGCCTGCTGGGTCAGTCCGATGCCCTGAACCCTGCGCATACGGTGCTGCGGGCGATCGTGGGCGACGCGCCCGAGCACGAGTGGGCGGCAAGCCCGCGCGTCCGCTCGATTCTGGCGGGCCTGGTGGGCGACGTTGACCCGCAGACGCTGGTGGGAAGCCTGTCGGGCGGTCAGCGCCGACGGGTGGACCTCGCACGGCTGCTGGTGGGCGAGTGGGACGTGCTGATGCTGGACGAGCCCACGAACCATCTGGACGTGCGCGCGATCAGCTGGCTGGCGGGCCACCTCAAGACGCGCTGGAAGGACGGCAAGGGCGCGCTGCTGGTGGTCACGCACGACCGCTGGTTCCTCGATGAGGTGTGTCTGACCATGTGGGAGGTGCACGACCGCGTGATCGAGCCCTTCGAGGGCGGGTTCTCGGCCTACATCATGCAGCGGGTCGAGCGCGACCGGGTGGCCGCGGTGATGGAGGAGCGCCGCCAGAACAAGCTGCGCCGCGAGCTTGCCTGGCTGTCGCGCGGCGCCCGCGCGCGTTCGACGAAGCCGAAGTTCCACGTGGCTCAGGCCCAGGCGCTGATCGCCGACGTGCCGCCGCTGCGCGACGAGGTGGCGCTGAAGCGCATGGCCGTGGCGCGGCTGGGCAAGGACGTGATCGACTTCAAGAACGTTGGCGTCACGCTGGGAGGACGCCCGATCCTGCGCGATCTTACCTGGATCATCGGGCCGGGCGACCGCGTGGGCCTGCTGGGCTGCAACGGCGCGGGCAAGACCACGCTGCTGCGCACCATCCAGGGCCTGCAGCAGCCCACGACCGGACGCGTGAAGATCGGCAAGACGGTGCGCATCGCGCTGCTGTCTCAGCATCTAGATGAGCTGGCCGAGCACGGCAGTGACCGCGTGCGCCAGGTGGTGGGTCGCTACAGCGCGCGCGTGATGCTGGACGGCAAGGAGCGCACGCCTGCCCAGCTGCTGGAGCAGCTGGGCTTCAGCAAGGCCGACCTCAGCGAGCCGGTATGCGACCTGTCGGGCGGTCAGAAGCGCCGTCTGGCGCTGATGCTGATCCTGTTGGACCAGCCCAACGTGCTGATCTTGGACGAGCCCGGCAACGACCTGGACGTGGACATGCTGGCATCGGTGGAGGACCTGCTGGACGGCTGGCCGGGCACGCTGGTGCTGGTGACTCACGACCGCTATCTGATGGAGCGCGTCACCGACAACCAGTACGCCCTGATCGACGGACAGCTGCGCCATGTACCGGGCGGGGTGGACGAGTACCTGCGCCTTGCCGACGCGCGCGAGGCGGCATCGGCTGCGCTCGCGGGCTCGTGGGGCGTGGCGGGTTGCGGGACGGCCGGCGGTGCGACTGCGGGCGCGGGTGGCGGTTCGGCCTCGGGTGGTGAGGCGGGCATCGATGGCGGCCTGTCGAACGCCCAGCGCCGCGCGCTGAAGAAGGAGCTGCTGTCGCTGGATCGCCGCATGTCCACGGCGCGCAAGAAGATCGAGGGCCTGAGGCAGGAGATGCACGAGGTCGATCCCACCGACTACGTGCTGCTGGGGCAGATGCAGCGGCAGGTGAACGAGGCGCAGGACGCTTTGGACGAGCTGGAGCTTGCCTGGCTTGAGGCCTCCGAGCGCCTGGAGGCGGGGAGGTAGGCGATGCGCGACGCGCGCGTGAGGGGCGCGTCGCAGTGCGGCGGCGCGGGGCGCGGGTGCGGCGTGCGCGGTGCCTGCAGGTTCGAGTGGCTGGGTGGCGTGCGCATGTTGCGACGCGCCGTCGGTCGGCGAGGTGTGCGTCGCCGCCTCGATTCGCCGTTCCGGAATGGGTGGAGGCCGGGGCAGCGAGCCTTGCGGGCATGGCGTGGCGTGGGGATATGTGCGCCTGGTGCCCGACATGTGCAGAATTGCCGCAGCATTGGCCGCTGCTTGGCGGCATCGGCCTATAATCGAGGTACCGAAAGGCTCTGAACAGCCTTTTTAGCATTCCGTGTGAGCCACGGACCCCGAAGCGCAGCGAGAGATGATACGCATGGCCACCTCCATATCCCCGCATCGAAAGCGGGGCACTCACCACCGCAGCATGTCCGATGTGGCGCGGGCGTGGAAGAGTCAGGCGTCGCATGTGGTTCACGAGCTGATTCCGGAGTACGCGGGCCGCGTGCGCTACGTTGACTGCATCAACGGCAGGGTGTCCCGCCCTACCGACATGCTGGGACGATTCGTGTTCCAGCTGCTGATGGTGGCCAGCATGGTGGCCGTCATGTCCACGTTCAACGGAGTGCGCCACTCGGGCCTCGACTTCTTCGTGCACTCGCATTGGTTCTACCCGCTGGTGCTGTTCTGCGCGTTTCTGCTGCGCGTGCTGTTCGTGAATCGCCTGACCGACCATGTGATATCCGCTCACATCGTCCCGAACCTCACCGGAGCGCTGAAGGTGGTGTCCACCGCTGCCCTGAACGTGGCGTTGATGACTCCCTGCATGACCATGGTGGTCACGCTGCTGCTGCAGGGCACCGACGATTACTGGGCCTACGTGCTGGCCACCATTCCCGTGAACATGGTGGTGGCCATGCTGCTGAACGTGCTGGCGGTGGGGCCCGCCGTCAAGATGCTGTACTACAACGTGGTGGCCGGCACCGAGCGCGGCGCGCGCGTGCTGAAGTTTCTGCAGGAAAACGCTTTGTCCTGGGCGGCCATGCTGAGCATCTAGGGAAGCGGGCGCCGCTTTCGCGGGTCGGTCCCGAAAGGCGGCTCGAAACGCGCTTCTCGCCTGCGCCCGCTTCGCGCTTTGCCCTGCGCGGGCTTTCGCTTCTTGCCCGATCGCCCTGGAAGATCGCGTGATCTCGGAATTTCATCCTATGTTGCGATCACAACATACACTGATGGTGATGCGTCGTAGGGTGGGCTCATCGACAACCCAATGAGAGGGGATTTCATGGACACCAAGATGTACTGCTTCCAGTGCCAGGAGACCGCCGGCTGCACCGCATGCACGGTGCAGGGCGTGTGCGGCAAGACGGCCACCACGGCCAATCTGCAGGACCTGCTTATGCATGCCACCCGCGACCTGTCGCGCGTGACCACCGCGCTGCGCGCCGCCGGCCAGCAGATCGACGACCAGGTGAACTACCTGGTCACCGAGAACCTGTTCACCACCATCACCAACGCCAACTTCGACGACGAGGTGATCGCCGGTCGCGTTCGCTCGACGGTGGAGCTGACCGCGCGGCTGAACGCCCGCCTGGGCGACGGCGCCCTGAGCGTGTGGGACGGCTCGGGCGATTGGGAGGCCCTGGCGCCGCAGGTGGGCGTGCTGGCCACCGAGAACCCCGACGTGCGCAGCCTGCGCGAGCTGATCACCTACGGCCTGAAGGGCGCGGCGGCCTACAACCATCACGCCAACGCCTTCGGCGCCTTTGACGCCGAGGTCGATGCCTTCCTGCAGGAGGCCCTGGCCAAGACCGTGGACGACACGCTGAGCGTGGATGACCTGATCGCGCTGACCATGGCCACCGGCAAGGTGGGCGTGACGGTGATGGCCAACCTGGACGCCGCCAACACCGGCGCCTACGGCAACCCCGAGATCACGCAGGTGAATCTGGGCGTGCGCACGAACCCCGGCATTCTGGTGTCGGGTCACGACCTGCACGACCTTGAGATGCTGCTGGAGCAGACCCAGGGCACGGGCGTGGACGTGTACACGCACTCCGAGATGCTGCCCGCTCACTACTATCCCGCGTTCAAGAAGTACGACAACCTCGTGGGCAACTACGGCAACGCCTGGTGGCAGCAGCGCACCGAGTTCGCCAGCTTCAACGGCCCCATCCTGTTCACCACCAACTGCATCGTGCCCCCGAAGGGCGAGGTGGCCGCGCGCATCTACACCACGGGCGCGGCGGGCTTCGGCGGCTGCGCGCACATCGAGGCCGATGAGAACGGCCACAAGGACTTCAGCGCGATCATCGAGCACGCCAAGCGCTGCGAGCCTCCCGTGCAGATCGAAGAGGGCACCCTGGTGGGCGGCTTCGCTCACAACCAGGTGATCGCCCTGGCCGACGCGGTAGTGGACGCCGTGAAGTCGGGCGCCATCAAGAAGTTCGTGGTGATGGCCGGCTGCGACGGTCGCGCGAAGAGCCGCAGCTACTACACCGAGTTCGCCAAGGCCCTGCCGAAGGACACCGTGATCCTGACGGCCGGCTGCGCCAAGTACAAGTACAACAAGCTGGACCTGGGCGACATCGGCGGCATCCCGCGCGTGCTGGACGCCGGCCAGTGCAACGACTCGTACTCGCTTGCCGTGATCGCCATGAAGCTGCAGGAGGTGTTCGGCCTCGACGACATCAACCAGCTGCCGATTGTGTACAACATCGCCTGGTACGAGCAGAAGGCCGTGATCGTGCTGCTGGCGCTGCTGCACCTCGGGGTGAAGAACATCCACCTGGGCCCCACGCTTCCCGCCTTCCTGTCGCCCACCGTGGCCAACGTGCTGGTGGAGACGTTCGGCATCGCCGGCATCGGTACGGTGGAGGACGACCTGAAGCTGTTCTTCGGCGAGGACGCGGTTCCTGCCGAGGCGGCGCCCCGCTTCACCGCCAGCATGCTGGTGGGCGAGGTGATCAAGGCCGACCCCCGCGCTGTGAAGGTGCTTGAGGAGGCCGGCATGGGCTGCATGGGCTGCCCGGCCTCGCAAAGCGAGTCGCTGGCCGACGCGGCGCTGGTGCACGGCCTGGACGTGAACGAGATTCTGAAGAAGCTGAACGCGGCTTCGTAACGCACCGCCTTCTCTCCCTTCGCCGCTCCCGCCTGGTTTTCTTGGCGGGAGCGGCCCCTGTTGCGAAAGGAGCGCCCATGAGCGCGCATCTGGGACCGATTCACTACCGCATGTACGCCAAGGCGCAGGCGGTGCATGCCCTTGCCGCGTCGATCGCCCATCATGCCGACGACCGGGGATGGACGGACGGCTTGGCCGCGCGTCTGGCCTCCGAGGCGCCGGCCCCTGCTGGCGAGCTTGAGAGCACGATCGACCTGGCGAACATCCATGCCAGCCTGAACGGACTGGTAGGCGAGGCCGAGCGGGCCTTGGCCTTGGCGATGAGCCAGGTGGCGAGCCATCTGGACGACGTGTGCGTCTATGCGCGAGACCTGGGCGGCCAGCTGGGCGGCCAGCTGGAGGGCTCCGATCCTGCGCTGGTGTGGAATGCCATGGACGCATCGTGGCTGGACGGCATGCCGTGCGACCGTTGCGTGACCGTGCTGGCGAACGACCCCGGTCAGATCGACTGGAGCATCGAGATGGG
Organism: Berryella wangjianweii; assembly: GCA_013201155.1. Classification (GTDB taxonomy): domain Bacteria; phylum Actinomycetota; class Coriobacteriia; order Coriobacteriales; family Eggerthellaceae; genus Berryella; species Berryella wangjianweii. Next base: position 912,230 of record CP053716.1, on the reverse strand, counting down.
CGTTCATCCGGCCGAGGGCTATGGCGAGCTGCGCACTGCCTGGATGGAGGGCTTCGCCACGGCTGCGGGGCTGAGCTTGGCGCGACTTGCGGAAGGAACCTTCCGTCTGAGCAAGGAGGATTAGCAATGCTTATGATTGATGTCCTTGTCGAGGAGCACGACCGCATTCTGGTGGAGGCCGCGCGCCTTGAGCGCATGAGCGTCGAGCTGATGGAGCGCAACGCGTTCAGCCTGGCCGAGTACCGCGAGATGATCGCGTTCATCCGAGAGTTCGCCGACGCCACGCACCACATGAAGGAAGAGGACCTGCTGTTCGCCAAGATGATCGAGAATCTGGGCACCGTGGCGGTGAACCTGATCCAGCACGGCATGATGGTGGAGCACGACGAGGGCCGCCTGTGCGTTCGCGAGCTTGAGGCTGCGTGCGAGCGCTATGCGCAGCAGCCTGCGGTGGAGGACAAGCTGGCGATCGTGTCGTGGGCCATGCAGTACGTTCATCTGATCAGGCGGCACATCGAGAAGGAGAACACGGTGGTGTACCCCTTCGCCGAGAAGCAGCTTGACCAGGAGACGTGGGACCACCTGAACGAGGCCGCCCGCACCTACCAGCCTGCCGTGCGGTAGGGGCGCGCACGGACAGTGACGCGTCGCTGTCCGTGCCTTGCCCTGCGCGGTGCCGCACGCGACTTCCTGCGCGTTCCCTCGGGTCCCCCGCCGGACGGCGGGGGACCCTTTTGTGTGCGTGTGCGTGCGTATCGGCGCAGGCGGCAAGGCGGCTGCCCTGCGCGGCACGGCGCGCGGCGGGAGTCTCCTCCCGCATTGTGCCGTGCCCGGCGTGGCTCGGGGTTCGTTCGTTGAAAGGGCGGTCGATTCGCCCGGCAACAGCCGATTCGCCTGACGCGGCGGCTCTTTGTGGCCAATTTGTTTTCTTATACGGCCCTGATCAGGCAATTAATAAACTCATAATATTTCGATAAGCCAAATACAAGGATGCGTCCCTTTCTCTTTTCGCTGCTGGGGCCTAGGGTGTAGGCAGGGTAATTGAATAGAGGAGGGGGATTTCATGAGGGGGAACTCTGCCCATTGCGCGCCTGATACGCTGGGGATATCGCGCCGCGCCTTCGTGGCCTGGTCAAGCGTGCTTGGAGCCGCAGCGGTGACCACGGGATGCGCGCCGAAGAAGAAGGAGGCGCCCGCCGCCGCGTCATCGGGCGCCCTGGGCCAGGAGCCGTTCGCCTACGATAAGGCGGTGTGGAGCGGCTGTCATGTGAACTGCGGAAGCCGCTGCCCGCTGCGCCTGTACGTGAAGGACGGCGCCGTGGTGCGCGTGGGAAACGACAACGAGGGCTCTGACGACTTCGGCCCGAACAGCCTGTATCAGATGCGCTCGTGCGTGCGCGGCCGCACCGTTCGCCAGTCGATCTACAACGAGACGCGCCTGCAGAAGCCACTCAAGCGGGTGGAGGGCACCAAGCGCGGCGAGGGCAAGTACGTCGAGATCAGCTGGGACCAGGCGATCTCCGAGATCTCGCAGATCATGAAGGACGTCAAGGAGGAGTTCGGCAACGACGCCTTCTTCATCATGTACGGCACCGGCCAGCTGGGCGGCACCATCTCGAAGTCGTGGCATCCCGACAAGACCATGTTCGCGCGCCTGATGAACTGCTGGGGCGGGTACCTGCGCCACTACAGCGACTACTCCACCGGGCAGATCACGTGGGAGCTGCCGCTGCTGAACGGCGACGCCTGGTCGAACAACGAGGTCACCGATCTGGTGAACTCGAAGAACATCGTGCTGGTGGGCAACAACCCGGCCAACACGCGCATGTCGGGCTCGGCCATGGCCTACCTGATCAGCTGGGTGCGCAAGAACAATCCGCAGGCCAACATCGTGGTGATCGACCCGCACCTGTCCGACACGGCCGTGGGCGTGGCGAACCGCTGGGTGCCCATTCGCCCCGGAACCGACGCTGCCCTGATTGCGGGCATGATCCACTATCTGATGAGCGCGGGCAAGCTGTCTGAGGCGCTGATCCGCGAGAAGTTCGTGGGATTCTACTCCGACTCGTTCTCCGAGGACGTGCGCGCCGCCGAGCCGCGCGATGCCAGCTTCATGGGCTTCGACGCCACGGGCGAGCTGACGGTGGAGGGCGACCTGTCGTACGAGGCCTACCTGAAGGGCACGGGAGGCTATGCCGGCACCGGCGAGAAGACCCCCGAGTGGGCTGCGGGCATCACGGGCGTTCCCGCCGACACCATTCGCCAGCTGGCCGACCTGTTCGTGGACGGCCCCACCGCCACCATCCAGGGCTGGGGGCCGCAGCGTCACTCCAACGGCGGCAACTCGGCCCGCGCCATCGGGCTGATCGCCGCGATCACGGGCAACGTGGGCATCTCGGGCGGCGGCACGGGCGCGCGCGAGGCCACGGGCGGCGTGGGCTACAAGGTTCCCTCGGCGCTGCCGTGCTTCCCGCAGAAGAACACGGTGCCGGTGGCCGTGTCGTTCTTCGACTGGTACCAGGCCATCGAGGACTACCGCAGCATGAACGATGCCACCTGGGGCGTGCGTTACATCGACGACAAGGGCGTCACCAGCTACGCCAAGGAGCCCGGCGAGATAAAGCTGCGTGCTCCGATCAAGTTCATCTGGAACTACGCCAGCAACGTGATGTGCGGTCAGCATGCCGACATCAACGAGTGCCTGCGTCTGTTCAACCTGCCCGATACCGACGAGCAGGGCCTGCGCTGCGTGGTTACCTGCGACATCCATCTGACGCCCACGGCGCTGGTGAGCGACTACATTCTGCCGGGCACCACCAGCTTCGAGGAAACCGACGTGATTCAGGGCGGTGCGGGCTGGACGGGCTACGTGTGCTGCGAGAGCCCGGCGATCGACCCGATGTTCGATGCCAAGCCGGTGTACGAGGTGTGCACCCTGCTGTCCGAGAAGCTGGGCGTGAAGGACGAGTTCACCGAGGGCCGCACGCAGGAGCAGTGGGTGGAGTGGCTGTACGACCAGGGCAAGGCCGCCGGTGCGGACCTGCCCGCCACGTTCGCGGAGCTCAAGGAGCAGGGGCTGTTCAAGCAGACGAACGACCATGCGCCCGCCATTCCCGACCATGCGAAGATGGCCACGCCCTCGGGTCGCTACGAGGTGTTCAGCAAGCAGGCCTACAACCTGTCGCGTCAGTGGGACCTTACCTGCGGCGGATACGTGCCCGATGACGGGCTGGACCGGATCACGGCGCTTCCCATTTGGTACGAGGCTCCGGAAAGCTACGGTGACGAGGCAACGCGCGCTCAGTATCCGCTGCAGCTGATCGGCCATCACGTGAAGACGCGCACGCACTCCAGCTACGGCAATGTGGCCTGGTTGAAGTCGGTGGCCCCGCAGCAATGCTGGATCAACGACCGCGACGCGGCGCAGCGCGGCATCGCCAACGGCGACGAGGTGCTGATCAGCACCAAGCGAGGCAAGGTGCGCATCAGCGCGAAGGTGACCAGCCGCATCATGCCGGGCGTGGTGTCGCTGCCCCAGGGCGCCTGGTACGACCCCGAGTCGCGCGACCCAGACGTGCTGGGAAGCCCCGACAACATCGATCGCGGCGGCTGCATCTCGGTGCTCACCAGCATGCGGCCCACCCCGGTGTCGAAGGGCAACGGCGTTCATTCCAACCTGTGCACGATCGAGAAGGCGTAAGGGGGCACGTATGACACAGAACGGATTCTACGTCGACACTGACATCTGCATTGGCTGCAAGGCCTGCATGACCTCGTGTTTCGACCGCAACGACCTGGAGGTGCCCCAGAAGTACCGCAAGGTGTGGGAGTTCGGCGGCGGCGCGTGGGAAGACGACGGCCACGGCGCGTTCACCAGCACGTCATTTGCGTACTACGTGTCGATGACCTGCGGCCAGTGCGACCACCCTGCGTGCATTGAGCGGTGCCCCACCGGCTCGATGCGCAAGGATCTTGAAACGGGGCTGGTGAACAACGACAAGGAGACGTGCATCGGGTGCATGACGTGCGAAACGGTGTGCCCCTACCACCATCCCACGAAGATGGCGGACGGGCTGTCCCACAAGTGCGTGATGTGCACCGACCGCAGCGAGACGGGCAAGCCCGAGCCCGCGTGCGAGAAGGCGTGTCCCGTGCGCGCGATCGTCTTCGGGCCGATCGACGAGCTGCGCGAGCGGTACGGGCGAGTCGATGCCCTGGGCACGCTGGCGAACACAACGGGCCCGCAGGTGGTATTCACGCCGCATCGCGATGCGGACAAGGGCGGCGAGCTGATGAACCCGCTCGAAGTGTCGCACGAGGAGGCGTGATGCGCGGCGAGCCCCGCGACGCCTGCCGGGTGCTGTGCGCCTTCAGCGCGCTGCTGTTCGATGCCGCGCCTGACGAGGGGTCGCTGGCGGCCCTGCGCACCGGGACGGATCTGCTGAGGGAGCCGCCGTTCAGCACGGTGGCTCCGCAGGCCGCGCCGCACCTGGCGCAGATTCTGGAGCGGGAGGACGACGCTCTGCTGGACGAGCTGCGGCAGGATTACGCCTTCCTGTTCTACATGGTGGGCATGAGCGGTGCGTCGCCCTACGAGTCGGTGTACCGCACCGACGACCGCACGCTGTGCGGCCCCACGACGGCCCAGGTGGAGGAAGCCTATGCTCGCTTCGGCTTCGAGCCGCCCGCAACCGAGGCGCGACCGGCCGATCACGTGGCAACCGAGCTGGCCTTTCTGGCGCACCTGCTGAGCGAGGGGGGCCGCACGGAGGGCCTTGCGGAGGGCCTTGCGGAAACCGAGGCGCGTCGTTTTGCCCGCGAGCACCTGACGGCGTTTGCCTTCGATGTCTTCACCCAGGTGGAGAACGTGGCGCGCACGGAGTTCTACCGCACGGCCGCACGTCTGGCTGCCGACGCGCTGCATGCCGTGACCCGTCAGCTGGCCGCGAATCAGCCTGCGTCCGCAGCCGCATCGGAAACCGATCAGGGGGCCTAGGCCGCTGCGCCCCCACCCGCTCCCCCGCAGTCGGGGGAGCGGGGCCTCGCGTTATACTGACACGATGGCGTAATCAATGCAGGGGGGCATGGTTGCAGGGGGCGGAAGGTCATACCTGGCTGTCGCGTATCGGCTTCAAGACCAAGGTGGTGGGGCTGCTCGCCCTGTTCTTGGTGGCGCTGCTGGTGGCCTTCTCGCTGTGGACGCTTGACAGCCAGCGCCAGAGCACCGAGGCGGGCATTCTCAGTCAGTCGCGCATGCTGGCCACCGAGATGGAGGCCGTCTGGGAATTCGTGTCGGTGAACCAGCGCACGATCAACTACGCCAGCGACGGGGCTTACGAGTACAAGGGCCTGCATTGCGCCATCGCGGGCAAGTCGGTGGCCTCGCTGTTCTCGCGCCAGTCCGACGAGAGCATCCGCTTCACCAGCCTGACCCCGCGCAACGCCTCGAACGCTCCCGACTGGTTCGAGCGCGAGGCCCTGGCGCATTTCGCCGCATCGTCCGACACCGAGTACTACGGATTCGACACCTCGGGCGACACGCCCCGGTTCCGCTATGTGCGCGCCATGCCCGTCACCGAGCACTGCGTCGAATGCCACGGCGGCCCGGCAGGCGAGCTCGACCCCACGGGAGCCCCCAAGGAAGGGCTGGCGATCGGCGAGGTGGCGGGCGGCATGAGCGTCAGCATCCCCACCGAGGCCCACTTCCAGGCCATGGGTCGCTCCATCCTGCGCAACATCCTGTTCTTCCTGGGAATCGTTGCCTGCCTTGCCGTGGCGATCTACGCCGCGCTCAGCAAGATGGTCAGCAGGCCCCTGCTGCGCCTGGGCGAGAGTCTGCGGCATGTGGACCGCAACCCGTCCGACCACATCCAGCTGGAACCGGTGTCGGCCCTGTACGCCTCGCGCGAGACCGACGACCTGTTCGAGCGCTTCAACGCCATGTCCGATCGGCTGACGCGCCTGTACCGCGACCTTGAGGGTCAGGTGCGGGACCGCACCAACCAGCTTGCCAGCGCCAACGCGCAGCTGCAGGAGCAGAGCTGTCAGCTGGCGGCGATCAACGAGCGGCTGAAGCGCGAGAGCCAGTACAAGTCTGACTTCCTGGCGATCGTCAGTCACGAGCTGCGCACGCCCCTCACCTCGATCCTGGCGTTCACCGAGCTGATGGAGCAGGAGGTGCCGGCCGGCAACGAGCGTGTTCGGCGCCAGCTTGACGAGGTGGCGCGCAACGCGCAGACACTGCTGGAGATGGTGAGCAACATCCTGGAGACGGCGCGCATCCAGGCGGGCTCCGAGCGGCTGAACATCGAGCTGGTTGAGCTGTCGGACGTGCTGGGCATGGTGGAGGCGTCGATGCGCCCGCTTGCCGCGAAGCGTCGGATCGACCTTCGCGTTGACTTCGGCGAAGGGGTGCCGCTGCTCTCCAGCGATTGGGAGAAGCTGCGGCGCATCGTGTCAAACCTGGTCAGCAACGCTATTAAGTTTACCGACCCGGGAGGATGGGTGCGCGTTGACGTCGGCGTGGCCGATGAGGGAGGGACGGTGCTGATCGTGGTCAGCGACAACGGCATCGGCATTCCGCCCGACAAGCACAGCCTGGTGTTCGAGCGCTTCACCCAAGAGAACATGTCAACGGTGCGCAGCTACGGCGGAAGCGGCCTGGGTCTGTCGCTGGTGCGCGATCTGTGTCGCATGCTGGGTGGCGAGGTGCGGCTGGAAAGCGAGCCGGGGAAGGGGTCTGCGTTCACGGTGAGCCTGCCGACTGCGGGCCCGCCGGCTTGCCAGGTGGGCGACGGCGCCGCGAAGGGGGACGGAACTTCTTTCAGGGGGAGCGATGGTGGATGATGCGATGAGCGATGCGCCTGCGGTGATGCTGGTGGATGACGATGAGAGCATGCGCGAGCTGGTGGGTCAGATCGCGCAGCGGCACGGGTGGCGCTATCGCTGCGCGGCCGATGGCGCGCAAGCGGCGCAGATGATTGCTGAAAAGTGCCCCGACCTGCTGATTCTTGACGTGATGCTGCCCGATGTGAACGGCTTTCAGATCTGCGCCGACGTGCGCGCGGCTCATCCGCGCCTGCCGATCATGTTCCTGTCGGCCAAGGGCGACATCGTGGACAAGAGCGTGGGGTTCAACGCGGGCGCGGACGACTACCTGGTGAAGCCGTTCCTCGGCGAGGAGCTGGTGCTGCGGGTGAACGCCCAGCTGCGCCGCCGTCAGCGCGAGCATGCGGGCTCGGCGGATGCGCAGGCGCGCGAGGGGGAGTGGTGCGAGACGGGGGAGCTGCGGGTATGCTTCGGCAAGTACGAGGTTTACCTGCGGGGATGCCCGGTATCGCTGTCGTCGCGCGAGTTCGAGCTGCTGGCCCTGCTGGCAAGCGACGTGGGCACGGTGTTCACGCGCGACCAGATCATCAAGGCGCTGTGGGACGACGCCTCGGCCGCCGACCCCAACACGGTGACGGTGCTGGTGCGCAAGATTCGCGAGAAGATCGAGGACGACCCGGCGCGACCTCGCTACCTGACGACCGTGTGGCGCGTGGGCTACAAGCTGAACAGCCTGTAGGGGGTGCGCCGAGCGGTACGATGCGAAGGGCGGCCTACAGGCCGCCCTCTTCGATGATCAGGTCAAGCGTGCGCCAGCTGAGCTCGGCGCACTTCACGCGGGCGGGCATGCGCCCGATCGACTCCAGCTCGTAGGCCTCGTCCAGGTCGTCCTTTTCGTCCTGGGTCAGCTCCTTGCCCTGGATCATGCTGACGAACAGCCCGCTCAGGCGCTTGGCCTCCTCCACCGTCTCGCCGGTGATCAGCTCGGCCATGATGTCGGCCGACGCCTGCGACACCGCGCAGCCCACCCCGGTGAAGGCTGCCTCCTCGATCACGCCGTCCACCACGCGCAGCTTCAGCGTCATCTCGTCGCCGCAGCTGGGGTTGATGCACTCATGCTCGTGGGTGGCGTTCTGCAGGTCGTACTTGTAGTCGGGGTGCGCATTGTGCGCCATCAGCGCCGCCGTGTAGATGTTATTGCCCATGGAACATGCTCCAAACCTTGTTCAGGCCCTCGACCAGCGCATCGATGTCGGAGGCGTCGTTGTAGAAGGCCAGTGACGCGCGACAGCACGAGTCCGCGCCCATCCAGGCCAGCAGCGGCTGCGCGCAGTGATGCCCCGCGCGAATGGCCACGTCGTCGATGTCCAGCACGCTCGACACGTCGTGCGGGTGCACGCCCTTCACGTTGAAGCTGATCACCCCGTGATGATTGGCCGGGTCGCTTGAGCCCAGCACCTCCACGAAGTCCAGTTGCCCCAAGCGCTCCATGCCGTATGCCACCAAGGCCCGCTCGCGGGCGGCGATCGCGTCAAGCCCCACGCGCTCCACGTAGTCAAGCGCCACGTCCAGGGCGTGCATGCCCGCAGCGTCCTGGGTGCCCGTCTCGAACTTCTCGGGGATGGGGGCCCAGGTGGCGTCCTGCTCGGTAACGGCGTCGATCATCTCACCGCCGGTGAGCAGGGGCTCCATGAGCTCCAGCAGCTCGCGACGGCCCCACAGCACTCCCACGCCCATGGGTCCGTACACCTTGTGACCCGAGAACGCGAAGAAGTCGCAGTCCAGCTGAGCCACGTCAACCGGCAGATGGGGCACCGACTGCGCGCCGTCCACCACCATCACCGCGCCGGCCTCGTGCGCGATGCGCGCCATCAGCCCCACATCGACCTGAGAGCCCAGCACGTTCGACACCTGCAGGCACGATACGATTTTGGTGCGGGGGCCGATCTTGGCCCGCATCTCGGCCTCGTCGATCAGGCCGTGCTCGTTGGGCCTCAGGTACACCAGGGTGGCGCCCGCCCGACGGCATGCCTGCTGCCAGGGAATCAGGTTGCTGTGATGCTCCATCACCGAGATGCACACCTCATCGCCTGCGCTCAGCACCGTGCCCGCGTACGAGTGGGCGATCAGGTTCAGCATCTCGCTGGCGTTGCGGCCGAACACCACCTCGCGGGGGTCGGCCGCGCCGATGAAGCGCGCGACGTGGCCGCGTGCGCGCTCGATTGCCTGCGTGGCCTCCACCGACAGGCCGTACAGGCCGCGCAGGGGGTTGGCGTTCATCGTCTCGTAGAAGCGCTTCTGCGCCTCCAGCACGCATGCGGGGCGCTGAGCCGTGGCCGCGCTGTCCAGGAACGACAGCGCGGGCTTGCCTGCCAGCAGCGGGAAGTCGGCCTTGTAGGGGTTCGCGACGATGTCGATGTCCGCAGCGGTCATCTAGCGCACCTCCCCCTCTTCGCTCATCAGCGCCGACAGGTGCCCCACCACGCGGTCGCCCAGGCGCAGCACGGCGGTGCGGGTGGCGCTGTCGGGAGCCTCGAACACGGCCTGCTCCATCAGGGCGCTGACGAACATGCGCTCGGCGTCTTCCTGCGAAAGACCGCGCGATCCCAGGTAGAACATCTGCTCGGGGCGCACGTGGCCGATGGTGGCGCCGTGGTTGCCGGCCACGTCGTCTTCGCTGCACAAGATCACGGGAACGGTGAGGTTCACCACGTCGTCGTCCACCAGCAGCACCGTCTCGTTCTCCTGGCCCGAGGCGCCCTTGCACCCGCGGATCAGGTCGATCGTGCCGCGCAGCGTCTTCTTGCTGCTGCCGGCCAGCACGCCGTTGGCGTTGATGGTGCATTCGGTTTTGGGGCCATGGTGGCGCAGCGTGTAGTTGAAGTCGCGCTCAAGGCTGCCGTGGCCCAGGTAGCGCAGGTCGATGTCGATGGACGATGCCTCGCCGCGCAGGTCGCCGGCGATGCCGCCGAAGGCCTTCCCGGCTCCCAGCACGGTCTCGCGCACCTCGATGCGGGCGCGGGCGTCGGCGAACAGGCCGATGTTGTCCAGATCCACCCATCCCTCGTCCAGGGTTTGGGTGCGCACGATGCTCACCTGCGCGTCGGCGCCGGCGAACACGCGCAGCGCGGTGCCGGTGAAGCCCTCGCCCGATTCGGGGGAATCCACCAGAATCACCAGCTCAACCTGCGAGCCAGCTCCTGCCACCACATCCACCGGCGCCACGTTGATCGCGCCGTCGATGCCTGCCACGCGCACGCTGGCGCGTACCCGAGCGCCCGCTGCGGCCTGGATCACCACAGGCTCGCCGCCCACGGTGGTCAGGAACCGCTCGGCCGCCGGGCCCATGCCCGTCTCGAAGGCGGCGCGGATATCGCGTGCGTCCTCGATCTGCTGGGCGCGCTGCTGATAGGCCGACAGCGCGCAGCCGTCGAAGATCTCCGCGTCGGCGGCGTCCTCGGCGCATGCGGAGGTCGGGTGGGCCTCCAGCCAGGCTGCCTGAGCGGCGTCCAGGGCGCGCTCGAAGGCGCCTTCCTGCCCCAGGGCGTCGGCGGGAGCCTCGAGGTTCAGGTCGCTCGTGGCCTCCAGATGGCCGGGGACCTCGATGTCGGTGTGGTTCATGCGCAGCCGGTGCCAGGTGGGCGCCGGCATGGCGTTCACGCGTTCAAGAACGTAGGAGCCCATTAGCCGATCGCTCCTTCCATCTCAAGTTTGATCAGGTTGTTCATCTCCACGGCGTACTCAAGCGGCAGCTCCTTGGAAACGGGCTCGGCGAAGCCGTTCACGATCATCGTGCGGGCCTCCTCTTCCGAGATTCCCCTGCTCATAAGGTAGAACACCTTGTCGTCGCCAATGCGGCCGATGGTGGCCTCGTGGCCGATGTCCACGTTCTTGCAGCGGATGTCCATGGCCGGGATCGTGTCCGAGCGACTGATGCTGTCCAGCATCAGCGACTGGCACGAGATGCTGGCCGCCGACCCCTCGGCGTTGGGGGTGGCCACCACCGAGCTGCGGAAGGTGGAGATGCCGCCGCCTTTCGAGATTCCCTTCGTCTCGATCGAGGCCGAGGTCTCGGGCGCTGCCAGCACCACCTTGCAGCCGGTGTCGAGGTTCTGCCCCTTGCCGGCGAAGGTGATGCCGGTGAAGCTGGAGCGGCTGCGGCGGCCCGACAGGATCGACATGGGATACAGGTACCCCACGTGACTGCCGAACGACCCGCTGATCCACTCGATCTCGCCCTCTTCGTCGCACACGGCGCGCTTGGTGTTCAGGTTGTACATGTTCTTCGACCAGTTTTCGATGGTCGAGTAGCGCAGGTGGGCCCGCTTGCCCACGAACAGCTCCACGGCGCCTGCGTGCAGGTTGGCCACGTTGTACTTGGGTGCCGAGCAGCCCTCGATGAAGTGCAGGTCGGCGTCGTCCTCAACGATGATCAGCGTGTGCTCGAACTGTCCGGCTCCCTTGGCGTTCAGGCGGAAGTAGCTCTGCAGCGGGTAGTCCAGCTTCACGCCCTTGGGAACGTACACGAACGATCCGCCTGACCACACCGCGCCGTGCAGTGCGGCGAACTTGTGGTCGGTGGGGCGAATGAGCTGCATGAACTTCTGCTGGATCAGCTCGGCGTACTCGCCGTGAAGCGCCTCCTCGATGCCCGAGTACACGATGCCCATCTTGGCGGCGGCGTCCTGCATCGAGTGGTACACCAGCTCAGAGTCGTACTGGGCGCCCACGCCGGCAAGGTAGGAGCGCTCGGCCTGCGGGATTCCCAGGCGCTCGAAGGTGTCCTTGATCTCGTCGGGCACGCTGTCCCAGTCGCTCTGCTGCTCGGTGCTGGGCTTCACGTAGGTGACGATGTGGTCGGTGTCCAGGCCTTCGATCGAGGGGCCCCAGTCAGACGCCGGCATGTCGTGGTAGGTCTGCAGCGACTTCAGACGCAGGTCGAGCATCCAGGCGGGCTCGCCCTTCTTCTCAGAGATCTCGCGCACCACGTCCTCGGTCAGGCCGTCCAGCTTCTCCTGGCCCGAGTCGTCGTTGCGAAAGTCGTACATGCTGCGGTCGATGTCGGCGACCTCGGTTCTCTTGCGTTCCATGAGAGCCGTCCGTTACTCGTCGTCGGCAGCGTCGGCGGTGTGGCCGAACTGCTCGAAGCCGTTGGCGTCGATCTGGTCGATCAGCGATGCGTCTCCTTCGGCCGCCATGCGCCCGCGCACCATCACGTGCACGTGGTCCACGTCCAGATGCTCGAGGATGCGCGTGTTGTGCGTGATGATCAGCAGGGTGCCGTCGCAGCGCTCGCGGTAGGCGTCCATGCCCTTCGACACCACCGACAGGGCGTCAACGTCCAGGCCCGAGTCGGTCTCGTCCAGAATGGCCAGCTTGGGCTGCAGCAGCAGCAGCTGCAGCATCTCGACCTTCTTCTTCTCGCCGCCCGAGAAGCCCACGCCCAGCTCGCGATCGAGCCATGCGTGATCCATGTTCAGCTCGGCGGCCAGCTCCTTGATCTTGCGGCGGAACTCCTTGTTCTTCATCTCCATGCCCGCGCGGCCCTCGATGGTGGCGCGCAGGAAGCTGGACAGCGGCACGCCGGGGATCTCGACCGGGGCCTGGAAGCTCAGGAACAGGCCGGCGCGCGAGCGCTTGTCGCACGACAGCTCGGTGATGTCCTGGCCGTCGAAGGTGATGGTGCCGCCCGTGACCTCGTAGGCGGGATTGCCCATGGCCACGTGGCCCAGCGTGGTCTTGCCGGCGCCGTTCGGGCCCATCAGCACGTGCACTTCCCCCCGGGGCACGTCGAAGTCCACGTTATGCAGGATGGTCTTCTCTTCCACCGCGGCAGAGAGGCCGCGGATGCTGAGCAGTGATTCTCTCGTCATGTCTCACCCTTCTCAGTGAAGCGTTATTTGATATACCAGAACAAAGATAGAGTGAAAAACAAAAGGGTCAAGACTTTTCCTAGCGCTTTTCTAGAATTAGTTTAGAGAGGGCAAGTCGCATGAGCGCTTGCCGCGCATGATTGAGAAAGGTCTGTCGGCCATGCTGATCACCACCAAGGGGCGCTACGCCCTGCGCCTCATGATATTCATTGCCCGCGCGCGCGGCCAGAAGGTGCCGGTCAGGCGCGTGTCGGAGGCCGAGGGCCTGTCGTCGAAGTACCTTGAGCAGCTTGCCCATGCCTTGGTGAAGGCCGGGCTGCTGGTAAGCGTGCGCGGGTACGGCGGCGGGTACCTGCTGGCCCGCGACCCGGCGGCGATCAGGGCCGGCGACGTGCTGCGCGCCGCGCAGGGCTCGACGCTGCCGGTGAACTGCGCGGGGCTGTCGGATGCCTGCCCGCGCGAGAACGTGTGCTCTACCGTGGCGTTCTGGACGGGCCTCGACCGCGTGATCGAGGACTACGTGGACGGCGTGAACCTGGCTCAGCTGGCCGACCTCGATGACGATGACGAGGGCTCGGACTTGGGGGCGGCGGCCGCTCGCGCGTAGTTCCGGGTTATTCCGGCAACGGGCGGAAAACGCGCGCGAAACGCCGCGACGCGCCTTGGCAACGAAGGGCGCACAGGGTTCCCGCCTCGTATGACAGGGCTGCGCGGATATGGGAAAATCCTCATGAACGATACGATGAGCCTGTGAGGTACCGCCATGCCAGCCCAATTCAACGTCCGTCGGGCCGATGAGGCCGCTGTCTCCTTGTTGCAGGAGCGCTTCGACCTGCCTCGCTTCGTGGCCACCACGTTGGTGAGTCGCGGCTTCAGCGCGCCTGAGGATGCCGAGCGCTTCCTTACCCCCAGTCTTGAGCGCGATTGGCTGGACCCCTATGCCATTCCCGGCATGCGCGAGGTGGTGGATGCGATGGAGCGCGCCCTGCGCGAGCATCGGCACATCGTGGTGTTCGGCGACTTCGACGTGGATGGCGTGTCGGCCACGGCCCTGCTGACTCGCGCCCTGCGCGCCTTGGGCGGGCACGTGACCCCGTTCATTCCGCGGCGCTTCGACGAGGGCTACGCGATCACCGAGGCCTCGTACCAGCGGGTGCGTCAGCTCGACCCCGAGCTGATCGTCACGGTGGACTGCGGGGTGTCGTGTCGCGACCTGGTGGCGCAGATCGCAGCCGATGGCATCGAGGTGGCGATCACCGACCATCACGAGCCCGGCGACCAGGTGCCCGAAGGCGTGCCGGTAACCGATCCGAAGCTCGATCCCGCCTGCCCCAGCGGCATTCTGGCCGGCGCCGGCGTGGCGCTGAAGGCCGTGCAGGCCCTGGGGGGCCGCTTCGGGTACCCCGACCTGTGGCGCGCCTATACCGACCTTGCCACGCTGGGAACCGTGGCCGACCTCATGCCCATGCGCGACGAGAACCGCGCGCTGGTGCGCGACGGCCTCGATCGCATGAACCACGGCATGCGCCCCTGCCTTGCGGCCCTGCTGGGCCAGGCGGGCGCTTCCGGCAAGGCCGTGTCGTCCACGAACATCGGCTACTCCATGGTGCCGCGCCTGAACGCGGCGGGCCGCATGGGCGATGCCGACGTGGCCCTGCGCCTGCTGCTTTCCGACAGCTTCGACGAGTCGTGCCAGCTGGCGGCAGAGCTTGAGGCGGTGAACGACAAGCGTCGGGCGATCGAGGCCGAGCTGTCGGAGGTGGCCAAGCTGAAGGCCGCCGAGGTGTATCGCGGCCAGCGCGCTCTGGTGGTGGCGGGCGAGGGCTGGCACGAGGGCGTGAAGGGCATCGTGGCCAGCCGTCTGGCCAGCAGCTACGGCGTGCCATGCCTGCTGTTCAGCATCGAGAACGGCGAGGCGCGGGGCTCGGGGCGCACGGTGGGCCAGGTGAACCTGTACAAGGCCGTGGAGAGCGCCGAGGACCTGCTGACCCGCTTCGGCGGGCACGAGGCCGCCGTGGGCGTCACGCTGCCGGCTGACCGTCTGGACGAGCTGGCGCGTCGCCTGTGCGCGTACATGGACGACCTGTCCGAGGACCTGTTCCATCCGCTCATCTCCATCGACGCGGCGGTGTCGATGGAGGAGCTGACGCTGGACGGCGTGGCCCAGCTCGACCGCCTGGCCCCCTTCGGCCAGGAGAACCGCGTGCCCACCCTGCTGGCGCGTGACGTGGTGCTGGGGAGCCGACGGGCCGTCGGGGCCGACAAGAGTCATTTCTCGTGCACGCTTTCGGATGGCACCGGGCGCGTGGCGGGCATCATGTTTCACTGCACCAGCATCGATTCCCTCATGTACACCGATGCGGTGGTCACCGCGGCCTTCGAGGTGCAGGTTGACGAGTGGCGCGGGCGCCGCTCGGTGAAGGCCATGCTGAAGTCGCTGGCGCCGGCGCAGACCTGTCGCGCCCTTGAGGCCTGCCTGGACCCGCAGAACGTCAGCTTCGTGGCCGACCTGTTCGCCACCAGCGACGAGGAGCTGTGCGCCTCGGTTCCCGAGTCGCCCGACGACGCAGAGGCCGCCGAGGCCGACCGTGCCGATCGGCGGCAGACCTGGGAGCGGCGGGCGCGGCTGCAGCCGGAACGTTTCGAGGTGGACCTGCTTCAGGCCCTGATCGGCGCCGCGCAGCCTCACGAATCGCAGCGCCGTGTGCTCGATTTGCTGGCGCAGGGCCAGTCGGTGATGGCCGTCATGGCCACGGGTCGCGGCAAGTCGCTCACCTTTCAGGTGCACGCGGTGCGCCGCGCCCTGCGTGACGGGAAGGCCAGCCTGTTCGTGTACCCGCTGCGCGCCCTCATTTCCGACCAGGCGTTCCATTTGCGAAACATGCTGGCCGCGTATGGCATCGCGGTGAGCGTGCTGACCGGCGAGAGCTCGCCTGACCAGCGGCGTGCGGTATACGAGGCTCTGGAGCGCGGAACCTGCGACATCGTGCTGACCACGCCCGAGTTCCTCGAGTTCCACGTCGATCAGCTGGCGGCGTCGGGGCGGGTGGACTTCGCGGTGATCGACGAGGCCCATCATGTGGGACTTGCCGGCGAGGCCCAGCGCCCGGCCTACGCGCGGGTGGGGGAGTCGCTGCGGGCCCTGGGCTGCGGTCAGGTGCTGGCGCTCACCGCCACGGCTGACGGCCCGGTGGCGCAGCGCGTGGCCGAGGCCCTGAGCCTGGACGCCTTCGTGTTCGACCGTGCGGTGCGCCCCAACCTGCAGGTGCATGACCGGCGCGGCACGCGCGACCGCGACGACTACCTGGCCAACCTGATCGCCGGCGGAACCAAGACCGTGGTGTACGTGCCCACGCGCGAGCAGTCGATCTCGCTGGCGCGAGAGCTGCGCCGGCGCGTCCCGCAGATGGCCCTTCTGATCGGCTTCTACAACGGCGGCCTGGCGCGTGCCGAGCGCCAGCGCATCGAGCATCTGTTCCGCACGGGATCGCTGGCCGTCCTGGTTGCCACCTCGGCCTTTGGCGAGGGCGTGAACATTCCCGACATCGGCAACGTGGTGCTGTACGGCATGCCGTACAACGACATCGAGTTCAACCAGATGAGCGGCCGCGCGGGCCGTGACGGGCGCGAGGCCGGCATCCACCTGCTGTTCGGGCGCTCCGACGCCTCGGCCAACGAGGCCATCCTGGCCGGCATGACCCCCGATCGCGACCGACTGGCCCTGCTGTACCGCCACCTGCGCGATCGTCAGCGCGACGCCGGCGACGCCACGTTCACGATCAGCTGCACCCAGGTGGCCGAGGGTCTGTCGGCGGCCGGCGAGCGCAGCGTGCTGACGCCTGCCACGGTGGCCGGTGCCGTGGCGATCTTCCGCGAGCTGGGCCTGGTGGAGGCGCGCAGCTCGCATGCCGATGCGGCCGATGCCCTGTGGGTGCGCGTGCACGAGTCGGCCGACAAGGTTGACCTGGCCGATTCGGTGCGCTTCCGCGAGGGTCAAAGCGAGCGGTCGGCCTTCGACGCGTACCGCGGCAAGGTGCTGCGGATGAGCGCGACCCAGATCGAGGATCAGGTGCGCAGCCCGATCGTTCCGCCTTGCGCCCACGACGCCTCGGCGGGCGGCGGGGAGGGAGCCGACACGGTGGTGATGAGCTCGCTTTCCTAGGCTACAATGGCCCACAACCGCATGACGAGGGGAGGTGCATCGATGAGCATCGAGCAGACCGACAGGGAGCAGGCCGCCGTTGAGCGGAGGTTCGAGGATCTGATCGGCGTGGTGAGCGGCTACCTTGCTGCCGACGAGCTGCAGATGATGCGCCGCGCCTTCCACTACGCCAGCGCGCACCACGCGGGCCAGCGCCGCAAGAGCGGCGAGCCCTTCGTGGCGCATCCCGTGGAGGTGGCGTGCATCCTGGCCGAGCTGCGCATGGACGCGGCCACGCTGTGCGCGGCCCTGCTGCACGACACCATCGAGGACACCGACGCCACGTACGAGGACGTGGCGCAGGAGTTCGGCGGTGAAGTGGCCGACCTGGTGCAGGGCGTTACCAAGATCACGCGGATCGCGGTGGAGAGCCTGACCGACGAGCAGGCCGCCACCCTTCGCAAGATGCTCGTGGCCATGAGCAAGGACATCCGCATCATCGTGATCAAGCTGGCCGACCGCCTGCACAACATGCGCACCCTTACCTCGCTGCGCGAGGATCGGCGGATCTTCAAGGCCCGCGAGACGCTCGAGATCTACGCGCCGATCGCGCATCGTTTGGGAATCAGCTCCATCAAGTGGGAGCTTGAGGATCTGGCCTTCTACTATCTGGAGCCTTCGCGTTACCGGCAGATCTCGCGCATGATCAGCGAGACGCGCGCCGAGCGCGAGCGCTATCTGGACCAGGTGATCGCCACGCTGCGCGCCGAGCTGGACAAGGCGGGCATCGAGGCTCAGATCATGGGTCGTCCCAAGCACCTGTACTCCATCTACCTGAAGATGCGCAACAAGGACAAGGACTTCTCGGACATCTTCGACCTCAGCGCCGTGAGAATCGTGGTGCAGACCCTGAAGGACTGCTACTCGGCCCTGGGCGCCGTGCACACCCTGTGGCACCCTATGCCGGGGCGCTTCAAGGACTACATCGCCATGCCGAAGTTCAACATGTACCAGAGCCTGCACACCACCGTGCTGGGCCCTGAGGCGCGGCCCCTTGAGGTGCAGATCCGCACCGAGGAGATGAACCGCACCAGCGAGTACGGCGTGGCGGCCCATTGGCTGTACAAGGAGCAGGGTGGACGCCCGGCCAAGGAGGCGTCGTTCGATCAGCAGCTGGCGTGGCTGCGCCAGATGATCGAGTGGGGCGACGAGTCCAGCGACTCGCGCGAGTTCCTGAAGAACGTGAAGGTGGACCTCGACTCGGCCGAGGTGTTCGTGTTCACCCCGAAGGGCGAGGTGAAGAGCCTGCGCCAGGGCTCCACGCCCATCGACTTCGCCTACGCGATCCATACCGAGGTGGGCAATCGCTGCGTGGGCGCCAAGGTGAACGGCCTGATCGTGCCGCTATCGTACCAGCTGAAGATGGGCGACCGCGTGCAGATCCTCACGCAGAAAAGCGCCACGCCCTCACGAGGCTGGCTGGATATGGTGCGCACGCCGTCGGCGCGCTCGAAGATCCGCGCCTACTTCAGTCGGGCCACCCGCAGCGACGACATCGCCGAGGGTCACGATCGCCTGGCGCAGGAGATGCGCAAGCACGGCCTGGGCATCTCGAACGCCACGGCCCAGCGCGCCCTGAAGGCCGTGGCCAAGCAGATGGGCTACAAGGACGTCGAGGACATGCTGGTGGCGATCGGCACCAGCAAGGAGTCGGCCTTCGGGGCGGGCAACCGGCTGCTGCGCGAGATGAAGGGCGAGCCCGAGCAGAAGCCCAGCGCCGTTGCGGCATCACTGACCACGGGCAAGATGCCCCCTATGCTGACCAACGTGAAGCAGCCCGCCCGCAAGCCCGAGCACGCGTCGAACGGCGTGGTGGTGAAGGGCGCCGGCGGCATGCTGGTGCGTTTGTCGAAGTGCTGCACGCCGGTTCCGGGTGACCAGATCATCGGCTTCATCACGCGCGGGCGCGGCGTGTCGGTGCATCGCGCCGACTGCCCCAACGCCACCGACCTGAAAACCCAGCCCGAGCGGATCATCGAGGTGGAATGGGAGAAGAGCCCCACCGCGGCCACCACCTACAAGGTGGACGTGCTGATCGAGGCCATCGACCGCATGAACCTGCTGCGCGACGTGGTGGTGGTGCTGTCGGAGGAGGGCGCCGACGTGCTGGGGTCGTCCAGCGCGACGCAGCGTGACGGCGTGGCCCAGCTGCGGTTCAAGTTCCAGGTATCGGATGTGGGGCATGTGGACGACGTGCTGATCAGGCTGCTCGATGTGGAGGGCGTGTTCGAGGCTCGCCGCATGCAGCCGGGCGAGGCCGTGGGCGTGGGAAAGCGCGGCAGGCACTAGGCGGCGAAGGCGGGTCTGCTTCCTAAGCTTGACCTGCATGAATATGGAAGCGAGGGCGCCGTCGGAATCGCTCCGATGGATTTCCCGCATAAGAGCGCGAATCGGAATGAGCGGGCCCTCGGCCTGCTGAAAAGGAGGAGCCGACATGGCCTATCGTATGGAGGGCGGCTGCCTGAACGTGCGGTTCGAGGTGCTGGGGCCGATCGACAACAACGTGTACGTGATCGACGACGGTGCGCAGGCCATCGTGGTGGACCCCACGTTCAGCGCGGATGCCATCGAGGCCGTGCTGGGGGGCATGCCGGTGTCGGCCATCGTGCTGACGCACCGCCACTGGGACCACACCGATGCCGCCGCCGAGCTGCGCAGGCGCACGGGTGCGACCGTGATCGCACACGAGCTTGACGCTCCCTACATCACCGGCGAGAAGCATGTTCTCGGCGAGGATGACCACGATGCCCAGCCCTGCCCGGTGGACCACGTGGTGCGCCATGGCGACGTGGTGCAGATCGCGAGCATGCCCTGGAAGGTGCTGCATACCCCTGGTCATACACCCGGCAGCATGTGCCTGTACATCGACCCGCGCTTCGGCTGCCATCCCCAGGGCGACCCGCTTCTGATATCGGGCGACACCCTGTTCTTCGGAACCATCGGGCGCACCGACTTCGTCGGCGGCAGCCTGGCGGATATGAAGCGCTCCCTGAAGCGCCTGGCCATTCTGCGCGACTCCACGATCGTGCTGCCAGGCCACGGCGACCTCACCACCATCGGGGACGAGCGCGTTCGCGTGTTCGCCCATTACGCCGATGACGAGCCCGACTTCGGCTGCGACGACGACCGGATCGTCACGGTGTAGCGGCGCCTCGCATCAACCGCGGCCACGGCGGCGCGCCTTCGCTTTAACGGGATGCCGCGCTTACCTGCGGCGACTCCCTGCTGAAAGCCCGATGCGCCCCGCAGCTCGTCGCCACGTGCGCGAAACGAAGAAATCTGGCTGTTGGCAGGTGGTTTCGTTCGCCGGTGAATGGTTGGGTTAGAATGGCACCGCCTGCCGTTCAGCCCATGGAAGGAAGCGTGACGGAGTGAAGATTGCCAGGAAGAAGAAGTTCGACTACTTCGATGCCTTCGTCAGCCAGGCCAAGGTTGCCTGTCGCGAGGCCGAGCTGCTGGTGGAGGTGGCCGAGAACTTCACCACCGCCTCGGAGCTGGAACCCGTGCTGAAGCGCGCCCACGACATCGAGAACGAGGGCGACGAGATCAACCATCAGATCATGGGCAACATCGCCAACGACTTCATGACGCCCATCGACCGCGAGGACCTGATCGGCCTGGCCCAGTGCATGGACAACGTCACCGACAGCATCGAGGAGATCATCCAGCGCTTCTACATGTACGACGTGCACTACATGGACCCCGACGCCGTGGAGATGGCCCACCTGATCCACAAGAGCGCCCTGGCTCTGTGCAGCGCCATGGAGGACTTCCGCAACTTCAAGAAGTCGAAGAAGCTGCACAGCCTGATCATGGATGTGAACGATTACGAGGAGCAGGCCGACCTGCTGTACCTGCAGTCGATTCGCCGCCTGTACACCATGGAGAACGACAACGCGGTGCGCGTTGAGGTGTGGTCGCGGATCCTCGACCGCATGGAGCGCTGCTGCGACCAGCTGGAGCACGCGGGCGACATCATGAGCACGATCATGGTGAAGTACACCTAAGCCGCGTATGCCACCGGTGCGCCTTCATGGAGCGGGCGTGGCATATGGGTGCTGCGAAAGGTCCCACAGGGGGCCTTTTGCTATAGTCTGACCTGGGATGAGAAAAACGCACGCATCAGGAAGTAGGCCATGTCTTTGATCGTCTGCAAGTTCGGGGGCACCTCGGTGTCGTCGCCCGAGCGCATTCAGAACGTTGCGAAGCGCCTGATCGCTCGGCGGCAGGAGGGCAACCGCGTGGTGGCGGTGGTGTCGGCGATGGGGAAGACCACCGACGAGCTGGTGGGCTTGGCTCGGGCGCTGAACCCCAACCCGCCCGCTCGCGAGATGGACCGCCTGCTGTCCACCGGCGAGCAGGTGTCGATGTCGCTGCTCGCCATGGCCATCGAGGCCCGCGGCTATCGCGCGATGAGCTTCACCGGACGTCAGGCGGGCGTCTTCACCGACGCCACCCATTCCAAGGCCAAGATCACGCAGGTATCCAGCGAGCGCATCATGGATGCGCTCGACCGCGGCTTCATTCCCGTGGTGGCGGGCTTTCAGGGCATCACGCCCGACGGCGACATCACCACGCTGGGCCGCGGCGGATCCGACACCACGGCAGTGGCGGTTGCCTGGGGAATCGGCGCTGACGCGTGCGAGATCTACTCCGATGTTCCCGGCGTGTACTCTGCCGACCCGCGCATCGCGCCTCGCGCACGCAAGCTGGACCAGATCTCGTACGACGACATGCTTGAGATGTCCGCGGCGGGCTCGGGCGTGCTGCAGATGCGCGCCGTGGAGTTCGCCAAGAAGTATCGCGTGGTCATACATTCCCGCTCGGCGTTCACCAACGAGGTGGGCACCTATGTGAAGGAGGCAACCGACATGATGGAAGAGGCCGTCATCACCGGCATCGCGCACGACTCCTCCGAGGTGAAGGTGATCATCCGGCACGTGCCCGACGCCGTGGGCGTGGCCGCCACGGTGTTCAGCGCCCTCGCAGCCAACATGGTGAACACCGACATGATCATCCAGAACATCTCGGAGGCCGGCTTCACTGACATCAGCTTCACGTGCCCGGGTGCCGACCTGGGTCGTGCGCGCGAGACGCTTGACCGCATCGTTCCGCAGATCAAGGCCAAGGGCGTGGTGGTGGACGATGATATCGCCAAGGTCAGCCTGGTGGGAACCGGCATGAAGTCGTCTCCCGGGGTGGCAGCCCGCGCCTTCAGCGTGCTGGGCGAGCGCAACATCAACATCCTGGCCATCTCCACGTCGCCGATTCGCCTGTCCATCGTGGTGGATGCCTCGCAGGTGGCAGAGGCGGTGCGCAGCCTGCACACGGCTTTCGGCCTGGATGCCGACGAGGTGTTCGAGGAAAAGCAGCTGTCGGCGGAAGAGATCGCCGCGAAGATGAGCAAGGGCCGCTGATTCGCCGGGCCGCACGACTGCAGGCGCAACCCGCTTGCATTGCACGACCCGCACGCCCGTCCTTTCCGTGACGCAGGCGCGCCGACACAGAACAGGAGCACTGCCATGACCAACGCTCGTCCCATTCCCGCGAATCCCGTGGTGGCCGTTGCCGGGGCAACCGGCGCGGTGGGTCGCGAGTTCCTGCAGGTGCTGCACGACCTCGATTTCCCTGCAAGCGAGGTGAGGCTGCTGGCCTCGGCCCGCTCGGCCGGCACTGCGCTGCGCTTCGAGGGCTGCGGGCAGGTTCCCGCCGGCGACTACGTGGTGGAGGAGATGACGCCCGCGTCGTTCGAGGGCGTGCACATCGCCCTGTTCTCGGCGGGCTCCGACGTATCGAAGGCCATGCGGCAGGCCGTGGTGGACGCGGGCGCGGTGATGATCGACAATTCCAGCGCGTTTCGCATGGACGACGACGTGCCGCTGGTGGTGCCTGAGGTGAACCCGCAGGATGCGCTTCGTCACGCCGGCGTGATCGCCAACCCCAACTGCTCGACGATCCAGATGGTGGTGGCCCTGCGGCCCCTGTACGAGCTGGCGCGCATCAGGCGCGTGGTGGTGAGCACCTACCAGGCCGCCAGCGGCGCCGGCGCCGCGGCCATGGCCGAGCTGTTCGATCAGACGCGCGACTTTCTGCAGGGTACGCCGTCGGATGAGCTGGAGGTGAGCGCCTTCCAGCATCGCATTGCGTTCAACTGCATTCCGCACATCGACCGCTTCCTGGACGACGGGTCCACCAAGGAGGAGTGGAAGATGGTGGCTGAAACCAAGAAGATCATGGGCGATCCGAACATGAAGGTGGCGGCCACGTGCGTGCGCGTTCCCGTGCTGCGGTGCCACGGCGAGTCGATCAGCGTGGAGTTCGAGGGCCCGGTGTCGGTTCAGCAGGCGCGCGAGGCTCTGAAGAATGCACGAAATGTTACGCTGCTGGATGATACGAGTGCTAATCTTTACCCGATGCCCGGGTTGCTTGCAGGCACCAACGACACCTACGTGGGGCGCGTACGCCTTGACCCGACGGTCGATCACGGACTTCAGCTATGGGTGGTAGCTGACCAGATCCGCAAGGGTGCTGCACTCAACGCGGTACAGATCGCGCAGCTTCTGCTGCCCGAGTAAGGTTCGTGTACAGGGGTGGGAAAAAAGAGAGAGGATTCATCATGAAACAGTGGGTTTGCGTAGCGTGCGGTTACGTGTACGATCCCGAGGCGGGCGATCCCGATAGCGGCATCGCTCCGGGAACGGCCTTCGAGGACATTCCCGAGGACTGGGTGTGCCCCGTGTGCGGCGCCACGAAGGACATGTTCGAGCTTCAGTAGGCGCGCGCGTTCAGCGCGGTTTCGGAAAGGGCCCTGCGGGGCCCTTTCCTGTGCCCGAAGGACCCTGGGCCGGTCAGGGTCAGGAGTCAGGGTCGGGGGTAGGGGCTAGGGGTTAGGGGCGGGGCTCCCGCAGGCGCCTTTGATTGCGTCGGGAGCGACCGCGCGGATCGCCTGCCGACGCCGTTGCCGCTGCGTCGGCGCGGGTGGGCGACCCGGCTACGCGCATGAGGATATACTGGGCGCATGAAGAAGATTCGACTTGACGAGCTGCTGGTGGCGCGTGGGTGCTTTCCCGATGAGGGGACGGCCCTGCGTGCTGTGCTGGCGCGCACGGTGAAGGTGGGCGATGCGTACGCCGCCAGCGCCGCCATGAAGGTGTCGCCGGATGCGCTCATCGAGGTGAAGGGCGCCCAGGCCTACGTGTCGCGCGGTGGTCACAAGATGAGAGGCGCCCTGGACGGATTCGGCCAGAGCGTGCAGGACCTGCGGTGCATTGACGTGGGCTCGTCTACCGGCGGCTTCACCGACTGCCTGCTGCAGGCTGGCGCTGCGCACGTGACCTGCGTTGATGTGAACTACGGGCAGCTTGCGTGGAGCATTCGCCAAAACCCGCGCGTGACGGTGTTCGAGCGCACGAACATTCGCCTGGCCGATCCTGCGGCACTGGGGGCTCCGTTCGACGTGGTGGTGGCCGACCTCAGCTTCATCGGCCTGGCTCGCCTGGCGCCGGTGTTCGCGCGTCTGGGCACGGCGGGCTCGGTGTTCATAGGGCTGGTGAAGCCCCAGTTCGAGGCCGAGGCTCGGCAGGTGGAGGGCGGTGTGGTGCGTGACGAGGGCGTGCGTCAGGCCACGGTGGCGCAGGTGAGCGACGCGCTGAGCGCGGTTGGGTTCACGGTGACGGGCGCCATCGAGTCGCCGATCACCGGGGCCGCCGCAGGCAACGTGGAGTACCTGGTGCGCGCCGTTCTGGAAGGCTAGCTGCCTGCTTTGCGGTTCGCACGCGGGCGAACCGCTCGCGCGATCGGAAGCCCCGCTAGTTCTTCAGCGAGTTCAGCGGCGCGGGAATGCGTCCGCCGCGCCGTGCGAACACGCTGCCGGCATGGGCGTTCACGGGCATGACCGGGGCGTAGCCCAGCAGTCCGCCGAAGTTCAGGCGCTCGCCCGGCTGCTTGCCGATTGCCGGGATGAT
Source organism: Berryella wangjianweii (assembly GCA_013201155.1). Classification (GTDB taxonomy): domain Bacteria; phylum Actinomycetota; class Coriobacteriia; order Coriobacteriales; family Eggerthellaceae; genus Berryella; species Berryella wangjianweii. The sequence goes on along the minus strand of CP053716.1, from coordinate 887,364 downwards.
GCGCACGGCGGTGGTCTTGTTGTTGATCATGCCGATGGCGCATTCGTCGGCGATGATTCCCAGCAGGGTTTCGACCGAGGTGTCGCCCGGCACCGCGATCATGTCCAGGCCCACCGAGCACACGCAGGTCATGGCCTCAAGCTTCTCCAGGCTCAGCGCCCCGCACTCGGCCGCGCGAATCATGCCGGCGTCCTCCGACACGGGAATGAAGGCGCCTGACAGGCCGCCTACCGACGAGGAGGCCATCACGCCGCCCTTCTTCACGGCGTCGTTCAGCAGAGCCAGCGCTGCCGTGGTGCCCGGCCCGCCGCAGGTTCCCACGCCGATGGCCTCCAGGATCTGCGCCACCGAATCGCCTTCGGCGGGGGTGGGGGCCAGCGACAGGTCCAGGATGCCCTGGGCATAGCCCAGGCGCTGCGCGGCTTCGCGGGCCATCAGCTCGCCGGCTCGCGTGATCTTGAACGCCGTGGCCTTGATGGCCTCGGCAACCTGGGTGAGGTTGGCGTCTTCGGGCAGGTCGGCCAGTACGGCGCGCACGACGCCGGGGCCCGACACGCCCACGTTGATCACCTCGTCGGCCTCGCCCGATCCGTGGAAGGCGCCCGCCATGAAGGGGTTGTCCTCGACCGCGTTGCAGAACACCACCAGCTTGCCCGCGCCAATGCAGTCGCGGTCGGCGGTGAGCTCGGCGCAGCGCCTGATCACATGCGCCATGCGCAGGGCGGCGTCCATGTTGATGCCCGCGCGCGTGCTGCCCAGGTTCACTGACGCGCACACCTTGTCGGTGGTGGCCAGCGCTTCGGGAATCGAGCTCATCAGCCGCTCGTCGGCATGCGAGGCGCCCTTCTGCACCAGGGCCGAGAAGCCCCCTACGAAATCGACGCCCACGGCCTGCGCGGCGCGGTCCATGGCTCGCGCGATGGGCGAGAGGTCGGAAGCGGTGGTGGCTGCGGCCACCTCGGCGATGGGCGTGACCGCGATGCGCTTGTTCACAATGGGAATGCCGTACTCGCGTTCCAGCTGATCGGCAGTGGGAACCAGCCGTTCGGCGGCGCGCGCCATGCGGTCGTACGCCTTCGCGGCCACGGTGTCCACGTCCTCGTGCGTGCACCCGCGCAGGTTCAGCCCCAGGGTGATCGTGCGGATGTCGAGGTTCTGCTGCGAGACCATCGCAAGGGTCTCGGCCACTTCGGCGGGCGATATCTGCATGGGTCGTCCTCTCGTTGGGTGGAAGCGCCCGGTCAGCATACCGCGCCCGTTCACGTGCGGCCAGCGCCAGGCGCCGCTTGCGCGGGTGTGCGGCGTCCATCGCGCGGCAGGGGACGGGCGGCTTGGGCGGCGGCTCCGCGGACGGGCCGGATGCAGGGGCGCGTCAGTGTGCGTCGGCGAGCGTCGCGGGTGCCGGCCTCATGCTGGCATGTGCGCGACTCGGTGTTCTGCGCTTCATTTTGCCTGTTCGCAGGCAACGGAAAGGTGACGCTTGCATGAGCTTGTTCTTATATCAGCTTGCCTTTCCCCCCTCTCGTCCCTAAAATTTTTTTGTACATGCTGTTGAAAAACATTGACAGTATCGAGGAATCTCGATCAGAGGGGATAGGGGAGTGCCCATGACGTCCGATTCCACCCAGGCAGAGGCAGGCTGCCGCATCTCCTCCTCGGAGGATCGCCGCATCACGCGCTCGAAGCGCGCGTTGCGCGCGGCGATGATCGAGCTGATGGAGGAGCGCGGCTTCGACGGCTTCACTGTGAACGACCTGTGCGTGCGCGCCGACCTGAACCGCGGCACCTTCTACAACCACTTCCGCGACAAGGACGCTCTGCTGTCGAAGCTTGAGGACGACATCCTGGCCGACCTTGAGCGCTTCCAGGAGAAGATGGCCCACCTCAGCATGGCTCAGGCCATGGGGTGCGCGGTGGCCAAGCGCCCGCTGCCGCTGCTGGTAGAGCTGTTCGAGTACCTGCGTGAGCAAGGCGACTTCCTGCATGCCGTGCTCGGCGACGGGGGCGATGTCAGTTTCGGCCCGCGCCTGCGCGATTGCGTGTGCACGAATCTGGTTCAGTCGATTCTTCACAAGCGCTACCGTGACGACCCCACGCCCTTCGTGCAGTACTACGTGTCGTTCTTCGCCTCGGCCTACCTGGGCGTGATCATGCGCTGGATCGAGACGGGCATGCAGGAGTGCCCCGAGGAGATGGCCCGCATCTGCATGCGCCTGCTGTTCATCAAGCCGGGCGAATCGATCAGGCTGTAGCCGCACTGTGCGTACGACAGGAACCATGTCATGAGCGAACTTGCAACGAACGCCCCTTCCACCCAAGCTGACCAGGGCCTGCTTCGCCTGGGCATCGACGTGGGCTCCACCACGGTGAAGCTGGCGATTCTGGACGAGGCCGATCGCATCGTGTTCTCGCTGTACGAGCGCCATCACTCCGATGTGCGCGCCACCGTGGCCGAGGTGCTCTCGCGCGCCGCCGAGCGCTACGGCAGCCTGCCCCTGACCGTGTCCATCACGGGTTCCGGGGGCCTGCTGCTGGCCCAGTGGCTGGGCCTTGAGTTCGTGCAGGAGGTGATCGCGTCCAAGGCGGCGGTGGAGACCTTCATCCCTCAGACCGACGTGTGCATTGAGCTGGGTGGAGAAGACGCGAAGATCATCTTCTTCGACCAGAGCATCGAGCAGCGCATGAACGGACAGTGCGCGGGCGGCACCGGTGCGTTCATCGACCAGATGGCGGCCCTGCTGGACACCGACGCCGCAGGACTGAACGACCTGGCCGCCGACGCCGGCACGCTGTATCCCATCGCCAGCCGCTGCGGCGTGTTCGCCAAGACCGACGTGCAGCCCCTGCTGAACGAGGGCGCCCGCCGTGAGGACATCGCCGCCTCCATCTTCCAGGCCGTGGTCACGCAGACCATCTCGGGCCTGGCTTGTGGGCGTCCCATCAGGGGACATGTGGCCTTCCTGGGCGGTCCCCTGCAGTACCTGCCCCAGCTGCGCGAGCGCTTCTACGCCACGCTGGGCCTGGATGACGAGCACATCATCGTGCCCGAGAACGCGCACCTCTTCGTGGCCTGCGGCTGCGCGGCGGCGGGCGCGCTGTCCGACACGGTGCGCGTGGAGCGCCTGAGCGACGTGGTGGCCCGTCTGGCCCAGCTGGGCGACGTGCAGGGCTCGGAGGTGGTGCGCCTGCCGCCGCTGTTCCAGACCGAAGACGACCTCCGCGCGTTCAGACAGCGCCATGATCGCGAGCGCGTGGCCCGCGGATCGCTGGCTGACTACCGCGGTCGGGCCTTCTTGGGCATCGACGCGGGTTCGACCACGTTCAAGGCGGCCTTGATCAGCCACGACGGCAAGCTGCTGTGGACTCATTACGTCAGCAATCGCGGTGACGTGATCGGGTCGGCCAAGGCCGCGGTCGCAAGCCTGTACGAGAAGCTGCCGCGCGACCCTGAAAGCGGGGAGCCGCTGGTGAGCATCGGACACGCCACGGTGACCGGCTATGGCGAGGCCCTGCTGATCCAGGCCCTGCGCGTCGATTCGGGCGAGATCGAAACGGTGGCGCATCTGCGCGGCGCTCATGAGATGCTGCCCGAGGTGGAGTTCATCCTGGACATCGGCGGGCAGGACATGAAGTGCCTGCGCGTGAAGGACGGCGTGATCGACTCGATCATGCTGAACGAGGCGTGCTCGTCGGGCTGCGGCAGCTTCATCGAGAGCTTCGCCACGGGGCTGAAGCTTCCCATTGCCGCGTTCGCCGAAACGGCCAATGCCGCGCGCAATCCGGTGGATTTGGGAAGCCGCTGCACGGTGTTCATGAACAGCCGGGTGAAGCAGGCTCAGAAGGAGGGCGCCACGGTGGGTGACATCGCCGCGGGCCTGGCCATTTCGGTTATCAAGAACGCCCTGTTCAAGGTGATCAAGATTCGCGACCCGCACGACGTGGGCACCCATGTGGTGGTGCAGGGCGGCACCTTCCTGAACGATGCCGTGCTGCGCGCCTTCGAGCAGCTGGCCGGCGTGAACGCGGTGCGCCCCGATGTGGCCGGCAACATGGGCGCCTACGGAGCCGCCCTGCTGGCGCGCGACCGCTTCGACGACGCGGTGCGCGCGGCGGGTGGCGACGCGCGTGCCGTGCGCTCGACGCTGCTGGACCCCGAGCAGCTGGCGGCTCTGGAGCCGGCGCATCGCACGGCGCGCTGCAAGCTGTGCGCGAACAACTGCCTGCTGACCATCAACGACTTCGGGCGCGACCCCGACACGGGCAAGCGCCGCCGCTTCATCACGGGCAACCGCTGCGAGCGCGGTGCCGGCGCGGTGGACGCCCTGCCGCAGGACATCCCCAACCTGTACGCCTACAAGGCCGAGCGCCTGTTCGGCTATCGGCCCCTGAGCCCCCAGGATGCCCCGCGCGGCACGGTGGGGATTCCCCGCGCGCTGAACATGTACGAGAACTACCCGTTCTGGTTCACGTTCTTCACCCAGCTCGGCTACGCGGTGGTGCTGTCCGACCCGTCCACCAAGGCCATCTACGAGCTGGGCATCGAGTCGATGCCGTCCGAGTCGGTGTGCTACCCGGCCAAGATGGCGCACGGCCATGTGATGAACCTGCTGCAGAAGGGCGTCGATTTCGTGTGGATGCCCTGCTCGAAGTGGGAGCGCCGTGAAGACGAGGGTGCGGGCAACCACTTCAACTGCCCCATCGTGGCAAGCTACTCCGAGGCCCTGCGCCTGAACATCGACGAGCTGAACGACAGCCCCACGGCCTTTCTGAACCCCTGGCTGCCCTACGATAAGAAGGAGCACCTGAAGAAGCGGCTGTTCGTGGAGCTGGTTCAGAACAGCGCCGAAGCCATCGGGAAGAGGGGCGACCTGCCCACCGCCGCTCAGATCGATGCCGCAGTGGACGCGGCCTGGGCCGAGGACGAGGCGTTCAAGCGCGATATCCGCGCCAAGGGCGAGGAGACGCTGCTGTGGATGGAGCGCACCGGCTCGCATGGCATCGTGCTGGCGGGTCGTCCGTACCACAACGACCCCGAGGTGAACCATGCCATTCCCGAGCTGCTGACCTCGTTCGGGCTGGCGGTGCTCACCGAGGACTCGATTGCTCACCTGGGCACGCTTGAGCGTCCGATTCGCCTGGTTGACCAGTGGATGTACCACACGCGTCTGTACGCGGCGGCCAAAGTGGCCACCCAGCGCCACGACCTTGACCTGATTCAGCTGAACAGCTTCGGCTGTGGTCTGGACGCCCTGACCACCGACCAGGTGCAGGAGATCCTGGAGGACGCGGGCAAGGTGTACACCGTGCTGAAGATCGACGAGGTGTCGAACCTGGGTGCCGCGCGCATTCGCGTGAGGTCGCTTCTGGCGGCGCTGAAGGACCAGGAGGAGCGCCGGCTGATGGAGGAAGGCGGCGGATGCGCCGCCTGCAGCGTCCTGAGCAGCCTGGCGGCGGAGTCGCTGCCGGCTGGGGCGTCCGAGCGGGCCGCATCCGACGCTGAGCGAGTCGATGGGCTTCCCGCTGGGGCGCCAGCTGCGGTGCCGGCTGGGGCGCCCGATCGGGCCGCATCCGACGCGGGTGCGTTCACCGAGGCCGAGAAGGCACAGATCGCAGTCGATGCGCAGCGCATCATGGCCAGCTCGTGCCACGTGCCGTCGCCGCCTGACCAGGCTGCCGAGAAGGCCGATCTGTACATCCAGGATTTCTTCAAGCAGCGCGACGGCGCGGACACGTCGTTCGAGCGCGTGAAGTTCACCGAGCGCATGCGCGAGGAGGGCTGGACGATCCTGGCCCCGCAGATGGCGCCGATCCACTTCGAGCTGCTGGCCGAGATCTTCCGTCGCTACGGCTACAACCTGGAGCTTCTGCCCAGCGTGGACCCCAAGGCCACCGAGGCCGGGTTGAAGTACGTGAACAACGACATCTGCTATCCGTCCATTCTGGTTACCGGGCAGATCATGGAAGCCGTGCTGTCGGGGCGCTACGACACCGACAGGCTGGCCGTGATCATCTCGCAGACCGGGGGCGGGTGCCGCGCCACCAACTACATCTCGCTGATCCGCAAGGCCCTGAAGGCCGCGGGGCTGTCGCACATTCCCGTAATCAGCATCAGCACGGCCAAGCTGGGCGAGGAGAACCCCGGCTTCACGGTGACCGCGCCCATGCTCGGCCAGGCCGTCTACGCGCTTCTGTACGGCGACGTGCTGATGCAGTGCCTGCACCGCTGCCGTCCGTACGAGACGGTGCCGGGCGCGGCCGACAGGATGTTCGACGCGTGGATGGATCGGTGCCGCGGCCAGCTGCGCACGGGGCTGACCTACCGCGAGTTCGTGCGCACCAGCAGGCGCATCATCCGCGCCTTCGACGAGATGCCCCTGCAGGGCGAGGGCGCCAAGCCGCGCGTGGGCGTGGTGGGCGAGATCCTGGTGAAGTTCCATCCCACGGCGAACAACGACGTGGTGGGCGTGATCGAGCGCGAGGGCTGCGAGGCGGTGGTGCCCGGCCTGGTGGAGTTCTTCCTGTTCGGCATGGCGGGGGCCATCTTCCAGCAGCAGCCGCTGGGCCGCTCGCGCAAAAGCGCGCTGGGAAGCCGCGCGGCCCTGGCCGCTCTGGCCGCCCTGCGCGCGCCGGTGAACCGCGCGCTGAAGCGCTCGAAGCGGTTCCACGCACCCGAGAGCATCTACACGCTGGGCCGGTGGGCCGAGCGGATCCTGAGCCTGTGCAACTCGATGGGCGAGGGGTGGCTGCTGACCGCCGAGATGGTCGAGCTGATCCGCCACGGCACGCCCAACATTATCTGCGCCCAGCCCTTCGCCTGCCTGCCCAATCATGTGGTGGGCCGCGCGGTGATCAAGGAGCTGCGGCGCATGTACCCGCACAGCAACATCGTGGCGGTGGACTACGACCCCGGCTCGTCGGAGGTGAACCAGCTGAACCGCATCAAGCTGATGATCTCGGTGGCACGCGAGAACCTGGAGGCCGAAGGCGAGGCCGATCCCGAGGCTCGCAAGAAGGCGGCGCTCGATCGGCTGCGCGCGGCTTCGCCCGCGCCTGACACCCCGGCATCGTAGAGGGTCTGTCGGCGTTTCGGGGGGCGCGGGTCGAGAAGGTTACAATGGGGTGCGCGGTCTTGGGTCGCGCACCCCGTTTGCTTTCCGTCCCGCATTCGAACCGCGGGACCATGCGCGGCTTCGAACCGGTGCCGCCGACCGCTCGATAGAGAGGAGAACGGTGTCTCGGGAACTCACTTGCCTTCCCTGCACGGGGGAGACGATACTGGCCTTCGTCATCGGGGCCGTGGTCATCCTCGGGGCGGTGGCGCTTATCGTTGCGGCGGTGAAGCGCCGCCGCGGAGCCGTCGACGTGCCCAAGCGCGGCAAGCATGGCTCGGAGTAGCCCTGTGGCCTCGGACAAGGGCTACCTGGTGATCTGTCCGACCCCTCTGGGAAACCTCGGGGACGTCACGCTGCGCACGATCGAGCGGCTCGAACGCGCCGATACGGTGTGCGCCGAGGACACGCGCGTGACGGGCAAGCTGCTTGCGGCCCTGGGAATCGAGAAGCCCCTCGAGCGCTTGGACGAGAACCGCATCGGCAGGGCCGCGAAGGACGTGGTCGCGCGCGTTTTGGCGGGCGAGGTGATCGCGTACTGCTCCGATGCCGGGATGCCGGGCGTATCTGATCCGGGCTTAAGGTTGGTGAGGGCGGCACGCGAGGCGGGCGCCCCGGTCGAGGTCCTTCCCGGGCCGACGGCGGTTGCGACGGCGTATGTGGCCAGCGGGGCGGTCGACCCGCGGTTCTACTTCGGCGGGTTCTTCCCGCGCAAAGACGCCGAGCGCGCTGCGGTGCTGGACGGCCTGCGCGATCTGCCGGCGGCCCTCGTGTTCTACGAGAGCCCCAACCGCCTGGTCGATTCCCTGCGCGCGGTGGCGCGGGCGTTTCCCCACCGCGCGGTGTCCGTGTGCCGCGAGCTCACCAAGCTGCATGAAGAGGTCGTGCGCGGCTCGTCGTCGGAGGTCCTCGCGCGATTCGAGGAACGTTTGTCGGAAGGTGCGATAAAAGGGGAGATCGCCCTGGTCATCGAAGGTCCAGGCGATGAGGAGCGCGCCGAGCGGGCGCAGTCGGCCCAGGATGGGGCCGCCGAGCGCGCCGCATCGATGGCGGCGGAGGGCGCGCGCGCCAAGGATATCGCGCGGACGCTCGCCAACGATCTGGGTATTCCCCGTAATACCGCCTACGATTTGGCCCTTGCGGCGACCAAGCGGGTGCGCGAGCTGTGAGTAGCGGGCGAACGGCCCCGGGTCGGCGCAGCGCCCCGTCTTCGCGGGCCCGCCGCTCGCGCATGGGGTGCGGGTCCGGATCGGGCGCTTCCGCATGCTCGGTTCTGACGGTCGATGGCCTTGCCGTGCACGTCGCTCGCAAGGATGCGCGCGCGATCAGGCTGCGCGTCAGACCGCCCGAGGGCCGTATCGAGTTGTCGGCTCCGTTTTTCGTGGCGGATCGGGAAATCGAGGACCTCGTGCGCTCGAAGCGGGCGTGGTTGGTCGAAAAGCAGCGCGAGGTCGCGCAATCCGTCATGGCTCGGGCAGAGTGCGCCGACGCTGCGGAGATCCGCGCATGGCGCGCAGCGGTCGAGGCCGCCGCGCCCGTCTTGGTGGCGAAGTGGGAGCGGATCATGGGGGTGCGAGCGGGAAGGCTCGCGTACCGCAACATGCGCTCGCGCTGGGGAAGCTGCCAGCCCGCAACGGGGCGCATCTGCCTCAACGTGCGCCTGGCGCTCTACCCTCCGGAATGCCTCGAATACGTGGTGGTGCACGAGCTCGCGCACCTTATCGTGGCCGGTCACGGACGCGAGTTCCATCGCATCATGGACGGGTTCCTCCCCGATTGGCGCACCGTCGCCGCAAAGCTCCGATAGCGCGCAGCTCGGCGCCTCCCTCGTTACAATCCGCTGCTCATTTAACCACTCTAACCAAATATTTATTTTATAGTTGATATTATCTTTTATCTAGAATATTCTTCAACAAGATAATCGGATAACCGATGATCGAGGGAGATTATTTTGAGCAAGGGGATTGTGGGGGGAAGGGCGGTCGCGGCGACCGTTCTTGCGGTGGCGCTGTGCTTTCCGGCATACGGGCCGATCGGTTCGGCCCGTGCGGACGAGCCGGCGGAGGCGTCGGACGTTGAGTCAGACCGATCGGAGCCGGTCATCGAGGAGGCTCCGACCGTTTCCGCCGAACTTGCCGCCGCGCTTGCCGAGGGCGAGGGGCCGTTCGACGTGATGGTTCTGTTCAAGGCGGAGGCGTCGCTGGAAGAGGCGGTCGAGGGGACCGCGTCGTCGCCTGACGGCTCGTCCAAATCGCTGCGCGATCGCAAGGCGGTTGTGGGGGCCTTGCAGGAAACGGCCACCCTTACCCAAGACGGGGTGGCTTCGTGGCTTGAGGAAGAGAAGAACGCGGGAAACGTAGAGAGCTACGAGCGGTTCTACATCGTCAATGCCATGCATGTGGTCGCTAACGCCCAGGTCGTGCGGGAGCTTGCGGCTAACCCCCGGGTTGATCGGGTCGATCTGAACCATGTCATCAAGGGTTCCGACCCCATCGTGAACCGCCGTTTCAACCTGCTTGAGTTGCTGCCGGTCCCCCGTCAGGAGGTCGAATGGAACATCGACCGGATCGGCGCGGACGATGTTTGGTCGCGCTACGGCGTGACGGGGACGGGTGTGACCGTGGGAGTCATCGATTCGGCGGTGGACGCGCAGCACGCGGCGCTGAAGTCGAAGTTCCGCGGATTCGACCCCAAGAGCGGGGACATGACCTACGAGGGCAACTACCTCGACTGCGTTTCGTCCACGACCAGACCGGAGGAAGCGCGCGGATCGAGTCACGGCACGCACGTGGCGGGAACGATCGTGGGCTCTGAAACGGACGCGGAGGGGCGCACCTTCAACGCGGTGGGAACGGCACCCGGCGCGAACTGGATCAACGCCCGCGTGTTCGACGATTCCAACTACACCAACGATGCGGCGCTTCTCAGGGCCGCCGAGTGGATGCTGAAGCCCGGAGGGGACGTGTCCAAGGCTCCTGCGATCGTGAACAACTCCTGGGGAGGGTCCGACGGGTCGAACACGTGGTACCAGAAGTCGGTGGCCGCATGGCGCGCCGCGCATATCCTCCCGGTGTTCGCGGCGGGCAACAAGCTGCCCGGAGAGCAGGATCCCGGTCCGGGCTCCATCATCGCGCCGGCGAGCTACACCGATTCGTTCTCGGTCGCCGCGGTGGACAAAGACGGGAAGCTCCCCGCCTTCTCGAAACGGGGTCCTTCGCCCCTGGCGGGAAACGCGGTTATCAAGCCCGAGGTGAGCGCTCCGGGCGTGGAGGTGAGGTCGTGCGTGCGCGGCGGATACGAGTACATGAGCGGCACGTCGATGGCCGCGCCTCACGTTTCCGGCTCCGCGGCCCTGATCAAAGCGGCCCAGCCCAACCTCGATGACCGGCAGATCGAGAAGATCCTCGAAGAGACGGCGACGGGCCTGACCGATGCGACCTACCCAGGTGTTCCGAACATGGGCTACGGGTACGGGTGCATCGATGCCTACGATGCGGTGAGCAAGGCGCTGGGAACCGCGGTCGAGACGATGAAGGGCAAGGTCACCTGCGGCGGGAAGCCCGTCGATACGGAGGTCTCGATCAAGGAGACGGGCCAGACCGCGCACACCGATGCGGCGACGGGGGAGTTCGTCCTCAAGCATGCGGCGGGAACCTACACGCTGGTATGCGACACGTACGGGTACGGCCGCGTCGAGCAGAGCGTGACCATCGGGGGCGAGGGCTCGGGCGAGACGGTGGTCGAGCTTTCCAAGAAGCATGTCGGATCGATCAAGGCGACGGTGGTGTCGGCCGAGGGAACGCCCCTTTCGGGAGTCCATGCCCGGGTGATCGAGGGCAACGACTCGACGGTGTACGAAAGCTCGGATCAAGGGCTGTTCTCCATCGCGGGGCTGCCTGTCGGGACCTACACCCTGCGCCTGTTCAAAGAAGGGCTCGAGCCTGTCGAACGGCAGGTCGAAGTGAGGGAGGGGAGCAACGAGCAGCGCTTCGAGATGTCGCCGAGCGCCCCTTCGATCGAGACGGTCATCAAGCATGACAACGGCCGGATGAACCAGAGCCTGACCGGGAACGTGACCATCGGGTCCGGGTCGTATTCCGGTTGCGCGGTGTGCTTCGTTCCCTACAAGAAGGGCGGCGTCATCGCCGATGCGACCGTCAGCTTCTCGGGAACGAGATCCGGCCTGAGCACCAAGGCGAAGCTCAGCATCCTCCAAAAGGACAACCGGGGTCGCACCGAAACGCTGCTCGGCCCGCTCGACATCGAGGTCCAGCCTGGTCGGACCCTCACGGTTCCCCTGGAGGAATACCAGGTGAAAACCGACCAGCCGTACTATATCGCGATCACCGTGTCCGGACAGGGCGAAGACCCCTTCACTGTCGGCGCCGACGAAACCGGCGACTCCAGCTTCTCGTACCTCTACTCCGGGAAGAACCTCGTTCCCGTCACAGCCGAGAACATCGACAGCGCCCTGATGATCCGCTCGAAGATGAGGTACCCAGCGGGGTCGGAGGACCTGTCGTTCGCGGTCGGCAAACCGGTGGTCAGGCCCATCAAGCCCACCGAGAAGGCCATATGCGGGAAAGCGGCGCCCAATCAGAAGCTGCTGTTCGTCGTGGCGGGCAGGAAGATCCTCGGCCAGGCCGACGGGTCGGGGGCGTTTTCCGTGCCCCTCCCGGCCGATATGACGCTCGTTCCCGGAACCGAGGTCGAGTGCTTCGGAAAAGACGCCAACGGGTTGCTGAGCGACAAGACGGTCGCGATGGTCGTCACCAACCGATTCGCCATCGACAGCGCCGTAGCGGCGGCGCGTGAGCTGCTGGGCGGCGGGAAGCTCAACGCGGCCCAGAAGGCCCGTCTCGAACGCTCGGTCGAAGAGGCCGGCACCCTGCTCGACGAGGTCGATCGGTACGAGGCCTCCTTAGAGCTCGACGGAACCGTCGTTTCGGACTACCAGACGAAAATCGATCGGCACGCGGTCGCGGTGCGCCAGACCATCCTGGATTTCTCCCCGCTTAAACGCGAGCTGCTCTCCGAGATCGAAGAATCCCAGGCCGACCTCGATTCCGTCGTGCGCAGCACGACGGGAGCCGACGTGCCCCGCTCCCGCTACTGGGTGGACCCGGGCGCGTGGGCGGTCTTCAGCAACCGGCTTCTCCTGGCCAAGGCGAAGTACGAAAGCATCCTGGCATCCGACGATGCGGTCGAGGCGGCCATCCGCAGGCTGAGGTCCGATCGTGCGGCGTTCGACGCGAGAAAGACGCCGGGGACGGCGCCGGGCGAAGCCGACGACGAAGCGCTCAAGCCTCTGTCCCGGATGATCGAGCGGGCTCAGGCAGCCCTTGCAGGCGCCGAGTCGTCCGAGGACGGGAGCGGTTTGGGGGAGTCGAAGCGCTGGGCCCCCGCTGAAGCCCATGCGAAGCTCGGCCGCGCGCTTGAGCAGGCAAGGAAGGATTCTGCGCGCAAGGGCCTGAGCGCCGAGGACATCGTGCGGTCCGCAAGCTCTCTGAAGGCCGCGATCGAGGAGTTCGAGAGCCAGGTCAGAACCGTTCTGCCTTACGACCGGGACGAGGTTTCCTCGAAGCTGCGAGACGAGGTGTGGGCGGCCAAGACGCTTTTGTACGACACGCGCAGCCGGTCGTCCGCGCGCCCGTTCGCTCTGCCGGCGTTCGAGCAGCCCGTTTCGTCAGAGGTGGGCCAGGCGATCGCCCGCTCCTTCGATCCGGAATCGGTCCTTGCGCCCTCGTCTGAAGACAGAGCTGCGTTCATACGGGCTATCGATGCGGCTCAAGCGATTGTTGACGACGATTCGGCAACGGCGACGACCATGGTGCGCCAGACCGAGGAGCTGTCGAAGGCGACGGCTGCGTACCGAAGGTTCTCGGCATCCTCTTAGGGCGGGCTCGATTCTGCCGCCCTAAGCGAAAAGCGTTCAGGCAGGCAAGGTTTTTCGATATAGAGAAGGGAAGATGATGGATTGGACAGATATGGGCGGGAAGGTGCCGACAGCGCTTGCGAGCGTGGCGGTGTCGGTGACGCTGGTGTGCTCGGGGGTTCCCGCGCCGGCGTTCGCCGAAACCCCGAATGCCGCCCACGAGGCTCAGGCGGGACAGGGAAACGTCGTGGTGAAAGACGGGTTCACGTTCGATAAGGGAACCGACCCGACCGCAGGCGTGGCGGGGGTCATCACCGGCTATGACGGAACCTCGAGGGAAGTGAGGATACCTTCGGAGATAGACGGCGTTCCGGTGCGCGCCATCGGGGCCTCTGCATTCAAGGGCAAGAGCCTCACCAAGCTCGTGCTGAACGAGGGGTTGTCCTACATCGGGGAAAGCGCGTTCGAGGACAACCGCCTTTCTGAGGTGAACATCCCCGCAAGCGTCACCACCATCGCCGCCAAGGCGTTCAGGCAGGCGGGGAGCCGGGATTTCACCGAGTCGATCTCGGTTACGGGCATGAAGGGCGTGAAGACCCTGGCAGACGGGTCGTTCTCGGGGATGTACGACGTGTCCCTCGACGTCCCTGCAATCACCTCGGTGAACGAGAACGCCTTCAAGCCGCAGGTGGACAGCTCGGGCTACTTCAAGCCGCAGTATGCGCGCCTCTACACCGGCAACGGCAACAAGAGCAAACTTGAAGGCAAGGAGGGGCTGTTCCTCGTCGATCCCCCCGTGCTCGTCACCAAGGCGGTCGATGCGGACAACGGGGCCGTTCTGAAAACCTCGTCGAGCACCGGTGAGTACGTCGACAACCGTCTCGTGTCGAACAGCCTCGGTAGCTTCTGGCGGAAGGGGCAGAAGGTCGAGGGCCGTGCGGCTTCCGACGATCTGGACGGCTATGCCCGTCCCAAAGCCAAGCAGGACATCGAGCTGTCTGCTATCGACAACGTCGTGGAATTCAAATACAAGGCCTTCTCCATCCAGGCTCCGTCAGGTATCGAGAGGACGGCTTCGACGTTGAGCGGCAAGACGCTTCCGGGTGCGACGGTGACCCTGAGCACGACGGTGGGCAAGAACTACTGGGATAAGACGGTGGTGGAGGTCGCCACAACCGTTGCGAACGCGTCGGACGGCAGCTTCTCGTTCGACCTTGGCAAGACCGAGAAGCTCGACATCTCGTCGTTCAAGGGATCGCTCCAGGTGTCCGCGTCGATTGACAACGAGGAGTACCAGGGCAAGGCGCGCGACTACAAGGTGTCTTTGGGACAGAGCGTACCCGGCATCGTCGGAGCCGATCCGGTTTCGGTCGAGGTCAAACAGGGGGATGTCGCCAACCTGCCCGACGAGGTGAACGCCCGCTTCACCGATGGGTCGTCGAAGTCCCTGAAGGTCGCGTGGCAGAACTCGATGCCCTCTACCGGGAAGGCGGGAACGTTCTGGGTTCTGGGAACGGTTTCTGAAGGTGATAACTCGGTGAACGCCCTGGCCAAGGTGACGGTAACCGAAGACGAGAAGCACGCCAGCGCCAATACGGACTCTTTGATCAAAGCCCTCGAGCAGGCGCGCGCGATGCTTGGAACCGCGATATCGAGCGCTCAGGGCGGCGTCGATGTGGACGTCGATCGGCACTGGGTTTCCGAAGAGGTGTACAAGCGGCTCGAAGAGGCCATAGGCCGCGCCGATGCCGTTGCTAAGGACAAGTCGTCCTCGCAGAGCAAGGTTGACGCCGAGGAGTCGGCTCTGCGCGATGCGGTCACGGCGTTCGAATCGGCTCGCAAGCCGGGGACGAAGCCGGGCTCTGCGATCACGTCGGGAAGCGTTCGGTACCGCGTGTACCTGGAGGAGATGCCGGCGTCTGACAGCGACTTCAAGCTGGCGCTGAAAAACGCCGAGTCCGGTCAGACCATCGAGCCTGTGGTCAAGCGGCAGGGCGAGTACTACGAGATGAGCTTCGAGCGCGTTCCCTTCGGCACGTGGAACGTCGTAGCCACTGAAGGCTACGTTCCCACGGTCATCGACTATTCCAGCAGGTCGCTTCTCCGCATGTCGTTCAAGCTGTCGGAGGATAGGCGAGAGGTGATCGACGAGCTGTTCTTCAAGAAGGGAATCAAGGTTCACTACGACGTGACCGACAAGGGGACCACCAAAGACCCGGTCGACCTGTTCTATCTGCCCGGTGAGAAGCTAAGCGAGCTCGAGCAGCCGTACGTTGACATGGACGAGAAGTGGGTGTTCGACGGCTTCTCGGCTGACGGGAAGAACCCCCTCGATCCCACCATGGCCGTCGAGCGCGCCATGACGCTCACGGCTCTGTACCACGAGGCCAAGGGGGGCGTGCTGAACGAGAACACCGACATCGACGGGTACTGGAAGCTGGGAGACTTCACCTACGCCCAGGACACCGAGGGCGAATACGAGACCCGCGGCAAATGGATGATCACGGGCCTGTCCCAGCGCGGCAAGCAGAAGTTCAAGCGCAACACCTCGATCAGCCTTCCCAGCGTTACCTACCTGACCGGCGAGGGGATCGATACCCAGGAGGTCGCCTACGTCGGCTGGTCGGACGCCAACCACGCTGACGGCGCGTTTGAGGGCCTGGGCGTGACCGGCCTCAACATTCCCGAGGGCATCGAGGGCATCTACCCGAACGCCTTCTATGAGAACAACATATCCAAGGTCGTCCTGCCCAAGGGCCTCCAGTGGGTCGGCATCGGGGCGTTTTTGAGGTCGGGCGTTAAAGAGGTCCAGTTCAACGACGATATCAAGAACATCCGCGAAGGAGCGTTCGCCGACAACAACCTCACTTCCGTCTCGATTCCCGACAGCGTGAAGCTCATCGAGCCCTTCGCGTTCTCGGGCAACAGGCTCTCTCAGGTGAAGCTGCCCGCCCAATGCGAGAAGATCCAAACGCGCGCATTCCACAACAACCGCCTCACCCGCGTCGAGATTCCCACGACGGTGACCTTCATCGAGGACGAGGCGTTCGGGGAGAACGGCGGCAAGGTGGTCCTGCGCACGCCCGACGGTTCGAACCCCCACAAGCTCGTCGATGGGTCCACGTTCGTGATCAACCATGAGGTGGGAGAGGCTCCCGGAGGAACCGAGGACGTCGATAAGAGCGCTTTGAAGGATCTGATGAAGGAAGCCGAGGCGCTGAGGGCCGACACGGTGGTCTCCCCGGACGGCTCCAAGGTCGCTCCCGAGAAGCACTGGGTGCCCGAGCCGTTCGACACCGCGCTGAACAAGGCGCTGGTCGAGGCGAACTACCAGGTCGAAAGCTCGGCGGCTACCGCTGAATCGGTCGAGGCCGCCCGTGTCGCGCTCGACAAGGCGCTCTCCGAGTACAAGCGGGCGCGCAAGCACGGCGTGGTTTCCGAAGCGTCGTGGAAGCGCCTGTACGGCGACACCGCCCTCGACACGATGTCCGCGATCGCCGATGAGGGCTGGGCCGACGGCTCCGCCCAGACGGTCGTCTTGGCCACGAGTGGCGGGTACTGGGATGCCCTGTCTGCAAGCGCCCTTGCCGGAGCGTATGGCGCGCCTGTTTTGCTGACGAATCCCAACGAACTGTCCGATCAGGTAAAATCCCAGATCAAGCGCTTGGGTGCCAAGAAGGTCTACATCACGGGAGGCACTGCTGCGGTGTCGCAGGCGGTGGAGGACGAACTGGGCGGGCGTCTTGGCCTGCAGGTCGAGCGCTTGGGCGGCCAGACGGCTGTCCAGACCTCTGCCCTGGTTTCCGCCGCAGCGCAGAAGGCGCGTCCGTCCGAGACCTGCGTGGTGGCCACCATCAACGGTTACTACGATGCGCTTTCGGTCGCATCCGCTGCGTACTTCAAGGGGATGCCGGTGTTTCTTACCAACGCTGACGGAACGCTGACCGCGCAAACCGTCGCCCAGATCAAGGAGGCGGGTTACAAAAACGCGCTCATCGTCGGCGGAACCGCCGCGGTATCCGGTTCGGTCGAGGGACAGCTGGAAAGCGCCGGCATCGCGTCGGGCGACGTGAGGCGCCTTGCGGGCGATAACGCCTGGCAGACCTCCGCCCGCATCGCCGAGTACGCTTTGAGTCAGGGTATGTCCATCGACAAGCTGGGCATCGCCGACGGCAACGGCTACTGGGACGCGCTGACGGGCGCGGCGCTGTGCGGCAAGAACGGCAGCGTGCTTTTGCTGGTTCCCCACGACGGGCCCACGTCCGAGGGCGACGCGTTCCGGTTCGATCCCTACTGCATCGACACCGTGGTGAAAAAGCGGGCCTCCGCGATCGACGGCGGCTACGTGTTCGGTGGCGAGGCGGCCGTGCCGAAGCCGACGCTCGAAGCGCTGAAGCGCGCGACGGCGCGTGCGTAGCTGAAGCGCAGCGCAAGGGCCCCGAAGCTGTGCGGCTTCGGGGCCCTTGTCGTTTTCGCGTTTTCCCGGCATCGAACGGTGCTGTCGGGGCGCTACGACACCGACAGGCTGGCCGTGATCATCTCGCAGACCGGGGGCGGGTGCCGCGCCACCAACTACACCTCGCTGATCCGCAAGGCCCTGTACCCGCTGTGGGTACATGGTGGTGTACGAGCTTGCCCACCTGATCGAGCGTGGGTATGGGCCGGCGTTCCAGCATGTGATTGATCGGCATTTGCCTGAATGGCACCAGGTTCGATCCTTGTTGTGGTACAGGCCTTTCCGCAAATCAGCTTACTGTTTTGATTAATGAACAACCTTGCACTGGCTTATCAGAGGCCGTTTTCGATCGCTCATTGAGCAATGACTTACTAATTATTTAATCTATATCATTTCCTTTCAAAAATAACATATAATCAACCAACGGATAGCCGCTTGGTAAGGGAGGCGTTATGAAGCGTGTTTCAAGAGCCACCCTGGCCCTTGCGCTCGCGTTGGTGATGGCGTTTCCGCCAACGGCGCTTGCGCAGCCCGAGGAGCACGGCGACGGGCCTGACACTGTCAGTGGGGCAGTCGTTGCCGAAAAGGAGGGAGACGGTCGAACCCAAGGGTTGCTATCTACTCCTGAGGGCATTCAGATCCTTGAGCAGATCGAGCGGCAGGACGAGAACTCCTACGCAGCGGGCACCGAGGAAACGTCCCTGTTCGCAGTGGAGACCGAGAAGAAGGCCGAGGCCGTGACGGCAGCTGCTTGGGAGGATTGGGACAGCCTTCAACCCAGTAAGGATTATGTGGCTCGCGAAGTGGTGATTGGGTTTCGCTTCGATGTGGATGAGCAAACTATGCGCACGGTTTTGTTGGAGAGCGGTTTGACATATCGGGCTACCATCTATTGGGATGAGCCTGGTGAAGGAGCCGCAGGCAAGGCGGTGACCGCCACCATTGATTCTGCTGATCAGTCGGTTTTTTGAGACCGTTTCCAGTCTGAGCAACGCGTTAATGACGCGACGTTGTAGGAAGGAGCGTTCATGAGGAAGAGGCGTTTGATGAGAGGAGCCCTTGTGGGCGTCGCGGCGGCGGCTTTGTGCTCGGTCATGCTCGTGGGCTTGGCGGCGGTGCCGGCTCAGGCGGATAGCCAGACAGCAAAGCAGTGCTTTCCGGGGATTGAGCGTTGTTCAGGTGACCTGATCATTCCCTGGGATCGCATTGGGGGCCAGACCGCGCTTGACACTATGGAGAGGGCGGTCCTGTCTGGTGACTTCGGCTTCGTCCCTCGCCGTGATACCGACCACTATTCTTATAGCTCCCCCGAGCGGCCCGCCCCCGACTGCGTGGTGGTGTGCACCTCCGAGGGCTGGTGGGACGCGCTGTCAGCCTCGGGCCTGGCCGGGATCGAGAACGCGCCTGTGCTGATGACGACGCCCGGCGAGCTGTCTTCCCAGGCCCGCGAGGTGATCGAGCGCCTGAGGCCCTCGCGTGCGATCGTGGTGGGAGGCGAGGCTGCCGTGTCGGCTCGCGTGGAGTCGCAGCTGGCCGAGCTGGTGGGCTCGCGGCCCGAGCGCATCTGGGGCGACACGGCGGTTGACACGTCGCTTGCGGTGCTCAGGTCGCGCGACGGCTGGTCGCGCACGGCCTTCGTGGCCACCTCGGCCACCTTCCAGGATGCGCTGTCGGCCGGGCCCTACGCCTACGCCCGGCGCTGCCCGGTGGTGCTGGCCGACGCTCGGGGCATTCTCTCGCCCGAGGCCGCCGAGGCCGTGGGCTCGGGGGCCTTTGATGAGGCCGTAGTGCTGGGCGGCGAGGCCGCAATCCCCGCCTCCGAGACGCACCGCACCGGCGCCGCGTCGCCCACCCGCGTGTGGGGCGCAACCGCCGTGGGCACCTGCGCCTCGCTGATCGATTGGGCCGCGGCCCGCGGCTACCGATTCTGGGGCGGGGGCGTGGCCACCGTCTACAGCTACCACGACGCCCTGGTGGCCGCGGCCTGCTGCGGCAGGCACGAGGTGGGCCTGGCCCTGGTGGGCGAGGGTCGCGACGGCCAGGATGCCGTGTGGGCGCTCGCGAGGGCGCAGGCGTCAGGGTTGCGGGAGGGAAGCTACACGATTGCCCATGGCACGATCTACGGCGGGGAGGCCGCTGTTCCCCAAGCCCTCGTGAACAGGATGCCCTTCTCCGATGTTAACGGGGATGACGTAGTCCGCCCTGCCGCTTCAGGCAGGGCGTAATGATAGACGCCGCACCAGCGGCGCGGCGCCGGTGCGCAAGCCCGGCGTGTGGAAAGCCCTTCATGCCGTTATGCTAACCGCGCGCCCCCGCAGGCATCGTGCCTGCGGGGGCGCTGACTATCGTCGCGGGTTTGCGGGCCGTGCGCTTCCCTCTATGGAAGCTATGGGCGCGCAGCCTCGCTAGATCATCGCCATCTGCGCCGACACGCTATCGTGCCAGTGTTGCCAGGTGGGCGGACAGTACTTCTGCGCGGCGGCCAGCGTGAGGGTGCGTCCGTAACCGCGCGCCAACCCGGCAGCGTGGGCGTTGATGGCTTCCTCCCAGGAATTCCAGCTCACCGAGCCCCAGCCCCAGGCGTTGTACGGTTTGAACAGCGCGGCGCCCTTCGAGCTCTCAACGGTGGCGATGGCGGGCGAGAAGCGCGGGTCGATTCCGTATGCCCACGCGGCCTGCGCGAACGTGGTGCCTTGTCCAGCCAGAGGCGATCCCGCCAGATAGGCGTCGATGCGCGGGCCCCAGGCGGCCACGAACGCCTGGGCGTCCTGGCTCCAGTCAACCTCGGTGCCCGCAACGGCTGCAGGGGCACTGCTCGATTCGCTCGGTTTCGCAGCCGCGTCCTTGGCGGTCTCGCGTTCCTTCTGCGCTGCTTTGTCGGCTGCCTGGGCGCGCGCCTGCTCCTCTTCCCGCGCGCGGCGCTCTTCCTCCATGCGGGCCTGTTCGGCGGCCTGGCGCTGAGCCTCCTCACGGGCCTCCCGCGCCTCATCGAGGGCTGCCTGGGCCTCCTGCTCGGCCTGCTGAGCCTGGCTCTTCTGCTGCGTGAGGTCGGACGCCGTTTTCTCAAGCTGCTGCTGAAGCGATCCCAAGGCTTTGATCTTGTCCATGCTCTTGTCGGTCGCGCGCAGCACGTAATCCAGGTTGGTCAGGAAATCGCCGAACGACTGCACGTCTACGATCATCGTCAGCACCGACCCCGCGTTGCGCTGGGCCTTGTACAGCGACGCCGCCGCCTCTCCTGCATGCCTGCGTGCGTCGGGCATCTGGGCGTTCAGCCGGGCGATCTGCTGGGTGTTCTGTGCGATCAGCGCGTTTACCTGCTCAAGTTGCGCAGTTGCCTGCAAGTAGGCCTGCGAGGTGCTTTCAACGCGCTGCTGAAGCGCATCGGCGCTGGGGTTGGTGTCGATGTCTTCGGCGCAGGCATGTGGAACGGGCATGGCGGTGGCGCTTAAGACGCAGGTCAGAGCCAGCGCACAGGCCGCACGCCCGATGCGCGCGAGGCAATCGGCCCGCCTGACGCGACGTCGCGGCACGAGGCCGCCGATGGGCGAGGGCCCCTCGACTGCGCGTTGGCTGTGCGAACGCCCCTTAGCGCAGGGCGGGGTATGCTGCGTGATCAGTAGCATAAGGCAACCCATTATAGGGAAGCGCGCCGGTTCCTTCCCGCCGCCCCACGGGCCGCACATAACCGCAGGCTGATTGCGTGGTTCGAGCGTCTCCTCGGGTAATCGGCCGCGAGGCTTCCCTCTGGCGTGCGCGGTGCGGTATCCGAAGCGGGCCTCCATTTTGGCCAGAGGCGTCGTTGGTGCAGGGAGCCAGGGAGGCGAGGAGATGAGGAAGCGGGGAGGCGAGGAGGCCCTTCCCCGTATTGGTTCATGACGCAGCGTTTCTGCCTGCGGCCCGACCAATCGCCGACGTCCTTCCCACGGCCCGATGCGTCGCGCGTCATCGCGCCCTGATGCCCGCGTGTGCGCAGCTCGCATGCTAGAATAAACGATTGTATCCAACCGCCCATGCCATCTGCGCCCAGCGCCACGAGGGGACGATAGCCCATGTCAAAGGGAACCTATTCCATCACCACGCCCATCTACTACGTGAACGCCGCTCCTCATCTGGGAACGGCCTACACCACCATCGCCGCCGACCTGGTGGCGCGCTATCAGCGCATGAACGGCTACGACGTGGCCCTTGTCACCGGCATGGACGAGCATGGCCAGAAGGTGGCCGACACCGCCGCCGCAAAGGGCATGACCCCGCAGGAGTGGTGCGACTCAATGGAGCCGGCTTTCCGCGAGGCGTGGGACCTGCTGAACATCAGCTACACCGATTTCGTGCGCACCACCGAGCCGCGCCAGGCCAAGGCGGTTCAGGAGTTCTGGACGCGCTTGCATGACGCAGGCTACCTGTACAAGAGCAGCTACGAGGGCTGGTACTGCGTGCATGAGGAAACCTACTATGCCGAGTCGGATCTTGAGCGCGACGAGGACGACGCGCTGGTGTGCCCCGAGTGCCACCGCCCGGTGCAACGGGCCTCCGGCGAGGAGAACTGGTTCTTCAGGCTGTCCGAATTCCAGCAGCCGTTGCTCGACCTTTACCGCGAGCGCCCCGATTTCATTCGCCCGCTGACGCGCCGCAACGAGATCGTCGCCTTCGTCGAGGGAGGGCTGAAGGACCTCTCCATTTCGCGCAGCACCTTCAACTGGGGCGTGCCCCTGCCCTTTGACGAGGGACACGTGGCCTACGTGTGGGCCGATGCGCTGCTGGCCTACTTCACGGGCATCGGCTATGCCGACGGTGACCGCGGCGACGAGTTCGAGCGTCGCTCGCCGTTCCAGTACCATTTCGTGGGCAAGGACATCACGCGCTTTCATTGCGTGATCTGGCCGGCCATGCTGATGGCGGCGGGGTATCCCGTTACCGAATGCGTGTTCGGCCATGGCTTTCTGCTTACCAAGGGCGAGAAGATGTCGAAGTCGCGCGGCAACGCCCTGCGTCCCGCCGACCTGGTGCGCGTGTTCGGCGTGGACGCCTATCGCTACTACTTCATGAGCGATGTGCAGTTCGGGCACGATGGGGCCATCTCGATCGAGCGCATGGTGCAGGTGTACAACGCCGACCTGGCGAACACGTGGGGAAACCTGTGCAGCCGCGTGTTCAACATGACCGCCAAGTACTTCGAGGGCCGCGTTCCTCAGCCTCCGGCGGGCGCCGAGCAGAACCCTCTGCGCGAGCTGGCCGACGAGCTGTACGCCGCGTATGACCGCTGCATGACCGAGGTGGACTTCACGGGGGCCGCCGCCGCGGTGCAGCGCCTGGCCTCGCGCGTGAACCTGTACGTGGAGGAATCGGCGCCGTGGAATCTGGCAAAAAGCCCCGACACCGCCGATCAGCTGGCTGCCGTGCTGTACAACGCCCTTGAGGCCATTCGCGTGATCGGCCTGTTCATGGCGCCGTTTATGCCAAGCACCTCGGCTGAGGCGTGGAGGCGCCTGGGGCTTGACCTGAAATCCGTTGATAGCATTCAGGAAGCCGCTGTGTGGGGCCAGCTGCCTGCGGGCAATTCCGTTCAGGTGGGCGAGCCTCTGTTCCCGCGCTTGGATGCCGACGCCATCGACCTGTCGATCGAATAGCGGGTGGTTGCGTGAGCAAGGCGTGCGAGCCTTCCTGCGGTCCGACTGGCCACGAGATGCCAGGGGCAATCGCCGAGACGGCGCCGATCGGCAAGGACGCTGTGCCCGGGAGGGGCGTCGGGTTGGCGGAGGGCGCCGTCGCGCCCGCAGAGGATGCGGCAGGCGACCGGCTCGTCGAGCGCTTCGCCGTGCCGCCGTATCGCGACGCGCGCTTCTATCAGAAACGCAAGAAGGGTGCGTGGCGCATGGTGGAGGCCCCGCGTTTGGGCGTGCCCGTGGCCGACACGCACGCGCATGTGCACCTGCTGCCCGACCCGGGTTTCGAGCTGGCGCGCTGTGCGGCCGTGGGCGTCAGCTTCGTGTGCATGATCGTCGATCCCTCCGAAGACGGCCTGCGGCCCTTTCGGTGCCTGGACGACTGGTGCGCTCAGGCCGCGCGCACGGCGCCGCAGCTTGAGGGCGCCCTTCCTCCCGATGCCCGATTCGTGGCGGAGTGCCATCGCGGTACGGGTCCGGACAGTCAGGGCGTGTCCGCCGAGGCGTTTCCGCTGTCCGTGCGCATTGCCGTGGGCGTGCATCCGCACAATGCCCGCTGGTACGACGACGCGCGGGAAAGGCAGCTGCGGGCCCTGCTGGCCCATCCGCGTGTGGGCGCCTTGGGCGAGGTGGGCCTGGACTACCACTACGACCTGTCGCCGCGCGACGTGCAGCGCGAGGCGTTTCGGCGTCAGCTGAGGCTTGCCCACGAGGCCTGCCTGCCGGTGGTGCTGCACGTGCGCGACGCTCACGACGATGCGTTCCGGATCCTATGCGAAGAGGGGTTTCCCCTGGCGGGAACGCTGCTGCATTGCTGCTCGCTGCCGTGGGGCCAGCTGGAGCGCTGGGTTCAGCGCGATTGCTTCGTGGCTTACGGCGGCGCGCTGACGTTCAGGAAGAGCGACGAGGCCCGAGATGCGGCGGCTCGGGTGCCCGAGGGCCGTCTGCTTACCGAAACCGATGCGCCCTACATGGCTCCCGAGCCTTTGCGTGGTGGCACGTGCACGCCGTCGCAGGTGCTGTTCACCGCAGCGCGTCTTGCCGAGGTGCGGGGGGCGCTGTCCGATATCGACCGGCGTCGTCTGCTGCACGATCGCTATCTGGGTGCGGTTCGCCTGCTCGACCGCCCACTCACCCCCTGGCAATGCGACCACGCAGCCGAGGCCGTCGCGCTGATGGCCGCTTCGGAGGAGAGGTGCGCGCGCATCGAGTCGGGCCCCGCATCCGGCGAGGCGGCGCCTGAAACGCGCTTCGCGGACGACTGCGTGTGCGACGTGCTTGCGCCTGCGCCTGCGCCCGCGCCCCGGGCTGTGGCAGACCATCCGAATGAAAGGTAGCCTCGCATGAATCGAGTGATCATCATGGGTTCGCCTCGCACGCAGGGACGCAGCGCCGTTCTTGCCGAGGCCCTGTTCGACGCATGCATCGACGATTTCCCCGAGGATGAGCTGGCCTTGGTGCCGGTATCCGAGCTGCGCATCGACCCCTGGGGAAGCGCGGGTTGGGGCGGCTTCGGTGCGGTTGGCCAGGTGCGGGAGACGATTGACGACGCCGATGCCGCAGGGGTTGCGGATGAGGCGGACGGTGCGGGTGGCAGGGGGTCGTCGCGCGAAGCGGCTGAAGCGGCGGCTGTCGGCCCTGCCGCTGCCGGAGCAGCGGCCCCGCGCGTGCCTGCTGGCGGCACCGAGGGCTTCGATGGCGATGAGCGCTCATCGGGGCTGCAGGCCCACGACGATATGGCCCACGTGTTCGACGCGCTCGATCACGCCGATGAGCTGGTGGTGGTGTGCCCTGTGTACTTCGGCGGCGCTCCTGCGCAGATGAAGGCCCTGCTCGACCGACTGCATGCGTACCGTGCCGTTTCCGGCGCGTCTGACCTGCGTCGCCCGCTTACCCTGCATGTGGTGGGGGAGGAGGGCTTCGCCGGTGGGTTCGACGCGCTCGTCGTTGAGGTGAGCGCCGCGCTGTCCGAGGCCGGCTTCCGGCTTGAGTCCGTGCTGAACTGGGTGGGGTGCATCACCGAGGAGGGCGATATCGTCTGCGAGCCTGCGCTGGCCTCGCTCGCGCGAGGCGGCAACGGCGCGACCGACGGGGTGGCTGACGCTTCGGTCGGCAAGGTGAGCGCGAACAGCGCGAACGGCGCTCGCGATGAAGGCGACGAGGATGATGAGGGCGACGGGGGACCCTGGTTTGCCGATGGCGGCGCGGGGTCGGCAGCACGGCCGTCCGCTCGTCCCCGCCTGAGCATCGCGGGCGACACGCGCGGAGCCGCTGCGCGCGCCGAGGCACGCGCTCAGGCGGGATCGCGTCGCTCGGGTTCGGGCGGCGGGGCCAAGGGGCCGAAGAAGAAGACGGGCGGCGCGGCCTCTGGCCGGAAGAACAGCTCGGGAAAGCGCACCCCTACGTCGCCGCGCCCGGCGAACAAGGGCAGGGGGAAGCGGCGTGGATAGGCTGTCGCCTTTGGCGGGCGTTGCGGCCACGCGCAAGGTGCTGCAGGCCCATGGCCTTCACACCAAGCATGCGCTGGGGCAGAACTTCCTGGTAAACGATGACGTGCTGCGCAAGATCGTGCAGTTAGCCCAGGTGAGTGAGGGCGACTATGTGCTTGAGGTGGGCCCTGGCATCGGCACGCTTACGTACGCCCTGCTTGGATGCGGTGCGCGCGTTACCTCCATCGAGCGCGACCGCGATCTTCCCGCCGTGCTGGCTGACACCCTGGCGCCTTTTGCCGAACGCTTCGAGCTGGTGCAGAAAGACGCGCTCGATTTTGCCGAGGCCGACCTGACGCGCTGGCCCGACCAGCCTCCCGGCAAGCTGGTGGCCAACCTGCCCTATGCGGTGGCGGCCACGATCGTGCTGGGCTATCTGCAGCGTTTCCCGTGGCTGCAGCAGGCTACGGTGATGGTGCAGCGCGAAGTGGCCGATCGCATGCTGGCCGGGCCGGGATCGAAGAGCTACGGGGCGTATTCGGTGAAGTTGTCGCTGTACGCACGTGGTGCGGGGCGGTTCCCCGTGGCTCCGGGAAACTTCTTCCCGCCGCCGCATGTGGAAAGCGCCGTGCTGCGCCTTGATCGCCATGCGCCTGCGGATGCCGACGGACGCCCGTTGTCTGACGAGCTGCGGCGGGCTGCGTGCCTGATGGCCGATGCGGCCTTCACCAACCGGCGCAAGACGCTGGCGAACTCGTGTCGCGCGTACCTGCGGGCTCAGGGCGGGCAGCTTGCTTCGGTGGCCGATCGGCTGTCGGAGCTGTTCGACGCGGCGGGCATCGACCCGACGCGTCGTGGGGAGACGCTGGACCAGGCGGAGTTCATCGCCCTGGGTCGTGCGCTCTTGGGGCTCTGCTCCCTGCGAGGCGAGTGAAAAAAAGACCGCCGGCCTGAGCCGACGGTCTTGCGTGACCTGGTGGAGCCTAGGGGGATCGACGAACCGCTCCCTGCGGTCGCGCTTCGATTACGTCGCGCTGCGCGCTCCTCACGCAACGCCCCACAGGGGCGTTGAGCCCTCTCGGGGTTCGATCCCTGCGGGCGAAACGAAAAAGACCGCCGGCCTGAGCCGACGGTCTGGTCATTCATGGTGGAGCCTAGGGGGATCGAACCCCTGACCTCGGCATTGCGAACGCCGCGCTCTCCCAGCTGAGCTAAGGCCCCAAAAAACGAAACGCGCATATTCTAGCAGATGCAAGGCGTGATGCCAGCCCGCGTTTCACACTGAAACGCATAGTGCCACCCGAACATGCAGGAGGTAATTCTGGGGGTTGCGCCATCGTTTGTCAACGCCGCAATCCTCAGAATGCTTCGAAACGCGCGGACTACGCGTCCCCGCCCTCGCTCTTGTCGCCGTCATCGCCGGCAGGGGGCTCGGTCGTCGCTGCCGCCGGGGCTGCCGCTGTCGGGGTCGCCGCCGGCGTGGCGCTCGCCTCGGTCTGGTCGGCCATGAAGGGCTCGAACAGCGACTCGCCGTTCTGCGACAGCTCAACCGTGCCCGTCAGCACGTCAACGTACTGGTACGACTGGCGCGCCGTGCGGCCCCGCTTGCGATCGACCTCCATGATGAACAGGCGTGGATGCACTTGCGTCAGCACGCCCTCGTTCTCCACGATTTTCGAGCGGCCCATGTTGGCGCGCACCTTCAGGCGCTGGCCCACGTAGCCACCCAGGGTGTCGTGAATCGAATCGACGATCTGCGCTTGCTGCTCAAGATTCATAGGGCACTCTCTTTCGAGACAGACAAAAAATCCTTGGCATTATATCACGCGCGTACAGATGCAGGCGCGCTGCGCTCAGTATCTTCAGCCTTCGGCGCCCATCAGAGCAAGAAGATCGAGCATTTCCATCTTTTTGTGCACGCCCAGCTTCGCGTAGATGCGCTTCATGTGGGTTCGCGCCGTATTTTCGCTTATGAAAAGGTCCTCCGCGATTCGCGTGACGGTTTTTCCGCGCGCCACCTGCTCGATGATCTCGATTTCGCGCGTGCTGAGCGCGTAGCGGGCCTTCAGCCGCTCAAGCTGATCGGAAAGCTCGTCAACAGGCTCGCTCGGCGTCGTGTCGGCGTTCGAGTCAGGGGCATCGCCGAAACGGCGCGGGCCCTGAGCATCGTCCCTCGGGGTCTTCCCTGCGCCTGACTGCGGGCGACGCGTCTCGGATGCGCCGCCTTCACCGGGCGTGCGCGCGTGCTCGGCTTCATGCGCGCGGCTCGCGGGATGCGCGCATCCCGCGTTCGGCGCCCCGGCCTTCTCCGGCACAGAGGGGGCCTCTCGCTCGGGGGCGGGCATCTTCACCAGCTCGATGTGATCGTTGAAGGCGCTGGCGATAACCTCCCGGATTCTGAACTGGGTTCCGATGAACGAAATCGCCAGCAGGTGCTCAAGCACCAAGGCCACGGCGGCGTAGTTGAGGCCCTCGCTCACCCAAACCGATTCAAGAAGGTTTCCCACGATGAACCCCAGGTCGTGGGCAAGGAACACGCACCCGCCCGCTATGCCGAACAGAAGGAGCGGGTTAATGCCGCGATCGCGGCTCATCTGTCCCGTTTGGATCATCAGCAGAAGCAGCGCGATGCAGTACAGCCCGTACAGGGTCGCGGCAAGCCAGTGCAGGTAGCCCTTGCTCAGAAACGCCATCAGCACCACAGCTGCCAGCAAGACGGGAAGCGCGATGCGGTACATGCCCAGAATGTCGAGGCGAAGGCTTTTCACCTGCCACAGAAGCAGCAGCGCAAAGGAGACTGCGAGCAGGGAGAGCATGGACAGGACGTTGACGTACGTGCCGATCATCGGCTCGTTGATCGCCAGCGCCCTCATCGTGCCGGTGCAGAACCCCAGCGAGGCGATGCACGCCGTGCTGCGCCACAGCAGGTGAAAGGCCTTTCGGTGCACGTGCGGATTGTCTTTCGGGGCATCGCTCATCATGGGAAGGCTGGGGTCGATCGAGCGTGAGGCCAAAACAATGGCCAGCCCGAACAGGGGCATGAACACCAGGGGAATGAGGTATGCGACGATCGCGCGCGGCACCAGGTACAGAGCCAGGTAGATCAGCGCGGCGTACATGGTGCCCACGATCAGGTCGCGCGTTCCCCCCTCGCCTTCGCGGGCGGCGAAGCACTGGTGCCACAGCAGGTAGAACCCTGCCGCACCGAACCCAAGGAACAGGCCCCCGCCGATGGTGAGGGGAATGGCGAGCGTTCGCAGGTACATGGAGGCTATCAGAAGGCCCCAGCCCAGGAGGTACGGCCCCGCGGCAGCGGCGATGAAGGCGCGCCGCAGCAGGTGCGGGGCCGCATAGGCGGCGAATCCGGTGAAGAAGTAGGTGAGGGCGAAGGCCGTTGCCTGGGCAAGGAAGAACCACAGCAGCAGCTGCGTTGTCTGGTAGTCGAAGGGAAGAAAGGGAAACACCCCGCCCCACACGCAGGCCGCATTGGTGGCGAGGAAAAGGGCGTAGGCCAGCGACAGGGCGCTTGGGCGCAGTGCGCTTTGAAACGTGCTCATGCGTGCGCCCCTCCTTCCGTACGTCAGCCACTCATGATAGCGTTGACGCGGGAGGGCTCTGCGACGTGTAAATTAATTTCTATAGATTAATATTACTGAAGGAAACACGAGCAGGGATTTTGCGAAAATTCACCAGTTTTATGTGACAGCCGTGCCCCATCGATGGGGGATAGTGCCGTCCAGAGAGGTCGCCGTACGCCCTCGTGCGTCGGCGATAGGTGTGTGGGCTAACTGAAGAGGGGGAACACCATGGTGGACTGCAGTCCAACACGTCGGTCGTTCGTCAAGGGCGCGGGGTCGCTTGCGGCCGTGGCCGCGGCTGCGGGCGCGGTGACTTCGGCGGGGGCGTTCGGGCGCGGTGACGCGCTGGCTTCCGACGCCTCGCCTTCCGAGCGCGTGGTATGGAGCCGCTGCAACGTCAACTGCGGAGGAGGATGCTGGTTTCAGTATCACGTGGTAGACGGCAAGATCGCGTACATGGAAAGCGACAACACCGGCAGCGCCGACTTCCAGGGAAGGGCGTGCCTGCGCGGTCGGGCCATGCGCAAGTGGATCAATCATCCCGATCGCCTGATGTATCCCATGAAGCGCGTAGGCAAGCGCGGAGAGGGCAAGTTCGAGCGCATCAGCTGGGACGAGGCGATCGACTCCATCGCATCGGCGCTGAAGCGCGTCATCGACACGTACGGAAACGAAGCCATCTACGTGAACTACGGAACGGGCATGTACTCCGTTACCGGAAGGACCAGCAACCGCCTGATGAACGTGCTGGGGGGATCGCTTCGAAGCATGTTCGACTATTCGGCGCACATGGCCGAGGCGGCCATGCCGTTCATGTACGGCGTCTCGCTTAACGGCAGCTCGATGACCGAGTGCCTGAAGAACTCCGACCTGCTGGTGATGTTTGGCAACAGCCCGGCTGAAACGCGCATGGGCGGCGGCAACATAGTGTGGGACTTCACCCGTGCGCGCGAGGCGCTGAAGGAGCGCGGCGGGAAGATCGTCTCGATCGACCCGCGCCTGAACGAGAGCGTGTCGGGCCACTCCGACGAGTGGATTCCCATTCGTCCGGGAACCGATGCGGCGCTGTGCAGCGCGATCGCCCATGAATGGATCGTTGAGGGCAAGGTGGACAAGGAGTTCCTGGATACGTACTGCGTGGGCTTCGATGAGGACACCATGCCGGAAAGCGCGCGCGGCATGAATCGGTCGTACCGCGACTACATCATGGGGACGGGTTACGACCGGGTGGAGAAGACCCCCGAGTGGGCGGCTCCGATCACGCAGGTCCCGGCCGATGCCATACGCAGGCTTGCCGCCGACATAGCAGCGGCGAAGGCCCCCTTCATCACCCAGGGCTGGGGCTCTCAGCGGCACAGCAACGGAGAGGATACCTGCCGGGCCATCTGCATGCTTCCCTTGCTGATAGGGAAGTGGGGTCTGCCGGGCACCAACAGCGGCGAGCGCGAGGGCATGCCGGGGGCGCTGGTGAAGACCATCCCCAACGGCGAGAACCCCGTGAAGGCGTCGATCCCCGTGTACCAGTGGGTGAACGCCGTGGACCACGGCAAGGACATGACGGCGCTCAATGCAGGCGTGAAGGGCGTTGACAGGCTTCCCAGCGACATCAAGTTCGTGTGGAACTACGCGGGCAACTGCCTTACGAACCAGCATGGCGATGTGAACTACACGCACGACGTGCTGGTGGACGAAAGCAAGTGCGAGTTCATCGTGGTGTACGACACGGTGCTCACCGACTCGGCCAAGTACGCCGACATCCTGCTTCCGGATGCGATGCGCGCCGAGCAGCTGAACATGCACACGCAGGGCTACAGCGAGTGGTACTTGGGCGTGGGCCTGGGCGGCCCGGCGCAGGAGGTTCCCGGGGAGTGTCGGTCCAGCTACGACGTGTGCGCCGACATCGCCGAGCGCTTCGGAAAGCGCGAGGAGTTCACCGAGGGGCGCACGCAGGAGGAGTGGATCCGGTTCCTGTACGAGCAGGGAGCCCAGGCCGACGGGAACATGCCCACCTACGACGAGATGCTCAAGATGGGCGTGTACAAGCGGCCCCTTCCCCCGAAGGTCGCATTCGCCGAGTTCCGCGCCGATCCGGTGGCGAATCCGCTGAAGACCCCCTCGGGCAAGGTCGAGATCTACTCCGAGCAGCTGGCGTCGATCGCCGATACGTGGGACCTGGGGGCCGACGAGCGCATCTTCCCCATACCGGTGTTTCAGCCCGGTCATCACGGCTACGGTGCCGTCACCGACGAGTTCCCGCTGTACTGCTGCGGCTTCCATCACAAAAGCCGCACGCATTCGAGCTTCGGGTTCATCGAGGAGCTTGAGAAGGTGGCGCGGCAGCAGCTGTGGATCAATCCGATCGATGCGGAGCCGCGGGGCATCAGCACGGGGGACATGCTGGCGGTCAGCAGCCCGGCGGGCGAGGTTCGCATCGAGGCGAAGGTTACTCCGCGCGTGGTGCCCGGAACGGTGGCGTTCCCCCAGGGTGCGTGGCACAAGGCCGACATGAGCGGCGACCGCGTCGATCACGGCGCCTGCGTGAACACGCTGACGCAGTATCGCCCGACGCCCCTTGCCAAGGGAAACGGCACGCATTCGATGATCGTTCAGGTTGAGAGGGTTCGATAGGGGGAGCCATGACGCAATACGGATTCTATCTGGACACGACGCGCTGCACGGGGTGCAGAACCTGCGAGATCGCATGCAGGGACTACAAGGACGTCAACCCCGACATCGCGTACAGGAAGGTGTACGACTACGAGGGGGGCGCCTGGTCGGCGGCTGAAGACGGCACCTACACCTCGACCGCCTTCGTCTACCATCTTTCGATGAGCTGCAACCATTGCGAGCGCCCCACGTGCGTGAGCGTGTGCCCGACAGGCGCCATGCACAAGGATGCCGCCTCTGGCTTGGTGTCGGTTGACGAGGGGATATGTATCGGTTGCGGCTACTGCCACATGGCGTGCCCGTACAACGCCCCGAAGGTCGATCGCGAGAAGGGGCACTCCGTGAAGTGCAACGGATGCTCTGAGCGGGTCGAGCAGGGCAAGGCCCCCATCTGCGTGGAGGCGTGCCCGCTGCGCGCGCTTGAGTTCGGCTCCGTTGAGGACATGGCCAAGCGCGGCAAGGTGGCCGCGATCGCCCCGCTTCCCGAGCCGACCTACACCGACCCTCATTTCTTCGTGAGGCAGGCCCCCGACGTTCGGCCTGCGGGAACCTTTGACGGCATGGTGGCCAACGTCACGGAGGTGATGTAGATGCACGCGATCGCTCAGGAGCTGCCTCTGACCCTGTTCACCACCCTGGCGCCCATCGGGGCAGGGTGCTTCATCGCCCTGGCGGGGGTGCTTGCCTCAAAGCGACCTTCGGATGAGGACCTTCGCCGGCTCGATCGCCTTGTGTGGGTGCCGGCTCTGATCGCCCTGCTTGGCTTCGGCGCTTCGGTCCTGCATCTGGCCGACCCCTCTCATATGCTGCATGCGCTGAGGGGAGTCGGGCACAGCCCTCTGTCGAACGAGATCGTCGCGGGAGCGGTCTTCCTGGTGCCCGCGTTCCTGTACGCCGCGCTTGGCTGGATGGGGAGGCTTTCCGCTGGCGGCCGTCGCATCCTTGCCGTGGCGGTGGGGCTGCTGGCGGCGGTGTTCGCCGTGTTCACCGGCCTTGCGTACCACGTTTCGACCATTCTGTCGTGGACGGCTCCTTGGCCGAGCCTGCAGATCCTGGGCTTTTCGCTGGTGGGCGGCTGCGCGCTGCTGGCGGTTCTCATGCGCGCCTCCGGTTGCGAGCAGGGCGTGCCGTTCGCGCCGTGCGCGATCGGCCTGGTGTGCGCGCTGGTCGGCCTGGCGGGCATGGCGATCCAGCTTCAGGGCGCCGCCAATGCGGTGCACTCAGGCGCGGCGCTGCTGGCCCAGCATGGGCCGCTGATGGCCGCGGGCTTCGCTGCGATGGCGGTGGCCGCCGGCTGGGTCGTGGCGGTTCGCCGCGCAGGGGTGGCTGCGTCCGCGCTTGCGTGCTGCGTGGTGCTGGCAGGCGTGTTCGCTGCGCGCCTGGCCTTCTATGGCATGCAGCTGTCGGCGGGGCTGAGCCTGTAGCGCCGCACTTCATCTGAAGGAACCCGCTCACCGGGGCCCCGCGAAGCGAGGGTTCCCTCCGGGCGGGTTCCTGACGTTATCATGGGAGCGCATGGCAGGCGGAAGGGGGACGGGGTGGAGTATCTGCTGGCGAATGGGTTTCACGAGATAACGCTGGTGCTGTTCACCACGCTGGCTCCCTTGGGTGCGGTTGCGTTTCTGGTGGCCGCCGCGCCCCTGGTGCGCGAGCCGCTGTCGCTGGAAAGGCGCATGGTGGTGTTGAAGTGGCTGTCGATTCCGCTGGTGGCAGCCTCGGTTGGCTTGGTCGTGTCGGCCACGCATCTGGGAAACCCCGCAAACGCCCTGTACGTGGTTGCCGGGATCGGCCGCAGCCCGCTGTCGAACGAGGTGGCTGCGGCCATCCTGTTTCTGGTGAGCGCGGGAACCTTCTGGCTTGCCTCGTTCGGCCAGCGTCAGTCGCTGCCGCTGATGAGGGCGTGGTACGCGGAGCTGGTGGTCGCAGCCGTGCTGTTCGTCGCAGCCGTGGGGCTTGCCTACGGCGTGGACACCATTCCCGCGTGGAATCTTCCCACGGTGCCCCTGTCCATATGGGCCAATGCCGTTCTGGGTGGAACGTGCCTGGGCGCGGCCACCGGCCGATTGGCCCGCGCGGGCTTCGACGGCGCGCGTGCGCGGGCGGTGGAGCTGGGCGCGATGGCCGTTGCTCTGGCGGCGAATGGGGCGGTTTACCTGGCGCATCGGATGCTCATGCAGGGCATGCGCAATGCCATCGTGCATGTTGAGGCGGTCATGCCCCTGTTCGATGCGTCGCTTCTGGCATTCCTGCTGCTGAGCGCGGGCGCCGTTGGCGCGCGCGTGCTTCAGCGCCGCGCTGCGCAGGCTTGCGATCGGCGGTCAGGCCCGACGGGGGAGGGCGTCGCCGTGCGTCTGATGGTCGTGGCGGAGCTTGCGCCTCCCGCGGCGATTGCGGTGGGGGTGTTCCTCATGAGGTTTTCCTTCTACTGCACGCATTTCACGGTGGGGCTTGCGGTGTAGCGTGAGCCCTTCGCGCGATGCCGCATGGCCGCGCATCGCTTCGCCTGCCCCGCGCGTCTCGTTCGATCTTTTGCAAATCCCCTGTTCATCGAGGTGTCTTATCGTTTTCGCCCCCGCTATGAACGTGACGTCAAGTTAACAAAATGGAGTGTATGGGCGACGGCGACCTTTGGCGATTGGCGGATGCTATCATCGGGGCTGCTGACTTCAGGGAGGGGCAGCCTGCGCCTGATGCGCGGCTCACCTGGGTTGGCAGGGACGATCGAGTTCTTCGGAGGGGTTCATGAACGCGAAGATGAAGCGGCGTATGACCGCGGTTACCGGCGTTATCGTCATGGTGGTGATCGTGGTACTGGCCGTGGTCGGCGGCACGTCGGCGGCCAAGACCGTCACGGTGGCCGAGGCCGTGGCCAACGATTTCGAGGACCGCAAGGTGCAGGTCACCGGCACGGTGGTCGAGAACTCCTTCGCGGTGGAGGGCAACACCCTCACGTTCTCGATCTACGACAAGGACGCCGACGAGGATGCCACCACGCAGCTGCGCGTCAGCTACGAGGGCGGCGTGTCGTCAACCTTCGGCAACGACGTGGTTGCCATCTGCACGGGCAAGATCGACCAGAACGGCGTGCTGCAGTGCAGCGAGCTGGTCACGAAGTGCCCCTCGAAGTACGAGAACGCCACCGACGCGCTTACCATCAAGCGCCTGCTGGGCTACTCCGACGCCGTGCTGAACAAGCCGGTGAAGGTGAAGGGCGTCATGAAGGAGGGCACCCTGGGCATCGCGGGCTCCGACCAGCGCTTCGTGCTGGTTGACCCCGAGGACGGCACCGAGATGCCGGTGAGGTTCGACGGCGCCCTGTCCGACGACACCACCGAGGGCTCGTCCCTCGTGATCTTCGGGTCCCTGAACGAGCAGGGCCTGTTCACCGCCACTGAAGTTGCACTGGAAGGGTAATGCGCATGGTGCTGTTCGGAACCGCAAGCTTGTACACGGCCTTCGGGGCCGCCGTCGTGTCGATCGTGTCGTTCGTGCTGGCCCAGATGCGCTACGGCGCCCTGACCCGCGCCGCCACGAAGGAGCGCCCGGCGCTCCAGCGCGCGGTCGATCGCTTCAACCTTATCGGCCAGGCCGCAGTGACCGTGACCATGGTCGCTCTGCTGATATGCTGCGGCATCATCGTATTCTGCCTGTTCGTAGGTGATGTTTCGATCGCCTACGTGCTGGCTGAGCGCTCTCGGAACTCAACCGACCTCGCCTGGCTGTACAAGCTGTCCGGGCTGTGGGCGGGCCGCGAGGGCTCGCTGCTGTTCTGGGCATGGCTGATCTCGACGTACAACGTGGCCGTGTTCCTGGCCACGCGCCGCAAGCGCGCGCAGATCGATTCGATGGCCCTGCTGGTGGCCCAGGTGGTGCTGGTCGCCTTCCTGGCCGTGCTGGTGTTCTCCGACTCCAACATGCCCTTCAAGCCCACCCCCGAGAAGTTCTTCTCGGCCTCGGGCGAGCTTAGCGCCGCCGCCTCGCTGAACGGCATGAACGCCCTGCTTGAGCACTGGGCCATGGCCGTGCATCCGCCCACGCTGTTCGTGGGATACGCCGGCATGACCGTGCCCTTCGCCTACGCGATCGCCGCCCTGATCATGGGCGACTCGTCGCGCGTGTGGGTGCAGCGCGCCCAGCGCTTCACCATGGTGGCGTGGATCTTCCTGGGCATCGGCATCGGCCTGGGTGCCGTGTGGGCCTACGTGGTGCTGGGCTGGGGCGGCTACTGGGGCTGGGATGCCGTGGAGAACGCCAGTCTGCTGTCGTGGCTGGTGGGCGTGGCCCTTATCCACACCTTCACGGTGTACCGCCAGCGCGGCGCGTTCAAGCGCTGGGCCGTGATGTGCTCGTGCCTGGCCTTCTCGTTCGTGATCGTGGGCACCTTCATCGCGCGCTCGGGCCTGGTGCAGTCGGTGCATGCGTTTGCCAGCGACCCGGTGTCGCTGTGGCTGTTCGGCGGCCTGATTCTGCTGTCGGTGGCGGCGGGTCTGGTGGGCCTGGCCGTTCGCTGGAAGAAGTTCGGCCCCGACACCGAGGGCGCCGACGATGTGGAGAACATGCTGTCGCGCGAGGCCGCCTACTACTTCAACAACGTGATCATGATCATGTTCACGCTGGTGCTGACCTACATGACGGTGGCCCAGGCCCTGCCCTCGTGGCTGCCGTTCGGCGGCGAGTCGCTGGGATCGTCGGCCTATGACGCCCTGGCGCACCCGCTGGGGATCTTCTACCTGCTGATCATGGCCTTCGGCCCGATGATGGGCTGGGGCCGCACCGACCTCAAGAGCTTCCTGCGCGAGGCGCGGGTGCCGGCTGCGTGCGCTCTGGTGCTGTTCGCGCTGCTGATGGCCTATTACCTCACCAACCTGCTGCCCGCCTACAACGCCATGATCGTGTCGGGCTCCAAGGCGGCCAACAAGATGCTCGAGCAGGGTCCCTCGTGGTACTACAACGGCCTGGCGGTGCTGGGCCTGCTGACGGCC
Source organism: Berryella wangjianweii (assembly GCA_013201155.1). Lineage (GTDB taxonomy): Bacteria > Actinomycetota > Coriobacteriia > Coriobacteriales > Eggerthellaceae > Berryella > Berryella wangjianweii. The sequence goes on along the minus strand of CP053716.1, from coordinate 850,602 downwards.
AGCCTGCTGTTCTTCAACTCGCTGTTCAAGCTGATGCGCACGGTGCGCGCCTATGCCCGCGCCAAGGGGCTGAATCCCGTGGCCGCCATTCCGCGCGCCTTCTGGAACCGCCCCGCAACCTTGGGCGGGTTCGTGGCGCATGTGTCGCTGGGCATCATCTTGGTGGGCCTGATCGGCTCGTCGATGTTCGTTACCGAGAAGACGGCCTACCTGCCTTACGACCAGGCCACCGACAGCGCACGGGAGAGCTTCACCATTCAGGAGTACGAGCTGTGCTTCAAGGGCTCGTCGGTGACGCCCGACGCCGAAGCCCACAAGGTGGTGTACGAGACGCGCTTTGACGTGTACAAGAACGGCAAGCTGGTGGGAGAGGCGAAGCCCCAGGTCGAGCTGAATCAGATCACCCAGGCGCAGAAGCTGAACGCGCATGTGCTCAGCTTCCCCGATGAGGATCTGTTCGTGGTGTACCGCGGCGTGAACGCCGACGGCGACCTGTCGATGGATGTGCGCGTGAACCCGCTGGTGCAGCTGGTGTGGTGGGGCTTCGGCCTGCTGATCTTGGGCGGCATTCTGGCGGTGGCGGGCCGTCGCGGCCCTCGCGGGCGCCAGGGCGGCGGCGCCTTGGGGGAGGGTGCGTCGCGCGAGGGCGACGATGCGACCCCGGCGACCCCGGCGTCTCCGGCTGCCCCGGCGGCCCTGGCGGCAGAGGACGCCGGCGCAACCGCCGACGCTTCGAGCGCGCGCGCTTAGGTGCCCTCCATCATGTCTGCGCCCTCCGTCTCTCCCGAGAAGCCGCGGCCCGCATCGGCCGCGCCCCACGACGTTCCCGCGCTGCGGGCCAAGGCGCTGTCGCGCCATTTCGGCACGCGCAAGGCGGTGGACCGCGTGAGCTTCGAGCTTCCTCGCGGAGCCTTCCTGTCGGTGTTCGGCCCCAACGGCGCCGGCAAGACCACCCTGCTGCGCATGCTGTCCACGCTCAGCCGACCCACCGAGGGCTCAGCCTGGGTGATGGGGGTCGATGTGAAGGAGGAGCCCGACGCCGCGCGCGACCACATCGGCCTGATCTCGCACCAGCCCATGATCTACCCCGACCTCTCCGCCGAGGAGAATCTGATGCTGTACGCGCAGCTGTACGGCGTGGCCGATCCCGCCGCCCGCGTCAGCGAGCTGTTGGAGGCCGTGGGCCTGCGGCATCGGCGCCTTGACCCGGTGCGCACTTTCTCGCGGGGCATGACCCAGCGCGTGGCGATCGCCCGTGCCCTGGTGCACGACCCCGACGTGGTGTTTCTGGACGAGCCGTATTCGGGCCTCGACCCACACGCCGTGGACATATTCGACGAGCTGATCGCTTCCAACCGTGCCGACCGCACCTTCGTGATGGTCAGTCACGACCTGCGCAAGGGCTTCGACATGTGCACGCATGCCCTGGTGCTGGCGAAGGGCCGCGTGGTCACCTTCGACGAGCGGTCGAGCATCGACTTCGACCGGTTCCGGCAGCTGTACCGCGACACCGTGGGAATGGGGGTGGCCTAGATGGGGCGCATCTCGATCGACCGGCCCTCCACCTTCCGCCAGTACGTGAACCTGCTGCGCAAGGACCTGCGTCAGGAGTTCCGCACGCGCGACATGATCTCGTCCATGGGGATCTACGCCGTGCTGGTGCTGGTCATTTACGGAGCGGCCTTCGGCTACACCGCGCAGAGCATCGACGTGGCCCAGATGAGCGGCGGCCTGCTGTGGGCCCTGATCGTGTTCACCTCGCTGCTGGGGCTGAACCGCTCGTTCTCGCACGAGCGCGAGCAGGGCTGCCTTGAGGGCATTCTGCTGGTGCCGCTCGACCGCTCGGTGGTGTACCTGGCGAAGGCCACCTCGAACCTGCTGTTCCTGGCGATCGTCGAGCTGATCGCCATCCCGCTGTTCTACTTCCTGTTCCTTACCTCGGTGGAGCTGTCCGCCACGGTGGGGTTCGTGGTTCCGCCCCTGATCCTGGGCACGGTGGGCGTGGCCGGTGTGGGAACCATGCTGTCCACGATCACGATCAACGCCCGCGGCAAGGACGTGATGCTGGCCATCCTGTTCATTCCGCTGGTGTGGCCGCTGCTGTTCGCCTGCGTGTCGGCGACGTCCAGCGCCTTTCTGGGCGGCCAGTTCTGGTTCGACACGTATGGGGTATCGGTGCTGATGGCCGCTGCCTACGACGTGATCATGCTGCTGGTGTGCTGGGTTCTGTACGATTACGCGGTAAGCGCGTAGGGCGCCCGGAGCATGGGCGTCGGGCCTGCGGGCCCGCTGTTTGACGAAGGAGAGCTATGCGAAACGAAGGGAAACGGGGTCTGCGGATTCCCGAGGCGGGGCAGTGGCCCGATCGGCTGGCGATTCCCGCGGCGATCGCGGGGGCCGTGCTGACCGCGCTGGCGTTCCTGGACGCCTTCCTCCTCATTGCGCCGGTGCACGGTGCGGCGGTGAACGGCTTCGAGTACATCGGTGGTCAGCTGGTGGCCAACCGTCTGCTGATGTCGCAGAAGATCTTCTTCTTCCACATGCCCGTGGCGATCGCGTCGTTCGTGGGCATGGTGGCCGTGCTGTACTACTGCGTGCAGTTCCTGCGCACCAAAAACCAGCGGTTCGACACCTGCGCCAAGGTGGCCATGGAGGTGTCGCTGCTGTTCGTGGTGGCAACCATGGTGACAGGCGACCTGTGGACGCGCTTCGAGTGGGGCGTGTGGTGGACCTGGGACCCGCGCCTGACCACCTATCTGATCCTGATGCTGCTGTGCATTGCGTACTTCGTGCTGCGCGGGTCGATCGACGACCCCGAGCGCCGCGCTACCTACGCGGCGGTGATCGGCGTCATCGCCTTCGTTGACGTGCCCATCACCATGATGATCACGCGGTTCATCCCCAACACCCTGCACCCGGTGGTGGTGCGCGAGGGCGGCATGACGCCCGAGATGGCCGTTTGCGTGGCGCTTGCCCTGGTGGGCATGCATCTGATCATGTTCGCCCTGTTCCGCCTCCGCTTTCGCCAGGTGCGCCTGGCCGAGCGCGTCGAGGTCCTGAAGCAGCATCTGGAAGACTAGGAGCATTCTCATGAACGAGATCCTTGCCGACATCTACAGCACGATCCTTCCCTCCGCGCCCTTCGTCATTGCGGCGTACGCCCTGGTGTGGGTGGGCCTGCTGGTGTACGTGGCGATCGCGATCCGCGGCCTGAAGGCCACCGAGCGCCAGATCGCCGTGCTTGAGGAGGCCGTGTTCGGCCAAGACGGCGCCCGCGGCTAGGGTCGCTCGCGCCCTGGCAGGCGCGACGGCTTCGCGCCGCGTCGTCGCTTCCCGCCTTGGCTGACAAGCGGGTAGAATGCAACGCGGTGCCGTCCGTGCGACGGCACGCTTCTCGGCGTTGCGCTTCACGCGTCCCTCGAGGGCGCGTCGTCGTATATCGCGCCTGGACGGCGCGGCTTCGATCGGTCGCCCCGGGCGACGGAAAGGCATGGTAGTCATGAAGGCACTCATTCCCGCAGCGGGCCTGGGCACGCGCTTCCTTCCCGGCACGAAGGCTCAGCCCAAGGAGATGCTGCTGGTGGTGGACCGCCCCGCGATCCAGTACGTGGTCGAGGAGGGGCTTGCCAGCGCCGCCGACGAGGTGGTGATCGTGAACAGCCCCGACAAGAAGGCGATCGAGGATCACTTCGCGCCCAACGACGAGCTGGTGGCCCTGCTGAGGGAGCGCGGCAAGAGCTCCTATGCCGATGCGGTTCAGCACGCCGGCGACCTGAACGTCAGCTACGTGTACCAGAACGAGGCGCGCGGCCTGGGCCATGCCATCCGCTGCGCGCACGAGAAGACGGCCGGCGAGCCCTTCTACGTGCTGCTGGGCGACGTGCTGGTGCCCGGCAACGGCATGCTGCCCCGCATGCAGGAGGTGTCGGACGCCCACGGCGGCGCCAGCGTGATCGCCGTGATGCCCGTGCCCGACGACGAGGTCAGCCGCTTCGGCATCATCGCCGGCGCCGAGGTGTCGGAGGGCGTGTGGAAGGTGGATGCCCTGGTGGAGAAGCCCGCTCTGGAAGACGCCCCGAGCAACCTGGCCGTGTTCGGTCGCTACCTGCTGAGCCCGCGCGTGATGGAGCTGCTGGCCGACGTGCAGCCCGGCGTGGGCGGCGAGATTCAGCTGACTGACGCCCTTGATGCCGTGCTGGCCGAGGAGAGCATGTACGCCCTGGTGGTTGATCCCAGCGAGGGCTTCGACACGGGCACGGTGGAAAGCTGGCTGGAGACGAACAACGTTCTGTACGCTCGTCGTCAGGCCGCGAACTAGGCAGCCTGGGTTCGGAAGGAGCGCTCATGCCCGACATCGCCTTGCGGTTCCATCTCGACATGCTTGCCATGTCGTCTTCGGTGGATGCGGTGCTGGCCGCCCAGGGAGTCGACCTTGAGTCCGGTCTGGAGTACCTGGCGCTGGTGGAGCCCGAGACGATCGGCGACGCCCTGCGCCTGTGCCACGCGGCCGGAGCGCCCTGCCTTACTCTGCCCACGCATCTGCTGACGCCGTCGCGTCTGATGCGCACGGGCGCGCGGCCCGACGATGCGCCTCGCATCGCCCGCGCTCTGTGCCGTCTGGGTGCGCAGCTGAGGCCCCAGCATCTGGTGGCGGTGATGGGGCCGTGCGGCCTGCCGCTCGATGAGTCGTCGAAGGCGTCGCTGAACGAGCATCGCGACCAGTACGCGCGCGCGGCCCGCCTGTTCGCCGATTGCGCGCTGGATGCGATTCTGCTGGACGGCTTCACGCGCCTGGCCGATGCCAAGAGCGCTCTGATGGGGTGCGCTCAGGCAATTGACGTGCCGGTGATGGCCGCCGTGCGCATCGACACCGCACAAGGCCTTGAACAGGCCTGTCGTCAGGCGGCCGACGTCGTGGCCCGACTGGAGGACTGCGGTGCCCAGGTGGCGGGCTTCTCCGCCGCCGCCGCTCCCGGCGAGTTGGCCGCGCTTGCTCGCGCTGCGCGCGCCGCCTGCTCCATCCCGCTGATGGCGCAGGTGGAGGTGGCCTCCGTGCCGCCCGCGAGGGGATCGCGCGTGGCCGCCTGCGATTCCCAGGGGCCCGTTTCCACTCCCGACCAGATGGTCACCGCGGCGGCTCACCTCCACGCCGCCGGCGCGCAGTTCATCCGTGCGGCGGGGCAGGCCACGCCGGCTTTCGCGGGAGCCGCGGCGGCCACCCTCGCCGGCCTCGACGTGCGTCGCGGATAGGGGGCTTCGCATGGCAGGAAGCGCGAACACGGTGCGCAGCCCGTACTACGGCGATCTTCAGCACGTGATCGACCAGCTGTTCTGCGATCCGTCCACCGCCACCGTGCGGCGCCTGGACGTGATCTTGGCCGTGGAGGCGAACGATCTTCCCGCCGACCTTGTGGAGCTGGCGGGCCTGCTGCCGCCGGGAACCTACACGCGCCGACGGTTGTGCGATCAGCTGAACTCGGCGATCGCGGGGCATGCGTGGGGTCAGGTGTACGGGACGGTTCAATAAGGAGACGCCATGATGGTTCGGGGCATACAGGCGGCGCTTGAGGCGATCGACCCGCAGGGGTCGTGGGAGGTGGTGGCGGTGCTGCTGGCTGCCGTCCTGCAGCTGGCGATCACTGCGCTGATCGTGCGGGCGGCCTCGGGGCTGCTGCGACGCATTCTTCGTCGCGACCTGGTTCCCATTCCCTCAAGCTCGATCTTCGTGAACATCGTGCGCGTGGCCCTGTGGGCAATCGGCGCGTGCGCCGTGGCCGCAACCTGCTTCGGCGTGGACGTGTCAGGCGCCATCGCGGCTCTGGGTGTCGGCGGCATCGCCGTGTCGCTGGGCTTCAAGGACACCATCTCCAACATCATCGGCGGCGTGATGGTGTCGGTGATGGGCCTGATCGTTCCCGGCGATCACATTCGCGTGGGAACGTCGGAGGGTGTGGTGGAGGATGTGACGTGGCGGCAGACCACCGTGCGCGCGCTGGACGGTCGCCTGATGCACGTGCCGAACGCGATCATGAACACGGCCGCCCTTGAGAAGCTGGGCCCGGCCACGGCGGTGACGGTGGCGATTGAGGTTCCCTTCGATCAGGTGGGGTCGCTTGACCAGGTGGCCACGCGCATCGAGGCCGCGGTGAGCACGGCGGTAGGGCGCAGGATGGCTCCCGGCGCGAAGACGGCCGTCAGCTTCAGCGAGCTGGGGCAGACGGGGGCCCGCGGCACGGTGACGTTTCGGGTGATCGCAGCCGAACAGGTGGCCGCCGCTCGTGACGAGGCGGTGCGGGCGATCGGCGGGGTCGTGAGCGCTACGTAGGCGCAAAAAAAGCTCCGCACCAGGCCGAAGGGTGAACCCACCTCGAAAGGTGGGTGCTCGCAGCGAGGTTCCTGGCTTTCGCATCGACAGATGCGAATTCCCATTCCGCCCGCAATGTGAAGCTCCCTAAGTTTAGACATCGGTCCACCACTAGTGTGGTCGGGTGCGGAACCATCTTCACTGTATGGCGGCTCTGGCAGATTGTAAAGCCTTGACATAGCCACGGTAATGCGATTGGCGATGCTCCGCCGAAAATGCCCTGGTCGTTACCGTGTGCGTGATCAGCGCGCCGTCTGCGAACGTGCCGTCGGGGGCCGTGCGCGAGGGGTCGGGCACGCGGTCGTGCGGATTGAGGCGACTGGCCGCGTCGGGGGCGGTGCGTTTCGGTGCGGCTGGGACGCCGCAGGCGGTGCGCGGCGATGCGGCCGGCGCATTGCGAGCGGTGCGATGCGGTCCGACCGACGCGTTGCAACTGGCCGCGCCGGGGACCGCGCTCCGACGGCACGGCGATTCGCGAAACGACCTGTATGCGACGGGGGCCGCCGCCTCCATTGCATTCTGTCGCCCGATCTACAGAAGCGCCGCTTATCGAATCAATCAACCTGATCTGATTGCAGGAAAAGTAAACCTATGCTAAGAATGAACCCACATATAAGCACGAGCTATAATGCCTGCGCGGCGTCTGAAGCGAACTTCGACGTGCCTGGTCGTTATGAGGAGGAATGAATGCGCAAACCCGTGAAGCTGATCAACTGCGGTACCTCGGTGGTGCTGGCGGCAACTCTGGCGGTGGGCTTCACCCCGGCGCTTGCCCTTGCCGATGCCCCGGCTGCGGAAGCCGCCGCCGATAACGCCTACGAGGTGGGCAAGACCTACACGGTGCCGCTGTCGATCAAGAAGCAGGGCACCGACACCGCGTCGATGGCCGCTGGGTACTTCGGCAAGAACGTCGAGGTCACCCCGCTTGAGAACAATCAGGTGCAGCTGCGCTTCACCGTCAACAAGGCCACGCTGCTGAGCAAGGTCACCGTGGGGGGCGTGACGGCTGAGAAGGTCGTTGACAACGGCAACGACGCCACCTACCAGGTGGTGCTTCCCATGAAGACCGGTCACGTGGTGCTGCCCATGACCTTCGATGTGTCCGCGTTCCTCTTCAACATGACGACGAAGGCCGACGCGCACTACGATTTCAACTACACCATGCCCAAGCCCGCCCCGGCTCCGGCTCCGGCACCCGATTCTCATTCCGACGATGCCGCTCAGCCTGATCCCGGCACCGGCGGCGACGCAGCCCAGCCCGCTCCTGAAGGCGACGCCGCCCAGCCCGCTCCCGGCGGCGCTGGCGATGCGGCTCAGCCCAACCCCGGCGATGTTGCGCCTGCCCCGGCTCCCAGCGACGCCGAGGCCGTGACCGTTCCCCTGTCGCTGAAGAAGGAGGGCACCGACGAGGCCTCGATGGCCGCTCAGTACTTCGGCACCAGCGCGTCGGTGAAGTCGGTGGGCGACGGCAAGATGGAGCTGCGCTTCACCACCAACAAGTCCAGCTGGATCCAGAACCCCACCGTTGACGGCGTTCCCGCCGAGCTGGTGAAGCAGGACGGCGAGAACGCCGAGTACAAGGTGACGCTGCCGCTGCGCCCGGGCGATCAGATCAGCAAGCTGAAGATGTACGTGGTGCCCATGAGCGGCGAGGCCACGGCCGACATGCACTACAGCGTGCCCGCGTCGCTGGTTCCCGAGGGCGGGAAGGTCGAGAAGGCCGACTTCTCGAAGCTGGCCGAGCGCGTGAGCCAGGCCAAGGACATCGAGCAGGGCAAGAAGTACGACTACGCCTTCGAGGCGCTGACCGAGGCGATCGCCGCGGCCCAGAAGGTGCTTGACAATCAGAACGCCAGCCAGGGGATGGTTGACGGCGCCGTGGCGAACCTGGCCGCCGCCGTTGCCGCCTTCAACGAGAGTCCCGATGTGAAGCAGATGGTGGGCAACCTTGAGGTGGGCCGCTACTACAGCATTCCCATCAAGTTCATGAAGCAGGGCAAGGGCGAGCCCTCGATGTCCGGTCAGTACTTCAGCGACCGCATGGTGGTGATTCCCCGTGCTGACGGCACGTTCGAGCTGCGCTTCAAGACGAACCGCGCCGACTGGGTGAAGGACCTTACCTTCAACGGCGCCCCTGCCAGCGTCATCGGCATGTCGGGCAACGTGGCCGAGTACAGCGTGGTGGTTCCTGCCATGACGGGCCACCAGATCGCCAAGGTGTCGATGTACGTGGTGCCCATGAACACCCGTGCTACCGCCGACCTGCATATGTTCTTCGGCAATGCGGCCGAGATCGGCAGCCCTTCGGTTGACGCCCTTCCCGCCACCGGTGACGGCCTTGCCGTGCCCATGACGGCCGCCGGCCTGGCCGCCGCCGCCGCAGCGGGCGCCGTGGCCCTGGCTCGTCGCCGCAGCGAGGACTAATCCGCTTGACGCTCGATCGAACGTAAGGAGCTTCGTATGACCACCGCACGCCTGCGCGCTGCGGTGTGGGCAGGCTTCCTCGCGCTGGCGCTCATTGCACTGATGGGCGCCAGCGTCATCCCTGCCCATGCTGCCGTCTCATCGGTGGGAACCGCTACGGTGACCGCTTATTACGCAAACCCCGACACCGGCGTGATCGAGGATTCGGGCGGCCCCGACCAGGCCGCACTGGGTCAGTCGATGTGCGAGGGCGTTACCGGAAAGACGGCCCTGGTGGAGAAGGACACCGAGGGGCGCGTGTTCGTGACGCTGCGCATCAGCCAGGGTGACTTCATCGACGGGTACAAGGTGGCTGCGGACGTCGAGCGCGACGGCACCTTCGGCGACTACGCCGCCTCCGAGCAGACCCAGTACTTCCCCGAGGTGAAGAGCGCGTCCGGTCAGATCGAGGAGCAGTCGAAGAAGGACTTCCGCGTCGAGGTTCCCTCGGAGAACGCCACGCTGCGCGCCACCGTGTACGTTGAGCCCATGGGCCGCTCGGTGGTGTACTTCATCAAGCTGTCCGACCTGAAGGACGGCAACCCCGACGGCTTCGTCGCCCGCGTGACGCCGGGCGAGGGCGCGCCCGACAGGCAGCAGGAGACCCCTGCCGCCGAATCCCCGTCCAAGGCCGATGACGCCTCGGTGAAGGAAGGTCAGGCCGCCGGCGACAAGGGCGTGAAGGAGTACAGCGGCGACGGCGCCGAGGTGACGGAGGAGAGCTTGTCCAAGCCGATTCCCCTGGCGCTGATTCTCGGCTGCGTCGTTGCGGTGCTGGCTGGCTCAGGTGCGCTGACGTTCGGCGTCACGAAGGGTCGTCGCAAGGCGCAGGACCAGGCGGCAGCCGCCGCTGCGGCCGCGTCGCCCACGACGGAGGCGCCGGGCGCTTCGAGTGGCTCGGATGCTTCGAGCGTCTCGCCCGACTCGCGTGACGACCAGAGCGTCCGATAGGTCTTGGATATGCCCCGTCTCAGCAGAATGCGGCGCGCGTGGCTGGCTGCCGCGTGCGCCCTTCTGGCAGCGCTTCTTCTTGGCGGCTGCGTGAATCAGCATCCCGACCGTGACGCGTCGGGCGATGGCGGGGCCGCGCAGCGCATCGTGGTCACGTCGCCTGCGGTGGCCGAGATGACCGATCGCCTGGGCCTGGACGTGGTGGGCGTGCCCAAAACCGCATTCGACCTGCCAGCACGCTACGCCGATGCCACGGTGGTGGGACCGCCGATGGCGCCCGACCTCGAGGTGCTGGCCACGCTGCATCCCGACTACATCGTGTCGCCGATCTCGCTGTCGAACGACCTGCGGCCCAAGTACGCCTCGATTGGCCGCGCCTCGATCTTCGCCAACCTGAACAGCGTGGACGGGCTGTACGAGTCCGTCAGCTATCTGGGAGCGAAGTTCGACCGGCAGCAGCAGGCCGATCAGCTGGTGGCCCAGTATCGCCGGTACATGGACGACTTTCGGGCCAGGATCGCCGACAAGCCCAGGCCTCGGGTGCTGGTGCTGATGGGCGTGCCGGGCTCGTATCTGGTGGCCACGCCGCACAGCTACGTGGGCAGTCTGGTGGAGCAGGCCGGCGGTCAGAACGTGTACGACGACGCCCCGGACGCCTTCGTGAACGCCAACACCGAGGACATGCTGGCGCGCGACCCCGATATCATCCTGCGCTGCGCGCATGCCCTTCCCGACCAGATCAGGGACATGTTCGCCAAGGAGTTCTCCACCAACGACATCTGGAGGCACTTTCGCGCGGTTCAGGAGGGCCGGGTGCACGACCTGCCCCATGATCAGTTCGGCATGAGCGCCACGTTCCGCTACCCCGAGGCCCACACCACGCTGCTGGGCCTGCTGTACGGCATGGACGAAGGAGCGGCGGCCTCTGTGCCCGGCGCGACCCCGCATGCGCCCGATGCGGGCGACTCCGGCAGTGCGGCGGGCCGGCCGCCTGCGACAACGGGTGATTCGTCGCCCTCCGACGCCGCTTCCGCCGACGCCCCCGTTGCGTCGCGTCCGTCGCCGACGGATGCGGCAGCCGTGACGGCCTCGCATCGCAGTTCCTCGGCCCTGCAGGGGCCGTCCGAGAAGAAGGGCCTTTCATGATCGGTACCGCGCGACGGCTCGCCGTGGTCGCGACCACCCTGGTGGCGCTGGTGGCGCTGTTCGTGGTGGCAGTGAACACGGGCACGCTGAAGGTGGACCCCGTGCAGCTGTTCAACGGCCTGTTCGTGGCCTACGACGACAGCGTGGCGGCCATCTACGACCTGCGCTTCCCGCGCATCCTGATCGCACTGGTGGGCGGTGCGGCCCTGGCGGTGTCGGGCGTGCTGCTGCAGGCCGTGATCCGCAACCCGCTTGCCGACCCGGGCATCATCGGCGTCAGCGCAGGCGCGGGGTTCGCGGCCATCCTGGTGACGGCCTTCTTCCCCGCGCTGTTCTACCTCACCCCGATCCTGGCCTGCGTGGGCGGGTTCGTGGCCTTCGCGCTGGTGTACACGCTGTCGTGGCATGCGGGCACCTTGCAGCCGCTGCGGATCATCCTGGTGGGCATCGCGGTCAGCGCCCTGTTCTCGGGCCTGTCGGCTGCCTTCAGCTCGGGTACGGGCGGGGTGCTGTCGGGCGTGGCGCGTCTGGTGGACGCCAACATCACCATGAAGACGTGGTCCGACCTGCAGTCGCTGGCGGCCTACGCGCTGCCGTGCCTGGCGGTCACCCTGCTGCTGACGAAGCGCTGCGACCTGCTGCTGCTTGAGGACAAGACGGCTCAGGCCCTGGGCGTGGACGTGCCGTGCAACCGCCTTGCCATCTCGGTCGTGGCCGTGGTGCTGGCCTCGATCACCACGGCCATCATCGGCCCGATCAGCTTCCTGGGCCTGGTGGTGCCGCATTGCGCCCGTCTGCTGGTGGGCACCGCGCACCGCTGGCTCGTGCCGTTCTCGGCCCTGCTGGGCGCGTTCACCCTGCTGCTGGCCGATACCGTGGGCCGCACCATCGCGGCTCCCTACGAGATCAGCGCTGCCGTGATCATGTCGGTGATCGGCGGTCCGGCGTTCATCGTGCTGCTGAAGAAGGCGCGTGGTAGCTATGGCCAGTAACGTGTTCACCATCACCGACGTGTCGTTCTCGTTCGGCTGCAACAAGATCTTCGACGGGCTGTCGCTGCAGATTCCCGAAGGGCAGGTGACCACCCTGATCGGCGCGAACGGCTCGGGCAAGACCACCCTGTTCAACCTGATGTGCAAGAACCTCAGGCCCGCGGCGGGCACCGTGTTCCTGCGCGGGGCGAACGTGGCCGACCTGCGCCTGCGCGATTTCGCCAAGCTGGTGGCGATCGTGCATCAGAACAACACCGCGCCCTACGACCTCACGGTGGAGCAGCTGGTGGCCTACGGACGCTTTCCCCACCAGCCGCAGGGTCCGCTGTCGTTGGCGTCGGCGACCGAGCGGGCGAAGGTCCGCGCCGAAGACGAGCACATGGTGGCCTGGGCGATCGACGTGTGCGACCTGAGCGAGGTGGCGTGCCGCACCGTGGCGTCGCTGTCGGGCGGTCAGCGTCAGCGCGTGTGGATCGCCATGGCCCTGGCCCAGGGGTCGAAGGTGCTGCTTCTCGACGAGCCCACCACGTACCTTGACGTGAAGTTCCAGCTGGACATCCTTCGCCTGGTCAGACGTCTGAACGAGGAGTTCGGCATCACCGTGGTGATGGTGCTGCACGACATCAACCAGGCGCTTCGCTACAGCGATCGCATCGTGGCGCTGGCGGACGGCGCAATCGCCTGCCAGGGGGCGCCCGAAGAGGTGGTGGACGCCGACCTGATCGAGCGCGTGTACGACGTGCGCCTCGATGTGGTGCAGGTGCAGGGCCGCCCCTTCATCATGGCGGTGTAGGGCGCGGCGGCGGTTTTCGCGGGCGGGCACCTGATCAGCGCGGGCTTCGAATCGCGGCGGCAGGGGCCGGACGGGCCATGTCGGGGCCGTCGCCCGCCCGGTCGGCGCGGCATCGGCTGCGGACCGCGCCGCCGCTGCGAGCCCCGTTGGCCTCATGTGCGGGTTCGAGGGCGGTCGCGACCGTCTTGCCGAGGGGCGGCGCGCATCTTCCGTGCCGTCGAATCCGGCAGATGCAAAACACGAACAAATGTGCTAGTATTGCCGCATGGAAAGCCTGTTTGACGATATGGAGCGGGAGGAGCGCCTGAAGGCGGCGCCTCTGGCGGTGCGCATGCGCCCGCGCACCCTTGATGAGGTGGTGGGTCAGCGCGAGGCGTGCGGCGAGGGCAGCTGGCTGCGCACGGTGATCGAGAACGACCGTCTCAGCTCGCTGATTCTGTTCGGCCCCGCGGGCACGGGAAAGACCTCGCTGGCCCGGGTGATCGCCCAGCGCACCCAGGCGGTGTTCGTGGAGGTGTCGGCTATCGGCGGCACGGTGTCCGATCTGCGCCGTGAGATCACGGCTGCCGAGACGCGCCTGGGGCGCGAGGGTCAGCGCACCATCCTGTTCATCGACGAGATTCATCGCTTCAATCGAGCGCAGCAGGACACGCTGCTGCATGCGGTGGAAAGCGGCGTGGTGATCTTGGTGGGGGCCACTACCGAGAACCCCTTCTTCGAGGTGAACTCGGCCCTGCTGTCGCGCTCGCGCGTGGTCGAGCTGTCGTACCTTGCCGATGACGAGGTGGGCGAGCTGCTGGATCGCGCCCTGGCCGACGAGCGCGGCCTGCGCGGCCTGTTCCGGCTCGAGCCCGATGCGCGCGACGCGATCGTGCTGCTGGCGGGCGGCGACGGGCGCAGCGCCCTTACCACGCTCGACCTGGCATCGGGTATGACCGCCCCCGGCGAGCCCGATGCGCCCTCGGCGATCACCGCAGCCATGGTGACCGCCGCCACGCCCCATCGAGCGCTGCCTTACGACAAGAACAAGGACATGCACTACGACGTGATATCCGCGTTCATCAAGTCGATGCGGGGAAGCGACCCCGATGCGGCGCTGTACTGGCTTGCGCGCATGATCGAGGGGGGAGAGGACCCCAAGTTCATTGCCCGGCGCATGGTGATCGCCGCTTCCGAGGATGTGGGCAACGCCGACCCGCAGGCACTGCTGGTCGCTTCAGCGGCCTTTCGTGCGGCGGAGGTGATCGGGTATCCCGAGTGCCGCATCAATCTGGCGCAGGCGGCTGTCTATCTGGCGCTTGCGCCCAAAAGCAACGCCGCCGAGGCCGGCATCGATGCCGCGTTGGCCGAGGTGCGCAAGGGTCCGGCGCGTCGCGTTCCCGATCACTTGCGCGATCGCCATCGTCCGGGATCGGAATCGTACGGCGCCTATCGGTACCCGCATAGCTATCCGGGCGGCTGGGTGGCCCAGCGCTACCTTCCCGAGGGTCTTGAGCGGGGCGCGTTCTTCCAGCCTACCGAGCGCGGCTGGGAGGGCTATCGCACCGATGCCGCCCGTCGCGATCGCGCTTCGGGGCCGCAGTAGGCGCGCGGCGCGGCCGGCTTTCGAACCGAGGCCGCGGCGGCAAGGACGTGCGCTGGGGCGCGGGGGAGGCGAGGCGACCGGTTCTTGCGGGGCGGCTGCGGCGGACGTGCGCGCCGCGAGCGCCGGGATGCCCGGCTTGCGCTGCGCCTGCGTGGGAAACGGGAGCCCGACGGAAGCGCCCGTGCGGTGCGACGCTGCTATGAATGCAGCGTGAATGGTGTCCGCCAACAGCGCTTATGGGGCTGGGGATGCTATAGTGAGGTGTTCTTGGACACAGGAGGATCGCATGGGAATCTACAACGTGCTCGACATCGCGCTGATCGCCGTATTCACCCTTGTAGGCGTCGCCCTGCTGGTACTGGCCATCGAGCTGTACCGCACGGTGAAGTCGCTGCGCACGACGGTTGAGGACGTGCGTCGGCAGATCGAGCCCACCTTGGAGCACGTCGAGAGCATCACCCGCACTATTCAACCGGCCATCGAGAAGGTCGATCCGCTGATGGAGCGCGTGTCGCTGACGGTGGACGCCGCGAACCTTGAGCTGATGCGCGTCGATCAGATTCTGGAGGACGTCACCGCGATCACCGACACGGCGTCGAATGCGGTGGAAGCCGTGGACGCCGTCGCCAACGCGCCGTTGAACGCTGCACGCTCCGCTGCCGACAAGGTGCGCGCGGCGCTGAAGCCCAAGCACGTCAGCGACGAGACGGCTCGTCTGCAGGCCGAGCGAGCGACCGGTGCGAAGCGCGTCTCCGCTCCCGCTGCGGATGCCCCGCGCCCCGCCGACGCGCCTGCGGGCGAGGGCGGCGCTGCTCCCGCACCGCTTGCGGCCGACGCCGATGCCCCTGCTGCCGAGCAGCCGCGCGGCGCGTCCGAGGCCGGCTACTATCGCTACGAGAGCGAGCGCCCTGCCGCTTCTGCGGAGTAGTCCTGCATGAGCGCCGCGCCTTTCGATACCGTCGCTTCGCCGCACGCCGACGCGGACGGAGACCCGATGGCGCCCTTCGAGGGCGCGTCGCGCGCTGACGATGCGTCTGAGCGCCTCATGACGGCCCGCCGCCGCTTCTTCACGGTGTGGGCCCTGGTGGGAGCCGGTCTGCTGATGGTGGCCGGCGCCTATGTGCTCAATCTTCTGGCCATGCCCCTGGGCATCGTGCTGTGGACGATCGTGATCGTGTTCCTGCTGCGCGAGCCCGTGGCCCGCTTCGAGCGATGGGGCATTCCGCGTCTGTACGGCACGGGGCTGGCCTACGTGCTGCTGTTCGCCCTTCTGGGCCTGGTGTCGTACGTGATCTTCTCGCCCCAGATCGGCGTGGGCGTGCAGTTCCGCGAGCTGCTGGATGCCGTGCCCGGCTACGTACGTTCGTTGACCAGCCTGTTCAACGACCTGTACGCACGTTACTCCGATTACCTGCAAGACGAGACGGTTCGCCGCTGGGTGAACAGCGCCGCCGATTCGCTGCTGTCGTTCACCTCGGGTCTGGCCGGGTCCAGCGCCACCACCCTGTTCGCTGCCGGCACCTCGATCGCCAACGTGTTCGTGACCGTGGGCTTCGCTTTGGTGATCGCGTTCTGGATGCTGATCGACCTGCCGCGGCTGGGCGCCGAGGTGCGCCGGCTGTTCGGCCCGCGCTACGCCGACGACCTGCGGATGCTGCACGCCTCGGCCACGCGTGTGATGGGCGGCTACATCGTGGGCACCGTGGTGCAGTGCACCATCATCGGCGTGTGCTGCGGCGTGCTGTTCACGCTGCTGGGCGTCGAGGGCCCGGCCGCCCTGGGCGTGATCTGCGGCTTGATGAACATCATCCCCATCGTGGGTCCTTGGATCGGTGGCGTGCTGGCTGCGGTGATGACCCTGTTCAACAGCCCGATTCTGGCCCTTGCGGCCCTGCTGGGCACCATCGTGGTGCAGCAGCTGGTGTACACCTTCGTGTCGCCGCGCATCATGAGCAACGCGGTTGACATCCACCCCGCCCTCACCTTTCTGGTGCTGTTGGCGGGCTCGGCGGTCGGCAACCTGATGGGCGGCCTGATGGGCGCCTTGGTGGGAGCCCTGCTCTCCATTCCGGTGGTCGCCATGGCGAAGTCGGTGTTCGTGTACTATTTCGAGCGCGGCACGCATCGGCGCATCGTGTCACCCGAGGGCGTGTTCTTCAAGGGCGCCGAGACGACCGATGATGCGTTCGACCCGCTGATGGATGCCACCGGGGCCAAGAGCGCCCGCGCTGCCGCCCGTCGCGCGCACGGCGAGCGGTCGGCGGGACACGCGACGGCGGGGACGCCCCCGGCAGATGACGGGGAGGGCTCCCGCGCCTCCACCGAGCCTGACGGTTCGACCGATTAGTTCATGGGCGCCGCAGGCGGCGCTGACCAACCGACCACGAGCGACGCGATTTCGCAGATAGGCAGAGATTCACGTGAAGTACATGACCACCGCAGAGATTCGCGAGGCGTATCTGAAGTTTTTCGAGGAGCGCGGCTGCAAGCGCATGCCGTCATCGTCGCTGATTCCCGACGACCCCTCGCTGCTGCTTACCAGTGCGGGAATGGTGCAGTTCAAGCCCTACTTCCTGCACGTGCGCGAGTTCGACGAGGGCTACGTGGGCGCCACTACCGTGCAGAAGTGCGTGCGCACCAACGACATCGACATCATCGGCACCACCGGCCGCCATCTGAGCTTCTTCGAGATGCTGGGCAACTTCAGCTTCGGCGCCTACTTCAAGAAGGAGATGTGCGCCTGGGCCTACGAGTTCTCCACCGAGGTGCTGGGTCTTCCCAAGGAGCGCCTGTACTTCACCGTGTACCTGGACGATGACGAGACGATCGAGATCTGGAAGTCGCTGGGCGTGCCCGAGGATCACATCACGCGCCTGGGCGAGGAGGACAACTTCTGGCGCGCCGGACCCACCGGCCCCTGCGGGCCCTGCTCCGAGATCTACTACGATCAGGGTCCTGAGTTCGAGGGCGAGAAGCCCGGCGATGACGGCGACCGCTTCCTTGAGTACTGGAACTGCGTGTTCACTCAGTTCGATGGCCAGGAGGATGGCACGCTGGCGCCGCTGCCCACCAAGAACATCGATACCGGCATGGGCCTTGAGCGCATGGCGGCCATCATGCAGGGCGTTCAGTCGAACTACGAGACGGACGTGATGCGCGACCTGATCGGAGTGGGCGAGCGACTGAGCGGCGTTTCCTACAAGTCCGACCCCGCTACCGACCTGTCGCTGCGCATCGTGGCCGACCACAGCCGCAGCGTGTCGTTCATGATCGCCGACGGCATCCTGCCCTCGAACGAGGGTCGCGGCTACGTGCTTCGCCGCCTGCTGCGTCGCGCGGTGCTGCACGGCCACAAGCTGGGGATAAGCGGCCCCTTCCTCAGCGAGTACCTGACCTGCATCATCGACCTCATGGGTTCGGTGTACCCCGAGGTGGTGGATAACCGCCAGCTGGTTGAGCAGGTGATTCGCTCGGAAGAGGAGCGCTTCGGCGCCACGCTGCGCCAGGGCCAGGCCTATCTGTCGCAGGCCCTGAAGGGTCTGCAGTCGGGTCAGGAGCTGGACGGCCTTACCGCCTTCACCCTGCATGACACCTACGGCTTCCCCGTGGAGCTGACCGACGAGATCTGCGCCGAGGCCGGCATCGGCGTTGACCGTGCGGGCTTCGAGGCTCATATGGAGCAGCAGCGCACGCGTGCGCGCGCCGCCAACACGAAGGACGCCGAGGCTGCGTGGAGCACCTATGGCGGCGTGTACGCCGAGGTGGTGAAGAAGCATGGCGCCAGCGAGTTCGTGGGCTACGAGCGCACGACGGCTTGCGCCCGCGTAACGGCCTTGATCAGCGAGGGCGCTTTGGTGGACGCGCTTGAGGAGGGCCAGAAGGGCGAGGCGGTGCTGGACATGACGCCGTTCTACGCCGAGATGGGCGGCGAGGTGGGCGATACCGGCGCGCTGATATGCGCCGACGCTCGCGCTGAGGTGCTTGACACGCAGAGCCCCGAGCAGGGTTTGGTGTGCCATGCGGTGAAGGTGACCGCAGGCGCCCTGCGCGTGGGCGCCGAGGTGTCGGCCGAGGTGGATGCCGACCGCCGCGCCCGCATCACGCGCAACCACACGGGCACTCACCTGCTGCACGCCGCCCTGCGCGAGGTGCTGGGCGACCACGTGAACCAGGCGGGCAGCTATGTGGGCCCTGATCGCCTGCGCTTCGACTTCACGCACTTCTCCGCCGTGACGCCCGAGCAGATCGCGTGCATCGAGCAGCGTGTGAACGATGCGGTGATGCAGGCCATCGACACCACGGTGTACCACTCCAGCCTGGATGAGGCGCGCGCGAACGGCGTGACCGCCCTGTTCGGGGAGAAGTACGGCGACACCGTGCGCGTGGTTGAGGCGGGCTCGTTCTCGCGCGAGCTGTGCGGTGGCTGCCACGTGCGCAACACGGCCGAGATCGGCCTGATGAAGATCGTGGCGGAGTCCAGCGTGGGCGCCAGTACGCGCCGCATCGAGGCGGTGACCAGCTATGCGGCCCTGGCTCACCTGAACCGGGAGGAGCGCGAGCTGCGTGCGGTGGCCGAGGCGCTGCGCTGCGCTCCCCTGGAGGCCGCTGAGCGCGCCCAGGCCAGCGCTGCGTCGCTGAAGGAGCTGACCACGCAGGCGAAGCGTGCGCGCCAGGCGGCGGCTGCCGACGGGGTGGCCGCGCTGATCGAGGGCGCCTTTGCCTCCGCCGCCGGATACCCGGTGGTGGTGGGGTCGCTGGGCGAGGCCGATGCGGCCTCGATGCGCAATGCGTGGGATGTGCTGCGCTCGCGCATGAGCGCTCCAGGAGCGGTGGTTCTGGCTGCCTGCAGCGACGGCAAGGCCATCTTGCTGGCAGCCGGTACCGACGAGGCCGTTGCCGCGGGCTTCCACGCCGGAAACCTGATCAAGGCGATCGCTCCTGCCGTGAAGGGCGGCGGCGGCGGCAAGCCGAGCATGGCTCAGGCAGGCGGCAAGGACGCTGCGGGCATCGACGAGGCGCTTGACCAGGCGCGCGCCCTGCTGCAGGGCTAACAGCCGGCTGCGCTCTCGTCACAGCCGTACGGCATGCCGACACGTTGATTGGAGAGGGGCCCGCGCCGCGGGCCCCTCGTGCGTTGACGGACGGCGCTCGACGCCCTTTCTAGAACAGCTTGTCCACGGCGGGGTTGCCCTCGATCACGGCGCTCAGCTCTTCGATGTAGCGCGTCAGCAGCGTGCCGGGCTTGCGCTCGGTGTGCATGATGTATCCCACGGTCATGGTCTGGGTCACGTCCAGCGGAATCGCCACGATGCCCTCGTGCATTTCCGAGGACAGCACACCGGTGGAAATGGTGTAGCCGTTGAAGCTGGTCAGCAGGTTGGTGAGGGTCCCTCGGTCGGAATAGCGGATGTTACGGTCGTGCGGCAGGTATCCGAAGGGCTCCTCGGAGTAGTAGAACGAGTTCGCGCGGCCCTGCTCGAATGAGTAGCGCGGGTAATCGTCCAGGTCCTTCAGGCTCAGCACGCGGCGGTCGGCCAGCGGGTGGCTCTCGCTGAGGAACACGTGCACCTTGGCCTCGAACAGCGGGGTGAAGGCGACGTCGGCGTCACGGAACGCCTTGCTCAGCACGCGACTGTTGAAGTCGTCCACGTACAGGATGCCGATGTCGCTGCGGAAGGTGCGCACGTCGTCGATGATCTGCCCCGTGGCGCATTCGCGCAGGATGAAGTCGTACTTGTCGCTTTCGCAGGTTTCGGCCACGTTGATGAACGCCTGCAGCGAGAAGTAGTAGTGCTGGGTGGACACCGCCAGCCTCACCTGGCTTTCTCCGCGGCTTGAATAGCGGGCCTCTAGCATGTCGGCTTGCTCGATCACCTGACGTGCGTATCCCAGAAGCTCGGCGCCGTTGTTGGTGAGGCTGACGCCGCGGTTCGAGCGCGTGAAGATCGTGATGCCCAGCTCGCGTTCGAGCTCCTTTACGGCGGTGGACAGGTTCGACTGCGAGATGTACAGGTTCTGCGCCGCCGCGTTGATCGAGCCGTGCTCGGATATGGCGATCAGATAGCGAAGCTGCTGCAGGGTCATGACTGCTCCTTGGGCTCAATGCGGGGGTTCTCGTCAGGTTGCCATTTTAGCGCAGACCTGGCTATAGGAAAAAGCGAATACAACTGATGAGTGAGCGAGAGGGGACGGCGCAGCCCGTGCCGCACCGTCCCCTGCAGGGCCAGACCTGCGGATGAAAGGGCCCTCAAGCCTGGCCGTGTGCGCAGGCGGATGCATGGTCGCACGCGCATTCGCGCCCTTTGCGGGTGCGTTGCCGCAGGGGCTCGGTCGTGCATCGGGTCTGATTGGGCTGAGTCGCGCATGCTGTCGGCAGCATGCGCGAGCCTTAACCCGCGCCCTTTCACGCGAGCGGTTGGGGCAAGATCCAAGCTTCGTTGCGCGCGGAGCGGTGGCCGCGGAAGGCGGTGCGGCCGGGTTTGGGGCCCGACCCGCTACGGACGCTTGGTGCCGCACTGAGGGCAGAACTTTCCCTCGTTGCGGTTGCCGCATTCGGGGCAGAACCACGTGGCGGATACGGGACGCGGGGTTCCGCACTCGCCGCAGAACCTGCCCGTGCCTGCGGTCCCGCACTGGGGGCACTGCCAGGCCGCGCTTGGCACCGTCGTTGCATCCGCTGCCGCGGGCGCACCCTGCGTCGCAGCGGCCTGAGCCTTCGCCTGGGCGCTTTGCTCGAACAGCTGCCCCACCGTGGCGCCGCCCGCGTTCTGAGCCATCCCCAGGCCCATGAAGGCCCCGAAGGCCCCGGCGCTCTCGTTGGCGGCCGCGCTGCGCATGGCCTCGCCCTGAGCCGCCACCAGAGAGCCTGCGGCCATGCCAGGGTCGCGCAGGGCGCCGACGGTCTGCATCTGCTTGATGATGGCCGCATCGTCGTCCGACACGTTCACCGCGTTCAGGCTGACGGTCTCCAGCGTGATGCCGCGACCCTCGGTCCACTTGCCTGCCAGCTCGGCGCGCAGGGCCTCGGCCAGCTCGTCAACATGACCCGGCAGCGCGCTGTAGCGCACGCCCAGGGCCGACACGGCGGCGAATCCGCCCTGCAGAGCGGCCAGCATCTCGCTGCGCAGCTGCCCCAGCACGTCGCTTGCCATGTACCGGTCGGTCACGCTGCCGGCGATGTTGGCGTAAAAGCGCACGGGATCGACGATGCGGTACGAGAACATGCCGTTGGCGCGTACGGCCAGGTCGATGTCGAGGCCCACGTTCTTGTCCACCACGCGGAAGGGCACGGGAGAGGGCGTGCCGAACTTGTTGCCGATGATCTCCTTCGTGTTCACGAAGTACACGCGCTGGTCCTTGGCCTGGTCTCCACCGAAGGCGAAGCGCTCGCCCACCTGCTTCAGGGTGCTGATCAGATTCTCGCCCAGGTTGCCGTAGAACAGGCTTGCCTCGGTGGACTGGTCGAACACGTACTCGCCGGCCTCGGCGCAGAAATCGACCACCTTGCCGCTCTGAATCACCAGCAGGCACTGTCCCTCGTTCACGGCGATCTTCGATCCGTTCGAGATCACGTTGTCCTCGCCCTTGGTGTTGGACGTGCGGCCCTTGGTGGAGTGCTGACGGTAGCCCCGCGCGATCAGCGTGTCGGGCCCCATGTCGCAGAAGTAGAAGTCGCGCCACTGGTCGGCCAGCACGCCCCCGCCGGCCCCGATCGCCGCTTTGATCAGTCCCATGAGCTCTCCTGTCTGTTCGCTCGTGCCGCGTCATGCGCTGCGGCGGCGCTGCTCAAATGATACTCGCCGGTCGTCTTTGCAGGCGGAGGGCGCCGGCCAATCTACGAATGCCCCATGGCAATGGTGGGTGGAAGCCGGCGACAGCGTCCTGAATCGGCCTTGAATCCGCCCGAACCCGCTTGAGCCCGCGCCCGAACCGCCCCGAACCCGCCTACGTCGCGGCTGCCCGCGATCACCCGCCGCCACGCACGGCAAGCGACCGATCGATCCATGGGCCGGCCTGCCCTCCGCTAGAACTTGCCGCCGGTCGTGCCGCCAAAGCCCCCGCTGCCGATGCTCGACCCTCCGCCCGAAGACGAGCTGTCGGATTTGGGGTGGGGAATCACCGCCAGGGTGGTGGTGACGAACTGGTCGTCGGAATGCGTGAGGCTGAAGCTGTCGGAATCGAGGTAGGCCCGCGCTTCCTGACCCGTGCGCGCCGAGCGCATGCTTCGCGCCATTCCCGCGATGGCAAGGCCCGCCACCACCGCGCCCGCTGCCAGCGCCATCGCAGCCATCGCCATCACATCGACGGGTTCGATCGGGGCGTTGCCGCGGTCGAGGGGCTCCCCCTTCTCGGCGTAGAACTCAAGCGTGCGCGCGCATTGGCTCACGTAGGCCTCGGCGGCGTCGTTCCAGTTGTCCGAGCGCAGGTGATTTACCACCTCGTTCTCGATCCGCTCCAGCTGGTAGTCGGTGAACGCCGTGATGCCCTTGCCGTAGGTGATGGTCACGTAGTCGCGCGAGTCGGCGGCGATCAGGAACAGGATGCCGCTTCTTTCCGCACCTACGCCCAGGTTGAGGCTGTGGTACTGGTCGATGGCGAAGTCCCGCACGGTCTTCGAGCCGATGCCGCCTACGGTGAGCAGGTACACGCCCACGCCGTGCGTGCGGGCCAGCTGAGTCGCAGTGCGCTCAAGCCGGTCGCGCGTGTCCGGGCTGAGGATTTGCCGCCGGTCCAGGATGAAGGGGGAGGCTTCGGCCTTCGAGGCATCCGTCGCCGAAGGCGGTGCGGCCTTCGCTATCGCGGTCTCGACGATGGCCGCCGTATCGGTGTGGGCCGTCGGCGTGAAGCGGGCTTGCGCTTCGGCGGCCAGGGCAGGCGTCGAGCCCGCTCCGACGGCGAGCAGCGTCAGGGCCAGCAGGCAGCAGGCCAGCGCACGTGCTGGCAGGGCGGAGGGTTGATGCGTGGGGTTTCGCATGGCGTCCCTTTCGGTTACAGCACGTAGCTCATCATCATGAACAGGAAAAACGCCACAGCCGAGGTGGCCAGGGCGATGCCCGCGAAGCCCACCGCCGCGCGCGTGCGATCGACGGGCAGGTCGCCCACCAGGCGCCCGGTCTGCCCGTTCATGGCGAACAGGTAGTCTTTGTCCCGCCAGCGGGTATGCAGCATCCATACGGGAAGAAGAGCGTAGCTCACCTGCGTCCAGTCGATATCCACCAGGCACGACTCCACTGTTGTCGTGGCGTAGCCGCTCACCGTCTCGCCAAGGCGGTCGGCCACGGTGGCGCGCATGCGCTCCTCGGCGCGCTGCCGGCAGTCGGCGGCGTTCAGGTCGTAGCGGTCGGCTACGAACCCGGGCAGATAGCCCACCGAGAACGGGCGCATCTCGCGGTAGTCGAAGGGCTCGATCGCGTCCATGTGGGCGTCGGGCATCTTGGTGGAGCCGTCCGCCGGCACGCGAACGAACTCCATCTCACCTGCTCTCTCGACGCGGTAGTGGCTGGTGGAGGTGTAGGTGTTCTCGGAGTCCGTCCAGGTGGTCACTGTGGTTGCCGCAAACGAGGCCAGGCCCTCCGCACGCGCTGTGTACAGCCAGAACGGCACGTACACGCCCTGCACCTCCTCCAGATGGCTTTCGCGCGAGAACGCCTTGGGCAGCAGGGGCTTGTGGCGATAATGCCTGCGCAGCGCCTCGATGGCCTGCTCGCGGGTCTGCTTGAAGGGGATCACCGCATCGGGGCGCAGGGCGCCCGCCAGCTGGCCGGGCACCACCGTGGGGTTGCCGCAGTAGGGGCAGCTGGACACGGCGGTGGTCTGATCGACGATCAGCTGCGCGCTGCACGACGAGCAGTTGAGCGCCCGCATGCCTTCGGCTTCGGGGTCGTCCCAGCGCGAGCGACGCAGGTAGGCCTGCACGGGATCCTCCTTCGCTGCGGCGCCTGCGTGCGGTTCGGCGGCGGGGGAAGGGCCGGGCGCTGCGGAGGCGCCGTCGGCGTGGGGCGCGTCCGTGGCTTCGGCGCCGTCCACGTTGGGACGGGGCGTTGCGTCATCGGAGGCCCCCGCGTCACCCGCTGCGTCTGCAGCCGCCGCATCCGCAGCCGCCGCATCCGCATCCGCGTCTGTCGTCGCGCTTGCGGCGGCGGCCTGCTCGGCTGCGCGCTCCTGCTCGCGCGCTGCCTTCTGGTCGGCTGCGTCCTGGGCGCGGGCGTAATGAGCCTCCATCTCTTCGGGAGCGAACGACGAGCCGCAGTAGTCGCATTCCAGCTGCGCCGACGTGGCATCGAAGCGCAGGGCGGCCCTGCAGGCCGGGCATTGGTAGTTGGTGGATTCCGTCGCCATGGATGACGGTCCTTTCGGTCGTCGCACGTGAGCCGCCTTTCAGCTGTCGTTCGGGGATGAGGCGGTTACCTGTGCGCATTGGCGTCCAATGTAGTATAAAGCAGTGATCGAGGTGGCTTCGGGTCGCGCGGCATGCGGAGCGCGGGGTGGAAGGAGCGGGCCGTGACGCGGTGGGTTTCCGTGCTGGGCGATTCGATCAGCACGTTCGAGGGAGTGACCAACCAGGGTTTCGCGGTGTTCTACGAAGGCGCGCTGTGCGCCGATACCGGCGTGCGGAGTGTGGGCGATACCTGGTGGATGCAGGTGATCGACGCGTTGGGCGGCACGTTGCTGCGCAACGGCGCATGGTCGGGCTCGTGCGTGCAGGGCGCGGGGCATCCCGCCGGTTGCAGCCTGCAGCGTGCTCGCGCCTTGGCGCGATCGGACGACGGCGCGCCGAATACGACGCCCGACGACGTGCTGGTGTACATCGGCATCAACGACTATGGGTGGGGAAGCGAGCTCAACCACCTGGCCGCACGGGGGAATGCGCTGCCAGAGTGCCTGTCCGAGGACCAGCTGCCCGCGGTATGCGCACCCGCTCAGGCCGAACGGGATGCCGCCGAGCGTTTCGGCGAAGCCTACGAGGCCATGCTGCGCAACGTGCGCGTGATGTACCCGCAGGCGCGGGTGTGGTGTCTGTCGCTGGTGCCCGGGCGGGTGCGCGGCTGTGCGCGGTCGACCCATGCCTATGCGTTTCGGGGGGAGCCCTTCGCGGCCTACAACCAGGCCATAGCGCGTGCGAGCAGGGCTGCGGGCTGCCGGTTCTGCGATGCGACGGCGCTCGGCTACGATCTTGACACGCGCGAGGGCACGCACCCTACGGCGTTGGGCATGGAGCAGCTGGCGTGGTTGGCATGTCGCGCGATGGCGACGGCGGGGGAGGAGGGCTTCGATCCCGCCGTGCTGACGAGACCCTATCCGGGTGGCGAGGGCTTTCGAAGCGACGACCCCTGCGTGAGCCCGGGGCGCTCGTGCGTGGGATGCCCGCATGCGCTGGACACCTCGCGCACCTGGATGCACGTGTGCTGCGCCCGCGAGCGCGCCGCGCGATGCTGGCAGCGCGAGCCGGGAGCGTAGGCAGCGCGCAAGCCGCATGCGGCTTGCGGGTGCTGCCGGATTATTCGCAGGAGGTTTGCCCGTTGGCTGCCGGCTTCCTGTCGCAGCGGCTGTGCGCGGATTGCGGAAGCGCTCGCCCGCGGGGTGCGCGGCGGCTCCCCGGCGATCGCGCCCAGGGTCGTGCGGGTGAACGCCGCCGATTCGGCCCTGCGCGTGAAACGGCCCCGAGGCGCGGTGCGCTTCGGGGCCGTGGCATGTCTGGCGCCCTCGACAGGATTCGAACCTGTGGCCTTCTGCTCCGGAGGCAGACGCTCTATCCCCTGAGCCACGAGGGCGTGAGCGCGATTATACTATGGCATCGAGCATTTAGGCCCTATCAAAGGAAATCACAACGCATGGAGCACACCGTCACTCTTGAGCGCCTGTCTTACGGCCCCGATGCCGTGGGTCATCTTCCCAGCGGAAAGACCGTGTTCGTGCCCCAAGGCGCGCCCGGCGACGTGGTCGTGGTGGAGGTGGTGGACGACCGCGCCTCCTACGCCCGTGCGCGGCTGGTGAAGGTGGTGGAGCCTTCGCCTGACCGCGTGACGCCCGAGAGCCCCTACGACCAAGTGACGGGCGCCGCTCCTTGGCAGCACATCGCATACGAGGCCCAGCTGGGCGCCAAGCGCGCGTGCGTGGTCGATCAGCTGGCGCGCACTGCGCACCTCGACCCGGCACGCGCCGACGAGATGGTGATGCCCTGCCTTCCCAGCAAGCGCACCTGGGGCTATCGCAACAAGATCGAGATGGCCGCCGAGCTTGACCCTCAGGGCAGGTTGGTGATGGGATATCGCGATGCGCAGGATGGGCGGCTGGCGCCTGTGGAGCAGACGCTGCTGGCGCACAAGGCCGTCCAGAAGGTGCCGAAATCGCTGAGAGGCGCCCTTCGCTTCGTCATCGGCCAGCAGGATCTGGGGATTCATCGCGTGGGCGTGCGCCACAGCCTGGCCACGGGCGAGATGGAGGTGGCGATCTGGACGCGCCCGGGCGGCTTTCCGCGTGCCTTGGTGGCCAAGACGGTGTCGGATGCCTGCAAGGCCACCAGCATCGTGCGCGTGCTTGCCGATGAGGGTCCGGCACGCAAGATCAAGGGCGTGGAGACGCTGGCAGGGCGTGGATACTGGCGAGAGCGCGTGGGTGATTTCGAGTTCTCGACGCGCGCGCCGTCGTTCTTTCAGGTGAACACCGCGCAGGCGGCCCGCATGGTGGAGACGGCTCTGCAGATGCTGGGTCGCGTGGACGGCGCGGTGGTGGCCGACCTGTATGCGGGCGGCGGCACCTTCTCGATTCCGCTGGCGGCGGCCGGGGCCGATGTGGTGGCGGTGGAGGCGGCCTCGTCGTCCGTGCGCGACCTGCGGTTCAACGCCGATCTGAACGGCGTGTTCGTAGATGTGCTGGGTGGCGATGCCGCGCGCGAGCTTGAGGGCCTGGGCGATCTTGACGCGCTGGTGGTGGACCCTCCGCGCGCGGGACTGGCGCCTGAGGTTCCCGCTCTGATCGCGAAGGCGGCCCCGCTGCGCGTGGTATACGTCAGCTGCGACCCCGCGACGTGGGCGCGTGACGTCGCTCGCTTCGAGCAGCAGGGCTATCGCCTGGTGCGGGCGCAGCCGGTGGACGTGTTCCCGCAGACGTTCCATGTGGAGACGGTGAGCCTGCTTGAGCGCGTCCGTTAGCGAAGCGCTGCGCGGCGCGGTGGGGGCAGTGCGCCACGGTTGCCTTTGCGCACGTCGTTCGGTTGACTGCCTCGTCCTGTGACGAGCGCGCGGGGGTGCCGCCAGCTGCGCTCTGCTGCTGGCGGCGACGCGCTACCGAGCGTTTCGCCGCGTCAGCGCCAGGGCAAGCGCGCCTATCGCGCCTGCGGCTGAGGTCGCGACCAGCGGATGGGTGGCCGTATCGCCCGTGGCCGGAACGGTCGCCGTGGGATTCGCGGGCTGGTTGGGCGCGGGCGGCACCACGACGGGCGGTTCGGGGGTTGCCGGCGTGGGCGGCGCAGGCGGCGTGACGGGAGGCACGCTGGGCGTCGGTGGGTTGCTGGGCGGCACGCGCTTGGTGTTCGTTACGATGAAGCCCCCGTCGGCGGAGCCTGACACGACGCTGTCGTAGCCTTCCAGCGCATCTTCGGTTACGGTGTAGGCGATGAGCTGCCCGTTGGCTTTCAAGGGAAGGTCGGCGAAGGTGTGCTGCCAGCCGTTCTCCGCCGTCAGCACGGCTGAGCCCACCTCGGCTCCGTCAGCCAGCAGGCGCACGGTCGCCTGAGCGGCCGGCTCGCCCTCCCAGACTTTCGACACCGCAACGCTGGTGGCTGCCGGCGCGGCGACGTTCGTCAGCGCCACGCTGGTATGGGTGTCGTCCACGCGCGTTACCACGGGGTCCTTGGCGGTGAAGCCCTCAGCGGATTCTGCCTCGCGCACCTCGTAGCGGTAGGCCACCACGGCTCCGTTCGCCTTTCCTCTGGCTGGCAGCTGGGTGAAGGTGTGCGTCCATCCGTCGGTTGCGGTCAGCTGGACGTGGTCAAGCGCGCGCTCGGTGCCGTTCTCGTCGATCTGCACCAGCACCACGCCTATGGTGTCGGGTATGTCTGCGGTCAGGTCCGTGCCGCTGGCATCCACCCAACGCTTTGTAACCGTCACCTCGACGTCCTGGGGGTCGCCCACTTGCAGGGGGCTGTTGGTGGCGATGGCGCCGCCGATCAGTCCTGCCACGTTGTTGCGGAAGACGACGTCGGCTGCGGGCAGGGCGCCGGCCACGCCCTCGCCCTCCGTTGCCCCATACAGCCCGAAGCTGGTGGAGCGTGCCGTGTAGTAATCGGGAGCGACCTCGTCGTCACCTGCGGTGTAGGGATGGTCGGGCTCGTCGGCGTACCACCGTATCCGCTCGCCGGTGAACGTACGGGGCGCTACCGTCACGGTGTTCACGGCGGGGTCGTTGGGGTGGTTCGGCATCAGGTCGGTGTCGGACCCCTCGAAGCGCACGTCCGTGCCGCTGGAGGCCACGATGCCGCCTCCGTCGATCAACGCGTTGTCCAGAATGGCCCCGCCGAGGGTGGTGTGCCATTGAACGCGGGACGAGGGGCAGGCCCACACGCCACCGCCCGTTGCGGCGGCGTTGCCGGTGATCACGGCGTTGTGCAGCGTCAGCGTGGGCTGGTACAGCGTGGTGTAGTCGATGGCCCCGCCGAACTGCGCGCTGCGGTTGCCCTCGAACACCCCGGTGGGCAGGTCGATGGTGTCGCCGGATTCCGCCTTCAGCCACAGGTGCAGGCCCCCACCCAGGCAGCGTTGGGCCCCATCGACCGCATTGCCCGCGATGACGTTGCCCTCAAGCGTCACCTTCGCGCTATCTGAGCTGCGGTTGTGGATTATCGAGATGCCTCCTCCGTCGGCCTCGTCGCAGGCGTCGCCGCCTACGGCGCGGTTGCCGGCGATCGTGCTGTTGACTATGCGGATGGTGCCGCCGCCGCTGATCGCCAGGCCGCCTCCGACGACGCTGCCGGTGCCGTCCGTCACGGCGTTGTTCTCGATGCGCGTGCCTTGAATCAGCACGTCAGCTGTCCCCGATGGCGCAGTGGTCAGGGCTATCGCCCCGCCGCGCGCGATGCGTGAGGAGCCGCCGACGGAGTTGTCGTGCAGCGAGCAGTCCGTGATGGTCGCGCTTTCTACGGCGTCCATGCTGATGGCGCCACCGAGGGCGCTGAGAGGGGAGCCCTTCAGGTGGAAGTCGCCGATGTTCAGGCGGTCGAGGGTGACGGCGGCTCTTTTCGCCAGAAGCGCTCGTCCGGTAAAGCCGTCTCCGTCCGCATCGATGCCCACGATGCTGCCATTGCGCACGGTCAGCGCGCCGTCGCCCGCGGCGACGATGGCGGAGCCCTTCGGGTCGGCGATCCGCGAGGTAAGGGTGTGTCCGTTCAGGTCGATGGTCAGCCGCTTGCCGGGAGGCACGACCAGGGGAGCCGGCAGTTCGGTATCGGTCGTCAAGGTGAGCGTGTCGCCGGTTGCCGCGGCGGCCACCGCTGCGTCAAGGCTTGGGTAGGCGGCATCGCCGATGGCGACGACGTCCGGGTGAGGGTCGGCGATGGCGGCGGGGGCAAGGGCCGTGAGGGCAAGAAGGAGGGCGACCGTCATTGCGACGAGGCGATTCGTGGGCAAGTGCATGACCAGCTCCCTTCAGACTGAACGACGTGGCCCCGATGACGATGCGGGGTGGCGCGAGGCCTGTTTGAGAGACGATGGTCGCACAGAATATCGAAGGGGACTCATTAATAGAAGTTATAAAGTCATTTTAATGAGTGGGAAGCCTCACGCGTGGAGCCTTCGAGCATGGGCGAGGCAGTGAGACGCCGAGGGGTGCGGGGGTACGGGTGCCGAGGTTTGATGGGGGAGAGCGAGGCGGTGGACGCGGCGAGGCCCCCGGCATTGCCGGGGCCCCTCGGGCGGGGCCGGCGGCGCGCGGGCTTCGCGTGCTTGTTGTAGGGGTTTTGGGCGGTGTGGCGCTTGCTGATACAATGAAGCATCCGCAGGCAGGGTGCGTGCCGTATCCCTGCGCCCGAACGAAGGAGAATCAGCTATGGGTCTGCATACCCCTGCATATCAGCCTACGGGCGACGAGGTGGCCGTGGTCGAGACCTCCCAGGGGGTCATCCGCGTGCAGCTGGCCGGAAAGGACGCCCCCATTCACGTGGGCAACTTCGTCGAGCTGGCGCGCAAGGGCTTCTACGACAACCTGAAGTTCCATCGGTACGTGGAGGGCTTCGTCATTCAGGGCGGCGACCCCAACACCCGCGAGCACGACAGCGCCGAGGTGGTGCGTCTGGCTGCGAATCCTTGGGGCGGCCTGGGAACCGGCGGCCCCGGCTACTGCATCAAGGGCGAGTTCGCAACCAATCCCAACAACCGTCATCTCGACGGGGCGCTTGCCATGGCCCGTTCGCAGGATCCCGATTCGGCCGGCTCGCAGTTCTATTTCTGCCTGGGCCCCCAGCCCATGCTCGATTCGGGCTACACGGTGTTCGGCCAGACCGTCGAGGGCCTGGACGTGATCGGCAAGCTGCGCGTGGGCGATGTGATCGAGCGCGTGACGATCGAGGGCGCCGCCGAATAGCGGGCGACCCGGCGCCTGCGTCTGCGGGCGCGCATTCCGAAGAAGGACGCACATGAACAACGAGCTTTTTCATCAGGCCAATGCGATGGTGGCCGCCAAGGACTACGACACGGCGCTGAGGCTGTACTCCTCGTGCCTGGGCGATGAGGCGGGGCTTGAGCCGGGCGAGATGGGCCTGCTGCACCATCGTCGGGGCAACTGCCTGATCAAGATGAAGCGCTACGCCGAGGCGATCGAGGCCTACGCTCAGGCCACGGCCGATGCCGCCTACGACGCGGCGGGCGCGGTGAACTACAACAACGGCATGGCGCATGCGGCCCTGCACGACTTCGACGAGGCGGTGCGCCATTTCGAGATCGCCATCTCGAACCGCTCGTACTCCACGCCCTACAAGGCGTACCTGGCCATGGGCAACGTGCTGCTGAAGCAGGGCAAGTCGGCCGAGGCCGGCGTGGCCTTCCGCGAGGCCGCGCTTGACGACGCCAACCCCGACCCCACCAAGGCCCTGCTGAACCTGGGCGTGTGCTTCATGGCCCTGAATCGCCCGGCCGACGCGGTGGCCTCGTACGAGAGCGCCCTGCAGTTCGACATGCAGCAGGCCACGCGCAACAAGCTGTACGCCAGCCTGGGCCAGGCCTACACGGCCTGCGGTCAGATGCAGAAGGCGGTTGACGCCTTCGAGCAGTCGATCGCCGACCGCACGTATTTCCTCACCTCGTCGGCCACGGTGGACTACCAACGTGCCGTGGCGGCGGTGTCGCAGGGAACGGCCGAGGTCACGCAGGCGCTGCCTGTGCTGGGCGGAGCCGACATCTCAGGCCTGGACGTGTCGGTGAGCGCCGCGTCGGCGTTCCCCGATGCCGAGCCCGCGCCCGAGCAGCGCTCGCAGAACGACCCGTACTACTACGCCGACAACTACGACGACCACGCGTACGAAAGCTCGGAGGAGCGGTTTTTCAGCGCCACCGACGAGGAGCTTGAGCAGTGGTCGAAGGGCGTGGCGCGTCAGCGCCGCAAGGGCCGCGGCGTGGGCCTGAAGATTCTGATCGCGTTGATCGTGCTTCTGGCCGCTCTGCTGAGCGCGGGCATCGTGCTGTACATTCAGGGCTTCGGCTGGCCTACCCAGGAGGCCGTGGCCCAGCAGCTGTTCGAGAACCCCGATGGGGCCTCCGGCGCGTTCGCGTCCAGCGTGTCGTCCAGCGACGCGCAGGCCATGGCGTCGCTGGTGGCGTCCGGCACCGCGGTGAAGGTGGACGGCGTTGATCGGGCGGCCGCCTCGTCCACCGCCTACGTCACCGTCACGCCCAAGGACGGCGCCGACGTGCAGTACAAGGTGGGCATGGTGCGCGATGGCATCGGTTGGAAAATATCGTCGGTTGAGCTATATTTCGCAAGCCAGAACTAGGGGAGCGGCGGGGCCCTGCGCCTGCGCGCCGCATGAATGAAAGGAACACCATGGCAGTTCAGAAGACCTACACCATGATCAAGCCCGATGGCGTGCGCAACGGCCACATCGGCGAGATCGTCAACCGCTTCGAGCGCGCCGGCCTGTCCGTCGAGCGCATGGAGCTGGGCATGGTCACGCCCGAGCAGGCCGCGGCCAACTACGCCGAGCATGCCAGCAAGCCCTTCTACGCCGACCTGGTGTCTTACATCACCTCGGGCCCCGTGGTGAAGATGGTGGTGTCGGGCGAGGGCGCCGTGGCCAAGGTGCGGGCGCTGATGGGCGCCACGAACCCCGCCGAGGCTGCCCCGGGCACGATTCGCGGCGATTTCGGCCTGGTGATGGACGAGAATGTGATCCACGGCTCCGATTCGCCCGAGTCGGCCGAGCGCGAGATCGGCATCTTCTTCGCGTAACATCGTCACGCGATTGCGAGCAACGGGCGGGCCGTCCTTCGGGGCGGCCCGCCTTCTCGTTGCCCCGTCGCGGTATTCGGCGTGTTTTCGCAGACCGCAACCGCGTGCCGCCAGCGTGCGTGGCCTGTGGATCTTGCGAGCGCCGATGCGCCGTGTGATAGACTTCGAAGTTGCTTGTACACGCGATTCAAGGGGCTATGCTGAATGTCCTTTCTAGACTTCTTCTCGGGGCTCACGGGCCGCATGGGTGCCGACATGGCGATCGACCTCGGCACGGCCAACACCCTGATCGCCATATCGGGTGAGGGCATCGTCATCAACGAGCCTTCGGTGGTCGCGATCGAGCGGCACACCAACCGGGTGCTGGCGGTGGGCCACGAGGCCAAGAACATGATCAACCACACGCCCGAGGCGTTCTCGGCGGAGCATCCGCTGAAGGACGGCGTGATCGCCGACTACGACATCACCGAGGCCATGATATCGGCGTTCATCAACAAGGCGGCGCCGCGGAAGTATCCGTGGCAGGCCAAGCCGCGCATCGTGGTGTGCATTCCCTGCGGCGCCACGTCGGTTGAGAAGCGCGCGGTGTTCGAGTCCACCATTCAGGCCGGCGCCCGCCAGGCCTTTCTGATCGAGGAGCCCATGGCCGCGGCCATGGGGGCCGACCTGCCCGTTACCGAGCCCACCGGCTCGATGGTGGTGGACATCGGCGGCGGCACCACCGAGGTGGCCGTCATCTCGCTGGGCGGCATCGTCACGTCGTCGTCGCTGCGTCTGGCGGGCAACCGCATGGACGAGGCCATCTCCATGCACCTGCGCGACCTGCTGGGCATCAAGATCGGCGAGCGCACCGCCGAGGTGATCAAGATCAAGATCGGCTCGATCCTTCCCTTCGAGGACGGCCACGAGCGCGACATGATCATCTCGGGTCAGGACGTGATCACCGAGCAGCCCAAGGAGGTCACCATCCAGTCCGAGGACGTGCGCGCCGCGCTGGTCGCCCCGTGCGAGGAGATGGTGCTGAACATCAAGGAGACGTTCAAGAAGACGAATCCCGACTTGGCCAGCGACATCATCCAGAACGGCATTCTGCTGACGGGCGGCGGCGGCCTGCTGTCGGGCCTCGATCGCTACCTTACCGACAAGCTTGAGATTCCCGTGTGGACCAGCGAGACGGCGCTCACCAACGTGGTGGTGGGCTGCATGAAGGTGCTCGACACCCCCACCGCCCTGCGCCAGACGCTGATGCGCACGCGCTAGCGCGGCTCGATGACCTCGCGGATATCACAGAGCTCCCCGTCGTTTCTGAGGCGCATCGCGCTGGCTGCGCTGCTGGCGGTGTCGCTGGCGCTGGTGGCCCTGTACGTGCGCGAAGGCGCCGAGGGCCCGCTGCACGGCGTTCAGCAGGCCGTGCAGCGCGTTACCGGCACCGCGTCGCAGGCCACTTCGGGTCTGGGAGGTTTGGGGTCGGCGGCATCGGGGGCCCTTGAGGAGGCCACGGTGTCGGAGGAGACGCTGTCTGAGCTGCGCGCCCAGAACAAGGAGCTGCGCGCCAGCCTTGCTGCGGCGGAGGAGGACCGCCAGAAGGCGCGTCGCCTTGAGGCGCTGTTGGGCATGAAGCAGACCACGGGCCTTACCGGCGTGGCCGCCCCGATCGTCGGGCGCAGCGCCACGGCCTGGAGCGATACCCTTACCATTGGCGTGGGCCAGCGAGACGGCATTGCCACCGGCATGGCGGTGATGAGCCCCGAGGGCGTGATCGGCCAGGTGACCGCGGTGTCATCAACCAGCTCCACGGTGCGCTTGCTCACCGACCCGAACGCCGGCGCGGCCGTGATGATCCAGTCCAGCCGCGCTCACGGAATCGTGCGCGGCTCGTTCAGCGGCCTTCTTCATTTGGAGGACATCGACGAAAGCCAGCTTCCCTCGGTGGGAGACGTGGTGGTGACCTCGGGCTTGGGGGGCAGCTACGTCAGCGGGCTTCTGGTGGGCCAGGTGGTCAGCGTGAACGCCTCGGCCAGCAACGCCACCGGCACCATCGTGGTGTCGCAGAACGCCTCGGTGGACGACCTTGAGGAAGTGTTCGTGGTCACGCGCCCGCAGGACGGCCCGGCCGCCGAGACGCCCGCCTCGTAGGGTCGCGCTTCGCATTCGACAAGGACTGATGCATCGTGAACATGAGCCATCACAGCGTTATCGCCGCAGCCTGCGTGGCCGTGGGCCTGCTGCTGCAGGTGCTGGTGGCCCCTCACGTGGGCATCGCGCGCGCGTACCCGCACGTGCCGGTCGCCCTGATGCTGGGCCTGTCGCTGGCGCGTCCCGGCGCCCAGGGCCCCCTCGCCCCCTTCGTTGCGGGAATCACGTTTGACCTTGTGACCGGCGCCCCGCTGGGGGCCATGACCTTCTCGCTGACGCTGGTGTGCGCTGCGGCGTCGCGGGTCTTCGCCGCGCTTGACAACGACTCGCTGCTGGTGCCCGGGGTGCTGGCCGCCGTGGGCTGTCTGGCATGCGAGGGCCTGTTCGGCGCCTTCATGCTGGCGGGCGGCTATCAGGCGCGCGTTGGGTCGGCGCTTGCGGGCGCCATCCTGCCCACGGCGCTGTACACGTTCGCGCTTGCCGTGGCGGCGTTCCTGGTTCTGCGCGCGCTTGCGCCCCGAGGCGCCTCCGCGGTTCCCACGAACGTGTCGAACGTGAGGTAGCCCATGGTTGCGGCGATCCTGTACGGCATACTGGGCGCCTTGGCCCTGGCCGCGATCGTTGCGGTTGCGATCGCCATTCGCGCGCGGCTGCGTGCGGGGCGCGTGGTCGTGCGGCACAGCCGGGCGACGCTGAACTCCATTCAGAACCTCGATGTGTCGTCCGCCTCGGTTGACGAGGCCTCCCATGCGGGCGCCGAGCCGCGCGTGGGAGGGCCGCCCACGCCTGCCGGCGGCAGCACCGACCACCTCTCCGCCCGCTTCCTGGCCTTGGGGGCGCTGGCGGCAACCGTGTTCGGCGCGCTGGCCACCAGGCTGTTCGGCATGCAGGTGGTGTCGTCGGAGGGCTACCGGCGCCAGGCCAACGAGAACAAGTACATCGACGTGGCCACCCCGGCCCCGCGCGGCTACATCTTCGATGCCGACGGCGTGGCGCTGGTGAAGAACCGCTCGTCGCTTACCGTGGTGGCTGATGCCGAGGTGGCCGACGACCGCGATGTGCTGATGCGCCTGTCGGCCGTGCTGGGGGTTCCCTACAGCGTGGTGCGCGCGCGCCTTGCCGACACCTCGTCGGGGGCGCAGAGCCAGCGCGTGGTCGATGCCGACGTCAGCCTGCGCAACGTGGCCTTCATCACCGAGCACTCCGACGCCTTCCCGGGCGTCACGGTGCAGAACCGCACGATCCGCAGCTATCCCTACGGGGCCCTGGCCGCGCACGTGCTGGGCTACACCGGCAGCGTGTCGGCTGACGACCTGAAGGAGAAGCCCCAGAACTCGCAGATCGAGCTGGGTGACGACGTGGGCAAGAGCGGCGTGGAGTACGTGTACGACCGCGTGCTGGCAGGCGAGCACGGAAAGCGCCGCGTGATGGCCGACGCCAACGGCCGCGTGGTGCGCGTGGTCAGCGAGACCCAGCCCCTGCGCGGCAGCGACCTGCACCTTACCCTGCGGGCCAGCGTGCAGTACACGGTGGACCGCACCCTGGCCGACCTGATCGCGCCCGATGGCGTGATCGGCACGGGCACGGGCGTGGCAGGCGCCGTGGTGGTGATGGACGTGCGCGACGGCTCGATCGTGGCCATGGGCAGCTACCCCACCTTCGCGCCGGAAACGTTCACCGGGGGAATCTCGCAGGATGTGTGGGACCTGTACTCGTCGGCCTCCTCGCATCATCCGCTGCTGAACCGCGCCACCTCGGGCGCGTACGCGGCGGCCTCCACGTTCAAGTCGTTCACCGGCCTGGCGGCCCTGCGCCACGGATTCGCCGACGCGGGCCGTACCTGGACCTGCACGGGTTCATGGGACGGGTTCAGGTCGGGCGATGTGCAGAAGTGCTGGCTGAAGAGCGGTCACGGCACCCTGAACTTCGAGGGCGGCATCATCCATTCATGCGACGTGGTGTTCTACGAGATCGCCTACGGGTTCTTCTTCGCCGGCGTCAGCCAGGGCGGCAGGCTGAGCGACACCGCCCTGCAGGAGGAGGCCATCAAGTACCGTTTCGGCCAGGCCACCGGCATCGACCTGCCCTCCGAGGAGAAGGGTCGCGTGCCCACGCCCGAGTGGAAGGCCGCCTACTGGGCCGACGTGCCCACCGAGGGCGTGTGGCGCGGCGGCGACCTCACCAACATGGTGATCGGTCAGGGCGACGTGCTGGTGACCCCGCTTCAGGTGGCGGTGGCCTATGGGGGGATCGCCACGGGGCGCCTGATGAAGCCGCATCTGCTGAAGGAGGTGCGCAACGGCCGCAACGCCGCCGCCGTCACGTTCCAGCCCGAGGTGCTTGCCGAGCCCGACGTGAGCGACGAGCACCTGAGCCTGGTTCGCCGCGCCCTGAACGGCGTGGCCCCGGCGTCGCCCGCGCTGTCGAAGGCCTTTCGCGAGCAGGGCCTCGACCCCACCACCATCGCATGCAAAACCGGTACCGCCGAGATGGTGGAGACCGAGGACTACGCGTGGTTCGCCTGCTATGCTCCGTTCGACGAGCCGCGCTACGTGGTGTCGGTGCTGGTGGAGGAAGGCGGGGGCGGTGCGGCCACCGCAGGCCCCATCGGGGCGAAGGTGATGGCCGCCGCGCTGGCCGCCGACGAGGGCGAGCCCGGCAAGGTGGGGCGCGTCGAGGGCTCCACGGGCGAGTCGGTGAGGTACGTGGGGGCACGTGCGGGAAGGACGGACTAGCGCGACGCCATGCAGGTGAACCAGATACATACCGTGCGCACCGCCGTCGGCTCGGGCGAGGGGCGCCGCGCGTCGTCGCGCACGCCGCGCCGGGTGCTGTGGCCCTTCGTGGCCGTGGTGGCGGCACTGGTGTCGTTCGGCCTGATGGTGGTGTACTCCGCCGTGTCCTCCAACCCCGACTACAGCTTCACCCGTCAGTTGGCGGGCGTGGCGGTGGGCGCGGTGGTCATGGCGGTGACGTGGCACTTCGACTACACGCGCCTGGCGGGGTTCCGCAACGTGTTCCTGATCGTGAACGTGCTGCTGATCCTGTCGCCGCACCTGCCCGTCATCGGCGTGAACACCATGGGCGCCACCTCGTGGATCAACATCGGCATGCAGGTGCAGCCGGGCGAGTTCGCCAAAGTGACGGTGGTGCTGCTGGACGCGGCGCTGATGGCTCCCTACCAGGGGCGCTTGGACGACGCGCGCGCGTACCTGAAGACGGTGGGCCTGATGCTGGTGCCCTTCGCGTGCATCATGACGCAGCCCGACCTGGGCACGGGCCTGGTGTACCTGGCGATCGGGGCCACCTCGCTGGTGATGGGAGGGGCGAACCGTCGCTTCCTGCTGATCAGCCTGGCGGTGGGCGTGGCCCTGGTGGCCCTGGTGTTCGCGGTGGACGAGGCGATCAAGGACAGCACGGGCGAGTACAAGCTGCTGAAGCAGTACCAGAGGAACCGCCTGCTGGTGTTCCTTGACCAGGGATCGACCAACGCCTCGAAGGAGGGCTACAATCTGAACCAGGCCATGATCGCGATCGGCTCGGGCGGCCTGTTCGGTCAGGGCTACCTGCAGGGAAGCCAGCACAGCCTGGGAATCCTGCCCGAGGCTCCCACCGACTTCATCTTCTGCGTGCTTGCCGAGGAGCTGGGCTTCCTCGGCGCCCTGTGCCTGCTGGTTCTGTACATGGCCCTTCTGGTGTGCTGCTTCTTCATCGCGCGTCGCTCGTGCGACGTGTTCGGCGCTCTGATCGTGATGGGCGTGGTGGGGATGTGGCTGTTCCAGATTCTTGAGAATATTGGAATGACCTGCGGACTTATGCCGATTACCGGCATCCCCCTGCCGTTCATGAGCTACGGCTCTTCGTTCATGGTGGTGAATTTCGCCTTGCTGGGCCTGGTGGGCTCGGTGTGGGCGCACAACAAGCAGAATGCGAGGAGGGTCGGCTATGCAGCTACCCGTTGATGTTTCGGCCGTGATGGACCAGGCGCGCACGATCGAGGAGGAGCGCGCCACGCCCATCGCGCTGGGCGTGTACCTTGACGAGTCGGCCCCGGACGACCTGGCCTCGTTCGCGCGCGAGCTGTTCGCGAACCCGCCCGCCAACGTCGAGCTGCACGTGGCCTGCTTCGGGCGCGTGGCGGTTCCGGTGCGCGGCGACCACGACGTGGCCGTGGTGGTGGCCGGGCTGTCCGACACGGTGGGCGCCATGGCCGGCGACCTGCGTGCGGCGGGAGTGCCCGCGATGGTGGTGTCCACCCTGCCTGCGCTGGCCTGCCAGATAGCCAGCGCAGCCGGGCGCCCGCTGCCGGTGCTGGACGTGGTGGCTCCGGTGGCGGCGCAGGCTCCCGGCGCCTTGCGCTCGGTCGCCTCGGCGGCCTCGGCTGCGGCGGGCGCGGTGGCCCAGGCGCTCGACGGCATCCCGGGTGTGCCCGGCCCGGCATCGGGGGCCCTGCGGGGCGTGGCGAACGTGACCGGGGCGGCGTCGGCGCCCGAGGCTTCGGCGGACGACCTGTTCGACGAGGCGGCCGAGCCGTACGCGCTTCAAGGCCAGGCGCGCGAGCTGCTGTTGCTGCGCATGGGCCAGTGGCTGGTGCAGGCGTGCCCGCAGAAGTCGCTTGCCCTGGCGCTGGCCTTTCCCTGCGCACGTCGGCCCCTGGCCCTTGAGGCCGTGGGAAGCGCCGCCATGCAGAACGCGGGCATTGGCGTGCTGGACGTGATCCCGGGCGCCGACATGCCGCTGATGACCCTGAACCAGGTGCGCATGACGCTGGCGATTGCGGCGGCCTACGGCGAGCCCATGACCATCGAGCGCGTGCGCGAGGTGATTGCGATCGTGGGCGCGGGCTTCGCCTTCCGCACCGTGGCGCGCGAGGTGGGCGGGCTGATTCCGGTGGCGGGCTTCGCCGTGCGCGGAACGATCGGCTACACCGGCACCGTGGCCATGGGCCGTGCGGTGATCGAGTACTTCGAAAGCGGCCGCTCGGTGGCCGGCATCGCTCAGGCCGCCGCTCAAGGCGCGGGCCGTGCGGTGCACGCCGCGGGCGGGGCCCTGGCCAAGGCGGGTGCGAACCCGACCGTTCAGCGGGCCCGAACCGGCCTGTCCGCCGGCGCCCGCACGATGGCTCGGGGCGCTCAGGGCGCCGCTGGGGGAGCGGCGCGCGCGGCCCGCTCGCTTGCCGACAGCGCCCGCGCCCGCGTGAGGGGGCGAGGCTAGGCATGCCCGCCCGGCTGACAAGCATATGGGATCAGGTGCGTCCGCTGGTCGAGCGCGCCGAGCGGCCCTCGCGCTACATCAACCACGAGTGGGGCGCCGTGCGCAAGCACGACGCCGACTTCCATCTGTGCATGATCTACCCCGACACCTACGAGCTGGGCCAGCCCAACCAGGCTCTGCGCATTCTGGTGAACGTGGTGAACGCGCGCCCGGGCATGGCGGCCGAGCGCGGGTTCCTGCCCGCGCCCGAGATGTGCGACCGCCTGCGCGAGGCGGGGCTGCCCCTGTTCTCGGTGGAAAGCTGCGCGCCGGTGCGCGCGTTCGACGTGGTGGGGGTGACGCTTCCCCACGAGCTGGCTGCCACGAACATTCTGGAGGCCCTGGACCTGGCGGGAATTCCCCTGCGTGCGGCCGAGCGCGGCCAGGATGACCCCTTCGTGATCGCGGGCGGCCCGTGCGCCTTCAACCCCGAGCCCTACGCGCCCTTCTTCGACGCGCTGAACATCGGCGAGGGCGAGAAGATGCTGCCCGACGGCCTGGAGGTCATCCGCGACGCGCGCCGGCGGGGTCTGTCGCGCTTCGATACCCTGCGGGCCCTGGCGACGGTGCCGGGCTGGTACGTGCCGTCGTTCTATCGCTGGCTTTCCGAGGACCAGGCCCAGGAGAGCGGCTCGTGGATCCAGCCGGTGGTGGAGGGCGTGCCCACGTGCATCGAGAAGCAGGTGTTCGAGGGATTCGCGGACAGCTCGGGGTGGGAGCCGTGCATCGTGCCCTTCACCGAGGCCGTGCACGACCGCCTGAACGTGGAGGTGCTGCGCGGGTGCGCGCGGGGCTGCCGCTTCTGCCAGGCGGGCATGATGTACCGGCCGGTGCGCGAGCGCAGCGCCGACAACATCGTGTCATCGGTGCTGAAGGGCTTGGCCGAAACCGGGTACGACGAGGTCAGTCTTACGTCGCTGTCGTCAACCGACCATTCGCAGATCGATCAGATCCTGCGTCGGCTGAACGAGGCCACCGAGGGCACGGGGGTGCGGATCTCGGTGCCCTCGCAGCGTTTGGATTCGTTCGGCGTTGACATGGCCGCGCTGGTGGCGGGCCGCAAGAAGGGCGGCCTGACCTTCGCGCCCGAGGCGGGAACCCAGCGCCTGCGCGATGTGATCAACAAGAACGTCACCGAGGACGACCTGTTCGGGGCCATCGACGCGGCCTTCGCGGCGGGGTGGCGGCGCTGCAAGCTGTACTTCATGATCGGCCTTCCCACCGAAACGGACGATGACGTGCGGGGCATCGCGCGCATGCTGGAGCGCTCGTACGAACGGGCGGTGCGGGCCGTTCCTCCTGACCAGAAGGGCGCGGTGAAGATCAGCGCCTCGGTGGCCCTGTTCGTGCCGAAGGCCCAGACGCCCTTTCAGTGGGACGGGCAGATTCCGCCCCAGGAGGCTCTGCGCCGTGTGGGGGTGCTGCGCGAGGCGGTGCGCTCGCGGGCGATTGATGTGCGCTGGCACGATCCCAAGACCAGCTTCGTGGAGGCGGTGACCAGTCGCAGCGGGCGCGAGGCCGCCGATCTGATCGAGGAGGCGTGGCGGCGCGGGGCGCGCTTCGATGCGTGGACGGAGTGCTTCAACGAGGCCGCCTGGCGTGAGGCCGCGGAGGCCTTGGACTTCGATGTGGATGCTGTGGCGCAGAATTCGTATCCGCTGGATTACATCATGCCGTGGGAGCACATCTCGACGGGAGCCAGCCGCCGCTGGCTGGCTCGTGAGCGGCGCCTGGCCGACCGCGAGGGCACCACGCCCGACTGCACCTTCGACAGCTGCTCGGCCTGCGGCGTGTGCCCTGCGCTGAGCATCGACAACATGCTTGCGGGGGTGAGGTAGATGAACGCCCCCCAGCGCTTCGTGCTGCGCGCCCACTACGTAGAGCAGGGACGCTTGGCCATGCTGTCGCACCTGGAGGTGGCCCGCACGCTTGAGCGCACCATTCGCC
Source organism: Berryella wangjianweii (assembly GCA_013201155.1). Classification (GTDB taxonomy): domain Bacteria; phylum Actinomycetota; class Coriobacteriia; order Coriobacteriales; family Eggerthellaceae; genus Berryella; species Berryella wangjianweii. The sequence goes on along the minus strand of CP053716.1, from coordinate 808,537 downwards.
GCGCGGGGCTGCCCTTCGCCGTGAGCCAGGGATTCTCGCCGCACATGAAGATCGCATTCGGCGCGGCGTTGCCGGTGGGTGTGGGCAGCACGTGCGAGACGTTCGACGTGCAGCTGACGCGCTACGTGCCTGCGGACGAGGCGCTCTGCGCGCTTCAGCGGGCCAGCGTGCCCGACCTCATGGTTACCTCGTGCGCCTACCTCGACCCTGGGGCGAAGGCTGCCAGTGTGGCGTTTCCCCTGAGCACCTACGAGGTGCGGCTGTCGCATGCGGTGCCCCGGCTGACGGCTCCCGCGCAGGTGAAGGTGGTGCGCAAGCGCAAGGAGCGCGTGCTTGAGGTGGCGGACTTCCTGGTGGGCGACGTTCGGCCCGTCGATCGGCGCGGCGACGGCGGCCATGAGGTCTGGCGCTTCACGCTGCGCGCACGCGAGCAGGGCAGCCTGCGTCCCGACGTGCTGCTGGCCGCGATGCTGGACCAGGCCTGCGCCGACGGGGAAGGGGCAGCCGGGGAGCTGCAGGTGGTCAGCACCACGCGCGTGGCCCAGGCGGCTGCGGAATAGGGTGATGAGGCGGCGCGTCGTTGCGCCGCTCTTTTCGGCGGCACTGCGGTTTCGCCGCAGCGTGCCGCCCGATGCTTTCGGGGGCCTTGTGTGAGGCCTTGCGTCATTCCCGTCTTTGGACGATGCGGTGCGTGCGCCCGGGCTTTTTGCGCCCGGATTCCACTCGTCAGCGGTTATTACGGAAATCAAAAAATCATCGATGATGATTCTAACTGTTGAACGAAGCACGGGAGAGCATTTCATAGCATTGATCAGGGATTTTATTAAATATTGAAGACAATTAAATAAAATATTATTAAGAATAATTTAGATTTTCTTAAGGAGCAACCAACCAAGAGAGGCGTATCGGTTAAGGAAACTTATGATTCAGCCGACATAGATATTATGTCACAAAAGATTACAGAGTTACTTTAGATTAAGGGAGGAATGGATGGCCGACAAGAAACAGGATCGCCTGCTGAGCCCGCCGATGCGTATAGGAGTGACGTCGGTGCTGGTGGGATCTCTTCTCGCGCAGCCGATTCCTGCGTTTGCCACGGATGGGTCCGCCACGTTGAAGGCCGCGGATGCGTCCGCAGCCAACGCGGCGACGTGCCCGGCACCGGGCACGATGCCCATCAACAAGGAGGAGAAGCAGGTCACGCCGGTCACCACCGTTACGTTTACTGGTAGCGGCATCGGTGCGCCGCCCACGGTGCAGGGCAAGGATGCCAGCGCGACCTTCAGCTTCGCCGGCCAGAGCCTGCATGCGGGCAACTACTTTTTCGTGGAGAGCCAGGACCTCCCTTTCACGCTGCCACGCAAGATCGTGGTGAAGGTCAAGAAGAGCGACGGTTCGACCGAGAGCGTCGAGGTGGCCAAGGTCGAGCGTGTCTCGTACCACAGCGACTACTACCGGGCCATGGACTCCAATGACCCTTCGCGTTTCGATATCTCGGCTGACAATGCCGTCATCAAGCGCGTGAAGTACAAGATCACCTTCAACGAGCGCGTTGAGGGCCTGGCCGACCTGCAGTTCCAGGTGTCGCGTGCCGACAAGGCGCAGTCGATCGCGTTTACCCGCGATACCAAGGCGAAGTTCCGCTTCTTGGTGAATGATGTGGTGATCAAGGAATCCGAGTACACGCTTCCCGCGTGGAACAGCGGTGGCGATACCGGTTTTGCACGCAATGCCGGCAAGCCTGCGCCGCCCATTCTCGATAACGACAAAAAGCCCGTGTATGACTCTCAGGGCAAGCAGGTGTTCCAGGACAACGACGGCACGAAGCCGTACATGCGCGCGAACGTGATGACCTACGACGCCCGCCCCATCGGTGATGCTGAGGACATCAGCTTCATGAAGGACTTCAAGTCTCAGGGCGTGCTGGTGTTCAACACCGAGATCGGCGGCATCCCGGGCGGCTTCATCGCCAAGATCTCGTGCAAGTCCACGAACCCCAACCCGTGGACGTGGGCGGAGTCGAACATCGTGGGCGCGAAGCTGCCGGTGTACTTCATGCCCTACGATCTGGAGAAAAAGCCACAGATTGGAAACTCAAAGGATAAGTCGGCATTCGTGGCGGACGGTACTCACTACGCCATGATCGAGTCGATCAGCGATGATCGCAAGACGGCCACCGTTCGCTTCTTCGGCGACTACAGCAAGCCGGGCGTTCTGGTAATGGGCACGATCAACCCCGATAAGGTTCCCGCAGGCAACATGGGCACCTTCGGCATCAACTTCGACAATGAGAACTGGGCTTCCGGTGGAGCCGCTGGTGTCTTCAATGACGCCCAGTTCACCGACATGAGCGGCAAGCCGTTCCCTGCATACGGCGATGACACGGGAATTCCCACGTCGTATATCAACCCCACGTATGGTGCGAACGCTCAGTACGGCGGCGGCGAGGACAACCGTGCGGTCGTCGCCACGGCCTCGAACACCCCGCAGGTGCACAAGGGCGAGGTGCTGGTGCGCTACGTGGACACTGAGGGCAACGAGATCAAGCCCCAAGAGGTGGACACGCCCGCCACGGACGGCAACATTTGCTCGCCCTACGACACGGTGGAGGACAAGCGCCCGGGCACGATTGATTTCCAGAATCACAACTACAAGCTGGTGAAGAAGGGCTCCTACACCGTGGGTGAGGTGGGAGACGACGGCAACCTGCTGACCACCGGCAAGGCGGGGCTCATCGCCGCCGACAACGTGCTGGGTACGGCCCCCAAGGGCCAGGTTGCTCAGGGCACGCGTTACGTCACCTACGTGTACGAGCTTGCTGAGGGCTCGGTGACCGTGAACTACGTGGACGTGAACGGCAACGTGATTCAGGATCCGGTGAAGGACGTTGAGAACGCCCCTGTGGGCTCGACCTACACCACCACCGACGACCGTCGTGACGCCACCATTACCGACAAGAACGGCAAGGTGTACAAGCTGGTTGACGCGGGCAAGTACCCCGTGGGCACCGTGGGCGCTGAGCATAACCTGACCAGCTCGAAGCTGAAGGCCGTGGTGGGTCAGGACGACCCCACCGGCACCGCTCCCAACGGCAACGTGGTGAAGGGCGAGCGCTTCGTCACCTACGTGTACCAGGAAGTGAAGGGCAACGTGGTGGTGAACTACGTTGACACCGAGGGCAACAAGATCGCCGAGCCGGTCACCGATACCGAGAACGCCTCGTACACGACCGAGTACGACACCATCACCGACCATCGTCCTGCCCAGATCACGCCGAAGAACGGCAAGCTGTACCGTCTGGCCTCCTCCGGCATGTACGAGGTGGGCAAGGTGGGCGTTGACTACAACCTGGTTGAGACCACGAAGCCCGGCCTGGTGGCCCAGAACTCTGCGAATGGCGGTACGCCCACCGGCAGCGTGGAGAAGCCTCTGACCGAGGTGACCTACGTGTACAAGGAAGTCAAGGGCGACGTGGTGGTGCGCTACCTCGACTCGGACGGCAATCCGCTGAACGGCACCGGCAAGTTCAACGGCTCCGACAAGACCCTTAACATCGAATCGGTGAAGGCCGCCGACACCCTGAAGAGCGACGACAAGGACTCCGACTACACGGCTGCGGTGAAGGACACCGACACCTCGTCGGTGGGCACGCCTTACGACACAGCTGGCAATTGGCCTGACACCATCGAGTCGAATGGCAAGGTGTACGACCGCGTTCCCTCGCTGACCCAGGGCAGCCCCGCGGGCTCAGTGGTCGAGGGCACCACGGTGGTCACCTACGTGTACAAGGAGCGCGTGATTCCGCAGGTGACGGGCAACGTGGTGGTGCACTACGTTGACGTGGACGGCAACGAGATCTCGACCCCGGTGTACGACACCACGGGTGCCGCGGTGGACACCGACTACACCACCACCGACTACAAGTCCGACACCATCACCCATAAGGGCAAGCTGTATCGTCGCGTGGCCACGGCCGGCCCCACGGCGGGCGCGGGCACCGTTGACGCCACCGGCCTGCTGGTGACGCCGAAGGCCGGCGCTCAGGGCTACCTGGCCAGCCCCGCTGCCGAAACCGGCAAGGTGGTTGACGGAACCCTGGACGTCACCTACGTGTACGAAGAGGTGAAGGGCGACGTGGCGGTGCACTACGTCGATGTGAAGGGCAACCCGCTTCCCGGCACCGGCTCGGGCTATGACGGCACCGACGCCACGCAGACGATCGGCACGCTGCCGGGCGATCAGACGCTTGACCCGAACGACGCCGACTTCCCCGCCGGCGTGAAGGACACCGACGCCTCGTCGGTGGGCACCGCCTACGACACCGCCGACAAGCGCCCGAACCGCATCACCACTGCCGACGGCAAGGTGTACCAGCTGGTGCCGGTGCTGACCAAGGGCGCCGAGAGCGGCAAGGTGGTCGAGGGCACCACGGTGATCACCTACATGTACGAGCAGGTGAAGGGCAGCGTTGACGTCAGCTACATCGACACCGAGGGCACCATGCTGCAGCCCAACAAGGATGCCGCCAAGGATCAGCCCGTGGGCGACGACTACAACGGCGCCACCCCCGAGCTGCGTCCCGAGCGCATCACCACCGCTGACGGCAAGGTGTATCAGCTGGTGAAGAAGGCCGCCACCTATCCCTCTGACAAGGTGGGCAAGGTTGACGACCAGGGCCACCGTGTCGAGTCCGCCGCCACCACCGGCAAGGTGACCGAGCAGCCCCAGACCATCACCTACGTGTACGAGCAGGTGAAGGGCAGCGTTGACGTAACCTACGTGGACACCGAGGGCAAGAAGATCACCTTCGTGGAGAACGGCGCCGAGGTTGCGGGCCAGAAGAACGCGGCAACGGATCAGCCCGTGGGCGAGAACTACGACACGGTTACCGACACCCTGCGTCCCAAGAAGCTGACCACGCCTGACGGGCGTGTGTACGAGCTGGTGGAGGGCGGCTACTTCGACGCGGTGGGCGCCGTGGAGAAGAACGGTCACCAGGTGAGCTCGGATGCCGTTACCGGCAACGTGGCCGAGCAGCGCAAGACCGTCACCTACGTGTACCGCCAGGTGAAGAGCGGCGTTGACGTGACCTACGTGGACACCGAGGGCAAGCAGATCAAAGACCCCGCCGTGGCGGCCGAGGATGCGTCGATCGGCGATGCCTACAACGCCGAGGGCAAGCTGAAGCCCGAGGAGATCACCACCCCCGAGGGCAAGGTGTACCAGCTGGTGAAGAAGGCCGGCGACTACGGCGTGGGCGCTGTTGACGACAAGGGCCACCTGACCAAGTCGGCTAGCCCCACCGGCAACGTGACCGCCGAGAGGCAGACCGTCACCTACGTGTACGAGCAGGTGCGCGGCAACGTGACCGTCGAGTACAAGGACGTCAACGGCAACGTGATCAAGGACCCGCAGGATGTGGCGAAGGACCAGCCCACGGGTGATGCCTACGACACCGCCACCGACGCGCTGAAGCCCGCGACCATCGAGCACCAGGGCAAGAAGTACCGCCTGGTCCGCGCCGGCTCCTACCCGGTGGGAACGGTTGACGGCAACAGCCACCTGGAGTCGTCCGACCCCGTTGCCGGCAAGGTTGCCAAGGATCCCCAGACCGTCACCTACGTGTACGAAGAGGTGAAGGGCGACGTGCTGGTGCACTACGTGGAGCAGGGCACGGGCAAGCAGATTGCCAGTGACGTGATCGACACGCCGAAGTCGTCGCTGGGCACCGAGTACGACACGGCCATCGACAACAAGCCCCAGACCATCGTGTACACCGACCCCGACACCGGCGTGAAGTCGTTCTACGAGCTGGTGGGCGTGAAGGCCGGCTCGGCTGCCGAGACCGGCACCGTGGTCGAGGGCACGACCGAGGTGACCTACGAGTACAAGCTGGTGGAGGCCCCGGCCGACCCGACGGGCAGCGTGACCGTGCGCTACCTGGACACCGAGGGCAACGAGATCAGCCGTGAAGTGGTTGACGAGAAGAACGTTCCCATCGGAACCGCGTACGACACCATCGTGGACAACCGTCCTCAGAAGATCGTGACCAGCGCGGGTCGCACCTACAAGCTGGTGCCCGCAGGCACGGACTACCCGGTGGGCGCGGTTGACGCCGATGGCCGCCTGACTTCCTCCGATCCGGCAACCGGCGCGGTGGAGGAGGGCTTCAAGACCGTCACCTACGTGTACCAAGAGGTGAAGGGCAGCGTGATCGTGCATTACCGCGACACGGAGGGCAACCCGATCGCCGATGACGTGACCGACGAGAAGGACAAGCCCACGGGCACGGACTACGACACCACCGACAACCGCCCCGACACGATCAAGCACAACGGCCGCATCTACAAGCGCGTGCCGAAGCTGACCGAGGGCGCCGAGACCGGCAAGGTGGTTGAGGGCACGACCGAGGTCACCTACGTGTACGAGCTGGTGAAGGGCGATGTGGTCGTTCACTACGAGGACTCCGAGGGCAACCCGATCGCCGATGACGTGATCGACGAGAAGGACACCCCTGCGGGCACGGCCTACGACACCACCGACAACCGTCCCGACACGATCGAGAAGAACGGCAAGACCTACCGTCGGGTTCCGAAGCTGACCCGCGGGTCCGAGACCGGTGAGGTGGTCGAGGGCACGACCGAGGTCACCTACGTGTACGAGCTGGTGAAGGATCCGGAGACTCCGGGCGACCCCGAGCCGGGCAAGCCGGGTGACCCGACCCCGGGCAAGCCGGGCGATCCGAAGGTGACCGCCCCGGCCAAGATGCCTTCGACCGGCGATGCCGGCGCGGTGGCGGTGGCCGGCGCGGGCCTGGGCGCTGCGCTCATGGGCCTGCTGGCCCGCATCGCGCGTCGTCGCACCGACGAGAGCTAAGGCGTCGGCACCGCTGCGGCAACGCGCTGCAGGCATGCTGCGAACGGGCGTCCTCTTGCGAGGGCGCCCGTTTTTCATGCGCGGGAGCGGCGTAGGGCAGCGAGCGTCCGCACGCGTCTTGGGGGCACAGGAAAGGGGCGCCGAGCCGATGCTCAGCGCCCCTGATGGCGACTGCGTCTTTGCGAGGCGCGCCGCGCGCGCCGTCTGCGGCCCTACAGGATGTCGGGCAGCATCCCGCCCAGGCCGCCGCCGTCGGAGGTGGCCGGCGTCGAGGTGGCGCCGTAGATCGTGGGCGCCATCATCACGCGGCCGGTGCCGCGGTACACGTTCACCAGGCCCTCGCCCGAGGCCGCCGAGCCGATCAGCGTCTTTCCCGAGCGCTCAACCGTGAACTGCAGCGAGGGGCTCCAGGCAAGCGCCATGTTGCCGTCGATCCTCAGCACGTCGTCCTGCAGGTCGATGACGATCAGCTCCTCCTGGGGGCAGGGCGACTCAAGGGCCGCCACGCCGCTTCCCACCAGGCTGAGGTTGAACAGGCCCTCGCCGCCCGCGATGGCCGACGAGAAGTTGTTGCGCGCCACCAGCTGGTGCTTCAGCGACGAGTGACCGGCCAGGAACAGGCCGTCGTCCAGCACGATGCCGCCGCCCCACTCGGCCACGTCGGCCAGCAGGATGTAGCGGTAGGTGGGCTCCAGCACCAGCACGCCCGACCCCACGTACTCGGGCTTGATCGCAGACTCCTTGGTGACGGCCGAGCGCAGGGCCTTGCCCAGGAAGTCGCCCACGCCCTTCACGCCCGTGGTGGCGCCCACGTCGCCCACGCTCCACTGCATGGCGCCGGCCTGCACGGTGACGGGCGACGTTGCCAGGTTGCACACCACCTGCCTGCGACGCACGTTCATCTCGGCGGCGAACCACGCGGCCTGCGCGTTGGTCTGGCTGACCGACAGGTCGCGCTTCCACTCGATCACGCTGAACGCGCCCTTCTGCGCGATCACCGCGACGTCGTCGTTCTGCAGGAAATTGCCGATCTGGTACATAGGGTTCCTTTCGTGGATTCTCGCATGATGGAGGCGAGTATAGAGCAGTGCTCTCCTGCCTGCAGATCAGGCGCAGAGCTGGGATGCGATCGCCATAGGTCAGATGAAAACCGAGCTGTTCTTTTATAAAATATTACGCATAAAGAAAGAAATAATACGCTTGTGGACACCTTGGATGAATTTGGCTTCGCATCATCTTCATAAGTCCAAGTTGGGGGCTGTGAGGGGACAATGGTGTAATTCATGTTAGACGAGACCCATGAGGGGGGTGCGTTCATGAGCGAGAAGGGGACCCATGTGCCCGAACTCGAATCGATGCTGGAGTCGCGCGGTGTGACCCGTCGTCGGTTCATGGAGTTCTGCGGCGCTCTGGCCGTGGCAGCCGGTCTCTCATCCGCGGCGGCGCCGAAGGTGGCCGAGGCGGTGGAGGAGTCGCTGATCGGGCGAGCCAAGGGCAAGCTGTACCCGGTGCTCTGGATCGAGGGAGCGTCGTGCACAGGCTGCACGGAGTCGTTCGCCCAGCTGGAGACGCCGGATGTGGGCACGGTGGTGCTTGAGCTGCTGTCGCTGAACTACTCCGACGTGCTGTCGGCCGGTGCCGGCGAGTCGCTGGAGAAGGCCAAGGAGCAGACGATCGCCGCGGGCGACTACCTGCTGGTGTACGAGGGCGCCGTGGTGGAGCGCTGGGAGGGCAACGCGCTGCGCGTGGCCGGCCTGCCGGGCGTTCATCACCTTGAGGAGGCGGCGGAGAACGCGCGCGCCGTGGTGGCCCTGGGCTCCTGCGCGGTGAACGGTGGCTGGATGTCGGCTGCGCCGAACGCCGCCGGCGCCACGGGCGTGATGGCCTATCTGAAGAAGAAGGGCATTCACACCCCGGTCATCAACGTGCCGGGATGCCCGGCCAACCCCGAGCATCTGATGGCGGTTCTCACCGAAGTGCTGATGCTGGGCCCCAATCACCTTCAGCTGGATGGGCACAACCGCCCCGCCCAGATCTTCGGCCAGACGGTGCACGACAACTGCGAGCGCCGCGGCCACTTCGAGAACGGCGAGTTCGTGTACAAGTTCGGCTCGAAGGAAGAGGAGCTGGGCTACTGCCTGTACGCGCTGGGCTGTCGCGGGCCCCAGACCAACTCGAACTGCGGCGTGGTCATGTGGAACAACCGCCGCAGCTGGTGCGTTCAGGCCGGAGCCCCCTGCATCGGGTGCTGCGAGGCCAACCCGCACAACATCGAGGACAACTGGGTGGAAGTGAACACCCCGTTCATCGCGCGTCATCGCGACCTGCGCGTGGGCAACTGGATGATCCAGCCCGACCTCATCGCCTTCGGTGTGACGGGCGCCCTTGCCGCGGCCCTGGTGGTGCACGGCTTCGGCATGAAGAAGGCCGGCCGCATGGACGGCGGCGCCGACTTCGAGCCCAAGCGCACCTGGGACGCCAAGCATCCCGACAAGGCGATCGGGCAGTACGACGAGGTCGTTGAGACGCCCGCCGCATCGGCGGCCGGCCAGACGAAGAACGAGGGGAGGTAGCCGCTATGACACGTTCGGTCATCGATCCCATCACGCGTATCGAAGGACACATGCGCGTCGAGATGGAAGTGGAGAACGGCAAGGTGGTGGACGCATGGGCCACCGCAGGCTCGTTCCGCGGCATCGAGCTGGTGGTGGAGAACCGCACGCCGGCCGACGCGGCTCAGATCGTGCAGCGCATCTGCGGCGTGTGCCCCATTTCGCACGCGCAGTCCAGCGCCATCGCCACCGAGCAGGCCTACGGGATCAAGATCCCCAACAACGCGCGCATCATCCGCAACCTGCTTGAGGGCGCGCAGTTCCTGCACAGCAACATCCTGTGGTTCTACAACCTGGCTGCGCTCGATTACGTGAACCCCCTGAACGCGCTGAAGGCCGACGCCGCCGACGCCTATGCCCTGGCTGTTGCCGCCGGCACCTCGGTTACCAGCGATTTCTCCGAGCTGAAGAAGCGCCTGCAGGCCTTCGCCGAGAACGGCCAGCTGTCGATCTTCTCCGGCAACTGGTTCGACGCCGAGGACGGCACGGCCTATCGCCTGCCCCCCGAGCTCGATCTGATCTGCACGGCCCATTACCTGGAGGCGCTGCGCTTCCAGGCGAAGTCGTCCGAGATCTCGGCTCTGCTGGGCGGCAAGATGCCCCACATCATGACGCTGCTGCCGGGCGGAACCTCGTTCGTGCCCACGGCGCAGAAGCTCGACGACCTGCGCGCCCTCACGCACGAGATCTACGATTGGTGCCGCACCACGCTGATTCCCGATACCCTGGCGATCGCGCCCTACTACGCCGACGGGCTGGAGTACGGCGCCGGCTGCGAGCGCTTCCTGGCCTGGGGCGTGTTCGAGAGCCCCAGCATGAAGATGTCCGAGCGCTATCTGCCCTCGGGCGTGATCGACGAGCGCTTCGGCCTCACCGAGCCCGACGAGTCGATGATCACCGAGTACGTGGGTCATTCGTGGTACGAGGGCTCCGGCACCTACCAGGCGCCGGACTTCACCACGAAGCCCGAGTTCACCGAGTACAACGTGAAGGACCGCTACACCTGGTGCAAGGCCCCTGCGTACGGCGGCAAGCCCTACGAGGCTACCAGCCTGTCGCGCGCCCTGGCCGCGTACCAGCGCAAGGTTCCCTACATGGTCGAGCAGATCGACGCCATGCTGGAGGCCATCGGCGCTCCCGGCGACCTGCGCGCTCTGCGCTCGACGCTGGGCCGCACGGCGGTGCGTCAGATCGAGACCACCTACATCGCCAAGATGATGTGCGACTGGGCCGACGAGCTGACCGAGGCCGTGAAGGCGGGCGACAGCGCGTACTTCGCCGAGGCTCCCACCGATTCCGGTGCCGGCTCGGGCTTCTGGGAGGCCCCGCGCGGCGCTCTGTACCATGCCACCAAGGTGGAGCATGGCAAGATCCAGGGCTACCAGATCATCATCCCCACCACGTGGAACCTGGCCCCGATCAACGAGAAGGGCGAGCATGGTCCCGTTGAGCAGGCCCTGATCGGCAATCCGGTGGGCGACATCAGCAAGCCCATTCACGCCCTGCGCACCGTGCACAGCTTCGACCCCTGCGTCAGCTGCTCGGTGCACGTGAGCGAGCCCTCCACGGGCCGCAAGTTCAGCACGGTGACGAATCCCTGGGGGGTGAGGTAGATGGCGCATTTGGCGCACTATCGCGAGGCGCATCCGATTCAGTTCGTGGTCACGCACTGGATCAACCTGGTTGCCATGGTGCTTCTGATCGTGACGGGCTTCCTGGTGCATTACCCGGTGCCCGGCACCATGGGCATCGCGCGCGGCCTGCATCTGTTCTTCGGCTTCGTGCTGTTCGCGAACTGCCTGGCTCGCGTGATCATGGCCTTCTTCGTGAAGTCGGCTCCCACGGGCGGCACGCGCAAGCAGGTCACCGACATCAAGACCTGGCTGCCGCAGAAGGACAACCGCCATCAGGCCCTGGCGTGGATCAAGTACTACCTGTTCCTGAAGCGCGACCATCCGCTGTCGGCCAAGCTGGGCGTGCCCCAGAAGATCAGCTACCTGATGATTCCCGTGCTGATCGCGCTGATGTTCTACTCGGGCCTGTGCCTGTGGGGCACCACGGCGCAGATTCCCCTCTTCGCCGTGGGAACCGACCTGGTGGGCGGTCCCATGGCCATGCGCATCATCCACTTCTTCGGGATGTTCGTGTTCATCATGTTCATGTTCATCCACGTGTACCTGGCCAACGTGGAGGGTTTTGCCCCATCGAACCTCATGTTCTTCCACAAGGAGCATGGCGGTCTGGTGTACGATCCCGATCGTCATGCCATCGTGGGCGAGGACGACCTGGGTCATGGCCACGACGACGACCAGGAGCCCGCGCGTGCCTAAGCGCGGTTCCCAGCAGAGAATCGAGCCGACTGAGGGCCCCCTTGAGGAAGGGGGCCCTCGGCTCATGTGTACAGACGATCGCGTCGTCCCGACGCTGCCGCGCGTGGCGGTGTTCTTCGTGGGCAATCGCCTGCAGCTTGACGACGGGGCGGGTCCCGCGCTGTACGACCTGATCGAAGAGCGCTTCACTCCGCACCCCAACGTCAGCCTGTTCGATGCGGGCTGTCTGACGGCGGGCATGGCGCAGGAGGTGGGACGCTGCGATGTTCTGATCACCGTGGACTGCGCCGATCAGCCCGGCGAGCGTCCGGGCACGATCTTTCGATACCGCCCCGACGACCTGCGCCGTCGCGAGGGGGGCATGGTGTCGCTTCACGACATGGGGCTGGCCGATCTGTTCGACATCGCGGCGCTGATGGGCTATCGGGCCGAGGGTCTGTGCCTGGGCGTGCAGGCCCAGAACCGCTCGCCCGCGCAGTTCGTCGAGGGGCTGACGCCCGAGGTTCATGCGGCCTTGCCGCGCTTGTTCGAGGCGCTGTCGGCCGAGCTTGCCGGTCGCGGGGTTCCCTTCACGGACCGGGTTACGGGCAGGCCCGTGACGGGGCCGGTGCTCGCAGCCGACTGATGCGCCGTGAGCGCGCGGCATCCTTCGCGAGGGCGTCGCGTCGCGTTGCCTTTCCGGTGCCCTTCTGGGTGCGCGGTGCATTTGCATGGTGACGATTCGGCAAACGCCCGAGCGCCCAGGCGCGGGCTATTCCTACGTTTAGTATACCCAAGCTAATTTCTCCTTCGACCAAACCGTGCATGGGGCATAATCAGGCATATATTGGTTTGGCGCCTTGGCGCTCCGTCAGATAAGGAGCTTGCATGTCTCTTATTAACAAGCAGATCGAAGACTTCTCCGTTCAGGCATTCCAGAACGATGATTTCCGCACCGTCACCAAGAACGATGTTCTGGGCAAGTGGAGCGTGTTCTTCTTCTATCCCGCCGACTTCACCTTCGTGTGCCCCACCGAGCTTGAGGACCTGAACGGTCTGTACGACGAGTTCCAGAAGGCCGACTGCGAGGTGTACTCGGTGTCCACCGACACCCATTTCGTCCACAAGGCCTGGCATGATGCCTCTGAGAACATCGGCTCGCTGCGCTATCCCATGCTGGCCGACCCCACTCACGTGCTCGCGCGCATGTTCGACGTGCTGATCGAGGATCAGGGGATTGCCGAGCGCGGTACGTTCATCGTGAACCCCGAGGGCAACATCGTGTGCTACGAGGTGAACGCCGGCGCCATCGGCCGCAATGCCGTTGAGCTGCTGCGCAAGGTGCAGGCTTGCCAGTTCGTCGAGAAGCACGGCGATGCGGTGTGCCCCGCGCGCTGGGTTCCCGGCGCCGAGGTGCTGCACCCGGGCATCGACCTCGTGGGCAAGCTGTAGTCTGCATCGGTGCCCCTTCGGCCGTGCATACACGGCTGAGGGCGAAGAGCGGACGATGTCTGTTGGCGACGAACGCCCCGCACATGCGGGGCGTTCGCTGTTTGGCCCGGCTTCCTCACGCCTACGCCCCCGTCAGGTTTCCGTGTCTGCGTTCTTGCGTCTGCGCCCGCGCCCGTGCCCGAGCCTGCGCCCGCATCCCCGACTGCGCCCGTGCCCGCGCCTGCGCCCGCATCCCCGACTGCGCCCGTGCCCGCGCCTGCGCCCGCATCCCCGACTGCGCCCCGAGGTCGCTTCCTTGCTTCGTTTTCCATGCCCGCGCCCACGCGTTCGCGCCTCTGCCCTGAAATCGTTCCGCACGCCTGCATCATCGCTGCCGCAGGCGCTCTCATGCGCGATCGGCGCCTTCACGCACGCGCTCAGCGCGCCCCGGCGCACCCCGATGCGCCTCTGCGCATGCCCGCTGCTGTCGAGCTCCGGCCATCTGCTCACGTCAGTGCACGTTTTCTTATCTCCGGATGTGCATTCTTGTCATACGAATATAGTACGGTGCTGCGTATCGACTTTGAAGGCTTTAAAGCTTTCCCTGGTGCAGACCATATTGCGTATCATTTGATCATATTTGGCCACAGAAATTTCTTATCTTCTTTCCATCTTGTTTACAAACTGTAAACGTGAGAATATGAGCGCGCTTGACGAGGGTCAGCTTCGACGAACGGAGGGTGCATGGCGGCAATCAAGGAAAAGAAGGCCAATCCGGGCCCGCTGGGTCTGCTGGGTTTCGGCTGCACGACGATCCTGCTGAACCTGCATAACGCGGGGGTGCTGGAGCAGTCGATCGCGATCGTGGCCATGGGGCTGTGCTTGGGCGGTCTTGCCCAGGTGATCGCGGGCATACTGGAGTTTCGCGGCGGCAACACGTTCCCGGGCACGGCGTTCACCGCCTACGGGCTGTTCTGGTGGTCGCTGGTGCTGATCTGGGTGAATCCCTTCGCCGGGGCGGGCATCGCCAAGGCGTCGCATGCCTCGATGGGCTTCTACCTGCTTCTGTGGTGCCTGTTCACGCTGTGCATGTTCATCGGCACGCTGAAGCACAACCGCGCCACGCAGGTGGTGTTCGGCTCGCTGGCGTTGCTGTTCCTGGTGCTGGCGCTGGAGAACTTCCTGGCCATGCCCTCGCTGGCCGTCGTGGCCGGTGTGGTGGGCATCTTCTGCGGGGCTTCGGCGGTGTACACGGCCTTCGGCACGATCCTTGAGGAGGAGTACGGCCGTCAGCTGCTGCCGCTGGGCTAGGGATGCGAAGGGGTGCGACGCGAACGCCGGCACGGATGGGGGCGGAGCCGCTGCCTCAGAGCCGTTGCGTGACGGCGGCGCACGGTGCATGACGACGGCATACCGTGCGTGACGGGCGCACCGCGTGCTGTCACCGCAGATACGGGCGTTGCGCGCGAGGTTAGCGCGCAGCGCCCTTTTTCTTCGCGTTGCTGCCGCCGGTCGCGTCAGCCGCCTTGCGCGATCGTGCGGCAGACGCGCGCGCCGTCTTCTTGCCAGCTGCCTTCGGAGCCTGAGGCTTTCCGGCGCTGGGGCAGATGTCGGCCAGGAAGCACTCGCCGCAGCGGGGCCGCCGCGCAATGCAGGTATCGCGCCCGAACAGCACCCACTGGTGGTTCACGGGTCGCCACAGCTCGCGCGGGTAGATCTTCAGCAGGTCCTGCTCAACGGCCAGGGGGTCGGCCTTCGAGCTGAGCTTCAGCAGGTGGGCGATGCGATGCACGTGCGTGTCCACCGCGATGCCCTCCACGATGCCGAAGCCCTCGTTCAGCACGATGTTCGCGGTCTTGCGTCCCACGCCCGGAAGGCGCACCAGCTCGTCCATGGTGCGCGGCACCTGGCCGCCGTGCTCGGTCAGCACCATCTGCGCGCAGGCGATGCAGTTCTTGGCCTTGCTGCGGTACAGGCCGATCGTGCGCAGCACCTGCTCTACCTCGTGCTGGCTGGCCGCTGCAAGGTCGGCCACGGTGGGGTAGCGCTCCCACAGCTGCGGGGTCACCTTGTTCACGCTCTTGTCGGTGGTCTGGGCCGACAGCAGCACGGCCACGGTCAGCTTGAACGGGTCGCCCCAGAAGCTCAGGGCGCATTCGGGGTCGGGGTAGTGCTCGTTCATGCGCGCGGCAACCTCCAGGGCGCGCTCGCGTTTCGAAGCCAGCGACTCGCGTGGCATGGCGTCTCCCTCTCTCGTTCGTTCCAGCGCGGCCCGTTTCCGCTTGAGCGTTCACGCGTGTCGCTCGGTGGCCCCGTCTGAGTGCTTTGCGCTTCGGCTATGCCGACGGCAGGTCGGCGGCGTCGGCGAAGTGGATGCGGCAGGCGGGGTCGGTCACGAAGCGGCCGATCCGAGCCGCGGGCCTTCCCGCCTCGCGCGCGAACGCTTCCTCGAAGTTTGCGGCACGGTCGGCGGCCACGGCCACCAGCAGCCCGCCTGAGGTCTGCGGGTCGCACAGCACGCCCATGCGGTTGTCGAACACCTGGTCGTCCAGGCTTCCCTGCGCTACGAAGTCGCGGGCGAAGTCCATCACCGCGTTGCAGCGGCCCGGCCGCACGCCGGTGCGGCAGAGCTCCCACGCGCGGGGGAACAGCGGCAGGTCATCCCAGTTCAGAACTGCGCCGACGTTGCTTGCGGCCAACATCTCGTGCAGATGCCCCGCCAGTGCGAAGCCCGTCACGTCGGTGGCCGCATGCGCATCGGCGGCACGCAGGGCGCGGGCCCCTGCGGCGTTCAGCTCCATCATCGACTCGATGGCGCAGCGGAACTCGTCGTCGCTGACCACACCCTTGCGGAACCCCTGGCTCAGCAGGCCCGTTCCCAAAGGCTTGGTCAGGTACAGCACGTCGCCGGCACGCGCTCCGGCGTTGCGCACCACCTTGTCGGGCTCCACCACGCCGAATACGGCCAGGCCGTACTTGGGGTCGTTGTCGTCAACCGAGTGACCTCCCACCAGGAAGGCCCCTGCCTCGCGCACGGCGTCGGCTCCGCCGCTCATGATCTGCCCGGCTACCTCGGCGCCCAGGCTGACGCTTAGGGCCAGGATGTTCAGGGCGCACAGGGGCGTGGCTCCCATGGCGAACACGTCGGACAGCGCGTTGGCCGCCGCGATGCGCCCGAATTCATAGGGGTCGTCGGCAATGGGCGTCAAGAAATCGACGGTCAGGATGG
The DNA here is from genome assembly GCA_013201155.1 of Berryella wangjianweii. Taxonomy (GTDB): domain Bacteria; phylum Actinomycetota; class Coriobacteriia; order Coriobacteriales; family Eggerthellaceae; genus Berryella; species Berryella wangjianweii. The sequence continues at coordinate 792,080 of CP053716.1, read as the reverse complement.
CCGCCTGATGGTCGTTCATGCGGTACACGGCGGCGTCGTCGCTGGTTTCGAAGCCCAGCATCAGATCGCCCCCGGCTGCCGGCATCAACGGTGCCAGAATGTTCGAGAGGTCACCCGGACCCCACTTGGCGGCTCAACCGCCCTTCGAGGTCAGTCGGGTGAGCCGAATCTTCTGTTCGTCAGTCATGCGCTCCTCTTCCCCTCGCGTCCGACCCTCGGGCGCTCAAAGGTGCTCAACCCCAGTATATCGCCGCCGGCGTGCCGAAAGGTGCGGAGCGCTTCGGGGCCTGCGCCCGGTTGCCGGGGCGTCATCGTTTCCGCAAGGGGAGGGCGCGTTTCTGGAGAGGGAAAGACGGGCGGCCGCGAGGGCGCGCGGTGACGAGGACGCGCGGGCTGCGGAGGGGCTGCGCGCGTCGTCTGCGCGGTTGGGCTTGCATGCGGCGCGCGCATGAGCGAGGCCCCCGCCCTTGGAAAGGACGGGGGCCTCGGATGCGCTGCGGCGCGGGGAGGGGAGAGAAGGGAAGGCTACTTGGTCAGCGCTGTGGCAACCACTTCGCCCACGTTCTTGCCGAACACCTCGATGTCGCATATCGCGTTGCCGCCGATGCGGTTGTTGCCGTGAATGCCGCCGGTAACCTCGCCTGCAGCGTACAGGCCCTTGATCGGGGTGCCCGAGGCCGTCAGGGCCTCGTTCTTCACGTTGATGCGGATGCCGCCCATTTCGTGATGGATGCCGGGCGCCACCTTGATGGCGTACATGCTGCCCTCGGCGAAGGCGATCAGACCCTTGTCGCGACCGAACTCGTCGGCCTTGCCGTCGGTGGTGACGGCGTTGTAGGTGTCGATGGTGGCCTTCAGCGTGGCGGCGTCAACCTTGATGGCCTCGGCCAGCTCAGCCACGCTTGCGCCCTTCACCACCAGGCCGGCCTTGTCGTAGTTGCCCACGGCCTTGTTCTTGTCGTACACCTGCTGGTCGAACACCTCCCAGGCGAAGCCGCCCGGCTGCTCGAGCTCGGCGGCCGACACCTTGTCGCGCGTGCTCATCTCGTTGAAGAAGCGCTTGCCCTCGGAGTTCACCAGGATGGCGCCGGCGCCGCGGATGCCCTCGGCGATCAGCTGCGAGTGCTCCTGCTGCACGGTGGGGTGAATCTGGATCTGGTCCATCTGCACCAGCTCGGCACCGGCGGCCTCGGCCATGGCGTAGCCGTCGCCCGTGGCGCCGGACTGGTTGGTGGTCACGTAGCCCTTCAGGTCGGGGCGGTACTTGGTCACCATGTCGATGTTGGCGCCCAGACCGCCGCTTGCCAGGATGACGGCCTTGGCGGCAATGTCGTACGCCTTGCCCTTCTCCTCGACCTTCACGCCGGTCACGGCGTCGCCGTCCTTGATCAGCTCCTTGGCGTCGCAGTTGATGCGCACCTCGATCTTGCGCTCCTCAACGGCCTTCAGCAGGCCGGGAACGAGGGTCTTGCCCACGGCGGAGCCGTCGGTGGGGCGGTGGCAGCGCTTCACCGACATGCCGCCGGTCAGCGTGATGCTGTCCAGCTTGATGCCCAGGTCGTTCAGCCATGCGATGGCCGGGCCCGAGTTGTCGCACATGAACTTCACCAGCTCGGAATCGCCGGTGTCATGACCGCCCGTCAGGGTCTCCTCGGCGAACAGCGAGTTGCTGTCCTCGATGCCCTGCTCCTTCTGGAACATGGTTTCGGAGGCGTTCATGCCCGACGACGAGTAGTTGGTGTTGCCGCCGGTCATGGGCATTTTCTCAAGCACGAGAATGCTCTTGACGCCCTTGTCGTAGGCGCTGATGGCGGCCGACAGGCCGGCGCCGCCCGAGCCCACGATCACGATGTCGAACGCCTCGCCGCCCTTGCCGCCCTTCTTGCCCTTCTTGCCGTCATCGGCCTTGGGCGAGCAGCCGACCAGGCTTGCGCCTCCCACGGCTCCGGCGACGCCCAGGGCGCCCATGCCGGCCACGAAGCGACGACGCGAGACCGTGCTCGATGCGCTGTTCTCTGAGTTCATACTCGATCCTTCCCTTGATCGGAGCGCCTTGCGTTGAAGGCGCTTAACTCCACTAAAGTAAGTGAAATAAAACAAGATGGCAACGCCACGAGAGAAGTTTTTAAGCATTCAGCTCCGTGGCTAATTTAATATAATTTATACTATAATTTGTATAATTCCAGTTGAAACGGTTCATTTAGAAGATGAATTAATTCTCATATTGAAGATATACCCGAGGGGTTGCCGTGTATTGCACTGATTATTAATTGTATTTAACCAGTTTTGAAGATGCCGCCTTCTCAGCGCTGCCGGGCGAGCCGCTGCGTCAAGCGAACGCTGTGCGCATTCAGGCGAACGCCGCCTACGCTGATTCGCGCCGCATCGCATCGCAGCGTGCCGCGCGGGGCAGGGCGCGATGCTGGCTTACGCCAACACGCGCGCGTCCCCTTCGCGGCGGGTGACGCGGCGCTCGTCCAGGGCTTCCACCAGGGGAACGGCGTACTTGCGGCTGACGCCCATGGCATCCTTCAGCTCGGCCACGGTGGCGCGGCCATGCTGCGCAAGGTGGTCGCGCACGGCCTGCTCCAGCGCAGCGAAGGCCGCAGCCGAGAAGGCCAGTTCCTTTCCCGCGCGCACGATGCGACCCTCATGCTCAAGGGCGTTGACAACGCGGTAGGCCAGGCTCTGGTCGCCGGCCTGCGCTTCGCGGAACAGCTCGGCCAGCGCAGGGGGAGTGCTTCCCGCAGCCTCCAGCACCTGCAGCATCCTTTGACCCAGCTGCTCCTCGGCTGCACGCGCGCCGGCGCCGGCTTTCGGATGGCTCAGCGTTCCGGCCTCGGCATGCACCTTCCCCTCGCTCACCGCCAGGGCGACCACGGCATCGAATGCATCGGGCGACATCTTCAGCTTGGTGCGAGCCAGCAGGTCCGCTGCGTGCACGCCGCGCTCGTGGGGGTTCGCTGCATGGAACTTCAGCAGTGCGGCGTCGATCGCTCCCAGGGCCCGCTGCAGCACGGGCCGCGCGCAGTAGGTGCCGGTGGACCCCAGGGCGGTCAGCTCGCCGCGGCCTGCCATGTCCCTCAGCGAGGCGCCGGCTGCCGTCGGTTGGACCCCGGTGGCGCGTGCCAGGTCGGCGGCGGTGAAGGGCGCGGCCTGCATGCGCACGGCGGCGGCGAGGGCCGCGTCCGCGTCGCCCGCTCGCAGGGCATCCAGCAGCTCGCGGTCGGCTCCGGTGGGCGAGGTGCGCCTGCGCGGATGCGCCGCCAGCACCACGCCGCCGCCGATCACGGCGACCGGTGAGTACGAGCGCACGATGAACCGGTCCTGCGCGCTTACAGGGAGAGGCTCCTCAAGCCTGATCTGCGCATAGGCGCTTTCGTGCGCGCTGATGGAGGGCTGTTCGTCCATCAGCAGCAGCCGGCCGAACGTCTCGCGCGTTCCGTGGGCGATGCGCACGCGCGCGCCGCTTTTCAGGGGCTTGCGCTCGCGGATGGGGCTGAGGAAGGTGAACCATGCGTCGAAGCGGTCGGTGGGCTCGATGCTGCCGGGGGTGGCCAGGAAGTCGCCGGGGCGGATGTCGTCGGTTGAGAGCCCGCTGAGGTTCAGGGCCGTGCGGTTGCCGGCCTGGGCCTCGGACGCCGGCTGGTCGTGAATCTGCACCGAGCGCACGCGGGCGCGCCGAAGCGTCGGCAGCACCTCCAGCTCGTCGTCCACTGCTACCGCGCCGCTCCACAGGGTGCCCGTCACCACCGTGCCCGCTCCCTTGATGGTGAACACGCGGTCCACCGGCATGCGGGCGCCGCTGCGGGCATGGGTGGCCTCGCAGCGCGCGGCGGCCTCGGCCAGGGCTCGGCGCAGGTCGTCAAGCCCCTCCTCGGTGCGGGTGGAGGTGGGCACGATCGCGGCCTGGGCGAACGAGGTGGTGCGCAGGAACGCGCGCACCTCGCCGATCATCAGCTCGCGCCACTCGGCATCGACGCGGTCGCACTTGGTAAGGGCCACTACGCAGGTGCGGATGCCCAGCAGCTCAAGCACGGCGACGTGCTCGCGGGTCTGGGGCATCACGCCGTCGTCGGCGGCGATGCACAGCAGCGCCAGGTCGACGCCGGTGGCCCCGGCTATCATCTGACGCACGAACCGCTCGTGGCCGGGCACGTCGATCACGCCCAGGGCGCTGCCGTCGGGCAGCTGCAGCTGGGCGAATCCCAGCTCGATGGTGATGCCGCGGCTCTTCTCCTCGGCCAGGCGGTCGGGGTCGGTTCCGGTAAGCGCTCTGATCAGCGACGACTTGCCGTGGTCAATGTGCCCGGCGGTTCCCAGGATGCGGGCCGGCGCGCTCATCGGGGCTCCTCGCTTCCCAGGCCGGCGAAGTAGCGGCGCACGCCCTGGGCCACCTCGTCCAGCTCGTCGTCGGACAGCAGGGTGAGGGCATCGAACAGCACGCGCTCGCTGCGGATGCGCGCCACGATCGGCACGGGGTTCTCGGCTGACAGGTACCGCTCGCAGCCCAGGGCGCTGCCGCGCTTCAGGTCAAGCGCCACCACCGTGGTGGGGATGTCGCACATGGGAAGCGCGCCGCCGCCGGCTCGCGCCACCTCGCGCTCGATCGCGGTGATGCCGTCGGCGGGGCTCAGCACCGCGTCCAGGCGCTGCTTCAGGCGCTCGGCCCGCGCGGTCACCTCGACCTCGTCGGCGTCCAGCATGCGCACGGTGGGAATCTGCCTGCGCACGTTGTCTTCCCGCAGGTACAGGCGCAGCGTGGCCTCCAGGGCCGCGATCGACAGCTTGTCCAGCCGCAGCACGCGGGCCAGCGGGTTCTTCTTCAGGCGCGCGATGGCCTCGCGGCGCCCCACGATGATGCCCGCCTGGGGCCCGCCCAGCAGCTTGTCGCACGAGAACGACACCAGGTCGGCACCGGATGAAAGCACGTCGGACACGGTGGCCTCGTGCAGGTCGGCGGCGGTGATGTCCACCAGCGCGCCCGACCCCAGGTCCTCGTACACCAGCACGGGGCCGCTCGCGCGCGCCGTGCCGGCCGCGTCGGCGATGGCGCGCAGGCCCTGCACCGACACGTCCTCCACGAATCCGGTCAGGCGGTAGTTGGAGGGGTGCACCTTCATCAGCAGCGCGGTGCGCTCGGTGATCGCGCGCTCGTAGTCGAAGCCGTGCGTCTTGTTGGTGGTGCCTACCTCCACCATGTCGGCGCCCGAGGCCCGCATGATGTCGGGCACGCGGAACGAGCCGCCGATCTCGACCAGCTCACCGCGCGATACCACGACCTCGCGGCCTTGGGCGAACTCGCTGAGCACCATCATCACGGCTGCGGCGTTGTTGTTCACCGCGATGGCCGCCTCGGCGCCGGTGACGGCGCACACCAGGGCCTCGTAGTGGTCGTGGCGACTGCCGCGGCGCAGCTCGTGCACGTCGTATTCCAGCGTGGAGTAGCCGCGGGCCACGTCCAGCACGGCCTGCACGGCGGGTTCGGGCAGCACGCTGCGGCCCAGGTTGGTGTGGACAATCACGCCCGAGGCGTTCACGGCCCGTCGCAGCGACGGGCTGCACAGGCGGCGCAGGCGGCTTACCACGCTGGTGGCCACGGCCTCGCAGGACAGGTCCACCTCGTCGCCCGCCAGCACGCGCCCGCGCAGCTCGTCGATCTGCGCGCGGGTCTGGTCCACCACCAGGGTGCGGGGCAGGGCCGCGGTCATGGCCGCAAGGGCGGGCTGGCGCAGCATCTCCTCTACCTGGGGGAGGCTTCGCAGCTGCTTCAACTGGTCGGGAGTAGGCATCGACGCTCTTCTCTCTCGGACGGCACAGTGGTGCCAGTATACCCCCTTTCACCGACTCCGATCATCGGGCCAATTCATCGGTTTTACTGCGGTTACGTGGTAAAATGAGCAGGGAGGACGTTACGCTTGAACACGAGGAGGCAGCTATGGCAAGAACCGCTCAGACGCCCGCGAACTCAGGTGCGCCCGGCGACTACGTGGTGTTCGTGGGCAAGGATCACCTGGGCGAAGGCGACGTCACGCTGGGGCGCAATCTGATGAAGATGGCTCTGCGCACCTTTGCCGAGGCCGACGAGCCGCCCGCTGCAGTGCTGTTCGCCAACGGCGGCGTGCTTACCCTGACGGCTGCCGAGCCACCCGAGCTGCCCGAGGCCCTGCGCACGCTGGAGGCGCGCGGCACGCGCTTGGTCGGGTGCCGCTCGTGTTTGGATTTCTATGAGGTGCTGGACCAGGTGCACGTGGGCACGGTGGGCAACATGGCCCAGATCCTGCGCGAGATGCGTGCGGCGGCGAAGGTGATCACGCTGTAGAGTCCGGTCGGCTGCGTCGTGGCTTCGCGCGCGGGCATGGGCGTATGCATGCCGGACGCCTCGCAGGAAGACGGCCCGGGGGCATTCCTCGGGCCGTCTTGCCGTATATCGTTCGCCAGGCGGACGGTCGGGCGATGAGCCGACCTCCAGGCTGTTCGGGTGCCTGAGCTAGCACACTCCCTGGGCCAGCATGGCCTCGGCCACCTTCTTGAAGCCGGCCACGTTCGCGCCCACTACGTAGTTGCCGGGCACGCCCAGTTCGCGGGCGGCATCGTCGCACTGATGGAAGATGTTCACCATGATCTGGCGCAGCTTCTCGTCCACTTCCTCGAAGGTCCAGCCCAGACGCTGCGAGTTCTGCGTCATCTCAAGGGCCGAGGTGGCCACGCCGCCGGCGTTGGCGGCCTTGCCGGGGAAGAAGGCCACGCCCGCAGCCTGCAGGGCCTCGGTGGCGTCCAGGGTGGTGGGCATGTTGGCGCCTTCGCCTACGGCCTTGCAGCCGCCCTCGATCAGCTGCCGGGCGTCCTGTAGGCACAGCTCGTTTTGGGTAGCGCAGGGAAGCGCGATGTCGCAGGCCACGCTCCATACGCCGCGACCCTCGCGATATACGGCCTGGGGGCGATGGCGCACGTAGTCGCTGATGCGGCCGCGCTCGATTTCCTTGATCTGCTTGACTGCGGCAACGTCAATCCCCTCGGGGTCGTGCACCCAGCCGTTCGAGTCGGACATCGTCAGCACGGTGGCGCCCAGCTGCTGGGCCTTCTCGGCAGCGTAGATGGCCACGTTGCCTGCGCCCGACACCGCCACGCGCTTGCCGGCGAAGCCATCGCCTTTCGTGCGCAGGTACTCGTCTACGAAGTACACCAGGCCGTAGCCGGTGGCCTCGGTGCGTGCCAGCGACCCGCCGAAGGTGAGGCCCTTGCCGGTCAGCACGCCTTCGTAGCGATCGCGGATTCGCTTGTACTGGCCGAACAGGAAGCCCACCTCGCGCGCGCCTACGCCGATGTCGCCGGCGGGCACGTCGGTGTCGGCGCCGATGTGGCGCGCAAGCTCGGTCATGAAGCTTTGGCAGAAGGCCATCACCTCGTTGTCGGACTTGCCCTTGGGGTCGAAGTCGGAGCCGCCCTTTCCGCCGCCGATGGGCAGGGTGGTCAGGGCGTTCTTGAAGATCTGCTCGAAGCCCAGGAACTTCACGATGCCCTGGTTGACGGTGGGATGGAAGCGCAGGCCGCCCTTGTAGGGCCCGATGGCGCTGTTGAACTGCACACGGAAGCCGCGGTTCACCTGCACGTTGCCCTGATCGTCCACCCACGGCACGCGAAACTGGATGATGCGCTCGGGCTCGACGAGGCGCTCCAGCAGCGCCGCGCGGCGATACGCCGGGTTGGCATCCACCACGGCCCGCAGCGAGTCAAGCACCTCGGTTACGGCCTGGATGAACTCCGGCTGGTCGGCGTTCTTTCGGCGGACATCGGCGATGATGTCGTCAACGTAGGACATGCGCTCCACTCCTGTCGTCTCGTTTTGATCCAGCCGCGCGACGCGGCAGGGCACGGTTCGGCTCGATGCCCGATTCTAGGAAAGCGGGCGGCGTAACCGTGTTTCAGGCGAGTAAAACCGCAGCGGAGAAACGCGAGCGAAACAATGGGGAGGGGTGCGGAGTGCGGCACGGTTACGTCGGCGAGGATGCTCTTGCAGTGAGGCTGCTAATTGCGTCGCGACAGCCTGATGGCAGAAGGCCGCTGAGAGAGTGCTGCGCGCGTGTCTCACGATTTTTTGGAGGCAGCGCCGGCCTAAAGGCTGTTTGTGTATGTCATTGGATAGTGAGTCCTTGCCACTGGATTCATATATATTATTCAATTCTGCTGTCGTACGGTGGAAGTGTCTTTATGGTGAGGCTGGGCGGAGGCCTGTTTGTGATGAAGCTTAAAGTGAATCTTTATGAAGCGAGTGTCGTCGCGATTTAAGGTGTCAGTGTGAATCACATGTTGATATCAGACGCAATAGAGACATTAAATAAAAAAATATATTTTCCAAATTCTACCTCTCTATTGCTTGACGTACATATAAAAAGCATGTTTAATATGTATAAAAGAAAATATAAATAAGAAAATAGTTAGGTTATATTAATTTAAAATAGACGATAAGAAGAGGATTCTTATCGAATTGATGCTGGGTGAGATGATTACGCGAGGGGGTGTGTAGGCGAACTTACGGGTTATATTAAATATAAAGGATGATTAATGTCATCCTAGATTATTGCGTTAGTTATGGAGGGACATGAATCGGTATGGAATGGGTTCATGATCCGAAGAGCGGCCTGCAGCCCGTGTGCAACAACCGCTTGATTTATTTGCACGGTGATTGCGCTAGTCGCTGTGGCACTCAGGAGTGTTCTATTCGTTTGTAGGGTTGAGCGCCTTCTCTTGACTGTGGTTGCGAGAAGGCGCGTTTTATTCCTGCAAAGAAGAGAGTGGACTCGTCTCGTGTCGCATCGCTGTTCGGTGGCGACGCGGTGATCCGATGGGAGAAACGTGGCAAATAACGTCATTGAGTTGAGCGGGGTCGGCAAATCCTACCGGGGCAGGCCAGCGCTGCAGTCGGTTGACTTCGCGCTGCGATCGGGCCATATCTGCGGCCTGGTCGGTGAGAACGGTGCAGGGAAGAGCACCCTTATCGGTATCATCATGGGGCTTATCCGACCGACCGAGGGCGCCATGGCGCTTTTCGGAGAGCGCGATGCGCGTGGCATCCAGCGCCAGCGAAGACGCATAGGCTACATGCCAGATGCTAATGCTCTCTACCCCTACATGAGCGCGAGGCAGAACCTTGAGCTGCGGTGTCTCGAATGGGGGATTGACTGCAGCCGGTCGGAGGTCGAAGGCATTTTGGAGGAGGTCGGCCTATCTGCCGCTGGCAGGAAGAAGGTGCGCGCGTTCTCCCTGGGAATGAAGCGCAGGCTCAGCGTGGCCGTTGCTCTGTTGGGCCGACCCGACCTCCTCGTTCTGGACGAGCCCACCAATGGGCTTGACCCCTCTGGCATCGTCGAGGTGAGGCGGCTGCTTGTGGGCCTGAACCGCGAGCATGGCACCACCATCCTTGTTTCGAGTCACGTGCTCTCCGAGTTGCGGGAGATGGCATCGGAGTACTGCTTTCTGAGCCATGGGAAGGTGTTGGAGCGAATCTCCTCCCAGGAGCTTGAGAGGCGATGCGGCAGGCGCCTGGTGGTGTGCACAGACGACGCCGCCAGCGCGCTCAGGCTGTTGTCGGTATCCTTCCCCGGCATAGAGGTCGCGCAGGCCGCAGCGGCGGGGGAGGTGCATGTGTACGGCGACCTCGACCGCGCCTCGGAGATGGTCGGGTGCCTCGTCGGCGGGGGCGTTGCCGTGAGTCGGTTCCATGTGGAAGAGGGTAGCCTGGAGGGTTACTACATGGGTCTCATCGGTGCCGGGGTGCGGAGATGATCGCCCTCTTTGGCTGCGAGGTGAGGAAGCTCGTCGGCTCGGGGGCGTTCCTTCTCGTTGCCTTGGCGGGGGCGGCTCTGATGCTGGCGACCGTCCTCTCGCCCAGTGCGCCGCCCGGCGGCCCCCTCTTCATGGTCGCGGGCGACGACCTGCTTGCGATCGGAAGCGCCATCGGGTTTATCGGGAACCAGATAGATCCCGGACGCGTCACGGAGTCCGCCGCGCGGACCGCTTTCGTGTACACGCCCCTGTGGGTGGCCATTGTGATCGTGTTCGCAGGAACCGCGTTCTCGCGTGACTTCGCCTCCGGGGCCGCAGCCGTTTCGAGGGCGAGGGGCATGAGTGCGGCGAAGATCGTCGTACCGAAGCTTGCGGCTGCGGTCATGGTCGCCAGCTTCGTCTACGTCCTTTTTACCTCCGTGTGCTTCATGCTTAAGGCGATTGATTATGGCGTCGCGCCGACCGCGGCGGAGGCCCTGGGCTTTCTTGCTCTCTCTGTGATCAACGCGTTGCTTTGTGGGTCTCTGGCCTGTCAGGTCGCGCTCCTCTTCCTGGCGCTCAGGAGCTCTTTCGTCAGCGTTCTCGTGCCCCTTCTCTACGGGGCGGTCGTCCTCATCGGCTACCCCAGCTCGTTTGCTGCGAGCGGGGGTCATGTCCCCAACCTCCTCTTCGATCTCAGCCCCGTCTTCTATCTGTTCCACACGTGTTCCCTGGGCAGTTGGGACCTCATTGCCCATGCCCTGACCTACAGCGTCCTGTCGATGGCCGCGCTTACCTCGGCCTCGGTGCTGCTGGCGGATCGGAGGGGGGTCTAGATGCTTGCCAGCCTGTTCGCCGCTGACCTCAGGCGCGCCGTCCTGAGGGGCCTTCCGCTTTTCCTCCTGGCGTTCTGCGCCGCCGCGGCCACGCTGACCGCCTTCTCTGAGAACGGCGCCTGGGTCTGCGTCTGGGCTGGGGAGGGCGGCACCAACGCCTGGGGCTTCTACCCGCCCACGTACGGGGATGCCGGGCTTTTAGCCACGGGTGTGCCTGAGGGAGTTTCCGCGCGCGCCTTCGCCTTGTCGGCCGCGGCGGTCGCCCACACGGGCCTCTTCCCGCTCGCCTCCGTCGTCTTCCTGCACCGGTTCTACTTCGAGGAGGTCAGGTCGGGCGGACACCTGGTCTCCCTGGCTCGAGGGGTGCCGAGGGGGCGTCTCTTTCTTTCGAAGCTGGTCGTAGGGTCGCTGCTTTTGCAAGGGGCCTACGTGGCTCTCACGCTATTCGAGGTCGCGTGGCTGCTGGCCCCTTCGGGTTTCGCCGATGCGGGGTCGGTTCTGCAGTGCGTTCTCCGCAGGGTCCCTCTGAACCTGGCGGTCAACCAGAGCTACATCCTGTTCTGCATGGCCGCGTACTCATGGCTCCCCAACGGGCCCTCCGCGGCTGGTTTCCTGGTCGTGGCAACCATCGCCGGCCTCGTCGCCAAGGTTGCCATCCCAACTGGCTTTGCCCCCACTCACATGGGTCTGTGGATACAGGCGTGCGGGATGTCCTGGTCGGACATCTCGTCTTCGCTGGCTTTGATGGCGATGCTCTCGTGCGTCCCGCTCTATGTCGTGGCGTATTTGGGCATGCGTCGGATTTAGGATCTCTTATGTTTCTGGAGGGAGGTGTAAAAGATGGAATGGGTTAATGGTCCCACTGGCGGTGCGTCTCCCGCTTGTGGCAATTGCTTCATTTATGCACATGGCAGTTACGGATCGAAGCACACGTCGCAATATTGCACCGCAGATGTTAGAGAAGCACTCTGCAACAGAGATTCGTAGGAGTATTGGGGGGTGTTCTTTGGGGGCTGGCGTGTCAATGTCTGTATCACTTTGGCATATGTCGGCGAGGCCCCCGCAGCACTTATGCTTGGGAGGTACCGAGGGCCGCGTCGCCGGCCATCGTGCCGCCGTGTCCGGTCAGCCGCATGGTTTGGGCGACGGCTCGCACGGCTGCCGTCGGCGTGCAGCTTTCGGCGTTGTGAGGGTTCGGCTGTGCGGGTGAACCCTCGGAGCCATCTACCTGTGCGGGGTCGTCCGCCTGCACAGGCTCGGCGGCTGGCCGACCTTGAGCTTCGCCTTGCGTGGACGTGTCCGTGCCCTCGCTGGCCGTTGAGGCGGGGTCTGCCTGCGGCTTCGGGGAGTCGCAGGCAGCGGAGCCGTCTGCATCGGGGCTGGCGGAGTCCGCATTGGTGGCGAGGGCGGTGCCATCCATCGGCGCATTCCCGGCGCGCGCCGCCCGCCGTTCGTGCCTCTCAAGCTGGCGGCGCACCAGCAGCGCGGTGTACAGGCCGATCAGGAACAGGTACACCCAGGCCTGCCCCACGTACTGAGCATGGTTCGTCACGAAGTCGGCGGGGTTTCCCATCAGGCGATACAGCGATTGCTGAGTGTCGAAGGGGTAGCCCAGGGCCGCATGGCCCATGCCCAGCAGCGCTCCCTGCAGCAGCATCAGGTACATGAAGGGGTAGGCCGTCTTCTGCACCTTCTTCCAGGTGGAGCCCTTTATACGGCGACGGATGAACCTGAACGAGGTCACCCACGGCACCACGAACAGCACGGTCAGCGCGATGCCCACCACCACGGTGGCGGCGAACATCAGGTACAGAGCGGGCGTGCCCCATACGGCGCGGAACTGCTCGCTCATGAAGTACGTGGGAAGCGCGATGACGCGCAGCACATGGCCGAATACGATGATCCCACCCAGGATCGACAGCTCAGAGCGCACGGTGAACAGGCGGCGCACGATCGGGCCCTTGTGCATCACGCCGATGAACATCACCACCAGGTACAGCCATACGCCGGTGACGGCGCTGGTGAGCAGATCGACCATATCGCCGAACAGCGGCATGGCGCGCTGGGCCGTGTCCAGAGCGCTGCCCATCTGCACGATCGCCGCAGGGGCTGCGGGCCCCATTGCCGTCTTGCAGAAGGCGGGAATGCTGATGGCGGCTACCAGTACGGTGATGGGCGCATAGAAGGCGACGGGGAAGGCGCGCAGGGGACGCACGCACAGCAGGCAGAAGGCAAGCGCGAACGGAGCCGCCTGCACGATGTCGGGGATGTATCCGGGCATGAAGCTGAGCACGGGGCCTCTTTCCTGTAGGGTGCGTGCTTATGCTAGATTTTCGCGTGAAGTTATTCTGTTGCGATCGCAACAAATGAAGAAAGGTCTACGAACGTTCGATTCCGCAGACGCTTGACCTCTCAGATCCCCATCGCCGACGAGGTGCCGGATGACGCATCGTCGCACGAGCCCACACGGAAGCGCGCTCGCTGGGCAGGAGGCGCGGTGTGCGGCCCCGGACAGCGGGGCGGGTGGGGCTGCGGGTGCGGGCAGGGCGCTTTCCCGCCAGCCGTCCGTTCGCCCTACAGCATCAGGAAGGCTCGCGTTTCGGGGCGCGCGGGCTCATGCAGCACGCGCGCGGCCGGGCCCGCCTCCACCACGCGTCCCTCCTCCAGGAACAGAGCGTCATCGCCCAGGCGCCTTGCCTGGGCCAGATTGTGCGTGACCAGGGCCACGGCGTAGCGCTCCTTCAGCGACGCGATCAGCTCCTCGATCACCTGGGTGCTGCGCACGTCCAGGGCCGAGCAGGGCTCGTCCATCAGCAGGGCCTCGGGTTCGGCCGCCAGGGCGCGGGCGATGCACAGGCGCTGCATCTGGCCCCCCGACAGCGCTCGCGCGCTCTTGTGAATCTGCCCCTTCACCTCGCGGTACAATCCCACGGTTTCCAAAAGCCGAACCACGCGCTCTTCGATCTGGTGGCGGTCCCTCATGCCGTGAAGGCGCATCACCTGCGACAGGTTGCGCTCGATCGAGAAGGGGAAGGGCGTGGGCGTCTGAAACACCAGGCCCACTCGCCTGCGCACCTCGGTGACGGGGATCGAGGCCATGCTGCGCCCCCTCAGCAGGCGCTCGCCCTGCACGCGGGCGCCGGGCGTTTCGTCGGTCAGCAGGTTCATGCTCTTCACCAGGGTGGACTTCCCGCAGCCCGAGGGCCCCACGATCGCGCACACGCGCTGCGGCGCCAGCTGCGCGCTCACGTCGCTCAGCGCCGGCTTGCCGTCGTAGCTTACGCACAGGTCGCGCACCTCTAGAATCGGTTCCATGCTCTCCTGCTCCTTTGCACCAGCAGCCCGGCTGCCAGGTTTCCCGCCAGCACGATCGCCATCATCGTCAGCGCCGTGCCGTAGGCGGCGTCCATGCTGGTTGCCCCTTGAGCCACCAGCAGATACAGATGCAGGGGAAGCGCCATGGCCGGCTCAAGCGCCGTCGTGGGCACCGAGGCGAAGGCCACGCCCCCCGTGAACATCAGGGGCGCCGTGGCCCCCATCGAGAAGCAGGCGCCCAGCACAAGGGCGCCCGCCAGGTCGCCCGCGCATGCCGGCAGGGCCACGTGGCGCAGCATGGCGACCTTCGAATACCCCAGCGCCCGTGCGGACATCACCAGGTCGGACGGAACCTCGCGCAGGGCCTTCTCCATACGCGTCTCGATGTAGGGCATCACCATGATGCCCAGCGCCACGCCGGCCGACAGCACCGAGCGGCCCCAGCCTGCGTCCCGCACCAGCAGGCTGTAGGCGAACAGTCCCAGCACGATCGACGGGATTCCCGCAATGCAGCGCACCACCAGGTCGATCGCGGCGCTGATCGCGCGGCTGCGGCAGAAGTGCACGAGGTACACGGCCACGGCGAAGGCGGGCAAGCCTCCCACCAGCACCGACACCCCTACGAACCACAGGCTTCCCACGATGGCGGGAAAGATGCCGCCCTCCTCGCCCAGAACGGCCCCGCGTGGGGCCTGGGTAAGGAACGCGGGCGTGATCACGTGGCCCCCCTGCCAAGCCAGGTAGGCGAACAGGAACGCCACGCATCCCAGAACCACGACCGTGCTGACCGCGGCCCATATGCGCACGATGCGGTCGGTCATCGGCCCTCCTCCCGTGCGCGCAGCTTCCGCCGCAGGGCATTTCCCGCCAGATTGATGGCCAGCAGCAGCGCCAGCAGCACCAGGGCCGCCGCGTACAGCGCGTGGTAGTGGGGCGACCCCGCCTGCGCCGTGCCCATCTCCAGGGCGATCAGCGCGGGAATCGTCTCGGCCTTCCCCAGCAGGGTGGGGAAGAGGTTCGCGTTGCCCACCACCATCATCACGGCCATGGTCTCGCCCAGGGCGCGGCCGAAGGCCAGCAGCAGCGCGGTCAGAATCGACCCGCGCGCCGCCGGCAGGGCGACGGTCGCCGCTGCGTGCCAGCGGCCCATGCCCAGGGCGATGGCGGGCTCAAGGTAGGCGGCCTTCATGCGCACCAGCGACTCGGCGCAGGTGGAAACCAGGTACGGCACCACCATCAGGGCAAGCACCAGCGAGGCGGCCAGCACGCACGAGCCGGTGGACACCCCGGCGCGCAGGAACGCGGGAACCACCACGGTCAGTCCCACGAATCCGTAGATCACCGAGGGCACGCCTGCCAGCAGGTCGATTGCGGCGAAGGCCGCCGTGCGCAGGGTGCTTGGGGCGCCGAAGGCCAAAAACACCGCGCAGCCGATGCTGACGAAGGCCGCCATGGCCAAGGCCAGGGCCGACACCGCCACGGTTGCCGCGATGAAGTTCAGAATGCCGAACGACGTGCTTCCGGTGTAGTCGATCGGCATCCAGACGTTGCCCGTCAGGAAGTCCGCAAGGCTCGTGTGGGCGAACAGCGGCAGGGCCTCGCGCGCGATGAACAGGGCCACGAAGGCCAGCACCAGCGCCGATGCGCCTGCCAGCACGGCAAGAAGGCCATGGGTCGCGCGCTCCGACAGAGGCGCGCGCACCTGCCGGCGGGCGCGTGAGCGCTCGGACGGCGGGGCGATGCGCGGTGGGTTCGGGTAAGAGGGTTCGCTCATGATCGATCCCAGGCACCGCAGGCGGAAGCGCGGGTCGCCGCCGCCTGCGGATGCCTGCAGACTGTCGCGGACGCTAGGCCGCGGGCTTCTCGAAGGCCGGGATGTAGCCGTTCTTCTCGGTGACGGCATGGCCGGTGGCCGAGAACACGTAGTCGATGAACGCCTGCTCGGCCGGGTTGATCTTCGATCCCGTCACGAACATGATGGGGCGCTGGATCTTGTACGAGCCGTTCAGGATGTTCGCCTCGTTGCACTCCACATCGTCCACCAGCAGAGCGGACAGCTTCTTCTCCTTGGCGTTGGCCTTGTTGTAGGCACCGAAGCCGGCATAGCCGATGCCCCAGGGGTCGTTCGCGATGTTCGTGGCAAGCTCGGTCATCGAGGCGGCCTGGGTGGCCGAAGGGGTGACCTGGGCATCGCCCATCACGGTTTTCTGGAACACCTCGTAGGCTCCGCCCGACAGGTCGCGGATGTACACGTTGATCTTCTCGGCGGGCAGCGACGGGTCAACCTGGTCCCAGGTGGTCAGCTGGCCGGAGAAGATCTTGCGGATGGTGTCGGTGTCCAGGCCCTGCTTCACGCCGGTGAGCGGGTTGGCGGCGTTCACGGACACGGTGAGCGCGTCATGCGCCACGAGGAACGACTGGTAGTTGGGACCCAGGGCCTTGACCTCGGAATCCTTGATGTCGCGGGCCAGCATGCCGAAGTCGGCCGTGCCCTCGGTGACGGCGCTGACGCCCACGCCCGAGCCGCCCGGGGCAACGTAGATCGAGACGTGCTCGGCGGGCAGCGACGAGTCAACCTTGTCCCAGGTGGTGTACTTGTCGGTGAACGACGAGGCTAGGGACGAGATGATCGGGTACAGCGAGGTGGAGCCGCAGAACAGCACCGACGACTTGAATGCCGTCTCGTCGGTTCCCGCGGCGGGCTTCTGGTCGGGGGCGGGGGCGCTCGACTGCGCGCAGCCTGCCAGGGCGAACACGGCAACGCTTGCCGCGATCAGGCACGGCAGCGCCTTCTTCAGCATGTTCTTCATGGGGTTCCTTTGCTTGCTTGATGCGGTTGGTCGTACGGGAAAGGCAGAAGGCCGTGCGGTGCAGAGGTCGCGAAGGGCCCTTTCCGTTATAAGGAATTGTAGCGGAGCGCGCAGGTTGCAGGGGTGCGCAATTCACGCGCGGCGTGCGTTGCCGCCATCGGCCGCCGGTGCGATGCGACGGGTCGAATATTCCTATAATTCATTACTATTAGCATTTTGAACAGGGGTTTCGCCGCCTGTCTTCGAACCGCGGTATCTCGTCGCGCGCTCGGGGGAAAATGGTATGATGGCGCACGGAGATGGAAGGCCTCCTGGTGGAGCCCGCGGCCTTCAAAGCCGTTGTGAGGCGCGCAGAACGTCTTGGGTGTGTTCGATTCGCACGCATCTCCGCCACGAAACCGCAGGCCCGCAGCTTCTTGCTGCGGGCTTTTTGTGCTGGCTGCCGACGGCTGCGTGCCGGGTTCCGCCCCGGCTCGCGTCGTCGCGGCGTCGCGTGGCAGAACCGACCCTGTCGCCCGTCGCGTGCGCTGCGGGCCCTATCGCACGAGGGGGCAGCCGTGCTCATCGATTCGCTCGCCTACGTCCTGGAGCGCTCGGGCGCTCTGGACCACCTGTGGTCGAAGCTCGACGCCGGCCACGATGCCGCGCTGGGGATCGCCGCCTCGGCGCGGCCCTTCGTTCTGGCCGCTCAGTTCGCCCGTCGTCCCCGCACCACGCTGGCGGTGGTGGCTGGCGAGGACCAGGCTCAGGCCTTTGCCCGCGCTGTGGCCGCCTACCTGGGCGACCATCGGGTGCTGCGCTTTCCCGAGCGCTCCGACGGGCCCTTCGGCTCGAAGCCCGCCGACCCGCGCGCCGCCGCACGGCGCATGGAGGCGGCCCACGCCCTGCGCATGGGGCGCGAGGTTGTGGTGGTGGCGAGCGCGCGGTCGCTCGTGCGCCTTATGCCGCCTGCCCAGGCCGGCGTCTGCGACCCGTTGGAGCTGTCTTCGGGGCTCGACCTGGCCGACCCCGCCGCCGCTTCCGCCGCGCGGCGCGACCCCGAGCGCCCCGTGCGTGTCCCGCGCTCGTTCGAGCAGGTGGTCGAGGTGCTGCTGGAATGCGGTTATCAGAACGTGGGCCAGCTTGAGGGCCCCGGCACCTTCTGCGTGCACGGCGGCATCGTGGACGTGTACCCGGGCAACCTGCCCTATCCGGTGCGCCTTGACTTCTTCGGGGACGAGCTGGACGACATTCGGCGCATCGTGCCCTCCACCGGCCAGACGATCGCGGCCCTTGAGCGGATCAGCATCTACCCGGTGCGTGAGTTCTCGTGCGCCGAGGCCCTGCGCGCCCGCGCCTGTCGTGCCCTTGCGCGTCCGGCTCGCACGAACCCGCGCCTGCGTGAGCTGCTTGAGCAGGCGGAGGGCGGCCTTCACTTCGACCGCGCCGACTCCTTGCTGCCCTATCTGTACGACGATGCGAACACGCTGGGCGCCTACGTGCATGCCGATGCGCTGGTGGCCCTGATGGAGCCGCGGGCCCTGTTCGACGACGCCGCGCATGCGATCGACGACGCGCGCAAGCTGGCTCAGGGCTCGAACCTGTCCTTCGAGGGGCTGATGGCCGCTTCCGCCGACCTCGACTTCGGCAAGGGGCAGCGCGTGGTGTACCAGTCGCTGATGCGCGTGGGCGGCGGGGTGGATGCCGAGCTGCCGGTGAAGCGCGTGGATGTGGCGGGAGACCCCGAGAAGCTGTTCGGGCGCCTGCGCCACCTGGTAGACGACGACTTCACGGTGGTGTTCTCGGCTCCCAACCTGCGCGCGCGCACCGACATGAAGCTGGCGTTCGTGGATCGGGGGATTCCCATTCTCGAGCGCTTGGATGCCGATGATGGCGGCGACGCCGATGATGGCCGCGAAGTCGGCGACGGTCCGTCCGCCTCGCCCGCTTCCTCCGCCCCCGCGCGCACGGCTTTGCAGCGCGAGGCCCGCGCGCGCGTCGCCCGACCCGACGATCCCGACCAGGTGCGCCGGCGTCGCCTGAAGCGCGGCGTGGTGAACGTGGTGGACGTGGACGTGCCCCTGGGCATGATCGTTCCCAAGGCGCGTCTGGCGATCGTCAGCGTCTTCGACACCCAGGGAGCGGGGAGCCGCCGTCCCACGCGCCGGGTGGACGTCACCGAGGTCACCTTCCCATATCAGCCGGGCGACTACGTCGTGCACGCGGTGCACGGCATCGCGTACTTCAGCGGGCTGGTGCGTCAGGAGGTGAACGGCACCGAGGGCGACTACCTGCAGCTGGAGTACGCCGAGGGCGACAAGCTGTTCGTGCCGGTGGACCGCCTCGACCGCGTGACCCGCTACGTGGGCCCCGAGGGGTCCAGCCCGCGCCTGACGCGGCTGAACACCAGCGATTGGTCGCGCGCGCTGTCGAAGGCGCGCAAGGCCACGAAGAAGCTGGCCTTCGACTTGGTAGACGTGTACGCCCGCCGCGCCGCGGTGCAGGGCTTCCGCTTCGGGCCCGACACCGTGTGGCAGCGCGAGATGGAGGACGCCTTTCCCTACAGCGAGACGCCCGACCAGCTGGCCGCCATCGCCGACGTGAAGGCCGACATGCAGGCCGCTCGTCCCATGGATCGCCTGATCTGCGGCGACGTGGGCTTCGGCAAAACCGAGGTGGCCCTGCGCGCCGCCTTCAAGGCCACGCAGGACGCCAAGCAGGTGATGGTGCTGTGCCCCACCACCATCCTGGCCCAGCAGCACTACACCAACTTCCGCGAGCGCTTCGAGCCCTTCGGCGTGCGCGTGGAGGTGATGTCGCGCTTCCGCACCCCGGCTCAGCAGCGGGCGGCTCTGGAGGGCTTCGCCGAGGGCAGCGTGAGCGTGCTGGTGGGAACGCATCGCCTGCTGTCGCGAGACGTGAACCCGCACGACCTGGGCCTGGTGATCATCGATGAGGAACAGCGCTTCGGCGTGGGCCACAAGGAGCAGCTGAAGAACCTGCGCGAGCATATCGATGTGCTCACCCTGTCGGCCACGCCCATTCCGCGCACCATGCAGATGTCGCTGTCGGGCGTGCGCGACATGAGCCTGATCCTCACGCCGCCCGACGAGCGGCGCCCGGTGGAAGTGCACGTGGGCGAGTGGGACCCCGATCTGGTGTCGCAGGCCATCGCGCGCGAGCTGGACCGCAAGGGTCAGGTGTACTACGTGTCGAATCGCGTGCGGTCGATCGACGAGGCGGTGAGGCGCGTCAGCGAGGCGGCCGGCGAGGCGCGGGTGGGCGTGGCCCACGGTCAGATGGACAAGGATGCGCTTGAGCGCGTGATGGAGGAGTTCTCCGCAGGTCAGCTTGATGTGCTGGTGGCCACTACGATTATCGAGAGCGGCATCGACAACCCGCATACCAACACGCTGATCATCGAGGACGCGCAGCGCCTGGGTCTGGCCCAGCTCTACCAGCTGAAGGGCCGGGTGGGTCGCTCGTCGGCTCAGGCCTACGCGTACTTCATGTTCCCCGACAACATCCCGCTTACCGAGGAGGCCACCGCTCGCCTGGTGGCGTTGGGCGAGCATCGGGAGCTGGGCAGCGGCATGAGGATTGCCATGCGCGACCTGGAGATTCGCGGCGCCGGCAGCATCCTGGGCGCCGAGCAGAGCGGCAACATGTCCGCGGTGGGCTTCGACCTGTTCGCCCAGATGCTGTCGGAGGCGGTCACGGCTGCCCGCGAGGGCGAGGCGGCGGTCGCGGTCGGTGCCTCCCGCGCGCTGTCGGATGTGACGGTGAACCTGCCGGGAGACGCCTTCCTGCCCGAGGACTACCTGCCCGAGGTGGACGAGCGCGTGCGCTGGTACCGGCGCCTGGCTTCGGCTCCCTCCGCCCAGGCGGTGGACGAGCTGCGCGACGAGCTTGCCCTGCAGCGCCCGGGGATGCCGATGGAGGCATCCTGCCTGTTCGCCAAGGCGCGCCTGCGCACCCTGGCCTTCGAGCATCGAATCGAGCTGGTGGCAGTGGTGGACGGCAAGCTGGTGGCCGCGCCCATCGAGGTGCCCGCGCGCCTATCGACGTCGCTGCGACGGGCCGGAGGCCGCTGGCTGGCGAGCAAGCGCAAGCTGCACCTGCCGCTGAAGTACTTCGCAGCCGAGGACGACCTGCAGCTGCTGGAGGCGCTCGGGGCCTTTCTGGCTGACGTGGCGCAAGAGGGGCGGCGCACGACGCAGTCGTAGGGGTCGCACGCTGCGCAGCGGTGTCGGAAGGGCCGTGCACTGCGCGGTGGCGCCCTCGACGATGGCCGGCGGTGTCCCCGGCGGTGCCCTCGGCGATGCGACGGGACGACGCGCCGCCGGCTGCTGCGCCGTGCGGCCTTGGCGCGGCGCGGGGGCGCACCCTGGATTCCCCGGGGTCTGAGGCACGTCGGCAGGGCGGGGCGCCCTGGATCCTTCTTGGGGACTTGAGTCGGGCCGGCAAGGTGGTAGGGTAGGGAGCTGGCCCGCGCGCGCAGACGCGGTGGACGCGGCGGTTGTGCGTGCGCGGCATGTGGGTTGGCGGTTGGCTGCACGGAAGGAGGCATGCGATGGCTGAGCGGGGGAGTTCGTCGCGCGCTGCCGTCCCCTCCCGGCTTGCCGCCGTGCCTCGCGGGGGCAACCAGGCGCGAATCGCGCGCATGGGAACGGCCTCCATTCCCGGGCTGGTGGCCGAGTTCGCCGTGCCCGCGATTGCAGGCATGCTGGTCAGTGGTGCCTACAACGTGATCGACTCGGTGTTCCTGGGGCAGGCCCTGGGTGCGGTGGGGCTGTCGGCCATGGCGGTGGCCCAGCCGATCATGGTGGTGTTCCTGGCGCTCAGCCTGCTGATCGGCGCAGGCGGAAACGCGCTGTGCGCCCTGCGCCTGGGCGAGGGGCGTCGCGACGAGGCCGAGCGCATCCTGGGAAATACCTTTCTGCTGTCGATCATCATGTGGGTGATCCTGGCGGCGGCGCTCTCCGTTGCGCCGGTGATGGACGCCGTGCTGTCGCTTTCCAGCGCCACGGCCGATTCGTACCGCGAAGCGCGCGAGTTCATCTACATTCTGGCGTTGGGTGTGGTGCTGCAGACCGTCGCCATGGCCCTGAACAACTTCATCCGCACCGTGGGGGCTCCCACGCGTGCGCTGTTCACCATGGTGATAGGCACGTTCGTGTGCATCGTGCTGAACTACCTGTTCGTGCTTGAGTGGGGTTGGGGAGTGCGCGGAAGCGCCTTCGCCACCCTGGCCGGCCAGGGGGCCTCGGCTGCGCTGGTGCTGGCCTTCTTCACCGTGTCGCGCAAGGCTCCGCTCAGGCTGACCTGGGCCAGTCTGGCTCCCCGTCCGCGGATGATGGCCTCGATGCTGGCCCTGGGCCTGCCCACCTTCGCGGTGCAGGTGGGGGCCGCGCTGGTGGCGGTGGCGGCCAACATGCTGTTCGTGACCTACGGCGCCCAGACCCCGCTGGGCTCCACCGAGGCCCTGGCCACGGGTGGCGTGGTGCAGCGCGTGGCGATCTTCACCGTGCTGCCTTTGGTGGGCATATCCACGGCCATCCAGCCGCTTCTGGGCTACAACTACGGCGCGCGCCTGTATCGGCGCGTGCGTGCCACGCTGCGATTCGGCCTGGGTACGGCGGCAGTGCTGGGCACCCTCATGTGGCTGCTGGTGCACCTGCAGGCCGAGGTGATCGTCACCCTGTTCGGCATCGCCGATCCCCGCCTGGCCGAGTTCACGGCCTTCGCCCTGCGCGTGTACCTCATGATGCTGCCGGTGGTGGGAATCCAGGTCGTGGGCGCCAACTACTTCCAGGCCACCGGGCAGCCGCTGAGGGCGGTGGCGCTTTCCACCTCGCGTCAGATCCTGTTCCTGATTCCGCTGATGTTCGCTTTGCCGGTGGCGTTGCCCGCGCTGATTCCGCAGATAACCGGCCTGGATGCCGTGTACTTCGCCGCACCGGGGTCGGACGCGCTGGCAACCGTGGTCACGGTTGCCTTCCTGCTGCGCGAGGTCAGAAGGCTTCGGCGTCTGCCCTCGGGCTGAGCGCGCGCTCGCGGATCACAAGCGCATTTCTCGTTATGCTTCATGGCCGTTAAAAAGAGCGCTTGCCTTCGGGCTTCGCAGGCCCTGCCTTCGCGCTGCTTTACTATGGAGCGGTCTTCTGAAGCTTTCCGAAGAAAGGAGCACGCCATGCCCTTGCGTTCTGCAGCCTCGACCCGCGAGCGCACCCGCGACCTCGCCGTGATCGCCCTCACGATCGCCATCATCGCGGTGTCCGCCTGGGTCACCATCCCCCTGGGCCCCATCCCCTTCACGCTGCAGCTGTTCGCGCTCATGTTCGCCGTCATGGCGCTTGAGCCGCGTCAGTGCGTGGCGGCGGTTGCCGGCTACGTTGCCCTGGGTGCCCTGGGTGCTCCGGTGTTCTCGGGAATGCGTGGGGGCATTGGCGTGCTTATGGGGCCGACGGGTGGATTCATCTGGGGTTTTCTGGTTGCCGCAATCGGAGCGGCAGCGCTTCTGCACCTGCTGCGCCGCAGCGGCATGGACAACGCGCTGGGCTGTGCTCTGGCGGGGCTGTCCTTCGTGGCGGTGGCGTACGCGTGCGGAACCGCTCAGCTGATGCTGGTGATGGGCATGTCGCTTGAGGCCGCCTTGGCCGCCGCGGTGGCGCCGTTCATCGTGGTTGACCTGATCAAGCTGGCGGCGGCCACGGCGACCGCACGCGCGGTGGTTCGCGCGCGCCGGGTTTCCCTGGGTCACGGGGCCGACGCGCGCTAGTCGGCCTCGACGATCGAGGGGATGGCCGCGATGAAGCAGGCCCCGCCGGTGGCGCGGTTGAAGGCCTCGATGGTGCCGTCGTGCTGCTCGATGATGGTCTTCACGATCGACAGGCCCAGCCCGGTGCCGCCTGTCGAGCGCGCACGCGAGGCGTCGGTTCGGTAGAAGCGCCCGAACAGCAGCTTCGGGTCCACGTCGCCGAACCCCGTGCCGTCATCGGCCACCTGGATTACCGAGTTGCCGCGCATGCCGCACAGCTCGATTTCGATGCGCCCGCCCGGCTCGATGAAGCGCGACGCGTTCTCCACCAGGTTGGTCAGGGCCTGCTTCAGGCGGTCGGCGTTGCCCAGCACGTCGGGGGCCTCGCCGGTCACCTGCACGTTGGCCTGTCGGTCAAGCAGGATCGGCTGCAGGGTGTCCACCACGTTGGTGGCGATGTCGCGCAGATTGATGCGCGACAGCTGGTAGCGGTCGCCGTCGTTTTCCAGTCGTGTCAGCGATAGCAGGTCGTTCACCAGGTCGGACAGGCGCGTGCTCTCCGCTATGATCGTCTGCCCGAATTTTTCGCGCAGCTCGTCGGGAAGGTCGGGATCCTGCAGCATCTCGGCTGTGCCGCGAATCGCCGTCAGGGGCGTGCGCAGCTCGTGCGCGGCGTCGCTGACGAACTCCGACTGCCGGCGCTCCTTGCGCACCAAGTCGGCGTTCTGCGAGTCGCTGCGCTTGATCAGCGCGCCGATGGTTAGGGCCAGCTCGTCGGCCTCCTGCAGATAGCCGTCGGGAGTGAAGCTCACCTTCACGCCCTGCTGATGGGCCGTCACCTTGCGCACCAGCACCGTCAGGGGCTCCGACAGGAAGTGCCCGATCGCCAGCGACAGGGCGAGGGTCAGCAGCCCCGCGGGAACCAGCAGCAGAATCGTGCGCAGCGGAACCCCGAAGAACGTGGTGGACACCACCATGATCAGCGCTCCCGACAGCAGGGTCAGCAAGGTGGCCAGCAGGGCGAAGTATGTTTGCAGGCGCTTGATGTGCGGGCCTTTCATGAACGACGAGGGCGGCGCCCGCAGACGCCGCCTCGGTTTGTCGTGCGGTTGGCGGCGCCTCGCCTACGGGCGGAAGCGATAGCCGTAGCCGCGCACCGTCTCCACCAGGGCGGGGTCGTAGCCGGCCTTCTCGATCTTGTCGCGCAGGCGCTTGATGTGGGTATCGACCGTCTTGGTTTCGGTGAGGTATTCCCAGCCCCAGGCATCGCGCAGCAGATCCTCGCGCGACACCACCTTGCCGGCCTGCTTCATCAGGCTGGCAAGCAGCTCGAACTCGCGCGGGGTCAGGTCCAGGGCCCCCTTCTCGCCCGACGCCGTGTGGGCGTCTTCGTCCAGGGTGATGCCGCTTGCCGTGATGGCGCGCGAGGCGCTGGGGAAGTCGCCTCCGGCGCCGCGGCGCAGCAGGGCGTGCACGCGGGCGATCAGCTCGCGCACGCCGAAGGGCTTGGCCAGGTAGTCGTCTCCGCCGATCTCAAGCCCCACCACCTTGTCCAGCTCGGTGTCGCGCGCCGACAGGAACAGAACCGGCGCGGCGCTGACCGACCTCACGCGGCGGCACAGCTCGTAGCCGTCCATGCCGGGCAGCATGATGTCGAGAATGAACAGGTCGTAGGTGTTCTTGCGCGCCAGGTTCAGGGCGTCTTCTCCGTTGGCGCTGGTCTCAACGGCGTATCCTTCGCGTTTGAGGGCATAGCCCACGAATTCCGTGATCGAGGCCTCGTCGTCGACGACGAGCACGCGCTTGGGGGCGTCACTCATATGCTCTCCTCATAAACTCGTCGATGGTTTGCGCCGGCGCGCGGTGGCTCGGCGCTCAGTGGACAGTTGCTATAATACCCCTTATTTACTTCGTCGGGCGTATTCGCGTCTGGCCGCGCTGTAGAAGGAAGACTGATGCTTTTCGCCATCGACGTGGGGAATACTCAGACGGTCATCGGCCTGTACGAAGGCGACGATCTGCGGCACATGTGGCGGCTTGCCACCAATCGCGTGCATACCGCCGACGAGATCCGACTGAAGCTTACCTCGCTGATCAACCACGAGGGCATCACGGACTGTCGGGGCTTCGGTGCGGCGCTGGCCTCGGTGGTGCCCCCGCTTACCGGAGCCTGGGCGGCGGCGTTGCGGCGCGTGGTGGGCTCCGACCCCGTGGTGTGCAGCGCGTCGGCGGCGGGCGAGCTGTTCGCAAGCTCGTATGCCAACCCGGCCGAGATCGGCGCCGACCGCGTGGCCGATGCCGTGGCGGCGGTTCATCGGTACGGCGCGCCGGTGGTGGTGGTTGACTTCGGCACCGCGACCAACATCGAGGTGATCGATGCCGATGGGCGCTTTCGCGGCGGCGTGATCGCCCCCGGCCTGGAGTCGTCTGCGGCGGCCCTGTTCTCGCGCGCCACCAAGCTGGGCGAGACCGAGCTGGTCGGCCCCGGCGTCGCGATCGGCGGCACCACCGTGCAGGCCGTTCAGGCGGGCATCGTGTACGGCGAGGCCGACCGCGTGGACGGTCTGCTGAGGCGCATCTTCCGCGAGCTGGGCTATCCGGCGCGCGTGCTGGCAACCGGCGGGCTTGCCGGGCGCATCATGCCGCACATGAGCACGCCGATGCAGGAGGTTCCCAACCTGACGTTGGAGGGCCTGCGCCTGATTCATCGGCTTGCCGTTTCTCAGAAGGAGGTCTAGATGGCCTGCGGGCTTACCTACATGCGCACGTGCAACACGGCCGACGACGTGCGTCAGTTGGCCGGCACCCTGTCGGGCTATCTGCGCCCGGGCGACGTGGTGCTGATGAAGGGCGATCTGGGAGCCGGCAAGACCCTGTTCGTGCAGGGGGTGGCCCAAAGCCTGGGCGTGGCCGAGAACGTGATCAGCCCCACCTTCAACATCTTGCTCAGCTACCACTCGGGCGGCCTGCCGCTGTTTCACTTCGACCTGTACCGGCTTGAGGACGAGGCCGAGCTGGAGGACATCGGCTTCTACGAGACGCTTGACGGCGACGGCGCCTGCTTCGTGGAATGGGGCGAGAAGTTCCCCGGGTGCCTGGGCTACGCGTTTCTGGAGGTGGACATCACCATCGAGGACGACGAGAGCCGCCGCGTGCGCGTGCACGCCTACGGCCAGCGTGCCCGCTCGCTGCTGACGGTGTGGGGCTCCGACTCCACCTCGCGCTTGACGAAGGTGCCGGGGGACTTCTCGTGACCCACGACGCCTCCCTTTCTGACGCGCGCCGCACGGCGGCGCGCTGCGCTGCGCCTGCCTCAGACGCCCCGAGCCCCGACCGTCCGTACCTGGTGGCCCTGGACTCGGCGAACGAGATGGTCACCTTGGGCGTCGCGCGCATTTCCGACCAGGGGCTGCATCTGATCGACCAGCAGCTGGTGGCCGCTCGTCGCGCGTCGAACACCCAGTTGCTGCCGCGCCTGAGCGCCCTGCTGGACCAGCTGGGAATCGAGCGGCATCAGGTGGGCAGCGTGGTGGTGGGGCGGGGCCCGGGCTCGTTCACCGGGGTGCGAATCGCCCTGGCCACGGCCAAGGGCATGGCGCAGGCGGCGGGCTGCGCGCTGGTGGGCGTGTCCACTCTCGACGCCATCGCCTTCAACGCCCAGATCAGCGGCGTGCGCGGCGAGGTGGGCGTGGTGGCCGACGCCATGCGCGGCGAGGTGTATCCCGTGCGCTATCGCCTTACCGACCAGGGCGTCGAGCGATGCGAGGCGGATGCCGTGCTGAAGGCTCCCGCAGCAGCCGAGCGCTGGCGCGACGCAGGCCTGCAGCTGACGGGCGACGGCCTGGCGAAGCATGCCGCGCTGTTTTCCGCGTGCGGCGCACCCCTGCCGCGCGAGCTGTGGAACGCCACAGGGGCGGGCCTCGTGGCCTGCGCCGAGGCGGCCTGGCGTGGGGGAGGGGCGCATCCTTTCGACGCGCGGGCCCATCGCCCGGGTGCGGTGCTGCCGGTGTACACCCGCCTGTCCGATGCCGAGGAGGCCGAGCGGGCGCGTCTGGCTATGCCGGCGCCGCGCAATCTGGTCAGCGGCGTGCAGAGCGCTTCCGGTGCGCGCGCGGGCAGCATGCACGCACGCGCCGCCATCGATGCGCGGCAGGCGGTGAGCGGGGTGGCCTATCGGCCCTTGGATGCCGACCGCGTGTCTTCGGTAGCCGCGATCGAGGCCGCGGTGATGAGCGGCGACCCCTGGTCGGAGCCCATGCTGGCCTCCGAGCTGTCGGCGGCGGGCCGGGTGTGGTGGGTGGCCTTGGCACCGGAGGGAGCCGACGCCGCGGGGGAGTCCGTCCCCCTCGACGACCTGCGCGTGGTGGGATACGCCGGCTGCCTGGTGGTGGATGGCGAGATGCAGGTGCTGCGCGTGGGCGTGTCTCCCGACATGCGCCGTCACGGCATCGCCCGCGAGCTGCTTGAGCGCTGCGCGCGCGATGCGCGCGACCTGGGTGCCGCGCGCTGCAGCCTGGAGGTTCGCGCGGGGAACGCCTCTGCTCAGGGCCTGTATCGCAGCTTGGGGCTTCAGGCGGGCGGGGTGCGTCCGCGCTACTATGCCGATGGCGAGGATGCCCTGATCATGGCGGGGCCGCTGCCGATCGGCGCTCATCGCGCCGGCGGCATGAGCCTGCGCGATCAGGTAAGCGCCGCAGCGGCGAATGGCGACCCGGATGCCGCCGCGTCCGTCGTCGGGAATGCGCGCTCGATGGCCGCAGGCTCCGTGGAGGGTCCGGTTCGCCCGCTGATCTTGGCCATCGAGAGCTCGTGCGACGAGACGGGGGCCGCTGTAATCGACGGCGAGGGCACCCTGCTTGCCGATGTGGTGGCCTCGCAGGTCGATTTCCATGCGCGCTTCGGCGGCGTGGTGCCCGAGATCGCCAGCCGCAAGCACGTGGAGGCGATCTGCGGGGTGTGCGAGGAGTGCCTGGAGCAAGCCGGCGCCCGTCTGGGCCAGGGGCCCCTTGCGTGGGCCGACCTCGACGCGGTGGCCGTTACCTACGCGCCCGGCCTCATGGGCGCCCTGGTGGTGGGCGTGGCCTTCGCAAAGGGCGCCGCCTGGGCCCAGGGCCTGCCCTTCATCGGGGTGAACCACCTGGAGGGCCATCTGCATGCCAACAAGCTGGGCGCCGCCGACCTGCGCCCGCCCTTGGTGGCGTCGCTTGTGTCCGGCGGCAACACCTTGCTGGTGGAGGTGCGCGACTGGGGCGACTACCGCGTGCTGGGCGAGACGATCGACGACGCCGTGGGCGAGGCGTTCGACAAAGTGGCCAAGGCCCTGGGCCTGGGATACCCCGGCGGCCCGGTGATCTCGCGGCTGGCCGCGCAGGGAAATCCCGACGCGATCGCCTTCCCGCGCGCCATGCTGCACTCGGGAAACCTTGACTTCTCGCTGTCGGGGCTGAAGACGGCGGTCACGTCGTACATCGGCAAGGAGCGTGAGGTGGGGCGCCCGCTGAACGTACCCGACATCGCCGCCAGCTTCCAGCAGGCGGTGATCGACGTGCAGGTGGCGAAGGCCCTGCGCGCCTTGGAGGAGACGGGCGCGACCACGTTCTGCCTTGGCGGCGGCGTGGCCGCCAATCCTGCGCTGCGCGCCGCCTATCAACAAGCCTGCGACCAGCGCGGGGTGCGTCTCGTGCTGCCTCCGCTTTCCGCCTGCGGCGACCACGCGGGCATGATTGCCCTTGTGGCCTTGGAGCGCTTCCGGCAGGGAAGGTTCTTCGGCCTGGACGCCGATGCCCAGGCGCGCTGCGACCTTGAGCGCCCCTATTAGCCGCAGGCGCCTTTCGTCGTCCCGCCCCGCTTCGCTTTCCTTCGCCCTGCGCCCAGCCCGCCCCGAGCCAGCTCCGAACTCGCCCCGAGCCCGCCCCGCCTCGCTCGCTTTGCCTCGCCTCGAAGGCGCGGCGCGCGGCGACGCGGCCGCGTCATGCGGTGCCGCTCCCTGCGCCTGCGACCATCGCTCGTCCGCGAACCGAGCGGCTTTCCGCACGTCGCGCGAGGCGGTTGCGCTTTATTCATGAATGAAATTTGATAATGATAGGTTTAAGCGTTATCCCTGATAAATCACGTATTGTATTCCAGTGATTGGCTTTTTGTTGCCTTTACGTTACGGAACCCCCGTGAGATTACCGTAGTATCTGCGGTGGATTTTCGCGAGTAATCGCAGAAATCCCTCAGTAACCGTCGCAGGGGGGTCTGTCGGCGGACTTTGCAAGTACGAGAGGAGTGCAAGGCTTATGGGAATTACACGAAGGGGGTTCCTGAAGGCCACGGGCCTGGCTGCCGCCGGCTCATTGACCTATGGGCTCTCCACCCAGTCCGAGGCATTCGCGTTCAACACCGAACGGGATGAATGGAAGCTGGTGAACACCGAGGAGTACACGAACATCTGCTGCTACTGTTCCGGTGGCTGCGGTGTTATCTGCTCCGTGCGCGACGGCGAGCTCGTCAACCTTGAGGGCGACCCCGACCACGTGGTGAACGAGGGCACGCTGTGCCCCAAGGGCGCCACGATGTTCCAGCTGCGCAACGTGGTTGACCCCAAGACCGGCAAGATGATGCACAACCCCAACCGCGTCACGTCGCCGAAGGTCCGCAGGCCGTTCACGAGCGAATGGGTGGACATCTCGTGGGACGACGCGGCGAAGGAGATCGCGGCCCACATCAAGAAGACGCGTGATGAGAGCTTCATCACCGAGGAGAACGGGGTGACCGTCAACTACACCCCCGCCATCGGCTCGATGGGCGGCTCGCAGCTGAACTCCGAGGAAACCTACCTCGTGCTGAAGCTGATGCGCTCGCTTGGCATCGTGGCCCTCGACAACCAGGCGCGTGTTTGACACAGCTCCACGGTTGTCGGTCTGGCACCCTCATTCGGTCGCGGCTCCATGACGGGGCATTGGTGCGACTTCCAAAACGCCGACGTCATCATGTCGTGCGGCTCCAACAATCTTGAGAATCATCCCATCAGCTCACACTGGACCCATCGCGCGCAGGACCGCGGGGCGAAGTGGATCGTGGTCGATCCCCGCTTCACGCGCACTGCCGAGATGGCCGACCTCTACTGCCCCATCCGCTCGGGCACGGACATCGCCTTCTACGGCGGCATGATCCACTACATCATCGAGCACGAGCTGTGGCAGCACGAGTACGTCCTCAACTACACCAACGCCTCGTACCTCATCGACCCGAAGTTCGACTTCGACGTCGAGACGGGCCTGTTCAGCGGCTGGAACGCCGAGAAGAAGGCCTATGACAAGTCGAGCTGGGGCTACCAGGTCGACTCCACCTCGGAGTGGGACACCTCCGAGGGCGGCGCGTACGCGTGGGCGAAGGCCGAGGGCGTGCCCGCGTTCACGCCTCCCAAGGTAAAGACCCCCAAGAAAGACCCCACCCTGCAGGACCCCAACTGCGTGTTCCAGCTCATGAAGCGGCACTACGAGCGCTACACCATCGAGAAGGTCTGCAGCATCTGCGGCATGGACCCCGAGACCCTCGAAGAGGTGTACTCGATCTTCTGCTCAACCGGCAAGCCGGGCAAGGCGGGCACGATCCTGTACGCCCTGGGCCAGACCCAGCACCACTACGGCGCCCAGAACACCCGCATCATGTGCATGATCCAGATGCTCCTGGGCAACGCCGGCGTGTCGGGCGGCGGCCTGAACGCCCTGCGCGGCGAGCCCAACGTCCAGGGCGCCACCGACATGGGCATGACCGTGTACGACACCCCCGGCTACATGCGCTGGCCCAACGCCTTCGAAACCCGCTCGCTGCGCGAGTGGTGCGAGCATGAGACCTACGCCGCGGGCTACTACACCAACAAGCCCAAGTTCATGGTGTCGTTCCTGAAGGAGTGGTTCGGCGAGGCCGCCACGGTCGAGAACGACTACGGCTACGACTGGCTGCCCAAGATCCCCAAGAACGGCGACGACTACACCACCATGGGCACGTTCCATCTCATGGACGCCGGCATCATGAAGGGCTACTTCACCTGGGGTCACAATCCGGTTCATTCCGACCCCAACGCGAAGTTCTCGCGCAACGCCATGAAGAACCTCGACTGGCTGGTGGTGGCCGACTGGTTCTACACCGAGACGTCCACCTTCTGGCGCGCTCCCGACATCAACCCCGCCGAGGTCAAGACCGAGTGCTACTTCCTGCCCGCGGCCCTGATCTACGAGAAGTCCGGCTCGATCCTGAACTCCGGCCGCTGGATCCAGCAGCGCTACAAGGCCGTCGATCCCGTGGGCGACGCCAAGCCCGACTTCGAGATCTGCGACATCCTGCGCAAGGCCATCGTCGCCGAGTACCAGAAGGGCGGCGTGTTCCCCGAGGGCATCCTCAACACCAAGTGGGACTACTACGTTGACGGCAAGATCGACCCGCGTCCCGTGGCCTGGGCCCTGAACGGCTACACCGTGAAGGACGGCAAGCTGCTGAAGACCTTCGGCGAGCTGAAGGCCGACGGCTCCACCTCGTCTGCCATGTGGATCTACGGCGGCTTCTACAGCAACAACGACGCCAAGCTCGACCCGTCGAAGCAGCCCACCGGCTCGCGTCTGAAGGACGACCCGGGCAACATGGGCCTGTACCCGAAGTTCGCGTTCTCGTGGCCGGCGAACCGCCGCGTGCTGTACAACCGCGCCTCGGCCGACATGAACGGCAAGCCGTGGAACCCCGACAAGGCGCTGGTGTGGTGGGACGGCGAGAAGTGGCAGTACAACGACGTTCCCGACTTCGCGATCAGCAAGAAGGACGCCGACGGCAACACCGTTCCGGTGCCGCCTGACAACAAGGCCTTCATCATGAAGTGGGAAGGCAACGGAAACCTGCTGACCACCGGCATGAAGGACGCCCCGCTGCCCGAGCACTACGAGCCCTTCGAGGGCCCAGTGGGCAAGAACCCCATGAACGGCAGCCTGAACTCCCCGATGATCAAGTTCGCCGACCATCCGTCCGCCAAGCGCAGCGACAGCGCCACGTACCCGATCGTGGCCACCACGTACTCGGTCACCGAGCACTGGCAGTCCGGTACCCAAACGCGCTCGGTGCCCGCGCTGGACGAGATCGTGCCCAAGCAGTTCGTCGAGATGTCCACCGAGCTCGCCGAAGCCAAGGGCATCAAGAACGGTGACGAGGTGCGCGTGTACAACGAGCGCGGCTCGGTGAAGGTTCACGCCATGGTCACCCGCCGTCTGCGCCCCATCACGGTGGACGGCAAGACCGTGCACCAGGTGGGCCTGGTGCACCACTGGGGCTGGGAGGGCATGTACTCCACGGGTGACGTGGTGAACGACCTCACGCCGAACGTCGGCGACCCGAACAGCTTCATTCCTGAGTTCAAGGCATTCCTTGTCAACGTCGAGAAAGCGTAAGGGGGTACATCATGTCTGGAGTTGCGATTTACTACGATGCATCCCGCTGCACGGCGTGCAAGGGGTGTCAGGTTGCCTGCAAGACCTGGAACGAGCTGCCCTCGCCGCTTGAGAAGAACTCGCAGGAGTGGAGCGGTTCCCTGCAGAACCCGCCCGACCTGAACGGCAACACCCGCCTGGTGATGACCTTCAGGGAAGCCGACAACGATACGAAGTGGGGCATCGACTGGGCCTTCGGTCGCCGCTCGTGCATGCACTGCGGCGAGCCCGCCTGCGTGATCGCCTGCCCCACCGGCTGCCTTCAGAAAGACGAGGACACCGGGTTCGTGGTGCTGGACACCGACAAGTGCATCGGCTGCCAGTACTGTCGCTCGGCCTGTCCCTTCGACGTTCCCCGCCATACCGGCGTGGGCCTGGACGGCATGGGCATCACCATCAACAAGTGCACCGGCTGCGTGGACCGCGTGCGCCACGACCGCTCGCCGGCCTGCGTGACGGCTTGCCAGCCCGAGGCGCTCGACTTCGGCCCGCGCGACGAGATGATCGCCAAGGCCGAGGCCCGCGTGGCCACGCTGCACGAGCGCGGCTTCGACAAGGCGCGCGTGTACGGCAAGGACGAGGTGGGCGGCTGCCACACCATCCACGTGCTGAAGTACGGCCTGGAGATGTACGAGCTTCCCGAGAACCCGCAGGTTCCCGAGTTCACCCGCGCCGAGGACGGCGTCATGAAGGTCCTGACGGGCGTGGGTGCCGCCGGCGTGGTGGCGGGGCTGGGCCTGTCGTTCCTCACCGGCGTGGGCTACCACCGCGACGAGCAGCGCTACGACGAGAAGACCGGCGACATCATCGACGTTGACACCGGTGAGGTCGTCCGCCATATCGACAAGGAAGCGGGGGAGCGATAATGGCAGTCAAGAGAGAGATCCAGCGTCATTCCCTTCAGACGCGCATCACCCACGACATCGTGGCGATCAGCATCATCTGGCTGTCGATTTCGGGCCTGTTCGTGCTGATCCCGGGTTTGGGCGCCATGGTGCCGGTCGAGTTCACCCAGTTCCTGCGCTTCTCGCACCGCATCGTGGGCGCCGTGCTGCTGATCACTCCGATCGTCAGCGCGATCCTGGCGCCCGCCGGCGTGAAGCGCCTGTGGCGCAAGTACATCACGGCTTGGACCAAGGAGGACGTGGAGTTCGTCCTGAAGTTCGTGCCCTACATGCTGGGGCCCAAGCGCGTGCACATGCCCGACCAGGACGAGGTCAAGTCCGGCCAGCGCATCGCCGACGGCATGCTGATGATCAGCGCCTTGCTGATGATTGTCTCGGGCATGGTGCTGTGGCTGGGCACCAGCATCTGGCGCGCCGACCCCAGCCTTCTGGTGGTCATGCGCTTCATCCATCAGCTGTTCTTCCTGCTGATGCTGGTGTTCGTGATCGCCCACGCCTATCTGGGCGGCGGCGTGTTCCAGCCCTATCGCGGCACCATCAGCCTGATGTTCGGCAACGGGCGCGTGAAGGAGTCGGACGCCCTGTACCACTGGGGCTTCTGGGCTCGCGAGGAGCTTGAGGAGGGCAAGAACGTCATCGAGTACGAGGTTCCCGACAGCGATGACAAGCCCGGCGAGATCAAGGGGTCGAAGCGCACCGCTTAACGCAGCGCCAACGATCCGGGTATCGCATCGATGTTCCGCCCCCTGTCCGGTTAGGATGCGGGGGCGGAGCTTTTTGAAAGGAACATCGTATGGATTTGAAGCAGATCAACCGCGCGGTCGAGGGCTACCTGCCCCAGGCCGACGAAGCCGATGCCGCGCGCCTGCGCTTCTTCAAGGGGCTGTTCGAGCTGCAGCAGCGCCGCGCAGACGAGCTGGAGGCCGTCGCGGCGTACGAGCCCGCGCCGGGCGACCAGCTTGACCGTGCGTACCTGGCGGGCACGGCGGCCTTCACGGCTGCGCCCGTGGTCGTGGCCGCACGGGATCTTGCTGCTACGTGCGCTCAGGTCGCCGCCGAGCTTGCGGCCCATGCGGGCCTGGCCGACCAGGCCGCCTTCGCGCTGCGCGAGGCCGATTGGGATGAGCTTCTCAGCGGGGCCGACCTGGGCCTTGCGGGCTCCGACCCCGTGGCCTTCGTGACCGACGTGGTGGCCCGCCGGGGCGAGCTGGGGGTTCCCACGGCCCTGACCGACGACCTGCTTGCCATGGCGCTTGCGTTCTCGCTGCGCCCGCACCTTCAGGGGCCGGCTGCGCGCGTGATGGGCGCGGTGTCGGACGATGCGAAGTCGGGCAGCCACAGCCGACCGCTCGACTGTCCCGTGTGCGGCAGCCCCGCGGCCCTGTCGCGCGTGGGCGAGGTGGACACCCTGCATGGCGGCGCGCGCATTCAGTACTGTGCCACGTGCGGCACGTCGTGGCCCTTCGAGCGCATCCGCTGCGGGTCGTGCGGGTCGCGCAGCCAAGAGGGTATCCACCACTTCCATGTGGACGGAGATGAGGCGCATCGTCTGGAAACCTGCGAGGGGTGCGGGCAGTACCAGCGCGTGGTGTTCGCGAACGACCTTCAGGTGCCCCTGGCCCTTGAGGTGGAGGACGTGGTGATGGCCAAGCTGGACCGAATCGCCCTTGACCCGCGCTTCAGCGCGAGGGGGGAGTAGGCGCGTCCTCCGAGGCGCGCGGCAGACGCGCTCGTCGATCGGATTCGGCTCCTGCGACGGCGAGCACCAGCCGGAGTTGGCCGTCGCCGGCTGGGACCGAGGCGCGCGGCAGACGCACGGCAGGCGCGCGGCGATCGCATCGGATTCTCACGGGCGCAGGCGGCGGACGCAGGTTCGCCGCCTTTTTTCGTCGCCTCAGCCCTGTGCGCGTTGGGGCGCGCAGGTCCCGTGGGGTCGGCGTCCCACGTGCACGGCCACGATGCCGCCGGTGCAGTTCTGCCATTCCACGCGCTCGAACCCTGCGGCGCGCATCATGTCGGCGAAGGCGTCCTGCCGGGGGAAGGCCTTGATCGACTGCGACAGGTACACGAAGCCGTCGCGGTCGCCCGTGATCACCTTGCCCCAGAAGGGAATCAGGTGGTCCAGGTAGAAGTTGTACAGGCCGTTCCATAGGGGGTTGCGCGGGGTGGAGAACTCCAGGCACACGAAGGTGCCGCCCGGCTTCAGCACGCGCAGGGCCTCGCGCAGGGCCTGGTCGCGGTCTGGGATGTTGCGGATGCCGTAGGCCATGGTGACCGCGTCGAAGCGTTCGCTGTCGAAGGGGATGCGCTGGGCATCCACCACCTGGAAGCTCACGGGCACGCCGCTTGCCTCCCCGCGCTCGTAGCGCTCGCGCGCCACGTTCAGCATGTCGTCCACCAGATCGGTGCAGTGGATGTGCGCCGGGCGCACCTTGCGGGCCACGGTGAAGGTGACGTCTCCAGCGCCGCCTGCCAGGTCAAGCACCTGGGCCTGAGGGTCGACGGGAACCTGCGCGGCCATGCGGGCCAGCCACAGGCGGTAGGCCCCGAAGCTCGACACGGCGTTGAACAGCTCGTAGCGCCGCGCGATCTGCGCGAATATGCTGCGCACGCGCTCTTTGGAAAGCTCTTCGGGGGCTTCTTGGCCCGTTGCGGTGTCGATGCTGCTCATGAGTTCCTTTTGGTCCGAATCCCACGGAATGCCCAAGGGGCCGGACAAGTGTATCGCTCCGCGCCCGAACCTCCAACCG
The DNA here is from genome assembly GCA_013201155.1 of Berryella wangjianweii. GTDB lineage: Bacteria > Actinomycetota > Coriobacteriia > Coriobacteriales > Eggerthellaceae > Berryella > Berryella wangjianweii. The sequence continues at coordinate 755,502 of CP053716.1, read as the reverse complement.
CGATGCGCCCGATCGCCGCATTCTGCGCATAACCGCAGGGTGGGCGAGCGGTGGGCGCGTACCCTCTCGCGCCCCTCCCGCCGCGCCCTCGGTGCCCGCCGGTGCGCCCGCTGGCGCGTCGTTCCCCCTACCGCGCCGATGCGTCGCTCGCGCGAATATCCTTTGTGGTTTCCTCACCTCTCCCAGGCGTGATGCTAAGATGGCGTGCAGGATTTCCCCAGATGCCATGAGGTTAGGCGGTTGCATGCTCCTGTGCGCTCAGTACATCATTCCCATCGAATCCGACCCGTTTCCCAACGGCGCCCTGCTGGTGCGTGATGGGAAGATCTGCGACATGGGGCCGACCGACCTGCTGAAGGCGCGCTACCCCGACGAGCAGTGCCTGGACTACCCGCGCGCCGCCCTGATGCCCGGCTTGATCGACCTTCAGAATCATCTGGAGTACTCCGTGCTGCGCGGCATGCTGGACGACGTTCCCTACGCGGCGTGGATGAGCGCGGTGCAGGCCTGCGCGGGCAAGCTGAGCGCGCGCGACTGGCATTCGTCGGCGGTGCTGGGCGGCCTTGAGGCGCTGACGAACGGCATCACGTGCATCGCCGACGTGTCGTCTACCGGCGCCTCGTGCTCGGCCATGCAGCGCCTGGGTCTGCGAGGCGTGGTGTATCGCGAGGTGGGGGCCATGGATCGTCGCCTGGTTGACCGTGCCGTGCGCCGTGCCGAGAACGACGTGGTGCGGTGGAGCGAGTCGGTGGACCCGTCGCGCATCGCCATAGGGCTGGCCCCGCGCGAGGCCCATCGATGCCATCCGGCGGTGTACACCAAGGTGGCCGAGGCCGCGCGTCGCGAGGGCGTGCCCGTCTCCATCACCATCGGCGCCAGTTCGGAGGAGGCTCGCTTCCTGCGCTTCGGCGCTTCGAAGTTCTCGGTTGCCAACATGGCCGATCGCTATGGCTACGTCGAGATCCCCCCTTGGCTTCCGTCGGGCGTGTCGCCCGTGCGCTACGTGCTGAACTGGGGCGCCTTCGAGGCCGACAACGTGCTGGCGGCTCATGTGTCGCAGGTGGAGGACGACGACATCAACAAGCTGAAGAGCTACGACGTGGCCGTGGCCGTGTGCGCTCGCTGCAATGCCCAGCTGGGCATGGGCGTGGCGCCCCTGCGCGACTTCATGCGCTCGGGCTTGCGCGTGGGTCTGGGCACGGGATACTCCGCAGCCATCGACGCCACCGACATGCTGGCCGAGGCCCGAATCGCCCTGTTGATCCAGCGGGCGCTGAACCCCGGGCGCTTCGTCACGGCTGAATCGATGCTGAGGCTGGCCACCATCGAGGCCGCACGTGCCCTGCGCATGGATGACCGGGTGGGTTCGCTGAAGCCGGGCAAGCTGGCCGACGTCATCGCGGTCGATCTGTCGGGCACGCGCCAGGTTCCCGACACGAACCCCGCGTCGATTCTGGGCACGTGCTCGGGCGGCGATGTGCTGATGACCATGGTGGGTGGCGACATCCGCTACGAGAAGGACAAGTGGAACGTGGAGGTGGAGGTGGCGCGCGATGTGGCGCGCGTCATCGAGATCCGCGGGAAGATCAGGGAGTAGACATGGGAAAGCAGAAGGTCACGGCGGCGCAGCGAGAGGCGCGCATTCAGGCGGCACGCGAGCGCGAGGCCCGCGCCCGCGCTGCGGCACAGCGCTCGCAGCGTGCGAAGAAGGTGTTCACGGTGGTTGTGGTGGTGGTTTTGGCCCTGGCTTTGGCCCTGCCCACCATGGCGCTGTCGCTGCTGGGCGCGCGCTCGTAGGCTCTGCGCTTCCCAGGGCCGTATGGGGAGCCATGCGGTGTGGTACCATGGCGTGTCGTTGATTCCATCGGCGGCCCTGCAGGGCCGCCTGCCGATAGGGGTAGTTACGTGTTTGGCATAGGCGGATTCGAGTTCTTCTTGATCTTGCTGTTCGGCTTCCTGATCTTCGGGCCCGACAAGCTTCCCAGCATGGCGAAGACGATCGGTCGGGGCATCGCGAAGTTCCGCAGCGCGCAGCGCGAGATGAGCGACGTGCTGAAAGACGGCGTGTTCGACCCTGACTCCGACGAGCCCTTCAAGGACCCCACCGAGGCCGTGTCGAAGATCGTGAGCAAGCACGTTCCCGGAATGGGCAAGGCCGGCAATGCCAAGCCCGCCGCCGCGCAGGCTGCGACGAGCTCCGCGGCGCCCTCCGCTGCCGGCGCCGGAGCGGGCACGACCGCTGCGGGCGCGGCGGCTGCACGTGCGACGGGCGCGGCGGACGCGACGGGATCCGCCCAGCCGACTGCCGCCCCTGCCCGCCAGGAGAGCTTCACCGAGCGCAAGGCGCGCTACGAGCGCGAGCGCGCGGCCCGCAAGGCCGCCGAGGCCCAGGGCGAGCAGGATGCCGCCTCCTCGACGAAGGAAGGGGAGTAGCCATGCCCATCGGACCGGCGCGCATGCCCCTGTTGGAGCACCTGGGCGAACTGCGCATGCGCCTTGTGCGCATCTTCGCGGTGCTGCTGGTGGCCGTCGTGGTGTTCTACATGGCCACGCCCACGGTGATTCAGTTCCTCATGATCCCCATCGCCGACTCGGTGGGCATCGACCCGATCACCGGCGCGGCCCAGCTGTACGTGCTCGACCCCTTCGAGGGCTTCTCGGTGCGCTTCCTGGTGTCGTTCTGGGCGTCGGTCGTGGCCACGTCTCCGGTCATCCTGTGGCAGATCATCGCGTTTTTCCTTCCGGCCTTGAAGCCCAAGGAGCGCCGCTGGTTCATGCCCACGTTCGCCGCGGCGGTGGCCCTGTTCATCTTCGGCACGGTATTCTGCTATGCGGTGATCTTGAGCCCTGCGTTCGACTGGCTGGTTGACCAGTCGGCCGGCGTGGGCCTGGTGCAGGCGCGCCTGTCCACGTACATCGACATCATCATCAAGTTCGAGCTGGGCTTCGGCATTGCCTTCGAGCTGCCGATCCTGATTTTCTATCTGGTGATCTTCGACGTGGTACCCTACAAGAAGCTGCGTGACAGCTGGCGTTTCGTGTACGTGGGGCTGCTGACGTTCTCGGCGGTGGTCACGCCCGACGCCAATCCGGTCACCATGTTCCTCATGTTCGCCGCGCTGATCGTGCTGTACGAGGCCTCGCTGCTGCTGGCGCGCGTGGTGCTGGCCCGTCGCATCAAGCGTCAGGCTGCCGAGCTGGAGGACGAGGAAGCCGCCGAGTAGCCGCAGCACGGGCGGCGTGAAGGAGGATGCGCCAATGCACGAGCTGGGAATCATGTCGGGGGTGCTGGACGCCGTGACGGCTTCGGCCGCCCAGGCGGGCGCCGAGCGCGTCACCAAGGTGGTGCTGTCGATCGGCGAGATGACCGAGGCCATCGATGACGCCCTGCAGTTCTCGTTCGAGGTGCTGTCCGAGGGCACGCTGTGCGCCGGCGCCGAGCTCCAGATCAACCGGGTGATGCCGCGCAGCCTGTGCCTTGAGTGCGGCGCCGAGTTCCAGCACGACCGCTTCCACCGCTTCTGCTCTGAATGCGGAAGCTACTCTACCGACCTGATCGCCGGCCGCGAGCTGCAGGTGGATTCGATCGAGGTCGATCTGCCGGATGACCAGGCTGAGCGTCCCTGACCCGCCCCCGGTGCGCAGCGCCTTCCCGCCTGCGCCCGGCACCGCCGTCCGACCCGCCCTTACCCATCGCGAAGGAGCGATTCCCATGCAGATAGACATCAAGCAGCCGATCCTGCATAAGAACGACCAGCTGGCCGACCAGCTGCGTGCGCGCTTCGACGAGCATCACGTGTTCGTGGTGAACCTGCTGGCCAGCCCGGGGTCGGGCAAGACCTCCACGATCCTGGCCACGATCGACGCCCTGCGCGACGAGTTCAACATCGCGGTGATCGAGGGCGACATCGCCAGCAACGTGGACGCCGAGAAGATCAAGGCCCAGGGCATCCCCGCCGTGCAGATCAACACCGGCGGCGCTTGCCATCTGGAAAGCGCCATGCTGAAGCGCGCGATCGACGTGCTCGACCTGGCGCGGTTGGACCTGATCATCATCGAGAACGTGGGCAACCTCGTATGCCCCACCGATTTCTACCTGGGCGAGGACATCAAGGTGATGATCCTGTCGGTTCCCGAGGGCGACGACAAGCCGCTGAAGTACCCCGGGGTGTTCCAGGTGGCCGATGCGATCGTGCTGAACAAGGTGGACACGCTGCCGGTGTTCGACTTCGACCGCGAGGCCTTTGACGCGGCGGTTGAGCGCCTGAATCCGCAGGCCCCCGTGTTTCCCCTGGCTGCCACGAAGGGCGACGGGGTGGAGGCCTGGGCTGCGTGGCTTGCCGAGAAGATCCGCCGGGCCTAGCGGTGGATGCGGGCCTGAAATACGAGCGCTGCACGCAGGCCCTGGCACGCTTCCTGCGGGGCCTGCACGACCCCGATGTGGTGATCGGCCTTTCCGGGGGCCTCGATTCCAGCGTGGTGGCCGCCCTGGCCGTGGACGCGCTGGGCGCGACGTGCGTGCATGGGGTGCTGATGCCGGGTCCGTTCTCGTCCGACCATTCGGTGGAGGACGCGTGGGAGCTGGCAAGACGGTTGGGAATCGACGCCTGTCAGGTTCCGATCACCGAGCCGCATAAGGCGTTCCGCACGGCGCTGGAGCCGGCTTTGGGCGCGCCGCTTGAGGGCCTTGCCGACGAGAACGCCCAGGCTCGCTGCCGCATGGTGGTGCTGATGGCGTTGTCGAACGCGCGGGGCTGGATCGTCCTGAACACAGGGAACCGCAGCGAGGCCCTGATGGGTTACTCCACGCTGTACGGCGACACCGCCGGTGCCTTCGCGCCGATCGGCGGCCTGTACAAAACCGATGTGTTCGCCCTGGCGCGCTGGCGAAACGCGCAGGCGTCCGCCTGCGGCGAGGTGCCGCCCATTCCCGCGCGCGTGCTGACCAAGCCGCCCTCGGCCGAGCTGAGCGCGAACCAGAGCGACGAGGACAGCCTGGGCGTTTCCTACGAGCGCCTCGATCGGCTGCTGATCGACGTGTTCGAGCGCGGTCGGGGGGTGGAGGAGGCGTCCGCCGCCGCGGGCCTCTCGGTTGACCATGCGCGCTTTCTGGTGGAGCGCGCGCAGAGCTTCGCGTTCAAGCGCGCTCTTGAGCCGCCGTATCCCAGCGACCCCTTCTACGTGTAGCGCGTCGGGGCCATGCCCCTTGACGCGCGGTGGCTCCGCGGCATTGCGGGCATCGTCGCGGGCCGATGTCAGAGCGCGCGCCGGACGGTCTGCGCATCGAGGTTCGATTACGCGTCGGCAACGCCTGCGCAGGCGTTTCGTTCTGCGCTTATGTGGCTCGTCCGGTTGAATTGGCAGTCTTGATCGGAGAATGCCAAACCCGCCTTGAATCGTTTGGGCAGGGTGCTATATTGGGTGTCGTTCGTTAGCACTCGCGTTGTCTGAGTGCCAGACCCAAGGGCGTGCCCTTGCGGCTTGATCCGACACCTGCGAAAGGAAGGAACCGATATGAACCTGAAACCTCTGGGCGATCGCGTGATCGTGAAGGTTGACGAGGCCGAGTCCACCACTGCCTCGGGCCTGTACCTGGCCACCGAGGCCAAGGAGAAGCCCACCACGGGCACCGTTCTGGCCGTGGGCGAGGGGAAGCTGGATCACGGCAACCTGGTCAAGCCCCAGGTGAAGGTTGGCGACAAGGTGATCTTCGGCAAGTTCGGCGGCACCGAGGTGCGCCACGAGGGCGAGGACGTGCTGATCCTGCGCGGCGACGACATCTACGCCGTGGTCGAGTAGCGCTCATCCACCTGACCTGACTGCCTAATCGAAAGGAACATGAACATGGCTAAGGACATTCTGTTCGAGACCGAGGCCCGCGGCTCCCTGGCCGCCGGCGTGAAGAAGCTCTCCGACGCGGTGAAGGTGACGCTTGGCCCCAAGGGCCGCTACGTGGCCATCGAGAAGACCTACGGCGCCCCGCTGATCACCAACGACGGCGTGACCGTGGCTCGCGAGGTTGAGCTGGAGAATCCCGTTGAGAACATGGGCGCTCAGCTGATTCGCGAGGCTGCCGTGAAGACCAACGACGTTGCCGGCGACGGCACCACCACCGCCACCGTGCTGGCCGACGTCATCGTGAGCGAGGGCCTGCGCAACGTTACCGCCGGCGCCGACGCCCTGGGCATCCGCCGCGGCATCCAGAAGGCCACCAACGCCGTGGTCGAGGCCATCAAGGCCGACGCCACTGACGTGAGCACTCAGGAGCAGATCGCCAACGTGGGCACCATTTCGGCCGGCGACGCCGAGATCGGCGCGAAGATCGCCGAGGCCATGGAGGCTGTGGGCAAGGACGGCGCCATCTCGGTTGAGGAGAGCCAGACCTTCGGCATCGACATGGAGATCGTCGAGGGCATGCAGTACGACCGCGGCTACATCTCCCCCTACATGGCCACCGACATGGAGCGCATGGAGGCCGTGCTGCACGACCCCTACATCCTGCTCACCGATCAGAAGATCTCCAGCATCCAGGACATCGTGGTTCTGCTTGAGACCATCATGAAGTCGGGTCGCCCGCTGCTGATCGTGGCTGAGGACGTGGACGGCGAGGCTCTGGCCACGCTGCTGCTGAACCGCCTGCGCGGCACCCTGAACGTGGTGGCCATCAAGGCCCCCGGCTTCGGCGATCGCCGCAAGCGCATCCTGGAGGACATCGCCGCCGTCACCGGCGCTCAGCCGATCGAGAAGGACTTCGGCATGACCCTGGCCGACGCCACGGTTGACATGTGCGGTACCGCCAAGACGGTGAAGATCGACAAGGACAGCACGCTGATCGTGGGCGGCGCCGGCGACAAGGCCACCATTCAGGATCGCATCGGCCAGATCAAGGCCGAGCTTGACCGCACCGAGTCGGACTTCGACCGCGAGAAGCTGCAGGAGCGTCTGGCGAAGCTGTCCGGCGGCGTGGCCGTGCTGAAGGTGGGCGCTGCCACCGAGCCCGAGCTGAAGGAGAAGAAGAGCCGCATCGAGGATGCCCTGCAGGCCACGCGCGCTGCAGTCGAGGAGGGCATCGTTGCCGGCGGCGGCGTGGCCCTGGTGGACGCCCTGCCTGCCCTTGACGCCATCGAGGCCGTTGACAAGGACGAAGAGGTGGGCGTGAACATCATCCGCAAGGCGCTTGAGGCCCCCATGCGCGCCATCGCGCAGAACGCGGGCTTCGAGGGAAGCGTGGTGGTGGAGCGCGTGAAGTCGCTTCCCAAGGGCGAGGGCCTGAACTGCGCAAACGGTGACTACGGCGTGATGATCGACATGGGCGTGAACGATCCGGTGAAGGTTACCCGCACCGCGCTCGAGTCGGCTGCGTCGGTTGCCGCGCTGATCTTGATCACCGAGGCCACCATCAACGAGATTCCCAAGGAGAACGACGGCGCCGCTGCGGCCGCCGCCGCTGCCGCGGGCATGGGCGGCATGATGTAGGCTGCCTGCTCTCACGCAGATGCGAAGGAGCCGCCCTGTGGGCGGCTCCTTTTTTGCGCCTTGCCGTCCTTCTGGCGGGCAAGGCAAAGACCGCCACATCGCGGGGCAGCAGCTTCGACCCAGGTTCTGCCTGAGCCGTGGCCCGACGTCGATTGCGGCTCCGACCCCAACCCTGGCACCGGCGTTGATCGCAGCCGCAGTTCCACCTGCGGTGTAATCCTGGCTTCGGCTTCATCCCGGCTGCGGCCCCGTCCAGCTCAGTGCGCCTGACGTGCGTCGAGCACGCCAAGTGCGCGCGGCGACGGCGGGCGACGGCGGGGTGCGCTCGCTCTCCCGCCGCCCGCTTTTTGGCCGGCGGTCCACGCTGAGCCGACGATTCGCGTCGCGTCCATCGATCATTCTTAAATCGACATCATTTCTGAATGAGTATAATAAGCGCCGACATCGGTTCAAGAGAAGGGGATTGCTATGGCCGAATCGAGGGGCGGAAGCGACGAGGGCGCTTTCCCGATGGAGGGCGGATGGCGTTCGCGCGACATGCTGACCACGCGCCGCGAGGCGCTTGCGCTGGCGGCTTTGGGCTTGGGGGCGGCTGCGACGATGGGCATGGCGGGCTGCGGGGGCGTGCAGGGAGCGACGTCTCAGCCTGCGTCTTCGGCCAGCGCGCCCGCAGCCGAGAGGCGCGCCGTCACTTTGGTCGATCAGAACGACCGCGAGGTTGCCGTGCAGGTTCCCTGCGAGCGCATGGTGGTGCTGCAGCACCACAGCCTCGACATCCTCTGCCAGCTGGGAGCGCAGGAGCGCATCGTGGGCGTGGTCGATGGCTGGCGCAAGAACCTGGGCGCGTACATGACCACCGTGTTTCCCGGCATCGAGGCGCTTCCTCAGCCAGGCGGTCTTTCCAGCTGGAACGTCGAGAGCATCGCGGCTCTCAGGCCCGATGTGGTGATCGCTGCCGCCCAGGCTCCCGAGGATGCGGTAAGGCAAGTTGCCGAACTGGGGATTCCCGTGGTGACGGTGACCCTGCGTGGCGAGGGCAAGCAGGCCGAGGCGCAGAACCCGCGTCTGGCGAACGCCGACGCAGCGTACACCGAGGGGTGCGCCTGGGCGCTCAAGACGCTGGGGCAGCTGGCCGGCGCGGAGGACAAGGCGCAGGCCATTTGGGACTTCTGCATGGATACGCGCGCGCTGGTGGACGAAGCGGTGGGCGACATCTCCGCCGATGAGCGCCTGAAGGTGGCGGTGCTGGCCAACAACATCGCCTACGGCAACGACAAGTACGTGGGCTGCCAGCTTCTGAGGGCGGGGGCGCAGAATGCCGTCGCCCTGGCGGGCGTGCAGGGAAACACCGACTTCAACGCCGAGCTGGTGGCCTCGTGGGACCCCGACCTCATCATCACGCAGGATCGCTATCCTGCCGACTTCCAGACAATCACCACCGATCCGGGCTATGCCGAGCTGCGCGCCGTGCGGGAGGGTCGCGTGGTGCAGGCCCCGTATTGGACGAAGCCGTGGGGAAACCCCGACACCGACTCGATCGCCCTGGGGGAGCTGTGGCTGGCCCATGTGCTGTATCCGCAGAAGGTGGACGCCGAGACGGTGCGCAGGAAGGCGGAGGACTTCTACGAGCGGTTCTACGGAATCGAGTTCGTCGGCACGGTGGAATAACGCCGCAGGACGCATGACGCGTGGGGGCGTGACGCGTGAGCGGCGTCGGGCGGCGGGCGTCGGCCTGCGGCGCATGGCGTGCTGCGCGCAAGTGCGCGGCGCCTCTCATGCGGCGGCGCATGGCGTGCGCCGCATCGTATTCCGCCATCCGCATCTCGTCCGCTGCCTGCCGCACGGCTCAGGCGCATGCGCCAAGAAGGGGGAGCACATGAAGCACGAGGGCAGTCGCTGCGGGTCGGCGGCTCTGACGGCTGCGTTCGCCGTGCTGCCGGCGGCGCTGTTCGTGGCCTCGCTGGGTTTGGGGCCCTATGCCCTGGGGCCGATGGAGGTGGCCCATATCGTGGTCGGCAAGGCTCTGGGCATGCCGCTTCCCTACGACGCCCTGGCGGTGAACGTGGTGTGGCAGGTGCGCCTGCCGCGTGTGATGGCGGCCATGCTGGTGGGCGCCGGGCTGGCGGTGGCGGGCGCGGTGTTTCAGGGAGTGTTTCGCAACCCGTTGGCCTCGCCCTACACCCTGGGAGTGTCGAACGGGGCGGGCTTCGGCGCGGCCCTGGCCATCGTGCTGTCGTTGGGCGGGGCGTCCATCCAGGCGTTCGCCATCGCGTTCGGTCTTGCGGCCGTGGGCCTGACCTTTCTGTTCGCCGCGCGCTCGCGCCAGAGCACGGTGGCGCTGGTGCTGTCAGGCATGCTGGTGGGGTCGCTGTTCGCCTCGCTGGTGGCCCTGCTGAAGTTCACAGCCGACCCTACCGAGAAGCTGCCGCAGATCGTGTACTGGATCATGGGGTCGCTGTCGGGAACCGGCTTCGACGAGCTGCTGCGCATCGCCCCGCTGTACGCCGTGTGCATGGCGGTGCTGGTTGCCTGTCGCTGGCGAGTGAACGTGCTGTCGGTGGGCGACCATGAGGCGCGCTCGTTCGGCGTGGACGTGCGTCGCGACCGAGGGGTGCTGGTGGCTGCGGCTTCGGCGCTGGCCGCGCTTGCGGTGTCGGTGTCGGGCATCATCGGCTGGGTGGGGATCGTCGTTCCGCACCTGGCCCGCATGCTGGTGGGGCCCGATTTTCGCCGCTTGGTTCCCGCGGCGGTGTCGCTCGGGGCCAGCTACCTCATGGTGATCGACGACGCCTGCCGGTCCTTCGTGGCGGCGGAGGTTCCCATCGGCGTGGTCACGGGCATCGTGGGCGTGCCGCTGTTCCTGTACTTCATCTTCAAGGGAAGGGTGAGCTGGTAGATGCACCTGAGTGCGCAGAGCCTCGCGTTCGGCTACCGACACGATGCGTCCGTGCTGAGCGACGTGTCGTTCGAGTACCGCTCGCCCGGGTCGCTGTGCGTTCTGGGGGCGAACGGGGCGGGGAAGTCAACCTTGCTGCAGTGCCTGATGGGCATGCTGGAGCCCACGGCGGGCCGCGTGCTGATCGACGGGAGGGAGGCGCGCACGCTGCCGGCGCGCCAGCTGGCGCGCAAGGTGGCCTACATCCCGCAGTCGCATGCGCCCTCGTTCGCATATCGCGTGATCGACGTGGTGGCGATGGGCCGCACGGCTCATCTGGGGTACTTCGGAAGCCCGGGCGCCGCCGACCGCACGCGCGCCCAGGACTCCCTCGACTTCCTGGGCATCGGGGACTTGGCCGCCAAGCCCTACACGGAGGTGTCGGGCGGCGAGCGCCAGCTGGTGATGATCGCGGCGGCGCTGACCCAGCAGCCCGACACCCTGATTCTTGACGAGCCTACGGCTCACCTCGACTTCGGCAACCAGTATCGCTTCATTCGGCTGATGGAGCGCTTGCGCGACGAGGGGATGGGCGTGGTCATGACCACCCATGCCCCCGACCACGCGCTGATGCTGGCAGGCCCCACGGCCGTTCTGGCCGATGGGCGCCTGCAGGCCGTGGGGCCGGCCGACGAGGTGGTCACCGAGGAGGCCATGAGCCTGCTGTACGGAATCGACGTGGCGGTGCGTCAGGTGGGTCGGCGCACCCTGTGCGTTGCGGGCGGGGTTGACTGAGGACGCGAGGGCGAGCGGCCCGAGGGCGGCCTGCCTGCGGCCCCCTGCGGGAGGTGGTGGGTGAGAGAAGCCCCTTTCATTAGGTAGAATGATGGCGATTCGTCGAGTTCGGGGGAAACTGATGAACATTCGCCACTTCGCTGCCATGACGGGGCTGGCGCCGTCGTCCGTTCGCTACTACGAGCGGCGGGGCCTGCTGAGCTCCAGGCGCCTGCAGAACGGCTATCGCGCGTTCGGACCCGAGGATGCGTTCCAGGTGAACTCCTTTCGCATGCTGACCGCCAGCGGGTTTTCGGTGCAGGAGGCGATCGGCCTGATGGCCGAGCCGCATGATGACGCGGGCTTCGCCGACGCCCTGCGCAATCGCCAGCAGCAGCTGAGACGCCAGGTGGCTCTGATGCAGCGTCGCACCCAGCGGGTCGAGCGCACGCTGCGGGCGCTCGATGGCCCCCGTGCTCCCTCGTGCGCGATGGTCGAAGTGGGCCCGTATCTGGCCGTGCGTGCCTCGCATGGCATGGACTTCGAGGTATCGCTGGAGAACCGCCGCGCCATCGAGGCCCTGTACGAGCTGATGGGAATGAGCGCCTGCTGTCGCATCATCGACCGGGCCGCGCTTGAGGCCCGCACGGCAGCCGTGCAGCCCAGCTACGTGATTGCGATTCCCGTCTGCGATGCCGGCTGGCTGCCGGACGAGGCCCGCAGGGCCGCAGAGCTGCTGAGGCTGGGTCGCTGCGTGCGCTTTCAGCGTGCCGTCACGCGCGCGGAGGGCAAGGAGGGGTCCTCGTTCGCGCCGCTGCATCGTTTCCTTGACGCTCGGGGCCTGCGCCTGCGCGACGACGCGTTCGTGATGCCCTTCTTCCTGAACCTCGACGGGCGCGGGCTGGACATCGAGGTGGTGTACGCGCCGGTGGAGGAAGCCCCCGAGCGCTAGGGTCGTCGGGCCCTGCGCTGTGCCGTGGGCTTCCTCTCTGCCGGTCAGCCGCCTACTTGGCCTGGGCGTAGGCTGCGGCCTCAATGCCCGCGATGTAGCCCGAGTCGATGCACAGGCCGTAGCAGAACCCAGGGATGTCGTAGTACGGCGAGTAGAACAGGCTGCCCGCGTCGGTGCCGACGGCGTACAGGCCGGGAATCGGCTGCTGGTCGGCGGCACGCACCACGTTGCAGTTGACGTCGGTGCGCAGGCCCCCGAAGGTTGACCACGCGCTGGGTTCGTTCTCGGTAACGTAGAACGGCGGGATGGCCACGGGCGACAGGTACCAGGGACTGGCGTTGAAGTCGTCGTCTGCCCCCGCCGCGCAGAAGTCGTTGTAGCGCTCGACGCTGGCGGGAAGGCCCTTCAGCCCGAAGTGGGCGGCAAGCTCCTCAACCGTGTCGGCCTTGAAGCACCAGCCCTCCTCGATGCCCTCCTGGATGTCGGCGTCCAGGTTCTCAAGCACGCGACCCTTGAAGTAGTTGCCGATGAACCAGTTCTTCTCGTTGGCGCCCTTGGCGGTGGTGTACTCGTACAGACCCTGGGTCTTCATGGCGTCCACGTAGGCCTGGTCCACCACGGCGTACCAAGGTGAGTTCACCAGAATCTGCTCCGAGCCGTACGACATGGGGTAGTCGCACAGCAGGCCTTCGTTGATGAAGCGGTTGCCTTCGGCGTCTATCAGCATGCAGCCGTACAGGCCGAACTTGAACGCGGTGTTCTGATCGAACTTGTCCTGCATGGCCGGGCGCTTGGCGCCTGCGTGGGTTCCGCCGTACTCGCAGGGGCAGTAGCCGAAGGTCTTGGTCAGCGCCGCGCCCACGGCCTCGGCGGCCAGGATGCCGTCTCCGGTGCAGATGCTCTCGTCGCCGCGCGCCGCGTTCAGCTTGCGGGTGCCCAGGAATCGCTGCTGCAGGTCGCGGTTGCCCAGAAATCCGCCGCTTGCCAAGATCACGGCCTTCGCCTGGTAGGTGACCTTCGTCTTTCCCGCGGTGCAGTTCACGCCCGTCACGGCGCCGGCCTCGTCGGTGACCAGCGATTCGGCGCTTGTTTTGAACTGCAGGTCGATGTCCTGGTCGGCCAGGACGCGCTCCCACATCTCCACGCGCTCGGCGTTCGTCTTGGTGATGTAGTGGAACCCGCCCTTCTCCCCTATGAAGGGCGTCTCGAAGCGGAAGTTCTTCTCTTCGAAGGTGTAGCCCACCTGCTGGAGCTGAGCTACGGCGTTCTTCGACTCCTCAAGGCAGCGCCTGATCAGCGCGGGGTTGGGTGTCCAGTGCGAGTACTCCATCACGTGATGGAAGGCGTCGTCCACGGTAAGCGTGGTGCCGCCCTCCTTGCTCTGCAGCACGTCGGTGCCCACGGCGAAGGGGCCCGACACGTACATGCCGTTGGGGGCCGAGAAGTCGCCGCCCTTCTCGATAACGGTGACCTTCACCCCGCTTTGAGAGGCCATAAGGGCTGCCATCAGGCCCGAGGCGCCCGCGCCGACGATCACCACGTCGGCCCGGCGGGTTTCGTCGGCCTGGAAGGCTGCGGGTTGAGCAGCGCTGTCGCCGGTGGGCGCGGTCTGCTGCTCGGTGGAGCGAGGCGAGCATCCGGCCAGGGCGCCTGCGCCGGCAGCCGCGAGGGCGGCGGCGCTGGCGGCGCCGGCGACGAAGCTGCGACGCGACAGTCCGTTCGGATTCGAGGGAAGGGGAGTGCTATGCATGTTGACCTCCTACGTTGCCATTACGTTACCTGCTGATAAGAGACGCTACACCTTGAACCTGGTTGAAGGTCAAGGGACGTTTCGCACGTGGAGGAGAGGTGGGGAAGAGGGGGCGCGGCGGGGACTCGATGGGCATGGCGGCGCCGGCGACGAGGGAGCGCGGAGGGAGCGCGGAGGGTGCGCGGGTGCGCGCGGTTTGGGCGCGGCAGCGTCTGCGGGGGGCGGGGCTTGCCGTGTGGGGACGCGTTGGGGCGCGGTGGCAAGTGCGCCTGGCGACAAGAGAGCGCGGGGAAGGGGCGACAAGGGGGCGCGGGGAGGAGGCGCAAGATGGCTGGGCCACAAGGATTCGAACCTTGATAGCTGGCACCAAAAACCAGAGTCCTAGCCGTTGGACGATGGCCCAGCGATGCGCAGTTGCGTCAGGTGCCGCCTCCGCCTTCCGCGATACGCGGGCAAGGTGGTGGGCCGTGGGGGGCTCGAACCCCCGACCTTGGGATTAAAAGTCCCCTGCTCTGCCAACTGAGCTAACGGCCCGAGGGTCACCATGCGCAACTAGCCCATGATAACGGCCTGGTAAGCGGGGGTCAATCGCCCTCATGGGCATTGCAGCCGTCGGCTTCCCCGCCTGCGCGGTCTGGTCGCGTCGGCGCGACGGTGCTACCGTAGGCGCCCGAAGCATCCGATTCCAAGCGATTCGCTCACGCAGTCGCGCGAAGGGGGTATCCGTGCCCATCGTCCGCATGACCCACCTGGACTACGAGGACCTGCGCCTGTACTCGGGCCTTACCGACGGGCAGCTGCGCCGGGGCGAGGGCCCGGCGGGCGCGTCCGCGCGCGGCGTGTTCATCGCCGAGTCGCAGCGCGTGATCGAACGCGCTCTGGACGCGGGGGTGCGGCCCCTGTCGCTGTTCGTGGAGGAGCATTGGTTCGCGCATGAGCGCGCGGTGATCGAGCGCGTGCAGTGCGAGTATCCTCAGGCCACGGTGTACGTGGCAAGCAATGGCCAGTTCAGGGGCATAACGGGCTACGAGGTGACTCGCGGGGCCCTGGCTGCCTTCGAGCGCCCGCAGCCCCTGTCGCTTGACGCCGTGCTTGCGCGCGCCCGTCGCATTGCGATTCTGGAGGACGTCACCAACTACGCCAACATGGGCGCGCTCTTTCGCTCGGCCTCGGCGCTGGGGGTGGATGCCGTGCTCACGTCGCCTTCGTGTCACGACCCGCTGTACCGGCGCTGCGCGCGCGTCAGCATGGGCACGGTGTTTCAGGTTCCCTGGGTTCGCCTGCAGGGCGCGCGCGAGTGGGCTCCGGCGGTGGTGCCGCTGCTGCGCAGGCGGGGATTCGTCACCGCTGCCATGGCCTTGCGCCCGGATGCGGTCAGCCTGCGCCACCCCGCCCTGCGCGAGGCCGATCGCCTGGCGCTGGTGCTGGGCACCGAGGGAGAGGGCCTGTTCGACAGCACGATCAAGGCCTGTGACCACGCGGTGATGATTCCCATGTCGCACGGGACGGACTCGCTGAACGTGGCAAGCGCCGCCGCGATCGCCTTCTGGGAGCTGTGCCATTCGTCGGGCGAGGAGGGCCCCTTCGCGTAGCCGCGCGGAGGCCGCCGCCTGCCTTCCCCGCGACTGCGGGCCGCTGTCGGGCGGGCGCCCTACAGGCTCTCCAGGCTTTTGCCGCGCGTCTCGCGAGCCAGCTGATACATCAGCGCTCCTGCGGCCAGGAATGCCCCGAACAGGGTGAAGGCGATGCCGACCCCCTCCATCGACACGCCCTGCGATATCGCCGAGCCTCCCACCAGCGCGCCTACCAGCGCGGGCCCGACGATCTTGGCCGTGGCCCCCAGTCCGTAGCCCAGGCCCAGAGCAGTGGAGCGCACGCTGGTGGGGAACTGCTCGGCTCCGAAGGCGTTCAGGATGCCGAAGGCGCCGTCGCCGAAGGTCATGATCACCAGAATTCCCGCGAAGAACGACCACGCCGTATCGTGGAACAGGGCGACCCAGGCACACCCCGCGGCTCCCAGCAGGCCGAAGATCAGCAGGGTGAGCTTTCTTCCGATTGCGTCGGCCAGACGTGCGCAGCCCAGGCGCCCCAGCATGTCGCATATCGCCACGCAGCCGAAGGCCAGGGCCACGTCGCGCACGCCGAGCCCGTAGGCTTCGCGCAGCAGGGTCTGCCCCCACGACTGTATGGCGAAGCTGCCCATCATGAAGCAGAACGACCCTGCGGCGATCACGACCAGCGGCCTGAGGTGGCATCGCAGCACGCCTCCGATGCCCCTGCGCTGCGCGCGCTCGTCGCGTTCGGCCGAAGGGCGCTTCGGCGGCGAGGTCGGGTCCGACTCCGCGCCGGCGTTCGCGGTCGTGCCTGCGCATGCGTCGGCGTGCGTGCCTGCGTGCACGCTCGCATCCGAGCCCGACCCCGAGCTGGCAGAAAGCGGCCCCACCTGTTCGACCGGTATCTGAAGGGCCCAGGCCACGGAGGCCCGCGCTTCGTCCTCCCGCCCGCGCGCCATCAGGGTGACGGGCGACTGGGGAACGCGTGCCACCCAGGCCAGCAGCGCGATCGGCGCGGCTCCCAGACCCAGCAGCAGGCGCCAGTCGTCGCCCACGATGCCCTGGCTGATCGACCCCAGCATCAGCCCGGCGGGGATGAACGACGAGGCCAGTCCCGACAGGAACCCGCGCTGCCTGCTGGGCACGAACTCCTGCACGTAGGGGATCGACACGATGTTCAGGCCGCCCACGCCGAAGCCCACGCCCACGCGCATCAGCGCGAACAGCAGCCAGGCCCCGTCAGGCAGCAGGGCCGAGGCTGCGGTGAAGCCCGTGAACATCACGATGCAGCAGGCCAGCGACTCGCGTCTTCCCAGCGAATCGGACAGTCTTCCCCAGGTTACCGACCCCAGCACGGTTCCCAGACCCGAGCATGCCAGAATCGCGCCCATCTCGGGCCCCGTGAGGCTCCACGCGCCTGCCAGCAGCGCCACCACGAATCCCACGAGGAACATGTCGAAGAACTCGGCGACATTGCCCACGACGGCCAGGCCGATCAGGCTCTTCTGGTTGCGCGTGAGGGGGTGCGCGTCTATCTGCCGGAAGGCGGTGAGCGTCGAGGGTGCGGAAGCGCTCGGCGAGGTCATGGGGGTCCTTTCGTCAGACGACCCGTGGGGTCGGCTGTCGGGCGTCACGGCGGCGGCGCAGAGGCGGCGGTGCCGGTTGCGGCAAGGCCGACCGCGGTTGCGTCGGGCAGAGTGTACGCCTTCGCGGGGTGCGGCGCGTGTGCGTCGTGTGCAGGGCGCGTGGCGGTCGGCTTGGCGGGCGTGCCGCAGGGCGGCTTGTGGGCCATCGTCTGGTAGAATCTTCGGAAACCTTCGTTGAACAGGTAATATGCGATCATCTATCGATGCGGGGGAGACTCTCGGCCCTGTGTCGCGCATGTTCACCCCGCGCCGTGCGCTCTTCCGGCACGCGTCTGCCCTGAAAGGACCGTCTCGATGCTCAACGACCTCTACCATGCCCTCGATCCAGTGGCCTTTTCCATCGGGCCGCTCACGGTGCGCTGGTACGGCATCGCCTACATGCTGGGGTTCGCCTGTGCGGCTCCGATCATCGCGCGCACGGCGCGGCGCTGGAAGATCAACGTGTCGATGGACGCTCTGTCCACCATCGTGTTCTTCGTGGTGCTGGGCGTGATCGTGGGGGGGCGCCTGGGATACGCCGTGTTCTACGGCAACGGCTACTTCTTCGAGCATCCTGCCGAGATTCTGGCGCTCGGCAAGGGCGGCATGAGCTTCCACGGCGGGCTGATCGGGGTTCTGGTGGGTGGCGCGATTGCGGCTCGCCTTACGCGGATTCCCTTCCTCACCTTGGGCGACCTGGGTGCGATCGCAGCGCCGGTGGGCCTGTTCTTCGGCCGATGCGCGAACTTCGTGAACGGCGAGCTGTGGGGCGCTCCCACCGACGCCCCCTGGGGCGTGGTGTTCGGCGGCGCCGCGGGCATGGTGGCGCGGCATCCCACGCAGCTGTACGAGGCGACGCTTGAGGGCATCGTGCTGTTTGCGGTGCTGATGGTGCTCGCGCATCGCGCGCCTTGGCGTCCGCGCGGTCTGTTCCTGGGCGCGTTCCTGACCCTGTACGGCTGCGCGCGCTTCGCGGTGGAGTTCGTGCGCCTGCCCGACGAGCAGCTGGGCTACCTGTACGGGGGCTGGCTGACCATGGGTCAGGTGCTGTCGGTGCCCCTCGTGCTGGCAGGCGTGGCGCTGATTGCGTTCGCGCTGATCAAGCGCTTGCCGCAGGAAGGCGCTCCGACGGCGGGGCTGCCCGATGCTTCTGATGACACGGACGCCTCTCACTCCGCCGCCGCATAGGGCGCTTGCCACCGCGCGCCGCGCGCGTTTCCGCCCACCCTCCCTCACCTTGTCCTGCGCACGTCGCATCCGCCTTTCGGCTGTCGGGTGAGGCCGTTGGTCGATGTCCGGCGATCGCGCGCGTATCGATCATTCAAGCTTATTCTCTTATCGGGCAGCCGTGCGGTTCTTGCCGGCCTATCATGATCGTCGGAGAGGCGAGGCCCGCATCGTGCGGCGCGCAGGCGCGGTCGGCGGGGTCTTGTGCGCGGCGATGGAAGAGCGCCGCTGCGGGACGGATGCATGAAACGGCTTGAAAACGGCTGCATTCCAAAGGGTTCGTCCCATGAGAGTATGGCGAGACGCCATTGTACGCACAGGGGGTACCGTGACTTTACTGTCCATTGCGCCCAACTCGCGCGAAGACGGGAAGATGGAGAGCTTCCTGAAGGACTTCGAGCGACGGGTCGAGACCACGCCGCCGGGCATGTGCCCGATACACATGCAGCTTGCCTTGGTGGAATCCAGCGCGGCTCAGACCTGCGGCAAGTGCGTGCCGTGCCGCGACGGCCTGCCCAAGCTGGCGAGCATGCTGGAGCGCATCGCCGACTGTCGCTCGTCTCAAGACGAGCTTGACGAGGCCCGTGCGCTGGCTGAGGTGATTCGCGACATGTCTGACTGCGCGATCGGATGGCACACCGCCGCGCTGTTCCTGGAGGGGCTCGACCGCTTCGCCGACGAGTACCGCAGCCACGTGGAGAAGGGCTCGTGCGCGCCGCAGATCGAGCAGAAGGTGCCCTGCGAGGCCCTGTGCCCGGCTCATGTGGACGTGCCCGGCTACATCGCGCTGGTGGCCGAGGGCGACTGCGCCGGCGCCGTGAACATGGTGCGCAAGGACAACCCGTTTCCCACGGCCTGCGCCCTGGTGTGCGAGCATCCGTGCGAGATCCGCTGCCGGCGGCGCATCATCGACGCGCCGATCAACATTCGCGGCATCAAGAAGTACGCGGTGGACAACGCTCGCTGCGACACCGTTCCCACGCCCCCGCAGAATGTGCCCACCGGGCGCCGCATTGCGGTGATAGGCGGTGGACCAGGTGGTATGACCTGCGCTTACTTTGCCGCGCTGATGGGTCATGAGGTAACGGTGTTCGAGGCGCGCAAGCAGCTGGGCGGCATGATGCGCTATGGGATCCCGGCGTACCGCTTTCCACGCGAGCGCCTTGACGAGGATATCCGGGGCATTCTGGCCGTGAAGGGCATTCACGTGGAGTGCGGGCACCCGGTGGACGAGGCTGAGATGCGTCGCATCGCCAAGGAGTTCGATGCCGTGTACGTGGCGATCGGCGCCCAGGTGGGCAAGAGCCTCGCCCTGCCGGGCATCGAGGCTGAGGGCGTCAGCTCCGCCGTGTCGATGCTCGAGGTGATCGGCGACGGCGACTACCCGGACTACACGGGCAAGCGCGTGGTGGTGATCGGCGGCGGCAACGTGGCGATGGACTGCGCGCGCACGGCTGTGCGCTGCGGCGCCGACGAGGTGTCGGTGGTGTATCGCCGCCGGCGCGAGGACATGACGGCTCTGGAGGCCGAGATCGAGGCCGCGGCCTGCGAGGGCGTCGAGCTGATGATGCTGGAGGCCCCGGTGTCGATCGAGGTGGACGAGCGGGGGCGCTGCGCCGCGTTGGTCACGCAGCCCCAGATGATCAGCCATGTGCGCGGCGGCCGTCCGGCGCCCGTGAACGCGTCGCGGCCGCAGAACCGCATCGCGGCCGAGGTGATCTTGGTGGCCGTGGGCCAGGACATCGTCACCGCGCCCTTCGAGGACTTCGGCATGCCCGCTCAGCGCGGACGCCTCGTGGCCGGCGACGACCTGGCCGTGGAGGGTCTGCCGGGTGTGTTCGTGGGCGGCGACTGCCATACCGGCCCCGCCACGATCATCAAGGCGATCGGCGCCGGCAAGGTGGCCGCGCGCAACATCGATCACTATCTGGGCTACACGCATACCCTCGATCCCGGGGTGACGGCTCCCGAGGCGCGCCCGAACGACCGCCGCGCCACCGGCAGGGTGAACATTCCTGAGCGCCCTGCGCGCGAGCGCAAGCGCGACTTCGATGGCGTCGAGCTGGAGATATCGCATGAGGAAGTGCTGCAGGAGTGCGGTCGCTGCCTTCGCTGCGACCATTTCGGGTGCGGAACGCAGAAGGGGGGACGCATTCAGTATGTCTAATCTGGTGAAGATCACGATCGACGGCACCGAGGTGGAGGTTCCCGAGGGGACCACGATCCTTGACGCCGCGCCGAAGGCCCGCGCCTTCATCCCCACGCTGTGCTTTCTGAAGGGTCTGAACAACCTGGCCTCGTGCCGCATGTGCTCGGTGGCTGTGGAGGGCCAGTCGCAGATGGTGACCGCGTGCAACACGCCGGTGCGCGAGGGCATGGCAATCGACACGAAGTCCGACCGCGTGAAGCGGCACCGCCGCCAGGTGATGGAGCTGATCTTGGCTGACTACCAGCCTGACCCGCAGCGCGACCCCGCGCGCGCGGGCCAGAACCAGCTTGAGCGCGTTGCCAAGATGGTGGGAGTCGACACCGCGCGCTTCGCCGCGCCCGACCCCAACGCGACCCGCATGCCGCTGGTTGACGACAACCCCTTCCTGTCGTTCGACCCCAACATCTGCATTCGCTGCCAGCGCTGCGTGGCGGCCTGCAACGAGGGCGCTCACAACCACATTCTGGGAACCGAGCACCGCGGCGCGCGCTGGTCGATCAAGGCGCCCTTCGGCCCCGACTGGAACGCGAGCACCTGCGAGTCGTGCGGCTGCTGTGCCGGAGCCTGCCCCACGGGTGCGATCACCGAGAAGCGCACGCGGCACTACACCCCGCAGGGCGTGAAGCGCGTGCGCAGCACCTGCCCGCACTGCGCGGTGGGCTGCCAGATCAACTTCCTGGTGAAGGACGGCGCGGTGGTGGACGCCGAGGCCGTGAACGGCCCGTCGAACAAGGGCCTGCTGTGCGTCAAGGGGCGCTCGGCCAGCTTCGACTTCGCGACGGCCGACGATCGCCTGACCTCGCCGCTGATCAAGAACCGCGCTACCGGCAAGTTCGAGAAGGCCACGTGGGACGAGGCGCTTGACCTGGTGGCCGCGAGGCTCACGCATATTCGCGACACCCATGGCGGCGATGCGATCGCAAGCTTTGCCTGTTCGCGTTCGACGAACGAGGATGTGTACCTGTTCCAGAAGATGACCCGCGTGGCGTTCGGCACCAACAATGTCGATAGCTGCGCACGTGTTTGACACGCCCCCACCGTTGCCGGTCTGGCAATGTCACTCGGTTCGGGCGCTATGACGAACTCAATTGAAGACATCACCACCAACGCGCAGGTGATCATGATGGTGGGCTCCAACGTGGAGGAGGCCCATCCCGTGTTCGGCATGCAGGTGCGCGAGGCCGTCGAGCGCGGCGCGCGCCTGATCGTGGTCGATCCGCGCAACATCGGGCTGGCCGCTCATGCCGACGTGCACCTGAAGCTGCGCCCAGGTACGAACGTCGCCCTGGTGAACGGCATGATCCATACGATCATCGCCGAGGGGCTGTACGACGAGGCGTACGTGGCCGCGCGCACCGAGGGCTTCGAGGAGCTGAAGCGCATGGTGGCCGACTACACGCCCGAGCGGGTCGCGGCCATCTGCGATGTGCCGGCGCACGACATCGTGCAGGCTGCGCGCCTGTACGCCGGGGTCGATCGCGCGGCGATCATGTACTGCCTGGGCGTTACCGAGCACTCCACGGGCACCGCAGGCGTGCTGTCGCTGTCGAATCTGGCCATGTGCACGGGCAACATCGGACGTTCGGGCTGCGGCGTGAACCCGGTGCGCGGGCAGAACAACGTGCAGGGAGCCTGCGACATGGGCGGCAACCCGGGCGACTTCCCGGGCTACCAGAAGTTCAGCACGCCCGGCGTGTTCGAGAAGTTCGAGCAGGCCTGGGGCGTGAAGCTCAACCGCACGACGGGGCGCTTCGCCACCGAGGAGTTCGGTGCGGCCATTCGCGGCGAATGCAAGGCCATGTACATCATGGGCGAGGACCCCGTGCGCACCGATCCCGACACGCAGCATGTGATCAAGGCGCTGGAATCGCTTGACTTCCTGGTGGTGCAGGAGCTGTTCCTTACCGAGACGGCCAAGTACGCCGACGTGGTGCTGCCGGGCCGCAGCTTCCTTGAGAAGGAGGGCACCTTCACCAACACCGAGCGCCGCGTTCAGCGCGTGCGCAAGGTGCTGGACGTGGAGGGCGACCATCGCCTGGACACCGACATCATGATCGACCTGATGAATCGCATGGGGTATCCGCAGCCTCACCTGAGTGCCGCCCAGATCATGGACGAGGTGGCCACGGTGGACCCGCATTACGGCGGCGTGTCGCATGAGCGCCTGGACAGCATGCGGTTCCGCAATCCCGGCATCCAGTGGCCGTGCCCCAGCTCCGAGCACGAGGGCACCCCGTACCTGCACAAGGGAGCGTTCACGCGCGGCCTGGGCCGCTTCATGCCGCAGGAGTACCAGCCGTCGGTGGAGCAGCCCGACCAGCAGTACCCGCTGATCATGATGACGGGTCGCGTGCTGCATCAGTACAACGCCTGCGCCATGACCGGGCGCACCGAGGGCATCGACCTGATCGGCGGCGCCTCGTTCATCGAGATGAACGACCGCGACGCCGAGCGCCTGGGCATTGCCGATGGCGACCGGGTGAGAGTGTCGTCGCGACGGGGGGCGATTCACTCGCAGGCGCGGGTGTCTGACAAGACGAACCCCGGCCAGACCTGGATGCCCTTCCACTTCCAGGACGGCAACAGCAACTGGCTGACCATCGCGGCCTTCGACGCGCATGCGAACACGCCTGAGTACAAGGTGTGCGCCGTGGCGGTGGAGAAGGCGTAGCCGGCCGCGCCGCCGCGCGCATTCCGCGCGATCCGCATTGGGGCGCGGGCATCGGCGCTGCGGGCGTACGAGGCGCCCGCTGGGGCGCGCAGGCGCTCTGCCAGCCGGTACGAGGCAGAATCGATCGAGGGGCCGTGCATCTTCGGGTGCGCGGCCCTTCGCATGAGATGGGTTGTCAGCGTGGCGATCGCGCCTGAGACCATATGCGGAATCGTGCGCGGGATTCACACGCTCGTGATCATTTCATTAGGGTGTTTTCTTTCCTCGGGGGCAGCAGTATGCTGTGCGGCCGGATGAGTCGCATCCGCTGCATCAAAGACGTGCCTCTTTGCTGCAGTGGGTGCGATTTTCCCGTTGAGCGCAGTGGATATGAGGCGAGGGGAGGGTGAGATGGCAGACGGGTCGGTGATGGAGGCGGACAGCGCCGCGCGCGAGCGCAGGGGAATCCTTGCCGCGCTTTCGTGCTATGTGATCTGGGGTGTGCTTCCGCTGTACTGGAAGATGCTCGATAGCGTGAACTCGTATGAGGTCATCGCGTTTCGCATGGTGTTCTGCTTCGCCCTGATGGTGATCTTGTGCAAGGTCATGCGCCTGAACTTCGCAGAGCTGCTGCGTGAGCGCCGGGCCTGGCGCTACCTGATTCCCTCGGCCATCATGTGCGGCTTCGGCTGGAGCCTGTACATCATCATGGTGAACGACGGCCAGGTGGTTCAGGCCAGCCTGGGCTATTACATCAACCCCCTTGTCAGCGTGTTGCTGGGCATGGTGATGTTCAGGGAGCGCCTGTCGGCGATGCAGGGCATCGCGGTGGTGCTGTGCGCCGTGGGCATTGCGTACTTCACGATCAGCCAGGGTGAGCTGCCGGTGGCGGCCTTGGCCTTGGCGGTGTCGTTTGCTATCTACGGCGCGCTGAGGAAGCGCGCCGGGTATGCGCCGATTCCCGCGCAGACCGTCGAGTGCCTGTTCATGCTGCCGGGTGCCGTGGTGGCAGGCGCGGTGGCGCTGCAGATGGAGGGGCATCTGGCCTTCGCCTCCGACCTATCCACGCCGTATGGCTGGGCGGTCGTGGGTCTGATGATGGGTTCGGGCGTGGTCACTGCCGTGCCGCTGATCCTGTTCTCGAAGGCCGCCAACGACATCCCCCTGGGCCTGCTGGGTCTGATTCAGTACGTCAGCCCCACGCTGTCGCTGATGCTGGGCGTGTTCCTGTTCGGAGAGGTGTTTACGCTGGCTCACGCGGTGTGCCTGGGGTGCATCTGGGTGGGCCTGGTTTTCGTGGCCTTCGATGCCATACGCGTGTCGCGCGGCTTCGAGCTGAGGTAGGGGGCCCCGACCGACGGAGCCCGTTTTCCTTCGTGTTCTTCACCTGCAAGAACGTTGCTTTCGGCTTACAGGGGGGTTGGAAGTCCAAGGTCTGTCACGATGAAGGCCAGGTGTCCGAGGGCCGTCACAAGAGCGGCCAGAACCGCCCCCGCCGCCACGTCGCGCGGTGCGTGGGCGCCGCCCAGCACGCGCGACGCCGATACCGCCACGGCCAGGCATATTCCCGCAGCAGCCCATCCCGCGCCGCCTTCCAGCAGGGACAGGGCGATCACCCAGGCGCTGAACGCGTGTCGGCTTGGCAGGCTGCGGCCGCGCGTGCGCGTGGGAAGCAGGGGCATGAGGCCGGGGAATCGCTCGACGGGACGGGGCCGATTCAGGGCGCTGCGCAGGGCGTTGGCCATCAGCAGTCCCAGAGCGCAGGTCAGAGCCACGGCAATGGCGCGGCTGAGGTTCGACGTCAGCGCCAGCACGGCAAGAAACGCGACGAAGGTTGCGGCCACGGCGCCCACCAGCAGGCGGTCGAGCAGCATCAGCGCCCTTGCGGCAGCGGGATGCTCGCGCAGCGGCTGCGTGATGCGGTTGTAGGCGTCGGCGTACATGGGGTTCCTTCGTTTTGGGCGGAAAGCCCATGCTACCGGCAAGCGCGCTCGTCTTCATCTGCCGATCGCCGGCTTCGGGCGCTGCAGGCGGGACCGACTTCAAGAGCGGCGCTGCGCTGGGGGCGATGCCCCGGCGCTTCTTGTTGCGAAGGCGGTAGGGTGTCGCATCCGCACGACCCGTCCGCAGCGCCTTCGATGACGCCCAGGCAGCCGTCCGAACGCGGTTCGAGGCTCATGTCGTTGCAAGCTGTGGAGAACGGAAGGGCGACCTCGCATGTGCGCGAAGTGTGCTACAGTATGCAGGCTTGTCTTCGACTTGGTCGGAAACCAAGTCAGGTAAAGGAGAACCCATGAAATCAGGAATCCATCCGGAGTACGTCGAGTGCACCGTCACGTGCAGCTGCGGCAGCACGTTCCAGACGCATGCGACCAAGCCGCAGATTCGCGTTGAGATCTGCAGCGCCTGCCACCCGTTCTACACCGGTCAGCAGAAGTTCGTCGACACCGGCGGACGCGTGCAGCGCTTCGCCGACAAGTTCGGTTCGGCCAGCGCCACCGTGGCTGCCCGCGAGGAGGAGCGTCGCGCCAAGCGCGCTGCCGAAATCGCCGCTGCCGAGGAGAAGCGCCGCGCCGAGCGCGAGGCCAAGGCCGCCGAGAAGGCCAAGCGCGCCGAGGAGTTCGCCAAGAAGGCCGCTACCGAGGCTGAGAAGGCTGCCGCCGAGGCCGAGAAGGCCGCTGAGGCTCAGGCCGCAGCCGAGGAGCCTGCCGCCGAGGCCGCCGCTCCCGAGGCTGCCGAGTAGCGCGAGCGCTCGTTCGCATACCGTGCGAAGACGAAGGCGACCCTGTGGGGTCGCCTTCGTGCGTTCAGCGCCGACGGGAGTGCGGTGACGTGGGTCGCTACCCCTTCACGGACGCAGGCGCCGGCGCCGCCAGGGTGACCGTGGCCAGGGCTTCGTCGAACAGCTTTCCCGTGCCGTTGCGCACGATGAAGCTCAGTCGCTCGGGGTCGCGCACCACGCTTCCCGCCAGCAGGTCGACGCCCCAGCGGTGCAGGAAGGAAGACATGGTCACGCTGGGTCCCACCATCACGGTTGAAGCATCGCGAGCCAGGTCAAGCAGCCGCGGGGCCGTCTTGTTCGTCAGCGACACGCCGGTGATGAAGGCGAAGTCGGCTTCGGGCAGGGCGTACTCGCATGCGGGGTCGGGCAGGTCGGCCTCGTGCCGAACGGCGCGCTCCAGCACGGTGAGGTTGGCGTGCTCGCCAAGGCGCTCGATGCGCGGGAAGTGCCCCACCACCACGACGTTGCGATCGCGCATGCGGGGGAGGAACCGGTCGAACACATCAGTGACCCGCGACCCGTCCTCGCTCTGCTTTTCCTCGAACACAGCGCCCAGGGCCTCCAGGCGCTCGCGCTGGTTGTAGAAGGCGTTGAGGGCCGCCATACCCAGCGTGGCCTCCTCGAAGCACCACGACTTCGCCAGCTCGGCTACGGCACGCAAGGGGAGCCCCCGCAGGTCGGGCCTTGAGGCGCGCGGCGACCCCCCGCGCATCGTCCAGGCCACGCCCGTGCCGCAGTCGGCCTGCACGTACGACCACCGCACGCCCAGCGCGTAGTCGCGTACCGTCAGATGCTCGGGAATCTGCCTGATCAGGTGGTTGTACAGCTTCCAGGGCCGGCCGTAGGTGCCCGGCAGGTCGATGATGCCGTTGGGGACTGCGGGCTGGGTGCAGCGGCTTTCGGAATGGGTCATGCGTCCTCCTTCGGTTGGCGCGTTCGTGGGCTATGCTACACGCAGAAGGGGGTGGCCGGGATGCTGTTCGTGGTAACGGGCGAGGTTCAGACGGGAAAGACGCGCTGGATCGAGCGGCTGGTGGGCGATCTGGACGCGCGCGGCGTGGTTTGTCGCGGCGTGGTGGCCCCGGGTGTGTGGCGGGTGGTCGAGGGCGAATCCGAGCGAGGGTCCGTCGTCCGCGAGAAGCTGGGGATCGACAACGTGCTGCTGCCGCAGGGATCGCGCGTGCCCTTCGCCCTGCGCTGCGACCTGGCGCAGCGTGCGGGGTCGTTCGACGAGGAAAGCCAGGCGGCACGCGCTCGGCTGCGGTGGGCGATCGACGATGCCGCCATTGCGCAGGTGAACCGGCATCTGGCGGACCTGCGCGCCCGGCCTTCCCGCACCCCTGGTCTTTTGGTGCTGGATGAGCTGGGCAGGCTTGAGCTGCTGCGAAACCAGGGCCTTACCGAGGCGCTGGCGCTTCTGGACGCGGGCGCATCTTCCGCGCTCCCCCATGCGCTGGTCGTGGTGCGCGCCGACTTGCTGGGTGCGGCCTGCGCGCGTGAGTGGGACGCCGTATGGGGCGGCCTGCGTGCGATCGGGCCTACCGACGAGGCTCGCGCTGCGGTGCTCGACTGCTTCTCGCGTGCGCGCTGAGCGGGTGTTCGCACGGCGGCGCTGATGGCGTCATGCGCGCCCATGTCGGAGGACCTGCCTTCGCGTGCCTGCGCCGCCGTGCCGATCCGCTTCGTTTCGCGTGCCTGCGCCGGCGTTTCCTATTGCTTGTTCCAGGCCAGGAACGCCCATGTCATCGTGCGCTTGTTTCGTGTGCGCAGCAGTTTGGGAGCACGTGCGCTCTCGCGGGCGGGCAGCGAATCCCCGCTCGGGCGATGCGTCTTTTGCTCGTGCGCGCTTCCGGGCGCGTCGGCGCTTTCCTCGGGGGGAGTCGAAGCGCTGTCGCAGGCGACGATGTTGCGTTCGATCCAGTCGTCCAGCCTGCTCAGGGCCTCGGTGACCTGTGCATCGGTTGCATACTCGGCGGCGGTCTGCTCGACCATCTCGCGGAAGAAGGCTCGCGCCTCATCGACGCTGTCGAAGGAGTCGTAACGCGAGCTGGGGATGTAGGCTACTTCTGGCAGGATGCCGTTCGCTGCGAGAATGTTGAACGCGTACAGGAAGTCGCGACTGGGACGCGTGGGAATTCCCAGGTCGCGAAGCATCTGGTAGTCGACGCGCGGTGAGCCCGCGCAGGCCAGGGTGATGCACACGCGCCTGCGCGCGACCGCATCGAGCTTCATCAGGGCGGCCTCAAGGTCGCTGGTGGCGATCGAGCGCGAGGCCAGGGCCACGTCGACGCAGTGGCGACGCACCCCGAAGTGCTCCCAATCGTCTTCCCAGCTCATCTTTATAACGCGCACGTCGGGGTCGGACGGGTCGCGCTCGCTTCCCCCCAGGGCGGCCACCTGCTCCATAAGTATGTTCAGCATGCCCGACGAGAAGTCCGCCGCGATCACGGGATGCCCCGCCTCAGCCAGCGGCACGCTGAGCACCCCGGTGCCGCAGCCCATGTCCATCACGCTTTCATGCGAGCGTATTCCGGCCAGCTGCAGGAACCGCTCGGCGTATCCGCTTTGCGACCCATGAGCCGTGGGAAAGGTGGGCGCGCGGCGGTCCCACGCATCCGCATCGGCGGGCCCGTTGCGCAGAACCTGCAGCCTCTTCCACTCGGAGTTCCAGTCGGTGGTGGTCAGCAGGGGTTTCAGCGGTTCGGTCATGGCGTGTGCCTTTCTGGGCGACGGATGCGGCGCGCGAGCGGCGGGGTTCCCGGGCTCGCTCGCAAGGACTGTCAGCCTATATTAACTCAGGGAATGCCGGCATGGGGCGGAAGGGGCCGCCGCTGCCTCTGACGGCAGCCTGCCGGGGTGCCGACCCCTCCCTGGTATGATGGCGTCTGATTGCCGGCTGTCTGCCAGGCTTCTGCCGGCGTTCTGCCAGAGGACTGCCGGCGATCGGCAAGATTCCTGCTTGACCAATCGTGTATTCTATCGCTGCTCCCGCAAGTCGTCGTGCTTTGCGCCTGCTTGCGTCAATGAATGCCCACGCACGTAAAACTTGGAAAGGGCTTTCGTGCGAACGAAGGGGCCTTATGGCCCGAGAGGGGAACTGCCTCATGAAGCTTGTGGTAACCGAGAAGAACGACGCGGCCGAGAAGATCGCGAACCTGCTGGGCGCCTCGAAGCCCACCAAGGACAAAGTGTACTCCACGCCGGTGTATCGATTCACCGTGTCGGGCGAGGAGTGGGTGACCATCGGCCTGCGCGGCCACATCCTGGAGCCCGACTTCGCCACGCAGCTGGTATACAGCGACCGGGGCTGGCAGGGCGTCACCATGGAAGGCGAGGCGCTTCCGGCTTCGGTGCCCGACGAGCTTCCGCGCCCGCCGTACTCCACCAAGCGCAAGCCGTTTCTCCCCGATGGGATCGAGCTGAAGTCGTGGAAGATGGACGCTTTGCCGTACCTGGTGTACGCGCCGATCGAGAAGCTGCCCAAGGAGAAGGACATCATCCGCTCGCTGAAGAACCTGGCGAAGAAGTGCGACTCGGTGATCATCGCAACCGACTTCGACCGTGAGGGCGAGCTGATCGGCTCCGATGCGCTCAGCTGCATCCAGGAGACGAACGCCACGGCACCGGTGTTTCGCGCGCGCTACTCGGCGTTTACGAAGGAGGAGATAACGCATGCCTTCGGCAACCTGGTCCAGCTTGACGACAATCTGGCCCAGGCAGGCGCCTCGCGTCAGGATATCGACCTGATCTGGGGTGCGGTGCTCACGCGCTACCTCACTTTGGTGAAGTTCGCCGGATACGGCAACGTGCGCTCGTCCGGCCGCGTGCAGACGCCCACGCTTGCCCTGATCGTGGCGCGCGAGCGCGAGCGCCTGGCCTTCGTGCCCGAGGACTACTGGGTGATTCAGGGAGCCTTCGGCGCCGAGCCTGACGACTTCGCGGCCCCGCATGTCACGGCGCGCTTCAAGGTGAAGGCCGATGCCGATGCCGTGATGGCGCGTGTGGAGGGCTGCGCGCAGGCCACCGTCAACGCGGTGGAGAGTCGCAAGCGCACGGTGAAGCCGCCCGCACCCTTCAACACCACCAGCCTGTTGGCCGCCGCGGCGTCGGAGGGCCTGAGCCCCGCGCGCACCATGCGCATCGCCGAGAGCCTGTACATGGACGGCTACATCTCGTACCCGCGCGTGGACAACACGGTGTACCCCTCGTCGATGAGCCTTGAGGAAACCGTGCGCGCGATATCGGGCAACCCCGCATACGGGCCCTATTGCGCCGAGCTGCTGCGCAAGGGCAAGCTGACCGCCACGCGCGGAAAGCAGGAGACGACCGACCATCCGCCGATCTACCCCACGGCCAAGGCCGAGCCTGACGATATGCCCGCGGCCAACTACAAGCTGTACAACCTGATCGCCCGACGCTTCCTGGCCACGCTGTCGGAGCCTGCGGTGATCGAGGGAACCAAGGTCACGCTGGATGTGAACGGCGAGGCGTTCGCGGCGCGCGGCGACGTGCTGGTGAAGCCCGGCTTCCGCGCCATCTACCCCTACGGGCTGAAGAAGGATGAGCAGCTGCCCTCGCTGGCGGAAGGGCAGGTCGTCGCTTTCAACGGGGCCACCTGCACCTATAAGCAGACCGAGCCCCCTGCGCGCTACTCTCAGGGCAAGCTTATCCAGGAGATGGAGAAGCTGGGCCTGGGAACGAAGTCAACGCGTCATGCGATCATCGAGCGCCTGTACAACGTGAAGTACATCGTGAACGACCCGATCGAGCCTTCCCAGCTGGGCATGGCAGTATGCGACGCGCTGGACAAGTACGCCCCGCTGATCACGCACCCCGAGATGACCGCCGAGCTTGAAGGCGAGATGACCGCGATCGCCGAGGGCTCCACCACCAAGGACGCCGTGGTGCTGGACTCCCGCAATCGCCTGGCCGGCCAGCTGCAGCAGCTGCTGCCGCGCGCCGAGGAGGTAAAGGAGGCCCTGGCGGATGCCGTGGCTGCCGACGCGTACGTGGGAGCCTGCCCGAAGTGCGGCAAGGACCTGCAGATCAGAGCCTCGCAGAAGACCAAGTCGATGTTCATCGGCTGCGCGGGCTGGCCCGACTGCGACGTTACCTACCCGCTTCCCAAGGGCAAGATCGAGTCGGTGCCCGAGCTGTGCCCCACCTGCGGCATGCCCCAGGTGAAGGTGACCGCCTTCCGGTCGAAGCCGCGGGTCGCCTGCATCGACCCGACGTGCGCCACCAACCACGAGCCCGACGTGGACGTGGGAGCCTGTCCCGCCTGCGCCGAGGCGGGGCGCGAGGGCCGTCTGATCGCCCAGCGCAATCCGCGCACGCTGAAGCGCTTCATCCGCTGCCAGAACTACGAGCAGTGCGAGACCAGCTATCCGCTGCCTCAGAACGGCAGGCTGACGGCAACCGAGGAGGCGTGCGAGCACTGCGGCGCCCCTCTGGTGATCGTCACCACTGCGCGTGGGCCGTGGAAGCTGTGCCCGAACTTCGACTGCCCCGGCAAGGAGGCGGCGGAGGAGGCGAGGGCCGTGAAGGGTCGCGGCCGCAGTGCCGCAAAGGGGGCGAAGGCGCCTGCGAAGAAGGCCGCCGCCAAGAAGGCCCCTGCCAAGAAAGCGGCTTCCAGCAGGGCCTCGGCGAAGAAGGCAGGCGCAGGGGAGTAGGCGCGCCGCGCGAGGCGGCGGGCGGCAGGCTTCGCCTCGCCTGATGAGCGGGCCTGCGGCGTCGTGCATCCTCCGATAGATCGGAGGATGCACGCAGATTCTCAGGGGCCTGCGGCGCCGGGTACATAATGAGCTTGGCTCCTTGGGATCGCCGCGTTCCAAGCCGCCATACACAGGGCGCGCGCGAGCGCGTGGAAGCATGACAGGGAGGAGCCTGCGAACATGGCCGACCGTGAGTACGCACTTCAGATGCATCGGGAGTGGGCGGGGAAGATCTCGTGCGAGCCGAAGACCAAGCTGTCAACGCGCGAGGACCTGGCCGTGGCCTACACCCCCGGCGTGGCGGAGCCCTGCAAGGACATCGCCGCCGATCCCGAGCTGGCCTACGCGTACACGCTGAAGGCCAACACCATCGCGGTGGTCAGCGACGGCAGCGCCGTTCTGGGCCTGGGCAACATCGGGCCCGCTGCGGCGATGCCCGTGATGGAGGGCAAGGCGGCCCTGTTCAAGGAGTTCGGCGGCGTGAACGCCTTTCCGATCTGCCTTGACACGCAGGACGCCGACCGGATCGTCGAGACGGTGAAGCTGCTGGCCCCCACCTTCGGCGGCATCAATCTGGAGGACATCTCGGCTCCGCGCTGCTTCCTCATCGAAGAGCGCCTGAAGGCCGAGCTTGACATCCCGGTGTTCCACGACGACCAGCACGGCACGGCGATCGTGGTGCTGTGCGGCGTGATCAACGCGCTGCGCATCACGGGCAAGCGGGCCCCGGCGTGCAAGGTGGTGGTGAACGGCTCGGGTGCGGCGGGCATTGCGATCGCCAAGCTGCTGCTGCTGTACGGCTTCACGAACGTGATCCTGTGCGATTCCAAGGGCATCGTGTCGTCGAAGTCCGAGCGTCTGAACGACGTGAAGCGCGAGATGCTGAAGGTGACGAACCTCGACGATCAGGCAGGCACCTTGGCCGACGCCCTGATGGGGGCGGATGTCTTCGTGGGCGTGTCGGCTCCGGGCGCCATCACGGCCG
The DNA here is from genome assembly GCA_013201155.1 of Berryella wangjianweii. Classification (GTDB taxonomy): domain Bacteria; phylum Actinomycetota; class Coriobacteriia; order Coriobacteriales; family Eggerthellaceae; genus Berryella; species Berryella wangjianweii. The sequence goes on along the minus strand of CP053716.1, from coordinate 722,930 downwards.
AGATGATCGCCGCCATGGCCGCCGACCCCATCATCTTCGCGCTGGCCAATCCCATTCCCGAGATCTATCCCGCTGACGCCAAGGCCGCCGGTGCGCGAATCGCGGCCACGGGTCGGTCCGACTTCCCCAACCAGGTGAACAACGTGATCGCCTTCCCGGGAATCTTCAAGGGCGCATTGGAGGCGCGCGCGAGCGCCATCACCGACGACATGAAGCTGGCGGCTGCCCGAGCCCTTGCCGACCTGGTGAGCGACGAGGAGCTGTGCGAGGACTTCATCATGCCCGACCCCTTCGACCCGCGTGCGGCCCAGGTGGTAGCCGATGCGGTGAGGAGCTGCTGCTAGCGTTGTGCGCCGCGCGGCCCCGACGCCTCGTTTGGATTCCGCGCGTCCCGGTGGTGAAGGAGGCGGGATGAGGGTTCTCGACAAGCATCAGGTGGCCGAGGCCGTGTACGAGGCGATCCCCTCGCTGGCCTTCGACCTGCCTGCAGACGTGCTGGAGGGCATGCGCCTGGCCGCCGCGCGCGAGCGCAGCCCCCGCGCAGCCGAGGTGCTGCGGATATTGGTGGAGAACGCCCAGGTGGCGCGCGATGATCGCGTAGCGCTGTGCCAAGATACCGGTTCGGTGTGGGCGTGTCTTGAGGTCGGCCCCGACGTCTGCGTGCCAGGGGACGTGTTTTCCCTGGTGGACGATGCGGTGGCGCGGGCGTATCGCGAGGCGCGCCTGCGCACTTCCATCGTGCGCGATGCCCTGTTCGATCGAGCGAACACCAACACGAACGCCCCGGCCTTCTGCGAGGTGCGCCTGTGCGAGCGCCCGGGCGCGCGCGTGCATCTCATGCTGAAGGGCGGCGGGTCGGACAACGCCAGTCGCGTGGTGATGCTGCCGCCCGGCGCCGGACGCGCGGGCGTGGTGTCGGCTGTGCTGGACTGCGTGCGCGAGAAGGCGGCGAGCGCCTGTCCGCCCCTGGTGGTGGGCGTGGGCGTGGGCTCGACCTTCGACAAGGTGGGCGGTCTGGCCAAGCGCGCCCTCATGCGTCCGATCGGGGTTCCCGCCGACACCCCGCAGCTGGATGCCTTCGAGCGCGAGCTGCTGGATGAGGTGAACGCCACGGGGCTGGGCGCAGGGGCCCTGGGTGGGGCCACCACGGCCCTGGCGGTGAGGGTGCTGACGGCTCCCTGCCATATCGCGGCCCTTCCGGTTGCCGTGAACATGGGCTGCTCGGCCATGAGGAGAGGCACCTATGAGCTGTAAGGCGCTTGAGCTGCCCCTTTCGCATGAGGCGCTGGCATCGCTTCGCGTGGGCGAGGCCTGTGAGCTGACGGGGCCCCTGTACACGCTGCGCGACGCCGGGCATATGCGCCTGCTGGACGAGCTCGACCGCGCGGACGGTCAGCTTCCCTACGGCCTGCGAGGTCACACCCTGTTCTACGCCGGGCCCACCCCTGCGGCTGCCGGCCGGCCCTTCGGGGCGATCGGGCCCACCACGGCATCGCGCATGGACTTCGCGGCTCCGTGCCTGCATCGTGCGGGAATCGTGGCCACGATCGGGAAGGGCAACCGCAGCGACGAGATGCGCCGCGTGTGTCGCGAGACGGGCTCGGTGTACTTCGTCGCCGTGGGAGGCGCTGCTGCTTATCTTGCGAAGTGCGTGGTCAGCGAGAGGGTGGAGGCGTATGATGAGCTTGGCACCGAGGCGCTGAGGCGCATCGAGGTGCGCAGGTTCCCCGTGTTCGTGGGAATCGACGCGCAGGGTGCCAGCATCTACGATCTTGACGCGCCCGATGCAGGGCGCCGCGCATAGGACTGCCCATGGAACGCACTGCCATTCCCCCGCGCTCGGCGCGTGGGCTTCTGATCACGTTCGAGGGCGGAGACGGGGCCGGCAAGACCACCCACATCCGCTTTCTTGCCGACCACCTGCGCCAGCACGGCAGGGAGGTGGTGTGCGTGCGCGAGCCGGGCGCAACCGCCGTGGGCGAGCGTCTGCGCGAGGTGGTGCTGGACCCCGCCCTTCCCGAGCTGGCCCCCATGACCGAGCTGTTCATCTACGAAGCCGCCCGCGCCCAGCTTGTGCACGAGGTGATCGCGCCGGCTCTTCAGCGTGGGGCGGTGGTGCTGTGCGACCGGTTCTCGGACTCCACGGTGGCCTACCAGGGCTACGGTCGCGGGATCGCCCTTAACCTGGTAAGGCAGGCAAATGACCTGGCCTGCCAGGGTGTGGAGCCCGATCGCACGGTGCTGATGGTCACCGGTGCGCCCGCTTCGGTGGGCCTGCATCGCGCTACCCGGCGCACGGGGGCCGACCGCATCGAGCAGGCCGGCGAGGCCTTCCACGAGCGGGTGGCCCAGGGCTTCGACATGCTTGCCGCAGCCCATGCCGACCGCGTGCGCGTGGTTACTTCGGCATCGCGCAAGTCCGATACGTCGCGGAAGATCTTCGCTCAGCTCAGCGACCTGTTCCCTTGGATGGCCGATCGGCAGCTCTGCCCCGATGCGCTGTTCGACGCGCTGGACGCGCCGCGCGAGGCCCGCCATGGCTGACGCCTTCGACGGCATCCTCGGCCAGCCGCAGGTGCGCTCGCTGCTGCGCTCGTCGCTGGCGGGCGACAGGGTGTCGCACGCCTACCTGTTCCACGGGCCCGCAGGGTCCAGCAAAACGCGGGCGGCCACCGCCCTTGCCCAGGCCCTGGTATGCCCGCACGGCGGCTGCGGAACCTGCGAGGTGTGCGCGAAGGTGGCGCGGCATCGTCACCCCGACGTGCGCTTCGAGGCGCCCGAGGGCGCTGCGGGCTACGTGGTGGCCCAGGTGCGCGCGATCGTGTCCGACGTGTCGCTGGCCCCGATCCAGGCGGCGCGCAAGGTGTACGTGCTCGATCGGGCCGACCTGATGAACGCCGCCGCGGCGAACGCCTTCCTGAAGACCCTTGAGGAGCCTCCCGCCGATGTGGTGCTGATCTTGCTGGCGCGCACACGCGAGGGCGTGCTTCCCACGATCGCCTCACGTTGCCTGGCCGTTCCCTTCCGGCAGATACCGCCGGACGAGGCGGCCGACCTGGTTGCCCAGGCGGCCGATGTCACGCCGTCTCGCGCTCGCGTGGGGCTGGCGGCCTGCGGCGGCTCGATCGAGCGCGCGGTGTCCTTCGTGAAGTCGAACGAGCGCATGGAGTTTCGCCGCGAGGTGCTTCACGCCCTTGAGGGACTTGAGATGGCGGATGCCTGGGACGTGGTCGGACGCGCCCGCGGGCTGGTCGTCCTGGCGAAGGCGCCGCTTGACGAGGTGCGCGCCGCCCATGAGGCGCACCTGCGCGACCATGCCGATTTCCTGGGCAAGGCCGCCGTGCGTCAGATCGAGCTGCGCAACAAGCGCGAGCTGTCCGCGAAGTCGCTGGAGTCGCTGCGGCAGATCGCGTCGATCGCAGGCTCGTTTCTGCGCGATGTGCTGGCTGTGTGCGCCGAGTGCCCCGACCTGGTTCAGAACGCCGACGTGCGCTCGCAGGTGGAGCGCTGCGCGCTGGCGGTCGATGAGGCCCGCGTGGTGCGGGCCCTCGACGCGGTGAGCGCGTGCGAGTCGGCCATTTCGTATAATGTTTCCCCTGAGACGTGCGTCAGCGCGTTGCTCTTTGAGTTGAGAGAGGCCCTGTATGGTTCGCATAGCCCCCGTTCGGCTTGCCTATAATCCCAAGACCCTGTGGTTCGACGCCCGCGACCTGGACTTGATGCCCGGCGATTCGGTGGTGGTGCTCACCGCGCGCGGGCTTGAGTTCGGCGCTCTGCACGACCGCGTGTTCGAGCCCACCGAACAGCAGCTGTCCTCGCTGAAGAGCCCGCTGAAGCCGGTGAAGCGCCTGGCCACCGAAGAGGACGTGCTGCGTTCCGCCGAGCTTGACGCCCGTGCCCGCGAGGCCCTGCCGGTGTTCAAGCGGCTTTCCTCGGAGCTGGGCATCGACATGAGCCCCGTGTCGGTGGAGTTCCTGTTCGACGGAGAGCGGGCCGTGTTCTACTTCGAGTCGGAGGACCGCGTGGACTTCCGCGAGCTGGTGCGCCGTCTGGCTGCCGAGTTCCACGTGCGCGTGGACATGAAGCAGATCGGCGTGCGCGACGAGGCGCGCATGGTGGGCGGCTACGGCCATTGCGGGCAGGAGCTGTGCTGCCGGCGCCTGGGCGGCGAGTTCTGCCCGGTGTCGATTCGCATGGCCAAGGAGCAGGACCTCTCGCTGAACCCGCAGAAGATATCGGGTGTGTGCGGGCGCCTGATGTGCTGCTTGCGCTACGAGTTCGATGCGTACAAGGAGTTCAAGCAGCGCGCCCCTAAGAAGAACGCCAAGGTTGAAACGCCTGATGGCGTGGGCAAGGTTATCGACCTGGACGTGATGCACGAGCGCGTGGGCGTGAAGCTGGAGGGCGAGAAGCCCGTGAAGGTGCCCCTGTCGGGCATGTGCTGCTGCGAGGGCGCCGCCCGTCCCAACTGCGTGGACCCAAAGGCATGGGAGGCGGCCCATCAGCCCGCCGAGGTGGGGGAGGCCCAGACCCTGGGCGACCTGTTCTCGGCTCAGCTGACCGAGGGAGACCAGCTGGCAAGCACCGAGCGCTCGCGTCGGGCCAACCGCGACCGTGCCGAGCGGGCCTCGTCGCGCTCAGACGAGCGCGAGGCGACGGGTCGTCGTTCGCGGCGCAGTCGCGGCGGTTCGCAGCGAGGGTCGGGCACCGGGGCAGCGGAGCGCCCGGTCGAGCACCGTCAGCGCCGGCGTCGCTCTACGCGTGTGGAGGGAGACGCCATCGAGCGCGTGGAGGGCGCGGCGGCGCCCGAGGCCGAGGGCTCCCGGGGTCGTGCCCGCGCCGGTGCGGACCCCGCCGCCGGCTCGTCGCGCACGGGCCGCACGCGGCGCTCGCGCTCGGCCGGCAAGGGTCGCGGCGAGGCGGGCTCTGCGGCCTCCTCGGGATCCCGGGGCTCGCAGGCCGGTTCGCAGCCGTCGCGCGACCGCGCGGAGCGCTCCCGTTCGGCGGAAGGCTCCGCGGGCCCGCGTCCCGGACGCCGGTCCAGCGAGCTTCGCCAGCGCCGCGGCGCGACGGAGGGTGCGGCACCCGTTGAAGGCTCGCGTGCGGCGCGCGCCGATCGCCCCCACGGCTCCGATGGCGGGTCGGGTGCGGCCGAGGGCTCGTCGTCGCGCCGACCGCGCAGGCGCCGCACGCATCGCTCCGACGGGTCCGCAGGCGGACAGGGTGGCGCGAGCGGTTCGTCCGGTCCCGCCGGCGCGGGCCCCGCAGGCGGACGGGACGAGCGATAGGGCGCCGCGGTCCGACGCGACGGCGCGCGAGGCATCGAAACGGAGGGCTCATGAACATCGACTACGCCATGCTGACCGATCTGTACCAGCTGACGCAGGCCCAGGGCTACTGGGATCACGATGTGCAGGACACCGAGGCGTGCTTTCACATGTACTTCCGCTCGTGGCCCTTCAGCGGCGGCTACGCGATCGCCTGCGGAACCGATCAGGTTGCCGAGATGGTGGAGGGCTACCGCTTCAGTGACGAGGCCCTGTCGTACCTGGCGTCGGTGCGGGCCTCTGCCGCGCGCCCCCTTTTCAGCCAGAGCTTCCTCGACTACCTTTCCGACCTGCGCCTGAGCGTGGACGTGGATGCCGTGCGCGAGGGCACGGTGGTGTTTCCCAACGAGCCGCTGGTACGGGTGCGGGGCTCGATCCTTGAGTGCCAGCTTCTTGAGACCGCGCTTCTGAACTGCATGAACTTCGAAACCCTCATCGCCACGAAGGCGGCTCGCGTGTGTCGGGCGGCAGGCAGCCCGGTGTCGGAGTTCGGCCTGCGCCGCGCCCAGGGTCCCGCAGGGGGCGTGTGGGCCTCGCGCGCCGCGATCGTGGGCGGCTGCGCCTCCACGTCGAACGTGCTGGCGGGGCAGCGCTTCGGGCTTCCCGTGGCGGGAACCCACGCGCATTCGTGGGTGATGTCGTTTCCCGATGAGCTGACCGCCTTCCGCGCGTACGCGGCGTCGTTTCCCGACAACTGCGTGCTGCTGGTGGATACCTACGACGTGGATCAGGGCGTGCGCAACGCGGCCACGGTGGGCCTTGAGATGCGCGCGCGGGGCGAGCGCCTGAAGGGCGTGCGCATCGATTCGGGCGACCTGGCCTGGCACGCGAAGAGCGCGCGCATGATCTTGGACGAGGCGGGCCTGACCGACTGCGGGATCATCCTGTCGAACGACCTGGACGAGCACACGATCAAGTCGATCCGCGACGAGGGCGCCCAGGTGGACGGCTGGGGCGTGGGCACCAAGCTGGCCTGCGCCTACGACCAGCCCACGCTGGGCGGCGTGTACAAACTGGGTGCCACGCGGGCGCCTGGCGACACGGCGTGGCGCGACCACGTGAAGATCACGGGGAGCGCCCAGAAGATGACGACGCCCGGCGTGCTGGATGTGCGGCGTTATTATTATGAAAACGGCCTTGTGGCGGGCGACATGGTGTTCGACGTGAACAGCGGCGTGGATGACTCCGAAACCATCGTGGATCCCTTCGACGCCCTGCGGCGCAAGCGCCTGCACGGCCTCTCCTACGAAGTGCTGCTGCATCCCCTTGCGCGAAAGGGCCAGGTGGTGCTGACAGCGCAGGAGCGCTCGGCGTTGGCCGCCCGCGACCGCGCACAGGAGGGCCTGGCCACGCTGGACGAATCGCAGAAGCGCATGTTGAATCCCCATACCTGCCCGGTGGGGCTTGAAAAGTCGCTGTTCGATCGGCGTCAGGACCTTGTTGCGCGGCTTCGCGGTATAGACTAGCCTTGTCGGAAGTTGACGAAGGAGGACGCATGGTACGGATCGTGACCGACTCGGTTACCGGGCTTACCGCGGAGGAGGCACGTCGGTACGACGTCGAGGTGCTGACGCTGTTCATCAATCGCGATGGAGTTGAGTACGTCGAGACGGAGCTCGATATCGACGAGTTCTACAGTCAGATCAACACGATGATCGACGACATCCCTACCTCCAGCCAGCCCTCGCAGCATGCCTTCGAGGAGGCGTTCGAGCGCATCGCGCGCGACGGCGACGAGCTTCTGGGAATCTTCATGAGCGCCGGCCTGTCGGGCACGTACGAGGGCGCCATCCGCGCGGCCCGCTCGGTGGCGGCGCGCAACCCCGGCTTCCGCTTCCGCGTGATCGACTCCACTTCCGTCAGCTTCGACGAGGTGTGGCCCCTGCTGCGCGCGGTTGCCGCGCGAGACGCCGGCGCCAGCCTGGACGTGTGCGCCCAGGAGTGCCTGGACGGCATGGCTTCGACGCGCTACCTGTTCGTTCCCGAATCGCTGGCGTTCCTGCGTGCCGGCGGGCGCATCGGGGGGGCCGCGGCCTTCCTGGGTGGTTTGGTGAAGATCCTGCCGGTACTGTCGGTGCGCGACGGCTTCGCCGTCACGGTGTCGAAGGCGCGCACGCGCTCGAAGGCCGTGAACGCCATGCTGACGCACTTCAAGAACGACATCGCCGAGCATGGCGTGAAGAACGTGATGGTGCACTACATCGGTGACAAGACCGAGGCCGCTCGATGGGCCCGTGAGGTGGTCGAGCCTTTGGTGGGGCAGGCTGTGGGCGTGCGCCCGGCAAGCCCGGTGATCGGCGTGCACGTGGGCCCCGCCGTGGGGATCGCCTACGAGTGCGTGAGCCGCATCAAGGGCAAGCTGACGAAGCCCGACTCCTCCTACGTGTGCTCGGCGTAGGGGTGGCCGAACCTGCGACTGCGCGGTCGATTCCGCGATATGCCCCGGCCCTGCGCCGGCGGGCCATCTGCGTTTCCCAACGGGCGCTGCGTTCGCGTGCGCGCCGACTTCCAAGGAGGACCCCGTGCCTGACAAGCCCCAGTGCAATCTGATCATCGACTCGTGCTGTGACCTTCCCCATGACGTGGTGAACGTGGAGGGCGTCACGCTGGTGCGCTTCCCGTACGTAATGGGCGACGTCGAGCATTTCGACGACCTGTTCTGCTCGACCCCGGCAAGCGACTTCTACGGCAGGATGCGCAGGGGCGAGCAGCCCAGCACCGCCCAGGTGCCGCTGATGACCTACCGCGAGGTGTTCGAACGCGCCCGCGAAACCGGCGTGCCCACCGTGTACCTCAGCTTCACCAGCGCCCTGTCGGGAAGCTTCGACACCGCCAAGCTGCTGCGCGACCAGATGGTGGCCGAGCACCCCGATTTCGAGCTGCACGTGGTCGATACGCACCTGGCCTCGATCGCCGAGGGCCTGCTGGTGTACGAGGCCATTCGCGAGCGCTCGCGCGGGCTGTCCGCCGTCGAGCTGGTGGCCTGGGCCGAGGAGGCGCGCTACTTCGTGAACGAGATGTTCATGATCGACTCGCTGGACGCCCTGCGCCGCGGCGGGCGCATTCCCTCGTCGGTGGCCTTCGCGGGCAGCAAGCTGGATGTGAAGCCGATGCTCGACATCGCCCTTGACGGCAAGCTGTCGCTGGTGGGCGTGGCGCGCGGACGAAAGAAGGGCATTCGCCAGCTGGCCGAGTTCTACCGCAAGCGCACCGAGGGCATGCAGCATGAGCGCCGGCGCGTGGTGATCGGGCACGCGGACTGCCCCAAGGACGTCGAGCGTCTGAAGGACGAGCTGCGCAAGGTGGACGAGTCCATCGCGTTTCTGGAAACGAGCATCGGGCCGGTAATCGGCTCGCACGTGGGCCCCGATATGCTGGCGCTGGTGTTTTGGGGAATCGACAGTCGCGAGTCGCTGTCGATCTCGGAGCGGATCGCCAACAAGGTGAATCAGCGCAGGGCGGATGCCGCCGAATAGCGCCGCGCCGAGGCGGGGCGAAACGCCCTCGTCTGCCGGCGAGGGCTGCGCGCTGTGCCCGCGGGCCTGCGGCGCGCATCGGGCGGAAGGGGAGCGCGGCGTCTGCCACGTGGACGGACGGATGCTGGTGGCGCGCGCGGCCCTGCATCGGTGGGAGGAGCCGGTGATATCCGGACAGCGCGGCAGCGGCACGGTGTTCTTCTCGGGCTGTCCGCTGGGCTGCGTGTACTGCCAGAACGCCCCGATCGCCGAGGCGCGCGCCGGCATCGAGGCAAGCGTGGCCGACCTTGCGCGCATGTGCCTGAGCCTGCAGGGCCAGGGCGCGCTGAACGTCAGCCTGGTGACGGCCACGCCCTTCGCGCCGCAGGTGGTTCAGGCCGTTGCCCGCGCTCGTCGCGCAGGCTTGGACGTGCCGGTGGTGTGGAACACCTCGGGGTACGAAGCCGAGGCCACGCTGCGGCTGCTGCGCGATACGGTTGACGTGTGGCTTCCCGACTTCAAGTACGCCGACGCCGATCTGGCCGCGCGCTACTCGCATGCTCCTGACTACCCGCAGGTGGCGCTGAGGGCTCTGCGCGCGATGGCCGACCAGGCGGGGTCTCCGTGCTTTGACGAGGTGGACGGAGCGCCCCGCATGACGTCGGGCGTGCTGGTGCGCCACATGATGCTGCCGGGAGGCCTTGACGCCTCGAGGCGGGCGGTTCGCCTGCTGTGGGACGAGTTCGGAAACAGCGTGGGATACTCGCTGATGAGCCAGTACACGCCGGTGCTGGCCTCGCGCGCCCGTGCGGGTGACGGGCGGGCGGCGCGTGTGCTGCAGAGCTGCCCCGAGCTGGCGGGCCGCGTGGCCGCAGAGGAGTACGAGGCGCTGCTTGATTTTGCCGACCGACTGGGAATCGACGACTACTTCTGGCAGGAGGGCGACCCTGCCGACGAGAGCTTCATTCCCGCCTGGGACGGCACGGGCGTGAGGTAGCGTCACGCGGCTTCCCGCCTGCCCGGCGGGGCGACGTCATCGCGGGGCGTGCGCCCGTTTCACGCGGGCCCGCTTGCCTGGCGCCGCGCGCCTGTCCGGCGTCGTGCGGCCCACCCCCGCGCGCTTGTCCGGCGGCGGTGCGTCGTCCATTGCCCAGCGGCGCGCGTCGTCCGTCCCCGCGCGCCTCGCCGATCCACACGCCGGCTCTCGACGCGCTTTCTGAGCAAATCCTGGGTCCGAGCCGTTCCAGATGTGTTACAAACGACACGTTCGTATTACTGGTTGTTGTGAACGTATCACGGAATCGACGGATGGAGGCGGGATGTCCCAGGGGTATCGACGTCATACGCGTCGGCGCGTGGCGGTTCTGTGCGCGGCATTCGTGGCCGCCTGCGCGGCCCTGCTGCTGAACCTGTTCGTGGGCGCGTCGGGGCTTACTCCGTGGGAGCTGATCGTCGCCCTGGTCGATCCTGGCTCGGTGTCGATGCGCACTCGCGCGATCGTGTGGGACATGCGCCTTCCCATGGCGCTGATGGGTGCCCTGGTGGGCGCGGCTCTGGCCGTGGCGGGCGCCGTGATGCAGACCATGCTGGACAACCCGCTGGCAAGCCCGTACACCCTGGGAGTCAGCGCCGGGGCCAGCGTGGGCGCGTCGCTTGCCATGGTGATGGGCGCCAGCTCGCTGTCGCTGCTGGGCAGCTTCGCCATACCCTCCCTGGCCTTCGTCTTCGCGCTTCTGTGCTGCGGGGGAATCTACCTGGTGGGCATGCGCGGGCGCTTCTCGTCAACCGCGCTGGTGCTGGCGGGCATCGGCATGGTGTTCTTCTTTCAGGCCGTGCAGTCCACGCTGCAGTACATCGCCACCGAAGAGGCGCTCAGCGGCATCGTGTTCTGGGCCTTCGGCAGTCTGGCGAAGGCGAGTCCGCTGAACGTGAGCATTCTTGCCGCCGTGCTGGCGGTGTGCTTCGTGCTGTTCATGCGCGACGGCTGGCGCCTGACGGCGCTGTGCCTGGGCGACGAGCGCGCCGAGGGCATGGGCGTGCGCGTGGGGGCCCTGCGGCGGCGGCTGTTCGTTCTCACTTCGCTGCTGACGGCCACGGCGGTTTCCTTCGTGGGCTCGATCGGCTTCATCGGCATCGTGGGGCCTCATGTGGCGCGCATGCTGATCGGTCAGGACCAGCGCTTCCTGCTGCCCCTTTCGGCGCTGTGCGGCTCGACGCTGCTGTCCGTGGCCTCGGCTGCTTCCAAGATCATTCTTCCGGGCGCGGTGTTTCCCATCGGCATCATCACCGCGCTGGTGGGCGTGCCGTTCTTCTTCGCTCTGCTGCTGGGGTCGGGAAGGGGGGTGCGCGGTGCTGTGCGTCAGGAATCTTAGCTGCGGCTACGGCTCGCGGGCGGTTTTGGACCACGTCAGCTTCACGGCGCCGCGCGGTCAGGTGACCGTGGTTCTGGGTGTGAACGGCAGCGGCAAGACCACCCTGCTGCGCTGCCTGGCGGGCCTGAAGAGGCACGAGGGCCTGGTGGAGCTGGCAACGGGCCCCCGTCCGAAGTGGGGTGATGAGCGTTCGGACAGCCTGTCGGGCGAAGGCGAGCCTGCCGTTTGCACTGTCGCTGACGGTGAGCCTGTCGGCCGCGGCCCTTCTGACGGTGCGCGTGTCGGTGACGGGCATTGCGCCGGCGGGGCTTCTGCCGGCGGGGCCTCCGGCGCCGATCCGTCCGTTTCCCAGGCTTCCGGCGAGGGGTCTTCCGTCTGCGATCCGGCCTTTGCCGGCTCACCTGCCGGTCGGCCGTCTTCGCCTCGCGGGGGTGGCTGCGCCTATAACGTGAGCTTCCTGCAGCAGGACACCTCTTGCAGCGCGGACCTGCTGGCCTTCGAGGTGGTGCTGCTCGGGCGTCTGGCCAGCCTTCGCCTGCGCGTGAGCGACGACGACCTGGCATGCGCTCAGGCCACGATGGAGCGGCTGGGCATCGCCGACCTGGCCGAGCGGCGCATAGGCCAGCTGTCGGGCGGGCAGCGCCAGCTGGTGTTCATCGCCCAGGCCCTGGCGAAGCGTCCCGACGTGTTGGTGATGGATGAGCCTACCAGCGCGCTTGACCTGCGGCGACGCTTTGTCTTGCTTGACCTGCTGCGAAGCGTCACAGCCGAGATGGGCTGCGTTACCGTGGCCACGCTTCATCACCTTGACCTGGCTGCGCGCTACGCCGACCAGCTGCTGGTGCTGGATGCGGCGGGGCGGGTCCATGCTCATGGAGCGCCTGATGAGGTGTACGTGGAGGACATGGTGCGCCAGGTGTACGGAGTCAGCTGCGAGCGCTTCACGGATGCCGATGGCCGCAGGCACCTGGTTGCCTTGAGCGCGTGCGCGAGAGGGGACTGATCCAGCCGCAAGGCAGGAGGCTGCGGGACCTGGGGGCCGAGGATCGAGAACCGAGGATCGAGGGCCGACAGGTCGCGAACCGCGAGGCCGTGCGCGGGCACCCCGCGATCGGGCGTTTGGGGAGAGCCCTGTGGGGCAATGACAACAGGAAGGGAAGACTATGAGGGAACATGTTGAGAATGCGAGGCCGTTCGGCGCCCGCTTGCGCGGAAAGCGAGGGCCGTGGGCCCTCTGCGCGGCGGTGCTGCTGGCTGCAGTATGCTTGATGAGCTGGGGATGCACGAGTGCGCCAAGCGGCTCGGGGGCCGCGAGCGACGCTTCGCCGACCGATGCGAAGGCCGTGCAGTTCGTGGATGCGGCAGGCGTCGAGCACACGTTCGATCGTCCCGTGAAGAAGGCGGCCATTCAGTACAGCGGTTCGGGCGGGGCGTTCATCACCATGTCGGCCTTGTTCGGGCGCGAGGTGCATGAGCATATCTCGGGCATGGACCCCGGCCTTGAGCAGTATCGGGCCGACATGTGGAAGACCTTCGTGGCGGGCGTGCCGGAGCTTGCCGATATCCCGCGGATCGGGTCGGTGGGCAAGGACTTCGACCTGGAGGGCGTGATCGCATCCGATGCCGAGGCGGTGATTCTGCCGCTTGACCAGCGGGCGACGGCCAGCGAATCGGTAGAGCCCAAGCTTCGGGCGGCCGGGATCGCCGTGGTGTACATCGATTTCCATGACCAGACGAAGGAAGGTCACGTCAAGTCGGTGCGCAACCTGGGCGCGATGTTCGGCAAGCAGGAGCGGGCCGAGCAGGTGGTGCAGTTCTACCTGGAGCACCGCGAGCGTGTGGAGCAGCGGGTGAACGAGCTGCTGAAGACGCATGAGCGGCCCCTGGTGTACATGGAGGTTGCGGCGGACGGCCCAGGGAAGTTCGGCAACAGCTACAACAACAGCTACATGTGGGGCGCTATCGCCCATGAGGCCGGCGCCACCAGCGTGGGCGAGGGCGTGTTGGAGAACTACGGGCAGATCGATCCCGAGCGCCTGCTGAAGGCCGATCCCCAGAAGATCGTGCTGACGGGGTCGTATTGGCCGAAGTCGCCCGAGTCGGTGCGGATGGGCTTCGAGGCCGACCCTGCGCGTGCTCGTGAGCTGGCAAGCGCGTACTTCCAGCAGCGCAGTGGCTGGGACGGGCTTTCCGCCTGGAAGCGCACTCAGAGCGCAGGCGAGGGAGCAGGCGAGGTGTACCTGATTCACCACGGGCTTGCGCGCGATGTGTACGACTGCGCGTCTTACGAGTTCCTGGCCCAGGTGTGCTTCCCTGACGAGCTGGCTGACCTCGACCCCACGGCTACGCTGCGGTCGTTCTACGAGAAGTTCCTGCCTTACGAGTTCTCGGGGCTGTGGTTCTACCGCCTGTAAGGGCGAGGCAAGGCAAAGCTTGGGTTTGCCGTCTGTAGAGACGCAAGGCAAGGCTTGGGAGGGCGGCGCGCATTGCTCGGTGCGCGTCGCCCTCGTGCGTGTGGGGTGAGCGCCGGGTGCAAGCCTGCGTGGGTCTGCGGGTGTCGCTGCGGCGGTCGTCTAACGTATGCAGGCATAAGGCTGAGCGTCGCGAGAGCGGGGTTCCGACGCGTTTCGGCTGATGCGCTGGCGCAGTTCTTTTCAGCGCGCTGCTCCATTCGGCTCCATGTTCGGGGGCGGTATCGCGTCTGTTCCCGTAGCAGGTTGGCGGAGTGTTTCAGCAGGTGAGCCGATGATGTTCAGGTATTTGCTCGTAGATCATGTCCCAGGTGATGATCGTGCGAATGGCGCCGCAGGCCCGCCGATAGTCTCCTGCGGCTGCCGCAGCCTCGAATGCGCGGTGAACGGTCGGCTCGCCGATGTCCATGGCCTCGGCAATCCATAGCAGCGAGGCTGCGTTCATAAGGCTGTTGTAGCATCGTTTAGAGCTATGATTAGAAGTTTGTCGTGCGTATGCGCCGCTGCCCTTCGTTTCGTTCCCGCAGAACCACCCCGTCATGTGCTCGCGCTCGGTTCGGCCGGTTTTGTCAGGTGAGTCATGAACGCTGCCCATGTACCGATCCGAGTAAGGGTAGTGATCGGCTTTGGCGGCAAGGATCTTCGCGAACTTTTTGCACCTGATATCGCCAGGGGGCATATCTGCGCCGGCCATGAGGCTTCCTCCTCTTCGCCTTACTGTGCGGCTGCATTATCTCATGGACCGATGGGCGTTGGCTCATCGCATGCGTTGCCACCTCGGTTACGCATACCCGGCAAGGGCGGATGACTGCGGACATCAAGGATCGATTGGAAGGGAAAAGGCTCAACCTGTCCGGCAAGGAGGAGAAGATGGTGGACGGGGCGCTGAAGATAGGGGATTATGCTAGTAAGCAGGAACTGGCACAGGCAGGAGTGCGCTCGTAACCGAGAGAGTCCGGTGCAAATCCGGGGGCCTGCTTCGAGGCCGCCTTCATTGGCGGCTTCGTTTTTTTGTTCGGGACGCCCATCAATCAGAGCAGCTGTTCACCCAGTCGCCCATCGGGCGGCTTTTTCATGCCCCGACGTCCGAGGAGGTGGACGGAATGCCCCTGACCAAGCCCGATGCGATCGCGTCCGACGCGTTCAGGTCCGCCAGGCGGGACGAGCTGACGGCGGGCCCCGAGAGCTTCGCGTTCTGCTTCGAGGGCGTGCCCAGGCGGGCGACGGTGGCGGTGTCCGCCGTCGGGTGCCGCGCGGAGTGCCTCAGCCAAGCCCTTGCTGTCCCTGGCCGTCGGCTCTCTGAACGCAGGGGCCGCGAAGGGAACGAACCCGGAGGCGGCGGCTGAGAGGTTTCGGGAGCAGCTTATGGACGCCGAGTTCGAGTACTCCGCCTACATAGACAGCGCGGGGTACGCCCACGCCCTCGCTACCTTGCGCGAATACGGCGCAACGAAAGTCGCGCCCCTCTCGGCCGTCGCGAAGGAGAGGGGGGCTTCGGCGATCATCCACAATCACCCGCACGGCGGCCCAGATGGCAGGATATGGGGCGGGCCGCTCTCAAGCGGCGACCTGCTGCATATCGCCCGCGTTCATTCCGAGACTGGGGGAAAGGTCAACCGGATCATCGCGACTGCCAAGGAGGGGACTTACTCGGCTCGCGTGACCAGGCCCGTCAGCACCCTCCAGGCTAAAAAGGCCGCCGCCCGCGCCGACGGGACTCTGAAGGGGAGGAGATTCGACAGCAGCAAGGCGATGTGGCAGGCGGTGCACGACGCCTACGCCGCCGAGTTTGCTAGGATAGGCGTGGAGCTTTCGTTCGACAGGAAGCCGAAGCGGAGCAGGAAGCTGGTCACCCAGAAGATAGGGGTCTACTAGGAAGGGGCTGACGAGGATGCGCTACGACGTGGACCACGACTACGAGTTCGAGACGGACGACTTCGGGTTCCCGCTCCTGCCGGAGGGCCTCAGGCGGGACGAAAGGGGGCTCCTGGTGCTGCCTAACGGCAGGTACCTGCCGGGCGACAGCTACAAAACGGAGGATGAATCCTACCTTATATACGAACCGCTAGAGCTTACCCCCTACGCCGAGATGCTGGCGCAGATACACGACGAGGAGGCTTAGGCCGCCCTGCTGGCCAAGGCGTCGAACCACCCGCAATGGGATGAACGGCATCGGCGTATTCGAGGTACCTGAGCGGCGGGAGGACGGTAAGGCGGGCTCAGGAGTGGCTTAGGAGGAAAGCGCCCGAGTACGGGCTTAGATTCAGCCTTGAACGGTAGCCGGAGGTGTGGCGATGATTGACGAGAGCGAGCTTGAGATGATCGACGAATGCGCGTTCGTGATGCCGCGCGGCGCGTACTTCGATGACGACGATGTTCTGCGCGCCGGGAACGGCGACGCCCTTCCCGATGGTGCGTATCAGACGGACGACGGACGCCTTTTGATTTACGAGGGAAACTTCGAGCGGATGATGAGTCTCTAAAAGCGCTCGGCGCCGGAGGCCCCGTCGAATAAGCTCAAGGAGGGGTAGCTATGTTCACGTCAGATGGTGAGGCTGAGTATAGAAAATGGGAACAGTGGATATCAGACGACGAGTTCCAGTTCAGTCCGGATTTCGTCCCGAATGATGACACGCCTCAAGGGGCAATCGAGTATTACAAGAGCATGTACAGGGAATTGTTCCCCATGCTCGAAATAGATTCTCCCGACTTCAGGTGGCCTACGGGGATAGGCCTCAACTGTTAGAGCTATTGGACAGGTTCATTTTTGCGTTTACGCCGCTCTTATGGGCGGCTTTTTCATGCCATGACACCCGAGGAGGTGGACGGGATGCCCCTGACCAAGCCCGACCCCATCGCAGCCGACGCGTTCAGGTCCGCCAAGCGGGACGAGCTGACGGCGGGGCGCGACTTCGCCCGGTCCGACGTGCCGACGCTGGGTGCTGGTGGCCCTACGGGCCCGCGCCGACCGGTGCAGGGACGCGCTCGGCACCCCCGGGGACGTGGCGAGGGACTGGGCGCGCCTTACCGACGCGGAGCGGGCGGCCTTCGCCGCGTCCGGGCGGGGGAGGATCGACGGCATCCCCGACGAGGTTCTGAGGGGCCTGGGCGACCGGGCGGACGGCTTCGGCGGCTACTACTTCCAGCGGGTGGTCGACGAGATGGCCACGCGCGACAGGATGTGGCTGTTCGACGGCACGGTGCCCGAGCCCACATACGAAACGCCCTCGGTTGAGAGGTCGGTGACGAGGGACAACCCCTGGGAGGGAAGGACGGGCAGGCGCCTCGCCCAGCACGGGATCAGGCCCGCTTTCATTCAGGATTATCGATGGGTGACCATGGACAACGGCAGAAAGCGCAAGGTGGGGCTGCCGGACCTTGAGGGAGGCGTTGAGATCAAGACCCCGACCTCGTCGAAGAACCCGCACGGGGCGGTGAAGAACTACTTCGGCAACTGCGCCGGCAAGGAAGGCCTCGCCAGGGTCATCATCGACAACTCCGAGTCCCTGTTCACGGACGAGGAGATGGAGGCCGCGATCTCGGACCTCCTGGGCGACTACGACCTCCCTCTCGTCTCCTGCCTGGGGAAATCCGGAGAGCTGAGGAACATCAGGGCAAAAGAATGAGACGGAAGCAAAGGGACCAGTTGTAGTCCAGCTTCCGTCTCTGGGGCCATTATACACGCACCCTGCAGCAGAGCTCAAGCCCTTTTTGATAGATAAGCATTTTCAGGGGGAGGCCGCCCTGCATCCCCGCTCACAGCTGGGAGAGAGACGAGCATCGACCTGGCGCAGGTCGCTAAAAGGCGCACCGAATCGTTGGATCGGGCCGCACCCGCACGGGGCGGCCCTTTTCATGCCATGAAGCAGTGCCGCCCGCACGGGGGCACGGACGCGCCGCACGGCGCGAATCTTTCCGTATCCGAAGAGGACGTGGGCAGGTGCATCCGCAGCCTGGTGGGGCCGGACAAGTACGCAAGGGAGGTCATCTGGATTGATGGCAGGGGAAGACGAGGAGGTGCAAGTGATGGCCCAACCCCTCCCCACTACCAGGGTGGGACCAGGCCATCTACTAGCTTCTTACACTCAATGCTGGGAAGTGTCAACACCGACCTGGTTTGGTTGAGCGCCGCCACCGCGTCGGCCATGCGGTCGCGCGAGGTGGGGCTGCGGAAGTGTATACGCGTTTATACGAATCTATACGCGAGTATGCGCTATGGTGTATGGGCGGTCGCTTCCCGCCTAAGGCCTAGTCCCGCCTTCGCTGCATGTCGGCGCGGATGAGGTCTTTCACGTACCCCGACATGTTGGGCTGTGATTTGAGGTGGTCGTAGATGGCCGACTCGGCGGGATAGAAGCTCACCGCCACCTGCCTTACCTTCTCGCGGCGGTACTTCGCGCTCGCCTTTCTCTGTGCGTCGCTTACGGCCATGTCTGCTCCTTCCGATGGCATGCCTATGAGCCCAGTGCTAGAATCGTGGAAGCGGCACCTCCTTGCCGGGCGGGCCTTTCGCTAGGGATCCCGCCCGGCTGGTCGAGTGCCCGCCTGTCAGCGGGCTAGCGTTTCCAGATTACCAGGTACGCGACTACCCTTCGGAACGCTAGCTCGAACTTGACCTTCCACTTCAGCTTGCACCTCCTTTCCTTCTCTGTGAGATGAAGTATAGCACTAGTGCTATAGAATGTACAGGGCACGGCATATTAGTCGGAAGAAATTTCGAGCAGCTTTTCAAATCGGGGAAGCCGTCACGTCGTGGCAGCTTCCTCCATTTCGGGCCGTCCCCTCGGGGCGGCTTGTCTGCGTCGGCGGCGAGCATGCAGGACGGCGTCAGCGCCCTGGTGAGGAGCCTTGAGCCCCACGGCCCCGAGGCCGTGAGGGACGGGCTGCTCGAGGCGTACCCCTCGCTCGTGCAGGCGCACGGCGAGATGGTGGCGGCCTCCGCCGCCGAGTTCTACGACGCGCGGCGCGCCGAGGCCAGGGTTCGCAGCGCGATGGGGGCGTACTTCCAGGACGGCGACCCCGACCGGCTGGCAAGCGCCCTGGGCGCGTCCGCCCAGCGCTACGCGATGGAGTGCGCCGACCGCACGATCAGGGAGAGCGCGCGGCGAGACCCCGCCAGGCCGCGCTGGGCGCTGGTGGCCCATGCGGGGGCGTGCGCGTGGTGCCTGATGCTGGCAAGCCGGGGCTTCGCGTACCTCAACGACAGGTCGGCCGATCGCGCCCGCCACAGCGGCTGCACCTGCACGCCCGTGGTGGAGTTCGGCCCGAGGAGCGCCAGGCTGCGCGGCTACGACCCCGAGGGGATGAGGGCCCGCGCCGACCGGTGCAGGGACGCGCTCGGCTCCCCCGGGGACGTGGCGAGGGACTGGGCGCGCCTTACCGACGCGGAGCGGGCGGCCTTCGCCGCGTCCGGGCGGGGGAGGATCGACGGCATCCCCGACGAGGTTCTGAGGGGCCTGGGCGACCGGGCGGACGGCTTCGGCGGCTACTACTTCCAGCGGGTGGTCGACGAGATGGCCACGCGCGATAGGATGTGGCTGTTCGACGGCTCGCTGCCCGCAATCGACTATTCGGGAAAACCACGAGATACGTTTGGAGTGATGAAGGCGAAATCGAAGTCATTTAATCCGTTCGACTATAGGCGTGAGAACTTTTTGAACACTCAAGATAACGAGTGGAGGGATCTTTTCGCTCACGATGCGCTTCAAAAAGCGGGCTTTAAGGTTGAAGCCTTCGGGCAGTATGACCTGGACATCAAGATCAACGGAACATGGTTCGAAGTCAAGTCTTCTGACAGCTCTAAGAGCAGGACGGAAGGGAAACGTTACATTGAAAGGGCGCTCAGAAAAGCAAAGAAGCAGTTCGCTAAAAGGGGCCTGTCGGAGACGAACGTTGTGTTCAACTCTCTCTATCGCTCATATAGTGACGAGGAAATGATTGCTGAGCTAATCAGGCAAAAGCGACAACACGGTATAAATGAAATCCTATTCATAAATAAAGAGGGGGATGTAAGAAGAATATAGCGAGGTAGTTACTTTGTTCTATTCAGAACGCAGTCTACGCCTCGCTTGATGTTCATTATACACGCCCTTGGTCCAATGGCAAGACGTTGGTCTCCAAAACCAGAGATCGGGGTTCGACTCCCCGAGGGCGTGCCATCGCAGACAAGTGCGCGAGGGAAGTCATCTGGATTGATGGCGGGGGGAAGATGAGGAGGTATAAGTGATGGCCCAACCCCTCCCCACTACCGGGGTGGGACCAGGCCATCTAGATTCTATATACACCTAAACAAAACCAGTGTCAACACCGACCTGGCGCAGGTCGCTAAAAGGCGCACCGAATCGTTGAATCAGGCCGCACCCGCACGGGGCGGCCTGATTCATGCCGGGAAGCGGTGCCGCCCGCACGGGGGGCACGGACGCGCCGCACGGCGCGGAGAGGAGCCGATATGGACGAGCTGGACAAGGCGCGAGGCCGGGCCGACGGGCGCGAGGACGCGCTCGCGCGCGACGAGGCGGGCGGCGCGCCCGACATCGACTGGAAGGCCGAGACCCGCAAGTGGGAGCGCCCCCGCTCTGGCGGGGGCGTTTTTTTACGTTGTCGTTAGATTGATGTCGCAGTCGGAGAAATTCGGTTTTAGGGAGAGCGACTGTCTCGGTTACTGCGAAACCATGCTGGTCATTTGATTGATCAAAGCTCAAAAATTCTGTGCCATCCTGTGCCAACTCGTTGTAACTTGGTGGTATCTAAGGGGATTCGGCATATCGGTGCACTGAAAATAGGACAGTTAATCAATAAAGAAAAGCAGGCCAGATTCGGCATCTGACCTGCTGCGATGTTGGAGCCAGCGACAGGAATCGAACCCGCAGCCCACTGATTACAAATCAGTTGCTCTACCGTTGAGCCACGCTGGCAAGGGCGCTTAGCGCAAGGCACATTGTACGTGAACGCCGACGTTGTGTGCGCAGCGATTCCGGCTATCACGAAGTCCGTGCGTCACCAGGTTCCCCAGGCGCTTTGCCGGATGCCCGTCAGATGCTGCCGGATGCCCGCCGGCTCATCGGGTCACATCGCGCATCACCGGCAGAGTCCGATTCCGCCCGCGGTAACCGCCGGCGCCACGCTTGTCTCGATTACGCCTGCTGCGCACCGTACTTCTCGTAGTATGCGTCGATCGCGGCCTTCATGGCGTCGTCAATTACCACGCGTCCCTGACAGGAGCGGTTGTGCAGATGTGCGGTTACCTCGTTCATATCCACGATCGATGCGGTGGGAAATCCGTAGGTGCTTCCCACCTCGTCAAGGGCGCACACCTCGCCGCCCTTGCCCACTTCCAGGCGGTTAAGCGACACCATCAGCCCCACCACCTCCACGTTGGCCTGAGCCTTCAGAATCGGGTACGTTTCATCGATCGACTTGCCCGAGGTGGTCACGTCCTCCACCATCACCACGCGGTCGCCGTCGGAAAGGCTGCTGCCCAGCAGGATTCCGCCGTCGCCGTGATCCTTCTCCTCCTTGCGGTTCGAGCAGTAGCGCACCTCCTTGCCGTACAGCTCATGCAGTGCGCATGCCGTGATCACCGCCAGCGGAATGCCCTTGTACGCGGGCCCGAACACCACGTCGAAGTCGAGGCCGAAGCGGTCGTGGATCGCACGGGCGTAGTATCTCCCCAGGCGCGTCAGCTGGTCGCCGGTCACGTACGAGCCTGCGTTCATGAAGAAGGGCGACCTGCGCCCGCTCTTCAAGGTGAAGTCGCCGAACTTCAGCACGTCGCTTTCCACCATGAACTCGATGAACTCCTGCTTGTACGCTTCCACGGGCGTCTCCCTTCGCTGGGTGCTGCAACCGCCTGCGGCGGCGCTTCGGTCACTGCGCCATTCTAGCGCATGGCCCCGAGGGCTTCGCGGGCCTCATCCCGTGCACCTCGGGCTTTCCGTGGCCGTTCGCGGCCGCTTCCGCGCGGTGGTACCATGGCCAACGGCGCTTCAAGCTGGAAGCGCCGCAGATCGACGCTTCGATGCGAGAGGGTTCATGAAAGAGTTCGACGGTTACGTAGGCGTGTTCGATTCGGGAGTGGGCGGCATCAGCGTGCTGGCCGAGGCCATGCGCGCGCTGCCGCATGAGAGCTTCGCGTACTTCGGCGATTCGGCCAATGCCCCCTATGGGGAGAAATCGACCGAAGCGGTGCGCGCGCGCAGCGAGCAGATCGTCGAGCACCTGGTGTCCAGTGGTGTGAAGGCCGTGCTGATCGCCTGCAACACCGCCACCGCCGCCGCTGCCGAGCACGTACGCGCAGCCTATCCGCACCTTCCGATCATCGGGGTTGAGCCAGCGCTGAAGCCGGCTGCGGTGTCGCCTGCAAGCGACCGTATTCTGGTGATGGCCACGCCCATGACCTTGCGTCTTGAGAAGTTCCATCGCCTTAGCAGCGAGTGGTCCGATTGCGCCGAGGTCAGCACCGTTGCCTGCGAGGGGCTTGCCGCCCGCATCGAGCGGGGGGATCTGGACGCCCCCGACCTCAAGGAGCTGCTCGAGCGCTTGGTGGGGCCGTACCGCGGGCGCGTGAGCAGCGTGGTGCTGGGCTGCACGCATTACCCCTTCATCCGTCGCCAGATCAGCGAGGTGCTGGGCGACGTGACTCTGTTCGACGGCGGGGCGGGTACGGCGCGGCATTTGGCCCATCAGCTGCAGGAGCGTGGCATCGCGGCGGAATCGACCGAGCCGGGCCTGGTGGAGCTGCGCACCAGCAGCACCCGTCCGGGCGAGCTGGACCTGTACCGTCGCTTTCTCGCCGCCGCCTTGGCCGGCTGCTAGCCGTTTCCGCCGGTCGCTCGTCGCTTTGAGGGTCGTCCGCGCGCCTGCGCGCCTATGCCTCGCGCGCGTCGATCGCCTCGCGCACCTCGCGCTGAGGGGCCTGGCTGAACTCGCGGTTCATCGACAGCCAGGTGATGCTGCGAATGTGCCAGCTATGGCGGTCGCATACCAGCCACAGAAGCCCGGCCGTTTCGTACAGCAGCACCAGCGCGGGCATCAGGATGCCCGAGTCCTCCACCATCAGCATCAGCAGGCCCGCTGCCATCAGCGCCGTGAAGGCGGCCGTGAAGGGGCGGTTCTCCTCCCAGAACGTCTGGTACAGGCCGGGTTTGCGCCAGCGCAGGAAGATCAGGAATGCCACGATGATCACGAACACCACGCTCAGGGCGGGGGAGAACACGATGGTGTTCCATGACAGGCGGATCATGTCGCCGAAGATGCGCAGGATCACCAGATGCCAGCCATCCTCAAGGGCCGACAGGCTGACGCCCAGGTGCGACTCGCCGTTCAGCGACGAGTCGATCAGCAGCACGGCGAAGGTGAGCGCCGCGGCAGCCGCCACGAAGCCGGTGAGGTGCTTCCAGTTCAGCCGAATGTTGTTGAACAGCGCCCAGGCCACCGCGATACCCACGGTGCCCCAGATCAGCGAGCCGAAGTTCGTTCCCCACCAGGGCGCGGCGATCACGGTGAGAATGAACACGCTGGCCAGGGGAAACGTCCAGCGTCTGAAATGCCGGCCGGCGGATGAGCCCTGGATGCGGTTCAGCAGCAGGCCCGAGAACATCACCCAGGCTCCGAATACCAGCGCCGCACCCTCGTTGCCGATGCCGTAGTAGCGAGTCACCTCCAAAGGCGAATAGCTCAGGTAGCCGGTGGCGGTCATGGGCCCGCCGATCAGCTGGTCGGCGATCAGGGTGAGCACGGTTAACGCAAGCAGGAACAGCAGCGACAGCGACCAGCGGAACACCAGTGCGATCACGATGCAGGCAAACGACAGCTCCATTACCACGAACAGGAAGAAGTCGTAGGTGATCTCGGGCGTGGTGAACGAGGGCAGCTGCAGATGCATGATGAACGTGGCCAGGGGAATGGACAGCACCACGATCCACAGGATGCGGGTGAGGGGCAGCATATGGGCCAGGAATCGCGGCCGGATGCGGATGTCCAGCGACAGCAGGGCGGCGCTGATCACGAGGGTGATGCCCTGCAGCACCACGAACATCGAGATGAACCCGCTTTCGGAGGCCTCGATCGACGTGGCCACCGAGTTCATGCGCGACAGCTCGGTGGTGCGCTTCAGGGCGCCGTAGGGCTCGGTGAACGGGAACACCGAGAGGTTCGCCGGGTTGCGCTGTCGGTCGTTCAGCAGAGCGTTGATCGCGTCACCTACGTTTCCCGAGGTCACAAGACCGCTGCGGCGCACGGTCAGCGAGGTGAGCATGCCGTCGTCGCCGTTGGCCATGACCAGCAGGCCGTAGCCCTCCGATTTGTACGAGGCGATCTTGGCCAGCGAGGGCGACGACGTGACAATCAGCGAGTCGTGCGGCCCCAGGTTGTTGTACAGCTTGGCGATGTAGGCGTCCATGTCGCCGAGGGTTCCGGTGTTGATGCGCATGTAATGGAAGCGCGGGTTGTCCACCAGGCTGACGATGTCCACCTTCTGCTCGGTCACCACGTTGGCCACGCCGTTGTAGGCGACGATCTCCTGAAGGGCGGGCATCTTCTCGTTGCTTATGTCGTTCCAGGTAAGCGAAGGAATAACCACAAGATACACATGCCCGGCACCCGGATGCGGCTGCGCTTCGGGCTGCGCGTCGGCGGCTGCGGCCTCAGCGCTTCCCGCAGCGACGTTCGTCGCTGTCTCGGCGAGCGTCTCGCTGCCTGCGGCCTCGTCGGCCCACGCGTTCAGCCTTCCCGGGAACAGCGCGGTGAAGGCGATCAGGGCAAGGCACGTCAGCAGCGTGCGCAGTCTTCTGGCGGTGGTTGGCATGATAACGGGATTATAGGCGATGTCCGCACGCTGTCGGCAGGGGCGCGCACGGGCGTGGAGAGCTCGTGTGCCCCGTGGGTCACACGCGAGCGAAGGTGAGGGCGCGCACCGTGCCGGCGCCGGCTTCCAGCAGGGTGTCCGCTGCTGCGCAGAGGGTCGAGCCCGTGGTCATCACGTCGTCTGCCAGCAGGAGGCTTCGACCTTGGCAGGCGCTCGGGTGAGCGCGAAGCGCCGAGGCCAGGTTGGACACGCGCGCAGCTCGTCCCAGCTTTCGCTGGTCGTGTGCTCGCGGGCGGTCGAGCGCGGCGCAAACGGGAAGCTTCATCAGGGAAGAGAGGGCGCAGGCCAGCAATTCGGCATGATCGAACCCTCGTCGCGTCAGGGCTTCCCGCGAGGCGGGGACGAACGCGATGGCGTCGGCGCGCCATTCAGGTGGCACCGCCCGAGCCATGAGGCGGGCCATGTCGAGGGCCAGCCGCTGCTCGCCGAGATCCTTGTACACGCGCACGATGCGCCCGGTGCGCGCGTCGAAGCGCACGGCGCTGGCGCATCCGGCGAAGGGCAGGGCCTCGCGTCCCAATGCGGCCAGGCGCTGCGGACAGCATTCGGTGCACTGAACCGCGCCGAAGGCCGCCCCGCACGTCGGGCATGCGGTCCAGCGGTCCAGGTAGGGAAGCGACCCTTCGCACGAGGCGCACAGAGCGCAGCCCGCGCGCTCGCACACGCAGCAGCGGGTGGGCCAGGTCACCTCACAGGCAAGATGGCCTGCTGCGCGCAGGGCGTTTCGGGCTATGGCGGCGAGGGGGCTCATGGGGCCATGCTGCCAGCTCGGTCCGGCATGCAGCCGGCACGCAGCCGGCGCGGAGCCGACGTGCGGCCAGCACGCAGCCGGCGATCAGCCGGCGGGATTCCGGCAGTGCGCGCACCTGCCGCGGGGGCCGACGCTGCGCCTCGGCGCTTTCTGCTAGAATTGACGGGCTTCTTTCGGGTCTGTAGTTGCGAGGCGGCCCCGCCGCCTTCAGTCCATGGCAGACGCGGTCGAAAGGACCCACGTAAGCGCCCGCTTCGGCGGCGCGCGAGCACGGCGCGTTCTAGAGGTAAGTCGCATCGCTCGTTTCCATAATCCGCGGCACGATGCCGCGGCGGGCGAGAGGGTGATGGTGAGAGCTCAGCCCCAATGCGCGAGTGTGGGGGCGAAGACTAGGTCAGCCGATTGAAGCGTGCCTTTTCCCCTGAGGGGCTGCCCAGCAGCCGAACGGAGGTTGTCGTGAGGTTTCGTCTGAAGGTGCCGGCGCTTGCCTGCCTGATCGCGGGCTTGGTCGCCTGCATGCTGACCAGCTGCTCGCTGTCGCTTCCCTCTACCAGCTACACCCCTCCTGCCAAGCAGCAGTCGATCGACGACTCCGCCCTGAAAACCCCGGGCGTGCTGAAGGTGGGCGTGAACGCCGCCGCCGCGCCGCTTGCGGGCAAGGCCTCGTCGTCGGCCAAGCTGGTGGGCATCGACGTGGACGTGGCCGCCGCCATCGCCGACCGGCTGGGCGTGAAGGTGGAGGTGGTCGATGTGGGCAAGGATGCCGCGCGCGCTTTGTCTAGCGGCCAGGTTGACGTGGTGCTGGGGGTCGATTCGGCATCCAGCGAGGCCGGCTATTGGAAGTCCACGGTGTACCTTGCCACAGGAGTGGCCCTGTTCGCGAAGGACGCGTCGGCGAAGGCGCCTCAGGTAACCGAGTCGGTGTCGATCGGCGCCCAGGTGTCGTCGAAGAGCGCGTGGAGCGTCGAGAACGTGTTCGGCGAGCCGTCGCTGGTGGTGCAGGACAGTCTGGCCTCTGCCTTCGCGGCCCTGATGTCGGGCAAGGTTGACTACGTGGCTTCCGATGCGGTCACCGGCGTGTATCTGGCCAAGACATCTGCCGAGTCGGCACGCGTCGTGGCCCTGGTGCAGCAGCCGGGTGGCTACTGCGCGGCGGTGGGAAGCTCGAACGCGGCCCTGCAGTCGGCGGTGTCCGATGCGGTGAGCGCCCTGTCGAAGGCGGGTCTGATCGACGCGATTCAGACGAAGTGGCTGGGGTCCCCGCTCGATCTTTCGACGTATCCCACGCTTTCAGGCGCGCGCGACGCCAAGGCGGGCGGCAGTGCGGCCGGTTCCGCATCCGGCGCCTCGTCTTCGAGCGCATCCGGTGCCGGTGCCGCAGCCGATGCCGCTGCCGGCCAGACCGGCTCCGCAGGTTCCGGAGCGGGTGCGGGCGCGGCGTCGGCGGCCGCCGGCACGAATGCCCGCACCCTTTAGGCGCGCGTTCGGCAAGCGCAGCCCGCGACTGTCCGCTCTACAGGGCGGGGCTGCGGATTCCGCGCCTACGGGTTTCAAGCGCACTGCGTACAGGGGAAGGCCCCGGAGACTCATCGAGTCGCCGGGGCCTTCCTTCGTCGCCGGGGGAGGGGTGCGGGCAAGCCGGTCGCATGCGCCCTTCACAGGTGTTTCGCGCATGACATCCCGGTTGGCTTCGCAAGACCCGGTTGGCCACGCAAGATCGCACCCTCGCTACGAGCGTGCGGCGCCTTCTCCGATCAACTCGATCGCAGTCAGACTCGCCTGCGACCCCTCGATGATGTCACGGTTGCCGAAGGTGCATACCGCCTGAGCTTCCACGGCCCGGCGCAGCGTTGCCCCCAGAGCCCGCACCTGCTCGATCGTGGTGTCCGTCATCTGCTGCCGCACCTCGGCCAAGCGCGCGGGCGACGCGCCCGTCAGGTATCTGAGGGCCTGGCGCTTTACCAGTTCGCGCGGCTTCAGCGGAGCGTCAACCCCGGCGGTGGAGCTGATCACCAGTCCTTCCAGGTCGCGGGCTTCGGGGCTGAACCGCTCGATCCACGCGGCTGCGCCGGCGAAGCGCTCCAGCGTGGCGTCCAGATTGGGATCGCGGTACGAGTAGAAGCTCAGCGCCCCCCCGCGCTGCGCCCTCAGGCCCACGCCGTAGGCCCCGCCCTTCACGCGCACCTCGTTCCACAGATAGTCGAAGGTCAGCGCACGTGCGGCCACGGGCCAGCTGCCCTGGAACTCCTCGCCCAGCAGTCGGCGGTCCCATCCCAGAGCGGTGAAGCTGACGTCGGTGGGCACGATGAAGGCCTCGCGCAGCACGCGCGGCTCGGGAACCGCCAGGCGCGTCGCGGCGGGCTCACAGCCTCCCAGCAGCGGGTCGGCTTGCCAGAACAGCCGATAGGCCTCGTCAGAGCCTGCGAAGCTCAGGGTGGTGCCCGCGTCGGTGAACACCGTGCGCGCGATGTCCTGCAGCCGTGCGCTCAGCTGGGCCCCGCGCTCGTCGAAGCGGTCCAGCAGCTCGGTGAGGAAGCGGTAGAAGCCAACGTTGCCCATCCGGTCGGCGATCGCGCCGCCGGGAGTGGCGTAGGCTCGCACGCGCTCCATCGCATGGCTGTGCCCGCCGGCGGCGAAGCTCTGCTCGAAGCCGATCTTCTGCTGCTGCAGCAGATCGCGTATGCGTGCCAGGTCGCTGAAGTCGGTCTCGCTGAGCAGCTCGCGCGTCAGGCGCGCGATCCAGGCCGCATTGGGCTCTAGCGAGCTCGCGCCCACTTCCACCATCAGGCGCGCATCAAGCGAGTGCTCGCCTTCCACGCACAGGGGGCGCACCGCGAAGCTGCCCAGGCGCCCCTGCAGCAGCACGTCGATCTGGGCAGCGCTGTGATGCGCGGTGCCCAGCTTGCCCAGCACGCGGCAGAGCACGCTGAGGTAGGGCAGGTCGTCGAAGGCCACCGCGCCCGCATCGAAGTACCGCGTGGCATAGACGATGCCGTGGGTGGACGCCTGGTGCCTCAGCGTGGAAAGCGGGGCCTCCTCGTCCAGGGCGTACGGCGGTTCGACGGGCGCCTCTCCCAGGTCGGCCACGGAAAGGCGCGGCAGGCTGGCGCGGGCCTCGGGGTCGTCCTCCGCTTCCTGCAGCGCCCGCAGCTCGGCCTCGCTGCGCACGATCTGCCTGCGCTCATCGGCGCTCAGCCGGGCGTTGCGAGCTGCCAGCTCCGTGGCCTCGGCGCTCTCGGCCGGGGCTTCGGGCCGCACGTGCACGCGCGCGCGGTGCGGATTCTGCACGAACAGCTCACGGGCAAGGCGTTCGAACAGGCCCTGCGTCATGCCCGCGTGCAGATGCGCCAGAGCGTCCTCGTAGTGCAGGTAGGAAAGCGCATCCGCGTCGTCGTACAGCCATCCGGACAGCGCCATCATCGACAGCACGACGCCGTCGGGCATGCCGTAGTTGCGCTCGCGCAGGGCGAATTCGGCGCGCGCCAACGAGGCCTCGATCACTTCGGGGTCGATGCCCTCGTCGGCCAGCTGGCCGATTACGCGCTCGACCTCTCCCACCAGGCGCTCGGCCCCGTCCTGTTTCAGGCCGCGCAGCTCAACCACTGCGAAGGGCTGCAGCAGCGAGTCAGCCGTGTACGCCACCACCTCGTCTGCCAGCCCAGCGTCCAGCAGGGCACGCTTGGCCGGGGCCTCGTTCGAGCCGAACAGGGCATCCAACAGAATGTCGGCCGCAAGGATGCGCGCGGGGTCGCTGAACGGGCTCACGACATAGCCCGCCGCGGCGCATTCGTTCTCGGGGGCGGTGTCCATGGGACGAACCACGTCAAGGCTGCATACGGGCGCATGGGGCGCAAGGGCGCGCGGCACGGCGGGCGCTTCTCCCTCACGCACGCGCCGGGCGTCCGCCGCCTGCTGCTCGGCGTGCACCGGGGTCAGGTAGCGCTCGTCCAGGAAGGCCAGGGCGCGGTCGATGTCCAGATTGCCGTACAGAATCGTGTAGCTGTTATCTACCCGATAGTGCCGGCGATGCTCCTCAAGGTACTGCTCGTAGGTGAGGGCGGGGATCGCGCGGGGGGTGCCGCCCGATTCGAAGGCGTAGGGCCCGTCGGGGAACAGCGCGCGTTGAAGCTCGTGGTACAGCACCGAGCTGGGGTCGGACAGCGCGCCCTTCATCTCGTTGAACACCACGCCGTTGTACGACAGCTCGCTGCGCTCGGCGTCCAGCGCGGCCACGTCGCCCTCGAAGGCGGCGTCGCGCGAGCGTAGTTCGTAGTGCCACCCCTCCTGCTCGAAGATGGCGCGGGTGCGGAAGATCCGCGGATGGAACACGGCGTCCAGGTACACGTCCATCAGGTTCAGCAGGTCGCGCTCGTTGGTGGAGGCCACCGGGTACAGGGTCTTGTCCGGGAAGGTCATGGCGTTCAGGAAGGTCTGCATCGACGACTTCAGCAGATCGACGAAGGGCTCCTTCACGGGGAAGCGGTCCGAGCCGCACAGAACCGAGTGCTCAAGTATGTGGAACACGCCGGTGTCGTCGCCGGGCGGCGTGCGAAATCCGATGGCGAAGGCCTTGTTCGGGTCGTCGTTCTTCAGGTACAGCAGGCGCGCGCCGGTTTCGGCGTGGCGCATCACGTAGGCGCGGCCCTCGATTTCGGCCAGGTCGTGGGCTTCCTCCACGGTGAATCCGTGGAGCTGGGCGTGAGGACTCAGATTCATTGAGCATCCTTCCATGCCGGGCGATGTTTTGCTTCAAGGTAGCACAACGACCCGAAGGGGCAGGGTTGTCGAGAAATTGTGAGCGAATGGAAGCCCGATACTACACTACTCTACTGTGATAAAGTAGCCACATCCGCACGGGAGAGGCGCGGAGGTCGAGCCCTTGGCTCACCGCGCGTCTGGCAGCGGGCCCCGACCCGTCGTCTGCGTCGGGCGCTGCGACGCAGCGGGCCGAGGCCGCCCTCCGAGCCCCTTTCGCGCGGAAGGGCCCTTGATCGATCGCCCTTGGCGTCGTCGAAGGCACGGGACGTGAAGCGGGATGCACGATACGCGTGGAAGGAACGAGCATGACGAGTACGATGACGAAGGCAAGAACGATGGGGGTGGCCCTTGCGGCCGTCGTCCTGTGCGTCGCCCTGGCGCTGCTGACCGGCTGCGCGGGCCCCAAGGCCGACGGGGACGCCAAGGGCGGGGCCTCGGCAGGCAAGCTGATCGTGGGCTTCGATCAGTCCTACCCGCCTTACGGCTTCGTGGGCGACGATGGCTCGTACACGGGCTTCGACCTCGATCTGGCCAAGGAAGTGGCCAAGCGCAACGGCTGGGAGTTCGAGGCAAGCCCGATCGACTGGGACTCCAAGGACGCCATGCTGAACTCCGGCACGATCAACTGCATCTGGAACGGCTTCACCATGGAGGGTCGCGAGGGCAAGTACGCCTTCAGCAAGCCCTACATGATGAATGCCCAGGTGGTAGTGGTGAAGGATGGCAGTCCCGTGACCAAGCTGGACGACCTTGCGGGCACGTCGGTGCTCACTCAGGCCGATTCGGCAGCGGAGGACGTGCTGAAGAAGCCCGCTTCCGAGGGCGGTAAGGCCGACCTGACCTCCACCTTCGGCAAGCTGGAGACGATCGGCGACTACAACAACGCCTTCCTGCAGCTTGAGTCGGGTGCGGTGGATGCTGTGGCCTGCGACTTGTCGATCGCCCAGTACAATATGGCGAAGAAGCCGGGTGCGTATCGTATTATCGACCAGTACCTGATGAGCGAGAACTACGCGGTGGGCTTCGCTTTGGGCAACACCGAGATGGCCGACAAGGTGTCCGCCACCCTCAAGGAGATGTACGAGGACGGCACCGCCAAGAAGATCTGCGAGAAGTACGCCGAGTACGGTCTGAGCTTCGAGAACTGGAAGCTGAAGTAGTCGGGGAACCCTTTCCCCAACGGCACGAGCGACGCACGCGGCACCTCCCGAACCATCGGGGGGTGCCCTGCGTCTGACCCGCCTCGCCGCATCCGCGCGAGGCTCTGAGAGGAGCGACGTGGACTTCACCACCATGCTCGGCCTGCTGGCCGGCGGCTTTGGGCTCACGATTCAGATCTTCATCATCACCCTGGTGGGCTCGCTGCCCCTGGGCGTGCTGGTGGCGCTGTGCCGCATGAGCTCGTTCAAGCCCCTTGCCCTGATCGCGCGCTTCTACATATCGGTGATGCGCGGCACGCCTCTGATGCTGCAGCTGATGGCGATCATGTTCGGTCCCTACTACCTGCTGGGGATCAGCCTGTCGTCCGATTGGAAGTTCGCGGCCTGCGCCATTGGCTTCGTGGTGAACTACGCCGCCTACTTCGCCGAGATCTACCGCTCGGGGATCCAGTCGATTCCGCGCGGCCAGTACGAGGCCGCCGAGGTGCTGGGATACACGCGGTACCAGACCTTCATGCGCATCGTTCTGCCCCAGGTGATCAAGCGCATTCTGCCTGCCATGGGCAACGAGATCATCACGTTGGTGAAGGACACCTCGCTTGCCTTCGTTCTGGGCCTGGGCGAGATGTTCAGCCAGGCGAAGGCTCTTGCCGCCTCGCAGGTGAGCATGGTTCCCTACGCCCTGGCCGCGGGCATTTACTGGCTGTTCAGCTTCCTGGTGGAGATGGCGCTCACGCGCATCGAGAAGAAGATGAGCTACTACCGCGATTAGCGCATCCGGCGCGCTCGATGCGGACTGCGCATCCGGCGCATCCGGCGCGACCGCGCGATCGAACCGCGCGCCCGCAGGCGCGCACGGCACCGCGCCCGGCGCGGGGACGGGAGACGACATGACGAGCACGACGGCGCTGATGCGCCTTGAGGGAGCGCGGAAGAGCTTCGGCGGGACGCCGGTGCTGCGCGACATATCGCTGCAGGTGAGCAAGGGCGAGGTGGTGGCGATCATCGGCCCCTCGGGCGGCGGCAAGTCAACGCTGCTGCGCTGCTGCGCCCTGCTGGAGACGCTGGACGCGGGCACGCTGGCCTTCGGCGACCTGGTGGTGGCGCGCAACGATGCGGCGGGCCGCGCGGCCTACCAGGGTCGCGAGACGCTTGCCCAGGCTCGCCAGCGCTTCGGCCTGGTGTTTCAGGGGTTCAACCTGTTTCCCCACTACACGGTGATGCGCAACGTCACCGACGCGCCCCTTGCCGTGCAGCGCCGCGACAGGGACGAGGTGTTCGCCCACGCTCGCGAGCTGCTGGCGAAGATGGGCCTTGAGGGTCGCGAGGACGCCGTGCCCAGCGAGCTTTCGGGTGGCCAGCAGCAGCGCGTGGCCATTGCCCGTGCGTTGGCGCTTCGTCCCGACGTGCTATTCTTCGACGAGCCCACCAGCGCGCTCGACCCCGAGCTGACCCAAGGGGTGCTGAAGGTGATTCGCGGTCTTGCCGACGAGCGCATGACCATGGTGATCGTGACGCACGAGATGTCGTTCGCGCGCGACGTGGCCGACCGCGTGGTGTTCATGGACGGCGGCCTGATCGTGGAGGAGGGCCCCGCCGCCGAGGTGATCGACCGTCCCCGCGAGCAGCGTACGCGCGACTTCCTGCGGGGGATCGGCGATTAGCGCCCCGGGCGGCTGGGAGGCCACGCTGGGCGAGGCGGGCCGCCAGCCTGTCTGCCTGCTGCTGGTGCGTCACGGCATGACGGTCCATAACCGGCAGGGGGTCATTCAGGGCTGGGGCGATTCTCCTCTGGCGCCCGAGGGGCGCGACGTGGCGCGTCGCTTGGGGCGGGCGATGGCCTCGCTGGACGTGCGGCGTGCGTGGTCGAGCGACGCGGGCCGCGCGAAGGAGACGCTGCGCCTTCTGCTGGACGCGCGCGCCGAGGCGATGTCGTGTTCGAGGGAAGGCGCGCATACCGAGGTGCGGTCCGGACGACTTCGGGCGCTCGTCGCGCACGCAGACCCGCGCCTGCGCGAGTGGGGCTACGGCGGCTTCGAGGGCGGGCCGGCAGCCGAGTTGAACCGGGCGATTGAGCGGCAGATGGGCGCCGCGCTGTCGCGAAGGCAGATGAACGAGCGGCTTCCCCAGGTGGCCGACGCCATCGCCGCAGCTGACCCGGCGGCGCGCGCGGAGCGGTTCGACGCCATCGCCGGTCGCCTCACGGCGTTTCTGGACGATGCCCTGGCCGACCTCGCGACCGCAGGGGGAGGGTTGGGGGTGGCGGTGACCCATGCGCTTGCGATCAGGTCGCTGGTATGGTGCATCGACCCATCCCGCGCGTTGGAGCCCGACAAGTACGGCAACGGGTCGGTGACCGCGGTGGGCTTCGACGGCACGCGCCTCACGGTGGGCCCGGTGGCGTCAATGGCCTGGCGCCAGGCGTAGCCGCTCATCCGTTCAGCAGGGTCTTTTTCCCTGTGGTTGCGCTGCGCCGCACCATGCCCCGCCCGACTGAAAACGGTCTGAAACCCCTTGGCGAATATATGACGGCCCCGTGGTCATCGGGCGGAGAAAAAGCACGCGTTCCGTGGCGCGGTAATGATTAAACGGTTAGATTAGACCTGATGAATGGCTGGCATGCTATGTTCTCGTCGAAAAGCACGACCGTAGCGCGGCGCGTGTTCGCGTCGCGTCCGGCATGAACAAGGAGGACCGCATGACCGATCGCAGCAACCCCCTCGACCCCGGCGCCCAGCCCGCTCCCACCGACCCTCGCCCCGACGCACCGGCGGATGTCGCCCACGCAGGCGCCGCCTCGGCGGCCAGCTCCGGCGATCAGCCCGTCGCCGCGCAGGCGGGAGCCGCCGTCCTCGCATCCGAGCGCTCCGTCGTCGAGCCGCCGCGCTTCCAGCGCCCGGTGGCGCCCGCGTCGTTCGCGCCGTCGGCTGCCGCAGCGTCTCCGTCCGGCGCCGGCGCCGCCCCCCATGCGCCGCGGGCTGATGCCCAGCCCGGCCATGCCTCGCAGGCAGCGACCGCAGGCCATGCAGGCGGTCACGCCGGCGGCTTCGCCCCCGCGCCGGCCGCCTCGGCTCCGGCTCCGCGCAAGGACCACGTGTTCGCCAAGGCCTTCGGCGGTGCGGCCCTGGCCGTGTGCCTGGGCCTGGGCGGCTTCGCCACCTACCAGGGCGTCACGGGCGCCAACGCGGGCAAGAAGGTGACCGTGGGCTCCACCCAGCCCAGCACCATCAACGCCAAGGACACCGACGGAAGCCTGGCCGAGGCCGTGGCCGAGAAGGGCCTGAAGTCGGTGGTGTGCGTGTATGTGTACTCCAGCGCGAACGCCTCTCCCTTCGGCGCGAACGGACCCAGCGGGTCGAACCTCAACCAGTCGTCGCTGGGCAGCGGCGTGATCCTGAGCGCAGACGGCTACGTGCTGACGAACAACCACGTGGTGCAGGGATCCCAGTCGCTGAAGGTGAACGTGGGCGGCACTGAGTACGACGCCGACCTGGTGGGCTCCGACCCCAGCTCCGACGTTGCCGTGATCAAGCTGCGCAACGCCACCGACCTGGTTCCTGCCGACATCGGCGACTCGTCGAACCTGACGGTGGGGCAGTGGGTGATGACCATCGGCGCGCCCTTCGGCCTTGAGCAGTCCGTCGCCACCGGCGTGGTGTCGGCCACCAGCCGCTCGCAGATCGTGCCCGCGCAGGAGGACGAGGGATACGGCCCGCGCGGCAGGACGCGCGGCTCCGACACCATCTACCCGAACATGATCCAGACCGACGCCGCGATCAACCCGGGCAACTCGGGCGGGGCGCTGGTGGATGCCAACGGCAAGGTGATCGGCATCAATACGCTGATCAAGTCGTATTCGGGCAACTACTCGGGCGTGGGCTTCGCCATTCCGATCAACTACGCGGTGAACATCGCCAACCAGATCATCGAGGGCAAGGTTCCCACCCATGCCCGTCTGGGCGCATCGCTGAGCACGGTGAACGGGGGAATCGCCAAGCGCTTCGGCCTGTCTGCCACCTCGGGTGCGTACGTGGCCTCCGTGGCCCCGGGTTCGGGTGCCGCCGAGGCGGGGCTTGAGGAGGGCGACATCGTCACCGCCTTCAACGGCAAGCCGATCACGGATGCCAGCAGCCTGCTTCTGGCCGTGCGCGGTCAGATGCCCGGCGACGTGGTGAAGGTGACGGTGAACCGCGATGGCGTCGAGAAGGAGTTCGACGTGAAGCTGGGCTCCGACGGCGATGCCGCCAACACCGCGCCCGCCAGGCGCTCGGGATACGAGACGCAGGGGTAGCATGCGAACGTTCCCTGATCGGCGGGCAGATGCCCCTGATGCGGGGCGTGGTTTGGAGATTCGCGCGGCGCGCACCCGACAGGGTGCGCGCTCGTGCGTTCGCGCCCTGTACGAGGGGGCCTTCCCCGAGCGGCAGCGCATGCCCTGGTGGCTGATGACGGCCCTGTCGCACAGCCCGTGCGTGGGCTTTTCGTCGTACTTCGACCGCGGGGCCTTCTGCGGGTTCAGCTATCGCATCGACTTCTCGTCGCTTACGTACCTGCTGTTCCTTGCCGTGGACGAGCAGGCGCGGTCGAGCGGGGTGGGCTCGCGGATCCTGGAGGGCATCCGTGCCGCCCGGCCTGAGGTTCCGGTGGTGCTGGACATCGAGGCCCCCTGCGAAGGCGCGCCCAGCCACGACCAGCGCATCCGACGCATGGCCTTCTACAGGCGCAACGGCTTTCGCCCTGCGCCCTGCCTGCTGCGCTCGGGTCCGATTACCTACCAGGTGATGTCCACGCCTGGGTTCCCGGGTGCAGACGAGCTGGCGCGGCGGCTGCGGGGCCCGGGCCGTCTTTTCCTGGGAGGGGCCCGGGTGGTGCCCATCGACCCGGAGGCCTTGGCCACAGACGGGCGCTTCTTGTGAGCCGACGCGCCACGGGCGGCGTGCATCGACTCGCCCCGGCGCCTTTCGCCCGACGGGCGGTGACCTCCCGCGTGGTTTTATCGCCGGAGCCCTGCTTCGCGCTTCGTGCAAGCGCGCCCTCTTGGGCGAATCGGGTAAGATGTGCACCAGACGAAGCTGATCGAAAGGGGCCCTCATGACCGAAGGCTACAAGTACAAGCGGGTTCTGCTGAAGCTGTCGGGCGAGGCCCTTGCGGGCGACCTGGGCTACGGCATCGACCCCAAGGTGGTGGACGACCTTGCCGAGCAGATCGGGCAGATCGTGAACGACGGCGTGCAGCTGGCCGTGGTGATCGGCGGCGGGAACATCTTCCGCGGCATGGCGGGCTCGGCTGAGGGCATGGACCGCTCCCAGGCCGACTACATCGGCATGCTGGCCACCGTCATGAACGCTCTGGCGCTGCAGGACGCCTTCGAGCGCCACGGCATCTTCTCGCGCGTGCAGAGCGCCATCACCATGCAGGAGGTGTCGGAGCCCTACATCCGCCGCCGCGCCCTGCGTCACCTGGAGAAGGGCCGCGTGGTGATTCTTGCCGCCGGCACGGGCAACCCTTACTTCACCACCGACACCACGGCCGCGCTGCGCGCCTGCGAGCTTGACGTGGATTGCCTGATGAAGGCCACGAAGGTGGACGGCGTGTACGACTCCGACCCGAAGTCGAACCCCGATGCCACGCGCTTTGACACGATCACCTACATGGAGGTGCTGGCCCAGGGCCTGAACGTGATGGACGCCACCGCCACGTCTCTGTGCATGGACAACGACATGGAGATGATCGTGTTCGACCTCACGCGCAAGGGCAACATCGCCCGTGCGCTGAAGGGCGAGCCGGTGGGCACGGTGGTGTCGGCCTAGGGCCGCCTTGTTTCGCCATGCATTCGCGCATGCCCGTTTAGGTATCAAAGAGGAAGGGCCGCTCGGCCCCGGTTGAAGGAGAGAGCAGCATGATTGAGCAGATCGTCGAGCACGCGGAGGAGCGCATGAACGCGTCTCTGGACTCGCTGAACACCGCTTTCGGAGGCGTGCGCACCGGACGTGCGAGCGCGCTTCTGCTGGACAAGATCCGCGTGGACTACTACGGCACCCCCACGCCGGTGAACCAGCTTGCCGGCGTCAAGACGCCGGATGCCCACCTGCTGGTGATCGAGCCGTGGGACAAGTCGGTGCTGCGCGCCATCGAGCATGCGATTCTCGAAAGCGACCTGGGCGTCACTCCGTCCAATGACGGCTCGGTGATTCGCCTGCCCTTCCCGGCCCTTACCGAGGAGCGCCGCCGCGAGCTTGCCAAGCAGTGCCGCACCTATGCCGAGGAGGCGCGCGTGGCCGTGCGCTCGGCGCGCCGCGACGCCAACACCTCGATCGAGAAGACCGTGAAGTCCGAGAGCCTTCCCGAGGACGAGCAGCGCCGTGGCGAGGCTGCGGTGCAGAAGCTCACCGATGCCTACATCGCCAAGGTGGACGCCGCCTTGAAGAAGAAGGAAGCGGAAGTGATGGAGATCTAGGCTCACGCGCCTTCTACGATGCTGCGCAAACCGCTTCACGACATATTCCCCGCGCCCCCGGCCGACCTTGACCCGCAGCTGCTGGACCCTGCCGCCGTGCCCGTTCATCTGGGTGTGATCATGGACGGCAACGGTCGCTGGGCGCGCAAGCGCGCGCTGAACCGCCTGAACGGCCACCGTGCCGGCATCGAGGCGGTGCGCGAGCTGATTCGCTGCGCCAACGACGTGGGCGTGCGCTACGTCACGATCTACTCGTTCTCGTCCGAGAACTGGGCGCGCCCGGTGGACGAGGTGGGCGGATTGATGAACCTGTTCGCCACCACCATGCTGGCCGAGGTCGAGGGCCTGCACGAGGAGGGCGTGCGCGTGCGCACCATCGGCCGTCTGGACGCCCTGCCCGCGCGCACGCGCGAGGCCTTCGAGCGCGCCGAGCTTCGCACCCGCGACAACGACGGCATGACGCTGGTGGTGGCCGTGAACTACGGCGGGCGCGACGAGCTGGTGCATGCGGCGTCGCAGCTGGTCGATCAAGCCCTGCGCGCTGAGCGCGCAGGTCGCGAGGCGCCGGTGGTCGATGCCGCGGCGCTGGAGCGGTGCCTGCACACCGCGGGCATTCCCGACCCCGACCTGATCTTGCGCACCAGCGGCGAGATGCGCCTGTCGAACTTCCTGCTGTGGCAGGCGGCCTATGCCGAGTTCTCATGCACCGACGTGCTGTGGCCCGACTTCACGCGCTACGACCTGCTGCGCGCCCTGTTGGATTATCAGGGACGCGAGCGTCGCTACGGGGCGGTGTAGGCCGTGTCGGAGCGCAGCTGGAACGACGGGGGCACGGCTTGGGGTCGTGCGGAGGCGGAAGAGGCGGGCCCCCTCTTCGATGCGCCTGCCGGACGCGATGCGTGCGAGGCGCGTGAGGCGGGCGAGGCCGTGACGGAGAAGGCGGATGCCGTCGTCGGCGGGGCGGATTCCGAGGGGGCGCATCCCGAGGGACGGCGCTTCCGACCTTCCGACCACCCGAACCTGGTGGAGCCGGAAGCCGAGGCCGATGCCGAGCGTCGTCGTGTCGAGCGCCTGAAGAGCTTCGCCTACCAGAAGACGCCCAGCACCTTCAAGAACGCCAGCGACCTGCAGATTCGCACGCGTACCGGCGTGGTGTACGTGGCGTTGTGCGTGGCGGCGATGCTGGCGGGCGACCTGCCCGCCATGGTGTTTCTGGCCGGCGTGTCGGCCATCTGCGCGGCCGAGTTCTTCTATATGCTGCGCTCGGACGCCAAGATGCCGAACGAGTGGATCGGCACGGTGGGCGCGGCGATGTTCCCGCCTGCGGCCTACCTGTGGGGGCTGCAGGGCAT
The DNA here is from genome assembly GCA_013201155.1 of Berryella wangjianweii. Lineage (GTDB taxonomy): Bacteria > Actinomycetota > Coriobacteriia > Coriobacteriales > Eggerthellaceae > Berryella > Berryella wangjianweii. The sequence continues at coordinate 683,962 of CP053716.1, read as the reverse complement.
CATGCTGGTGGCGATGCTGCTGCTGGCCGCCCTTACCGTGTGGTACGTGTTCTGGAACCGTGCGCGCATGCAGGATGTGGGCGTCAGCCTGCTGGGCGCCCTGTACACCGGCATGCAGCTGTCGTTCATCGTGCTGCTGCGCATGGCGCTGCCCGAGCCCCACGGCGGCACGGCGGTGCTGCTTCTGTTCATCACCATCTGGTCGAACGACGTGTTCGCCTATCTGGTGGGGCGTCGCTTCGGGCGCCACAAGATGGCTCCGCGCACCAGTCCCAACAAGAGCTGGGAGGGCTTCGTGGGCGGGCTGGCGGCGTGCATGGCGGCCTGGTGCGGATTCGCCTTCATTCCAGGCATGTCCATCACCATCGTGCAGGCCCTGTTCATCGGCTTGGCATGCGGACTTGCCGGCGTGCTGGGCGATTTGTGCGAAAGCCGCATCAAGCGAAGCGTGGGGTTCAAGGACTCCGGCACCATCATGCCCGGTCACGGCGGCCTGTTCGATCGATGCGATTCGCTGATGACCACTGCTACCGCGGCCTTCGCGCTGCTCACCATCTTCCGGTGCATTCCCCTGGTTCGCTGATGCGCCCCATCGGCTGAGCCGTCGATTCGTTGCGAGAGGACGTTTCCGTGTCTGACTTCCCTGATTCGAGGGCCCGTCGCCCTCGTCGCGTGGTGGTGCTGGGCTCTACCGGCTCGATTGGCGTGCAGACCCTCGACATCGCGCGTCGTCATCCCGACAAGGTGGAGGTGGTGGCCCTGGCGGCGGGAACCCGCGCCGCCGCGCTGCTTCAGCAGGCGCGCGAGCTGAACGTGCGTCACCTGGCCTTGGGGTGCGCGCCTGCCGCCGGTGACCCCGCTGCCGACCAGCTGGTCGCATGGGCTGCGGAGGCGGGGGACCGCGGGTCCTTCGGCACGGGCCCGGCCGCCGTGGAGATGCTGGCTGCGCTTCCCGAGGCCGACATCGTGGTAAACGCCCTGGTGGGAGCTGCGGGTATGCGCGCCAGCTGCCGGGCGCTCAGCGAGCGCAAGGCGCTTGCCCTGGCCAACAAGGAGTCGCTGGTGGTGGCGGGCGACCTGATCATGCCGCTTGCCGCCGGTACCGACCTGCTGCTGCCGGTCGATTCCGAGCACGGCGCCCTGTTCCAGTGCCTGATCGGCGAGCGCGCCGACGAGGTGTCGCGGCTGTGGCTGACGGCCTCGGGCGGCCCCTTCCGCGGCCGCACCCGCGAGCAGCTGCGCTCGATCACGCCTGATCAGGCCCTGGCGCATCCCAACTGGAGCATGGGGGCGAAGATCTCGATCGACTCGTCCACGCTCATGAACAAGGGGCTTGAGGTGATCGAGGCGCACCACCTGTTCGGGATGGACTACGACCGCATCCGCGTGGTGGTGCACCCCCAAAGCGTGATCCACTCGATGGCGGAGTTCCGCGACGGTTCGGTGAAGGCTCATCTGGGCGCCACCGACATGCGCATTCCCATTCAGTACGCCCTGTCGTATCCCGAGCGCTGGGAGGCGCCCGTCGCCCCGCTTGACTTCACCCAGCTGGCGAGCCTTGACTTCGACGCCCCCGACACCGACACCTTTCGCGCTCTGGCGCTTGCCGAGGCCGCAGGGCGCACGGGCGGCACGCTTCCCTGCGCCATGAACGCTGCGAACGAGGTGGCAGTGGACGCCTTCCTGAAGGGCGACTGCTCGTACCTGGGCATAGCCGCCTGCGTGGAGGCCGTGATGGAGGCCCATGACGTGCAGCCCGTGCGCAGCGTCGAGCAGCTGGAGGACGTTGACGTCTGGGCTCGTGCCTGCGCGCGCCGGCATCTGGCGTAGCGCCGTGCGGCTTGTGCATGCGGGCCGTGCGGGCGGTTCGCATGCGGCCTGCGTGCGGCTCGCATGACGATGCGGTGGTTCTGCGTTTCAAGGGCATGACGCATCGGCCCCGATGGGGTGCTGTGCCATTATGGGCTGGAATCTGAAGCGGCCTTGCGCCGCATGGAAAGCGAAGGGAACCCTGCATGGACGTTCTTCTGATGATCGCATACGCCACGATCGCCCTGGGCTTCCTCGTGTTCATTCACGAGGGCGGCCACTACCTTGCCTCGCGCCTGTTCGGCGTGCGCGTGACCGAGTTCATGCTGGGGCTGCCGGGCCCTTCGGTGGGCTTCCAGTACGGAGAGACGCGCTTCGGCGTGACGGCCGTGCTGCTGGGCGGGTACGCGCGCGTGTGCGGCATGGAGCCAGGCGAGATGAGTCCCCACCTCGCCAAGGCGATGGAGTCGGTGTACCGTCGCGGCACGGCAACCATGGAAGAGGTGGCTCAGGATTGCGGCATCACCGACGACGAGGCCTACGAGGCGCTGGAGGAGCTTGACGAGTGGGGCACGGTGAAGCGCCCGCTGAAGTCCGACGAGCACAACACCTACCGCACCCCGGCCGTGCGCCCGACGCGCGGGCAGATCCGCCGTGCGCAGCGTTCGGGGCAGCCTGTTCCCCAGGCGGCCGAGATGGGTGCGGCGCGCCCCCTGGACGACCCCGAGGCGTTCTTCGAAAGCGAGTACCGCCAACAGTACCGCTCGCTGCCGTTTTGGAAGCGCTCGGTGATCCTGGTGGCCGGCGTGGCGGTGAACATCCTGTTCGCGCTGATGGTCTTCGTATTGGTGTACTCGGTGATCGGCATCGACCTGCAGAACACCCAAACCGGCGAGGTGGTTCACCGCACCATCGGGCCGCTGCAGGCCATTCAGGCGGGCTTCTCGTACATCGGCATGGTGGCCGTGGCCGTGGCTCAGCTGTTCAACCCGCAAACCGCCGCCGAGACGGTATCGAACTCAAGCTCGATCGTGGGCATCGCCGTGATCTCGAAGACCGCCGCCGAGGCGGGCTTCGCCAGCTTCCTCAGCTTCATGGGCATGCTGTCGGTGTCGCTGGGCGTGATGAACCTCATTCCCATCCCGCCGCTGGACGGGGGCCGCTTCGTGATCGAGGTGTACCAGAAGCTGTCGAAGCGCTTGGTCAGCGAGAAGGCCATGGGTCGCATGTCGATGGTGGGCATGGGGCTGTTCTACCTGTTCTTCATCGTGATGGTGGGAAAGGACGTGCAGCGGATCCTGTTCGGAGGATAGCCGCGGGTCGGCATGCGCGTGCGGGTCGGGCGTGCCGACGCGCCGCCTGCCGGCGTGTCTGTCGATGCGCTCGTGCGAGCCGCACGAGGCCACGTGGCCCGTCCGCGTCGATGACGCGCCCGCATCGCCGGCGGTTGTTTCGCTGTCGCGTTGGGAGCGGTCGGCGGGTCGACGGGGCCGGGTGCGCGGCCTTCGCGCTGATATGATGGAGCGGCTTTCTGCTGTTCGTGGATGAACGGGGGATTCCCTGATGGATACAACGCAAAGTGCATCCGATGCGCGTTCCTGCCGGCTTACGCGCCGCGTGATGGTGGGCGCCGTCGCCGTGGGCGGCGGGGCTCCGGTGGCGGTGCAGTCGATGCTGAACGCCGAGGCCACCGATGTTGAGGCGAACCTGCGGCAGATCGACGACCTGGCCGAGGCCGGCTGCGAGATCGTGCGCATGGCCATTCCGCGCCGCAGCTGCCTGGACGCCTTCGAGGCCGTGTGCGCTCGCTCTTCCCTGCCGGTAGTGGCCGACGTGCACTTCGATGCGGGCATCGCGGTGGAGGCCGCGCGCCGGGGGGCGGCCAAGCTGCGCATCAACCCGGGCAACATCGGAGGCTGGGCCAAAACCGATGCCGTGCTGGATGCCGCGCGCGAGGCGGGCATTCCCATTCGCATCGGCGTGAACGCAGGCTCGCTGGACAACGCGATGGCGCAGCGCACCGACCTCGACCTTGCCCAGAAGCTTGCGGCCTCGGCGGCCGAGTACGTGGCCCACTGCGAGCAGCGGGGCTTCACCGATCTGGTGGTGAGCGCCAAGGCCCACGACGTGATGACCACCGTGCGCACCTATCGCCAGCTGGCGCGCCAGATTCCGCACGTGCCCCTGCACATCGGCGTTACCGAGGCGGGCACGCAGTTCCAGGGCACGATCAAGTCGGCAGCGGGTCTGGGCATCCTGCTTGAGCAGGGCATCGGCGACACGCTGCGCATCTCGCTGACCGACGACCCGGTGAACGAGGTGCGTGCGGCCTGGACGCTGCTGGCGGCCCTGGACCTGCGTCGGCGCGGGCCGGAAATCATCAGCTGCCCCACGTGCGGACGCTGCCAGGTTGATATGATTCCCCTTGCCGACAACGTAGAGCGGTACCTGCGTCAGGTGCGCAAGCCGCTGAAGGTGGCCGTGATGGGCTGCGTGGTGAACGGACCTGGCGAGGCAAGTGATGCCGATGTGGGTGTGGCCTGCGGAAACGGTTCGGCTGTAGTGTTCCTGAACGGCAAGGTGGTACGAAAGGTGAGCGAGCGCGAGGTTGTGGACGCGCTGAAAGAGGAGATAGACAAGCTATGATCAACATCATTCGCCTGAGCGGTCTGTACGCGCCTACGCTGAAGGAGGTTCCGTCCGACGCGGAGCTGGCCAGCCATCGCCTGCTTCTGCGTGCGGGCATGATGCGCAAGATGGGCTCGGGTCTGTACTCGTTCCTGCCGCTGGGCATGCGCGTGCTGGACAAGGTGCGCGCCATCGTGGAGGAGGAGATGGACGCCATCGGCGCCCAGAAGATCGTGATGCCGATCCTGCAGCCTGCGGAGCTGTGGCACGAGAGCGGGCGGTGGGAGGCGTACGGCCCCGAGCTGATGCGGATCGTCGATCGCCACGATGCGAACTTCTGCCTGGGCCCCACCCATGAGGAGATCATCACCGCGCTGGTGCGCAACGAGCTGCGCTCGTACAAGCAGCTGCCGCTGTCCCTGTATCAGACGCAGGTGAAGTACCGCGACGAGATCCGACCCCGCTTCGGGCTGATGCGCAGTCGCGAGTTCGTGATGAAGGACGCCTACAGCTTCCACGCCACGCAGGAGTCGCTGCAGAGGACCTACGACGACATGAGCGGTGCCTACGGACGCATCATGGATCGCCTGGGTCTTCAGTGGCGCGCGGTGGAGGCCGACTCGGGCCAGATCGGCGGCAAGGTGACCTGCGAGTTCATGGCGCTTGCCGAGGCGGGCGAGGCCGAGATCGCGCATTGTCCGTGCGGATTCGCGGCCGACGCCGAGGCCGCCGAGTGCCTGTGCGAGCCCACGCTGCACGACGTGCCCGCCCTGGAGCGCGTGCACACGCCTGGCGTGCGCACGATCGCCGAGCTGGCCGCGTTCCTGGGAATTCCCGCCACGTCCACGGTGAAGGCGCTGTCCGGCAAGGATGCCGAGGGCGCGCTGACGGTGCTGTTCGTCCCCGGCGACCACGAGCTGAACGACCTCAAGGCCCTGCAGGCGGTTCCCGGATTCACGCTGCTGAACGACGATGAGATGAGCACATTCGGGCTGCACAAGGGCTCGATGGGCCCGGTGGGCCTGCCTGAGGGCGCGCGCGTGGTAGCCGACCGCTCGCTTCAGGCGGTGGCCTCGTGGGTGGTGGGCGCCAACGAGGACGACTACCACTACGTGGGCGCGCGTCCGGGCGAGCACTTCGAGGTGAGCCAGTGGGCCGACCTGTGCCAGGTGCGCCCGGGCGACCGCTGCCCTTCGTGCGGGCTGCCCCTGCAGGGCGCTCGCGGTATCGAGGTGGGGCAGGTGTTCCAGCTGGGAACGCGGTACTCCGAGGCCCTGAACGCCACGTTCATGGACGAGGACGGCGCCGAGCGGCCCTTCCTCATGGGATGCTACGGCGTGGGCGTGACGCGCGCGATGGCGGCCGTGGTGGAGCAGTGCCACGACGAGCAGGGCATCGTGTGGCCCAGCTCGGTGGCGCCGGCGCAGGTATGCGTGATCCCGCTGACCGTGGGCGACGACCTGGTTCAGCCCGCTGCCGAAAGGCTTGCGGCCGAGTTGGCCGACCTGGGCATCGAGGTGGCGATCGACGATCGCTCGGAGCGCGCGGGCGTGAAGTTCAACGACGCCGACCTGATCGGCTGGCCCATCCAGGTGGTGCTGGGCAAGCGGGGCCTGCAGGCGGGTACGGTTGAGGTGAAGCACCGCCGCACGGGCGCCCGCAAGGACGTGGCCCTGACGTCGGTGGCCGAGGCGATATCCTTCGCGCATCGCGCGGCACGCACCGGCGCCGTGTCGCCCGACGTGTACCACCTGATGTTCGAGTAGCGGAGTTCCGGCATGCAGCGATCCTTTCCCTGGCCGCCCGATGCGGTTCTGTTCGACAACGACGGCACGGTGGTCGATACCCAGGAGCTGATTCTGGCGTCGTTTCGCCATGCCACGCGCGTGGTGCTGGGTCGCCAGCTTCCCGATGCGGCCATCATGGACAGCTCGGGCATCCCGCTTGACCGGCAGATGCTCGACATCGCCGACACGCCCGCCCAGGCGGCGGAGCTCTCGCGCGTGTACCGGGAGTACAACGCCACGGTGCATGACGACATGATCGCCGCCTTCGATGGCGTGTCCGAGCTTCTGGAATGGCTTGATGAGCGAGGCGTGCCGCTGGCGGTGGTTACCTCCAAGCTGCGCGGCGTGTGCGCGCACGGCTTGGAGACGGTGGGGCTGGCGTCGCGCTTCCGCTTCGTGATCGGGTCTGACGACTGCCCTGCGCACAAGCCCGCGCCCGACCCGTTGCTGTTGGCCTGCGAGCGCCTGGGCGCTCGCCCCGAGCGCACGCTGTACGTGGGCGACAGCCCCTTCGACATGCAGGCGGCGCGCGCGGCGAGCATGATGGGCGTGGCGGCGCTGTGGGGCATGTTCACGCGCGATCAGCTGGCTGCGGCCTCGCAGCCCGACGCGTGGGCCGCGCGTCCCTCTGACGTGCTGGCCCTGATGAAGACGGCTGGCGGGCAGGAGGGATGATGGGCGAGGGCGTTGCGGCCGAGGGGGGCCGGCACATCGAGACGTCGGTCGGCCCGCGTATTGAGCAGCGGGTCGCACGGCGGGTCGGTCAGCATGCGGGCCGAGGCCTCGATTCCGCCGTCGGTGAGGATGTTGAGCAGATGGCCGAGGAGGCGACTGCGCGTCTGGCTGCTCAGATGGAGCAGGACGGGGCCTTGAACGTGCCTGCGGTTCCCGGCAGTCGTCCGGTGATGGTGGTGGCCAGCTTCGGCACCAGCTATCCCGACAGTCGCCGTGCGGCCATCGGCGGTGTGGAGGCTGCGCTGGCCGCGGCGTTTCCAGCCTGGGAAGTGAGGCGGGCCTTCACCGCGCGCAAGGTGATCGCGGCTATCGAGCGGCGCGAGGGCAGGCGCGTGCCCACGGTGGGCGAGGCGCTGAGCGCGTGTGCCGAGCAGGGCGTGCGGGAGGTGTGCGTGGTCAGCACGCATCTGATTCCCGGCAGGGAGTACGCCGACGTGCGCACGGCTGTGGAGGCCGCGCGCGGGCTGTTCGAGCGCGTCTGCATGACCGGTCCGCTGCTGGATTCCGACGATGACGTCGATTGCGTGGTGGATGCTTGCGTGCGGTCGATGATGGCGCTGGATGACGGCGCGAGCGCCTTCTGCCTGATGGGTCACGGCACGTATGTGGAGGCCGACCGTCTGTATGACCGGGTTGCCGCTGCGCTATGCTGCGAGGGAAGGCGCAACTGCTTCCTGGGGACGGTGGAGGGCCGCATCACGCTTCGCGATGCGGCGGACGCCATCTGGCGCGCGGGGTACCGTCGTGCGGTCCTGCGGCCGCTGATGCTGGTGGCGGGCGACCATGCTCACAACGACATGGCCGATGCGTCCGATCCGGAGTCTCTGGCGGGTCTTCTGGCGGCGCGGGGCATCGAGCCCGTGTGCGTGGTGGAGGGCCTGGGCCAGCTGCCCGCCGTGCGTGCCCGGTACGTGGGGCATGCGCACGCGGCCCTTGCGGGGGCGTAGGCGCCCCGCCCGCTTTCTGCCCCCGGTCTCGCCTCGTTAGCCGAGGCGGCGCCGTGCGGCCTGGATCACGTGCTGCGCCAGCACGCTGGTGGTGACGGCACCTACGCCTCCCGGCACGGGCGTGATGGCTCCCACCAACGGCTCCACCTCGTCGAAGCGCACGTCGCCTGTCAGCTTTCCGGCCTCGGCGTTCCAGTTGGTGCCCACGTCGATCACCACCTGTCCCTCGCTGAAGTACGAGGCGCCGATGGACTCGCCGCGACCCACGGCCACGATCACGATGTCGCAGGTGTGCGTGATCAGGTGCGCGTCAACCGAGCGCGAGTGGCAGATCGTGGGGGTGGCATGCTCGTGCATCAGCATCAGGGCCACGGGACGGCCGATCACCAGGCTTCGGCCCAGCACGCCCACGTGCTTGCCCTCCACCGCGATATCGTAGTGGCGCAGAATCTCCAGGCACGCCTGAGCGGTGCAGGGCGCGAAGCCCGCGCCCTCTCCGGCGAACACACGGGCCAGCGAGCTGGCCGTAGCCGAGTCCACGTCCTTTTCGGGATCAAGGGCGGCCGCGGCCTCCTTCAGGTTCAGGTGGGCGGGAAGCGGGCTGAGCAGCAGCACGCCGTGCACGCCCTCGTCGTCGTTCAGCGTGCGGATGGCCGCCAGCAGCTCGACTTGGGTCGCCTCCTCGGCCAGCGTCATCGAGCGCACGCCCACGCCGATGCCCTCGCAGCGTTTGGTGGCGCCGCGTTCGTAGGCGATCTGGTCGCCCTTCTCGCCCACACGCAGAATCGCGAGGGTGGGGCGGACGCCTTTCGCCTTCAGGTCGGCCACGTCGGCGCTCAGGCGCTCCTTCATGGCGGCGGCCACGTCCTTGCCGGAAAGAATCTGTGCCATGCGAATGCCTTTCTACCGAGCGGGGCGCACGGTCTGCGCCACGGCGTCGAATGTCTGGTCTGCGCGGGAAACGTAGGTTGCCAGTAGCTCGTCGGCCTCGGCCTCGATCTGCGCGGCGCGACTGCGGTCGGTCATCGACTTCGTGTTGATGAACACGCTGAGACTGGCGGCCTGCAGGGCCGCGCGGCACAGCGCCACGCCGGCTCCTGCGTCGGACACAACGAGGCGCGAGCCGATCTGCGCCAGACGTGCGTGAGCGTCGATGCCGCGGGCCGCCGTGCGCATGATCTGCAGCGGGGGCTCGCATGCGGTGTTCAGGGCCGCTTCCATCACGTCGCCGCGCTCAGGGCTGTCCTTGGGAATCGAGTAGGCGCGGGCCAGGGGGGCGAAGGCCTCGGCGTCGCCGTCGACAAGAGCGGTCAGCTCGGCGGAGAGGCGGGCGCACTCATCGGTCAGAGCGCGCACCTCGTCCTCGACATCGGCGTAGCGCTTCTTGCCCACGGTGAGGTTGCCCACCATGCTGCCCAGGTCGCAGCCTAGGGCGCCTGCGTAGGCCGCGGCTCCGCCGCCGCCGGGCACGGGTTCGGCGGACGCCAGCTTCTCAGAGAAGTCCCTCAGGCTCAGGTCGGTAAGGCTCATTGCGGCTCCTTTGAGGCGGTCGGGTTCGTTCGGTGCGCTCAAGGCGCCCAGCGCAAGGCGGCGACACTGGGTGGCGTGCGGTGTGTCGCCACGTTGGGCGGGTGCCCCGTGTTCGGTGTGCCGTGCGCCTGGTGTCCTTGGTGCGCGATGGGCGCATGCAGGCCATCCTACCCGAGGAGGCCCTTGCGCGCACCCTGCATCGGCGGACGGGCGAACGGGTGGGAGAAGCGACGGTGGCCGCCCGCGCAGGCACGGGTGAGGCGACTGCGCTTGGCGGTCCTCACAGGTCAGGGTGGTGGCGTGACTTATGGTGCAGTCGCGTTGCCGGCTCGATCCATGGCGCGGCACATGGCGCGATTCGCGTTCAGCGTCGGGCGAGCGCCGCATGCGCCTGCCCGACGCTTCGGTAGGATGCGGCGCTCGTCGCGCCATGGCCGCTCGGCTGAACGGCGAAGGGGGTTGCGTGCGTGGTTTCCCCCTTCGCTTGGGAATCGGCGGGTCAAACGCTAGAACAGGCCGCTTATCCTGCCCGTCTCGTCCACGTCGATGCGCTCGGCAGCCGGGCTCTTTCCCAGGCCGGGCATGGTCATGATGCTGCCGGTCAGCACTACCACGAAGCCTGCGCCCGCGCTGACGCGCACGTCGCGTACGGTCACGCTGAACCCGCGCGGGGCTCCCACGCGTGATGCGTCGTCGGTGAAGCTGGCCGGAGTCTTGGCCATGCATATGGGAAGGTGCCCGAAGCCCAGCTGCTCCAGCTTGTCCAGCTCCTTGGCGGCGCGCGCCTCGAAGGTCACGCCGTCGGCGCGGTAGATGCGCTTCGCCACGGCCTCGATCTTCTGGCGCAGCGGCTGGTCAAGCTCGTAGCTGAAGCTCAGCTCGGGTGCATCCTCGCCCTCGCACAGGCGAATGACCTCGGCGGCCAGCGCGGCCCCGCCCGCGCCGCCCTCGGCCCATACGTTCGACAGGGCCACGTTCACACCCAGCTCGCGACAGCGTTCGGCGATCAGGGCCACCTCGGCGTCGGTGTCGGTGGGGAAGCGGTTGATCGCCACCACGCAGGGAAGGCCGAACACGCCGGTGACGTTCTCCACGTGCTGCAGCAGGTTGGGCAGGCCCGCCTCCAGGGCTGCCAGGTCCTCCTGACCCAAGCTGGCCTTGTCGGCGCCGCCGTGCATCTTCAGCGCCCGCACGGTGGCCACCACCACCACGGCGTGGGGGCGCACCCCGGTCAGGCGGCACTTGATGTCCAGGAACTTCTCGGCGCCCAGGTCGGCGCCGAAGCCCGCCTCGGTGACCGCGTAGTCGCCCAGGGCCAGCGCCATGCGCGTGGCCATGATCGAGTTGCAGCCGTGGGCGATGTTGGCGAAGGGGCCCCCGTGCACGAAGGCGGGGGTGCCTTCCAGGGTTTGCACCAGGTTGGGCTTGAGGGCGTCCTTCAGCAGGGCGCACATGGCACCTTCGGCCTTCAGCTGGCCTGCGGTGATCGGCTCGTCCGCGGCGGTGTAGCCCACCACCATGCGCGCCAGGCGCTCCTTCAGGTCGTTGATGTCGGTGGCCAGGCAGAACACGGCCATCACCTCGCTGGCCACGGTGATGTCGAAGCCGTCTTGGCGCGGGAAGCCGTTCACCTTGCCGCCCAGGCCAACCACGATGTCGCGCAGCGCGCGGTCGTTCATGTCCACGACGCGCTTCCAGCTGACCTTGCGCACGTCGAAGCCCAGCGCGTTTCCCTGATGGATGTGGTTGTCGATCAGGGCGGCCAGCAGGTTGTTGGCCGCGCTGATGGCATGGAAGTCGCCCGTGAAGTGCAGGTTGATGTCCTCCATGGGAACCACCTGCGCATATCCGCCGCCTGCAGCGCCGCCCTTGATGCCGAATACCGGACCCAGCGAGGGCTCGCGCAGCGCGATCACGGTCTTCTTGCCGGCGCGCGCCAGGGCATCGCCCAGGCCCACGGTGGTGGTGGTTTTGCCTTCGCCCGCGGGCGTGGGATTGATCGCGGTTACCAGCACCAGCTTGCCCGGCTTGTGGGCATGGTCGCGCAGCAGGTTGTAGTCAACCTTGGCCTTGCGCGTGCCGTACTGCTCAAGGTACGCGTCGGGAACGCCCGCGCGCTTCGCCACCTCGGCGATGGGGAGGGTTTGCGCCTCCTGGGCGATTTCGATGTCGGACTTCGTCACGTCGCTCCTCCTTCTGGGCATTTCTCCCGTGCTGCCGTGCGCTCCCTGAGGCGGGCGCGGCTGCCGGCAGTCAGGGCGGAACCGTCTCGCTGTCAGTGTAGGCCCTTGGTTTTCGCGCGGCTGGGAGAATCGGCATCCTGCGTGCAATCGACCTTCAGCGGCTTGGGCGCGGCTTTCAGCGCTGCGCGGTCGCGCACGCGGCGCTTTCAGGGCGCGAGGCGGTCTTGGGGCAGGTTTCGCATCGCAGGCCGGTATGCAGCCTGCCTATCGTTTTGGCGGCAACCGCTCATCGCAGACGCGGTCAGGTGGAATCGGTAGTATCGTTGAGAGACGGGTATGCGCCCAGGCGCAAGCGCGTCGCCCAGGGAGGGGAGACGCGCCAATGGCATTAAGGAGGATTCATATGTCCGAGAACAAGACCCAGACCCCCGGCATCGACGCGATCACCGATGGCCTGAAAAACGTGTTTCTTGCCGGCATCGGCGCCATCTCGCTGGGTGCCGAGAAGAGCAAGGAGATCGCCGAGACCCTGGTGAAGCAGGGCGAGTCAACCTTCGAGCAGAGCAAGGAGCTGAATTCCGAGCTGCAGCGCAAGGTGGTTGACGCATCGACCACGGCGCGCGAGACCGCGGTGGAGGTGGCCATGAAGGCTATGAGCCCCGAGCAGCGCGCGGCCTTCGCCGAGAAGGTGGCCGCCATCGCTGAGAAGCAGAATGCTCAGGCCGTGGAGGTGGAGGCTGAGGTGGAGGACGTGATCGAGCCGGTGGCCGAAGCTGCCGCCGAGGCCGTTGACGCCGCCGCCGAGGCTGCTGACGAGGCCGTGGATGCCGTTGCCGAGGCCGTGAACGCCGACGGCGAGGGCGCTCAGTCGTAGCCGCATGGTAGCCAACCAGATCCTGCGCCACCTGTTCTCGTCCGGACGCGATGTGTCCGGCGAGGGGCGGTTCCAGTTCAACTCGCGTTCGCGGGCAAGCCGCATGCGCGAGATCTCGGGCATCGTGCTGAAGCACAACGCGCTGCGGGGCTTCACTCCGGTGGAGTTCCGCCGCGCCCTTGAACAGCTGGGCCCCAGCTTCGTGAAGATCGGCCAGACGCTGTCGATGCGCTCCGAGATCCTGCCCAAGGTGTACTGCGACGAGCTGACCAAGCTGCAGGCCGACTGCGACCCGCTTCCCTTCGATCAGATCCAAAGCCAGCTGAGGCTGTTTTACGGAGAGCGCTACGACGAGGTGTTCGCGTCGATCGACCCCAAGCCCTTGGGCTCGGCCTCGCTTGCCCAGGTGCACCGCGCCCAGCTGCAGTCCGGCCAAACCGTGGCCGTGAAGGTGCAGCGCCCGGGTGTGAAGGAGACGATGGCGCAGGACATCGACATCATGCGCATGCTGGCCAGGAAGGCCACGCTGCTGATGAAGGACGAGCAGATGCTCGATTTCCAGGACGTGGTGGAGGAGATGTGGGACACCTTCCTGGAGGAGACCGACTTCGAGCGCGAGGCGCGCAATCTGATCCAGTTCCGTCAGCTGAATCAGGATGTGGCCTACATCGACTGCCCGCAGGTGCATCCTGAGCTGTCAGGCGAGTACGTGCTGGTGATGGAGTACGTGGAGGGCATTCCCATCCGCGATGCCGACCGCCTGCGCGAGGCAGGCTACGACCTGGCCGAGATCGGCCGCAAGATCCTCGACAACTACGCCACGCAGGTGCTTGAGCACGGGTTCTTCCATGCCGACCCGCATCCGGGCAACATCATCATCCGCGAGGGCAAGGTGGTGTACATCGACCTGGGCATCATGGGTCGCATGACTCCCTCGCAGTGCGCCGGCTTCGCGCGGATCATCAAGGGCGTGGGCATGGGCAACACGGCCAAGCTGAAGGAGGCTCTGCTGTCCTTCGCGGTGGCGAAGGACAACGCGAAGGTCGATCATGCGCGCTTCCTGGCCGACCTCGATCTGCTGCTGGGCGATTACGGGTCGTGCGACATGGGCGACCTGGATATCGGCCTCATGCTCAGCGACATCCTGGCGTTGACGCGCATGAGTCGCGTCACCCTGCCTTCGGCGATCACCAACGTGTCGCGCGGGTTCGTCACCATTGAGGGCACGGTTGCCAGCTACATTCCCAACGACAACATCGTGAACATCATCAACCAGCACTTGCTTCGGGTGGAGAAGAAGCGATCGGTGCTGGAGGAGCTGGAGAGCGCGGGCCTTGCGATGAGGCAGGCGGGGGAGGGCCTGGTGGACGCCTCTCAGCTGTCGGGTGAGACGCTGCGGATGCTGACGCGCGGCCAGCTGAAGCTGAACATGGAGATGCTGGGGTCCGAGGCGCCCATGGCCTCGTTGGGCCGGATCATGAACCGACTGTCGATGGCGATCATCATCGCCGGCCTGTTCATCGGGTCGAGCTTGTTCGCGCCGTACGGCGGCGATCCGAGGGCCTTCGGCATGCCGTTGCTGTCGTTCTTCGGCTACGCGGGCGCCATGGCGTTGTCGGTGTGGGTGGTGTACGACATCTGGCGGCATCGGTAAGGATTCGCTGAGAAGAACGGCATGAGGCGCGCGCCGCGCGAGGTGGGGCCGATCGGGCGCAGCGCCGCGCTTGCCGCCGGCGACTGCAGGGAGGATGACGGGCGCCCGAGGCTTCCGTCGGCCTCGCCTCGCGATCCCTTCGCTTGCGGAAAAGAACGACCCCTGCTGCGTGATGCGGCAGGGGTCGTTTCTCGCATGAGCGCAGGCTGCTAGTCGCGCGCCTTCGGCTTCTTGGCGAAGCGGTCGTAGAACCCGCCGTCCACCGGGGCCTTGCGGGCGCCCTCGGTGGCGCGAGGGCCCGATTCCTTGCGATGGTTCTTCCCGCCAGCGCTGGGCTTGCCGCCCTTGCGCGCGGGCTTCACGAAGCCGTAGGCGTCGGCCTGTCCGCGCTCGCCCTTCCATCCCGTGCCGGTGCCGGGCTTGCGCTCGAAGCGGCCGAGCTTGCGGGAGCCGGCGGCCTCGCGGCCTTCGGGGCGCCCGCCTCGCGCGTCGCGGCCGTCGCGGTCGCTGCGTGCGGGACGATCGAAGCGGTCGGAGCGCTCGAAGCGGTTGTCGCGCCCGCTGCCGAAGCGGTCGCTGCGCGCGGCGCCGCGACGACCACGGGTGTCGCGCGAATCGCGCTCGTCACGTCCGTAGCGTCCGCCGTCACCCGGCTTGCGTCCGGCAGCCGCACTGCGGCCCGCGGCGGGCGAGGCGCCGTCGCCTGCGGAGCGGTAGGGCTTGCCCTGGCCGCGGGCGATTCCACGGAACTCGCGGGGACCGTCGCCCGCGCGCCCGCGCTTGTGGGCCTGGGCGCGCTCCACGTCGCGGGCGCGAGAGGGCTTCTTCTTGGCCTTCTTCTGCTTGGCGGCAAGCACGCTTTCGTCAAGCTGGTAGGTTTCCAGCGGCATGGTGGGCAGCTCGCGCTCGATCAGGCGCTCAATGTCCTTCAGGCCGGTGCGGCTCTCACGACTGACGAACGAGATGGCGTAGCCCACCTCGCCCGCGCGTCCGGTGCGCCCGATGCGATGCACGTAGTCCTCGGCCATGTCGGGCAGGTCGTAGTTCACCACGTAGCTGACGCTGGGCACGTCGATGCCGCGGGCAAGCACGTCGGTGGCCACCAGCACGTTCGTTCTGCCTTTAGCGAAGCCCTCAAGGGCGCGCTTGCGCTTGTGCTGCGTTTTGTCGGAGTGGATCGACTCGGCCGAGAATCCGGCGGCGCGCAGCTGCTCGCAGCAGTCCTCGGCGCGGTTCTTGGTGCGCGTGAACACGATCACGCGGTCGAAGCCCTTCTCCTGCAGCACGGCCTGCAGTAGCTCCTGCTTCTTGCGGTGCTCGATGGGCATGACGTACTGGTCAACCGTGCGGGCGGTCTCGCCGCTGCGGGCCACCTCCACGGTGGCGGGGTTGCGCAGGATGGGGGCCACGCTGCGCATGACCTTGCGGTCGAGGGTGGCCGAGAACAGCAGGGTCTGGCGGGTGGTGGGCGTTTCGGCGATGATCGACTCCATCGAGGGCCAGAAGCCCATGTCAAGCATGCGGTCGGCTTCGTCGATCACCAGAACGTCGATGTCGCGCAGGTTCACCACGCCGCGCTCGCGCAGGTCGTTCAGGCGCCCGGGGGTGGCGATCAGGATGTCCACGCCGCGCTTGAGCTTGGTGATCTGCGGGCCGTACTTCGTGCCGCCGTACACGGTGCACTGGAAGTGGCGGGTGCTGCGGCTGATGGCGAAGCACACGTCGCCGATCTGCTGAGCCAGCTCGCGGGTGGGGGTGACTACCAGCATGCGCGGGCCGCCTCCCTTGCGGGCGCGAGGCAGGCGGCTCATGGTGGGCAGCAGGAAGGCGGCCGTCTTGCCGGTGCCGGTGGCGGCGGCGGCGCAGAGGTCGGAGCCCTTCAGCACCAGCGGGATGGCCTGGGCCTGAACGGGGGTGGGGGTTTCGTAGCCCAGGGACTTCACGGCCTTCAGGACGTTCTCGGACAGCCCCAGGTCGGAGAAGCGAATGCCGTCCGCCGTGGCGATGGCGGGCGCGGCGGCAGGGGCGATGGGCTCGCTTGCGGGCCGGGGGGTTGCCGCCTGCTCGGTTGCGCGTGCGGAGTCGCTGCGGGCGGTCGTGGTGGTCGTGCAGGCGTCTTCGATCGCGCCGCTGTTCGCGGCTTCGGTCTTGGGCGCGACGGCGGCTTCGGGCGCGTCTGCCTTGTCGGCCTGGGCGTTCGCGGCCTGTGCCTGCGATGCCTCTTCGGTCGCGGCCTTGACGGCGCTTGCTTCCAGGGTGTTCTCGGCGGTTTCGTTGGTGCTGGTGGTCATGCTGTTCCTTCGCTTGTCGTGCGACGCCGTGCACGCGCACGTACGGGCGCCTCCGGCGGAGGGCCGTTCATGCTGCGGCTGAGCGCTGCCGTGGGTAACCGCGCGTGAACGCGGTCGCACCCGCCTCATGCGGGGTGCCTTGCGCTTGACGCGAGCCGCTTTCTTGTTGGTGTGGGTGCGAAGGCACGGGGCCTTCGGACGCGGCGATGCCGTCTGCGGTCGATCGAGGCGATGCCTCGAAGCCGCGGCGATCCACCGCGGGCAGGGGCTGCGCTCATCGGGCGCTGCCCGAATGGCGTGCGGGCGTTGGCCCGCGCCGACAAACGAAGAAAGAATTTCGTGTGAAGCTGCTGGCTAGTATGGGGCCCGGTAGGTGCTGTGTCGATGACAGGTCGGCGCCCTCCTCAAAACGCCATAAGTTCGGTGGTGGGAGTTGTGGTTGGGGTTGTCGCTGAGTTTGCGTTGGGATGGGATTGCGACTGCATTTTGCGAGGGAAATGGGAGCTGCGTCTTGGCGCTGTTTTGCTCTAAGTTTTTTGGTCACCTATCTTCCGTAGTTAGGCTTCCGCGGGCAAAGCAACCGAGATTTCAGAGGGCCCCCCGCCCTCAGCTTCCGCAGGTATGTCGAATAGTCAGCGCGATTCTCGATATTCTCATTCAATCGACAAGCATCCTCCAGTTCAGACGGCTGTCAATCGTTTTGTGCGACGCGCTGTTCAGCCTTTTCGTGTGATACCTGTCTGCAAGGGCTTTGTATGGTCGGACGTACGGGAGCGGCTCGCGCAAGACCGCTCGTAGGCATCTGTTCGATAGGAGGTTTCGCAATGGAGGATGTGTTTAGCAGAAGGCGATTCGTCGCTGGCGCTATGGCGCTGGGGGGCTCCTTGGCCTTGGGTGGCTCGATGGTTCTGGCGGGTTGCAGCCCGCAGAGGGGAGCGAAGGCGGGTCGTGTGGATTCATCTGAACCCCATGCGGGCACCGAGGCTGACGTCATCGTGGTTGGTTCGGGTTTGGCGGGTGTGTCCTGTGCGGCTGCGGCGGCTCAACGCGGGGCCAAGGTGATGCTTATCGATAAGGCCCCGTTTCTTATGTCAAGCTTCCTCACGTCGAAAGGAAACGTATCCATCGCTCAGGTTCCTGAGAACAAGGCTTACTGGCGCTTCGAGCCCGAAGCGCCCGCCACGTCTGACACCATGGATGCATTCATCGATCGCTACCGTGCGCTTACCGAGATCGGCCGGGTGGAGGTTCCGTATCCCGATTACGACCGCACGCGACATCTGATGCAGGAAAGCTGCGCAACAGTAGCGTGGGTCGAGCAGATGGGCATCGGCTTTGAGAAGTCGTTCACTAAAGAGCAGGTGGGGACTGATACGGTAAAGCCCGCCATGACCCCCGACTCTTCCACCGAGGCGGGGGTTCGGCTTGCGGACGCGTTCGCGGCCGAGCTTGATCGTCTGGATGTGCAGGTAAGGCTGTCTACTGAGGCTGTGGACCTGATTTCTGAGGGAGGCGCGGTGGCTGGCGTGAGGACAGCCGACCCGGAAGGTCAGCAGGAGCTGCGCGCTAAAGCCGTGGTGCTGGCCACTGGGGGCTTTGGCGGAAGCCAGGAGCACTGCGATCGCTTGGTTCCCGTTATTAACCAGATGGGTTTTCAGTACCTGGGTAATGCCATGAACACAGGTGACGGCATGACCCTGGCCTCGGCTCTCGGCGCCGCCCTGTACGACGACTGCTGGGTGATTCCGAACGTCATCATGCCGTCTCGGGCTCTCACCGAGGTCGATGCCGCTTTCGGCAAGCTCCGCGACTTCGGAATGAAGGATGCCTCAACATCGGATAAGTTGCTGGTGAACGCTGCGGGCATGCGCTTCGTGAACGAAGCCGATCCCGTAACCAGCTTGGCCACCGCCCTGGCCGATGGCAACTCAGGGCCGTATTATGTGCTGTTCGACAGCTCGAATGCCGATGTCGTCACCATTATTGAAAAGGGCTTGGCGACGGGGGACGTGATGAAGGGGGAGTCGATAGCCGAATTGGCCGAAGTCTCCAGGGCCTTCGCGCTGCCTTCGACGTTCGAGACATATCAGCAGGCAGCTATCGCGGGAGTCGACGAGTCGTTCGGGAAGGCGGCGGACAAGCTGGCTCCGTATGCTGACGGGCCTTTCTATCTGGTGCCGTACGTTCCTTCGTACGTTGCCACTATGGGTGGCGTCAAAACCGATGCTTCTTGTCGGGTGATTGCGGAGAGCGGAGACGTCATTCCTCATCTGTACGCAATTGGAGAGCTCACGCATCGGTTCCTGTACAACCGTAGCTTTGTGCGCCATTGCTCCAACTCGACCGCGCTTACCATGGGTCGTCTTACCGGAGAGGCGCTCGCGGCGCACGAGCCGGCCTAGTTGGCTGATTCGTTTTAGTTCGATGTCGTCCAAGGGCTGCTCGGCTTTGCGAAGCGGCCCTTGGTTCGGTTATGTCCATGCACCGTTACCCACGCTTTCCATCAGGTCGAGCAACTCCTGGCGCGAATGGATGCCCATCTTCGCGTACGCGCGACGTAGGTGGGTCTTAATTGTGTGCTCCGAAAGAACGAAGCTCTCAGCCAGGTACCGTGCGCTACGCCCTGCAGCGAATTCTCCCAGGATCTCGCACTCGCGGTCGGTTAACCGGAAGGCTCGCTTCAGCTCCAACATGGTGTTCGTTGTGCGTGCGTTGGCGGCGGGGGTGTGCGGGGCCTCTACGGCCGGCGCTTTGGCAGGCCCTTCTGTGGCAGACGCCTCAGTCGCAGGCGGTTCATTTGCGCATGCGGTTGGTTGGCCCTTCATGCCGTCAGGGCGGAGCGTCGCTTTTCCCGCGCGATCGCGGGAAGCGGAGCGAAGGTGGCGCAGCAGCATTAACGATAGTGCGGCTACCAGTAGCCATATCGAGGCCGTAAGGACCATATGGGCTTCTATATCGAAGCGCTCCATTAGCAGCTGGGCCGTAAAACGTCCACTCGCCACCGAGAGTCGCGCAACGCCCAGCGCCAATCCCAGCAGGAAGAACGAGGGCAGCTTGCGCTCGTGGGCCTCGCTGATGAACATCAGCCACAGCAGAACGTAGAACGATATCAGGAAGGTGGTCATAAGCGACCCTGCGGCGTAGTCGCTTACCAGGTCGAGGCTGCGCACGGCAAGCACGGTTGCCAGCGCGAACGCCGCGATGGGACTGATGTAGTCAAGGTTCGCCTTCGCCGGCCGAAATACCAGAAGCGCTCCCAGCATCGCAGCTGCCGCGATGATCCCTAGCAAGCCGGTGAGGTTTGCTTGTGCATACTGCAGGTTATTAAGTATATCGAACTCCACGATGAAACCGCAGATCATCGAAAATGCGCATGTGTTGGCAACGGCTCGCTTGGTACGCGCGAGCGCCTCTGCCAACGACGTCGAAGGAGGTGCGCTCTCATGCATGCAGCTGATCACATATCTGTTGTTGCGCAGGCACCAAAGCAGTGCCGCGTTTGATAGCACGAACGAGGCGATCAGTACGACATCGCGACCATGAGGGACAAGCGCCATGGTAAGGGGAAGCAGGAGAGCGTTGATTAGATAGGCCACTGCGATCAGGGGAAGCGAGATTTGAGGGCGATAGCTTGTGAACACCTCCATCCAGCAGAGAACCGATAGCGCCCATCCAATACCTGCGGTTATCTGCATGGCAATCAGCATGGGTGGCGAACTGATATTGGACACCGATAGGGCGGCGTACAGCAGGCTTGCCGCAACAGCGATGATGAACAGGGGCCGCGCCCGATCGAGGCGACCGAGGTACGAAAGCGCGGCTATCACGATGAACGCCAGCCCATCTGCGACGAGGCCGCACAGCGCATAGAGGTTGGAGCTGTATGGGCCGGTGCCAAGGTCGAGCAGCCGTGCACCCTGCAGCAAGCCGAATCCTACGCTAGCTACGAGGGCGAGCGCGATGATCTTGGGGGAGAGGGGTTCACAGTTTTTGTTTTCGTTCATGGCCTTCGGTCTATCTGTGCGTTTGCTGGCGGTTATCGGGGGCGCGCCTGATCGGGAAACCAGGTGACGCGCGCATGCAGCGGCCGATCGTGGCCTCGAGTCATGCGATTGCAAGAGAAGATAAGAAGTTTCTTGAATGATTGTAGCCAATCGGTGGGGCTGCCGCTGCTGTGCTTAGCGAGTGGGCTATTCATCCGGGGTTCAAAGGGCTTCTTGAGCTGAGGAGATTCTTCGCCGAGCCGACCGCATCTCAAACCATCCCTTACCTTCGACTAGCAGTTTAATTATTTTATTGCGCAGAGACGGCGGCTGTTCGCGGCCGCCGTTGGAAGGCGCAAGCCAGGCGCTTTTCCGCTTGCCAAATTACCCTTTGTGAACCTGCGTCCGACGTGTCTGTATTGGGGTTATGTTTTGCTGTGTAGTTCTTCGGGAAACAGCCTGTTCAAAGGCTGTTTCCCGAATCCCTATTATACCAACTGGGGAATTGGGGGGCGTCAAGACACACCTGGCCTCGAGCTTCTTGCCCTCTCGATCCGTCTTCGTGCTGGCAGGTGCAGAGGATCTTATGCTGTACAGCCAGCCCCCGCCGCCTTGCGCTCGCGGTCGCCCATCGCCAGGTGGACGACGGACGCCTTCCCGTCGCGACGCGCGGGCCGTGCGCGGTCGTCGATGCCCAGCTGCCTGTTGAGAGCGCGTATCTCGGCGTTGGCCTGCTTCATGGTGGACAGCTGCGGCATGGCGCGCAGGTCGCCCATGTCGTTCTGGTAGGCGACGGCGGGAAGCTCCCCGCCCACGTCCAGGTCGTCCATGCAACGGGCGATCACCGGGTTCATCTCATCGTACACCTCGTCGCTGAGTTCCTCTTGGGTCAGTGCGTCAACCGACATGGCGCTTCCTTTCGACTTCGCCATGCTAGCCCCCTCCAAAAAGAAAGCCGCCCCGAAAGGCGGCTTTGGATGAATGATCCTTGCTGTCAGCTATGCGAGAAGGTTACTTCTTCTCGCTTGAAGGAACCCACTTCAGGTTTCTCCGCTTCATTTCCTCAGCTGTCATGACGAGGCCAACGCGCTCGTCGATCGGCCCACCCATATGGCGGATTGCGCGCTCGCGGTCGGCAGCGCTCGGCTGCTTTTTTCCTTTGTTGTTAGCCATAATCACACCTCCTCGACATGTAGTGCGCCTTGAGCCGATGGAGGAGGCCATGGCAGCTCTCTCCGAACCCAGCTTTAACCAAATCAGACCTGAGCCAGCGGGCGGCCGATACGCGATTAGCTCCACAGCTCCCTGGCGTCCGGGTCGTCCCCGAAATGCACGAGGGGAAAGTACAGCTCGTTTATGACGTCCAGCGCTTCCTTCTCGGCTCGCCTGCTAAGATTCGCGACCGGCTCGGACATGACCTCTACAGGCTCGTCAACCTCGTAGATGCGCAGCTTCCCCTTCACAGGGAAGGGCCTTATGAGCCTCACGTCTTCGAGAATCCATGCGTACGAGGGCTTCGCGGGCATTTCGTCCATGCAGGCGAGCTCAAGGTGCTTCTTGCGAAACGGCACGATATCGACCAGCTTGGCCACGCAGACGGCATGCCCGGAGATGCCGCCCGGCTCCCTTCTGGATGACGTGCATATGAGAAGGTCGCCTCGATGGCTGGTTTGCCACGTGCGGCATTCGATGCTCTTCGCCCCAAACAGGAAGAACGTGCCCCAGATGGGGAGAACGGAAATTGCCTTCATGAGGACTCCTTCTGATTAGATCAATACCGCAGAGACAGCGTACCACTTTTTCGTACCACATGCGATGAGCGCGCTTGGTGCGGTGGGCGAACCGACGGTTTCACAATAGGACCTAACGAAGCGGGTGACACGTATGTTGCCGGTCTCCCTCCTTCTGTCCTGTGCCCGCCGTCCGCAATGCCCGATGAACTGCCATTCGTGGCGGCCCCGCGCATGGACGCTCGTTGTTCTTGGTTGCCGTCGGAAGGCGCAAGCCAGGCGCTTTTCCATTTGCCAAATTACCCCGTGTTCGCCCGCGCTCAGCACGTCTATATTGCGTGCCTATAAGCCTATGATGCGGAAGCGACGTCGGAAGCGCGCACAGAGAGCCCGGGACGCTGAGATCTGAGCCGAAAGCGAGCCGACCAATGGACCACCGAGGGCGTAGTCAAATGCCGCGACGCGTAGAACGGCGGTACGGTTCGGGAGCGTGAAGGCCCTCCGCGAAGTGCAAGGGTCAAACCGTGAATCAAGGTGGCACTGCGGGTATTCGCTCGTCCCTGACGTATCCATCGTCAGGGACGTTTTTTGTGCCCCAGGAAGCGGGTTCGCTCATATCTCTCTGTTTAAATCAATTCATATTTTTGCGTTTACGCAGCTATACTGGATGACATGAAAAAAGGGACCTCGAAAGAGGTCCCGAGCAAGTCAGATTCGCGCATAAGCGCGGCCCTGTGGGCAGTTTAGGCTAAGCCGTTATTTTGACTCGCAGTGTCGTCCTGACTGGCACCAAGACGTGCTCATTGTAGCACATGAAACAGGGGAAGGGGAATGGAATGGGAAAGAAGCTTCGGGGTGCGCAGGATTACAGCATCGGGCTTGATCTTGGAACGGGGTCGGTTGGCTGGGCGGCTGTTGCAAATGATGGTGAACTGCTTTCGTTCAAGGGAAAGGGAGCTTTCGGCAGCAGGCTGTTTGAGGGTGCTAAAACTGCTGCGGACACTCGCGTCCATCGAGGCATGCGCAGAAGAATTGCTCGCCGTCGACAGAGACTCGACTTCCTTCAGGATATATTTCAGGATCACGTCGAAGCTGTCGACTCCGAGTTTTTCCATCGCTTGCGCCAGTCCCGCCTTCATCCCTCCGATCGCGAAGAGGGTCATTCCGATTATCGCTGGCCGCTTTTCAATGGTAGCGATTTCAATGAAGTTGATTACTATGAGCGCTTTCCCACGATCTATCATTTGCGGGAATGGCTTATGGACACGCCCGAAAAGGCTGATATTCGTCTTATCTACCTCGCATTTCACAACATTGTGAAGGTGCGAGGGAACTTCCTTCGCCAAGATGATGCGAATCTGACTTCGCAAAATGCCAACATGAGCGCTTCGCTTGTCGATCTGGCCGACCGGCTGACCGAGTGGGCAGCCGCATCGGAGCTTCTGTGCGAAGTTGATGTGCAGAAGATTCAGGAAGCGCTCGAGTCGCCGGAGAAGTCGCGTTCCGAGAAAGCCAAGGAGGCCCCAGGGGCCGTGAAGTGTTCGTCGGAGTTCTCTGATGTGGTCAAACAGGTGTGCAAAGCGGTCGTTGGACTGCAGGCGGACTTCTCGAAGGTGTTCTTCCTCGAGGGTGAGGCTCAGAAGCTGAATCTTTCCAACGAAGACAAGATCGAGGAATTCCTTAGCGGGCACTGCCCCGATGAGGGATTGCCGCTGTTCGAGGCCATTCAAGGAGCCTACTACGCCTATCTCCTCGCGGGAATCATGCGTGGATCGACGGGCGGCACGATCTCTCAGTGCATGGTGCAGCGCTACAAGCAGTACGGGCGTGATCTCGATTTGCTCAAAGGCCTGTTCAAAAGCTATGCCCCTGAAAGATTCGATGAATTCTTCCGTGGTGAAATGAAGAATGGTCGATATGCGCCCCGCACCGCTCGGGGATATACGGCATATAACATCGGAGCCTCGAAGCTGAGTTACGACGACCTTAAGAAGCAGGTTGAGAAGGTTTTGAAGGGCACGCCCGCTGAGCAGACTGAAGAGTACACCCAGATGATGAAGGGGTTCGACGAGGGGATGTTCCTTCGTCGTCAGAAGACGAGCGATAACGGCGCAATCTATTTCCAGCTTCATCTTGAGGAGATGCGCGCCATTATCGACAACCAGTCGAAGTACTATCCGTTCCTGGCGGAAGAGTCCGATAAGCTGCAGTCGCTCGTAACCTTCCGTATTCCTTATTATGTTGGACCTCTGACTCAGAAGAATGCCGCAAAGGATGCCGCGGGAAGGAATCGCTTCGCGTGGTCCGAGCGCAAGCCTGGCATGGAGAATACGCCGGTTCGCCCATGGAATTGGGAGGATGTTATCGATCGGCATAAGAGCGCCGAGAAGTTCATGAGGCGTCTAACGGGTACGTGTACGTACTTGTATGGCGAGTCCGTCTTGCCCAAGTGCTCGATTCTGTATGAGCGCTTCTGCGTGCTGAATGAGCTGAATGGGTCGTGGTGGACTCAGGACGAAGGTAAACGCAGGCCCTTCACTGAAGACCAGCGCATGATGATCGTCGATAGGCTGTTTGGTCGCGGGCGCGTCACTTATAAAGCCGTAGCGGATTTGCTGAAGCAGGAATTCGGATCCATTCAGGTAAGCGTAGGTGGAGGGCAGGGCGAGACGGGGTACGAGTCGAAGCTCTCCTCATACCTGTTCTTCTGCCAGCTGTTGGGGGTCGATGACCTTTCTGAGTCCGATGAAGACATGGCCGAGCAGATTATCCTGTGGAACACGCTGTTCGAGGATCGAGCCATTCTTCGTGAGAAGCTTCAGGTGTCATACGGCGATCGCCTGAATGCGGATCAGATCAAGCGAGTGTGCAAGAAGCGGTTCACCGGATGGGGGAGGCTCTCTCAGAAGCTGCTGACGGGCGTAAGGGTTGATATTGACGGCGAACCTAAGAGCGTCATGGACGTTCTGATCGAGGGTAGGCTGGTGTGCGGTGAGTACGAGGATGCCTCCAGCCGAGACGTGCTTGGCAGTCCGATGGTGCTGATGCAGATCCTGAATGATCAGGCAATGGGCTTCAAGAAGCGCATTGAAGAAATCAATCATGAGAAGCTGATGGACGGGGAGGGCCTGTCGGTTCAGGATCTTCCTGGATCTTCGGCGATTCGACGTTCGGTGAATCAGGCCCTGAGAATCGTAAAGGAGATAGCCTCCATTGCCGGAACGTCTCCTTCGGTGGTGTATGTCGAGGTGACACGTGAGGAGGATGAGCGCAAAAAGGGTCGAAACACGAAGCGTCATAAGCGAGTCGAGTTGGCGTTAAAGGCTCTCGGTGCGCAGGGTCTGCTGAAGCCAGGCATTATGGATGAATTCAAGGGAATTGGCTCCAAGGATCTTGATGAGCGTTTGTCCTTGTACTTCATGCAGAACGGCAAGTGCCTATACTGTGGGGAGCCGATCGATATTCGCGAGTTGTCTAGCCCTCGTTATCAGGTCGATCACATCTTGCCGCAAGCGTACATAAAAGATGACAGTCTTGAGAACAAGGCGCTGGTGAACTCGCACTGCAACCAGCGGAAGACCGATAGCCTGCTCCTTGATCAGCGTATCATTGGGAAGATGAGGGGCACTTGGGGCGCGCTTAAGGAAGCGGGTCTGATTGGCGAGAAGAAGTATGCGAACCTGACGCGAGAGCGCTTTAGCGACAAGCAGCTCCGTGGCTTTATCGCCAGGCAGATTGTTGAAACCAGTCAAAGCATCAAATTGCTGCAGCTACTCCTTCGCCAGGAATTTCCCGATACGAAGGTCGTGCCGATTAAGGCGGGGCTTTCGAGCGTTGTGCGCAAGCGGGCCGGACTGCATAAGTGCCGAGCGTTGAATGACTATCACCATGCGCATGATGCTCTTTTGGCCGTCACCCTGGGTCGCTATTTGCAGGAGTGTTTTCCTAAGGCTATCGAGGAGCCGATCCGCTATGCGAAGGCCATGCGCAAGTTCTTCCGCGAGGAGGGGGAAGAGGGGGCGAAGCCTGGAAAGGCTCCGGGTTCCACTTTGTTCTTGCTGAAGCGGTTTCTCTCAGTCAAGAAGGCTGATGATGGCGAGACTATGCTGTGGGACAGCGAGATGGAAATCGAGCGCTTGCGCACGTATCTGAACTATAAAACGTGCTATATCAGCCGCATGCCGATAGAGACCACAGGGGCCTTCTGGGATGCGACGATCTATTCGCCAGAGGGTGGCAAAAAAATTCCAACTATCCCGATTAAGAAAGAGCTTCCGCCGGAGGTGTATGGGGGGTATTCAAGAGAGCAATTTGCGTATTTCTTCATTTATCGAGTTTTAGATAAGAAGAAGCGACCTGCATTGAGGTTCGATGCTGTCCCGGTGTCGGTTGCAGCAAAGGTGGCGCAGGGTGGCGATGGTCTGGTGGAATTCGCCCGCGGGCTTGCGAAATCCAATGGGGAAGAGTTCGTATCCATTGAGGTGAAGCGTTTGGCAAAGCACCAGCTTATCGAGATTGATGGCGACAGGTTGTCTTTGAGGGGACTACATGAAGTTAGAAACGCTAGTCAAATCGCCTTCACGTGCTCGGAAGCGGAAAAATTCAACAAGCTGTTCGACCCAAGACATACCGACGAAGTCGATCCTGTTGAATTATTTAATACTGTTGCAAACAGATGTGAAGTGCGGGCTCCGAAGGCATTTGAGAAAATCGGCCTGGCTTCTTATAGGGGTACCTTCGATGCTGCGAGCAGGGATGATCAAGTCGCCGGGCTTCGGTTGATCCTTGATGTGATTTCAGGCCATAGGAACCAAATCGATATGAGGCCATTTGGAGGGAAGCAGTTCGCAGGGGAGATTTCGTTTACTTTCAGAGTCATTCTCAACGATGCGTCGAGGAGTTTTTGCATTATTAGACAATCTGTAACAGGTATGTTCGAGTCAAGGAGGGAGATTGGCCTTTAGGACGGTGCTCATAGAGAGTCCGTCTCGCTGCTCATACCAGGGCGGCTATATGGTAGTGCGTAAGGAGGACGGCACGGTGAAGGTCCACCTTTCCGAGGTGGAGTCGGTCGTCCTCCATACCCATCAAGCATTTATCAGCACCTATTTGCTTGCAGAGCTCGCTACGCGTTCTATCTCAGTGGTGGTGAGCAATCATAAACACCATCCTGTTGGTCAGTATCTTCCGCTGCACGGAGCTCACAACACCAGCAAACGAGTGCAGGAGCAGCTTGAATGGAGTGAGCCAATAAAGAAGCGGGTTTGGCAGCGTGTCGTTCGCGACAAGATTCGCATGCAGGCGGCGGTATTGGAAGAACGTGGTCATGTGAACCATGCGCGTGCCCTGCGGGCGATTACTGAACAGGTGAAATCGGGTGATACCACCAATAGGGAGGGATATGCCGCTCGTATGTATTTCTCCGTTGCATTTGGCACGGGTTTCTCGCGTGATGCCGATCTGCCCGTGAATGCTGCTCTGAATTACGGGTACGCGATTATCCTCTCAATGGTGAGCAAAGAGGTTGTCTCTCGTGGGTATTTGACGCAGAGGGGCATATGTCATCGCAGCGAGTACAACCAGTTCAATTTCTCGTGTGATCTTATGGAGCCCTTTCGGCCCTTCGTCGATCGCCTGGTGCTCAATTCGATGGGCGATGGCTTCGATAAGGATATCAGGCTGCTCCTTTGCGATATTGCGAGCCAAAAAGTGGCTTATCGCGATGGGGCGTACCGATTAGGCTCGGTGGTGTCGCTGTACGTTCAGGATTGCGTTAATGCGCTTAATCGGATGATAGCTCCAGCGGATATAGACGGGTTCTCGCTCTATGGCTGAATCGGAGAGAGTGAGATTCATGCGCTTGATTGTATTCTTTGATTTGCCGGTAAACGATTATCGACGGCAGAGGGCATATCGCGCATTTAGGAAGTTTCTTATTCATGAGGGCTATCTGATGATGCAGGAGTCGGTTTACTCGAAGTTGGTGCTGAACGAAGGCGCCTCGGCCGCTGCGATTGCGAGATTAAGGAAGAACGCTCCGAGCCAGGGTCTTGTGCAGGTGTTGAAGGTTACTGAGCGTCAGTTTTCCTCCATGGTGTATGTCACGGGGAGAAAGGCTGAATGCGAAGAGGTTGATACCATGGAAAGCCTTCTGGTTATATGAGGTTTTGCATACAAGGCATAGAGAGTGCAATTGAGGTGCTTCCAGGCAGGCCGTTTGTTCTTGCGATTGATAACAAGACGCTGTACTCGCGCGTTGTCCAATCTCTTTTCAGCGAAGAAGGGGAATGCGCGACCGAGCCGTACACGTGTTGGAGCTGCGATGGAAAGTCTATTAAACCGAAGGGCGCGGCTATCGTAATCCCTTCGCCGTTTTGTTTGCCATGGGATTGTAGGGATATTTCAGGCGGCCTGTACGCGCGTATCGAAGCGTTGATAATGGAGGACGAGGGCTTGCGAAGCGAGGTGGAGACGCGCGCACGTGATTTGCGCGTCATTCTACAGCGCGCGGCTTTAAGCTTACGAGGTGATTACGAGTTTAAGAGCGAATGGGATGCTAAGAAGTACCTCAAAGCATTTTCGTTCGGATATGATGCAGATATGCACCAGTCGCTCTTTGACAGTCTTATATCGTTTTTTGGAGCAGTTGAGGACGCTTGCCTGGAGAAGCCCCTTGTTTTCGTAAATTTCCAATCGTATTTTGATGGCGAGAAGATGCGGGAGCTTTTTTCTCGGCTGCTTCAATCAAATATGAAGGTGTTGTTCTTGGAGTGCAATTGGCCATTTGCTCGTGTGGGCGATGAGCGAATTCTGCAAATCGACCAGCATTTTCTTGAAATAGAAAGGTAAGCGTCCAGTTGGTTTGGCCATCCCTCCGCAGAAGGGATTTTGCTCCAATGGTTTTGGAGCAGTGTCGAACTGACTGGTATTCAAACGGCCATCATCGCCGACAAGTCCCTATTCTCGTTTTGGAGCAGTGTCGAACTGACTGGTATTCAAACTCGAGCGACCAGGGGAATCGTACCACAGGGTTTTGGAGCAGTGTCGAACTGACTGGTATTCAAACCCTTTGCCATCGCATTCATACCACCTACCTGTTTTGGAGCAGTGTCGAACTGACTGGTATTCAAACATGACGTTGAAGCTCAGTGCCGAAATGGAGTTTTGGAGCAGTGTCGAACTGACTGGTATTCAAACTTGATGCTTGGAGGAGGATTACGGGTTGAGGTTTTGGAGCAGTGTCGAACTGACTGGTATTCAAACGCGCCGACGCTTCCCACGGCGGCCACGCAGTTTTGGAGCAGTGTCGAACTGACTGGTATTCAAACGAAAGGCGAAGATATGCCACTCGACGTTTCGTTTTGGAGCAGTGTCGAACTGACTGGTATTCAAACCTCTGAGCAGGCGAACCCGCCCAGTCAGCTGTTTTGGAGCAGTGTCGAACTGACTGGTATTCAAACCAGATAGAGTCAACGATAGGGGAGCTTGATGTTTTGGAGCAGTGTCGAACTGACTGGTATTCAAACTGCTGAGTCGTCCCATAGTACTCTGGGCTGTTTTGGAGCAGTGTCGAACTGACTGGTATTCAAACGGACACCGCGCCGCTGCCGTAGCCGCCGTAGTTTTGGAGCAGTGTCGAACTGACTGGTATTCAAACTCGATTGGCGTGCCTGCGGCGATCGAGCCGTTTTGGAGCAGTGTCGAACTGACTGGTATTCAAACTCGCTGCGCCTCTCCCAGTCACCGATGCTGTTTTGGAGCAGTGTCGAACTGACTGGTATTCAAACTCGCTGCGCCTCTCCCAGTCACCGATGCTGTTTTGGAGCAGTGTCGAACTGACTGGTATTCAAACTCACCATCGCAAGCGTCAACCGCAGGAAGGGTTTTGGAGCAGTGTCGAACTGACTGGTATTCAAACCACGGCGCTGATCGACTCAGGCGTTTCCGTGTTTTGGAGCAGTGTCGAACTGACTGGTATTCAAACGCGTTCGTGTATGTCAAGGTGCGTTAAGTCGTTTTGGAGCAGTGTCGAACTGACTGGTATTCAAACCGTCGAGTCTCTCAAGAGGGCTGTCGAGTCGTTTTGGAGCAGTGTCGAACTGACTGGTATTCAAACTGCGCAGGATCCCACGACACGCGCGAGGGCTGTTTTGGAGCAGTGTCGAACTGACTGGTATTCAAACCGACATCGAGCACGCCGAGCAGCTATCCCGGTTTTGGAGCAGTGTCGAACTGACTGGTATTCAAACTACCTGGCGTATGGGACGGAGCCGAATCTGTTTTGGAGCAGTGTCGAACTGACTGGTATTCAAACTGATGGGAACTACTCGGAATCGACCGTTAAGTTTTGGAGCAGTGTCGAACTGACTGGTATTCAAACGAACGTCGTCGCGCCCATGCTCCTTCGCGGGTTTTGGAGCAGTGTCGAACTGACTGGTATTCAAACCCATGCACCAACCGATCATCCCGACGCTGCGTTTTGGAGCAGTGTCGAACTGACTGGTATTCAAACTCGCAGGCGATGGCTCATCGAACGTGGGTGTTTTGGAGCAGTGTCGAACTGACTGGTATTCAAACCAATCGCATATGCAGGGAGGTCGTGCATTAGTTTTGGAGCAGTGTCGAACTGACTGGTATTCAAACTCAGCGCGAGGCTCAGAGAACCATCGTCCTGTTTTGGAGCAGTGTCGAACTGACTGGTATTCAAACAAGCCTCGTCGCATAGCGCAACCTCGTCTAGTTTTGGAGCAGTGTCGAACTGACTGGTATTCAAACGACGAGTCGGGATACTCGTTCTCGCGGATGTTTTGGAGCAGTGTCGAACTGACTGGTATTCAAACCACCGTGCGCCGCGAGGTCACGAAGTCGGAGTTTTGGAGCAGTGTCGAACTGACTGGTATTCAAACCATCATCGTGAGGTGCGGGCAGAAGAGCAGGTTTTGGAGCAGTGTCGAACTGACTGGTATTCAAACGGCGTAGGCGACGAGCTCCGACCGCATGAAGTTTTGGAGCAGTGTCGAACTGACTGGTATTCAAACGACGAGGAAGCGCTCCCAGTCGTCGAGGTCGTTTTGGAGCAGTGTCGAACTGACTGGTATTCAAACTTCAACGCGGAGACGGGGAACCTCGAGGAGTTTTGGAGCAGTGTCGAACTGACTGGTATTCAAACGACGAGGAAGCGCTCCCAGTCGTCGAGGTCGTTTTGGAGCAGTGTCGAACTGACTGGTATTCAAACGACGAGTCGGGCTACTCGTTCTCGCGCATGTTTTGGAGCAGCATCGAACTGACCGGCATCCCAACCGGCGAAGCCTTAAGCCCTCGCCGCGTTTGCTCGGGCTTGCGACGTATGCCTGATCAGCGTGGCATACCCCAATCGCTTGCGCGCCTTGAGGCCCGTGTGCGCGCCGTCACGGGTTACGTCCGGTGCGCGGTTCCTCCCAGCTTTCCGCTTAATAGCCCGCCCGTCTTTACCGACGCCCTGCATGCGGACGGCGCCCCGGTGGCCGTGGCGCTGGAGGACCCGAAGCCCGCGGAGGCAAGGCGGATGATGAACTGCGTCGATTGCCTGGTGTCGAGTGTGACCCCAGCGAAGATCGCGCAGGAGGACCCCGCTGGCGCGGTCGAGCAGGCGGCGGACCACGCGGCCGCGGTGGTCGCCGTCGTGCACGAGAAGCGACGGGCCTAGGCGCACTTAGGCACACGGACGGCCTGTGGGATGGCCGCGGTAGCTTCCGGTCGGCTGCTGCGGTCATCCGGCGGGTTGCCCGCGGCTCCCTCATCGCTCACCGCACGTCATTTGCCTTACCATCCTTTCGCCCGTGAGCCTTTCGGGTGGTCGCGGAGCCGCCGTCCCAGGCCGTGGCCCCCATGTTAGAATCCAACGAGCCGAGCCCTGCGCTCGGCTCTTCAGCGTTGCCCTGTGCACGCGACCATCTTCGTCCCGACACCTGAAAGGCATCGCGCATGAGCGACTACATCGAGGGAAAACGACCGATCATCGAGGCCCTGCGGATCGGCGTGCCCCTGCGGCGCATCTTCCTGGCCGACAATGCCAAGCGCGATCCTTTGGTGGAAGACATCATGCGCAAGGCGCGTCGGTGCGACGTGGACGTGAAGCTGGTGGCTCGCGCCAAGCTGGACGAGCTGTCAGCCCATGGCAGCCATCAGGGCGTGATCGCCGAGTCCAAGCGCTTCGGCTACGTGGGCGTAGGCGACCTGATCGATGCAGCTCAGGCTTATGCCGAGGCCAACGACGGCCGCGCGTTGATCGTGCTGCTGGACCACATCACCGATGCCGGCAACCTGGGCGCGATCATCCGCAGCGCCGAGAGCGCGGGCGCCGTGGGCGTGGTGATTCCCAACAAGCGCAGCGCGCACGTGAACGCCACCACCTACAAAACCTCCGCTGGCGCGGTCGCCCACCTGGCCGTGGCCCAAACCTCCAACATGGTGCAGGCCATCAAGCGCCTGCAGGAGGCCGGCTTCTGGATCGCCGCAGCCTCCGAGCACGCCTCCGACTATCTGTGGGATGTGAACCTGAAGGGCAAGATCGGCCTGGTGATGGGCAACGAGCACGACGGTGTGTCGCGCCTGGTGCTGGAGCGATGCGACCTTGCCGGCAAGCTGCCCATGATGGGCGAGGTGTCGTCGCTGAACGTGGCTCAGGCCTCCACGGCGCTGATGTACGAGTGGCTGCGCCAGAACCGCCCGGCATCCACGCTGCGTGGCGCCGAGCAGGCGGGCGCAGCGAAGGGGTGCTAGCCTATGGCGCGCGACCGCAGGCGCATGCTGGTGGTGGACGGCTACAACGTGCTGCGCTCGGGTAGCCGCTACCAGCGCATCTCGCAGCCTGACTACACCGACGACGCCTTCAACCGGGCACGTGAGGCCCTGATCAACGACGTGGTGCACTTCGCCGGCCGCGAGTGGCGGGCCACCGTGGTGTTCGATGGCGGCGGCAACGCCTTCTCCACCGGCGACCCCACCAGCGTGGGCGGGGTGCGCGTGCAGTTCTCGCCCGCAGGCTTCTCGGCTGACAAGCTGATCGAGAAGCTGGCGCGCGAGGGTCGCGAGAACGGCTTCGAGGTGCTGGTGGTCACCAGCGACGCTACCATACAGGACACCGTGTTTGGCCTGGGCGTGGATCGCATGAGCGCCGAGGGCTTCTGTCGCGACATGGCGCGCTACTACGAGGAGGCGCGCCTGGACGACAGCCCGCGCGTGGCGCCGAAGACCACGGTGGCCGGACGCATCGACGCCGACACCCTGGCGAAGCTGCGTGCCCTGCGCGACGGTCGGTAAAGCTTCCCTCCCCGCATCCGGCCTTCGAGGCCTTCCGTTCCTGGCCATCGAGGCACGCGTCGCGCCGCCCGCCACGGCATGCTTGGTGCGGCCGGCGCTCATGCCCGCTCGCGCTACCGCGCCGGGTTCGGCTCTCTCGCGCTTGATCCTTGGGATGAGCTGGCTAGGGCAGCGGTCCCAGATCGGCACCGCTCATGCCCATGAAGCGCGGGTCGATGGGCACGCGCATGCGCGGCGCGGGGGAGTCGCCGGCGGGGCCGATGGCCTGTGCGTCCGCGCCTGCGGATTCGCTGTCGAAGGGCAGGCGCCCGTACTGCGCCACGTACGCGAACAGCAGGTTGATCGCGCTGGAGGGAGTGTGCCCCAGCGCCTTCAGCGCCTCTGTGGCCCGCGCCTTGCGCTCTGCTGGCATCCGGACGGTCACCATCGTGCTTCCCATGGGCTCCTCCTTTGATTTGTGTAATACGAAGTATAGCGGCTGCGGCTTCGCCGTGCTCTGCCGCCATGCATCGCATGTGTCATCGATTCGTCAAGAAAAGCCAGGTAGATGGCAATAAAAGACAGCAAACTTCCATACTTGCTGAAAAAAATCCTTGACCTTCTCTTTCGTTCATCATACTTTGTAAAACTGTACTTTTTTGCAGTTCTGTAGGTGTCGCCTAGGGAGGAGCAGCCTCGTGGCTCAAGGAAAAAATCCTGATACCACCAGCCGTTACAGGGATCGCCGAAGCTTCGCGAAGATTCAGGACGTGATGGACGTCCCCAATCTGATCGCCATTCAAACCGAGAGCTTCCAGTGGTTCATGACCGAGGGCCTGGAGAAGGCGTTCGCCAGCATCAGCCCCATCGAGAATTCCACCAAGACCCTGCGTCTTGAGTTCCTGGGCCATCGCTTCGGCGAGCCCAAGTACTCCGTTGACGAGTGCAAGGAGAAGGACGTCTCGTACCAGGCTCAGCTGTATGTCAGCATGCGCCTGATCAACATGGAGACGGGCGAGCCCCAGGAGATGGAAGTGTTCATGGGCGATTTCCCGCTCATGACCCCGCGCGGCACCTTCATCATCAACGGCACCGAGCGCGTCGTGGTGTCCCAGCTCGTGCGCTCGCCGGGCGTGTACTTCTCCACCGAGGCCGACAAGACCTCCGCGCGCACCATCTACAACGCGAAGGTGATCCCCAGCCGCGGTGCCTGGCTTGAGTTCGAAACCGACAAGCGCGACGTGCTGCACGTGCGCATCGACCGCAAGCGCAAGCAGCCCGCCACCCTGCTGGTGCGCGCCCTGGGCCTGGCTGAGACGCGCGAGCAGATCATCGAGCTGCTGGGTCCGTCCGAGATGGTGCTGCGCACCCTTGAGCGCGACCCCGCCAGCACGCGCGAGGAGTCGCTGATCGAGCTGTACCGCCGCTTCCGTCCGGGCGAGCCGCCTACCATCGATTCGGCGCGCACCCTGCTCGACGGCCTGTTCTTCAACCCGCAGCGCTACGACCTGGCGTCGGTGGGCCGCTACAAGATGAACAAGAAGCTGGGCATCGACCCCGAGGTTGACGCGCCCACGCTGACCGAAGAGGACATCGTGCGCACGATGCAGTACATCCTGGCCCTGCACAACGGCCAGGAGGGCTTCTCCATCGACGACATCGACCACTTCGGCAACCGTCGTATCCGCACCGTGGGCGAGCTGATTCAGAACCAGTTCCGCATCGGCCTGTCGCGCATGGAGCGCGTGGTGCGCGAGCGCATGGGCATGCAGGACCCCGAGGGCATCACGCCCCAGTCGCTGGTGAACATTCGTCCGATCGTGGCCGCCATCAAGGAGTTCTTCGGCTCCTCGCAGCTGTCGCAGTTCATGGACCAGACCAATCCCGCCGCCGGCATCACGCACAAGCGCCGTCTGTCGGCCCTGGGCCCCGGCGGCCTGTCGCGCGAGCGCGCGGGCTTCGAGGTGCGCGACGTCCACAACTCGCACTACGGGCGCATGTGCCCCATCGAGACGCCCGAAGGCCCCAACATCGGCCTGATCGGCTCGCTGGCAACCTATGCGCGCATCAACCCCTACGGCTTCATCGAGACCCCGTACCGCCGCGTGGTGGACGGCAAGGTGACCGACGACATCGACTACCTCACGGCCGATGAGGAGGAGAACTTCATCATCGCTCAGGCCAACGAGGCGTTCGATCCCGACACTCGCGTGTTCGGCCGCACCGGCGACAACGGCGAGTTCGTGCCCTCCAAGCGCGTGGTGTGCCGCATGAAGGACGCCGCCGGCATGTTCGGCGAGCCCGGCGAGGTAACGCCCGAGCAGGTGCAGTACATGGACGTGTCGCCGCGCCAGATCACCTCGGTGGCCACGTCGCTGATTCCGTTCCTCGAGCACGACGACGCCAACCGCGCCCTCATGGGCTCGAACATGCAGCGTCAGGCCGTGCCCCTGCTTCGTCCTACCGCGCCCCTGGTGGGCACGGGCATCGAGCACCGCATCGCCGTGGACTCGGGCGAGATCCTGGTGGCCCAGAACCCCGGCGTGGTGGACTACGTGGACGGCCAGACCATCATCATCCTGAACAACGACGGCGAGTACGACGAGTACCTGGTGCCGAAGTTCCAGCGCTCCAACCAGAGCGGCTGCATCAACCATCGTCCCATCGTGCGCAAGGGCGACGAGCTGCAGGCCGGCGACGTGCTGGCCGACGGCCCCTCGTGCGATGGCGGCGAGCTGGCGCTGGGCCAGAACCTCATGGTGGCCTACATGCCCTGGGAGGGCTACAACTACGAGGACGCCATCATCGTGTCCGAGCGCGTGGTGTCTGAGGACCTGCTGACCTCCATCCACATCGCCGAGTACGAGATCGACGCCCGCGACACCAAGCTGGGCGCCGAGGAGATCACCCGCGAGATCCCCAACATCTCCGACGAGATGACCGCCGACCTCGACGCCGACGGCATCGTGCGCGTGGGCGCCGAGGTGGAGCCGGGCGACATCCTGGTGGGCAAGGTCACGCCCAAGGGCGAGACCGAGCTGACCGCCGAGGAGCGCCTGCTGCGCGCCATCTTCGGCGAGAAGGCCCGCGAGGTGCGTGACACCTCGCTGAAGGTGCCCCATGGCTCGGGCGGCCGCGTGATCGGCATGACCCGCTTCACCCGCGAGAACGGCGACGAGCTGGCGCCGGGCGTGAACGAGCTGATTCGCGTGTACGTGGCCCAGAAGCGCAAGGTGCAGCAGGGCGACAAGCTGTCGGGCCGTCACGGCAACAAGGGCGTCATCTCGCGCGTGCTTCCGGTCGAGGACATGCCCTTCATGGCCGACGGCACGCCGATCGACGTGATCTTGAACCCCCTGGGCGTTCCCTCGCGTATGAACGTGGGACAGCTGCTCGAGAATCACCTGGGCTGGGCCGCCAAGTGGGGCTGGTCTGACAAGGCCGACACCGACGAGGTGGTCGAGGGCCCGATGTTCGTGTCCACGCCGGTGTTCGACGGCGCTCGCGAGCAGGAGATCTCGGAGGCCATCGAGCATGCCAACCGCAACCTGATCAACCGCAACCACACCCTGTACGGCGACCTGGCCCGCGACGAGTTCGTGCCCCAGTTGTCGCGCACGGGCAAGGCGTGGCTGTACGACGGACGCACGGGAGAGAAGTTCCGCGAGCCCATCACCGTGGGCCAGAGCTACATCCTGAAGCTGGGCCACATGGTGGACGATAAGATCCATGCCCGCTCGATCGGCCCCTACAGCCTGATCACCCAGCAGCCGCTGGGCGGCAAGGCGCAGTTCGGCGGCCAGCGCTTCGGCGAGATGGAGGTGTGGGCTCTGTACGCCTACGGCGCCTCCAACGTGCTGCAGGAGATCCTCACCGTGAAGTCCGACGACACCTCGGGTCGCGTGCAGTCGTACGAGGCCATCGTGAAGGGCGAGAACATCCCCGCCGCCGAGGTGCCCGAGTCGTTCAAGGTTCTGGTGAAGGAGATGCGCTCGCTCGGCCTGAACGTCGAGCTTGAGGGCGGCCAGACCGCCGAGGTCGAGCCGGACGCCGATCAGGCGCTGTACGACGCGCTTGCCAGCGAGGCCGCCAAGACCGAGGCCGAGGCAGCCAGCGCACTCGATGACATCGCCGCAGGTCTGGGAGACCTTATGGGCGAGCTCGCAACCAACGAAAGCAACGACCTTCTCGGTGAAGGGGAGGAGCGATAAATGACCATCGAATTCGATGTCACCAACTTCGACGACATCCGCATCTCGCTGGCCAGCGCCGAGGATATCCGCGGCTGGTCGCGTGGTGAGGTGAAGAAGCCCGAAACCATCAACTACCGTACGCTCAAGCCCGAGAAGGACGGCTTGTACTGCGAGAAGATCTTCGGCCCGACCAAGGACTGGGAGTGCGCCTGCGGCAAATACAAGCGCGTGCGCTTCAAGGGCATCGTGTGCGAGCGCTGCGGTGTGGAGGTGACCCGCTCGAAGGTCCGACGTGAGCGCATGGGCCACATCGAGCTGGCGGCCCCCGTCAGCCACATCTGGTACTTCAAGGGCTCGCCGAGCCGTCTGGGCTACCTGCTCGAGATCTCGCCCAAGGAGCTTGAGAAGGTGCTGTACTTCGCCAGCTCCATCATCACCTCCGTGGATCACGAGGCACGTGAGGAGGACCTGGACGAGCTGCGCGACGACCTGGCCGCCGACCTGGAGGAGCTGGACGCCGAGCGCGATCGCCTGGTTGCCTCCACGCGTCGTCTGTCCACCGATTACGTGCCGGAGGAGGACGAGTTCGTCGATGACATCGACGACGACGAGCGCCTCACGCCCGAAGAGGTGGAAGAGGAGATCGCCGACATCTACGAGGAGTTCAACGAGCGCAAGGCCCTGCGCCAGGAGGCCTTCGAGGCCTTCCAGCGCATCGAGCCCAAGCAGCTGCTGAGCGACGACGCCCTGTATCGCGAGATGCGCGCGAACTATCGCGACTACTTCACCGGCGGCATGGGCGCCGAGGCCGTGCGCGACCTGCTTGAGGCCATCGACCTGGAGGCCACGGCTGAGGAGCTGACCGAGGTCATCGCCACGGGCAAGGGCCAGAAGCGCGCCAAGGCCATCAAGCGCCTCAAGGTGGTGGACGCGTTCCTGAAGTCGGAGAACAAGCCCTCCGACATGATTCTGGACGTGATTCCGGTCATTCCGCCCGACCTGCGCCCCATGGTGCAGCTTGACGGCGGCCGCTTCGCCACCAGCGACCTGAACGACCTGTACCGTCGCGTGATCAACCGCAACAACCGCCTGAAGCGCCTGCTGGACCTCGGTGCGCCCGAGATCATCGTGAACAACGAGAAGCGCATGCTGCAGGAGGCCGTTGACTCGCTGTTCGACAATGGCCGTCGCGGCCGCCCGGTCACGGGTCCCGGCAACCGTCCGCTGAAGTCGCTGTCCGACATGCTGAAGGGCAAGCAGGGCCGCTTCCGTCAGAACCTGCTGGGCAAGCGCGTGGACTACTCGGGCCGTTCGGTTATCGTGGTGGGTCCCGAGCTGCAGATGCACCAGTGCGGCCTTCCCTCGAAGATGGCGCTTGAGCTGTTCAAGCCCTTCGTGATGAAGCGCCTGGTGGAGCTTGAGTACTCGCTGAACATCAAGGCCGCCAAGCGCGCCGTTGACCGCGGCGCCAGCTACGTGTGGGACGTGCTGGAAGAGGTCATCCGCGAGCACCCCGTGCTGCTGAACCGCGCTCCCACCCTGCACCGCCTGGGCATCCAGGCCTTCGAGCCCGTGCTGGTGGAGGGCAAGGCCATCAAGCTGCACCCGCTGGTGTGCACCGCGTTCAACGCCGACTTCGACGGCGACCAGATGGCCGTGCACGTGCCGCTGTCCGCCGCTGCCCAGGCAGAGGCGCGCATCCTGATGCTGTCCACCAACAACATCAAGTCGCCCGCCCACGGCCGCCCGCTTACCGTGCCCACGCAGGATATGATCATCGGCCTGTACTACCTCACGGCCGCCCGCGACGGCTTCCCGGGCGAGGGTCGCGCCTTCGTTGACTTCGCCGACGCCCGCGCCGCCTACGACGCCCGCGCCGACGTGGACCTGCAGGCCAAGGTGCTGGTGCGCCTCACCGAGGACACCCAGGTTGCCCATGCCTTCGACGACATTCGCCTGTACAAGGCCGGCGAGCGCATCGAGACCACCATCGGCCGCATCACGTTCAACGACGTGCTGCCCGACGACTATCCGTTCCTCAACTACGAGATGAACAAGAGCCAGATCAGCCGTCTGGTGGAGGACGTGTGCAACGTCTACCCCGACTCCGAGGTGCCCAGGATCCTGGACGGTCTGAAGAGCGAGGGCTTCCACTACGCCACGCGCGCGGGCGTGACGGTGTCGGTGTACGACGCCACGATTCCGCCTGAGAAGAAGGCGATCCTTGGCGCGGCTGACGCGAAGGTGGCCGGGATCGACGAGGAATACGAGATGGGCCTCATGTCCTACGACGAGCGCCATCGTCAGATCGTGGACATCTGGAACAAGGCCAACGACGAGGTGGGCGACGCCATGGCCGCCAACTTCGACAAGTTCAACCCCATCTACATGATGGCGTTCTCGGGCGCCCGCGGTAACATCAAGCAGATTCGCCAGCTGGCGGGCATGCGCGGCCTGATGTCCGACCCCAAGGGTGAGATCATCGACCGTCCGATCAAGGCGAACTTCCGCGAGGGCCTGACGGTGCTGGAGTACTTCATCTCCACCCACGGCGCCCGCAAGGGTCTGGCCGACACCGCGCTGCGTACGGCCGACTCGGGGTACCTGACCCGTCGTCTGGTGGACGTGGCTCAGGACGTGATCATCCGCGAGATCGACTGCGGCACCGCCGAGGGCGTGCCCTACGCCCTGCACGACGAGAAGGGCGAGCTGGATGAGAACCTGATCGGTCGCTGCCTGCTGGAAGACGCCGTGTCGCCTGAGGGCGAGGTGCTGATGAGCGCGGGCGACTACGTTTCCTCCATGAAGCAGATTCGCGAGCTTGAGCAGGCGGGTCTGGAAGAGGTGGTCATCCGCACGGTCATGACCTGCCATGCGCATGATGGCGTCTGCCAGAAGTGCTACGGCTGGGACCTGGCCACCGCACGTCCGGTGAACATCGGCACGGCGGTGGGCATCATCGCCGCTCAGTCGATCGGCGAGCCGGGCACGCAGCTGACCATGCGTACGTTCCACACCGGCGGCGTGGCCGGCGACGACATCACGCACGGTCTGCCCCGCGTGCAGGAGCTGTTCGAGGCGCGCAAGCCCAAGGGCCTTGCGGTTCTGGCCGAGATCGCCGGCACGCTGCAGATTTCGGGCGACAAGAACCAGAAGGTGCTGACCATTCACGACGAGGAGGGCAACTTCCGCGAGTACGAGGTGTCGGCTCGCGCGCAGATGCAGCCCGGTGTGACGGACGGCTGCCAGGTGAAGGTGGGTCAGCAGCTCACCCGCGGTTCGGTGAACCCGCACGACCTGCTGCGCCTGACCGACCCGAACACCACCCTTCGCTACATTGTCAGCCAGGTTCAGGGCGTGTACGTGTCGCAGGGCGTGGACATCAACGACAAGCACATCGAGGTGGTTGCCCGCCAGATGCTGCGCAAGCTTACCGTGCTGGATGCGGGCGACTCGTCGTACCTGCCCGGCCTGCAGGTGAACCGCTACGAGTTCAAGGACGCAGCGGACAGCCTGATCGCCGAGGGCAAGGAGCCCCCCGTGGGCCAGCCGCTGCTGCTGGGCATCACGAAGGCCTCGCTGGCCACCGACTCGTGGATGTCGGCCGCATCGTTCCAGGAGACCACCAAGGTGCTTACCGATGCCGCGATCGAGGGCAAGGTGGACAGCCTGCGCGGTCTGAAGGAGAACGTGATCATCGGCAAGCCGATTCCGGCGGGCACCGGCCTGAAGCGCTATCGCAGCGCCGAGCTGACCTACAAGGGCCAGGCCATCGCGCATGCCGAGGGCGACGCTCTGCCCGAGTACGCGCCCGACGCCCTGCGCGAGATCGAGGACCTGCTGCCTCAGCCGCAGGATTGGACCATCGACGACGGCTATCTGGTGCCGGGCGGCGAGTCGTACGGCCGCTACGGGTATCCGGGTCATCGCGGCGTGCAGCTTACCGACGAGGAGGCGCGCCTGTACATCTTCGATGACCTGGGCGTGTCGCAACGCTGGGCCAACAAGTTCTCGGAGGTGGGAATCGAGACGGTGGCCGACCTGGTGGGTCACACCGAGGACGACCTGCTGAGGATCGAGGGCATCGGCGCCAAGGCGCTTGAGGAGCTGAAGGCCGGTCTGGCGGCCCACGACCTGTCCAGCGTGATCGAGGAGGAGCTGACGGCATCCAGCGACGACATGAGCCAGCTGCTGGACATGGTGTTCTCGCCTGATGACAACATCCTGATCGGCGGCGATACCCCGGCAACCTTCTCCACCGAGGGCGAGGACATGCTGGGCGAGGCCCTGCCGCCGCGCTCGTACCAGCGCAACCTGGAGGAGC
Source organism: Berryella wangjianweii (assembly GCA_013201155.1). Taxonomy (GTDB): domain Bacteria; phylum Actinomycetota; class Coriobacteriia; order Coriobacteriales; family Eggerthellaceae; genus Berryella; species Berryella wangjianweii. The sequence continues at coordinate 642,014 of CP053716.1, read as the reverse complement.
TGGACGCTCTGCTGGGTTCGATGGGCTCGTACGGGTTCGGCATTACCAGCCGCGAGGACGAGGAGGCTGCGAACAGCAGCGACCAGTAGCACGTAGTCGGTACGGCGCTTCGGGCGTCTGACCGCATGAGGTACCGCCTTCGAGTGGTGCGCGGGCCGGGGCCTTCGGGCTTCCGGCCTGCGTTGTTTTGGGGCGGGGCGATACGCCGGCATCTCCGCATGAGGGCGCACTGGCTGGTTTCGTGTCATGCGGCGCCGGTCGGCGCATGGACGGGGGAGGGACTGCGCGGTCCCGTCTGCCGCCGCGTGCGGGCGCGCGTCGCATCCGCGCCGATGGCTTCCCGCGTGCACGGGGGCGACTTCGCCGGCGGGTGCGCGCTCGGGTGTCTTGCGGAGCTGCCGAGAGGTCCGACGGGCCCGCTGCGCCGTTTTGCGTTAGGATAATCAGGTTGCGGTCTTGGGCCGCGCCCGTGGCGGCGCTGCCTTGACGATGGACAGACAGGGGGCATCATGGGACGGCTCTTCGGCACCGATGGCGTGCGAGGCGTGGCGAACAGCCAGCTTACGTGCAAGATCGCCTTCGACATGGGAAGGGCCGCGGTACATGAGCTGGGCCCGTGCGTGGTGATCGGCAAAGACACGCGCTGCTCGGGCGACATGCTGGAATCCGCCGCCGCCGCCGGCGTCATGGCCGCAGGGGGCACGGCGCTGATCGCGGGCGTGATTCCGACCCCGGCCGTGGCCGTGCTCACGCGCCAGCTGGGTGCCGACGCCGGCATGGTGATCTCGGCCTCGCACAACCCCCCCGAGTACAACGGCATCAAGCTGTTCGATGCCGCAGGCTTCAAGCTGCCCGATGCCGCTGAAGGGCGCATCGAGGCGCTGGTGACAGGCGAAGCGTCCTTCAAGGAGGCGGCTCGCGCCGCCGGTTGCGCCGAGGCGCTTCCCACGGGCGCGGGCGTGGGGACGCGCCGCGATATCCCCGATGCGGTGCAGCGCTACGTCGATCATGTGGTGGAGGGCGTGCGCGCTCAGAACGTGTCGTTCGAGGGGCTGCACATCGCGCTGGACGCCGGGCACGGAGCCTCTTGTCGCACGAGCCCCCTGGCCTTCGAGAGCCTGGGTGCCCGCGTGAGCGTGATCAACGCCGACTACGACGGTGATGACATCAATGTGAACTGCGGATCGACTCACCTTGAGCCCCTGGAGCGCCTGATGCGCGAAAGCGGTGCCGACATCGGCGTGGCCCATGACGGCGACGCGGACCGTGTGATGCTGATGACCCCTGCGGGCGAAGTGCTGGACGGCGACGTGGTGGAGGCTGTGTGCGCTCTTGACCTGCATGGTCGGGGGCTGCTGGCGCATGACACCGTGGTGTCGACCGTCATGTGCAATCTCGGTTTCGTCCGTGCCATGGAAGACGCGGGGATCAGCGTGGTGCAGACCGCCGTGGGCGACCGCTCCGTGCTTGAGCGCATGCGCGAGGACGGCTACCGCCTGGGTGGCGAGCAGTCGGGGCACCTGATCATGCTTGACTGCAACTCCACGGGAGACGGCTTGGCAAGCGCCTGTCAGTTCATCGCCGCGGTCCTGCGGCGCGGCAAGGGCTTTGCCGAGGCGGCCTCGGTGATGCGCCGCTATCCCCAGACCCTGGTGAACGTGCGGGTGTCGCGCAAAGAGGACCTGGCCGACTGCGCCGCGGTGTGGGACGAGGTGCGCGCGGTGGAGCGGCAGCTGGGTCGCAGCGGACGGGTTCTGGTGCGCACGAGCGGCACCGAGCCGCTGGTGCGGGTGATGGTGGAAGCCGCTGACCAGGCGGTGGCGACCGAGGCCGCGAATCGCATCGCCCGCGTGGCAGAGAGCCTCCTGTAAGGCCCTGTCATGAGCCCATGCGCTAAGATGAGCCTGAGCATGTTTCCTTCGGCAATGGGGTGACCTATGGAGCTTATCGGCGTTGAGATTCCCATCGTGGCGGTTTGGGTAGTGGCGGCCCTGGTGGTGCTGGGAGCGGTGGCCTTCATCGTGAAGGGCTTCCTTGACGAGATGAGCAAGTAGCCCTGACGCCTGCGCTCTCTCTCCGCGTCCTCCGCGCTTCGCGGTCGCGCGGCGTCCAGGCGCGCGACCCATGGTGCGCTCGCATGCCAAGACGGCGTGTCGCGCCAGCTGCGGGCGACTTCACGGCAAGGGAATTCCGTTCTCGTGGAATATGCGCGCACGCTGCTGTGGCCTGCGTGTTCCACGTTAGAATCGTCAGCGAAATCACCCAGCGGGCGCGCGGCGCCCTTTTTTCAAGCGAGGTTTCATGGCACGCGATCGCAAGACCTTCAACATCCCCCAGGGAGCGCCCGGATCTGCGGGCGACTCGGCGTTCATGCCCGCGACGCCCCCCGCGAACCGCGGCGGCGGCAAGAATCCGTTCAACGGACGTCACGCCAAGCAGCCCAAGAAGTCGGCCAAGGTGTGGAACGTCGTGTTCTACGTGGCGATCGTGGTGCTGGTGGGGTCGCTCATCACCCTGGGAGCCCTCGTGTTCAGCTACTGGCAGGGCCAGCAGGTGTACCGTCAGGTCATCGAGCAGGCCGGAGTGAACCTCGCCGATATCGAGAAGTCGCCTGAGGAGCTTCCCAACGTCAAGGTGAACTGGGATCGTCTGCTTGAGATCAACCCGCAGACCGTCGCGTGGCTGTACGTGCCCGGCACCAACATCAACTACCCGGTGGTGCAGGGAACCGACAACGACTACTGGCTCACCCACGACTTCGAGGGCAAGAACGGATGGCTCGCCCAGTTCGGAACGGTGTTCCAGGACTATCGCAACAGCAAGGGATTCACGGACCAGGCCAATTTCATCTTCGGCCATCACCTCAACGACGGCTCGATGTTCTCGGCCATCACCGAGATGACCAAGCGCGAGACCTTCGACGCGCAGCGCGTGGCGTACCTGTTCACGCCCAAGGGCAACTATCGGCTGCGCACCTTCGCCCTGCTTCACGTGGGTGCGAACGACCCGCTGATCCAGCCCTCGTTCCCGGACGAGCAGTCGTACCAGGCCTACGTGCAGGACAAGATCGACCGTTCGCTGCACCATCCCTCCGACCTGCCGGCTCTTTCGTCGATGAACAAGCTGTTCGCGTTCGGAACCTGCGACAATCTTATAACTGATGGACGCTACGTTCTGTACGCCTACCTTGAGCAGTCCACTACGGGTCAGACGCCCAAGGGCGGCGAGGGCCTGGGCATGGGAGCCGGGGCGGCTGAGGAGGTTCAGCAGGCCATCGGCGAGAAGGAGCGGGCCGCTGCGTAGCGTGCGCCTGCCGCGTGACGGCGCGTCCGCCGCGCGTTGCAAGGCTGGCGTCGGGCGGTGCGGAACCCGACGCAGCACGGCATGCGGGTCAACGGAGAGAAGGGGTAAGCCATATGGGCACTTCGGTCCTTCCTGGTGAGCGTCCCGATCGCTTGGAGGAGGAATGCGCCGTGTTCGGGGTGTTCGCCCCGAACGACGACGTGGCGCGCATGACCTGCTTCGGCCTGCAGGCGCTGCAGCACCGCGGGCAGGAGAGCGCGGGCATCGCCGTGGGCGATGGGGAGACCATCCTGGTCGAGAAGGACCTGGGCCTGGTGACCCAGGTATTTAACGAGGCCAGCCTGGCGGCCCTGCCGGGCAGGGTGGCCGTGGGCCACGTGCGCTACTCCACCAGCGGCGGGTGTACCTGGGAGGGCGCCCAGCCTCACATATCGGCGATCGACGAGGTGCTGATCGCGCTGGCGCACAACGGCACGCTGGTGAACACCGCCTCGCTGCGTGCGAGGATCTACGACGCCGGGCTTCAGCTGCGCTCGGGAACCGACAGCGAGGCTGCAGCCAAGCTGATCGGCAAGTTCACTCAGGAATCGCATCACATCACCGAGGGCATTCGGCGTGCCATGCAGATGATCGAGGGAGCCTACGCCATGGTGCTGGCAAGCCCCACCACGCTGTACGCCTTCCGCGACCCCAACGGCATTCGACCGCTGTGTCTGGGAGAGCTTCCTGACGGGCGCGGCTGGGTGGTGGCCAGCGAGTCGTGCGGCCTGGACATCGTGGGAGCCGCGTACGTGCGCGACGTGCGCCCGGGCGAGATCCTGCGCATCGACGAGACCGGCCTGCGCAGCGTGCAGGGCGTCGAGCCGCGTCCCTACCGCGCATGCATCTTCGAGTACGTGTACTTCGCCCGCCCCGACAGCGTGCTGGACGGGCAGAGCGTCTACCAGGCCCGTCGCATGATGGGGCGCGTTCTGGCCCGTGAGGCGCCCGTTCAGGCCGACCTGGTGCTGGGTGTGCCCGACTCGGGTGTGCCCTCGGCCATGGGCTTCGCTGCCGAAAGCGGCATCGAGTACGCTGACGGCATCGTGAAGAACCGCTACGTGGGCCGTACCTTCATCGAGCCCACGCAGGAGCTTCGCCAACTGGGCATTCGCCTGAAGCTGAACCCGCTGCCCTCGGTGATTGGGGGAAAGCGCGTGGTGGTGATCGACGACAGCATCGTGCGCGGCAACACCTCGCGCAAGCTGGTGTCGATCCTGCGCGACGCCGGGGCCACCGAGGTTCATCTGCGCGTGGTGTCGCCCGAGGTGACGTGGCCGTGCTTCTACGGCATCGACACCGATACGCGCGACCAGCTGATCGCGGCCAACATGACGCACGAGGAGATGCGTGACTTCATCGGCTGCGACTCGCTGGCGTTCATCAGCATGGAGGGCCTGCGCGCCTCGGTGCCCGACGTGCAGAACGCGGGCTTCTGCGACGCGTGCTTCACGGGCGACTACCCGGTCAGCATCCCGTCGTCGATGGCGCGCGACTCCTTCAAGACGAAGGCCGATTACGCTCGCGGCTTCGACACCGCCTCGGCCCTCGATGGCCTCGCCGACCGTGCCGGGGGATCCGCGGCCCATACGCCGGCGCACGGGCGCGCCGCCGCCGTTTCCCCGGTGCCTTCGGCCTCGCGTTCTTAGCCCGCCGACGCGCACGCACGATCGATCGATTCGCGTGGCGAGTCGCCGTCCGCCTCACGTCCGCGCAGCATGCGCGGCGCAACCGACAAGGAGAGCAGCCATGACCCAGAACCAGGCCCCGTCGCCCGTCGTCACGTATGCCGATGCCGGCGTGGACATCCACGAGGGAGCCCGCGCGGTGGACGCGATCAGGCAGTCGGTGCGCTCCACGTACCGCCCCGAGGTGATCGGCGACATCGGCGGCTTCGGGGGGTTGTTCTCGCTGGCGGCGGCCAAGCGCATGGACGATCCGGTGCTGGTGTCGGGCACCGATGGCGTGGGAACGAAGCTGAAGGTGGCCCAGCTGCTGGGGCGGCACGATACGGTGGGCGTCGATCTGGTGGCCATGTGCGCCAACGATATCCTGGCAACCGGCGCCGAGCCCCTGTTCTTCCTTGACTACGTGGCGGTGGGCAAGCTGAATTCCCAGGCCATGTCGCAGATCGTGGGTGGAATCGCCGAAGGTTGTCGTCAGGCCGGCTGCGCGCTGATAGGCGGGGAGATGGCCGAGCACCCGGGCGTGATGGATGCCGACGACTACGACCTCTCGGGATTCTGCGTGGGCCTGGTCGATCGTCCGCTGATGCTTGACCCGGCCCAGGTGCGCCCTGGCGACGTGCTGATCGGACTGCCGTCCAGCGGCCTGCATTCGAACGGCTACTCGCTGGCGCGCCGAGTGTGCGTCGAGGGCCGCTCACGCGATCAGCTGACCGCGCCGGTGGACGCGCTGGGCGGCCAGAGCGTGCTTGAGGCCCTGCTGACGCCCACGCGCATGTACGTGCGCCCTGTGCGCCAGGTGCTGGGGGCATGCCCTCAGGCCGTGCGCGCGCTGGCTCACATCACCGGCGGTGGCATCACCGAGAATCTGAACCGTGCCCTGAACGGTCGGGTGGACGCGGTGGTGGAGCTGGGAACGTGGGAGGTTCCGCCTGTGGTGGATCATGTGTGCGCCGCAGCGGGGCTTGGCGAGGCCGAGGCCCTTACCACGTTCAACATGGGCATCGGCATGGTGCTGGTGGTGGACCCCGTGCGCGTTGACGAGGTGTGCGCCCAGTTAAGCGCGCAGGGCGAGGCCTTCATGCGCATCGGTGTGGTGGAGGCGGGCACGGGCGCGGTGCGCTACCGAAACGAGGGAGCCCTGCTGGGCTAGCGTGCGATTCGCAGCGTGCGTGCGCACGCGCGCGGGGGGTTCGGGCTGATCGGCGAAAGGAGCGGTTATGACTGACGACAGGCTGCGCATAGGCGTGCTGCTGTCGGGCGGTGGCACCAATCTGCAGGCGATTCTTGACGAGGCCGCCCGCGACCTGCCGGTGGAGGTGGTGAAGGTGGTGTCGTCGCGTCCTGATGCCTACGGCATCGAGCGCGCGCGGGCCGCGGGCATACCGGTTGTCTGGCTGAACTGCGAGGCCTATGCCGACCCGGCGGCAGCCGACCGCTTCATCGTGGGCGAGCTTGCCGCGGCGGGAGCCCAGTACGTGGTGATGGCGGGCTACATGCGCAAGGTGACCCCTGTGATCTTGGACGCCTACCCCAACCGTGTGATCAATCTGCATCCGGCCCTGCTGCCCGCGTTTCCCGGCGCCCATGCGATACGGGACGCCTTCGAAGCCGGCGTGAAGGTGACGGGCGTGACCGTGCACTTCGCCAACGAGCAGTACGACCGCGGGCCGATCATCGCCCAGCGTGCGGTGGCGGTGCGCGAAGACGACACCCTTGAGACTCTGGAGGCGCGCATCCACGACACCGAGCACCTTCTGTACCCCGAGGTGCTGGGACTGATCGCGGACGGGCGCGTGAGCGTTGACAACCGAGGAAAGGTGCGAATCGATGGATAGGCACGCGATCGAGGGCGCCCTTGAGGCGCTGCGTCAGGGGAGGGCCCCGCAGCTGACCGTCAAGGACGTGCCGGCTTTCGCGCAGGGGCTGGCGCATTTGGACGAAGCGGCGCTGGCGGCCGTGTGCGCGTCGCTTGACGCGCGCGACATTCCCACCTTCGAGCGGGCTCTGCGCGCGATCGATGAGAAGGAGCTGGCCTGGCTGGGCTTCAAGGTGGTGTACGACCCCGCTGCGGCCCAGGCGAACGCCGACAACGCGGTCACGAAGCCGTATGGCGCGGTGGGCTCGGCCAACGGAGATCATGCGGTGTTCTTCTGCAGCGATGCCAAGGAAGTGGTGTGCGGGCGCGACTACGCGCCCCGCGACCTGTTCCAGATGAAGGACGCCACGCGCGGCCCCTCGATGCACACCGAGCAGTTCGAGGGTCTGACATGGGCAGGCGCGCCCCTGTTCACGCCGGTGCGCGTGTGGCTGCTGGGCGCCTCCGACGTGGCCTGTCACGCGGCGCGGTATGCGCGCGAGGTGGGCTTCGAGGTGATCGTGGTGGACGACGAGCCGCTGTTCCTGAGCGCCGAGCGCTTCCCCCATGCGCGACGCGAGCTTCTGGGCGCCGCCGGCTTCGGGGACCTGAGCGCGCTGGAGGCCCGCTGCGACGATTACGTGTGCGTGCTGACGCGCGGGCACATGCACGATCCCGAGGGGTGCGTGTGGGCCCTGCGCGCGGGTGCGCGCTATGTGGGCATGATGGGCTGCGCGGGGAAGAACGAGCGCGTGCGCGAGCTGGTGCGGGACGCCGGGGTGTCGCAGGCCGATTGGGAGCGCGTGAAGCGGCCGATCGGTCTGAGCTTCGGTGCCAAAACCCCGGCCGAGCTGGGCATGGCGATCGTGGCCGAGCTGATCGACGTGCGCTATCGCCAGCGCTATTCAGCCGAGGCGCGGGCGCGTCACGATGCCAGCCTGGGCCGTGCGCCCGAGCGGCAGGCTGCGGGCGAGTAGCGGGAGCCTTCCGCTTGCGCGCAGGGGCGCGTGCAGGGCGCAGGGGCGCGGGTGAAGGTTCGGAAGAGCGGGGCAGGCGGGTTTCAGAACGGCGAAGGGCGAGAGGAAGGTGCGCAGATGGGCAACCCGATGATCAGGCGGGCGCTGATATCGGTGACCGACAAGACGGGCGTGGTGGAGTTCGCGCGCGTCCTGGCCGAGGAGTTCGGCGTGGAGGTGGTCAGCACCGGCGGCACGGCACGCGTGCTGGCCGAGGCTGGCGTTGCCGTGACGCAGGTGGACGAGGTGACGCGCTTTCCCGAGATGATGGACGGGCGCGTGAAGACGCTTCATCCCGGCGTGCACGGGGGCCTGCTGGCCAAGCGCGAGAACGCCGAGCATATGACCCAGGCGGCCGCGCACGGCATCGAGATGATCGACCTGGTGGCGGTGAACCTGTACGCCTTCGAGGACACGGTGTCGCGCGGGGCCTCGTTTGCGGAGTGCATCGAGAACATCGACATCGGCGGGCCGTCGATGCTGCGCTCGGCTGCGAAGAACGCCGAGAGCGTCACCGTGGTCATCGACCCCGCCGATTACGAAGCCGTGCTCGACGAGATGCGCGCCAACGGCGGCGCCACCACGCCGGCCACGCGCCGCGCCCTCGCTCTGCGCGTGTTCGAGAAGACGGCCGCCTACGATGCCGCGATCGCCTCGTGGATGCAGGGCGTGCGCGCCGCCGAGGAGGGCCGTGCGGGGTTCGCGGCGCCCGACACCCTGTGCCTGACGGCTCGCAAGCAGCTTGACCTGCGCTACGGCGAGAACCCTCATCAGGCTGCGGGCTTCTACCGCCTGCCCCAGGCAGCGCCGCATTCGCTGGCCTGCGCGCGCCAGCTGAACGGCAAGCCGCTGTCGTACAACAACATTCTGGACACCGACGCCTGCTGGGCGCTGGCGCGTGAGTTCGACGAGCCCGCGGTGGTGATCCTGAAGCACCAGAATCCCTGCGGGTCGGCCGTGGCCGCACGCGTCGAGGAGGCCTACGAGCGCGCCTACGCCTGCGACCCCAAGAGCGCCTACGGCGGCATCATCGCAGTGAACAGCCAGGTGGGAACCGGCATGGTGGAGCGCATGTTCGCCAACCGCCAGTTCGTCGAGGTGATCGTGGCGCCCTCGTTCACCGAGGGGGCGCTGGAGCTGCTGGCAACCAAGCCCAACCTGCGCGTGCTGGCCACCGGCGGCGTGGACGCGCCCGACGCATGGGAAGCGCGCTCGGTTGACGGCGGCATCCTGGTGCAGGACGTGGACCGTGTGAGCGAGGACCCCGCAGGCTTCACCGTGGCCACGAAGCGCGTCCCCACCGATGACGAGATGCGCGACCTGCTGTTCGCCTGGCGCGTGGTGAAGGGCGTGAAGTCGAACGCCATTCTGGTGGCCGCCCAGCGCGCAGGCGTGGGCATGGGCCCCGGTCAGCCGAACCGCGTGGACTCGGCCATGCTGGCCTGCGACCGCGCCCATGAGGCCTGCGCTCGCATGGGCATTCCCACTGATGCCCTGGTGGCAGCCTCCGACGCCTTCCTTCCCTTCGCCGACAGCGTGCATCTGCTGGCCGCGCGGGGGGTGCGCGCGATCATCCAGCCGGGCGGCTCGATTCGCGACGAGGAATGCATAGCCGCCTGCGACGAGCTGGGCGTGGCGATGGTGCTGACGGGGCATCGGCACTTCAAGCACTAGGGCGGGAATCGGTCGATTGAATGGGCGGTCGCTCGTACGGCGGGCGACCGCTATACTGAACCGCGTGCCTGAACCCTGAACGGAGCAACCTTTGAAGCAGAACCTCAGCATCCGCACCCTTCTGATGGGCGTCGTGGTGGTCATCGTGCTGGCCGTCGTGTTCCTGCGCGGCGATCAGCTGGTCGAGCTGGCCGAGGTCATAAGTCACGGGTCGCTCCTGCCCATCGTGGTGGCTCTTGCCATCCAGCTGGGCAAGTACTTCCTGCAGGCGGTTGCCTACACCTTCGCCTTCGAGGCGGTGGGCGAGCGCTATTCGGCGCGTCATACGCTGCCGCTGGTATTCGGCACCTTCTTCATGAACACGGTGGCCCCTTCGGCCAACCTGGCGGGCATCACGCTGGTGGTGGACGATGCGCGTCGGCGCGGTATCGACCCCGGCAAGGCGGGCTCGGCCGCGCTGCTGATGCAGATCACCATCGACACCGGCTTCGCGGCGATCATTTTGGTGGGCTTCAGCGTGGTGGGCCTGACCGTGGGCATACCCGCAGGCTGGTTCGGTCTGGTGCTGATCGACCTGATGGTGGTGCTGGCGATGGTGGGCGTCCTGTTCCTGGGCCGCATCAACATCGCCCTGCTCATCCGCATTCTGGGCGCGGCCGACCGCATTGCCAACCGGGTGCGCCGCGTGTTTCGCAAGGGCCCGCTCGATCCGTGGGTTGAGCGCACGGCCCATTCGTTTGCCGAGGCCTCAAGCCTGATCATGGCCAATCCCGTGCCCACGCTGAAGTCGCTGGGCTGCTCGGTGGGGGCCAGCGTGTGCGAGCTTGCCTGCTTCGTTTTGGTGGGCATCAGCTTCGGGGTGGACAACGTGCAGGCGCTGGTGTGCGGCTACGTGGTGGCCACGCTGTTCGCCATGTTCTCGCTCACGCCGCAGGGCGTGGGCTTCGTCGAGACGGCCGTGACGGTGGCCTTCACCACCTTCGGCCAGAGCGCCGCGGCGGGCCTGTCCATCGGCCTGGTGTACCGCAGCATCGTGTTCTGGATGCCCTTCCTGATCGGCGCGGTGCTGATTCAGATGACCTCCACGTTCAAGCGGCCCGCCCAGTTGGAGGCTGCGCGCATCGATGCGGGACGGGGCCCGGATGACTCCTCTGATGCGGATGCGGGCGTGCTTCCCGACGTGCGCTTTCTGGACGAAGACGACGCGCGGGAGCGCGCAGGCCGCCGATGCGGCGACGAGGGGGGCTCGGCCTGTTCGGCAGGCGGGCGGCGCGGCGATTCCTCTACGCGCCGCTGACGGCCCCGCACGCATCCCGACTGTTCCTTCTGTGCGCTTTCCGCGGGCTTCCCACGGACGCTCCCTCGTGCCGATGCGGCGTCTGACCACCCGTTGCCGATGCCGCTTCCGCTGCTCTAAATTATTAATACGATTAATATATTGGCGTCTTAAAATGCCAGGAAATGCGGGATAGCGGTCCTGCCGTACCGTGACCCGCGGTCGTTCACAAAACAACCCTTTCAGCCCTAGGAGCGATGTGCTATGCTTTCCACCGCTGCTATGCGGCAAGCGGGTTGTGGCTCAGCTTGGTAGAGCGCTGCGTTCGGGACGCAGAGGTCGCAGGTTCAAATCCTGTCAACCCGACCATGATTGCTGGAGGGATGTTCACGCAGCATCCCTTTTTCTTTACCGGGCCCGCGCTTCGTTGCCGGGCACGTCACGTAGGAGGCGCAATGAAGCTTTTCGGTTTGGGCATCCCCGAGCTGCTCATCATCCTTGCCGTGGTGCTGCTCATCTTCGGCCCCAAGAACCTTCCCAAGCTCGGCAGCGCGCTGGGCAAATCGGTGAAGGGCCTGCGCGCCGGCATGAAGGAGGTGCAGGAGGAGGTCAGCGAGAAGATCGAGGAAGAGCTTCCTGACGCCGAGGAGGACGCCGCGCCGGCGGACGAGCAGGCTGCGCCCAAGAAGGTCAAGAAGACGGTCCGCACCGTCAAGCGCTCCGACAACTAACGCGACTTCGGAGCGCGGTTGCGCTCCCGCACGGTCACGAACGAACATGCGATGCCCCGGGCTTCCCGGGGCACGCGCTCATTGAAAGCAGGTACTCATGTCTACCGACAACCTCATCCTCACCCCCGAGGGACGCGTGAAGCTCGAAGAGGAGCTGCGCTATCTGGAGAACGAGAAGATGGCCGAGATCGGCGAGCGCATCAAGGTGGCTCGCGAGTTCGGCGACATCTCCGAGAACTCGGAGTACGACGACGCCAAGAACGAGCAGGGCATGGTTGCCGCGCGCATCAACGAGATCAACCACATCCTGTCGGAGGCCACCGTGGTGGACGTGCCGAAGCGCTCGAACAAGGTGAGCATCGGCAGCGTGGTGACGGTGGACATGGACGGGCGCGAGCGCGTGTTCACCATCGTGGGAGCGGCCGAGGCCTCCGTGGCCGAGGGGCGCATCTCCAACGAATCGCCTGTGGGCGCCGCGCTGATCGGCCACAAGAAGGGCGACAAGGTGAGCGCCACCGGCCCCACCGGCCGCGAGGTCAGCATGACCGTAGTGAAGATCGAGCACTAGGCGCCGTCGCGGGGCGCGTGCGCCCCGTCATACCGCCCGCACTGCGGCGGCGCATCCTGGTGATGCGTCGCCGCTTTTTCCGTGAGACGACCCGACCGAAGGACCAATCGATGAGCGAGAACGAACTGCACCCGACCACCGCCGAGGCCGCCGCCCCCGTGATCGAGGACGATCCCATCGAGGTGCGCAGGGCCAAACGCGCTGCGATCATCGCCGCGGGCGGGAACCCGTACGGCAACGCCTTCGACTACACGGCCCACGCGGCTCAGATCGAGGCCGATCACGCCGGCCTGGCCGACGGCGAGTCCACCGAGGTGGCCGTCAGCGTGGCGGGGCGCGTGCTGGCCAAGCGCGTGCAGGGCAAGATCACCTTCCTCACCCTGCGCGACACCACGGGCGACATCCAGCTGTTCTGTCGCGTGAACGCCTTGGGCGAGGATGCCTACGACCAGCTGAAGGACCTGGACCTGGGCGATTGGATCGGCGCGCACGGATGCGTGATGCGCACGCGACGCGGCCAGCTGTCGGTGGCCGTCGAGGCGTTCGAGCTGTTGAGCAAGGCGATTCGCCCGCTGCCCGAGAAGTTCCACGGCCTGTCCAACAAAGAGGTGCGCTATCGTCAGCGCTACGTTGACCTGGTGGTGAACACCGAGGTGCGCGACACCTTCGAGAAGCGCTTCAAGGTGATCTCGGCCATTCGCCGCTTCATGGAGGACAACGGCTTCTACGAGGTGGAGACGCCGATTCTGCACGCCATTCCGGGCGGCGCCAACGCGCGTCCGTTCGAGACGCACCACAATGCCCTCGATCGCGAGTTCTACCTGCGCATTGCTACCGAGCTGCATCTGAAGCGCCTGCTGGTGGGCGGTTTCGAGCGCGTGTTCGAGATCGGCCGTCAGTTCCGCAACGAGGGCATGGACCCCTATCACAACCCCGAGTTCACCACCATGGAGGCCTATCAGGCGTTCTCGGACCTTGAGGGAATGAAGAGCCTGACCAAGGGCTTCGTGCAGGCTGCGGCGCTCGCGGCCTGCGGCACGCTGCAGATCCAGTACCAGGGGCACCGGATCGACCTGGGCGGCGAGTGGCGCGACGCCACGATGATCGACCTGATCAACGAGCAGATCGACGAGCCGGTCAGCATTCACATGGAACGCGCCGAGCTGGAGCGCATCGCACGCGCCAACGGCGTGGGTCAGATCGAGGATGCCTGGGGTGCGGGCAAGATCATCGCCGAGCTGTTCGAGGCCTGCGTGGAGCACACCCTGGTGCAGCCCACCTTCGTGTGCGAGCACCCGCTTGAGGTGTCGCCGCTGGCCAAGAAGAAGCCGGGTGAGCCCGAGCTGACGCAGCGCTTCGAGCTGTTCATCTGCGGGCACGAGTACGCCAATGCCTTCAACGAGCTGAACGACCCCATCGACCAGGCCGAGCGCTTCCGTGCGCAGGTGGAGGCGAAGGACCTGGGCGACGATGAGGCCATGGGCTACGACGCGGACTACATTCGCGCCCTGGAGTACGGCATGCCTCCCGCGGGCGGTGTCGGGATCGGCATCGATCGCCTGGTGATGCTGCTGACCGATGCCGAGTCGATTCGCGACGTGCTGCTGTTCCCCCATATGCGCAACGAGGCGCCCGCCGCGGGCGAGCGGAGTGCCTCGGGCGCCGCCGCCGCGTCGGCGTCCGCGCGCACCGCTGCGGCTGCCGCGACTGCCGCGACGACGACGGCCTCTGCGTGCGATCGCGTCGCCGGCGACCCTGCTGCGGCATGCGCGCCCATCGACTTCTCGAAGGTGGCAATCGAGCCGCTGTTCCAGGACGAGGTGGACTTCGACACCTTCAGCGCGTCGGACTTCCGCGCCGTGAAGGTGAAGGAGTGCGTGGCCGTTCCGAAGTCGAAGAAGCTGCTGCAGTTCACGCTGGATGACGGCACGGACGCCGATCGCGTGATCCTGTCGGGAATCCACGCGTACTACGAGCCCGAGGAGCTGGTGGGCCGCACGCTGATCGCGATCACCAACCTGCCTCCGCGCAAGATGATGGGCATCAGCTCGTGCGGGATGCTGCTTTCGGCCATCCATCAGGAGCCGGGTGAGGGCGGCGAGCTTGAGGAGCGCCTGAACCTGCTGATGGTGAGCGACCGCATTCCCGCAGGGGCCAAGCTGTACTAGCGCGTTTTCGGAAGCGCGGGGAGGGGCCGAGGCTCGGCTTGACGTTTCGCGGCTGCTCCCCGACCTCGTGTGACAGGTGCGGATGGTTGCCCAAGTATCGTAAAGGTGTCGGTATCGGGGCGGTGTCGTGCAGGTTTGGCACTCGAATTCGATGAGTGCTAGGATGAGTCAAACCTTAGCGACGGAAAGGCAGGATGCCTATGTCATTCGAGAAGTTCACCGACAAGGCCCGCAAGGTGCTCGTCCTGGCGCAGGACGAGGCTCGCGGGCTTCATCAGCCCTACGTGGGAACTGAGCATCTGCTGCTGGGCCTGATTCTTGAGAAGGACGGTCTGGCTGCCCAGGCGCTGAAGAGCCTGAACGTGGCTCACGACGCCGTGGTGCATGAGATTCGCCAGATCGCCACGATCGACGAGGACGCCGACGTGTCGGGTCACCTCTCGTTCACCCCGCGCGTGAAGCGCGTGCTTGAGAACGCCCTGCGCGAGGCCATGCAGATGGGCCAAAGCTACATCTCCACCGAGCACCTGCTGCTGGGAATCGTGCGCGAGGGCGAGGGCACGGCCCTGTCGGTGCTGTCGCGCCTGCAGGTAAGCGCCGACGATATCCGCACGGCCCTGAACGACCTCGTGGGCCAGAGCCCCGTGTACGCCGGGCGCAATCCCTTCACGCCCGACCAGCAGTCAGGCGACAGCCTGCTGAAGGAGTTCGGCACCGACCTTACCAAGAAGGCCCGCGAGGGCAAGCTGGATCCCGTGATCGGCCGCGCCAGCGAGATCGAGCGCGTGATGCAGACCCTCTCGCGCCGTCAGAAGAACAACCCGCTGCTGATCGGCGAGCCCGGCGTGGGCAAGACCGCCGCAGTGGAGGGCCTGGCTCAGCTGATCGTGTCGAACCAGGTGCCCGACATCCTGCGCGGCAAGCGCATCATCACCCTTGACCTGTCTGCGCTGGTGGCAGGCTCGAAGTACCGCGGCGAGTTCGAGGATCGCCTGAAGAAGTGCGTGCGCGAGGTGGTGTCGGCGGGCGATGTGATCCTGTTCATCGACGAGATCCACACCCTGATCGGCGCGGGCTCGGCAGAGGGCTCGATCGACGCGGCGGCCATCCTGAAGCCGCCTTTGTCGCGCGGCGAGCTGCAGGTGATCGGCGCCACCACGATCGACGAGTACCGCAAGCACTTCGAGAAGGACTCGGCCCTGAACCGGCGCTTCCAGGCGCTCACGGTGGGCGAGCCGAACGAGGAGCAGGCCGTGCGCATCATGGAGGGCCTGCGCGACCGCTACGAGGCGCACCATCGCGTGCACTTCACCGACGAGTCGCTTCAGGCCGCCGTGCAGCTGTCGAACCGCTACATCCAGGACCGCTTCCTGCCCGACAAGGCGATCGACGTGCTGGACGAGGCCGGGGCCCGCATGCGAATCCGCAACATGACCCTGCCGCCCGAGCTTCACGAGCTGGACGAGAAGATCCGCGAGGTGAGGTCGCGCAAGGAGGAGGTGATCGCCGCCCAGGACTTCGAGGAGGCCGCTCGCCTGCGCGACGAGGAGAGCCGCCTGAAGGAGCAGCGCGACCAGCAGAAGAAGGCGTGGGAGGAGGAATCGGCCAAGACCGTGCAGAACGTGACGGTGGAAGACATCGCCGACATCGTGTCGCAGTCGACGGGCGTGCCCGTGTCGAACCTCACCGAGGCCGAGACCGAGAAGCTGCTGCGCATGGAGGGCGTGCTGCATGAGCGCGTGGTGGGCCAGGACGAGGCCGTCACGGCCCTGTCGAAGGCGATTCGCCGCAGCCGTGCGGGCCTGAAGGACCCCAAGCGTCCCAGCGGCTCGTTCATCTTCCTGGGCCCGTCGGGCGTGGGCAAGACCGAGCTGGCCAAGTCACTGGCCGAGTTCCTGTTCAACAGCGAGGATGCCCTGCTGTCGTTCGACATGTCGGAGTACATGGAGAAGCACGCGGTGTCGCGCCTGGTGGGCTCGCCTCCGGGTTACGTGGGCTACGACGAGGGCGGTCAGCTGACCACGGCCGTGCGGCAGCGTCCCTACAGCGTGGTGCTGTTCGACGAGATCGAGAAGGCGCATCCCGATGTGTTCAACATCCTGCTGCAGATCCTGGAGGAGGGTCGCCTGACCGACGCGCAGGGCCGCACGGTGGACTTCCGCAACGCGGTGGTCATCATGACCTCGAACGTGGGCGCGCGCGAGATCGCCGCCACCCAGACCCTCGGCTTCTCGGCCGACGCGGGCGCGGGCCTGTCCGATGCCGAGATCAACACCCGCGTGATGAGCGAGCTGAAGAAGCTGTTCCGTCCTGAGCTGCTGAACCGCCTGGACGAGGTGATCGTGTTCAAGTCGCTGTCGGAAGACCAGATCGTCCAGATCGTGCGCCTGATGGTGGCCGACCTGCGCGAGCGCATGATCGCCCAGGGCATGTCGATCAATCTGTCCGACGACGCATGCCGCATGATCGCCAAGGAGGGCACCGACCGCACCTTCGGCGCCCGTCCGCTGCGCCGCGCCATCCAGCGCCTGCTTGAGGACCGTCTTTCGGAGGAGATTCTGGAAGGCAGGTGGAAGGCCGGCTCGATCGTGGACGTGAGCGTGGTCGATGGCGAGCTGATCTTCAGCGAGGGCTCGGGCGAGATTCCCGCACCGCGTAAACGTGATAGCATAGCGCGTGAGGCGGAGACGCTTCTGAAGGGCTACAACCTGGGGCATGCGAGCGTGCCCTCCGGCGGCCTCGCATCGGGCGGTGCCTCCAGCTAGGAAGCCGAGCATCGGCCGCCCTCGATCGCGAGGGCGGCCGTTTCTTTCGACCGAAGGAGCGTCATGCTAGACACCGTTACGCTGAGCGGCATTGATGTGCCCGTGTTGACGCCCCCGGGCCAGAGGGGCGTCGTGGAGGAGTCCTCCCTGATGGGTCTTGAGGGCAGGCTGGACAGGAATCCCCGCACCGCCGCGGTGATCCTGGCGGGCGGCACCGGCGAGCGCTTCGGCCAGGCAGGCGGCAAGCAGCTGGTGCAGATCGCGGGCAAGCCGGTGCTCACCTGGTCGGCCGAAAGCTTCGATGCCGTAGGCGACGTGGGCCTGATCGTGCTTGTGTGTCCCGAGGAGCGCGCCGACGAGTACCTGAAGCGCGCCGTGGACCCGTTTCCCTTCGTCACGCCCGTGGTGATCGCGCCTGCGGGGTCCACGCGCCAGGAAAGCGCGTTCTCGGGCCTTGAGTACGTTCCCGACGACTTCGAGTACGTGGTGCTGCACGACGGCGCGCGCCCCCTTGCCACCCCCGAGCTGATCGAGCACGTGATCGCCACGGTGAAGGGCAACATCGACTGCGACGGCGCCGTGGTGGCGCATCCGGCGGTGGACACCCTGAAGATCGTGGAGAACGGCACGGTGATGGGCACGCCCGACCGCAGCGTGTTCTGGAACGCCCAGACCCCGCAGGTGTTTCGCGCCGGCATCTACCGCCGCGCCCACGCCTCGGCCTTGCAGGACGGCTTCGTGGGCACCGACGACTCGTCGCTGATCGAGCGTCTGGGCGGCACGGTGCTGGTGGTGGAGGGGTCGCGCGACAACATCAAGCTGACGGTGCCCGAGGACTACGGGCTGCTCAGCGCTGCGGTGACGCGCATGTTCGGAGGCGAGCGCGACCATGAGTGACGTTTCCGGCCTGCGCATCGGCCAGGGCATGGACGTGCACGCCCTGGTGGAGGGGCGACGCCTGGTGATCGGCGGCGTGCAGATTCCGCATGAGAAGGGCCTGCTGGGCCATTCGGATGCCGACGTGCTGTGCCACGCCGTCAGCGACGCGCTTCTCGGCGCCGTGCGCGGCGGCGACATCGGCAGCCTGTTCCCCGACAGCGATCCCGCCTATCGCGACGCCGACTCGGTGCGGCTGCTGTCGGAGGTGGGGGCGCACGTGCGCGCGCAGGGGTTCCGGATTCTGGACATCGACGCCGTGATCGCGGCCCAGCGTCCCAAGATGGCGCCGCATCGTCAGGCCATGCGCGAGAACATCGCCCGCGCTCTGTGCATTCCGGTGGAGAGCGTGGGCGTGAAGGCCACCACCACCGAGCGATTGGGCTTCGAGGGCCGTGAGGAGGGCATCTCGGCCACGGCCGTGGCCCTGCTGTGCCGCGAGGGGTAGGGTCGTTTCCCGAGCCCTGTGCTAGACTGCCAAAACACCTTCGCCCGCGTCGCGCTTCGCGCGCAGGGCGTTTGCGAGAGATGCCGAGGTCAGCATGATCAAGATCTACGACAGCCAGGCGCGCGAGAAGCGCGACTTCCAGATGAGCGAGTTCGGGCGCGTGAAGATGTACGTGTGCGGCCCCACGGTGTACAACTACGTGCACATCGGCAACGCCCGCACCTTCATGTCGTTCGACATGGTGCGCCGCTACCTTGAGTGGCGCGGGTTCGACGTGATCTACGTGTCGAACGTCACCGACATCGATGACAAGATCATCGCGCGCGCCAATGAGGAGGGCCGCAGCGCCGACGAGGTGGCCGCCGAGTACACGAAGGCGTTCATCGAGGACATGCGGGCCGTGAACGTGAAGGACCCCACCATCCGCCCGAAGGCCACCAACGAGGTGCCCGAGATGATCGACCTGGTGCGCGAGATGGTCGCTGAGGGCTACGCCTACGAGGTGGCCGGCGACGTGTACTTCAGCGTGCGCACGCTGCCCGCCTACGGAGGGCTGTCGGGCCGCAGCGTCGATGACGCCGAGTCGGGTCACCGCGCCCTGCGTACCGAGGGCATCGCCGATCGCAAGCGCGACCCCGCCGACTTCGCCGTATGGAAGGCCGCCAAGCCGGGGGAGCCGTCGTGGGATTCGCCCTGGGGGCCGGGACGCCCGGGGTGGCATCTTGAGTGCACGGTGATGTCGAAGAAGTACCTGGGCTTTCCCTTCGACATTCACGGGGGCGGCTGCGACCTGATCTTCCCGCATCACGAGAACGAGCGCGCTCAGGCGCTGGCCACCAGCTCGAAGGGCTTCGCCAACTACTGGATGCACGCGGGCATGCTGCAGGTGAACGCCGAGAAGATGAGCAAGTCGCTGGGAAACTTCCGCCTGCTGCGCGACGTGCTGCGCACCGTGGACCCGTGGACGCTGCGCTTCCTGATGCTGCAGACGCATTACCGGAGCTCGCTGGACTTCTCGGAGGAGCGCCTGGCCGAGGCCGGCGTGGCCTTCGCGCGCATCAAGAACGCCGCGCGCAACGTGAAGTGGGCGATCGGCAACGGTCTGGGTGCCGAGGACGTGCTGTCGAAGGAGCAGGTTGCCGAGGTCACGCGTCTGTTCAGGTACGAGTTTCTGCAGGCGATGGACGACGACTTCAACACAAGTCGCGGCCTGAGCGTGGTGTTCGACTACTGTGCGCAGCTGAACAGCCTGGTGGACGGCGTCATGCTGTCGTTTGGCGACGTGGCGCGCGCGGGCGAGCTGCTGGATCTGCTGGTTGAGGTGATGGGCGTGCTGGGCATCGACCTCGAAGCCGCGCTGGCCCTTGACGACGCCGCCTCCGACGACGCCCTTCCCGCCGAGCTGGTGGGTCTTGCCGTCGAGCTGACCGGCTACGCGGGCGATGACCCCGCCCAGGCCGCCGAGGCTCTGCTGGCCGCTCGCGCCGAGGCCCGCGCTCAGAAGAACTGGGCGGTGGCCGATGCGGTGCGCGACCGCATGGGAGCGCTGGGCCTGGCGATCGAGGACACGCCCCAGGGCGCGCGCGTCAAGCGCTCGTAGGCGCCATGAGCTGTCGCTCGCGCAATCTGACCTGCGCACCGTCAAGCGCGTGCCCGTCGCGGCCCGCCGGGTTCGACAACGGCGAGGATCGGCGCATCGTCCCTGACGCTGCGGAGCGCGGCGCCGTGCGGGGTGATGGGAGTTCGTGTCCCGTGCCCGAGCTGCTGGCTCCTGCCGGCGGGCGGTCGCAGCTGGAGGCCGCCGTGCGCTTCGGTGCCGACGCGGTGTTCCTGGCGGCTGACCGCTTCGGCATGCGCGCGCGGGCGAGCAACTTCCCGTTGGACCAGCTTCCCGACGCGGTGGCCTACGCGCATGCCGCAGGCGTGAAGGTGCATGCCACGCTGAACATCCTCATGCACGACCGCGACATCCGGGCCCTTCCCGCCTACGTCGAGGCGCTGGCCGCTGCGGGGGTGGACGCCTTCATCGTGTCCGACCTGGGTGCCCTTTCCGTCATCCAGCGTCATGCCCCGCGGGCGGAGCTGCACGTGAGCACTCAGGCCAGCGTGATGAACGCCGAGGCGGCGCGCATGTGGCATCAGCTGGGAGCGGCGCGCGTGGTATGCGCGCGCGAGCTGAGCCTGGACGACATCGCCGAGCTGCGCGCCCGCGCCCCGCGCGACCTGAAGATCGAGGCCTTCGTGCACGGGGCCATGTGCATGGCCTATTCGGGGCGCTGCCTGCTGAGCGCGGGCATGACCGGCCGCTCGGGAAACAAGGGGGCCTGCGCCCAGTCGTGCCGTTGGGGCTATGCGCTGGTGGAGGAGAAGCGCCCGGGCGAGTACTTCCCCGTGGAGTCCGACGAGTACGGCACGTATGTGATGAACGCCGAGGACCTGTGCATGGTGGAGCATCTGGATGCCCTGCGCGCCGCCGGCGTGGACGCGCTGAAGATCGAGGGACGCAACAAGCAGGCGTTCTACGTGGCCACGGTGGTGGGGGCCTATCGTCGCGCCCTGGATGGCGGCTCGGCCCGGCATGCGGCCGAGGAGCTGAGACGGGTGTCTCATCGGCCCTACGGCACCGGGTTCTACTTCGGTCGCCCGCGCCAGAGCGCGCATGCGGACGGCTACGTGCGCCGCTACCTGCATGCGGCGACGGTGGAGCGCTGTCGGCCCTCATCCTCCTGCGGCGACAGCCGCGGCTTCGAGGTGATCGTGCGGTGTCAGAACCGCTTCGTTCCCACCGACGAGCTTGAGGCCCTGACGCCCGGACGTGAGCCCTTCGCGCTTCAGCCGCGTGACCTGCAGCTGCTGATGCCCGTTGACGGACGCGCGCCCTTCGTCGAGCGGCGCGTGGGTCTTGACGAGGCGCTGGCCCAGGGTGCGTGGGAGCACGTGGCGGTTGCCAACCGTGCCAGCGAGCACTACCGGTTCATTGCGCCGGCCCCGCTTCAGCCAGGCGACTTTCTGCGCGTTCCCGCATCGTCGTAGCGCTGGGTGCGCGTTGCGGGCGAAGGTGCTGCCGGCGGCGTGTGCCGCGGGTATTTTTCAAAGAGCACGCCGAGGTTGCGGGGTATGATGTGTGCAACGTATCCCACTGCTCGGAAAGGAGTTCGGTATGGGAATGAAGTCCGCAGAGGCCCTGGAGGTATCTCCCGAGGAACTGCCCACCTATCTGATGGCGCACCATGCGGTGTACCTGGATCTGGATGGTGCCAACTACTACCTCACTGACGTGAACGACAGCTACTGGCGCGTGCAGGACGTGGCGAAGCTGAACGAGAAGGGCCACTACACCGATTGCAGCGAGCTGGTGAGCACGGTGCGCGAGTTCATCGACCTTCCTTTCGGCCCTGCCGGCATCACGGTGGGAGAGGCTTGCGCGCAGGGCACTCTCTACGCGTCTGAGAAGCCGGAGTAGGCTGACCGCGTCTGACTCGCGCGGCGCGCAGGCGGGAATCGCTGGCCTGCGATGCCCGCGTCGCGTCTTGGGCGGTGCCCGGGCTTGACTCGGAACGGCCGCATCCCTCATTCGCCGGTGGGCGGGTGGCAGGGGTGCGGCCGTCGTGCGCTCACGCATGGGGTGCGTGGTGCGCAGGGGGCGCATGGGTGCCCGTGGCGTATGGGGCGCAGGGTGCGCAGGGGGCACATGGGTGCCCGTGGCGTATGGAACGCAGGGTGCGCCGTTCAGGGGCGCTGCGTCATTATCAGCGGCGGCACAGCAGGTCGCAGAACCGCGCGTCGGCAAGCTGAGCCAGGTGCTCGGGGCTCATCCGCAACTGCAGCCCACGGCGTCCGCCCGAGAAGAACACCTGGTCGTACAGAAGCGCCGTCTCGTCGATGAAGGTGGGGAAGGGGCGTCTCATGCCCAGGGGCGAGCACCCTCCGTGCACGTAGCCCGTGAGGGGAAGCAGCTCGCGCTGATGGATCATGGCCACGGCCTTCTCGCCGGCCGCCTGAGCGGCACGCTTCAGGTCGAGCTCTCCGCTGACGGGCACAATGAACACGAGATGCCCGCCTGTGCGGCCCTGGGTGACGAGGGTCTTGAACACCGCATCGGGGTCCTCGCCAAGCAGCGCGGCCACCTCGGTGCCGCCCAGGGCTGCTCTGGGGTCGTAGGTCAGGGCCTTCACGGGATGTCCGCTTGCCTCGGCCTCGCGCTGGGCGTTGGTCTTCTTGTCGCCGCTTCTCGACATGGACGGCTACTCCGCCTCTGTGATGATCTTGCGCAGGAGGCGCAGCGCGTTGCCGCGATGCGACACGGCCGCCTTTCGGCTGCGGCTGACCTCGGCCAGAGTGCAGCGGCCCTCGAAGGCGTCGGGCCAGAACAGCGGGTCGTACCCGAAGCCCTCGTCGCCCTGGGGCCTGCGCCCGATCCGTCCTTCCACGGTGCCGCGCACCACGGTTTCCTTCCCTTGCTCGTCAACAAGGGCCAACGTGCAGACGAAGCGGGCGGTGCGCAGCTCGTCGGGCACGTCTTCCAGCGCGGTCAGCAGTTTCCGGTTGTTGCGCTCGTCGCTCGTCGGCTCGCCGGCGTAACGCGCCGAGTGCACGCCCGGGGCGCCGCTCAGGGCGTCCACCTCAAGGCCCGAGTCGTCGGCCAGCACGGCCATGCCGCCTGATGCGGTGTGGGCGGCGCGGGCTTTGATCAGCGCGTTTCCCTCGAAGGTGTCGGCGTCCTCCACCGGGTCGGATACCACGCCCGCCTGGTCAAGCGTCTTGAACGTGCAGCCGGGCAGACTGAGCGCCTCGGCGATCTCGGCGGCTTTGTGGGCGTTGTTGGTGGCGATGACGATGGTTCTCATGATGCTGCGGCTCCTTCGGAATCGGGCGCGGGTGCGGCTGCGTCGTCTACTGTGCGGGAATGCCCGGAGCGGACGTGATGGGTGCGTTACAAGGTGGATGCATCTTGACGGGCGGGTCGGCTCAGACAGTATCGTAGGGCACGTTGCACCGTTCAGAAGGAGACGTTTTCATGAACTTCACCATAGATCATCAGCTGGCGCACCGATCCGTCCGCGCCTTCCAGAACCGCCCGCTGTCCGATGACGAGCTGGACACCCTGCTGGCCGTGGCGCGTCAGACCGCCACGTCGATGGGCATGCAGTGCTCGGGCATCGTCCGCGTCACCGATCAGGCCCTGAAGGACCGGCTGGCCGCGATCGGCTGCCAGAAGAGCCTTGCGCTCACGCCCGAGGTGTGGGTGTTCATCGTGGATACCGCCCGCAACCGCGCGATCTTGGACGAGCGCGCGGCCTCAAGCGCCGTGCCCGAGTCGCTGGGGGCCTTCCTCGACGGCTTCACCGACGCGTGCCTGATGGCGCAGAACGTGGTGAACGCCGCGGAGTCGATGGGTCTGGGAACCGTGTACTACGGCTGCATCAACTGCGATGCGCAGGCCGTGATCGACGCGCTGAAGCTGCCCGCGCTCACCTTCCCCGTGGTGGGGCTGGGCATCGGGCATCCGGCCCAGGACCCGGCAAAGAAGCCGCGCATGCCCATGGAGCTGCGCGTCAGCGAGAACGCCTACGAGCGCCCTGAGTCGTGGAGCGAGGCCCTGAAGGACTACGACGCCGAGGTGGCCGCGTACTATGGCACCCGCAACGAAGGCCGCGACCGTGAGACGTTCACCAGCCAGGTGGTTGCCATGCAAAGCGACTTCTGGGGAAAGCGCAGCGAGGTGGCCCAGGTGATCGCGCGCCAGGGCTTCGGCTCAGACGCCTCGTAGGGATGGCGCGCCGCTTGCGCCGCCGGGCTGCATTGCCGTCGGGCGGGCGTGCCGCTCGTGCCCATCCGGGGCGCATGGCGCGTTTTCAGGCTGCGGGCCCATACGACCTTCGCCTGCGTTCTCCTGAAGAGACTGAAGGGACGCCGACCTCGATCGGCGTCCCTTCTTCGCTTCGCCGTCCACGGTTTCGCGGCGGCGTGCCCCTCGCTCACGTGCGGGTGGGTGCTACACCAGGTCGCCGCGGACGAGGCGCAGGCTGACGTCGGCGGCGTCGGCCACCTTCTTCGAGTGCGTCACCACGATCACGCACTTGCCGTGCTCGTGCGCCGCGTCCTGAAGGATGCGGGTGACGTCCTTGGCGGTGTCGGCGTCAAGGTTTCCCGTGGGCTCGTCGGCCAGGATCACCGGCGCGGGCGACACTAGGGCCCGCGCGATCGCCACGCGCTGCTGCTGGCCGCCCGAGAGCTTCATCACGTTGCGCTTCGCCTGATCGGGGTCCAGTCCCAGGGTGATCAGGGTGCTCTCGTCGGCTCGGCGGTCTACCAGGCGCAGGTTCTCAAGCGGGGTGAGGTAGTCGATCAGGTTGTAGTTCTGGAACACCAGCGACACATGCTCGCGCCGATGGCGCGCATAGCCGGTGCGGGCGATGTCCTCGCCTTTGAACCGCACGGTGCCGGCGGTGGGGGAGTCCAGCCCGGCCAGCAGTCCCAACAGGGTGGACTTGCCCGCCCCCGACTTTCCGATGATCGAGTAGAAGCGCCCGGACTCGAAGTCGCGCGATACCGACTCCAGCACGCGCCCTCCCGTCTTCTCGTAGGCGTAGGTAACGTTGTCCAGGCTCAGCAGGGTGGTCATGGGGGCCTCTCTTTCGGGCTAGTCTATTGACGAGAGAATCGATCGGGCGCTGCGGCGCAGCACGGGAGCCAGCGCGGCAACGAGGGCCGCCAGCGTCATGCTGACGCCCAGGGCCAGCGCCAGGCCGATTGCACGGGGGTCGGACGATGCCACCGCAGTGCCCTCCAGGGCGCCGTCGGTGATGCGGTCGAACACGGCCTGGGCCAGGGTTCCCCCTGCCAGCTGGCCCACTGCCAGACCGACAAGGGCCGCCAGAACGGCAAGCGTCAGCGCCTCGGCGATCAGCTGGGCGGCAATCGAGGCCTTGTCGGTTCCCAGCGACAGCAGAATGCCGATGTGACGCAGGCGACCGCGCACCCAGAACACCAGCACCAGCGACAGGATGGCGATGCCCGCAACCGTGATCCCCGCCAGCAGGGCGCGCATGATCACGCTCACGCCGGCCACGGTGTCCAGCACGCTCGCCAGTTCGCGTGCGTTGCTGGCGATGTCGAGCCCCGTCTCTGCGGCCTGCGCGGCCTTTACGGCGTCGTCAAGATGCTCGGCGGTGTCCACGGCGAAGCGTGCCGTCTCGATGCGCTGGCTGCCGGAAAGCTGGCCCGCCGATTCCAGGTCGCAGAACACGAGGTTCTCAACCTGGTCGGAGGGAAGGGGGCCTCGGGCCTGCACGGTTCCCTCGAAGATGCCCGCGATGCGCAGGGTGACGCTTCTTCCCTCGTTGGCAAGCGTCAGCCGGTCTCCCACCGACAGTCCGTTGCTGCGGGCGAAGGTCTCGTGCACCATTGCGAAGCGCTCGTCGGCACCCGTGGGCATGCTGCCCTCGGCCAGGGTGAGGAGATGCGTGCCGAAGTGCGGGTGCAGCGCGGGGTTGGTGGTGCCGATCAGCGCCGCCTGCGCCCCGACGGCGCCCTGCGCGTTCACGGTGCTGCCGCCCGGCAGCACCTGCGCGTTCTGCGGCACGGCCACCGTGCGCGTTTCGAAGGCGTGCGACTTCACGCTTTCAAGGCGGGCCAGCGGCTCGGCCTTCTGGCGGTCGAAGGGCGCGCCGTCGCTTGATGCGGTGAACCCGGCCCCGGCCTGGCGCGAGATGGCGGATTCGACGTCAGACAAGGTGGTGACCAGGCAGGCCTGCACTACCAGAGTGACGAACACGCTGGTCATGATCAGAAGCAGCAGCACGTTGCGCGCGCGGCAGCGCACAAGGGCCACCGCTGCGCGCCTGAGCGCGCCCTCTCCGCGGATCTCGGCGCCTGCGGCGCTCACGGCGCTCATACGTGGGTTCCCAGCAGGTTGCGCGGGCGGGTGCGCATGATGGGCACGGCGGCAACCGCCACGCTGATCGCCACCACGCCCAGCATCAGGGCGCCCGCAAGGGCCAGCGCGGCGGGGTCAACCTGCACGGCCAGGCTTTCAAGGTTTCGCGCCGCCTGGGCGGTCTCAAGTCCGCCACCCAGCTGGCCGGCGGACGCCACCATGCGGGCGGCCGAGGCGTTTGCCTGACCCAGCAGGACGTTTCCGATTCCCTGCGCCATGGCCTGGGCCACGGGGTACGACAGCGCGCAGGCGGGCAGGGCGCACAGCATCAGCTCGGTGAAGTGCTGGGCCAGGATGCGCGGATGCGACACGCCCACGGCCAGCAGCACGCCCGTCTCGCGGCGACGCTCGTTCATCCACAGGAACAGCACCAGGGCCAGCACGGCCACGCTGAAGCCGACCGTCAGCACGAGCGCGGTTCCCACCACGTCGCGCATGCTGGAGATGGCCCCGTTGATGCCCGCGAACAGGTTCGCGTTCTTGGTGATGGTGTAGGTGCGCCAGTTGATGCCCATGTCCGCGACGTCCTTGAGCACCTTCTCAAGGCTCTCGCCCGGCTTCAGCTGGTAGCCGGCATCGTGGTAGTACTCGGTCTCGGAGGTGAACCCGTTCAGGTCGCGGGTGGTGTCCAGGTCGGTAAGCAGGACGTTGCCCACCAGCTCCTCGCGCGACGACACCCTTCCGGGGTTGGTGCCGCTGGTGATGCCCACCACGGTCACCGTCACCTCGGCCTCGGACTTCAGGCGGTTGTCGGGGTCGTACGGGTTGCGCTTCAGCGAGAAGGTGTCGCCCACCTTCAGGTTGTTTTGCTTCGCGAAGGTCTCGTGCACGATCGCCACGTGGTGGTCGCCGTCAACGATGTGGCGGCCATCCGTCAGGCGCAGGGCCTCCGACCGGAAGGCGTAGTAGTGCTTCGAGGCGTTCAGGCCCTCCAGGCTCACGGAGTTGCCGAAGCGCTTTTCGTTCTTCTCGCTGTACCCATGCCGCTCGTTGGTCAGCTTCACGTTCGAGATGCCGTTCAGCGGGTCGGCGAACGACATCTGACGCGCGGTGTACGACTCGACCGCGGGATGGCTGGCGATCTTGTCGATATCGCCCTTGGTCACGGTTCCGGCGCCGCGCGGGGTGCCGAAGTTGCCCTGGCCGATGTTGTTGCCCAGGGTGAATCCGGCGCCGGTGCGGCTTTGCAGCTGAGAGGCGGCCGACGAGGTGGCCGAGCTGATGCTGGTCGTGATGAGCAGCGATGAGCTTACGATCAGGCATATCGCAAACATTACGGTTGTCTTGATTGGTTTGCGCAGCACTGAGCGCCACGCACGCGAGATGAATGACATAGGGCCCCTTGGAGTTCGTCGGCGCCCGACCACACGCCGCAGCGAGTACGTTCAGGTCGGCTAATTTTATTGTAGGTGGCTGTCTGAAAACGTTCTGAAACCTGATGGAGGGCTTGCGAAAGGCCCTGTATGGGCAGCGTCGCGCGCTATTCGAAGGCCTGGGCGCTGGTCAGCAGAACCACGCCGGCGTCTGCCATGCGGGCGCGCGCCGCCTCGCCCAAAGCCGGGCTGACCGGTGCGGTGAGGTCGGTCAGCACGCGCACGGGCCACCCGTTTCGCACGGCGTCCAGCGCGGTATGCAGCACGCAGTGCGATTCGGCCAGGCCCACCACGTCCAGGCACTCGATGCCTCCGCGGCGCAGGAGCGTCTCCAGCGCGCGCCCCTCGCGGTCGCGTGCCTCGAACCCCGAGTAGGCGGCCTCGAAGGCCCCTTTGCGCAGGCGCGCGTCTATCGGCAGCGCGTCGATGAGGGGATGCAGCTTGGCGTTCGGGCTGCCGGCCACGCCATGGGCGGGCCAGGTGTCGATGAAGTCGGGCGCGTCGCTGAAGTGCCGACCGGGGTCGATGTGCCAGTCCTGCGTGGTGATCACGGCGCGGTAGCGCGGGCTCTGAGCGCGCGCGAAGGCGGCGATGCGTGCGGCTATCAGGTTCCCTCCCTGGACGGGAAGCTCGCCCTCCTCGCAGAAGGTGGGCTGCATATCCACGATTATCAGCGCACGGTTCATGTGCGTCCCTCCTTTCGCGGCTCTCTCAGCTTAGCCGATGCGGCGTCCCGCCCGCCTGTCCTTGCCGCAGGCGGCTCGCTGGGCTCCGCAGGGGCCCGGCATCCGTCAACCGAAACGTGCCAACGTGTTGCCCAGCGGTTTTGTACGCTCACGTACGCGTCGCCTATAATCGGCCGCAGTCCGGGCAGCATTCTGCCTCCTGCCCGGCCTCTGCATTCGCATTCGCGCCTGATCAGGCGCGTGTGCAGCGCCTTTCTGCCCCACAGCCCCATACTTCTGCCTCCCGGCGCGCGTCGCCGGCCTGGGTGGCTGCGGACCTATGCCCATTCGTATCACCGCAACGACTGAGGAGATCGCGATGACCACGTTCTACGACAAGGCAAAGGCATTCGCCGAGGAGCACATCACCCCCCTGGCGGCCGACATCGATCGTCAGGCCGCCTTTCCCGCCGCGCTGTTCGACAAGATCGTCGAAGCCGGGTACACCAAGCTGCTGATTCCCCAGCAGGACGGCGGCTTGGGTCTGACGCTCAACGAGCATCAGGAAACCTGCATGGCCTTCGCCGAGAGCTGTCCGACGGTCGGCCTGTCCTACATGATGCACAACGTGGCCCTGCACACCGTGCTCGAGCGCGCCGGCGACGAGCTGCGCTCGTTCGTCATCGACGAGGTGGTCAACCACGGCAAGGTGATGGCCCTGGCCTATTCCGAGTTCGGCACCGGCACGCACTTCTACATCTCCGACACCACCGCCGAGAAGGTGGAGGGCGGCGTGCGCCTGAACGGCATGAAGTCGATGGTCACCATGGCCGGCTACGCGAACTACTACCTGGTGCTGTCGCATACCTCCGACGGTTCGGAGGGCATCACCAACTGGGTGGTTCCCGCTGACGCCGAGGGCGTGGCGTTCAAGCAGGCCGACTGGCATGGCCTGGGCATGCGCGGCAACGCCTCGTGCCCCATCGCGCTTGACAACGTGGTGGTTCCCGAGCGCCTGCGCATCGGCGCCGAGGGCGAGGGCGTGTCGCAGGTGTTCGAGCAGGTGGCCTTGCCCTTCATTCTGGGTCTGGCCGCCGTGTACACCGGCGCCGCCGAGCAGCAGTGCGCCATCGCCGTCGAGCACGCCAAGAGCCGCGTGTACCCCAACGGCCAGTCGCTTGCCCAGATCGAGACGGTGCAGCTGCACCTGTCCGACCTGTACATCAAGGCCCAGAACGCCCGCGCCCTCACCGTCGAGGCCGCGCGTTCGCTGATGGCCGGCGAGCCCGACTGCCTGGCGAAGGTGCTTGCCGCGCGCATCAACGCCTCCGAGAACGCCATCGAGGCCTCGCGCATCGCCATGCGCGTGGTCGGCGGCAAGGGCTACAACGGCGCCACGGCCACCGAGCGCCTGCTGCGCGACTCCTTCGCCAGCCAGATCATGGCGCCCAGCGTGGACGTCCTGCACGTGTGGCTGGGCAAGGCCCTGGCCGGCCTGCCGCTTCTGTAGCATAAGCAAAGAAAGGAGCCGTCGCATGACCGCACTGAAGGTAGGGGCCGTGATCTACGACCCCAAGGTGACCGTAATCTGGGGAATGATCGCCGACTACTGCAAGGAGGCCGGCGCGCCCATCGAGCCGGCGTTCTTCAAGGACTACAAGCTGCAGGTGGATGCGCTTGCGGCCCGCCAGATCGACGTGGCGTGGAATTCGCCGCTTGCGCACCTCGACGCGCATCTGCGCTTCGGCGGCTCCGAGAAGTTCGGCTGCATGCGCGATACCGATCAGGACCTGCACACGGTGCTGGTGGTGCGCGCCGATTCCGGCATCGAGACGCTGGACGACCTGAAGGGCCGCCGCGTGGGCGTGGGCGCCATCGACAGCCCGCAGGCTCGTCTGATCCCGCTGCGGTTCCTGCACGAGGCCGGGCTGGACGCCGCGCGCGATTTCACTGAGGTGCGCTTCGATGTCGGCGTGGGCCTGCACGGCGATCACGTGGGAGGTGAGAAGGACGCCATGCTGGCCATGGTGGCGGGCGAGGTGGACGCCACCTTCGCGCTGGAGGCCAACTTCCGCGCCTGGCTGGCTGACGGCACGGTGGACCAGAACGCGGTGCGCGTGCTGGCCACCACGCCGGCCTTCGACCACTGCCTGTTCACGGCCCACGATCAGGTGGACGACGAGGCGCTGGGCGCCTTTACGCAGGTGCTGCTGGACATGGACTACGCGAATCCTGCCCACAAGGACATCATGGACATGGAGGGCCTGACCCAGTGGGTGCCCGGCCGCACGTCGGGCTACGAGCAGATCACGGCGGCCAACGAGCTGCTGGGATTCCTGGACCAGTTCAACGCGGGCAGGGAGTAGCCCTGCGTCGTGCGTAGATGAATCGAGGTTTGGCAATGGAGCGGTTCTTCACATCGCTGATGGGCTCCATGCCGCGAAGCGCCGAGCTCATGAGGGCTCGGCGCCTCGTTTCGGCAGGGAGGATGGAGCAGGCGGCCTACGACGAGCTGGTAGAGCGTCAGACCGCCGAGGTGATCGCCTTTCAGGAGAGCCTGGGTCTGGACGTGATCGTATCCGGCGAGCTGGGGCGGGACAACTACGTGTCGTTCATCTCGGACAAGCTGGGCGGGGTCACGCAGATGAGCATGGCCGAGATGATGGACTACATCGAGGACAAGCAGGCCTTCGACGAGATGCTGGACATCCTGGACGTGCCTGCGGTGTCGATCAGGAACGCGATCTGCACGGGCTCGCTGGCGTATCGCGAGGGCATCGCCCTGGACGAGCTGCGCATGATGAAGCGCTGCACCACGCGGCCGGTGAAGGTGACGCTGCCCGGCCCATACCTGGTGACGCGCAGCATGTGGTTGCCGGGAGTGAGCACGCGCGGCTATGCCACGAAGGAGGATCTGGGCGAGGCGGTGCTGGATGTGTACCGGCAGGAGGTGGAGGCGCTGCAGGCGGCGGGTGCGGACATCATCCAGTTCGACGAGCCGGTGCTGACCGAGGTGGTGTTCACCGAGGGCAAGACGCGCACCTTCATGTGCGCGGCGCTGTCGCAGCGCAAGGACCCCACCGAAGAGCTTGAGTTCGCGGGGCATCTGATCGAACGCGCGGTGGGCTTCGTGGACCCCGCGCGCAGCATGTCATGCGTGCACGTGTGCAGGGGCAATTGGAGTCGCAACGAGGAGATTCTGCTGACGGGCCCCTACACGCCGCTGATCGACCTGTTCGCCCGCGCCCGCCCGCAGATGCTGGCGCTTGAGTTCAGCACGCCGCGCGCCGGCGAGCTGAGCGCCTTCCTGGCCGACCCGCGCATACAAGGGAGGTTCGCGCTGGGTCTGGGGGTGATGAACCCCCGCGCCGATGAGACCGAGCCGGTGGAGGGCATGGTGGCTGCGGGCCGCATGGCCGCCGAGGCTTTGGGGGCCGGCCGGGTGGCGCTGAACCCCGACTGCGGCTTCGCCACGTTCTCAAGCCGCCCGGTGAACGCCTACCCTGCGATCGAGCGCAAGGTGGGCAACATGGTGCGGGCGGCTGCGCTGCTGCGGGAGGAGTTCTGTGGCTAGCCGGCGCAATGACGCGGCCGGTCCCGAGGAGTCGCAGCGCTATCGTGCCTCGTATCGCGCGGTGTGCGCCGAGGGGGCCGTGAAGGTGTACAACGGGGCGGGCATGCGGCGCGTGGAACGCGCCATGAGCTTCGATGTGATGGACGAGCGCTTCAGCGCGGTGGACGAGTTCGTGGCGGGTCTGCTGTCGGAGGTGCTGCTGGTGATCGGCCGGGAGTTCGCGCGCGAGGGCGAGGAGCTGATGGACGTGGAGGGCCGCGCCCACGTGACGGTGGGAAACCCCCTTGCGGCTCTGGGCGTGTGCGGCATCGAGGGCGTTCCCGTGATCGAGGCGGTGCAGGTGGACGTGTACCTGTTCACGTTTCTGCCTGAGGATGAGGCCCGCGCGGTGATCGACCGTGCGCTCGGGCGCGCCGTGCTGTACCAGAGCCTGCGCGAGCCGTTGGGAATTCGCTGCCGCTTCACCTTCGCTCAGTAGGCTGTCCGGTGATTGGGCCGGAGTCGTCGGGTGGGCTCGGCGCGCCGCGCCGCCGCCCCTGCCGTGGCGCTTGACGCGCTCGGCTTCCCAGGAGTTCGCCGCCGATGGGCCCGATGGCCCGCAGCGGCTTATTCCAGCAGCTCGGCACGCAGGCTGCTCGCGAAGGCGCCGAGGTCGGCGGGGCGGTCGCGCTTCGGCAGCTTGGCTACCACGGCCAGGTACGATTCCAGCACCAGCGCGGTTACCAGGCGCTCGTCGGCATCGGCGTTCGGCAGCACGGTTATCCAATGGCGCTTGTTCAGGTGATAGCCCGGCTGCACGGCGGCGAACTCGTGGGTCAGGGCCTGGACGTCGTCAGGGTGCGCCTTCATGCTCACCAGGCGGGTTTCGTCGCGCACGGTGGCCAGCATGAACCATTTGCCGTGCACGCGGGCGGCTTCCCAGCCGCGCGCGAAGTCGTACATCTCGGCGTGGGGCAGGGCCAGGGCCGCCTTGCAGGCCACGCGGTACAGTTCGGCGTCGTCAAGCGTGTTGACGGCGGCGGGGGTGCGGGCGTTCACGGGGCCTCCTCGTTGCCGTGGCGCTGCTCTGTGTCAGATGCTGCGCGCATGATGTGTTTCTGCGAGTGAGTCTAATGCGGCGATGTGAACGTGACGTAGAGGCGCCGATACCTTGCGGCCGGCATGACGCTGCAGCGCTGGGTTGAGGTGTCGATGGGCTGCCGCGACGGCGTTCCGGTGGATTGCCGCGCTGTCGTTGGGCCGTCGCATCGACATGCCGCGGGCCCGTCGATGCGGCGGCGTGCCGATGGGCCGATGCGCTGCCGCAGCGCTGCGCCTGTGCCCGTGCAATCTGCTAGGCATGAGAGCATGAGAAAGGGGGGCCGACCCGACTGGGTCGGCCCCCCTTCATGGTAGAAGACGTGGCCGGTACGGCTGGCTTCCCGCGCTATTCGCCGTCCTTGTCCAGGGCGTCCTTCACGCGCTCGGCCACACCTTCGGCCAGGTCCTTCGCGTCGTCAAGCAGCCCCTCGGCAGCCTTCGCGGCATCGGCGGCAACTTCCTTGACCTTGCCTTCGACCTGCTCAAGCTTGCCCTCGTTCTCCAGGGCGGCATCGCCGGTCACCTTGCCCGCAACTTCCTTGGCGGTTCCTGCCACTTTGTCAAACATTCCGTTGTCAGTCATGCTGCGCCTCCTTGCGATAGTGGCTTTCCTGCGTGTGGCCGACTCTGCCTGCATCCGCCTGCATCGGAGTCGTCCACTCATGGTATCGTAACATATTTTTCTATGATAAGTTTTTACTTATTAAAGCGATGCGAGAAGGTTACGCGATGGACACGGAGGGGTTTGCCTTGGCTTCAGGGCCAGGCTCCGCAGGCCTTTCCTTTGCGCAACCTGGTTTTCGCCGTCGGCTGATTCCAGCAAGATCACCCGGCGGGATCATGCGAAGGGGAGTGCTTGCGCATCCGCTGCCCTCGCGGCTGATGAGCGCTTGGTTGCGGAAGGTGCGGCTGTCAAGGATGGCGAAGTGGCGTTAGCGATCGCGGATGCGATATCGGGCGGGTGAGTGGGGCCTTGGCATCGGACCGAGCCCCTGACCGAGGCGCATCAGCTCTGCTCTAAGAAATATCTATTGATTTATTATAAATAAAATTTATAATAACAGATTCCTATACGGATTCACTAATGAAATACGCGCGAATAGAGGAGACCGAATTGTCAAGTAGTCCAGTCAAGAGAAAAGCGCTCCCTGCCATGGTGGCGGCTTTGATGGGGTTGAGTCTGATCCTGAACCCAGTTCCTGCCCATGCTAGCGCGTCTTCCAATAATGTGGAAGTCGGCTCCGAGCTGATCAGGCAGTTCCGGTTCGAGAAAACGCTTGACATGACCAATGCCCCCGACAGGACGAGGGTGCCCAGGCTTTTCGTCCCCTTCATACTCAGTGAGATTCCAGAGGGCGAGGAGGAGAAATACGGCATCGGCAAGTTCGCTGACTCCACTCAGCTCAGCTCAATCAAAAAGGGCGGGTTCAAGCAGGGAAAGGAAGCGGAGTGGGAGGTTGTGGCCTTCAGCCCGGACGACGCCTATGACGAGAGGCTTACCTATTTGCTGGACAATCATCCAGGTGATGGGCCTGCCATATTGAATCACGCCATAAAATACGATTGGGGAGGAATGACGTCTTCCGATCATATTCAGACCGCACAGGCAAGCTTTTATACCGGAGAGCTCGGTTACGACTTCGATAGGCGTGGCTGGCCAGAGGACACCATCGCGTGGCGCTGCTTCAATGAAGGTGGGGGAGCCGGCTCCTACGACGACGGCTGCCAGTGTCTGCTCGACTTCTATTTCAGCGATTTCAAATATTCCGAACTCTTTAACCTACATCAGCATCCTGCCGTAACCTATAGGGCAGCGGCTGTGCAAAGACCGCTGTTCACGCACAAGGACGTCAATGCGGACGGAACCATCAACTCAGTGTCGAAGTCGCTATGGCGCCCATGGTCCCAAAGGGTGACTGACAATGGGTACAACGAGGACGGCCAGCTGATGTCAGACTTGGAATCCCTGAGAAAGGCTTACAAGAAGCATTTTCTGCAGGATGACGTTCCGACGTTCGCCGAGCTCTCCCCTAAATTGAAGGATGTCTATACCTCGCCGGACGAAGGGAAGATAGACCGCGAATCGATAAGAAGGTATCTCCTTCGAGAAGGGAAGCCCACAGGGGAGGATGCTGACCTGATCGCCTCCAATGACGAGGTCAAGATCGTCGATATAGGATATCCTGACGATAAGTTCATGATCTTCGATTCCGTGGAAGAAGCGGATGCGTACTACGCAAGGCTCGATTCTGCGGGTTTCGCAGTCTCCTATGATGTGCTGCCGAGCGTCTACGTTAAGCCTGTGTCCTTTGTGAACAGGTACAAGCCTAAGATTTCCGTCAGCAAGGTGGATGAGAAGGGCGAGTCCCTTGCCGGAGCGGGGCTGGCGATCGTTCGCAAGGGTTCTGAAGAGGTCGTTGCGAGCTGGACCAGCGATGCCGGCGCCAAGGATCTGAGGCTCGATGAGGGGGACTACGTTCTCAAGGAGACGAAGGCCCCTGAGGGCTACGATGGATTCGGCGAGTTCGGCTTCCATGTGGATAAGAACGGATTGATCAGCGCGGCAGAAAGCCATAAGAACGTAACCGTAGATGGCTCAAGCCTCAGGGTGAAGAACGTCAAGATAGAGGCAACGCCAAAGGACAACCCGCCGAAAGACGAGCCTAAAAAGCCTAACGATCCGCCTGAGGGCCCGCCCAACAAGCCAAGTGGTCGAGCAATGCCCAAGACAGGGGAAGGTGCGGCCGATTCAGCGCTGTACGCAGGGTTGATGGCTGTGTCAGGCGCGGTGCTGCTGGGAGCCGGGGCGTTGCGTGGACGCAAGGAAGAGCATGGGAAGTAAAGGCAAAGGATCCAGGTTTCGTGTGGCAGGTGCTGCCTAGGCTTGCGGGGTCGGACGAATTTCACGGCACCCCATGCGGCATGCCCTCATGACAAGGGGAAGCCCCCTCGGGCCCATCAGCCCAGGGGGCTTCCCCTTACGCTGAGCGTTGCAGGAGCCAATGCAGCGGCCGGGTCCTTTGCTGAGCTCCCCGCAGGCGACGCCGCCTGATTCGCAGCAATGTGAGAACTTGCTCCTGAGGCCTTCGAAGAAGCCTCCGAAGGCCGCATTTCGGCAGAGGGGCCTCATCGATGCCCGCCGCACGGTCCCGTGGTCGCTTGGGGCGTCGCCGGTGGCTTTGATGACATGGAGGGAGTCTCGTACCAGGGCGGCTCGGGATGGCTTCTCGATTGGGGGGCGGTCTTGAGTTCCCCCAGCCTGTCCATGGCGACCGTTTTCGCGGAGTCTCGCCGCTTTCTTTCGAGCGTTCAGCAAGCCGGTTCTTGAACCAAGATCGGTAAGCGCATTTGTCGCCGGCTCTTCACGACGGGAGCCCGCGCTTTGAGAATCGCTCCCGTATGGAAAAAAGCAACAGAAATATCCTCTTAACAGAGGCGGGAACAATTATGCCTGGAATGATGTTCAGTTGGAGCGGGTGACGGGAATCGAACCCGCGTTATCAGCTTGGAAGGCTGGAGTTCTACCATTGAACTACACCCGCGCTTAACCACCTGCGCGATTATACCCGAACTGATGCGCTGCTGCCGGAATCTGCTCAATTATTCACGGCAGCGCGTATTCGCCCTTTGGGATACGCGGAAACCAGCGCGCAGAGCCTGATGCGCAGAGCTCGATGACCAGGAGCGAAGAGGGCCGAGCGGGTCG
This sequence comes from Berryella wangjianweii, assembly GCA_013201155.1. Lineage (GTDB taxonomy): Bacteria > Actinomycetota > Coriobacteriia > Coriobacteriales > Eggerthellaceae > Berryella > Berryella wangjianweii. The sequence goes on along the minus strand of CP053716.1, from coordinate 605,210 downwards.
TTTCACGAGCGTAAGCGTGAAGGTGCCGGTATGGACGGGAGTGGAGCGGGGTCCGATGAGCGTGCGCCTGACCGTTCAATACCGCATGCAGGTCTGTCCTTGCACCCGAGATGCGGAGAGCTTTGGGAGGGTGGTTCGCTCGTGCGAGATGCGGTGGGCGACGATTCGCAACAGCGAGGAATGGTCGGGATGACAGGATTCGAACCTGCGACATCCTGCTCCCAAAGCAGGCGCGCTACCAAACTGCGCCACATCCCGACGCATCAGCTGGCCAGTATAGCACGGTGCGCCTTCCACCGCGCCTGCAAGACGGACGCTGCGGCAGGGACGCCGCGGTCGCCGCGCTGCGGTGGCCTTGCCCCCTTTGCCCTGTCGTCCGCAGCGCTTGCGCGCCGCCCTATCGGCCCGTCTGCGCCGTTTGTGCCGCCTGTGCCGTTTGTGCCGCCTGGCCCTCCCTCACGCGGCGCGCCATCTCGTCGATCAGCAGGCGCCCGTTTGCCGAACGGGCGAACTCCGACAGGTACAGCACGCAGAACCTCGTTTCAAGGCGCAGGTCGTCAAGCGAGAACAGGCGGCATTCGGTGCGCCCCTCGATTCCCAGGCGCGAGGCCAGCGTGACGGGCATGACGCCGAACATGCTGCCGAAATCCAGCATGCTGTACTCGAAGTGGTCGTGCAGGCGCGCGGTGGCCAGGCTGATGAGCGCCCCCCGCTCTGCGAAGCGGGCGGGCACGTCGTCATCCTGATAGCCCTGGTAGATGTCGGGCGGCAGCATGAGCGTGGCCCCGTCGAGGTCGCGTGCGCTGATCGCGGCGCGGTGGAACAGGGGGTTGTCCCGCGTCATCATCAGCTTTATCTCTTCGGTGCGCAAGAAGAAGCCCTCGATGCCCTCCGCCAGCGGCAGCAGGCCTCCTTCGCCCCGGTAGCTCTTCCTGCCCACTACCACCAGGTCGTTCGTTCCATCGACCAGGGCATCGACCGATGAGCACGCCCCAGGCTGGGTGCTGATCTCGATGCGTTTCTCAGGGTGCCTGCTTTGGATTGCGTGGCGGCTCTCGTACAGCAGCGTCTCGATCCAGGGAAGGTTGGTCTGCGACACCTTCACGTTCAACAGGTTGTCGCTGAGCTCGCGATACTCCCTCAGCATGCGTTCGGTGTCGGCGAGATACCGCGTTCCCGTGCCCACGAAGCGGTTTCCCGCGGGCGTGAGGGCGGGGCGTCCGTTCCTTCGCATCACAAGCTGGCAGTGCAGCTCGGCCTCAAGCTCGCGAATGTGATCGACCAGCGTGGGGCGGGTGATGAAGAGGCGTCGCGCGGCAGCGGAGTAGTTCAGGTCCGTTGCGAAATCCAGAAACTCCCTGATAAAGCGAGTATCCATGAGGCCCCCTCGTATCGTAAAGAAAAGTATACAGAGTGAACGTGAGAGCTGCAACGCGTGTGATTTTCCTTCGCCCAGGGGAATATGGCTGCAGCGATCGATGGGCCGATGCGTCATAGAATCCCTGGTAGATGAATCGCCAGCGGGCAGGTGCCGATGCGAGGGGCAGGCGCAGACGGCAAAGGCAAGCGGTTCTGCCGATGGGGCTGCGATGGGCGCGGTGAAAAGGGGAGCGACGAGCACGTCTCGCAATCGGATGCGGTACGGAGCGACGGCATCGCGCGCGGCCGTCCGAAGGGGTTCGGCGTTGAAGGAGGGAATCATGGAGGCAAGTCGCAGAGCGTTTCTGAAGGGGGCTACCGCCCTTGCCGGAGCGGGCGTGGTGGCGGGGCTGGCGGGAGGATGCGCTCCCGCGCGGCAGCAGGGTGAGGGTCGAGCGGGGGATGCGCTGCAGCGCGCTCGCGACGAGTTCGAGGCCGCGGCCGCTCCCATTCCGCCGGCGGACCCTCCCGAGACCTGGGATGAGACGACGGAGGTGCTGGTCGTGGGCTCGGGAGCGGGAGGGGTCAACGCCGCGATCCGCCTTTCCCAGGCCGGTTACCGGGTGCTGATGCTGGAGCGCGCCGAGGAGCCGGGTGGGAACTCGAAGCATTCGTCGATCTTCTCCAACTTCGGCGGGCATCGGCTTGCGGAGGAAGCCGGCTGGGCGTATCCGTCGTATCCCTACGACGTGGATCGCATCGTGGAGTTCGTGCTGGACGCCCAGCAGGGCACGGGCGATCCCGAGCTGCTGCGCGCCATGGCGCAGCAGGGTCCGCGCTGCATCGATTGGATGATGGACGAGGCGGGCGCGAAGTGGCGGCCCATGAACCCTTCGCCGGCCGGCAACGGGCTGCTGGAGTGGGAGGGCATGTCCACTCCCACCAACGGCGTGAACGTCAACCTGGTTCCCATGCGTCTGCTGACGGAGAAGGCCATCGACGAGGGCGTCGAGCTGCGTCTGAACTGCAACGTGACCACGCTGGTGTATGACGGCGCGCGCGTGCTGGGAGTGAAGGCGACCCACGAGGGCGTCGAGCGCTTCATCAGGGCCACGCGGGCGGTGGTGCTGACCGCGGGCGGCATGGAAGTGAACCGTGCCATGATGAGCAGGTACTCCGCCACGGTGCTTGCGGGCATCGCGAACATCGCCACGCCGCCCAACGGCACGGGCGAGTGCATTCGCATGGGCCAGGGCGTCGGCGCCGACCTGGCCGGCTACGACTCGACGGGGGCCTTCGACGGCGGTGTGTGGTGGCAGGACTACGACCAGTACGAAACCACGATGGACTGCCGCATCAACAAGGACGGCAACCAGGCGATTCGCCAGCCGTGGCTGAGGATCAACCGCCTGGGGCAACGCGTCGCGTTCATCTCGTCCTCGGCAACCACGTACCCCTACAACCCGAATGCGGCCCCCTCGTCGCATGGCCTGTGCGAAACGGCGGCCATCGAGATGGCGCAGCCCGGCGGCAAGACCTACGTGATCTTCGACTCCAAGTTCGACGATCTGGTATCGAAGAACTACTTCGGCCAGGTCATCTGCCGCAAGGCGAAGGTTGTGGCCGAAGACGACCCGTTCATCGAGCGCGTTCCCGCGTGGCTGCGCGACTGGCACACCGGCTTCGACATGATGGTGGAGGCCGGGGCGATCAAGAAATGCGCGACCGTTCGCGAGCTTGAGGAGGCGCTGGGGCTGCGCACGGGCGTTCTGACGAATGCCGTGCAGAAGTGGAACGAGGCCTGCGCCAAGGGCGAGGACCACATGGCCGCCTTCCCGTACAAGCCGGAATGGATGATCGCCCTGGAGGACCCGCCCTATTACGGCGTGGCGGTGGGAGGCCACGTGTTCGGGTCGAAGTGCGGGCTGCGCATCACCCCGCAGATGCAGGTGGTGAACACGGAGGGCGCGGTGATTCCCGGGCTGTACGCGGGTTGGCACACGGCGGGAGGCTCGTCGGGAGACGGCAACCCTGCGGGCAAACCGCTTACGGGTATGTACGCCGACCTGGGCCTTTCGTTCGTCGGAGGGTACATGGCAGCGGGCGCGATCATGGCGGAGGACGGCAGGGGCGACTGACGGCGGAGGGTCGCAGGTGCACGCGCGGCCTGCGCGCGGCCTGCGCGCGGACGAGCCATGCGCGCCGGCCGCGCCTGAGGGAATCTGACGGCGCGCCCGCGTCCGGCGCCGCACGGCGTCGGGCCTGCGTTCGGTCAGGGGAAGGGCGCCGTGGAAGCCCCCGCGGCGCCCTTCTTCCCGGCTGCCCCTCCGCCCTTTTCGGCGTTGGGGCGCTTTTCCGCTTTCGGGAATTCGCCTTACGCCTGCGTGCGCAGGTAGGCGATGATGTCGCTCGATTCGTACATCGCCTTGCCGTCGATCACCAGGCAGGGCACCTGCAGCTTGCCGCCTGCGCCCAGCAGGTCGTCGGCGGCGCCCTGATCGGCGGACACGTTGCGCTGCTGCACGCTCAGCTCCAGGCTGTCCAGGGCGCTCAGTACCTTCACGCAGTAGGGGCAGGTGGGGCGGTAGTACAGCACGTGATTCTCAAGAACGGCCATGGGGGCTCCCTTCGATACGGTTTCGCTCATGCAAGCCTATCTTATTCGGTGAGAGCGCACGGCGACCGGTGCCTGGCTGTAAGGGGCGCCTACGTGCGTCTGGCGTGCTGCCCTCGGTGATACGCTATCATGTGGCGTGCGTTTTCGCGCACGGTCAGGCGCCCATGGCTCAATGGATAGAGCAACGGACTTCTAATCCGTCGGCTGCAGGTTCGAGTCCTGCTGGGCGCGCCAGTCATGATGCAGGTCAAACGATGTTTGGCCTGCTTTTGCTTTCGGGTCCGGCGTGCGGTGCGGGGTCATTCTGAAATGCGCGTGCGTTCCGCCCGCCGCCGTGCACGCCGTCGCGTCTCCCGCTATCATGTGCGGATACACCAAAGGCGCGATCGACGCGCGCCCCGCATGCCGAGCCGTGCGTTCGTCCTCGGCTTGGTCTGCCCCCAAGCCGGCCTGTCGTTCGCCCTGCGCCCGCCGCCGTGCTCGCCGCGCGTCGTCTCACGCACCTGCAACCAGCGCGCCATTCGCCCCTGGGGGCCGCGGCGCGAGAATCGGCGCCCTGCGCCCCGAAGAGCCGCAGCCGGCAAGGAGAGGCAACCCATGACCATTCGCGAGGAACTTGAGCAGCTGATCGGATCGGCCCTGCAGTCCGCCGTGGAGGACGGCACGCTGGCCCTTGACCAGATTCCCCCCGCGGCCCTTGAGCGCCCGCGTGACGAGTCTCACGGCGACTGGGCCTCCACCGTGGCCCTGCGCTGCGCGAAGCTCGCCCGTCGCGCCCCGCGCGACGTGGCGCAGGCGATCATCGACCACCTTCCTCAGAACGAATTGGTGGAATCCGCGCAGATCGCGGGCCCCGGCTTCATCAACCTGCGCCTTGCGCCCGCCACGCTGCAGGGCGTGGTGCGCCAGGTGCGCGCCGAGGGCGCGGACTACGGCAGGGGGTCGCAGGCCCAGGCCCAGCGCATCAACCTTGAGTACGTGTCGGCGAACCCCACGGGCCCGCTGCATGTGGGCCACGGCCGCTGGGCGGTGCTGGGCGACGCGATCGCGCGCGTCATGCGCCATGTCGGCTACGACGTGTCCGAGGAGTTCTACATCAACGACCAGGGCGTTCAGATGAACGTGTTCGGCAACTCGGTGGGCGTGCGCTACCTGCAGCTGCTCGGATATGACGTGGAGCTGCCCGAGCAGGCCTACGGCGGCGCGTACGTGGCCGACATCGCGCAGGCCATCATCGACGAGCACGGCCGCGCGTGGGAGGACGCCACCGACGAGGAGCGCATGCTGGCGTTTCGCGAGATCGCCTACGAGCGCATGCTCAGCCTGAATCGCGAGGTGCTGGCGGACTTCGGCGTCACCTTCGACTGCTGGTTCAGCGAGCGCAGCCTGTACGCGCCCGACGATCAGGGACGCAACGCCATCGACCGCGCCCTGGCCGCCATGACCGCCAAGGGCTTCATCGAGCAGCGCGACGGCGCCACGTGGTTTCTCTCCACCGCGTTCGGCGACACGAAGGACCGCGTGCTGGTGAAGGAGAACGGCGAGTACACCTACTTCATGAGCGACATGGCCTATCACCTGAACAAGATCGAGCGCGGCTTCGACCACCTGATCGACCTGTGGGGCGCCGACCACCATGGCTACATCAAGCGCTGCGAGGCCATGCTTGAGGCGTGGGGGCATCCCGGCCGCCTTGAGGTGGTGCTGGGCCAGCTGGTGAACCTGTTCCGCGACGGCGAGGCGGTGCGCATGTCGAAGCGCACAGGCGAGATGGTGACGTTCTCGGAGTTGATCGACGAGGTGGGCGTGGACGCCACGCGCTACCTGATGCTGTCGCGCTCCAGCGACCAGCAGATCGACTTCGACATCGAGGCCGCCAAGAAGCAGGACGCCTCGAACCCCGTGTACTACGTGCAGTACGCCCACGCCCGCATCTGCTCGATCCTGCGCCGGGCCGCAGGCGGGCAGCAGGCTGCGGGCGGCGCCGTCGAAGCAGCCGACGCCGCCTTGCTGGCCGCTCGGGTGGCGGGCCCGTCACCCGACCTGGCGCCGCTGACGCACGAGGCCGAGCTGGCGCTGATGCGCAAGATGGCGAACTTCCCCGAGCTGGTGGAGCTGGCCGCTCGCGACCGCGCGCCCTTCCGCCTGACGCACTACGCACAGGACCTGGCCGCCGCTTTCCATCAGTTCTACACCCACTGCCGCATCGTGGGCGAGGACGAGGCCGTCATGCGCGCCCGCGTGGCGCTGGCCGACGCCGCGCGCATTGTGCTGGCCCTTACGCTGTCGCTGATGGGCGTGAGCGCTCCGCAGAAGATGTAGGCATGTCCGCGCGCCCGACCCAGCCCGAGCCCCGCCCGTCCGTGACCTATGCGGCGCTGAGCCTGGAGAACCCTCAGCAGCCCGACGGTGCGGCTGCGGACGAGACCCAGGCCCAGAAGCTCGCGCGCATCAAGCGCGAGCTGGACAGCGTGCCCACGCTGCCCGGGTGCTACCTGTGGAAGAACCGCGCGGGCGAGGTCATCTACGTGGGCAAGGCCAAGCAGCTGCGCGCCCGCATGCGCCAGTACGTGAACTTCCAGGACTCGCGGGCGAAGATCCCGCTGCTGGTGGAGCAGATTCACTCGTTCGAGTATCTGGTGGTTGACAACGAGCACGAGTCGCTGGTGCTTGAGCGCAATCTGATCGGCCAGTACGCCCCGCTGTTCAACGCCGACTTCAAGGACGACAAGTCGTATCCGTTCATTGCGCTGACCAAGGGAGACGTGTTCCCGGCCATCAAGTACACGCGCGAGCGCCACCGCAGCGACACCGTGTACTTCGGCCCCTACACCGACTCGCGGGCCGCGCGTCACATGGTGGACGTGGCGCGTCGCGTGGTGCCGCTGTGCGCGGCCTCGTGCGCCGACTGGCGGGCCCTGAAGCGTCGGCTTGGCCGCGACGGGCAGGCTGCCCTCGGCGCCTTGGAGCAGGAGCGCCCCTGCTTCGACTGCCACGTGGGCCTGGGTCCGGGCGCCTGCTGCGGGCGCATATCGCCGGCGGAGTACGCCGCCAACGTGAAGCGCATCGCGCGTTTCCTGGGGGGACACCATCGCGAGTTCACCGACGAGCTGACGCGCGAGATGACCGAGGCCGCCGCCTCGCTTGAGTTCGAGCGCGCCATGCGCATCAAGGATCGGATCGACACCATTGCCGCGCTGGGCGACAAGCAGCGCGCGGTGGCGGCCCACACCGACGACGCCGACGTGATCGGCATCGACCGCGAGGAGACGGTGGCCGGCGCCCATGTGCTGATGATCCGCGAGGGACGGATCGTGAACTCCAACGAGTTCGTGCTGAACCGCGGGCGCGACGTGCCCGACGAGGACCTGCTGCACATGTTCCTGCTGCGCTACTACGAGGTGTCCACCTCCATTCCGCACGAGGTGATCGTGCGCGAGCTTCCCGAGGACGCCGAGGCCATGGGCGCGTGGCTGACCGAGCGCCTGGCCAGCCCCCATGGGGCGAAGGTGCGCTTCGTCGCGCCGCAGAAGGGCGAGAAGGCCGACCTGGTGGAGATGGCCGAGCGCAACGCCAAGCACACGCTGATGCGCTACAAGGTGCGCACCAACTACGACGACAAGCGCATCAACCAGGCCCTGATGCAGCTGGAGAGCGCCCTTGCCCTGGACGGCCCGCCGCTGCGCATCGAGTGCTTCGACATCTCGACGATTCACGGCAGCTACACGGTGGCCTCGATGGTGGTGTTCACCAACGGGCGCCCCGACAAGAACCAGTACCGGCGCTTCCGCATCAAGACGCCGCTTGACGAGGCGAACGACTTCCTCAGCATGCAGGAGGTGATGCGTCGGCGCTACGGGCCCGCGCGCATGGCTGACGAGCGCTTCGGCAAACGGCCCGACCTGATCATTCTGGATGGCGGAAAGCCGCAGCTGAACGCTGTGATCAGCATGTTCGAGGAGATGGGTGTGGAAGGCATTGCCCTGGCAGGTCTGGCCAAGCGCGACGAGGAGCTGTTCGTGCCGTGGCAGAGCGCCGGGCCGGTGGTGCTGCCCAGCGGCTCGGCCTCGCTGTACCTGGTGAAGCAGGTGCGCGACGAGGCTCACCGCTTCGCGATCACCTATCATCGCGAGCTGCGCGGCAAGGGCATGACGGCCAGCATCCTGGATGAGGTGCCGGGCATGGGCCCGGTGCGCAAGAAGGCCCTGCTGCGTCACTTCAAGTCGTTCAAGCGCCTGCGCGAGGCCTCGCTGGACGACATCATGGAGGCGCGGGTGATTCCCGTCGAGGTGGCACGCGAGCTGCACGCGGTGCTGCGTCAGTACGGCGGGAAGGCGAGCCGGGTGGCCGACGAGGCGGAAGCGACGGCCGCCGTGCCCGCGCAGGATCGGCGCGCCGACGCGGGGGATGATCCGACGCGTCCCTGACGGCGTCGGTCCGCCTTGCCGCCTGCGCGGCCTGGCGGGGTACAATGGGGCGCAGCGGGGCGGTGCGTCGCCCCTGCGGCCTGCGCATGGGATGCGCTGCGCATTCCCGGGCGCTTCGCGTGCCCCGCGCGTCGTCACCTGCGGCGAGCCGTCGGCAGGTGCGGGCGGACGCACGTGCGGCCGTTTCGCCCAAGCCCCGCGACCTTCGGAAAGGATGAGCGCATGAGCATGGAAAACACGACCGATCAGGTCTGCGACGTTGTTCTGATCACCGGCATGAGCGGCGCCGGCCGCACCGAGGCCATGCGCGTGTTCGAGGACCTGGGCTACTACTGTGTGGACAACCTGCCTGCTCCGTTGATCAACCAGCTGGTCAGCGTGTACTGCGCGGGCTCGGATGATGCTGCGCGCCGCTCGCGCGTGGCCTTCGTGTGCGACGCCCGCACCGGCGACTTCTTCGATGGGCTGGGCGACCAGCTCGACCGTCTTGATCAGGCCGGCGCCCGCGTGCGGGTGCTGTTCCTTGACGCGGACGACGACAAGCTGATCGCACGCTACAAGTCCAGTCGCCGCCGTCACCCCCTGTGCGGGGACGGGGCCTCGATCGCGCGCGGCATCGCCCGTGAACGCGACATCCTGCACGAGATGCGCCTGCGCGCCACCTTCGTGATCGACACCACCGCGCTGCTTCCCTCGGATCTGCGCACGAAGCTGCGCGAGCTGTTCAGCAGCTCGTCCGATGCCGCCGGGCTGTCGGTGACCGTGTACTCGTTCGGATTCAAGCACGGTGCGCCCACCGATGCCGACCTGGTGATCGACGTGCGCTTCCTGCCGAATCCCTACTACGAGAGCCGTCTGAAGCACCTCACCGGGCTGGATGCGCCGGTGCGCGACTACGTGCTGTACAACAGCGATACCGAGACGTTCATGAAGCGCTGGACGGCGCTTCTGGACTGCGTGATGCCGGGCTACGTGTCGGAGGGCAAGCAGCAGCTGGCCATCGCCGTGGGATGCACCGGCGGTCAGCATCGCAGCGTGGCGCTGGCCGAGGCCACGGCCGAGTACCTGTCGGCGCAGGGCTATCGCGTCAGCGTGGCCCATCGCGACCTGGCCAAGGCCCTGCGCGTTGCCGACGGCACCGCGACCGCGACCGGCGCGATGACGGGGGAGGCCGCGCGATGAGCGAGTCTGCCGCCGTGCCCGCAGAGGGGCCCTTCGCACACGACCCCGGCTCCACGGCCGCCTTCGCGGCCCTGGAGGGGCTTCCCACGTCGCGGCCCGCACCCGATGCGCCGCGGGCCGTGGTGATCGGCGGGGGCACGGGCGCGCCGATGTCGATCCGCACCCTGCTGTCGCTGGGCGTGGCAACCGACGCCGTGGTGGCCATGGCCGACGACGGCGGCTCCACCGGGATCCTGCGCGCGGCGGCGGGGGCCACCGCGCCCGGCGACATTCGCAAGTGCCTGTCGGCCATGGCGGCCGATTCGAGCGACCCGCTGACCGAGGCGTTCAGGCTGCGCTTCACCTTCGCCGAGAACCACACCCTGGGCAACCTGCTGCTGTCGGCGCTGGAGCAGACTGCGGGCAGCTTCCCCGAGGCCATCGCGGTGTGCGAGGGGCTGCTGCATGCCCGCGGTCACGTGCATCCCTCCACGCTGGGACGCGTGATGCTGGAGGCCGACACGGTTGACGGCCGGGTGGTGCGTGGGCAGGCGCTGGCCTCGCACTCCCGCTGCGCTCTGGACTGCGTGCGCTTGCGCTCGGAGGTGCCGATCGAGGCGTACGCGCCTGCCGTGGAGGCCATTCGCGCCGCCGACCTGATCGTGCTGGGCCCGGGGTCGCTGTTCACGTCGATCGTCCCCAACCTGCTGGTGCCGGGAATCGTGCAGGCGGTGCGCGCCTCGCGGGCCACGGTGGTCTTCGTGTGCTCGCTGGCCGACGTGCAGGGCGAGACGCGGGGAATGACGGCCCTCGACCACGTGGAGGCGCTGCGTCGTCACGGCATGCAGGACCTGATCGACGTGATGGTGGCGCATGGGTCCGGCCCCGTTGCGGCCTCTGCGGCCTCGGGTTCTCCCGCTGCTGCGGCCCTCTCGGCCTCCGAGGCCGCCGACGGCGTCCACGCCCGCGCGGCCGGGGACGGCGCGGGCCCCGGCGCCGGCTGCGATGCCGGACCCGTGCGACCCGTGGCCCTGTCGCCCGACGACGCTCGCGCCATCCAGCAGGCGGGCATTCGTCTGGTCGTGCGCGACCTGGTGGACCGCTCGTCGCCCACCTGGCACGACCCCGCGCGCCTGCGGGCCGTGATGCAGGAGGTGCTGTCGCTGTGTCGCAGCTAGCCACGGGGCGTCATCGCCCGGCCTCCTTCACCATGGAGGTGAAGAACGAGCTGGCCCGCGCGGAGGGCGAGTGCTCGCATTGCGATCGCGCGGTGCTGGCGGCCCTCGTGCGCGTGGAGGGCACCCTGCTGTTCAAGGGCCCGGGTCGCTACGGGCTCGAGGTGTCCACCGACATCCCCGCCGCCGCGCGTCTGGTGATCCGGCTGGCCCATCAGCTGTACCAGCTTGAGACGAAGCTGACCATGCGCCAAAGCGTGCTGCACAGCTCCGGCAACTACCTGATCGAGTTCCCCGCGCAGCGCAGCCTTGAGCCGGCCCTGCGCGATTTGGGCGTGCTGTCCGACGAGGGGCTGGTCATGGGGCTGGCGCCCGCCTTGGTGACGAAGCGCTGCTGCGCGGCGGCGTACCTGCGCGGCGCCTTCATCGGCAGCGGGTTCGTGTCGAACCCTCGCGGCGACTTCCACTTCGAGATCACCCTTGAATCGCGCGAGCTTGCCGAGGACCTGGCCCGACTGCTGGCTGATACCGGCATCAAGGCGCGCATCATGCAGCGGCGCAGCTCGTTCATCGTGTACCTGAAGAGCGGCGAGTCGATCCTGGAGTTCCTGGCCTACGTGCACGCCAATCAGGCCGCTTTGCGCATGGAGAACGAGCGCGTGGTGAAGAGCGTGCGCAACGACGTGAACCGCGTGACGAACGCCGAGATGGCGAACGCTACCAAGGCGGCCAACGCCTCGGCCGAGCAGATCCATGCCATGAGCAAGGTGCTGCGCTCCTATCCGTTCGAGAAGATTCCGCCGGCGCTGCGCCAGATCATCCAGCTGCGCGCCCTGCACCCCGATGCCACGCTGAAGGAGCTGGGCGAGCGCGCCACGCCGCCGCTGTCCAAATCGGCGGTGTACCATCGCGTCCGCCGAATAGAGGAGCTTGCCCGCAAGGCCGACGCATAAGGGCCGGTATCATCCGGGTAACGCCGCGCGCCGCCTGTCGGGGGCGCGCAACCATGACGAAAGGGGACCAATGGCAATCAAGGTGGGCATCAACGGCTTCGGCCGCATAGGTCGGCTTGTGTACCGTGCGATGGCGAACGATCCCGAGCTGGAGGTTGTGGCGATCAATGATCCCGGCAGCATTCAGGCCATGGCGCATCTGCTGAAGTACGATTCGGTGCACGGTCGCATGTTCGACGACGTGCGCGGCGAGGGCGACACCCTGGTGGTGGACGGTCGGGAGTCGCGCGTGTACGGCGACCGCGACCCGCTGAACATTCCCTGGGGCCAGCATGATGTGGACGTGGTGATCGAGTCCACCGGCCACTTCACCGATGGCAACGCCGCCCGCGCTCATCTTGAGGTGGGGGCCAAGCGCGTGCTGATCACCGCGCCCGGCAAGAACGTGGACGCCACCATCGTGATGGGCGTGAACGAGGGCGACTACGACCCCGAGGCTCACCGCATCGTGTCGAACGCCTCGTGCACCACCAACTGCCTGGCTCCCTTCGCGAAGGTGCTGCTGGACGAGTTCGGCGTGCGCCGCGGGTTCATGAACACGATCCACGCCTACACCAACGACCAGAAGATCCTCGACCTGCCGCACAAGGACCTGCGTCGCGCTCGCGCAGCGCAGCTGTCGGTGATCCCCACCACCACGGGTGCGGCACGCGCGGTGTCGCTGGTCCTTCCCGAGCTGAAGGGCAAGTTCGACGGCTTCGCCACGCGTGTGCCCACGCCCGATGGGTCGATGGTCGATCTGACGGTGGAGCTTGAGCGCGATGTTACCGTTGACGAGGTGAACGCCGCCATGCGCGCGGCGGCCGAGGGCCCGCTGAAGGGGATCCTGCAGTATCTGGAGGAGCCGCTGGTGTCGTGCGACATCGTGGGCAACCCGCACTCGTCGATCTTCGACGCGCAGCTGACCATGGTGCTGGGCGGCGCCGGCAACCTGGTGAAGTGCGTTGCCTGGTACGACAACGAATGGGGCTACTCGTGCAGGGTGGCCGACCTGGCCAAGCTGATGGCCTAACCGCGCTCGGGCGGCCCTCGGGGCCGCCCGATTCGCTTCCGCCCTCCGATCGAAAGGCTGCGCCTCATGACCTCCATCCAGACCCTCGACCAGCTTGACGCCCGCGGCAAGCGCGTGCTGGTGCGCGTCGATTTCAACGTTCCCGTGCGCGATGGCCAGGTGGCCGACGACACGCGCATCACCGCGGCGCTTCCCACGTTGCGTCGCCTGTTGGACGCGGGCGCGTCGCTGGTGCTGATGAGTCATCGCGGCCGCCCTGCGGGCACGGGATTCGAGGAGCGGCTGTCGCTGGCTCCCGTGGCCGCTCATCTGCAGGGCGTGCTGGGCGCGTCGGTTTCCCTGGCCGCCGACGTGACCGGCCCCGATGCCCGCGCTCGCGCCGCGCAGCTGCAGCCCGGCCAGGTGCTGCTGCTGGAGAACCTGCGCTTCGACGCCCGCGAGAAGAAGAACGACGCCGGCTTCGCCGCCGAGCTGGCCCAGCTGGCCGACGCATATGTGAACGACGCCTTCGGCACCGCGCACCGCGCCCACGCCTCCACCGCCGGGGTGGCGGCCCTGCTGCCCGCCTTCGCCGGCGAGCTGCTGCAGCGCGAGGTGGCCACGCTCACGGGCATGCTGGACAGCCCCCAGCGGCCCTTCGCGGCCGTGGTGGGCGGCTCGAAGGTGTCCGATAAGATCCAGGTGCTCGATGCGCTGATCGAGCGCTGCGATGCCGTGATCGTGGGCGGGGGCATGTGCTTCACCTTCCTGCTGGCCCAGGGCCTGAAAGTGGGCGCCTCGCTGAGCGAGCCCGATTGGGTGGAGCGCGCCGCGCAGCTGATGGAGCGCGCCCGCGAGCGCGGCGTGCGCCTGCTGCTGCCCACCGACGTGGTGGTGGCCGACCGCTTCGCCGCCGATGCGGAAACCCGGACGGTTGCCGCCGACGCCATCCCTGCAGGATGGATGGGCCTGGATATCGGCCCCGATACCTGCGCGCGCTATGCCGACGAGCTGTCGCGTGCGGCCACGGTGTTCTGGAACGGGCCCATGGGCGTGTTCGAGATGCCGGCCTTCGCGGCGGGCACGCGGGCCGTTGCCCAGGCGATTGCCGAAAGCGATGCGCGCAGCATCATCGGCGGCGGCGACAGCGTGGCTGCCGTGAACGCCTTTGGCCTGGCTGATCGCATGAGCTTCATATCCACGGGCGGCGGCGCCTCGATGGAGCTGGTAGAAGGCCGCACGCTTCCCGGCGTGGCCGCCCTCGACTGCACGAGCGCGCGGTAGGACGCGCGAGGAAGGAGGAGCGTGCCATGCGCATCCCTCTGATAGCAGGCAACTGGAAGATGAACCTCGGCATTGCCGAGGGCGTGGTGCTGTCGCAGAACATCTGCAACAACTTCGACAAGTCGTGGTTGGATCGGGTGGACGTGCTGGTGTGCCCACCCGCGATAGGCTTGCGCCCCTGTTTGACGGTGTTCGAGTTCGAGCGCCTGAAGGTGCAGGTGGGTGCCCAGAACGTGCATTGGCAGCCCCAGGGGGCGTACACGGGCGAGCTGTCGTGCGACATGCTGGCCTCGGCCGGCTGCACGGCGGTGATCGTGGGCCACTCCGAGCGTCGGAACCTGTTCGGCGAAACGAACGAGCAGGTGAACCTGAAGCTGCGAGCGGTGCTGGCCCAGGGTATGACGCCGATCGCATGCGTGGGCGAGTCGCTTGCCGTGCGCGAGGGGCATGACCCGGTTGAGTACGTGTGCGCTCAGGTCGATGCCGCGCTTGCCGGCATCGACGAGGCCGAGGCCGCGCGCTGTGTGATCGCCTACGAGCCGGTGTGGGCCATCGGCACCGGGCGCACCGCCACGCCCGAGCAGGCCCAGCAGATGTGCGCGGCCATTCGCGCGCTGGTGGCCGATCGGTTCGGGTCGGACGTGGCCGAGCAGGTGCGCGTGCTGTACGGCGGGTCGGTGAACGTGGGCAACATCGATGCGCTGATCGTGCAGCCCGACATCGACGGAGCCCTGGTGGGCGGAGCCAGCCTGGAGGCGTCCAGCTTCCTGGCGCTGATCAAGGCATGTGCGAGTCATGCCGGCGCGGGCGGCACGCGATGAGCTGGCAGCGCAAGGGCGCTCAGGAGCGCGCGGGCTACGCCCTGCCGGCGTGCCTGATCATTCTCGACGGCTTCGGCATGGCCGAGGCGGGGCCCGGCAACGCCATCTCGCTTGCGCGCACGCCCGTGCTCGACGAGGTGCTGGGCACGCGCCCGCTTACCCTGCTTGACGCCTCGGGGGCTGCGGTGGGGCTTCCCGCCGGCCAGATGGGCAACTCCGAGGTGGGGCATTTGAACATCGGCGCAGGACGCGTGGTGCATCAGGAGCTCTCGCGCATCAATCAAGCCTGCGAGCAGGGAGAGCTGGCGTCGAACGAGGCACTGTGCGCGGCCTTCGCGGCGGTGCGCGACGCTGCGGGCTCCGATGCCGCTCTGCATCTGATGGGCCTGGTGTCCGACGGCGGGGTGCATTCGTCGATCGAGCATCTGCTGGCCCTGGTGGCAGAGGCGCGGCGCCAGGGCGTGCGCCAGGTGCGGGTGCACTGCTTCATGGACGGGCGCGACGTGGACCCGCGCAGCGGGGCGGGCTTCATCCGTCGCCTGGAGGACGAGCTGGCATCCCTGAACGGCGAGGGCTTCGACGCGCGGATCGCCTCGATCGCGGGCAGGTACTACGCCATGGACCGCGACAACCGCTGGGAGCGCGTCGAGCGCGCCTGGAAGGCGATCGTGCGGGCCGACCCCCTTGTCGGCAGCGATGCGGCCCAGGTGGTGGCGGCCTCGTACGAACGGGACGTCACCGACGAGTTCATCGAGCCCGTGGCTTTGGACGACAGGG
The DNA here is from genome assembly GCA_013201155.1 of Berryella wangjianweii. GTDB lineage: Bacteria > Actinomycetota > Coriobacteriia > Coriobacteriales > Eggerthellaceae > Berryella > Berryella wangjianweii. The sequence goes on along the minus strand of CP053716.1, from coordinate 589,585 downwards.
GCGTGCGCACGGGTGATGCCGTGGTGTTCTTCAACTTCCGCCCCGACCGCGCCCGCCAGCTGTCGTACGCCTTCGCAAGCGACGACTTCACGGGCTTCGAGCGTCCTGGCCGCCCGGTGGTGTCGTTCGTGTGCCTGACCGAGTACGACCCCTGCTTGCAGGTCCCGGTGGCCTTCCCCAAAACCTTCCCCGACAACGTGCTGGCCGACGTGCTGAGCGCCGAGGGCCTGGCGCAGTTCCACATTGCCGAAACCGAGAAGTACGCGCACGTCACGTTCTTTTTGAACGGCGGGCGCGAGCAGCCCAAGCCCGGTGAGCAGCGCAAGCTGGTCGCCAGCCCGAAGGTGGCCACCTACGACCTGCAGCCCCAGATGAGCGCACCCGAGGTGGCGCATGAGCTGGCGGCGGCGATTGACCGCGGGGAGGCCGACGCCTACATCGTGAACTTCGCGAACTGCGATATGGTGGGACATACCGGCGTGATCGAGGCGGCCACGGCGGCGGTGGAGGCCGTGGATGCCGCGGTGGGCGAGGTGCTGGCAGCGGTTCAGCGCGCCGGCGGCCTGGCCCTGCTGACCGCCGACCACGGCAACGCCGACCAGATGATCGCCCCAAGCGGGGGACCCATGACCGCGCACACCACGGCCCTGGTGCCCTTCGCGCTGATCGACTACGGTCAGCGCGGCCTGGGCCTGCGTGACGAGGTGGGGGCGCTGTGCAACGTGGCGCCCACGCTGTTGGATGCCATGGGCGTGCCGCGCCCGGCCGAGATGACGGCGACCAGCCTGTTGACGCGCCAGGCGTAGCGCATCGATTCGCGGCCTGCGGATGCGTCGCGCGCAACAGCGAATGCGCCGCATGCAGCAGCGGATGTGCGGCTGAGCGGCATGCGACAGCCGCCGCGCCGATCGCAACGGCGGCTGCGTCGCGCGCCGCGCTCGGGCACGCCGTGCGCGGCGCCTCTCGGCTGTATGCGGGCATGCCAAGCGCGACGCGCTGTCTTGCGGGAAGCTGAACAGGGCCTTGGCGCTGCGCAGGTTCCCTGGCCGTCGCGCTTATGTAGTGTTGGTCGATAACCGGAGGGTTTCCGGGCGATGCTTACCGCATCTGGGGGGATTCCCCTATACTGGCTAAGTTGCTTGCAGGACTACGCGAAAGTAGAGCTACCGTGAATCCGCTTCTTATCATTCTGCTCATTCTGCTGATGGTTTCGGGCCTCGGCCTGATCGTGTTCATTCTGCTTCACTCGGGCAAGGGCACGGGCGTGTCGGACATGATCGCAAGCGCCGTGTACTCGTCTCAGTCGGGCACCAGCATCGTCGAGAAGAATCTCGACCGCATCACCATCGGTCTGGCCGTGGTGTTCATGCTGTGCCTGGTCGCACTGATGCTGGTGTACCCGCAGGGCGTTATCAACCGCTAAATTGCTTCTTCACAAGCATGGGTGATTCCAGTATAGTTACACGCGTTGCCTATCGAGGCAGCTACGTCGGAGTGGTGGAACGGCAGACACGCTAGCTTGAGGTGCTAGTGCCCATACTCGGGTGTGCGGGTTCAAATCCCGCCTCCGACACCAGATGAGAAGAACGCGAACCCCCTGCGGTTCGCGTTTTTGCGTATAGTGGGCAGCAATTGCGGAGCGCCCCATGCGGAGCGCTTGCGGGAGGCGTTGGAAGGCGCCGTGCGTGGTGCCGAATGCCAAGGAGCGTCTGCAGGGTCGTGGTGCTGTGGCGGTCGCGCCAACGCGAGACCGCGCGCCGGCGCGGGATCGGCGCGGGATCGCGGGGCCCTGCGCGGCGCGAAGGCGCGCGAGGCATTTCGTCGGGAAGGGAGCGTTTCTTGAGCGGTCATGCGGCAAGCCGTTCGCGCGACGAGCGCATGAACAGCGTTCAGCGCGTGCTGGTGCTGGTGCTTCTGCTGAACCTGGCGGTGGCCTTGGCGAAGTACGCGTACGGAACCGTGGCGGGGCTGGCATCGGTGCAGGCCGACGGCGTGCACTCGCTGTTCGACTCCGCAGGCAACGTGGTGGGCATCCTGGGTGTGCTGATCGCATCGCGCCCTGCCGACGAGTCGCATCCTTACGGGCACGGCAAGTTCGAAACGTATGCCAGCGCGGCTATCGGCGTGCTGCTGGTGGTCGCCGCCGTGGAGGTGGGGACGGGAGCCGTCGAGCGCCTGGTGTCGGGCGCAACCGACGTGCAGGCGGAGCCGCTGTCGTTTGGCGTGATGCTGGCAACCTTGGCCGTGAACGTGGGCGTGGCGCTGTTCGAGCGGCGGCAGGCGCGTGAGCTGGGCAGTGCCGTCCTGGCGGCGGATGCCGGTCATACGATGTCGGACGTGCTGGTGTCGGTGGGCGTGATCGTGGGCCTGGGATTCGTGGCGCTGGGCTTTCCGCAGGCAGACGCTCTGGTGGCCCTGGGCGTGATGCTGGCGATCGCCCATGCGGCTTGGGAAGTGCTGCGTTCGGCGGCGGCGGTGCTGTCCGACCACAGTGCCATCGATGCCGACGAGCTGCATGCGGCGGCATTCGCGGTGGAGGGCGTGCGCGGAGTGCATCGGGCGCGGTCGCGGGCGATGTCGGGCGAGGTGTTCTGCGACGTGCACGTGCTGGTGGATCCCGGCATGACCGTGCGCGACTCGCACGAGCTGGCCACGCAGGTTGAGCAGGCCGTGATGGCGCGTTTCCCCCAGGTTGTCGAGGTGTTGGTGCACATCGAACCCGAGGACGACCCAGTGGAGGGGCTGTGAGCTTTGCGAAAGGCGCCGCAGCGCATGCCGGAATGGCGAACTCGTCGGCGACGCCCGCAGGATGGCGCTGCGACGTTGCGCCGCAGGCCGACGATGCCTCACGCTACGCGGCGGAGGCGCTTCTCAAGAAGCCCTTTGTGAGCGAAGCGGGTCTCGGTTACGAGGCGCATGGCAGGGCATTGCCTGGCTGGACGGCCGAGCGGGCTGGGGGCGCATTGCCCCTTCGTGCGGCATTGTTCGATGTGGGCGGCACGTTGATCGCTCCGAACCCCGATATCGGCGTCATGCTGGTGCGCACTGCGGCGGGGGAGGGCGTCGCAGTCGATTCCGCCCGTGCTCGGGAGGCGCAGGCCCGCGCTTACGCCCTGTACGATCGCGCGCTTGCCGTCGAGGGCGACTTCTGGTGCGATCAGGGCCGCGCCGAAGGGCTGTGGCTGAGCATGTACGAGCTGATGTGCGACCACGTGGAGCTGGGGCATCTGCGCGACGTGATTCCCGCCCGCATGTACGCGACGTATCTGCGCCCCGATGCGTGGCGGGTGCTGGACGGCGCCTTCGAGTGCCTGCAGGCCCTGCGCGATCGCGGGGTGCGCCTGGGCGTGGTGTCAAACTGGGCGGTTACGCTTCCCAACCTGCTTGAGGGGTTGGGTTTGGCGAGGTTCTTCGACGTGGTGGTGGCGTCGGCGGCAGTGGGCGCGTGCAAGCCCGACCCCGTCATTTTTCAGAGAGCCCTCGATGCCCTGGATACGCGTGCGTCCGAGACGGTGCACGTGGGCGACTCCTGGGAGGCGGATGCCATGGGCGCTCGCGCGGCGGGCTTGAGGACGGTTCTGGTGGGCGGTGCCGCAGCTTCCGTCGGTGAGGCGGGCGCTTCTCTGGGCGACATCGTGTGCGTGCCCGCGCTTGCTCAGGCAGCACGCGTACTGCAAGCGTAACGGGTATTTCACGTGCAAAGCGCTCATGCGCTGCCGCGCCGACATTCGTTTTGATGGGGAAGAGGTTGGAGGCGACGCCCGGATTCGAACCGGGGGTAAAGGCTTTGCAGGCCTCTGCCTTACCACTTGGCCACGTCGCCGTTTTGCGAAAAAGGCCGGCCACCAAAATGACCGGCCCCTATACACAGTGGAGCGGACAACGGGGTTCGAACCCGCGACCCCCACCTTGGCAAGGTGGTGCTCTACCAGCTGAGCCATGTCCGCGTCGCGAAGCGATACTATACGCGAACGCCCAGAGCCATGCAAGCCCCTCATGCGAAGAATCTTGCGAACTTGCCGTAGGTGGCACCTTTGACACGCGGGGGGCTTGCTGTATACTACCTTCTTGCTGATGCGCCCCCGCATCAGACCATACGGGCGGTTAGCTCAGGGGGAGAGCACTTCCCTGACACGGAAGGGGTCACAAGTTCAAATCTTGTACCGCCCACCATGAACCTCGCGATCACCCCGCCGATACGGCGGGGTGATCTTGCTTTCCGCCTATGATGTGCGGTGTTTCAGCCGTCAAGGTGCGGTGGCGATGGCGGCGGGCAGGCATGGCCTGCGTCAGGCGCTGCAGCTGCATCTGAATGGCCTCTGCGGATATGCAGGGGGGCATGGCGGCTTTTCTTCTGCGGGTCTGCCTTGCGATGTGAGAAGGCGGACCCGTTGTCAGCGTTCTGGCCCGCGCGCGGTTCGTCGAATCGCCGCGCAACGATGCGACGCGGCTCCGAGCCTCAGCGTTCGGCGCTTGCGCAGGTTTTGCCTCATTGCCGAGCGATGCCATGGTGCGGCTGCGCCTGCATGCCGGCAACCTACGCTGCGCAGGCTTCTCCTCGCGTTGCCGTGTGGACGTCCGGTGGGCGAACGTTAGCCCAGGTGGGCATGCAGGGCATCTACCAGGAAGCGAGTGGCCCCCGTGCCCGCCGCGTCGTCGTAGTATGCCGTGAACCGCGGATCGACCAGGTACATCTGGGCGAGGCCGAGGTGCGCCTCCACGCGGTAGCCCGTGCCCCAGTGGGTGCGGATCCACTGGGCGTGCAGGCGGGCCAGCTCCTCGGCTTCGTCGCTTTGGACGTCGCCCGTTGCGATCGCGCATGCCAGCTGCTGCTTCACGCGCTCCTCAAGCTGCTTCATGTCGTCCCATTCCTCACGCGACATAGCCGCAATGCGTGCGTTCGTCTGCTCGATCGCCTCCGCGCCGTAGCGCTGGCGGGCCTCCTGGCCGTACGTTTCCTCGAAGCGAGCCAGCTCGGCGGCCTTCACTTCCTCGAACTTCTGCCTGTCATCCATATCGTCGATCCTTTCGATGGTTGCGAGCGCCGCTTGCGTGCGTGCGATCGCATCGGCAATGGCCCTTTGCTCGACTGCAAGGGAAAGGAGGTGCGATGACAGCGCGGCGCGAAGGTCGCTTGCGCTTCCCTGGGTTATGCGTCCGATCAGCGATAGCGGCATGCCGCAGGCGCGCATGGCCATGATCTGCGACAGCCTGCGCACGTCGGCCGGAGCGTACACGCGGTAGCCGTTGCGTGCCCGCGCAGGAGTCAGCAGGCCCGCGTCTTCATAGTGGCGAAGCGTCCGGGTGCTGATGCCTGCCAGTTCGGCCACCTGCCCCACGGTCATGCCCGCGCTGCTTCGACGCTGCGCAGTATTGGCATCTGCATGCGGACGGGTGCGGGGGATGGGTGCCGATGCGAGCGTCGCATCGGCACCGCGGCGTTGCGCGGCGCTTGGGGTGTTCGCATCGTGTCGGTTCGCGTTCATGGTATGCACCTCCTCTGGTGTGCATGGTGGGCCCTCACGCAGCGTGAAGGTCAAGCGGCGAAGCTCTATGTGGCGCATGCGGGTGGCTGCGAAGCTGCGCCTCGCGGGTCGTTGCATGCGAGCTGCCATGCATGAACGCAGCGCGTGGGGTCGCGCGGCCTCTTCCCACGTGTGGGGCCGCGCCGCGTGATGCCGTTACGCGTCCCGGCTGGGGCTTTCGGGAGAGGCGAGGTCGATGAGCTCCTGTTTCGAGTGGATGCCCAGCTTGGCATAGATGCTCTTCGTGTAGCTGCGCACCGTCTCGTTGGACAGGAACAGCGCATCGGCGATCTTGCGCGCCGTCCGTCCCTGGTGCAGCAAGGCGGCCACCTCGCGCTCGCGCGCGGTGAGGCCGTAGGACGGGTCGTCCCAGGGAAGGGAGGGAGGAGAAGGCTGCCGGGGAGGGGAGGGCTGCTGCGGCGCCGCGCTTGCGGCGGTGCGCCGCGTCGTCTTCTCGGCAGATGCCGCGCCGTCGTCGCTGCGCTCGGCGCCGGCGTCCGTGGTGCTCGCGGTGCCCGCGTCGGCCCCGTTGCGTTCGCTGCCTGCGCTGACCCTGCTGTTCGCGGAGCCCGCATTGACCTCGCTGCGCATGCTGCTTTCGGCGCCCGAGCCGCTCTTTTTGCCCACGTTGCCCACGCCGCCTGCGCCGTGGGCGCTGACGTCGCCGGCTGCCCGGCTGACGTCGCCGTTCGCGTTGCCCGTGCGGTGCGCTGCGCTGCGCGCGTCGCTGGTGTCGGGCGTTGCGCCGACCATGCCGCTCATGTCGTGCGCTGTGCTGCCCCCCGCGCGTGCATCGGTTGTGCCGTCGATGCCATCCGTGCCGCCTGGCTCTTCCATGCCGCCCGCATTGCCGGCATCGCGCGCGCTGGCGGCAATGCGGGAGACGCGCCCGGCATCTGCCGCCGCGGGCACAGGCAGGGGGGCGTTCCAGAAGTCGGCGAAGAAGGGCCTGACAACGGGAATGCGGTCGGTAAGCAGCAGGATCATCGAGGTGGTCATCAAGATCATGATGCCCGCCATGGCGAAGGTCTGCTCGTTGGTGAGCGAAGGTCCGGCCACCAGGCTCAGCAGGCGACCTGCTTCGCGAAACAGCAGGTGGCACAGCCAGAACCCGCCCAGCACGGCCAATGCCGAGAACCTGGTGTGACGCGCCACCTCGTAGGACAGCACCCACAGCAGCGCCACCTGCGCGATGTTCACGGCCGAGATCACGGCGGCCCCCAGCTGCGAGCCTAAGGGCGTGAGGGTGGTTATCGACAGCACGCTCAGCACCAGCAGCACGTTCAGCGTGAACCACGCCTGGCTCATGGACGGCGTGCGGTTCAGGGTGAAGGTTCTGACCAGTCCAGTGATCAGGGCCATGGCCAGCAGCGCATGCTGCAGCATACGGAAAGGCAGCTCAAGGGTTACCGACTCGCCGGTGGGGAAGCCGCGCGTCATACCCAGCACGATGCTGAACAGGGATATTCCCACAGCGATGCGTATCCAGGTGACCGCGGGCTCGGCGTCGTAGGCGGGTTGAGGGCGAGCCGCCTCCAGCTGCAGGTCGTCAACCTTGCGCTGAGCGTGCAGGTAGGCCACGTACAGGCAGCCTGGGATGAATATGCCCAGGCAGTAGGCAACCTGCGTGGGGAGGATGCTGATCAGGGCGCCCACGGGCGCGGCCACGATGGCCGAGGCGATGGCGAAGGCCACGGCGTGTTGGGCGTCAAGGCGCAGGTAGAACGTGAACCACATGCCTCCACCCCAGGTGAGGCCCGCTCCTGCCGTGATCGCAGCGGCCAGCGAGAGGTCGATCGACGTGGCCTCGTCGATCAAGAACAGGGTGCTTCCCGCCATCATGAGGGCGATCGAGCCTATCTCCAGCGCGCGAGGGAAGCGCGTGAAGCCGGGGCGCAGCGCGATGGCCACCAGCACCCCGATCGTCAGGCAGCGAACGAAGCTGGTCTCCACGGTGATGAGGCCGCTATCGGTTTGCACGCGCTGAGCGTACAGGATGCACTGGTTCCATATGAAGAGAAGCGAGGTGCCCAGAAAGGCATAGCTGAAGTTATGGCTGAACAGGCGCACGAGTGAATCGAAGCGCGCGGGTACGCGTAGGCTCATTCAGAGGTCCCTCAGGTCGAATAACGGCAGCTTTTGATTTTAATCTATATTAGCTCGCGATCCCTCTCAAGATAGCACAGGGCGACCCGAGGGCCGCCCTGCAGGGAAGGACCGCATGCGGCTGAGGCCGCGTTGCGGAAATGGGAAGAGCGTCGCGCTCGGCGCCTGCTGCCAGTGAGGCAGGACGCAAGGCGGAGCGCCTGCTGCCAGGCCCCGGATGACCTGGCAGCATCGATGCGTCATGTACCATGCATCGGGCGTGTGCGTCGCACGACGTGCGCTGCGCGGTGCGTCGCAGCGTCTACGAGGCGCTTTCGGCCAGAGCCGAGCGGGCCGAGATGCGACCGAAGATCATGCACTCGGCTACGTTGCCGCCGCCCTGGTACACGCCGCTCCATACGCTGCCGAACTCGCCGGCGGAGTACAGGCCCGGGATGGGCTTGCCGTCGGGGTCGAGGATGCGGCCCTCGGCGTTGCGCACGGGACCGCCATCGGTGTTCAGGAAGGCGGGTGCGGCCAGCTGAGCGTAGTAGGGCGGCTTGCTGACGGACTGCATGAACTCGGCGGGGCGCTGGAAGAAGATGTCCTCGCCCTTCTCGCAGCACTCGTTCCAGCGGCTGACGGTGGTGGCCAGCTCGTCGGCGGGCACGCCCATCTTCTCGGCAAGCTCCTCGATCGAGTTCGCGCTGTGGGCGTACTTCTTCTCCACCGGGTCGGTGCAGCCGGGGATGGCGCCGGCTTCAAGGCCTGCCTGGTCGAACACGAACCATCCGGTCGCGGGATGGATGATGTGCGGCCATGCGCCGCCGACCTGGGTGTGGCCGTGGCGGCTGCCCACGTACAGCGACGCGTCGCCGCGGTAGGGGATGTTCTTGCTCTTGTTCGAGTAGCCGTCCCAGTCCATGTAGTAGCGACGTCCGTTCACGCCCACGGTGATGCCGAACTGCTTGGGGCACGGGGTGATGATCTGGTTGTTGGTGAACTGCTTGTTCTCAAGGTCGCGTCCGGCCATCCAGAACCCGGCGCAGTGCTCCATGTGCCAGAAGTCGGCGCCGATCTTCAGGCATGCGCGGTGACCGTCGCCGGTGTTCGCCTGAGCTGCGGCGGGGAACGCGCCTCCCATGCCGATGTAGTTCTCCATCATGGTGGGGTTGCTCTCGAAGCCGCCCGTGCACATGATCACGCCCTTGCGCGCGCGAACGTTCTTGCCGCCGACCACGGCGCCCAGGATGCGCTTGGTGGCGGGGTCCTGGATCAGGTCGGTAAGCGCCGCGCCCTTGCGGTAGGTGATGGTGTCATGCGAGGCGATGATGTTGTCCAGCAGCTCGGTGACGTGCTTGGCTCCGTTGATGGTTTTGTCCTTGGCCTTGCCCACGGCGAACTTGCCCAGCGACCAGCAGTGCTCGTACTCGGGCCACTCGGGCGTGTTGCCCAGGCTGCCCGGCTCTACCGGCTCGATCACCAGGGCCTCGTCCTGCACCGCGCCCAGGGTCGAGAACACCCAGGGGAAGTTCTCCACGGCGCCCTTCGCGTATGCGCGCAGCACGTCATCGGGAGTGGTGGAGTGGGGGCCCGCCATCTCCTTCATGTACTGGAAGAAGGCTTCCTCGTCCTTGGCGTACACGATCGTGCCCTTGCAGAAGGGGCTGTTGCCGCCTGGGCCGTTCTTCTCCTTCTCGGCCAGCAGGCACGTGGCCTTCTCGCCTTCAAGCGCAACGGTGATCGCGGCCGACTGACCGGCGATGCCCGCGCCCACCACGACGATGTCGAACTCCTCGTCCCACTTCGTGTTGGCGCCGTCAGAGCCCTTGGCGGCGCTTCCAGCCTGCTTGGGCGAGCATGCCGCCATCCCAAAGGCCGCGGTGCCCGCCAGCGCGATGCCCGCGCCCTTCAGGAAGCTGCGGCGCGAGGGCGCCTGGGAGTTGCATTGCATACGTGTCCGTCCTTTCGTTCGTCTACTTTGCCTTGCACGTGCATGGTGATGAGAACGCTAGGACGGCGGGCGCGCTCATGCCACGCCCAAAGCGGGGGAAAGCGCCGCTGCAGGATACCCGCATAATGGGGGGAATGGAGGCGGTTTAAGCTGTTCGGGGCGTATGGCAAAGGTGCGGGAGACGCTTTGCCGCACCCGGCGTATCGTGGCGCCGGGTGCTGGGGTGGATGGCGTGGGGTGCGTCAGCTTGGGATGGGTTGCGGCGAGCTGAGCGGCGGAAGCCGCCGCTCAGTCGATCCTACAAGTCGTCCACCAAGGCCGTTGACTTCGCATAGGCGGTGGACCGCGCCTCGAAGAAGTCGGTCTTCACCATGTTCGCGTTGCTGTACTGGCTTACCCAGGCCATGTCGGCGGGCTCGTCCTCGTAGCCCTCGAACAGCTGCCCGAAGCCCAGCGAGCTCCAGCGCAGGTTGCCCAGATAGCGAATGTACGCCTCCACCATATCGCCGGTCAGTCCCGCGATCTTCTCGCCGATAACGTAGCGCCCCCAGGCGATTTCCTGCTCCACGCCCTCCACCAGCATGCCGCGCAGCACCTCCACGCGCTCGGGGGTGAACAGCTCGGGCTCTTCCTTCTGCAGCTCCAAAATCATATTGCGGAACAGCCACAGATGCGTGTTCTCGTCGCGGTTGATGTAGCGGATCTCCTGGGCGCTGCCGGGCATCTTGCCGTTGCGCGCCAGGTTGTAGAAGAACATGAAGCCCGAGTAGAAGTACACGCCTTCAAGGATGAAGTTCGCCATCATCACCTTCAGCAGCGTGAATGCGTCCTTGCTGGCCATGAACTCGTTGTACTGATCGCCGATGAAGGTGTTGCGTGCCAGCAGATGCTCGTCGGTCTTCCACTGGTACAGAATCTCGTTGCGCTTCTCAGGCGAGCAGATCGTGTCCAGCATGTACGAGTAGCTTTGCGAATGCACGCATTCCTGGAAGGTCTGGATGTGCAGGCACAGGTTCACTTCGTTGGCGGTGACGTACTCACCCACATTGGGCAGGTTCGCCGACTGCAGCGAGTCCAGGAATACCAGGAACGACAGAATCTTGTCGTAGGCCGTGCGCTCGGCTTGGTCCAGCTTGGGGTAGTCCTTCACGTCCTGGGTGAGGTTGATCTCCTCGGGAATCCAGAAGTTGTTCATGGCCTGGCGATACCAGTCCGACACCCAGGGGTACTTCAGGTTGTTGAAGTCGTTGAGGTTCGTGGTGTTGCCGCCGATCATGCGGCGTCGCGTCACGTCGGTGTCGCCTTCGGGATTGAACAGCGGAGTGCGTTCAAGCTTGTCGAGGGTCATGGGGCGTCCTTTCGGTGGGTGCGCGCACGGAGTGCGCGAACAGGCGGGCTGGTGACGGGCAGTGAGGCTGACTGCAGGCCGGCGAACGTGCGGAGCGCCTTCGCAGGCCCGCAATGGGCGGAGGAAGGGCGCGCGCACGGCGTGCTGCGCGCTTGCGCACGATTCCCGGCAAGGGAATTCCGCGCAGGCCCTGGGGGCCTTGCTGTCGCAGTCGCCCAGGGCCTTCCGAGCGCCTTAGCTTGAGCAGCTTTCGCACTCCTCAACCTCAAGCGACTTGCTGCGCACGTAGTACACCGTCTTCATGCCCAGCTTCCACGCCTGTACGTACAGGTTCAGCACCTGGCGCATGGTGTACTCGTTGGTGATGTACAGGTTCACCGACTGCGCCTGGTCGATGTGACGCTGGCGTATGGCGGCGGCACGCACGCTCCACGATTGGTCGATGTAGTGCGCGGGCTTGTAGTACCAGAAGGTGTCAGGCGACAGCTCGGGGGCCACGCGCGGCAGCATCGAGCCCTTCTTCTCCTCAAGGAAGAACTTGCGCATCACCGGGTCCACCCCGGCGGTGGTTCCCGACACGATCGAGGTGGAGCTGGTGGGCGCCACGGCCAGCAGATAGGCGTTTCGCATGCCGCTTCGCGCCACGCGCTGGGCCAGCTGCTGCCAGCGCTTCGAGGTGTAGTCGCGTTTGCGGAAGAAGTCGCCGGTCTGCCAGTCACTGCCTTCGAACAGCTCGTATGAGCCCCGTTCCTCGGCCAGGCGCGCCGAGGCGTCGATGGCGTGGTAGGCGATCCGCTCGAACAGGTCGTCGGCGAAGCGCAGGTGCTCCTCGCTTTCCCAGGTGATCCTCCGCTTGGCCAGCAGGTGATGGTAGCCCGATACGCCCAGGCCCACGCTTCGGTAGCGGTGGTTGGTGAGGCGCGAGTAGGGCAGGGCGTAGAAGTTCAGGTCGATGACGTTGTCCAGGGCGCGCACGGCGGTCTCCACCACCTGCCCCAGCTTCTCGTCGTCCTCGACGTTCAGACGCCCCAGGGTCAGGCTGGCCAGGTTGCATACCACGAAGTCGCCGGGACGCGTGGTGGTGACCACCACGGTGTCGCCCTCGGACGTCACCACCTCCTGGCTTACCTGCTCGATGGCGCTGGTGTTCTGGGCGATCTCGGTGCAGAGGTTCGAGCAGTAGATCATGCCGGCCTGGGGGTTGGGGTTCGCACGGTTCACGGTGTCGCGCATGAAGGCGAAGGGCGTGCCCGTTTCCACGGCGCTCTTCAGCACCAGGCGCACGATGTCCTTCACGGTCATCATGCGCTTCTCGATGCGCGGGTCGGCCACGCAGTCGTGGTAGCGACGCTCCCATTCCTCGCCGTAGTAGTCCTCAAGCGAGTAGCCCTTCACGGTAAGGATGTCGTGCGGGCACATGAGGTACCAGTTCTGGTCGAGGTCCTCCTCGGCCATGCGCCAGAACAGGTCGGGGTAGCACACCGAGGGAAACACGTCGTGGGCCTTCATGCGCTCGTCGCCGTTGTTGGTGCGCAGCTGCAGGAACTCGGGCAGGTCGCGATGCCAGGCATCCAGGTAGATGGCCACGGCGCCCTGGCGCATGCCCAGTTGGTCCACGGCCACGGCGGTGTCGTTGATCACGCGGATCCAGCGGATGGTGCCGCCGGCCACGCCTGCGAAGCCGCGGATCGATCCGCCCGTGGCACGCACCTTGCCCAGGTACATGCCCATGCCGCCGCCGTACTTCGACACCTGGGCGAAGTTGTCCACGCTGCGGTAGATGCCGGTGAGGCTGTCGGGCACCGTGTCGATGAAGCAGCTGGACAGCTGATGGTGAGGTTTGCGGGCGTTGCTCATGGTGGGGGTTGCCATGGTCAGCTCAAGCTGCGACAGCGCATCGTAGAAGCGCCTCACCCACTCCATGCGCACCGCGTGGTCCTCGTCCATGGCCAGGTGCAGGGCTATCCCCAGGAACATCTCCTGCGGCGACTCCAGCGGGGTGTGGTCGTGCGCGCGGATCACGTAGCGCTTGATCAGCAGGTCCAGGCCCGAGTACGTGATCAGCTCGTCGCGCTCGGGGCGCAGGAACCCCTCGGCGCGATCGATGTCCTCGCGCGTGTAGCGCTCAAGGATGTACGAGCCGTACAGGTTCTGGTCGGTGAGGTAGCGCAGCTTGTCGTACAGGCAGGTCATCCCGTGGCGCGCGGCGTTCTCGCTGAGGCGGATGCCGAACGACAGGGCCAGCAGGTTTCCCGCGATCAGCTCCCAGCGCGTGGCGTCCTGGGTGGTCAGCTCCACGGCTGCGCGGGTGAGGGCCGCCAGATGGTCGGCCACGCTCATGTCGCTCTTCACGAAGCTGCGGTAGCGACCCAGCAGGGTGGACAGGGCGTATTCCTCGCCTTCGTAGCCGCGCTGGATGCGCAGCAGGGCATCGTCGAGCCGGCTGGCTATTTCATCTGCGCCTACGTGTGCCTGTGGGTCTGCGGTCCCCGCGCATACCGACGAGACGATCTGCCGGCGCGCAAGCCTCAGCTGGCTGCGCGTGTGACGGTAGAGGATGTAGCGCTTGGCCACCTCGAAATGGCCGTGCTCCATCAGCACCAGCTCGACGCGGTCCTGGATGTCCTCGACGCCGGCGCCCTCCAGATTCAGCCCGCCCTCCACGTCGGCCAGCATGGCTGCAAGCTCATCGGCGGTGGGTTCCAGGCTTTGGTCGGCGAAGGCCTTCGCCATGGCCGCGACGATCTTCGCGCCGTCGTACGCCTCGGTGCGGCCGTCTCTCTTCGTTATGTTCACAGGTGCTCCCGTCCCTCGAATAACTGGATCATATGGTATGGGAAGGGAATCTATTAACACAACATGTAGTAGATACTAGCAATAAGACCATCATGCTGTTACCAATCCGTGGGTGGTGCTTGGGTCGTGACGGTGGGTTGCCTGGAAACGGGCGTGCGAGGCCTCTGCGCCTCCTTCTTCGGTTCTCGCAGCTTCGTTACCGCCGCTTTTTCGTCTCCAGGTCACATGCCGATTGAGGAATGGTTTCGGTTTGGCAACCTCGCCTCCTCCGGGCCCCGCGAATCTGCCATTCGGGAAACGAAGGTCCCTGCACCGTGGAAAACCAGAGCAGGATGCTCGTAAGCTCAAGGGGCACCAACGCTCACTTGGAGCGCGCATTCTGGAAATGTGTGAGAAGGAGGATCCATCATGAACAATCCTGCCAAAGAATCCTATGAGCTTTACATCGGCGGCCAGTGGGTGCCCGCCTCGGACGGTGCCACGCTGGACGTGCACTGCCCGGCCAACGGCCAGAAGCTGTCGGTGATCGCCGACGCGTCCCGCGAGGATGTCGATCGCGCTGTTGACGTGGCCTGGGAGGCCTTTAAAACCTGGGGCAAGACCACCAAGGCCGAGCGCGCCATCATTCTGAACAGCGTGGCTGACGTGATCGAGCAGAACGCCGAGCACTTCGCCCTTCTTGAGACGCTTGACAACGGCAAGCCGATCCGTGAGACCCGTGCCGTTGACGTCGCCCTGTCCGTCGATCATTTCCGCTACTTCGCCGGCGTCCTGCTGGCCGATACCGGCGAGGCCGACGTCCTTCCCGGCAACATGCTGTCGCTGGTGCTGCACGAGCCCATCGGCGTGGTCGGGCAGATCGTTCCCTGGAACTTCCCCTTCCTGATGGCCGCGTGGAAGCTGGCCCCGGTGCTGGCTGCGGGCGACTGCACGGTGTTCAAGCCGTCCTCGTCCACCAGCCTTACCGTGCTTGAGCTGGCCCGTCTGACGCAGGACATCATCCCTGCCGGCGTGTTCAACGTGGTCACGGGTCGCGGGTCGAAGTCGGGGCAGGCGCTGCTTGAGAACAAGAGGATCAGCAAGCTGGCCTTCACTGGCTCCACCGAGGTGGGCCGCGACGTTGCGCGCGCCGCTGCCGACCGCCTGATTCCGGCCACGCTTGAGCTGGGCGGCAAGTCGGCCAACATCATCTTCCCCGATGCCAAGTGGGATATGATGCTTGACGGCGTTCAGCTGGGCATTCTGTTCAACCAGGGTCAGGTGTGCTGCGCCGGCAGCCGCATCTTCGTGCACGAGGACATCTACGACAGGTTCGTGGAGGATGCCGTGGCGGCCTTCAAGAAGGTGAAGGTGGGCATGCCGTGGGAGGAAGACACCCAGATGGGCAGCCAGATCGACAAGCGTCAGCAGCAGAAGATCCTGGAGTACGTGAAGATCGCCCAGGAAGAGGGAGGCACCGTGCTGGTGGGCGGCGAGGCCTACACCGAGGGCGACTGCGCCGACGGCGCGTTCGTGACGCCCACGCTGCTGGCCATTGACAGCAACACCTGCCGCGTGGCGCAGGAGGAGATCTTCGGTCCCGTGGCCGCGGTGATCAAGTTCAAGGACGAGCAGGAGGTCATCGACCTGGCCAACGAATCCGAGTACGGCCTGGGCGGCGCCGTGTGGACCCGCGACATCAACCGTGCCTTCCGCGTGGCTCGCGGCGTGGAGACCGGCCGCATGTGGGTGAACACCTACAACCAGATTCCGTCCGGCGCTCCGTTCGGCGGCTACAAGCAGTCGGGCATCGGTCGCGAGACGCACAAGGTGATGCTGGAGCATTACTGCCAGACCAAGAACGTGCTGATCAACCTGGGCGAGGAGCCTTCGGGCTTCTATCCCGAGAAGTAGCCTCGCGTCGTTACCGGCGCAAGGGGCAACACGGTATGACGGAAGGGTCCTTCGGGGCCCTTCCGTCATGCTGGGGCTTTCGCATGGGGCGCCTGTTCGCGTGACAAGGTTCGTTTTGCCTGGTAAGGTGCGAAGCAACGCGAGTTGGGCCGGCGTGTTGGAGAAGGGTGCGGCGGTTTGACCTCGCGTTGGAACGCGCGATGCGGACCGCTTGAATCTCCTTCGCTAAAACTGAACGATCTTACGCGTTTCTTACGATTGCGCCGTTCGCTTATGGGATGGGCCGCGCCTGCTATATAAGCTAAGCATGCACGGGTCCTCTGTTCTGAAAGGAGCATGCGTGGAGCTGAGCGCTCTGAGCGTTGCGTCTGCCGTCGTCACCGACCCCATTTTGGGCATCGTCATCCTGCTGTGCCTGGGGGCCACCATCGTGAACGGGGCCACCGACGCTCCCAACGCCATCGCCACCGTAGTGGGAACCCGGGCCATGAGCCCTGTTGCCGCGATCGTTCTGGCGGCGGTGTGCAACTTCATCGGTCTGTTCGCCATCACCATGATCAGCACGGCGGTTGCCAAGACGATTTTCGGCATGGTGGATTTCGGGGGAGACAACCATGCGGCGCTGGTTGCGCTTGCCGCGGCCATGGTGGCGATCATCGTGTGGGGCGCGGCGGGATGGGCCTTTGGCATTCCCACCAGCCAAAGCCACTCGCTGGTGGCGGGCATCACCGGTGCGGCCATCGCGCTGCAGGGAGGCTTGGCGGGCGTTAACGGGGCCGAGTGGATGAAGGTGCTGTATGGCCTGGGGCTTTCCACCTTTCTGGGATTCGGCACCGGCTGGCTGTTCTCGCGCCTGATCGTGCTGGCCTGCGCCCGCGCCAACCGAACCCGTGCCCAGAGCACGTTTCGCTGGGGTCAGATCGCGGCGGCGGCCGGCGTGGCGGTGCTGCACGGGGCCCAGGACGGTCAGAAGTTCCTGTCGCTTACCATGCTGGGCATTCTGCTTGCCATGCACTCGTCGTCCGACATGAGCGGCGGGTTTCCGCTGTGGTTGGTGCTGGGCGCCAGCCTGGTGATGAGTCTGGGAACCGCGATCGGCGGCCGGCGGATCATCAAGTCGGTGGGCATGGACATGGTGAAGATGGACCAGCATCAGGGCTTCGCCGCGTGCCTGTCGGCCTGCTTCTGCATCGGCCTGGCCACGTTCACGGGGCTTCCCATCTCCACCACGCACACCAAGACCACGGCGATCATGGGTGTGGGCGCCGAGCATAACGTGCGCATGGTGAAGTGGGGGCTTTGCGGGTCGATGGTGCTTACCTGGGCGCTCACCTTCCCAGGCTGCGGTCTGCTGGCCTACGTGTTCGCGCACGTGTTCCTGCGCGTGTTCTAGCAGGCGTTGCAAGCCGATGCAGCGTTGCGTTGGGAACGGGAAAGGCTGCGAGCCGGCGGTGCGCCGTCGCATGAGCGTCGGCGATCCGGCCGGCCTGTGCGGGAAGATGCCCGCGCGCACAGGGCGGCGCTGACGCCCGGGTGCCGTCGGCCCGGACGATCTGCGCGAGTGCGCTGCCTCCGCGCCGCTCCTACGCGCCCTCTGCGGGCTGAGCGTGCAGGTCGATGATGCGCTGCAGGTACTCGCTGTAGGCCTCCACCAGGCTTGCGGGCTTCAGAATGCGGATGCGGTCGCCGAACTGAGCCACCCACCCGAAGAACACGGGGCTTTCCATCACGGTTACGTGGATATTTGCCTGGTCGGGGGTGACCTCGGTGGTCAGCACGTCCTCGCCGAAGCGGTCGATCACGGCTCCCATGATGGAGCGCTTCACCTGCAGCGTGACGCTTTGGGCCGTGCCGGTGTACATGCCGAAGGCGCGCAGCTCGTACTTGCGCACGTCGAACTCGACCGTCTGGGCGTTGCGCGTGGCACGCTCGTCGGACGGGCGCACGCGCGTCATGCGGTCGATGCGGTAGTTGGTGAAGCCCTCGTGCTTGTCGTTATAGGCCACCAGGTAGTAGCAGCCATCGGAGTAGGTCATGTGGACGGGTGTTTCCTCGTACCATTGGCCCTCGCGCTGCAGCACCTGCCTTTTGTCGGTATCGTACTGGAAGTACTGGAAGCGCACTTTGCGCCGTTCGGCGATGGCGCGCTGGATGGCGTCGAGGGTGTAGAACACCGATTCGTTGCTCATCTTGATGCGGCCCTCGACGTGCAGCAGCTTGCGCAGGTTGGTGGCCTGGGGTTTCGATGTCAGGGATTCCAGGGCTCCCACCAGCGCGTTCGACTTGCGCTCGGTGAGGAAGCGCGACGACTGCACCGCATCGGCCAGCAGCAGGATCTGCTCCTTGGTGAAGGGGCGGTTCACCAGGGCGTAGCTGACGGGAGAGGTGCTGAGCTTCTCGATGGCCAAGCCGAACTCCTGCAGCGCCGTGATGTCGGAGTACACCGACTTGCGCTCGGCTCCGATGCCGTAGGAGGCCAGCTCCTCGATGATCTGGGGCATGGTCAGCCCATGCTCGTCGTCGGTGAGCTCGTGGAAGATCTTCGACAGGTACAGCAGCTTCGCCTTCTTCGACGATGCGGGCATGGGAAACCTCCTTGTCTGGCTGCACTCGATTGTAACGCCGATACGTCGGTCGCGGGCATGTTGCTTGTCTGAAAGCACAGGGTCAGAGCGCCTGCCAAGGTACATGCGCGTCGCGCGCGGCTTCCGACGGCTTCCTGCGGGTCCGGCCAGCGCGATCGCCCTTGCCGGCGGCGCGCGGCGGGAGCGCATGAACGCCCTGCCGGCCGCGCATGCGGGCATGGCGGGCGCGGCGGCGGCTCGGTGCGGCTCCTTCGGGGCGTGCTTTGCGGTGCCTGCGCTTGGAGTGAGCCTGCCGCGCGCACGCGCGTCCGATGAGCCGGTCGCCGATCGCGCACCTGCGCCCGACCGAAGGGCGAGAGATCACCGATCGCGCGGTCTGCGCTTGATGGCGGGTGCGATCATCGGGTAAGTTCTCATTGAAAGGAAAGCGATATGGCAGGAGGGCCTTCATGGGCTACGCGATGAGAAGAGTCAGGCAGCGGCTGTCGCCCGAGGAGGCGCGCGCCATCTTGTGCGAAGGCGTGGAGGGCGTGCTGAGCCTGGTGGATGCCGAGGGCAGGCCCTACGGGGTGCCGATCAACTACGCGGTTTCGGGCAACAGCGTGTACGTGCACAGCGCGCTTTCCGGCCGCAAGGTGGATGCGATCCGCAGTTGCGGCTGGGGGTCGCTGTGCGTGGTGGGGGAGAGCCGCATGCTTCCCGAAACCTTCGCCACGCGCTATCGCAGCGTGATCGCGGAGGGGCCGCTGGCGGTGGTGGACGATCCCGAGGAGAAGCACGCCGGGCTGATGGCGCTGGGTCGCACGACGGGTCGCGATGAGGCCGCCTGCGAGGCCGAGGTGGCCTCGGGAATCAAGCATTGCCTGGTGATGCGCCTGGACATCGAGGATCTGAGCGCGAAGGAGAGCCTGGACCTGGCCAAGGAGCGCAGGCGCGCTGCAGCGACGCCGCAGGGTGCTATCGACGCGTGAGGCGCCTGTCGCGACGCTGCCTGGTCGCACGCCTCTGCGCAGGACGCGCCGGTTCGGGCGCGCGTCTTGCCTATGCGAACACCTCGCCTGCGATGCGCACGCTTTCAGCGGCGTCCTTGGCGTACCAATCGGCTCCCACCATCTGGGCGTACTCGGGGTTCAGCACCGCGCCTCCCACCAGGATGCGCGCGAAGGGGGCCTGCGCGCGCAGCAGGCGGATGGTGTCCTCCATGCCGCGAATCGAAGTGGTCATCAGGGCCGACAGGCCTACCAGGCGCACCTGGTGCTTCACGACGGCGTCTACCACCACCTGTGGGTCAACATCGCGACCGAGGTCGATTACCCGATAGCCGTAGTTCTCAAGCAGCATCTTCACGATGTTCTTCCCAATGTCGTGGATGTCGCCCTTCACGGTGGCCAGCGCCACGGGTCCCTTCTGGGCCTCCGATGTGCCCGCGCGATCCTTGATCACGTCGAAGCCCGCCTTGGCGGCTTCGGCTGAGGCCATCAGCTGGGGCAGGAACAGCGTGCCCCTCTCGAATTCGTCACCCACGCGGTCAAGGGCGGGAATCAGCTGCCCGTTGATCACGTCAAGGGGGTCGTGCCCCTGGTCAAGCAGCAGCCGGCAGGCATGCGCGGCATCGGCCTTGCGCCCTTGAACGATGAGGGTGCCCAACGAGGCTCCCTCGGACGGCTCGGAGCCCTGGGCTTCCGTGTTGCGGGCTGCTGCGCTGTCCGCACGCGGCGATTCGGATGCGCTTGCTGCACCGCCTGTCGTCGGTGTGCCCACGGTGGCGGCGTAGTGCGCGTACCCCTCGATGTATGCGCGGCTCTGCTGGTCTTGGCCGCACAGCACGCGCCAGGCATCCACCACCTCACGGTAGCGTACGGCCAGCGGGTTCAGGATCGGCAGGTCGAGCCCGGCCGAGAATGCCGCCGCCAGGAACGTGGCGTTCACCACCTCGCGGGCGGGCAGGCCGAAGCTGACGTTCGACACGCCCAGCACGGTGCGCACGCCCAGGCGCTCCTTCACCAGCTGCACGGCGCGCAGAATCTGCACCACCTCGCTTTGGTTGGTGGAGGCGGCCATCACCAGGCAGTCGATCAGCACATCCTCGCGGGGGATGCCGCAGGCCTCGGCGGCGCGCACGATGCGCTCGGCAATGGCCACGCGCTCCTCGGCGGTGGCGGGGATGCCGTTTTCATCAAGCGTCAGGCCCACGACCGCGCAGCCGTAGTGCTGAGCGATCGGCAGTACCGCCTCCAGGCTCTCGCGCTTTCCGTTGACGGAGTTGATCAGCGGCTTTCCTGCGTAGGCGCGCACGGCGGCCTCGACGGCCACGGGGTCGGACGAGTCGATCTGCAGCGGCAGGCCGCTGACGGCCTGGATGCGCTTCACCAGCTCGCGCAGCGTGGCGGCCTCGTCGATCTCGGGCAGGCCGGCGTTCACGTCCAGCGCGTCGGCCCCGGCCTGGTCCTGGGCGATGGCCTCGTTCAGGATGTAGTCGTAGTTCTGCTCGCGCAGGGCCGCCTTCAGCTTCTTCTTGCCGGTGGGGTTGATGCGCTCGCCGATCACGCCTACCTGGCGTCCGGTCAGCGTCAGCGCCTGCTGGGCGCTGGTGATCGCGCACACGGGGGCAGGTGCCGCGCGCGTCGGCGTGCGCCCCTGCATCAGATTCGCCAGGCGTGCGATGTAGGTGGGATCGGTGCCGCAGCAGCCGCCTACCACCGACACGCCGGCTTCGATCATGCGGGCAACCGATTCGGCGTACTCATCCGGCGATACGTTGAACACCGTTCGGCCGTCCACCAGGGCGGGCAGGCCTGCGTTGGCCTGCACCATCACCGGGCAGGCGGATGCTGCCAGCATCTCGGTCACCAGGGGCTCCAGGGCAGCGGGACCCAGCGAGCAGTTCACGCCCAGCACGTTCACGCCCAGCGATGACAGCGTCAGCGCGGCGACCTGAGGGCTGGTGCCCAGGAAGGTGCGGCCGGTTTGGTCGAAGGTCATGGTGGCGAAGATGGGCAGATCGGTGTGCTCCTTGGCGGCCAGCACGGCGGCCTTCATCTCAAGCAGGTCGGTCATGGTTTCGATCAGCACGATGTCGGCGCCTGCGTCCCGAGCGGCGCGCATCTGCTGAGCGAACAGCTCGTAGGCTTCGTCGAAGGTGAAGGTGCCAATCGGCTCAAGCAGCGCGCCGGTGGGTCCGATGTCCGCGGCCACGTAACGTGCGCCGGAGGCTCGCGCGCAGTCGATCGCGGCACGATGCACGCGGGCAACCGCCTCGGCGCTTCCCAGCTTGCGGGCGTTGGCACCGAAGGTGTTGGCGGTAGCCACCTGGGCGCCCGCGTCTACGTAGGCGCGGTGGATGGCGATGATGGCCTGGGGGTCGGTTTCGCACAGCAGTTCGGGAAGCTCGCCGGCGACCAGGCCCGCCTGCTGCAGCATGGTTCCCATGGCGCCGTCGAACAGCAGGAAGCGGCGACCCTCGATCGCATCGCGCAGCAGGTCGTCCTTTGCGCGAACCTGATGACGCTGACGTGCGGTGGCGATGTGGTCGGTTATCGGTAGCACGGGTTGCCTTCCCTTCGGATGGTGCAGTAACGGAAAAAGGAGCAGTTCGCGCACGAGCGCCTGTCGCTTTGCGGGGTGTCGAACAGGCCCACGGCGGCCGTGACGGTTTTGGCGGGCACGAGCAGGTTGCTGTCGGTAACGGTGACGCCCAGGGCGCGGGTGGCATCGAGTATGCGCACGATCGCAGGCTGAGCCGACAGGGGCAGGTCGCCGTAGCCAGGGCTGTAGCGCCAGTTGCAGTGCAGGCCGCGGCTTCTGGCTTCGGCCACGATGGCGGCATTGCAGGCGTCGGCCACGGCCTCCACCAGGGCCGATCCTGCTGCTCCGAACACGAAGGCGTCAAGTCCGCTGGTGGTGGCGTAACGTCGCTGAGCGCGCTCGTTCGCCAGGCCCAGGGTGCAGGCCATCAGCGCCACCTCGCGCGCGCCCGTCATGTGGGCGCGGATGTCGGCGCCTTCCAGAACCAGCGAGGTTCCCTCCACGACGACGCCTGTGCTTGTGATGCGCGCGGGGAAGATGCGGTATCGGAAGCCGGGCGTGGCCGTGCGCTCGCATTCGCCGATCAGGAGATCGATGCGGTCGTTCAGGGAGGAATCGACCTGCTGCCCTGTGTATCCCAGGTAGCGCAGGGTTTCGGCGCGGTCGGCAATGTAGGGGTGCGCGGGCATGGGTCGGCGGGCCTAGGCGCGCCCACGGGCGACGGTGGCCGCTGCCTGCGCGATATCGGGGCGGTTCATGGTGTACACGTGCACGCCGTCCACGCCGTGGCGCACCAGGTCGTCGATCTGATTGCAGGCGTACTCGATGCCGGCTTGGCGCAGGCTTGCGGGGTCGTGCTCGTAGCGGGCCAGCAGCTTCACCAAGGGGGCGGGCAGGCTGGCACCGCACATGAACACCATGCGGGTCGCCTGGCTTTTCGACAGGAAGGGCATCACGCCGAACGAGATGGGCGCGGTCACGCCCGCCGCATGCGCCAGGTCGAGGAACCGATAGGCGAAGCGGTTGTCGAAGAACAGCTGGGTGATGAAGAACTCGGCGCCGGCATCCTGCTTCTGCCTCAGGTGATGCACGTTGTCGAACTCGTTCAGGCAGTCGATGTGCCCCTCGGGGTAGGCGGCCGCGCCCACGCAGAAGCCGGCTTCGCGCAGGGTGGGGATGAGGTCGCGTGCGAGTGTGAAGTCGCCGGTGGAAGAGCCGGGAACCGGATCGCCGCGCAGGGCCAGCACGTTTTCCACTTTCAGCTCCCTCATGCGGGCTATATGGGCGGCGATGCTGTTGTGGGTGGCTCCCATGCAGGTGAGGTGCGCAATGGCGTTCAGGCCGAACCGCTCCTGCGCAATGTGGGCGATCTGCGCGGTAAGGTGGCTGTTCCCCGACCCGCCTGCCGAGTAGGTAACCGATACGAACGCAGGGTCGCACGTGGCGATCTGGCCGATCAGGTCGGTGGCCGTGTTGAGGGTCAGCTCGCCTTTGGGCGGGAATACCTCGAACGACACGGGACACCGACCCTGGAACACCTCACGTATCTTCATGACCTACCCCCGTTGCGCCATGCCCGCTCAACCTGCCATGGCGCACTATCTTATTCCCGTTTCGACGAGTGCGCGTATACGAATAGCAGGCAGCTGGCGTTCGGGATTGAAGAACGGAGAACGGGCGCGGTTTATGAGCGGATTTACGCCTTGTTCCAGTTGTTCTGATTGGTGTGGCGATACTGGGAGTAGGGGAACTGTTTCGAGGCGAATCTCGTACGTTACGCGTGGGACTGCGCATGGTGACGAGGGGAAGAGCGCACGAAGCGGGGGCGATTCCGGTCGCCCCCGCTTCGCATTCGCCTCGTCTTGCGTTCGTGCGGCTTGGTTCGGCTTCGCACCCGCTATTCGTCGCTGAGGGCCGCCGCCGCTGCCGTAAGGCCCGCCGAGCTCGCCTTCTCGTCACCGCGCACGCGCCGCATGACGAACGACGCGCACAGCGCCACCAGGATGCCGATGATCGCCGCCATCACGATCGCGCCGCCTGGGCGCACGTCGAAGTGGTACGAGAACGTCAGCCCGCTCATGGTGTACACCACGCCCAGAACGGTCGACGCCATGCACGTCTGCCGATAGCTGCGGCACAGCACCAGCGCCGTCGCCACGGGAAGCGCTACCAGCGACACCACCAGCAGGGCGCCCACCACCTTGCAGGCCAGGCCGATCATCACGGCCGACAGTGCCGTGAACGCCCCGTTCACCAGCCGTACCCGCACGCCCGATAGACGCGCCAGGGTGGCGTCGATCGCGATGTCCGACAACCCGGCGTACAGCATCACGCTCAGCGCCACGGTTCCCAGGAAGGCCACGCCGGTCATCAGCAGGTCGCCTGGCGTGACCGACGATATCGATCCGAACAGGTACGACTCGAAGGTGTTGCCGCCCGGCGCCAGGTCGGCCAGGATCACCGCCAGACCCAGACCCGCGCTCATGATCACCGCCACGGCCATGTCGCCCAGCTGCGGCATGCGGCTGCGCACCGCCTCGATCGAGAACCCGGCCACCACGCAGCTGACCACCGCGCCGATCACGGGGTCGAATCCGAAGATCAGCCCCAGCCCCACGCCCGTCAGCGACACATGCGAAAGCGCGTCGCTGACCATCGAGGTCTTGCGGTTGATCATCACGATGCCGATCAGCGGCAGCGCGATGGCGAACAGCAGCCCTGCCATCAGCGTGCGCCTCATGAACTCGAACTCAAGCATTGACGATCCTTCCATCCTCGATCTTGTACGTGGCGTCCAGGCTGAGGTGGCTGCTGATCAGCTGATGCTCATGAGACACGATCAGGCAGGTAAGGTGGCGCTTCTGACGCTCATCGGCCAGCAGCTGGAGAAACCGCGCCTTGCTGTGGCCGTCCACGCCCGCGGTGGGCTCGTCCAGCACCAGCAGCTTGGGGTCGGTTACCAGGGCCCGGCAGATCATCACGCGCTGCTGCAGGCCGCCTGACAGCTCGTTGAAGGGCTTGCGGGCGTGCTGCTGAAGCCCCATGCGCTCAAGCGCGGCATCGGCTACGGCGAAGTGGCGCCTGCGCGGCACCTTCACCGGCCCGAAGTCGCGGTACAGTCCCTGCACGACGATCTCGCGACAGGTGGTGGGGAACGCCACCTTGCTCATGACGTTGGCCTGCGGCACATAGCCGATCCAGGTGAGGTCGCGGTAGGCCGCAAGCGGCTTGCCGTACAGCCTCACCTCGCCCGTGTAGCCTTTCAGCTCGCCCAGCAGCACTTTCATGAGGGTCGACTTGCCCGACCCGTTCTCGCCGGTCAGGCAGCACAGCGCGCCCTCCGGCACCGTGACGTCCAGCCCCTTCAGCACGGGGTGGGCGGTGTATCCGAACACGAGGTTCGAAACCTCAATGGCGTTCAACGTTCCTCCTTGAAGGCCGAGCGGACCGTCGGACCCGCTAAACCAGCGACTCGTATATTGCCTCGATGTTCGAGCGCATGATCTGCACGTAGCCGTTCATCTCGGCGCCCTGCTGCTCGCTGACGTACTCCATCGACGCCAGCGGAACCGACTTTCCGCCGATCTCGTTGGCAACGGTGTCGGCGTCCTTCGGGTTCGAGCCCAGTTCGTAGAAGATCGTCGTGGTGTTGTGGCTGCGGCAGAAGTCCACGGCCTTGCGCACGGTCTTCAGCGCGGGCGACTCGGTTGACGTGAGTCCCTGCAGAGGGAAGTGCTTGATGTTCAGGTCGCGGCACAGGTACGCGTAGGCGTTGTGCGTTACCACGAACTCGCGGCGCTCCAGGCCCTTGAACTTCTCGGCGGAGGTGGCCGACAGCTCGGTGATGCGGCTGACCACGTCTACCTTGTTGCGGCTGAGGTCGGATTTCAGGCTGGGGTGCATCTGGCCGAGCCTGTCGTAGATGGCGTTGCAGTACAGCTTCGCGTTCGTCAGCGACAGCCACGAGTGCGGGTCGTAGGTCACCTTGTCCAGACTCGACGACGAGCCCTCCATCAGCTCCGTTACGTCAAGGTCATCGCCTTCGGGCCCGTTCACCAGCCGGTACGACAGCAGGTTCGCGCTCTTGCGGTCGGACAGCACCACCCAGTCGTCGCCCTCGGGCAGCGTGAACCCGATGTAGCCGCTTTCGTGTCCCATCTCCAGGGCGTACACTGTGCCGTCCTCAACGTCGATGGTGGAGCGCTGGGTGATGGTGCGGCCCTTCTCGTTCATGATCCGACGCCCGCGCTTGGCGAGGTCGTCAAGGCTCTCGTCGGCCGACGCCCTGAAGAAGGCCACGCGCATGATGTCTTGGTGGGTGTGGCCGAATTCGAACCCGTAGGTGCCGGGCCCCACGTTCAGGCGCGCGATGTACTGGAACTCGCCCATGGCCGCCGCGCCCCGGTAGGTGATCAGCTCGACGCTGTCGGCCAGGGTGAGCACGGGCAGGTCGGGAAGGTTGCTGCGCACCTGGTCGATCCAGCGCTCCATGTTGGCGCCGTTGATCATCAGCAGGTCGGCCTGCGACAGCTCGCGTAGGTTCTTGGGCGTGGGCTCCCAGATGTGGGGGTCCTTGTTGGTGGGCATGAAGGCCCGTACCTCGATGCTGTCGCCTGCCACCTCGCGCACCAGGTCGTACACGGGGTAGAACGAGGCGTACACGAGGGGCCGGTCGCCGTCGCGCCTTGCTCCGCGGCCCCCGCCGCACGCCGTCAGCAGCGCGCCTGTCGCCCCGACGGCCGCCGTGCAGCCGCAGAGCCTGAGGAAGTCGCGCCTGGTGCAGTCCATACGTTCCCTTTCTCGCCTTCAGCCGAAGGGGGCGCCGGAGCGCCCCCTTCGATTCGCTGACGGTTCGCTATTCCTTGACCTCGTCCTTCACCTGATCGATCGTCGAGGTGGGCGCGATGAAGGTGGGGTACCAGTCGTCCTTGGCCATCATCTCGTCCACGCTGGTGCCGTAGCGCATGTGGAAGTGGGTCAGCTCCTCCTCGCCGTGCACCGGCATCATCATCAGCAGGGGATACTTGGCGTCCTTCTCCACGGCCTTGAAGACGTCCCACTCAAGCTCCTTGCCGCCGTGCTTGACCTTCTTGGCCTCTACGAACTTGTAGGTGGCCCGGGAGGTCTCCTTGCCGTCCTTGTCCTTGAAGCCGTCCAGGAACGAGATGGTGTCGCCCTCGATCACCAGGCCGTGGAACTCGCAGTTGCGCGTCTTCTTCATCGCGGCCTTCGCCTCGTCGGAGGTGGTTCCCTCCTTCTTGGCCACCTCGTCGATGGCCTCCTGCACCTCGGGCATGTCCAGGTACGAGCCGAAGTCGTTCCAGGTGCCCTTCCAGTTCGCCAGCGACACCTTGGCGTCCTTGGCGTCTTTGGATTCCTTCTGCTCGACAGCGGGGGCCTTGGCGCCGGAGTCGGTTGCGGGCTTCTCCGCCTGCCCCGCGCACCCTACCAGCGTGAACGCAAGCGCGCAGGTGACGCCCGCTCCGCCAAGGTACTTCAGTGACTTCATGTGCCTCTCCTTCCAACGTGCATTAAATTATCCACAACTAACAACCTGTACAGTCTATGGATGCCGCGCGCCCTGTTTCTGCGATTCACATAATGCACACAATAAATAAGATAAAGAATTTGATTACGTAAAATGGTCAAGGAGCGTTCCTGCGCGTTGCCTCTGGACGTGCGCTTCTCGGTGATGCGCACCGTGCGCGGTGCGCGCACGCAGAGCGCGACGGTGACGGTATGCGCCACGCAGGGCGCACACGCGTTGACCAGGCCCGCCCGCATCGGGCAGGCGGCCCGCTCGGTGGCTCACTCGCATCGGTGCGCCCGCATCGGGCAGGCGCCGCCGCGCGGCCTCCTACCCGCGCGCCTCGCGAAGGTATGCGTCGCGCAGCGCGTGCGCGAGCCCCGCGCAGGGGAGGGCCCGCCCGTCCAGGGCGCGCACATGGGCAATTCCCATCAGGGCGTTCGTCAGCAGCACCTCGCGTGCCTGAAGAAGCTCGCGTGGATCGACCTCGCGTTCCGTCACCTCGGTGCGCCGCATCACCCAGGCGCGCATGGTGCCGGGAAGCAGTCCCGACTTCACGCTTGGCGTGACCAGGCCGTCGTCGGTCAGCAGGAACACGTTGGTGACGGCTCCCTCGCATAGCCGGCCCTCGGTGCTCAGCAGCAGCGGCTCGTCGAACCCCTGCCGCCTCGCATGGCGCTTCTCAAGGATGGAATCGCCGCAGCAGAGCGTTTTGTGAAAGGTGAGCGGCGCGTGCGGGTTGCGTCGCAGCCGGCCGATGCAGCAGCTGAGCCCGCGATGCAGCTCGTCGAGGCCGTAGGGGTTGGGCCGCAGCTCGAACAGGGTGTTTCGCGCGGTAAGGGTCAGCCGCAGCGCATGTCGGCCGCGGGCCCCTCCCTGCGCGAGCGCCTGCCTTCCCGCCTCGATGCGCAGCGCGGCCTCGTCCATCGGCAGCTCTAGGAAGGCCGCCGCGCGGCTCAGGCGCGCCAGGTGGTCGTCCAGCAGGGCGAGGCGCCCGTTCTCCACGCCGATGGTTTCGAAGGCCCCCAGGCCGTAGCGAAACCCGTCGTCGGCGATCACGGCGGTGCTCATGCGCGCCGCCCCCTTTCCCATCCTGCGCTGCCGGGCGCGTTCAGCGCCTCCAGCAGAGCCCGAGCCTTCACCAGCGTCTCATCGTATTCGAAGGAGGCTTCCGACTGCGCCGTGATTCCTCCCCCCACGCCTATGCGCCAGCGATCGCCCTCGTGCACGGCGGTGCGGATCACGATGTTCAGGTCGATGTCGCCATCGCAGGCCAGATAACCGATCGAGCCGGTGTACAGCCCACGGGCCGATCGCTCCAGCCGGTCGATGATGCGCATGGTCTCCACCTTGGGCGCGCCCGTGATCGATCCCCCGGGAAAGGTCGCGCGCAGCAGGGCCCCGGCTCCCATGCCGGCCCGCAGGCGCCCCTCGACGGTCGATACCAGGTGGAACACGGTGGCGTACGCCTCGGTGACGGCGTGTGCGGGCACCTGCGCGCTTCCCGGCTCGCACACGCGACAGAGGTCGTTGCGTTCCAGGTCAACCACCATCAGCAGCTCGCTGAGCTCCTTTGCGCTGGTTTCCAGCTCGCGGCGCATGTCCGCATCCTCCTGCGGGCAGGAGCCGCGCGGGCGGGTTCCCTTGATGGGGCGGGTGACCACGCGTCCGCCCCGCACCTGCAGGAAGCGCTCCATCGAGGCGCAGGCCACGTGCCAGCTTCCGCCGTTCAGGTAGGCAGCGAAGGGTGCCGGGCTGTGCGTTCGCAGGTAGCGGTAGGCGTCGTAGGGCGCGGGCCCCTCCCGCACCTCCAGCCGGCGGGAGAGGTTGGCGATGTAGGTGCGTCCCTGCCGGATGTGCTCGATCAGCTGCCCCACGGCGTCCTCGTAGCCGGCGCGGCCCAGGTCGGCGCGGAAGGCGGCCTGGGTGGCTGTGCGAGCGGGCACGGGGGGCGAGACGGCTCTGCTCACCAGGTTCTGTGCGTATTCAACCAGGCGGCGCGCCCGCAGGGGATCCGCGGGGTCTTCTTGGGCGCAGGCCCACAGCTGCCCTGTTGCGTGATCTTCCACCACCAGCAGCTCGTAGAAGGTGAAGCGCGCGTCGGGCATCGGCGTGCGCGCGGCATGGCGCGAGGAAAGCTGCTCGTAGCCGCGCCCGTGGTCGTACGACACGAAGCCGATCGCCCCGGCGATCAGGGGAAGGTCGGTGGGGTTCTCTTCGGCGCGCTCGGCCAGCGCGCGGTCGAGCGCGTCTTCGAACGAGCCTGCGATGCGCCGTCCGTTTCGATAGGCCATGCCGTTGCGGGCCTCAAGGCACAGTGAGGGAAGCAGGCCGACCACCGAGTGGCGTCCGAGCGGGCCCTGCTGGGCGGAATCGAGGAACACGGCTTGGTCGGTGTGGTGAACAAGCTCGAACACCCAGCTGAGCGGCTTGGATTCTGCCAGCGGCTCGACAAGGGTGCGATGGGCTCGGCGCTGCGGGATGGTCGCGACCCCGGCGTTGCCTGCCGGGGGAGCTGCGCCGGCTGCGGACGCCGCGGCGGTCTGGGGCGTCGAGGCTGCGCGCGCATCGTTCGACTGGGTCGCGCGCGGTTTTCGCGGAAGGGGGGACGCGCCCTGCTCACGCGCCGCTGCCCGTTGCGCGCGGGTGGCGTCGCATGCCGTCAGGAAGGCCGCCAGCAGCGCGCATCCGTGCTCGGTCAGCAGGGCTTCGGGATGAAACTGCACGCCGAACAGGGGAAGTATCAGGTGGCGCAGGGCCATGACCGCGCCGTCGTCGGCCCAGGCGTCTACGGCCACCGAGGGGGGCAGCGAGGCCCGCTGAACGCTCAGCGAATGGTAGCGCGTCACTTTGAAGCGGCGCGGAAGCGGGGCGAACAGCCCCTGGCCCGTCGTGGTGATCGGCGTTACCTCGCCATGCATGGGTCGGGCGCCCAGCCGCACGCTCCCTCCCAGCACCTCGGCGATGACCTGGTGTCCCAGGCACACGCCCAGCATCGGCACGCGACCCGCGAACGTGCGGACCGCCTGCGGGCAGATGCCGCTTTCGTCGGGGCGGCCGGGGCCGGGGGACAGCACGATGCCGCTGAGCAGGCCCCGGCCCCGCAGGCGCTCGATGGCGGGGATGTCGATGCGGTCGTTGCGCACGCAGCGAACCGTCGCGCCCAGCGACCTCAGGTACGAGGTCAGCGTGTGCGTGAACGAGTCGTAGTTGTCGATCAGCAAGATCATGGGGTCTCCTTCGCAGGGGGCCGCGGCGAAGGGCGCTGTCAGGCGGATGCTGCCACGACGAAGCGCCCCTGCACGCGCAGGGCCCTGTGGGTGGCAGTCTCCCGGGAGCCCCGGGCACACCTGTGATAGGCAGATTCTACGGGTCGGCGTCCTGCGTGGCAACGGCGGGAAGGGCAATCGTGCGGCACGCGCACGCGCCGCGCCCGTCAGTGCGACTCGGGTGCCGGGGCGCGCTTGCGGGCCGGCGGGAGAGCAGCGATCGGAACGCAGCGTGGCGCGTCGTGTGGCTGGTGAGGGAGCGCCCGGATGCGCGGCGCCCGGTGCGCGGGATGAGCGGGATTCCGCCATGCCGCGCGCTTCGGGCGCGAGGCATTGTGATGTGCCGTTTCGACATGTTTGTTACCCGATTGTTCCTTCCGGCCTTTTTTCGTGACGGGCACCGTTCGCTGTGCTACGTTGCATCACGGAATATGAAAACAGATTTCAAATTCAATTTGGAATCGAAGGGAAGGCAGGAACACATGACGATCAAAGGCATGCTGCGGGCTGCCGCCGTCGCGATGGTCGCGTGCGGCGTGGCCCTTGGATGCGTGGGTTGCGCGGGGTCGGGCGCCAACAGCGCAGGCACCGCGGGCGGCGCGGGTGGCGGGAAGCCGGTGGTGTACGCCACGTTCTTTCCCGTGAAGGACCTGACCGAGCGCATCGTAGGCGACAAGATGGAGGTGCGCTCGGTCATCACCGGCAGCCAGGAGCCTCACGACTTCGAGCTGAAGACCAGCGACATGGCCAAGCTGTCGAAGGCCGACCTGGTGGTGTACAACGGCGCGGGCATGGAGTCGTTCATCGACGACCTGAAGCGCGTGGTGGGCGACGACAGCCGCTTCCTCGACCTGTCGCAGGGCCTTACCTTGCTGAAGGGCAAGGACGTTCACGACCACGACCATGACGGCGACGGCGACCACGACGGCGATCATGCCGAGGACGGACACGGTCATGCCCATGGCGGCGTGAACCCGCACACCTGGCTGAGCATCCGCAACGCCCAGGCCGAGCTGACGTCGATCTGCGACAAGGTGAGCGCGCTCGACCCCGACAACGCGTCCTTCTACCGCCAGAACCGCGACAAGGCGCTGGCCGAGTTCAAGGCCCTTGACGAGCGCTTCGCCGCCGAGCTGGGCAAGGTGCCGGCCGAGCGGCGCATCTTCGTGGTGTCGCACGCGGCCTTCAATTATCTGGCCAGCGACTACGGCATGAAGCAGGTGGCCGTGACGGGCATCTCGCCCGACGAGGAGCCCTCCGCCGCCGAGCTGGCCACGATCGCCGACTTCATGAAGAAGAGCGGCGTCAGCACGATCTTCTTCGAGGGCACGGCCACGCCCAAGGTGGCCGAGACCCTGGCTGCCAGCACCGGCGCGCGCACGTCTACCCTCTACACCATGGAGAGCCTGACCGAGGACGAGGCCGCTCTGGGCTACCTGGGGCTGATGGAGCGCAACCTGAACGCGCTGCTGGAGTCGTTCGATGCCTGATGTCGCGTCAGATGTCGTGCTTGAGGTGCGGGGCCTGAGCTTTTCGTACGAGGACGTGCCCGTTCTGTGCGATTTGTCGCTTGAGGCGCGCGCGGGTCAGCTGGTTGCCCTGGTTGGCGACAACGGCGCGGGCAAATCGACCCTCATGGGCCTGATTCTGGGAAGCCTGCGCCCGCAGGCGGGGTCGATTCGCCTTTTCGGCGACGACGCCTCTGCCCATGCGCATCATGCCGACATCGCCTACGTGGCCCAGGATGCGGTGCGCTCCTACCGCCATTTCCCCACCACCGTGCGTGAGCTGCTGGGCGTGCACCTGCGTCATCTGAAGCGCCGCGGCGCCGCCGACGAGCTGCTGGACACCGTGGGGCTGCGCGAGCATCTGAGCAAGGCGCTCTCGCAGCTGTCGGGCGGTCAGCTGCAGCGCGTGGGGCTGCTGCTGGCGCTGGTGCGCGATGCGCGGCTCATTCTGCTTGACGAGCCCACCGCTGCGGTGGATGCGCGCTTCACCGACGAGCTGTACCGTCTGCTGCGCCGCCTTGCCGATGAAGGGCGCACGGTGGTGGTGATCACGCATCACCTGGCCGAGGCGGCCCCCTTCGCCGATCGCGCGGTCAGGCTGCGCGCCGGTGCGTGCGCCGAGATCCCTCCCGCTCAGTGGAAGGAGGCTGCGCTTTAGGCGCGACGGCCTATGTTCGAGTACGAGTTCATGCAGCGTGCCTTCATCGTGGGCACCGTGCTGGCGGTGATCCTGCCGCTGATCGGCCTGCCCATTGTGCTGAAGCGCCTGTCGATGATGGGGGACACGCTGTCGCATGCCTCGCTGGCCGGCGTTGCCGTGGGCCTGTGCTTCGGGTTCAACCCGCTTCTGGGCTCGGCGATCGCATGCGTGGTGGCGGGCCTGAGCGTCGAGGCCATCCGCTCGCGTCTGAGCGCCTACCACGAGATCTCCACCGTGATCGTGCTGGCGGCCTCGATCGGCCTGGCTGGCGTGTTCACCAGCATGACGGGCGGGGGCAGCTCGATCACGGCGTACCTGTTCGGATCGATCGTGACCATCGACGACTTCGAGCTGTACCTGGTTCTGGGCGTGGCCGTGGTGGTGGTGGGGCTGTACGCGCTGCTGTACGACCGCCTGTACCTGTCGGTGTTCGATCCCACGTCCGCCGCCCTCATGGGCATACGCCCCAAGGCGCTGAACTTCGTCTTCTCGTTTCTGGTGGCGATATCGGTGTCCATTGCGGCCAAGACCATCGGGTCGCTGATCGTGTCGTCGCTTCTGGTGATTCCGGTGATCTGCGGCATGCGCTTCGCCCGCACCTACCGCGGGTCGCTGGCGGCGTCGATCGGGCTGTCGCTGGCGTTCGTGTACGCGGGCCTGACCCTGTCGTATTACCAGAATCTGAAGCCGGGGTCGGTGATCGTGCTGATCGCGGTGGCGGTTCTGGTGGCGTCGCTGCTGGTTCGGCGGAGGTGAGGAGATGCGGCAATCAGGCTTCGAATTCGCCTGCGCGCAGACGCCCCGCCTTCTCGCAGACGTTGATGAACGGTATGCAGGAATGAACCGTGCGTTGCTCTCTGAAGGATGCTCGGTGAGGTATTGACTTGATATGTGAAGCATATCGTCCCATGCAGTTCAGTTAACAAGCGATTGAACTATAGGTAGATCAACAGAGCGATTAAGCAATAGTATAAATATTCAATATTAGAATTAATATATATCCAGAAGAAAGGAAGCGGATATGAAGAAAAGAGTCGCAGCGGGGGTCTCATGCGCCCTGCTGGCCTCGGTTGCCGTGGGGGCCTGGGCGGTGGGGGGCCTGCAGGGCCCGATGCAGCCGCATGACGCGGCCTCTGAGAGCGCGGGGGAGGCCTCTGCGCCGAAGGCCACTACGTACAAGGAAGACAACACCACCGAAGTGCTGGTAGACGCCAAGGTGGACGCGGATCAGATCGTGAAGGTGGTGAAGCACGGCGACCACTGGCATGTGTTCACCAAGGACGGTCGCGAGATCATCACCTACACCGACCCCTCGCTGGCTGCCAGCGCCTCGCAGCTGGGCAGCACCGCGAAGGTGCTGTCGGGCAGCGAGCTTGCGAAGCTCGACCCCAACACGGTGGTGCGCATCCTGCGTCATGGCGACCATTACCATGTGTACACCGCTGATGGGCGAGAGTACATCACCTACACCGACCCCAGCGCCTATTACCCGTGGGCTCAGCGCGGAGAGTATCAGGGTTCGCACGGCTCCGGAGACTCGACGGTGACCGCGGGCATGTCGGGTGGCGCGAGCGGGGGAACGTGGGTTGCCCCCTCGGCGCCCGCCGCGCCGGGCACCGCGCCCGCCGCACCCGGGCTGAGCTTCGTCAGCGTGCTCAGCGTCAAGGAGCTTGCCTCGAAGCCCATCGTGAAGATCCTGCGCCACGGCGATCACTGGCATGCGTACACCGCCGACGGCACCGAGTACATCACCCACGAGGACCCGTCCAAGGCCTTCCCGCATCTGACCATCGGCGAATACGAGGGAAGCCATGATGGGCACGGCGGCGCTGCCGGCAACGGGGGCAGCGCGGCCCCTGGCGGCTCCGCGGGCCCGACGACCGAGGACCCCAACGACCCCAAGCGCGTGGTGCGCATCCTGCGCCACGGCGACCACTGGCATCTTCACCACGCTGACGGCACCGAGAGCGTGACGTACACCGACCCCAGCGCCCTGTATCCGCACCTCAAGATCGAGGACTACGATCAGCAGGACGGAGAGGCCCATCCGCCCTTGCAGGATAGCGAGCGCTTCACCTACGACGAGGTGGAGGCCGCCCTGCTGGTGCCGCTGAAGGACATCACGTACGGAAACCTCACCTACACCACGGGGTTCGACCGCGCCAGCCAGCGCTTCGTGATCCCGCACCTCGACCACTTCCATTACGTGTCGATCGATACGATCATCCAGTTCTGTCGCGACGGGTCGCCCAGCTTCGGTGGCCATACGGCGCGTGATGTGGTTGCCACCCTGAAGTACCTGGTGCTTCATCCTGAGGCGCGGCCGAATGACGGCAATGGGTGGGGTTCCGACGCGGGCGTGGAGGCTCCCGCCGACCCGGGCCCGGGTCAGGGCGACGGTGCCGCTCCTGACCAGGATGCCACCCCCGATGCGCCCGTCACCGCCACGCGCATTGTGAAGGAGGACCGCGGATGGGTGGTGTACTTCAGCGACGGCTCGTGGAAGATGCAGGTGAAGGATCCGAGCTCTGCGTATCCCGGCCTTGCCGTCGAGGAGCCCGAGCCCTTCGTCACTGACAAGCCCGACAGCCAGATCATCAAGGAATGCTGCGCGATGTACGGCATGAGCGAGGACGAGCTTGAGGATGCGCTGTTCGAGCTGCCTTATGCGCCGCTTCGCCGCATGACGTTCAATCCTGACGGCACGGTGCTGATTCATGGCAAGGCGTACGTGGTGAAGAAGATGGATGGCGCAAAGGCTGCTGCCGATGACGAGGGCGACGGCGACGGCGACGGCGCTGAGTCTGAGGACGCTGCGGGCGCCGAGGCCGGCCGGAGCGCCGATGATGCCGCGGATGCTGCGACCGCTCCTGGCGACGAGGGCGCTGCGGGTTCCGAGGCCGATCAGAATGGCGACGTCGCGCGTGCTGTGGGCGGTGGAACGAGTGCGGGCGTGCGTACGGTCGGCGCAGGCGCAGATGGCGCTGCGCCTGCGGGCGACGCTGCGGCTGCCGACTTTGCCAAGGCCCCCGCGGCAGCTGAGGCGGCGCCCCTGGGCGATGCCGCTTCGCCCGCCGTCCTCGCTGAGGGCGCTGCCGGCAGGGCGATCGCGGAAAACGGGAGCGTGGCGTAAGGCCTGCCGCCGACAGCGCGCCGATAGGCAGAAACAAGGGAGGCCCGTCAATGACGGGCCTCCCTTGCGTATCGCCTTGCGTCGCAGGCGGCGACGGTGCCTGCAGGTGCTAGAGACGGGGATCCTGCGAGCGCCGGCGCAGGGCTGCGGCGGCGGCGATTGCCGAGGCGCCGGCGGCAAGGGTGCCGGCAGCTGCGGGAAGAGCAGCGTCGCCCGTGGCAGGCAGGGCCTTCTTCGACGTCCGGGGGGCCATCATCTTGGTCTGCCCGTCGTCACCGTTGCCCTGCATGTCGGCAGCGCCCTCGCTGTCACCAGGGCCGGATGCGGGCTGATCGGCCACCTTCTCAAGACGGGTGTACAGGGAGTTCGCTACCCTGCCGGGCTTCAGGGTGACGGTTTCGCCGCTGGCGGTGTAGGGACCGAAGCTGCGCGTGCTGCCGGGCGCGAAGCGGTAGCCCTCGGGAACCGTGTAGCTCAGGGTGTAGTCGCCGGCGGGCACGTTGTTGAACAGGAGCGTGAAGCCGTTGGCCTTCACGCCCGTGGGCTTGACCTGCGAGCCGTCAGCCGCGATGAGCACAGGGTTCATCTGGGCCAGCAGCGCGGGGTTGGCAAAGCCCTTCTTCAGATGCACGTTGAGGAACGAGCGCTCGGCAGTCGCGGTCAGGCTCAGGTACATCTGCATGAAGTCGCGGGTGACCGAGGCGGTGCCGCCGCTTGCAGGCAGGGGCGAGCCGGTCGGCGTGCTCGCGCTGTAGCCCCTGGGCAGCGTGTAGGATACGGTGTAGTCGCCCAGAGGGATGTTCTCGAACCGGAGGGTGGGGTAGGCTCCTTCTCTGCGGATGATGGCGGCGGGCGTGAACTCGGTGCCGTCGGCGGCCATGAGCTTCACGCTCATGTCATGCAGCTCGTCGTCGGACACATCCATGTTCTGGACGTCGACGTAGAAGAACTTGGCGATGGCCGGCGCCTTCTCGATGCGAGTGTACAGGTTGCTCACGACGTGCCCGGCGGTGACGGTGACGGTTTCGCCGCTGGCGGTGTAGGGACCGAAGCCGCGCGTGCTGCCGGGCGCGAAGCGGTAGCCCTCGGGAACCGTGTAGCTCAGGGTGTAGTCGCCGGCGGGCACGTTGTTGAACAGGAGCGTGAAGCCGTTGGCCTTCACGCCCGTGGGCTTGACCTGCGAGCCGTCAGCCGCGATGAGCACAGGGTTCATCTGGGCCAGCGTTTCGGGTGCGATGACGCCGCCGGTCAGGTGGACGTTCAGGCAAATCTGATCGGCTGTGGCAACCGCGCCGGCGTTGGCCGACGGTGCGGCATTCGCGGGCTCGGGCTCAGCTGCATCCGCTGCGAAAGCGGGCGTCTGCGGCACGGCTACAGCCAGTGCAGCGGTCGCGTACAGAGCAACGGCGGCCTTCTGCATTTTCATCATGCTTGTGATCCTTTCTGCTTCGCTTGGGTGTCACGGGGCATCATGCGATTGACCTGCGAATCCTTCCCATCGCACCATATGTGACGCGTCGATAAGCCGACATGGCTGCACATTGTAGATCTATTAGCCCGATAGGTGAATTATTAAATCATATATTTATTTCAACGGATTCATAGCGCCTGGGTAAACGATGAGAAACTTTTGCCTATAAGCAGATGAGGGGGTGATTCTCCCCTTTGTGTAAAATAGATGAAGGCGTAACCTACAGATTACGTTCAGTGAATTCGAATATGTTCTCGATTCCGCCTGAATCGCTTCCGCAGGAAGGGGGGCGGTATCGCCTCGGCCTGCGGAAGCATGTGAACGCGTGCACACGCATGCGTCTTGTCGCCCGCGCGTGACGGAGCCGCGCTGCCTCGTTGCCTGCGCAATCGACCAGCGCGCGGGGTTCGCATCCGGCGACGCCGAGCGACCCCTCGATGCGCGCGGTGCGTCAGGGCTGCGCGACTAGGCCTGATGCGGCTCGGGCGCGCGAGCGTCCCGGGGCTCGTCCGTGCTCGCGGTGCCCGCATCCGCGGCGGCCTGCTCGTCCGCGGCCCCCGAGCCCGGCTGGGAGTCGGACTCGGTCTGCACCCATTCCGGCAGGTCGGCGGTTTCGGGCTCGTCGTCGTCATACGAGCGGAACGGCTTGTCCTCGGTGGGCAGCGCCTGCGGGAAGAAGAACAGGCCCATGGCACGTCGTTCGTGATTGAGCTCCTTCACCAGGGCCACGGTCATGGCCACCACGATCAGCGAGAAGGGCAGGGCGCATATGATCAGCACGTCCTGCAGGGCGTTCAGTCCGCCGTTCAGAAGCAGCACGGCGGCGATGGCCGACAGCAGCAGGCCCCATACCAGCTTGGTGGTGGGTCGGGGGGTGAGGCTGCCGTTCTCGGTGATCATGCCCAGCACGAACGTGGCCGAGTCGGCCGAGGTGACGAAGAACGATGCGATCAGGATCAGGGCCACTACCGACAGGATGGGGCCCAGCGGGTACTCGGCCAGCGTGGCGAACAGCATGGTGTCCACGGGCATGGAGGCCAGGTTCGCGCCTGCGATCTGCGCGTTGGTGGACAGCGAGCCGAAGGCGGCGAACCAGATGCAGCTGAACGCCGTGGGTACCAGCAGCACGCATACCAGGAACTCGCGGATCGTGCGCCCGCGCGAGATGCGCGCGATGAACACGCCCACGAAGGGCGACCAGGCGATCCACCACGCCCAGTAGAAGATCGTCCACGACTCGATCCACTTGTGCCGCGCCTCGTGGAAGGGGGCCACGTCGAACGACATGTTCACGAAGCCCTGCACGTACGAGCCGATGGTGGAGGTGACCACGTTCATGATCTGCGCGGTGGGGCCAACCACCATGATCACGGCCAGCAAGATCACGGCGATCACCACGTTGGCGTTGGACAGGAACTGCACGCCCTTGGTGAGGCCCGACATGGCCGATCCTAGGTACAGCACGGTGGCCACGCCGATGATGATCAGCTGCACTTCGGTGCTCATGGGCACGCCGAACAGGTAGTTCAGGCCGCCGTTGATCTGGATGGTTCCCAGTCCCAGACTGGTGGCCACGCCGATGATGGTGGCCACGGCGGTGATGGCGTCCACGATGCTGCCGATGGGGCCGTCGGCCTTGTCGCCGATGAGCGGCTTCAGGGTGGCCGACACCAGCGAGCGCTCCTTCTTGCGGAAGCGGAAGTACGCGATGGCCAGGGCCACGATGCCGTACACGGCCCACGCCGAGATGCCCCAGTGGAAGAACGAGTACTGGAAGGCGTCGCGCAGGGCGGCGATGGTGCCCGGGTCGGCGTTGGGGGTATGACTGGCGAACAGGATCAGCGGCTCGGCGGCGCCGTAGAACACCAGGCCGATGCCCATGCCGGCCGAGAACAGCATGGCGATCCACGACCCGCGCGAGAAGCGCGGGCTCTCGCCGTGGTCGCCCAGGGGAACGCGGCCCATGGGACTGGCGGCGATCAGGGTGCACACGATCACGATGATGCTGACCAGCAGCAGGTAGTACCAGCCCAGCTGCGTGGTGATGAGGCTGGTGGCGCCTTTGGTGACCCGGGCGAACTGCTCGGGCAGGGCGATGCTCAGCCCCAGCAGCAGCCCCATGATGCCCAGGGCGATCCAGAACACCGCGGTGATGCGGCGCTTCTTGCCGGTGGAGTCGTTGGGGTCGGGTGCGGGAGCCTCGGGCTCGGAGGATGCCAGACCGCTGGTCAGGTCCTGGTTGCGGTCGGGCGTGTGCATGGCGGACAGGTCGCGCATGCTGCGTCGAAGGTCTTCCCGCGCCTGTCGCTGGCGGCGGGCTCGTTCCTCGGGGGACAGCGCCGTCCGTGGCGCCTTGTCGGCGGCTGCGGATTCGGGGGATGGAGTGAGATTCGGACGTGCGGGCGTAGGGTTCGATGAGCTCGTTGCGTCAGACATGCATGCACCTCAATATTTAGCTTTATTTTCCAGAATACGCCTCTAGCATACCATATGATGTGGTATGTCGGTTAGATTCGTTGTTTAAACTGCGATAACAATGAGTTTTATTGCGCCGATTTCAGGGCGAGGCACCCCATGAAGAAAAGAGCTTTGCGCGATATGGCTGGCAGTTATTTTTTGGCGTGCGGGCATCGTCCGGCTCCGGCCGTCCGATTCCCGTCGCATCGCCGGCCATCGCGTGCGTTCGTCGCTCGGTCTTGGCGCCCTGTTCGCGGCGCTTGCGTGGCCGACTCGCCCGCGGTGGGCGGGGGAGGTGCGAAGCGCGCGCGACCCGCCGGGGCGGGTCGCGCACTGCGGGCTGCGGCGGGTCGGGATGACCGTGCGGCAGCTTGGGGGGGCGTGACGGCCTTGCGGCTACTTGCCGGCAGGCTCCTGCTGCGTGATGCAGTGGATGTTGCCGCCGCCGAACACGATCTGGTCGGTCATCACGCCTACCGCGCGGTAGGCGCCCTTTCCGTAGGCGGCGTCGAAGGCGTCCTGGATCTGCTGAAGCGCTAGGGCGTCGTTCTTGTCGCCGTACTGGGGCACGATCACGCCGCCGTTCACGATCAGGAAGTTCATGTACGAGGCGATCAGAGGCTCGTCGGCCACGCGTGGCTCGGCGTTCTCGTCGACGTCGATGCTGTCGCACGACGCCTGGTCCATGAACAGAGGGGCCTGGGGCATGCAGACCTTGGTTACCTCCAGACGGCGCCCCTTGGCGTCGGTGGCGCGCGACAGGGTGTCGTAGGCCTCGTGGCACGCGTGGTAGAAGGGATAGGCGGGGTCGTCGGTCCAGATGCACAGCACCTTGCCGGGAGCCACGTACTGGGCCACGTCGTCGATGTGCCCGTTGGTTTCCTCGGGATCGATGCCGTCCTTCACCCAGATCACCTTGTCGCAGTTCAGATACGAGCGCAGATACTGCTCGATCTGCTCTCGGCTCATGTCAGGGTTGCGGCCGGGCGACAGCAGGCACATGTCGGTGGTGATCACGGTTCCCTCGCCGTCCACATGAAACGAGCCGCCTTCCAGGATGAACGAGTCGGGGCGATAGCGCCGCACGCCCGCCAGCTCGGCAACCTTCATGCCGATCTGCTCGTCCTTGTCCCAGGGGAAGTACAGGCCGTCGTGGAAGCCCCCGTAGGCGTTGAAATGCCAGTGGTTGGCCCGCACCTCTCCCTCGTCGTTCACCACGAAGGTGCAGCAGGTGTCGCGCAGCCACGCGTCGTCGGTGGTCATCTCGATCACATGGATGGCCTCGTCGTCTTCGAACACGGCCTTGGCGTTTTTGTAGTCGGCTTCGTTCACGCACATCATCACGGGTTCGAACTGCGCGATCGCACGCGCCACGTCAGCGTATTGGCGCTGGGCGGGCTTGGCGCCCCAGGCCCAGGTGTCGGTGCGGCGGGGCCAGGCCATCCAGATGCGCTTCTGCGGCTCGAACTCGCCGGGCATGCGGAATCCGTCGGCCTGGGGGGTTGACTGCGATTCGGTGATGGTTCTCATGACAGCTCCTCTCGGTTGCTTGCCTGCGGGACGGCTCGGATGCCGCCCCGCCTTTCCTCGTCTGCCTGCGCGCGGCCGGTCTGTGGCCGAGGCATCGCCTTGCTTTGCTCACCTTGGCCTGCCTGCCCTGCCGTTCGCGCGGCGCGCCTTCGCGGCGCCCTGCGGCAACGGCGCGCGCCCTTTTGGCTTTCGGCCCGTCGCCTGCGGGCCCTCGTCGCCTGCCAGGCTGCCGCCTTGGAAGGGCTCGCGGCTCGCGGGCTCAGCTCGACGCCCCGGCGGCGGCTTCGGGGCGGCCCTCGTCGGAATCCTTCGCGCTTCCCGCCTGCTCATCAGCCTGACCCTCGGTTCGCGGCGCGACCTGCTCCTCGGCCAGGCGCTCAGCTGCCAGCGCGGGGGTCAGGCCCGCGAACTCCTCGGCCCTGCCGCGCGCCGACCACACCCGGACGCCCTCGCCGGCCAGTATGAATACGATCACGCTGATCAGCATGGGCAGCTTGTCGGCCACCTCGTCGCCCGACAGGGGCACCACGGTAGCCACGATCGAGGCGGCCAGCTCGATCACCGGCACCGCCAGGGCCACGCCCATCAGCGCGCCGGTGAAGGGGAAGCGGAACACGCGCGGGCGCTTGGCGTCCACCCGGCGCAGCTTCAGGAAGGCGGGGAACATGGGGATGTAGGACAGCAGCAGGAACACGACGTTCATCGAGAACAGCATCCAGAAGATGCCCTCGCTGATGGCGGGGATGGGAATCAGCTGCAGCATCAGGGCAGCCGAGGCCACTGCGCCGTTCACCACCGCGGCGCCGGTGGGCATGCCGGTCTTGGCGCTCTCATGGCTGAACACCTTGGGCATGTTGCCGTGCCTGGCGGCATAGTCTGCCACGAAGTTCACGCCGAACGACCACGAGGCCATGTTGGCGAACAGGGTGACCAGAAACACCAGGCACACGCCAACGAACAGGGGCGATGAGGCTCCCACCATGGTGGCCACGGCGTAGATCATGCCGAAGTCGGGGTCGATCTGGTCGGCGGGGATCGCGGCGCCGATTCCAAACGAGCAGAACAGGTAGATCGCGCCAATG
Organism: Berryella wangjianweii; assembly: GCA_013201155.1. Classification (GTDB taxonomy): domain Bacteria; phylum Actinomycetota; class Coriobacteriia; order Coriobacteriales; family Eggerthellaceae; genus Berryella; species Berryella wangjianweii. The sequence goes on along the minus strand of CP053716.1, from coordinate 547,197 downwards.
GCCAGGCCGCCCATGATGATCGCCTTGGGGATGTCGCGCGAGGGGTTCCTCATGTCGCGCGCGAAGGTGCACACCACCTCGAAGCCCATGAAGTTGAACAGGATGATCGACAGATAGGTGAGCGCGCTGGTGTTGGTGAGGTCGGGCAGGAAGGTGCCCGGCGACATGTCGCCCGCGAATCCGTTGGTCAGGGCATACCAGATGCCCAGCACGCCCACCACGACGGCGATCAGCACCTTCAGCGCCGCACCGCCGTTCAGGATCCAGGCGGAGTCGGACACCTTGGAAAAGCTCATCAGCACCACGATCCACACGAAGGCAAGCTCGATCGCCAGGCTGGGCCACAGGCTCAGCTCGATGCCCAGCACCATTCCCAGAATGGTGGGGAACAGGGTTGCCAGCGAGGCGATCCACAGCGGGAAGTTGATCCAGTAGTACCAGGCCACGCGGGCTCCCCAGCGGTCGCCCAGGGCGTCGCGCACCCAGTCGTACAGCCCGCCGTCCGAATCGTAGGCGGTGCCCAGTTCGGCCACCACCATGCCATAGGGCAGCAGGAAGGTGATGATGAGGAATATCCACCAGAAGAACTGCTGGTTGCCGATGGCAGCGGCGGGTGCGGCGGCCTCGGCCACGAACACCACGCAGATCACCGACAGTATGACGCTGGTGAATGAGAACTTCTTCGTCCCCTCGCTCATGGTTGTCTCCTTGCCGAATGCGGCGCGCCCCTTGACGCGGGCGCGTCGCGGGTCGGGTTGCGGCCTAGCTGCGGCTCAGCGCCTTCAGGGCCTCGTTCATCTGCGCCTCGGCGGCGTCTGCCGCAGCGGGGTCCAGGGGCGTTTGCGGGCACAGGGCTGCCAGGATGGCGCGGATCGAGTGCTTGCGGTTGTCGGCCTCCGCCCAGCACAGGCTGTGAGGGCCGTCGATCACCTCGTCCGTCACCTCCTCGCCGCGGCTGGCGGGCAGGCAGTGCATGAACTTGGCATGCGGGCCGGCAACCGCCATCAGCTCAGGGGTCACCTGGTAGGTGGGGTAGAACACGTCCAGGTACGACTCGCCGGACGCCTCTTCGTCGTACAGGCCGTACCACACGTCGGTGTACACGAAGTCGGCGCCGCGGATGGACTCGATGTCGTCCGAGATGGTGATGCTGCCGCCCGAGACCTCGCAGTTTCGCTGGCCGATCGCCAGGAGGTCGATGCTGGTGTCGACCTGCAGGCCGCCGTCGGTGATCTGGTGGCCCTTCGGACCGAACTGCACGAAGTCCATGCCCATCTTCGAGCAGATGAACATCAGCGACACGCACACCTGCGTGGCGTCGCCGATGAACGCCAGCTTGCAGTCCTCGATCTTCTTGCCTGCGGGAAGGTTCTCGACCATGGTCATCAGGTCGCCCAGCTCTTGGGTGGGATGATTGAACTCGCTCATGCCGTTGATCACGGGCGCGGGGCTGTGCTTCGCCAGGTTCACCACGTCGACGTGGCGATCGACCCGCGCCATCAGGATGTCGCACAGCGTGCCCATCACGCGCGCGGAATCCTCGATCGACTCGTGGCCGCCCAGCTGGATGGTGCCCGGGCCGTAGAACTGCGCATGTCCGCCCAGGTCGGTCATGGCCGTCTCGAACGAGATGCGCGTGCGCGTGGACACCTGCTGGAAGATCATGCCGAGGGTCTTGTTCCTCAGCAGCTGGGGGTAGCGCCCGGCCCTGATCATCTGCTTCATGGCGATGCCAAGATCGACCATGCCCAGCAGCTCCTCCTTCGTGAAGTCGTTGGTGTCGAGGTAGTCCTTCACGGTCATGGTGGGGCTCCTTTCGTCGTCGGGCGGCGTGCCGCGGCCCGTTCCCATGCGCTCACCATGGGACGGGGGTGCGGGAGGGGAAAGTATCGAAGTGGTTTATTCCGACGTTCGATCGATCAATCCGTCCCATCAGGGCCTCGACCCGTTCGAAGGGGAGGGGGTAAACCCTTGTAAACCCGGATGAGGCCGAGCGCAGACCCCTGGAGGCGTAGGATGGCGGTTGAGTGGGAGCGACAGGGGGCCATATGAAGGTTGCGTTCTACCTCTATACGATCGCCGTGATGCTCGCCTGCGTCAGCGCGGGCACCATGGCGCTGTCAGCGTATCTGATCTGCCGCCGCCGCACCTACGTGTACGCGCTTGCGTTCTTCGCGGGCTACTTCCTGGACCTGGTGCTGATATTCCAGTACGAGTACCTCGGCCTCACCTATGAGAGCTTCGAGGCCCTGTACTACCGCATCGACATGCCGCTTCTGAAGATGGCCCTTTCGCTGGTGGCCCTGCAGTCGCTGTGGATGATCTCGCGCGAGCACTTCGGAGTGCGGGGCCGGGCGTCGCTGGCGGTGCCTGCCGCGGCGTTCGTGGCGCTGAGCCTGGCGACGGCGTACGGGCTTGCCGAGACGGCGTTTCGCCAGTGGGCGTACTACGGCCTTCGTCAGGTGTTTCTAGGGGGGATGGTTGTCTTTTGGCTGTGGAGCTATCACGCGCTGCCCGATTCAGCCGAGAAGGTGCGCCTGGCGCGCTACCGTCGGTTCGTGATCGCCGCGGGTGTCGTGGTGACCTGCATTTTCATCGAGGATACGCTGGTCATCTTCTTCATGAGCCCCGATTCCAGCCTGCTGCCCGATGCGTTCCCGGTGTACCTTTCGGGCAGGAACTTCTCAGAGAACCTGTTCGCGCTCAGCCTGGCTGCGCTGTGCCTGCGCTCGGCGGGGCATCGGCTGGGGCTGCGGTTCAACGAGCCGATCAGGGTGGACGGCGATGCGCGGCGGGCCTACGTGGACGACATGCTGCCGAGCTTCGGCGCGCGCCACGGACTGTCGCCTCGCGAGCTTGAGGTGCTGGAGCTGATCATCGACGGCAGCGACAACCAGAACATCGCAAGCGCGCTGCACCTGGCTGTGGGCACGGTGAAGGCTCATGTGCACAACATCATGCGAAAGACGGACTGCGCGAATCGCGAGGAGCTGGTTCGCGCGTTCTGGGCCGAGTGAGGGCGGCTGCGGTGACCTGCGAGACGACTGCGGCGCTTGTCGGAAGAGCCTGCTACGGGTTGCACTTCTTGCAGGGCTTGTAGCCCTGCCCGATCACGGAGTCGCGGGTGTCGTGCACATCGCGGCGGTTGTGGGGCTTGATCTGGTCCACGTGACGGCAGTCCGGGCGGTGGAACTTGTGCGTGTTCGTGTTCAGCACGTAATCCTGGGCGCTGTCCTGGACGCCGCTGTGGTCCCCGGCTGCAGACGCCTGCCCTGATCGGGCCGCTGCCGCGGGCGCGTCGGCGGAGCTTTGGCCGGGCTTGGCGTCCTCGCGCGCGCTGTCGCCCGTAGCGTAGTCGATCGCGATGCCCGGCTGCACGTTGTGGCAGAACACGTTGAACGACACGCCCTGCCCCTTGTCCTCCACCGACCAGGCCTCCAGCTGCACGCCGCGGGCCACCAGCTCGCTGCCTACGAACACGGGCGTGGCGCGGTACAGCACGCGGTTGCCCGTGGACTTCACGTAGCTGGCCACGCGCTCCTCGAAGGGCAGCATGCCCTTCACGTTCAGGTAGCGCGTGCCCGTGATCAGGTTGCGCTGATTGGCGTTCTCGGCAGTCAGCTGGTAGCCGATCAGGTGGCAGCGGTTGTACAGGTACTTGCCCTCCACCAGGTCGTCGTAGCGCACGGTATGCCAGCCCGAGGGCTTCACCATGCCGATGCTGCCGCGTTTCTCGGTGGGTATGGTGTCGCGGCTGACCACGGCAAGCGTCACGCCGCAGCGGTCGAGCCCGTCCAGCGGGGCGTACGTTTCGGGGGGCCCGTTCAGGTCGTCGGCGCTGAACGCGGGCACGTTGTCGTTCACCACGCTGTAGGGGCTGCCGTCGTAGGAGGGCAGCTGGTCGCCGTCTACCTTCGCGGACGGGGTGGATGCGGGCAGGCTGGCCGCCGGCTCGTCGCCGGCCTTGGCATCGGCGGCGGCCTTCTCGGCGGCCTCGCGCCCGGCGTCGGCGTCGCCTTGCTGCGCGGCCCTGTCGGCCTGCTGGGCGGCGACGGGCGCCTCGGGCCTCGGCGCGACGGGCGCGACCGCGCTGCCGACGGCGCCGGCGGTCGAGCCCAGCACCACCACTGCCACCAGGGCGGCGACTACGCGGTGGCTGCGCTTGGGCAGCAGGCGCGCTGCGGTTTCCCAGACGCTCTTCGACAGCGCGCTCAGCGAGCGCGATCCCTGCGGCATCTTGTCGGGCATGACGTCCTCCTGCGTGGTCGATCATGATGAATGGGCCCGGCGCGTCAGACGCCGGGGCCTGTCTGTCGCGCGGCGCTGATGGGCGCTCCCGGCAAACACCACACCATCTTATGCGTTTTCAAGCGCGCAGTGCACGGGGCTTTCAGAGTGTGCTATTGTCTCGCCCATGTTTACCGACGGCGGACATATCGCAGATGCCTCCCGTGCCTCGCACGTGCAGCTGAGGGCCGCCTTCCTTCGCCTTTCCCCTTACCGATACCTGTAGCGCACGGGCATTCGCCGACACGGCTCTGCGCCGCGTTCGCTGCGTCGTCCGTGCGCGCCTTGGCTGTCGGGCAACATGAGGAAGAGGCATTCCATGATCGAGAAACTTATTATGCTTGCGGTGTTCTTTGCCGTGATGATCGTCGCGGGCGTGCTGACGCGCCGGCATGCGCGCAGCGTTGAGGGCTTTGTGCTGGGTGGGCGCCGCGTGGGGCCCTGGCTGTCGGCCTTCGCCTTCGGCACCAGCTACTTCTCGGCGGTGATCTTCGTGGGCTACGCGGGGCAGTTCGGCTGGAAGTTCGGGCTGTCGGCTGTGTGGATCGGCATCGGCAACGCGCTTCTGGGCAGCCTGCTTGCCTGGTGGGTGCTGGGGGAGCGCACGCGTGAGGTCACGCGTCGGCTGGGCGCGTCCACCATGCCCGAGTTCTTCGGCAAGCGCTTTCGCAGCCAGGGCCTGCGCATTGCGTCGGCGGCGATCATCTTCGTGTTCCTGATCCCGTACACGGCCTCGGTGTACAACGGGCTCTCGCGCCTGTTCACCATGGCCTTCGGTGTGCCCTACGAGGTATGCGTGATTGCGATGGCGCTGTTCACGTGCGTGTACGTGGTGTTGGGCGGCTACATGGCCACCGTGGTGAACGATTTCATGCAGGGCGTGGTGATGCTGGCGGGCATCGTGGCGGTGGTATGCGCGGTGCTGGCTCAGAACGGCGGCCTTGTCGAGGCGCTGGGGCAGATGGCCGCCGTTTCGGCGGATGGCTCGGCGGCGCCGGGCGCCCTGGTGAGCGTGCTGGGCCCCGACCCCTTCGCCCTGGCCTCGGTGGTGCTGCTGACCAGCCTGGGCACGTGGGGCCTGCCGCAGATGGTGCAGAAGTTCTACGCGATCGAATCGAAGCGCGCCATTCGCAAGGGAGCGGTGATCTCGACGGTGTTCGCACTGGTGGTGGCCGGCGGCAGCTACTTCATGGGCGGGTTCGCGCGTCTGTACGCCGACCAGGTGCCGTTTGTCGCCGAGGGTCGGCCCGCCTTCGACGCGATCGTGCCCGCGATGCTGCAGGGCCTGCCCGACCTGCTGGTGGGCCTGGTGGTGGTGCTGGTGCTGTCAGCCAGCATGTCAACGCTGTCCAGCCTGGTGCTGACCAGCTCGTCGGTTCTGACGCTGGACATGCTGAGGCAGGTGGGGCCGCTCGGCAGGATGAGCGAGCGCGCCACCGTGGCGACCATGCGCGGCCTGGTTGCGGTGTTCGTGGCCGTGTCGGCGGCGATCGCGCTGGTGCAGTACCACGGGTCGATCGCGTTCATCGCGCAGATGATGAGCGTGTCGTGGGGCGCGCTGGCGGGGTCGTTCCTCGGCCCGCTGTTCTGGGGCCTGTTCAGTGCGCGGGTGTCGAAGGCCGCGGTGTGGGCCAGCTTCGCGTGCGGCGTGGGAATCACGCTGGGCAACATGGCGGTGCCGTTTCTGGGCTCGCCGATCACGGCAGGGGCGGCGGCCATGCTGGCGTCGCTGGCGGTGGTGCCTCTGGTCAGCCTGGTTACGAAGGCCGTTCCCTTCGAGGTGAGGCCTGTGCGTGGGCCGGAGGCCGTCGATGCGGCGCCATGCCGGCAGTCGGGCGACGGGTGCGCGTAGGCACGCGCTGCCGACAAGGCGGGCTCGTGCGGGACGATGGGCCTTGCGGACCGCGCAGGGCCGGCGACCCGCCGGAGGGGCCGCATGTGCGCAATGCGGCGCGACCGCGCCACGTGGGCGTGTCGGCGCGCGTGAGCGGGCAGGAAGGCGGCGCCTTCCCGCCCTGGCGGGTCGCCCGGCTGCGACGCCGAACGGCCCTCCGCGTGCTCGGTCGGTCACCCGGTCGTTGCGCGCGCAGCGCCTCGGGGCCGCCGCGCTTCGGTACCGTCGCGCGGCCCCGTCGCATGGCAGGGCCGCACGCTAGCCGACCAGTGCGCGATCGACGCGGATGAGCAGCGACGGTTGGGTGGCGGCGGGGTCGGGGGTCACTCCCGGAATCCGGTCCGCCGCGTCGGGATGCTGCGACCGAAGGTCGTCCAGCTCACCGTACGCGATGTTCGCTCCCGGACATGACTCAACGCAGGCGGGTGGCTGGCCTCGGTCAAGCCGATCTGCGCAGAGGTCGCACTTGTAGACGCTGCGCGACTCCTCGTCGTAGGCCGGCGCGTCGTAGGGGCATGCCTCGATGCATGCCCTGCAGCCGATGCACTTGTCGTGGCTCTGCCTGACGATGCCGTTGTCCAGCTTCTCGTAAGCGCCCTGAGGGCATGCCCTCAGGCACGCCGGGTCGGCGCAGTGATTGCACGACATCGAGACGAACGACAGGGCCCGCGGCTCCTCCGAGCGAATTCGCCTCACGCGCCGCATGAACACGGCGCGGTTGCCCGGCAGCTTCGTGGTGGTGCAGGCCATGCTGCACGTGGAGCAGCCGAAGCAGCGGTCGTTGTCTATGTAGAAACCAAGGGTCATGGCGCTAGGCCTCCTTCCGCACGTTCACCAGCGTCTCGTTGCAGCAGTGCTCGCCCGACAGGTGGCCCACTGCATCGTTGGTGACGTAGCTGCTCGATCCGCCCTGCTGTTCCCACCAGCCGTTCTCGACGCACACCACGCCGCTCATGATCTGGTCGGTGACGATCGCTCGGGCGCGGTGCTCGCCGCGGTCGTTGTACACCACCGCCCGGTCGCCGTCGCCGATTCCACGCTCTGCGGCGTCCTGGCTGTTGATCATCACGCAGGCGTGGTCGCGCGTTGCGCTGCAGATCGAGCTGAGGATGCCGAAGGTCGAGTGCACGCTGCGGTTCAGCTTGCGCTGCACCGCCGCCAGCGGGTATGCGTCGTCAAGGCCCGCCGTCCCGCCGCGCGTCTCGGCGGCTCGATGGTAGGCGGGAACCGCCTCAAGGCCCTTCTTCAGCCACGGGGCCTGGTACAGCTCGGCCTTTCCGCTGGCGGTGGGAAACGCTCCGCTCGCGTAGGGGACGAAGTCCGGGGGGTAGGCGTCGATGGCGTGCTCTTCGGCGAGCTGCTCGTAGGCGATGCCGGTTCCCTCAAGCGCCTTGCGCGCGAAGAACTCGGCATCGTGGTCGAAGTCGTCGCCCACGCCCATGCGCTTGGCCAGCTGCGTGAATATCCACAGGTCGTCGTGAGCCTCGCCCGGCGGGTCCACCGCCTTCTGCGAAAGCTGAACCAGGTGGCTGCGGGCATTGCACAGAAGATCCTCGGTCTCGAACACCGTTGCGCTGGGAAGCACCAGGTCGGCATAAAGGGCCGTCGAGGTCATCAGCGAGTCGATCACCACGACGAACGGAATCTTCTTCAGCGCCTCCTTCACCAGCCCGGTGTTGGGGAACTGCGTCATGGGACTCTCGCGGCTGGATATGAACACCTCGATGGGATTCGGGTCGTCCTCCAGCACCCGGCGGGCGAACCGCACGCGCGGGATCTTCGGCAGGTCGGGCGACACGGCGGGATTGTCGAACAGGGGGGACAGCTTCACGTGGTTGTTGATGCCGCCCGCGTCGCACACCCCGTTGCCGGCCGCTCCGATGTTTCCCGTGAACACGGCCAGGTTGTTCTGGGCAGCTACCGCGTAGGTGCCGTACGACGTGCGCATGAACCCGCCCATGTTCTGGATGATCATGCCGCGCTTCGTGGATGCGAAGGCGCGGGCAAGGCGCTCCACCGTGGCTGCGGGCACGCCGGTCTCGGCTTCGACGGCGGCGGGGCTCCACTCATCGCATGCCTGCACGATCAGGTCGAACACCGTGCGCGCCCCGTCTGCGCGGTTCGCTTCCCCTGCGGACAGCAGGGGATCGACGCCTTCGGCATCGTGCCGGACGCGCTGTCCGGTGCGCGCGTCGATCACCGCGTAGCTTCCCTTGTCGCTCGGGTCGATCAGCTCAAGGGCGCCGTCCGCGCCCACCAGGCAGGGAGCCGTGGAGTGCGCCTTCAGGAAGCCTTGGTCATGAAGGTTCTCGCTGACGATCACCTTCAGCATCCCCAGCGCAAGGGCGGTGTCGGTGGTGGGCTTGATCGGCACCCACTCCGTTGCCTTCGAGGCGGTTTCGGAGTGCACGGGGTCGATCACGTACATGGCCGCCCCGCGTTCCATGGCCTGCTCGAAGCGCCCGAAGTAGCCGTTCATGGTGACGGCGGGGTTGTTTCCCCACACCAGAATGCACTCGGCATCGGCAATGGTGTTGCGCGTGTCGTAGAAGCGCTTGCCGAACATGGGAATGGTCGCGCCTGCCACGGCAGCGCAGCACAGCGAGCCGGTCAGCGTGGTGGCGCCGCCGATGCGCGCGATGAAGGCGGGACCTACGGCGCCTGCGATCGCGTTGAAGTTGCCGGCGTGCGAATCGCAGACGATGCCGGCGTTGCCCACGCGGTCTATGGCGTCGCGCAGCTTGTCGGCGACAAGATCCAGGGCCTCGTCCCAGCTGATCGGCTCCCAGGAGCCGGCGCCCTTCTCGCCCGCGCGCTTGAGCGGCGTGGTGAGGCGCTGGTCGGTGCTCAGCCACTCGACGCGCGACATCCCCATCATGCAGGGGCGCGACTCATTCGCAGCACCGCAGGTCACGCGCACCACCTTGCCGTCCACAACCTGAGCTTTCAGGTTGTGGTGCTGGCACTCGGGCGGGCAGGCCGCGAAGAATTCCTCCGCACCCTCGAAGGGGTCGGCCCCCGCCGCCCCGCTCGCCTTCGGCGCCCGCACAGCGCGGGGAGCGCACGAGGCAAGGCCCGCCACGCCGGCCAGCGCTCCCAAGCCGCCCGCTGCCTGCACGAACGAGCGCCTGCTGACGCCCGCCGGAATTCGGCTCGCTGCGGGTTCGCTCTGAGCCTGCGATGCGCTTCGGCCCCGCGATGCGGTCTCGGGCTCGCCGGATGCGCGCGTTGCATCCCGTTCGCGCCCGATGCGGGAAGACGTGCGCCCCGATGCGCGCTTCCGTTTCTCCGTCTGTTCGATTCGCATGGTTCCCCTCTCTTGTCATGCCTGTTCAAAACGCTGTCCTGTGGGCTTGCGTCCGCATGGTGCCAGCGTGCCGGCATGTGGGTGCGGACACCATGCCCCAAGGCGGAATCGCTTGAGATTGAGAGCAGGCAGGCGCGGGGTTTCCCCTGTCTATCGAAAAGCGATAGCGGAATCAGGTTCAGCGCGATGATGCGGCCGCGCCTCTGTCCGACAGACGATGACTGATACCATTGCCTGAGGGGGAAGGGGGAGGCATGCGGCGATTCGATCGGACGGAAGGGCCCGGCGCAGGTGAGCCCGGCGCGGGGGTGACTGTGCGCGAGGTGGAGGCGGTCATCGCCGGCATGCGCTTCAGCTGCGCGGATCTGCCCGCGCTTGCTCGGCGCGAGGACGAGGACGCTCAGCGGGCCCTCGCGGTGGCGCAGTCGCTCAGGCGCGCTTCGGGGCTTGGCCTGCCCTTTGCGTTCGACGGGTTCGAGGTTGATTCCGGGCATCACTTCTACGGGCTGAACACCCGGCTGGTCAACGGCCTGTCCGCCTGCGTTCATCTGGGCTCCGGGGGGTATCACGTGCGCTGCGTGCTCGATCGGCCCGAAGGTCGCCATGCCCTGATCTACCGTGTGGTCCGCGAAACCCAGGGCTGCGTCGAGCATATGGGCCGCACCGTCAGCGCCGAGCGCGCGTTCGCCTTGGCAAGCGGGCTGGCCGACCCCCAGGGCAAGGGCGAGGCCATGGCCAGGGAATTCGCCCGCTGCCTGTCGGACCTTCCCTGTGAGAGGATGACGTGCGAGGGCATCGAGGCCCTGTATGCCCGTTTCGCGTGCATTTCCGATGATCGCGACGGGGCAGACGTCGTCAGCGAGGATTCCGCGCGGCGTCATGCGATTGCGACCCAGCTGGTGCGGCTGGTGGGGGACGGGTCGCCCTCTGCCCATCATCCGCTGATGAAGGCGCTGATCGCCCTGCAGATGACGCTGATGCTGCACCCCTTCGCGGTGGCGAACCCCTTCATGGCGCGGCTGCTGTTCGCCTGGGCTGCGAATGACGGCGGGGTTCCCCTGGTGGCCTACATGCCGATGATGGGGTTTCTTCGCCGCTGGTCGATGGGGGGAAGCGGCTCGGACGACAGCCGCCTGCCGCAGGTGAGCGACAAGGATGCGGTGGTTCGCGGTGAATCGGGGGCCGATTGGACGCTCTGGTTTGAGGAGACGGTCGATTTCCTTGCGCGCGAGCTGAGGGGGTTCGCGGAAAAGGCGCTGGGGATGCACATGCGACGCGAGCGCATGGCCTATCTGATCGGACAGGACGAGTCGCTGAACGCCCGCCAGCGCGCGGTGCTGCTGGAAGCGCTCGTTCACGATGACGCCGAGTTCACCTACGCGGGCCTGTCGGAGCGCTTCGACATCGCGTACGCAACGGCGTATGCCGACTTGGGCAGGCTTGAGGACCTGGGGTATCTTCGAGCGGAACCCAAGGGCAAGACGACGGTGTTCATGGCCGAGAGCCAGCTGCGAAGTCGCCTTCACGAGCGCCTGCGAACGATCGCGCCCGATGCCTACGCCCGCTTCTACGGCTCTGACGGTCGCCTCCTTGATGAGCGACGACGAGAGCGCACGCGGGCCATTGAGGAGCTGATCCACTCGACGCCCGCGCTGCGTCGGCTCGCCGACTTCGAATGGCCGCGATACAACCTGGCGCGCAGCAAGGTGATCCTTTCAAGCTTCGAGGGGTGATCGGGCGTTTCGGGCGGAAGGGGGCGCTCATGGGGCCGGTTCACCCTTTCTTCACGGGATGCTTGACTTGAAGCGCACTCCAGGATTCATACTGCGCGAAGGGTTCGAATGGAGAGAGGAGGTGCCTATGAACATCAGCGAGGTGGCCAGGCGCTTCGGCGTGAGCGCGGACACGCTGCGCTATTACGAGCGCGTCGGTGCGATTCCGCCTGTGCATCGCAGCAAAAGCGGCATTCGCTCCTTCACCGACGAGGACCTGGGGTGGGTGAGCATGGCGGTGTGCCTGCGCAACGCGGGCCTGCCCGTCGAATCGCTGGCCGAATACGTGCGCCTGTTCCGCGCCGGCGACCACACCATGCAGGCTCGATTGGACCTGCTGGTGGAGGCGCGGCATGCGATCCGCGCCGAGCGCGAGCGCTACGATGCCGCATTGAGGCAGCTGGATTACAAGATTCTGCGCTACGAGGAGGCCGTTCGCACCGGGGTGCTGGACTGGGGTCGGCCGCAGGACGACGACGCGCGCCCTGACGCGCAAGGGGCGGTATGACCGAGCGACGCAGCGACCGCTCACCTCGCTGCGGGCGCTCAGCTTAGACGGGATGGGCGTACGCGGCCCATCATCAATCGACAACCGGCGACACCGAGCCCGGGAGCCATGACCGTTCGGCTTTGCCGGACGTGAGGGCGATGCGGTGTCGCGCGAACAAGGAGAAGACCATGCTCGGCAATTTTACCTACTACAATCCCTGTCGCCTGCACTTCGGCCCCGATGCCGTGTCGAAGCTGGCCGACGAGCTGGCGGAATACGGCCCCACCGTCGTGCTGGTGTACGGCGGCGGCTCGATCAAGCGCAGCGGCCTGTACGATCAGGTGACGACCATGCTGCGCGCGGCGGGCAAGACCGTCGCCGAGATCTCGGGCGTGATGAGCAACCCCACGGCCGACAAGCTGCGCGAGGGCGCGAAGGTCGCGCGCGACGCCAACGCCGACCTGCTGCTTGCCGTGGGCGGCGGCAGCGTGATCGACTACGCGAAGGCCGTGGCGGTGTCGGCCTGGTGCGACGACGACCCGTGGGAGAAGTACTTCCTGCGCATGGAGGCGCCCGATAACCGACTGATTCCCGTGGGGAACATCCTTACCATGTCGGGAACGGGAAGCGAGATGAATGCCGGGTCGGTTATATCGAACCCCCAGCAGAAGCTGAAGATCGGGCACGTGTTCGGCCCCGAGCTGATTCCCCGCTTCGCCATCGTGAACCCCGAGCTGACGTTCACGGTGCCCGATTACCAGATGCGCGCGGGTATATTCGATGCGTTCAATCATATTCAGGAGCAGTACTTCTCGGGCGATGACGACAACACGTCCGACTACGTGGCCGAGGCGCTGATGCGCAGCCTGGTGACGTCGTCGCTGGTGGCCGTGGCCGACCCCGCCGATTACGAGGCGCGCTCGAACATCAGCTGGGTGTGCACGTGGGCCTTGAACACGCTGCTGGGCAAGGGCAAGGCCACCGACTGGGAGGTGCACATGATCGGTCAGGCGATCGGCGCCGTCACCGATGCCGCCCACGGCATGACGCTGTCGGCGGTCGCACCGGCGTACTACCGCCATATCATGCCCTACGGCCTGCACAAGTTTGTGCGTTTCGCCGTCGAGGTGTGGGACGTGCGCCCCGAGGGCAAGACCGACGAGCAGGTGGCGTGCGAGGGCATCGAGGCCATGGAGGCATGGATGGATCGCATTGGCGTGGTGCGACGTGTGAGCGAGCTGGGCCTGACACCCGATATGTACGACGATGTGGTGAAGGGCACCTTCCTGCTTGAAGGAGGGTACAAGAAGCTCACGCCCGACGAGGTGCGCGCGATTCTGGTGGCCAGCGCGTAAACGTAAACCAGCGCGTAAGACGGCGCGCAATTGGGCGCGAGTGACTTTGGGTGCGGGCGGTTCGGGCGACAGTCGGGCCGAGCCGCCCGCACCCGAGAACGGGATGGCCTCGATGAGGCCCTTGCCTCACGGGTCATCCGGCCATTCATCGGGAATCGAGCGCATTGCGCCAAGGGCGCCGACAAGCGCACTGGCCACGCAGGTGGTGGCGTCGCTGTCGCTTCCCAGGCTCACGGCTGCCGCCGCCTTCGATGGCGGCCGGTCGAAGCACGTGAGTCACAGGCTCCTGCAGCCGATCATTTCAGTGTCAGCTCGATGTGCGAGGGCTCTTTGATCTCGATGAACCACCCTTCGGGAACGACCACGTCTGCCGAGCGGCCGGGCATGATGACAGCGGGGCTCCCGCTTACGCTTGTGTACTCGTCACCGTTGTCGCCCTTGCGCACTCCTTCGTATACGGTCACCTGCGTACCATATTTCCCTATGTTCTTGACCGAATAGGTTCCGCCGGGAACGTAGTACACGATGAGGCGCTCTTCGTTCATCACGAGCTCCTTGCCGTATTCGCCCTTCTCGCCCGCTACAAGCGTTATGGGCTTTGGCGATTTCGCCGCTTCGGGCTCGGTTTTCGCTTCAGACCCGGCGTCTTTCCCAGCCTCTGATCCCTTGACCGCGGGTTTTTCGGTCTCCGGCTCTTTGGCCCCGTTCTTATCGGTCTTGCCCGCATCCTTGCTCTGCTCAGCGGCTTTGGGCGCTTCGGCACCTTTTACCTGAGCTGACTGCTGCTCGCCTTTGCCGCCGCCGAACGCTCCCGCGAGAACTACCACGACGATTACCCAGACCCACCATCTTTTGTAGAGCGGCTTGCCCGAGGCGTTCGGGGAAGGCTTCGGTGTCGTGCGCATGCGTCCTCCGTTCCGTTGGTGCGGTGAATAGGTTCAGGCTTCAATTGCCTACGATAAGGCCATCGCCGCGATGCGGCGCTTTCATTCCCCTTATACGCTTCTTGTCGATAGGGTGGCAAGAAGCCGCCTTGCATCCGAGAGGCGCCTTTCGTCGCGATCGGCGCACCGCGGCGCGCGCTTTGACGCATGCGCGATGGCGGCCCCGAGCGATTGCGTCATCATCCCATTGAGGCCTGATCGGGCAAAGACGCCTTCCTGAGATGCCGTCCGTGAGAACGAACTATGCATAAGTAATATCAAAATGACAGTTAGATTTTATTAAATGGCTTCTGACCAGGGACGATATCGTAAAACTGATATAAGTATAATCATATATCAATAAATAAATGATACGGCCCAAAGCATACGACTTTAAAGGTGATACCCTTCTGAGCTTGTTTGATCAAGCACGGACGAACCGCGCACCGGAAGGCGCGGTTCAAGGGAGGGGATGGGATGAGAAGATTCGGATGCCTGGTTATGGCGTCGTTCGCGCTGGGGGCTGCGATGCTCTGCGCACCGCAGTCTGCCATGGCGGCCAGCAGCGAGACGTTCTACAACGGCATTGCCACGAACACTCAGCCGGTGACGGCGGACGACGGGGTGTCGCGGGCGATATACTTCGCCGACGACGCGGGCGCCACATCGAATTTCGGGTACACGAGCGATGTCGATGTCAGGCGGATGAACAGGTCGATCATCGATGTTGATAACTACTCGACGAACGGGCTGTACGCGGTTGCGCGGTTCACGAACGGGTCGGGCGCCCCGGTGGCGCTCAGCGAGACCGTGTTGCTGCCGACGGTCTGGCGCGGCGCTCATGCGGATGGGGCTGACCTGCGTGCGGCGGGGCCGGTGGCCGTGGGGTCGGCGGACGCTTCCACGGCGGCGAGGATTCGCCTGACGGCCGCCGCTGGCCAGCGCGTCGAGCTTGCCGAGCCCGGCCAGGCCGTGGCCGACTACGACGCGGCAGGGTACCGCTGGAGCGACCTGCGCGAGGTGTACGTGCATGGAATGCTTGCCGCAGGCGACACGCTTACGGTGAAGGTGCCGCTGAGGCTGGAGAACCCCGATGTCCCGGGCGTGACGTCGGGCGCCACGTACTCTCAGTTCACCGTGACGAAGGGTGGCAAGGTGATGGCCCGCTTCGCTCATCAGCGGCTCAACCCCGTTGATGGCAGCGCCTTGCTGGCAAGCGAAGGCAAGTACCTGGGCGGCTTCAGGAACAGCGAGACAGAGTATGTGTACACGCAGGTTCCGGCAAAGATCCAGGAGCTGCTTCCCGCGATCACGAAAAGCGACCTCTTCATCAGCAACATCCTGTATCAGGACCGGCATTCCGCAACCCAGGACGAGCGCCTGTACACAGGGGGCAGCTACTGCATCGACCTGACGCGCATCCGTGCCGCGGTGCGCGATCATGGCTTCAGCGTGGCCACGGGGTCATCGGCCCGCGAGCCGTACCTGGGTCTTCCCGGCTGGACTACCACGGTGGATCACAACGTTGGCGATGACCTGCTGCAGGAGTACTGGTACAACACCAAGCCCGGCGCGTTCATCGCCAGCAATGCGCATGACGGCTCGTCGGCCAGGACCAACGGTGACGGAATCGGTACGCTGTATACGGAGCTTCGCCAGGTGATTCGCGCGCATGACCTTGCCATCGCGGCCGGCACGGCCTGGACGATCGCCGACAACCTTGATTGGATGGTCGATCACACCAAGCAGCTTTCGGCTCCGAATGCCGATCCCGACCCCCAGCTGGGTCGCGTGGCGGTGGCCTCCGATCGCGAGCAGGCGCGCGTGGTGGTGACCGATGGCGACGGGCGCGTGGTGCTTGACACCGCAGCCGCTGCAGGCGATCGGATCGCCGCATCGGAGCAGCGGATCGCCGCGACGCCGGGCGTGTACCAGGTGCGCTACTTCTATTACTTCAACAGAAACGCCGCAGCGGGTGGCGACGATTACGAGGTGTCCGCTGCCGTGACGCTGACGGTAAGCGCCGACTACCTGCTTTCATACGATGCCAACGGGGGTACGGACGCGCCTGCGGCTCAGGCCGTGGCGGGGTCTACCGACCCGACGGCAAGCGTGGGCGTTTCGGAGGCGGTGCCCACGCGGGAGGGCTATCGTTTCACGGGCTGGAACACGATGGCCGATGGCTCTGGCGATAGCTATGCGGCGGGGCAGGATATTCGACTTGTCGCCGCCGCGCCGGCGGTGGTGCTGTACGCCCAGTGGGAGGCGAGTGCCGATGGCGGCTCGAAGGGGGAAGGGCCTGAGGGTGGCGCTGGCGATCCTGAGGGCCCGAAGGCGTCGGGCAAAGAGCGCGTGATTGTGGCTCCTGCCAAGAGCGTGCCGCAGACGGGGGACGCGACGACCGCGGTTTCCGTGCTGGGTGCCGTTGCGGGCCTGATGAGCGGGGTCTGCGTGTTGGCGCTGCGCCGTCGAGACAAGGCGCCGGCGGGGAAGTAGCGCGACGAGGCGCCGGTAGTGAGGCAGCGCGACGAGGCGCCGGCGGGGAGGAAGCGCGATGCAGCGTCGGCAGTGAGGCAATGCGGGAGTCGGCCGCCCGGGCAGGGCGGCCGACTGCTTTCGCGGAGCTTGAGCATGGGGTCTCTCCGCTCTGTTGTGACCTTGCCTTCCTATGCGTTGCGCGTGATGCTCATAGGCGCCCCCTTCCCGTCGTTTGCATACGGAGCCTTGCCCTTTGTCGCCAGTGCGACGAAGCGGCTTGATCTTAGTTCCTGGATTGGTTTCGACCGGATTCCATCGGTTACAGAAAGCTCTACTATTTCTAAAATAGTAGTTAATTCTTCTAATTCCGAAACTGCTTGTAACCTGATGGAGTCATTCTGGCGGGAATCCGGCGAATCGGGCGATGCCAGGCGACGTCGCCTGGCAGGCGGAGGCGAAGGTGTGCCAGCGACTGCGCTGCCTTGCATCCACCTGGTTGCCCGCCAGTCGGACAACGAGGTCAAGCGAGGGAGCGGTGAGAGGGCGACCCGTCCGTCTGGTTGCCCGGTCAACCCTGCCGTTACGCTGCGCTGCGGGCGCCTGCCGCCAGGCGGGCGGATTCGCGGGCGGCTCGCGGCTAATGCTCCAGGTGCGTGCGCAGGGGTTGGGGAAGGCTTTGATCCCAGATGTCCGCCACGCTCTCGGCCGTCAGCGCAACCTCGCCGCTCAGCCAGTCGAACAGGAACTGGACGGTGCCGTGACAGTAGATTCTGACGTGGCACTGCAGCGGTAGGGGAAGGGCTGCGATTCCCATGCGGTCGCATAGAAGTTTCGTCAGCAGATCATCGTTGATGGCGGTGACGTTTCTTACGAAGGAGTCGCGGCCGCTGGTGTGCCTGAGCGCATTCAGCATGTACGCACGGTTCTGCTCGAAGTAGCGCGCACCCTCCAACAGGGTGTCTCGCCAGCCGTAGGATCCCTTGTCCAAGCCTGCCATGATCTTGCCGGCGTTGGTTGCGTACTCCCACGATATCAGGTCGTACTTGTCTTTGAAGTGATGGTAGAAGGTGGGCTGCGACACGCCGCAGTTGCGGGCGATCTGCGTAACCGTGATCTTGTCGATGGGATGCTCGTGGGCAAGCTCCAGGAAGGAGGCGACCAGCAGGTCTTTCGTTGTCTGTCTGCGAACCATCGCTCGAACCTCCTGCGATTCAGATTACTGAATAATCGATGCAGGGAAAAGATCTGTCAAGCGCCGTCGCAAGAGAAGAAGGGCACCGACCTCAGCCGGTGCCCTTCTTGATTTCGAAGTGCTGCAAAGGGTGATCGCGTACAGGATCGCTACGCGTCCTTCCTCCTGCGGGCCACGGCGATTGCGGCGCCGGAGGCAAGCGCGAGACCGGCCAGGGGCAGAGCCGTGGCGGCGTCAGCCGTCTTGGGCATCTGGGAGGATGCCTCGGGCTTGATCACCTTCGGCTTCGAGACCTCGGGATTGGGCTTCGGCTCAGGCTTGGGCTCAGGGTCGGGATTGGGTTTGGGCTCAGGGTCTGGCTTCGGCTCGGGATCGGGCTTGGGCTCAGGCTTCGGCTCGACTGCCTTGGTGCCACGGCGAACCTGCTTCTTCTGCGGGTCGGTGGTGGTTACCACGGGGTCGGTCGCCTCGACAACCTCTTCGGGCGCGCCGTTCATGGCCGGCAGGAACAGCTCATCGCGAGTGGACGTCTTCTTGCCCGGCACGCCCTCGCTCACGACCTCTTCCTTCCCCTGCTCCAGGTTGGGATCGTCGATGTACTCGGGATCGTCGGGAACGGGGATGACCTCCTCATCGGTGACGGTGCGCTTCTGCAGCTTCGAGCCCAGCGTCAGCGTCCAGCCCTTCAGGTCGTCGCCGGTCATCTCAAGGGTGTAGCGCTTCGCCAGCTCAGCCTCGTTGTCGCCGATGAACTGGGGACGCAGTTCGTAGGTCCTGTACTTGCCGCTGTAGGGGCTGTACAGATCCAGCTTGCATCCGACGATGCTGCGCCCGAACTCCGGCGCCTGATACAGAGGAAGCGTTTCACCACTGGCGAACAGGTAGCCAGCCGCAATGGGAGTGCCCTTCTTGGTCTTCATCGTCTCGTCCGAGCCGGCTTTGGTCACGCGGTAGCCAATGCCGATCTTGCCCTCGTCGGCTGAGGCGATCAGGGCGCCGTCGGCCTTCTTCATGGCGACATTGGTCTCCATGTTCTGCTGAATCAGAACGTCCATGTTGTAGGGGTCGGTGGGCGACCAATTGGTGCCCACGCCGTATATATGGGAATCCTCTCCCAGGGCCAGATCGACGGCGCCGGCCCACTCGCAGTTCGTCCAGGTGTCGCCCTTGTCGTCCTTGACGCTGCCAAGCGGGAGCTTGATAACCTGGTCGGTGCCGACGGTGCCGGTGATCTGCTGCGCCTCGCTCCAGAAGCGGCCCTTCTTGCCGCTCGCGTCGGTGCCCTTCAGATGGTAGAACATGTACAGCTTGAAGGGTTTGCCCTTGTCATCAGGGTTGTAGTACCCGTTGCCGTTGCTCGCATGCCACGTGTACCTTATGTTCATCTCCGCTGCAGCGGGGTCGGCCGCCGGTGCAGGCGCGGCGCTTGCCCCAGCGGCGTTGGGGGCCGCAGCAGGCGGGTTTTCCTCGGCGTAAGCTTGAGCGGGGATCAGCCCACCTCCGGCCAGCGCAACGGCCAGCGCGCAGGATGGAAGGACGTGCGACCTCATCAAGGCTCCTTTCGTCATTTAACTAGATTTATTCATTGTGCATTAGCAATATCTAATATGCAACAAAAACCTTAATAGTAATCATTAAATACTTTAGTGATTTTACAAGATGGGCTCATCTGCACGTTTTTTCGGACACGTTCCAGAGTGGAAACCGACCCGTCATAGGTTATGCTTATGCCAATCCGAGAGAGGAAGGTGGCATGGCGCGCACCGCAACTAAATATAGTGACGAGTTCAGGCGGGAAATCGCCGACGTATGCCTGTCCGTGGGGCGCACGGGGCTCTGTCATGACGACGCGGTTGCGAAGTCGTCCTTTGCGATCTTAAATAACGAGTGCGACCACTGCAGACCGTGGTCGGCACGGCCTCATTCCTCAATCGGCCGCCCGACCCTTGCAGGCACGATGGAGCCCTTCTTCAAGCGTGCCGCCGAACCCTGCGCCGAACTTCAGGGGAAGGCGTCGCCGGCGGTGTGATTCCCGCCGATTCCGCATCCGAAACCCTGGCACAGGTCAAAGGCTGAAGAGAGAGGGGGTCCTGGTGATCTGGAGGAACGTCGTCGCTGCATGCGCTGCGGGCGCCGTCGCCGTGAAGGTGGCGCTTGACGCTGCGCTTCCGGAGTCCGCCTTGCTGCACCCGCCGGGGGCGCGGCACGACGGTGCGTTCGCCGCGCAGTGCGTCAAGTGCGGGAAGTGCATCGAGGCATGTCCGTACCAGGCGCTTCACGCCGCTCCATTCGACGCCGGCGCGAAGGCCGGCACGCCCGTCATCGACGCGCGCGCCCAGGCATGTCGTCTGTGCGACGGCTTTCCCTGCGTGGCCGCGTGTCCTACCGGCGCGCTCTCGCCCGTTGCGTCGCGCGAGGACGTGCGCATGGGCACGGCCGTCATCAACCGGGACCTGTGCCTGTCGTACAAGGCGATGCGCTGCGAGGTGTGCTATCGCGTCTGCCCGTTTATCGACGAGGCCATCTCCATCAACTACGGTGCTCGCGAGGGCGACTCCACCCACGCGGTGTTCGCGCCGGTGATCGCGGAGGACAAGTGCGTGGGCTGCGGGCTATGCGTGGAGCGCTGCGTGGTGGGCGAGCCTGAGTGCGCCATCCGCATCGAGCCTGCCACCTAGCGCAGGGGGCGCGAGTAACAGGGGGCGCGAGTAGGAGGCGGTCCTGGCAAGGAGCCCATAGGGGGGCGTCCGGTGAGGGCGCCTGATCGGGGCGAGGGGAAGTGAGCGAGCCGGCGGGTCTGACGGGGTGTGCCGGTTGAGCTTGAGTAAGCTTGAAGAGAGGGAGAGTTTCATGGACATCACACGTCGAGCGTTCGTGAAAGCCACGGCGGTTATGCTCGCGAGTGCGGCCGCTGCGGGAACGATGTCCGGCATGGTCGGCTGCTCGGGCGCGGGCTCGGGCGGTGCCGCGTCGGGCGGAACCACCAAGACCGTGGGGGTGTGCCGCTTCTGCGGCTGCGGCTGCGGCGTCATCGTGGAGGCCAAGAACGGCAAGGTCGTGTCGGTCACGGGCGACCCGGACAACCAGTCCAACAAGGGTCTGAACTGCGTGAAGGGCTACTACCTGGCCAGCGTGCTGTACGGGGACGACCGCCTGACCACCCCGCTTATTCGCGACGACAAGTCCACCAAGGGCACCGACAGCGGCCTGCGCAAGGCCACCTGGGACGAGGCGCTCGACCTGGTGGCGGGCAAGCTGCGCGAGACGTGGAAGGCCGACAAGAGCCGCCTGGCGTTCTGGGGCAGCGGCCAGCAGCCCATCGTTGAGGGCTACTGCACCGCCAAGTTCTGGAAGGCGGGCCTGCTTTCCAACAACATCGACCCCAACGCGCGTCTGTGCATGGCCAGCGCCGTGGTGGGCTTCATGAACATCTTCCAGACTGACGAGCCGGCCGGCTGCTACGCCGACATCGACGAGACGGATACCTTCGTCACCTGGGGCGCCAACATGGCCGAGGCGCACCCGATGCTGTACTCGCGCGTGATGGCGCGCATGACCAACGGCAAGGGCGTCAAGCACTACGACCTCACCACGTTGCGGACGCGCACGTCGGCCAACGCCACCAAGGTCCTGGTGTTCAAGCCCGGAAGCGACCTGGCCATTGCCAACGCCATTGCGAACTACCTGGTCCAGAACGAGCTGTACGACCACGCCTTCGTCGCCGAGCACCTGCAGTTCAAGCAGGGCACCGAGAACATCGGCAACGCCACCGAGGACTCCTACGACGGCTCCGAGGTGGGCAGCAAGGTGGGCGCGGTCACGGGCATCACCCTCGAGGAGTACGCCGCCCGCCTCGCCCCCTACACGTTCGAGTACGCCGAGGAGCTCTCCGGCGTGCCCGCGGCCGACATCAAGGAGCTTGCCGACGAGTTCGCCGACAAGGGCCGCAAGATGCTGTCGCTGTGGACCATGGGCGTCAACCAGCACAACCGCGGCACGTGGATGAACCACTGCATCTACAACATCCACCTGCTCACGGGCCGCTACGCCCGTCCGGGCGACGGCGCGTTCTCGCTGACGGGCCAGCCCTCCGCCTGCGGCACGGCCCGCGAGGTGGGCACGTTCTCGCATCGCCTGCCCGCCGACCTCGTGGTGGCGCAGGAGGCGCATCGCCGCTACACCGAGGCCATCTGGAACCTCCCGAACGGGCATCTGGACGCCATCAAGAAGCCGGGCTTCCACACCGTCAAGATCTTCCGCGAGCTGTCGAAGGGCAACATCGACTTTCTGTGGACCGCCCACAACAACTGGGCCGTCTCGCTGCCGAACCTCACGCGCTTTCTGGGGCGCGGCGACAAGAAGGGCGTCATCGACGCGTTCGTCTGCGTGAGCGAGGTGTACCCGACGCTTTCCACCCAGTACGCCGACGTGGTGCTGCCTGCGGCCATGTGGGTTGAGCGGGAGGGGCAGTTCGGCAACGCCGAGCGCCGCACCGCCGTGTTCGAGAAGGCCGCCATCGACCCGCCGGGAGAGGCGAAGTGGGACCTGTGGATGCTCATGGAGGTGGCGCACCGCGTGCTCGACGGCGAGCAGATCGGCGGCGAGGACGCTTTCGACGTGCTGTTCGGGCAGTGGTACGACAAGCGGGCCCACGACTTCAAGGGCGACCAGCGCGAGGTCAGCCGCTCCGTTTGGGAGGAGTACCGCACGTTCTCGAACCCGAGCCTGAACCCCAGCGCGGAGGCCATCAACAAGGAAGCCAAGCTCAAGATGGAGAACAAGCAGCTGGCGCCGTATGACCTCTACATCGAGAACCACGGTCTCACCTGGCCCGTCCGCGAGGTTGACGGCCAGTGGCTGCCCACCAAGTGGCGCTTCTGCGACGGCAAGCAGGAGGACGGATTCGACGAGTACGGCGTGAAGATGTACGGCACGCACGGCCTGGCGGGCGGCGTGAGCTTCTACAAGAGCGCGAACGCGCGGCCCTCGGTGGTCTTCCGCCCGTGGGAGCCGCCGGCCGAGCTGCCCGACGCGGAGTACCCCTTCGTGTTCTGCACGGGGCGCCTGCTCGAGCACTGGCACACGGGCTCGATGTCGCGCCGCGTGGCCGAGCTCGACCGCGCGCTGCCTGAGGCGCTGCTTGACATGAACCCCGACGACTGCGCCGCGCTCGGCGTGTCCGACGGCGATATGGTACGTCTGACCTCGCGCTTCGGCGCCTGCGACATCAAGGTGTCCACCGCAGGGCGCACGCGCCCGCCGGCGGGTTCGGTGTTCGCTCCGTTCTTCGCTGAGGAGACGCTCATCAACCTTGTGGTGCAGGACACCTACTGCCCGCTCTCCAAGGAGCCGGACTACAAGAAGACCTGCGTGCGCATCGAGAAGATCTAGGGGAGGTGCGATTTATGAGAAAGGCTGCGACGGCTCTTGCCACGGGTGCGCTCGTGGTGTCGCTCGGCGTGCTGGGCGGCTGCGCGGGGGGTGCGACGTCCGCTGCGTCTTCGGTGCCTGACGGCGCCCCCAACCCCATGCCCGCAAGCCATGCGGGCCGTTTCGAGAACCTGGGCGCGAACGGCTGCTACGGCTGCCACGGCGCAAGCGAGAGCGCGAATCCCATGCTGGCGACGGCGACGGTCGTCCCTGAGGATCACTTCGCTCAGGGGAAGTACGCGTCGATGGCGTTCGACTCCGTCCGCGAGCAGTGCAACACTTGCCACCCGCAGGGATAGGTCGGCTCCGCCCGTTCTGACTGAGCGGGCGGACCGCTCGATGCCGCGGGTTCTCGCGGTATCCGCGCCCTGATCGAAAAGCTGCTCAGGGCGCGCCCCTCGGGCGCATAGGCGGCCCTGAGCGGTCCGCAGGGCGGCTTGCTGGTTGGGGCGCGGCACGGGCGAAGCGCACGTGGCGCAAGGCGGGGCTATGGTGGGCGCTGCGGGAGCCTTCGCTGACGTTGCGGGCGACCTGCGAGCGAGGAAGCTACGTTGTTGAAAGGGGATTCTCTTGGTTATCTCGAGCTTGGTGGTTGAGACGCTGCCTGAGCATACAGACGCGGTGGCGCGCGAGCTGACGCGCATCGAGGGCGTCGAGGTGCACGAGACGCAGGGCTGCAAGCTCGTGGTGACCGTGGAGGCGAGCTCCTCCCGGGCGTCGCATGCGGTGGCGAGCTCGTTCGTCGGCGTCGAGGGCGTGACGAACGTGAACCTGGTGTACGTGAATTTCGAGGACGAGACGCTCGGCGCCGACGGCGGCGCCGCGGGTGCGACCGAGGGAGCCGCAGCCGCGGGTGCTGCCGACGCCCCTGGCGCGACCGACTAAGGAAGATGACCTTTTGAGCAAGAGCGACAAGCATAAGACCTGCTGGACGGCTGTGCGGCGCGTGGTCCAGGTTGGCATGCTCGTGCTGTTCTGCCTGCCGCTCTTGGCGGCGGGGTGGGGGCTGTTCGGGCAGGTGTCCGGCGGCGACGCCGCTGTTCCCACGCCGGCCGAGGGGGTCTTCTACGGCAGCCTGTCGTCGTCGCACGTCGGCGGCGTGACCGTGCTCGACCCCTTCGCCGTGCTTCAGGTGATCGCCGCCTCGAAGTCGTTCGACGTGGCGTGGCTTGTAGGAGCGCTGCCCGTGCTCGTGGTCTACGGGCTCGTCCGCGGGCGCGCGTTCTGCGGCTGGGTGTGCCCGGTGAACCTGCTGTGCGAGGCCGTAGACCGGTTGCGCGCCAAGCTGGGCCTGCGCGTGACCGAGCGCGTGCTGCCGCGCCGCGTCAAGGTCGGCGTGGCTGCGGGCGTGCTCGCGCTCTCGGCGTTGGTGAGCATGCCGGTCTTCGAGTTGTTCTCGCCGATTTCCGCCATCAACAAGGGCATCCTGTTCGGCTCCGTCTCCGGCGCGCTCACGCTCGCGGCCATCGTGGTGGTCGAGTGCGTGTGGGGGCGTCGCGTGTGGTGCCGTGCCGTCTGCCCGCTTGGCGGCTTCTACGAGGTGCTGGGGCGCGCGGGCCTCGTCAACGTGAGGATCGACCACGCGGCGTGCGTCCACTGCGACGCATGCTCGCGCGCGTGCCTCGCCGACCCCGAGATACTCGCGCCCGCGCTTGCGGGCGATGACGTGATCGTGCGCGCGGGCGATTGCATGGCCTGCGGCGCCTGCGTGGACGCGTGCCCTGCGGGCGCGCTCAGGCTGGGCGTCGGGCGGCCGAGCGCAGGCGGCGCGCGAGCAAAGGGCGATACCTGTGACGCTGTCGGCGCAGAGGGGAAAGGAGGGGAGGTTTCCGCCTGATCAGGGGCGCGTTCGCAACGTCTGAACCGTTCCTGAGGATTCGGCGCAACGGTCACTTCAGCGTTTGCCGCTCCATAGGTATTTTGAAGGTAAGGGAAGAAGAGGGGAAGAGTACCAGATGAAGATCAAGAGCAAGAAGAAAGTGCTCGTCAGTGCGTGCGTATGCGCGATGATGCTCGTCGCCGGGCTTGCCGCATGCGCTCCTCAGTCGAACACCACGGGTTCCGCCGAGTCGCGGATCATGCCCGATCAAGATTCGTTCGGCGTCGTCGGGGCCGACGAGTGGTCGGGGCTGTACCCCAACCAGTATGCAACCTACAAGGCGAACGAGGCCAACGGGCCGGAGTCGGGAAAGCACAGCTACCTTGAGCTGTACCCGGCTCTGAAAACCATGTACAAGGGCTACGCGTTCGCGCTGGGCTATGACGAGGCGTCGAGCCACGTGCACGCGCTCCAGAGCGTGGCCAACTCGCCGCGCACCGTGCAGAAGGAGCAGCTCGCGAACTGCATCACCTGCAAGACGCCGCAGTTCACCGCGCAGGTCAACTCTGAGGGCGACGGCGTCTACACGAAGAAGTTCAACGACATGATCGGCACCTTCACCGAGTCGATCAGCTGCTACAACTGCCACGAGAACAACCCGAAGGAGCTCACCGTCGCCAGCAAGTTCTTCACGGAGAAGTCCCTGGGCAACGACGGCGACAGGGTTCCCAAGGCCGCCCAGGTATGCGGCCAGTGCCACAACGAGTACTACTTCAACCCCGAGACCAAGGCGACCACGAATCCCTACAGCGGCTTGGCCGCCATGACGCCCGAGGCCATCCTGTCGTACTACGACAAACTGGGCTTCAAGGATTGGGAGCACCCGCTTACGGGCGCCCCGATGCTCAAGGTGCAGCACCCCGAGTTCGAGACGGTCTATGGCGGCAAGCAGTCGCACATGGCCCGGCTGGGCTACTCGTGCTCCGACTGCCACATGGGCACGAGCGTCGCCGAGGACGGCACCTCGTTCACCAACCACACGTGGACGAGCCCGCTCGAGAACGCCGACCTGATGAACAAGAAGTGCTCCACCTGCCACGAGGACCTCGCTGGCCAGGTGAAGGCATGGCAGGCCGAGGAAGAGGAGCGAGTGACGGCCATCAGCGAGAAGATCGAAGACTACATCAACAAGCTGGCGGCTGCCAAGGACACGCTGTCGGCCGAGGATCTGGCCACGGCTCAGAACCTGCACCGCACGGCTCAGTTCTACTGGGACTTCGTGATGGTGGAGAACAGCGAGGGCGCGCACAACCCCAGGCTCACCTTCGCGACGCTCGACAAGGCCGAAGCCGCCGTTGACCAGGGACTCGCTCTCGTCTCGTAACGTGAGTGCATTTGCGAAGACAGAGAGGAAGCAAGGCCAATGAGCGAAGAGAAGGACATAAAGACCTGCGAGGTCGGCGCCGCCGCCAAGAAACCGAGCGGGAAGAGGTGCAAGCGCCTCATCATGCTGGGCATCGTCGCTGCCGTGATCGTTGTGTCGGGCGCGGGCTTCTGGGTATGGCACGAGCAGCCGAGCTTCTGCAACGCCATCTGCCATGCTCCGCAGGACCCGATCAACGAGACGTATGACGGCGTCTCGGGACAGGCGGGCTTCGATAAGTGGGGAAACCCGGTTGAGGACATGGGAGACCTTCTGGTCGTGCGGCACAAGGAGGCGGCCGGCGCGACGTGTCTGAGCTGCCATGTGCCCACCATCGGGCAGCAGATCACCGAGGGCGTGCTGTGGGTCAGCGGGAACTACCGGTACCCGCTCGAGGAGCGTTCGCTCACCGACCTGAACCATTACCTGCAGGCCAAGGACGAGTCGGCGTTCTGCATGAACGACAGGTGCCATAACATGACGCGCGACGACCTGGCGCGTGCCACGGCGAAGCACGGCAAGCGCAACCCGCACGTGACCGAGGCGAAGCATACCGAGATGGAGTGCAGCGACTGCCACAAGTCGCATCGTCAGTCGGTCAACGCGTGCTCGCGCTGTCATGACGACGTGAAGATCCCTGACGGCTGGCTTTCCGCCGAGGAGGCGGCAAAGATCACGAGCGCGGGCTTCAGGTACTAGGCTCGTTCCCCGTGTCCGCGGGGTCATGAGGCCGACGTGCGAGTCGACTTGAGAGGGAGGCGGGTCCCGCAGGGGCTCGCCTCCCTTGCTTTTCGCGGCTGGGAGATGTTTGTTCCCGGCGAGGAGGATCCGGGTGACGACGCGCGGCTCGCGCAGGCGCAGGGTGGTGCTGCCCCCCACTCCCGGGAAAGTCGCACGGAGGGCCTCCCTATGCTTCGCCTGAGCTCCCTCGCCAAACCCCTTATGCAGCGAGCCCCGAGATCGCGCGATCTCGGGGCTCGTTCGGTTTTCCGATCACGCCGCAGCCGGCGTGGCGGTGCTAATGCAGCGAGGACTTCCTCTTGCGGATGGACAGCCTGCAAGCTGCCGCGCCGGAAAGCGCTACCGCAATCGCCAATCCTCCGAGGACTCCCAGGCCGTCTCCCGTGCGCGGGGGAGCGTTTTTGGAAGCTGCGACCTTCGTCGCCACGTCGGGCGCCTTCTTCCCGCCGTCGATGGGGGCAACGGGCTTGTCGTCGGCGGGCTTCGCCGTGTACGTGTTGGTGAAGCGCACGGCGCCGTCCATGCCGTCAGGATAGGCAGCCGACGCCACCAGGGTTCCGTTCGCGCCGTCGGAAACCGTGACGACAACCTTGTGGGTGCTGCCGTCGTACGTGACATCGGCAAGGTTGCCGGGGGTCTCCGTCACCTCGTAGGCATACACGCCGGGCTTCGTGAAGGTGGCCTCGCCAAAAGACGCCCTGTGATTCCCGGAGGCAGCTTCAATCGAAGCCGTGGAAAGGGGAGTGGCCGGAGCCTCGCCAAGGGGCGCGATCTTGAATCGGAAGGAGTCGTCGGCCCTCCACTCACGACCCGTCAGCACCTTCTCGACCTCGATGGAGGCCTTCGCGGGCGTGGGTGCGACAACCTTCATGGTCAGCTGAATCGACTCGTCGTCGGTGGCGATGAAGTCCTTGCCGTCGGGCCATTGCACGCCGGCCCACGTGAACGAGAAGGCCCTGTGCGTGCCGGCGGCAGAGGTGGCCGATGCACGGAAGCTGCCGCTGACCTCGCCCTTTATGGTGAGGAGGGAGCCGGGGGCAGCGTTTTTGTCGATGCTGATGCCGGGAACGACCAGCTTCATCCAGCCGTCGGCTCCGCCTGCCGCATCGACGATTCTCCTGAGGTCGCTGTAGGTTTTGATCTTGGCGGGATCGGACAGCGCGAACGTTACCGTCACGGTCTTCCCGCTGACGCTTACGCTGCTCACGGTGAAGCCGTTACCGAAATCCACGGCCTTTACCTTGGAGGCATCCAGATCGCCGGGAAGCGTCATGCCGTCGGGCACCGTGAACGTCGCTTTGAACGAGAAGCCCCCGACGCCCAGCTTGATGCCGTCGTGGTCTGCGCCCGGATAGACGGCTTCGATCCTGCTCATCTGATCTTGGATGAACGCCGCGCTCACCGCGCCCGTAAGAGCGAACGTGGAGCCCTGGGCCGACTCGATAACCGCGTCGTGCTCGGTGTTAGCGCCCACCAGCATGTCTGCGGGAAGCTTCGATTCCACCGGCGTCACGGCGGCAACCGTGAAGTTGATGCCGGGGTCGTGGGGCAGGGTGAAGTCGCGTCCCTCATCGGTTTGTCGGCCGGTCCAGTTGAATGCGAAGACCTTTGCGGTTCCCGAGTCCTTCTTGACGGCGCGCGCCTTGAACGAGCCGGACACGGTGCCGGAAACCGTGGCGGTTTCGCCGGCAGCCAGGTCATCGTTGATCTTGATTCCGGGAACCGTGACCTTCATGATGTCGCCGAGGTTGTCCATGACGGCCGTTTGAAGGTCCTTGTAGGTGCCGAGGCCGGCTTTGAGCTTCATCGTGATCGTCACGGTGTCACCCGAAACGCTCAGGTCGGACACGCTAAACGTGTCAGAGAAGCCCTTGAGCCTGACGGATTCCTTGGACAGGCCCTCAGGGAGCGTCATCTTGTTGGGAACCTTGAAGCTTGCCGTAAACGAGCAGGTCATGTCTTCGAGCGCGATCGCGCTGTAGTCGGTTGTGTTGGGGAACAGCGCCTCGATGCCCTTCATCTGGCTCTTCACCACAGAAGCGTCGATCGTGCCGGTGAAATCAAGCGTTTCGCCGGGAGTGACGTCGTACACGCTATCGTGCTCCGTTTCCGAGCCGACCTCGATGTCGGCGGGGATCTCCTGATCCATGGGCTTTACCACCAGCAGGGTTTGGCGGATGTCGTTCCCGCGAGGATCGGCGCTGCTGGCGATCTGCTCACCGGTCCAGGTGTAGTTGAACCTCTTGACCTTGCCGCTCACGGTGTTTTCCGCATACGAGGAGAACTCGCCGCTCACAGCGCCCGTAGCCGTCAATTCCTGGCCGTTGGTCACGGCGTCGGCGTCAAGCGTCAGCCCCTCCACGGTCACGGTGATGGGCTTGGCGATGTCGGATGCGTGCTGGTTTTCAGCGGCTCCGGTTTGCGCATCGCCCTTACCCGTTGAAAGCACGGCGTCTTTCAGCTGCCGGTAGTTCTGGAAGCCGTCCTTCAGGCTAAAGCGCACCGTCACTTCCTGCCCCTTGACGCTGGCGCCCTCGAGGTTGAAGCAATCGCCCAAGCCCGTCGCGGTCACCTTGGGATTGGCGGGGACCACCACGCCGTCGGGAAGCTTGATGGTGGCCTCAAAGGTGGATGCGGTATCGGAAAGCGAGATCTTGGCAAGGTCGTCCAGGCCGTCCGCAAGGGAGCCTTCAAGCGCATTCATCTGATCGACGATGCCCTGGGCGTCAACCGCCCCGGTCATGCTGAAGGTCTCATCCGTGGCGACTTCCCTGATAGATGTCGTCTTGCTTTGGTCTGCGCTCCACATGTCGCTTGGGATGGAGCTTGCTCCCTCCACGTTCTCGATAGAGGGGTCGGGGCTCCACTTCAGGTAGAACGTGAGGTCTTCGGTAAGCTTCAGCTTGTCGTCGATGGTCGCCCTGGCGGAGCCGGCTGGATCGCTGAACCAGTAGTAGTACTTGTGCGTTGTCCAGAAGAGGACCGTTTCCTTGACGTCTTCGTTTCCAAGCACGTAGTGGCTTCGCGTTGCGATTCCCGTGTAGGCGACATCGGTGTCGCTGCTCACGGGATCGGCGATGCCCTTGGTCGAAGCGGTGACGGCACCGGCGCTCAACGACTTCAGCAGGTCGCTGAGGGTCATGTCGTCGGATACCTTGGCCTGCTTCTTCACGACCGCGATCTCGCCGCCGTTCGCATCGGCGACGATGTCGAAAACGTTAGGGTTCTTCTTGAAAACGCTATCGGCGGAAAACGTGCCGCCGTTTGCGGAGAACTTGACCGAGGCAAGCTTGTCTTCCCAGGTCGCATAAAGGTTCACAACAGCCGTTCCCGCAGGGATGCTCAGCATGTCGCCAGCTGCAACCGCGCTTCCCGCACCGCCGGGCTCGGTGGTCCAACCCTTGAACACCTTGCCGCTGCGTGCGAACGCAGGCGAGGCCTTCGTCACGTCGTCGATCGAGAGAACCTGCATCGTGCGAGACGGGTTGTTCGAAGAGGCAAGATAGGTCACGTCGGTATCGGCGTCATTGTGATATTTGATCGCATAAGACGATGCGTCGCTTTTCCACTTCGCGTACACCGTCGTATCGGCTGCGAGCACGGTGTGGGCATCGAACGCCTTCTCGGTATCCGGAGCGTCTTTGTAGAACCAGCCCAGGAACGTATAGCCTGGGGCAAACGGATCGTCAGGCATGGCTGCCGATCCGCCCTCGACGGATTTCGCGGCCTCGAGGGCGTAACCGCGCATGGCGCTTGCCGTCTTGTCGGCCGCAGAGCCATCGGCGTGCGATGCGTCAACCTTCGTGGCGGCATCGTCGGCGTTCAGCTTGAAGATCGCCGTGGCGGCGGGCACCCACACGTGCTTCTCGCCGTCGCTTGAGGGCTTGGCGACAGAGTAGTCGTAGGTCGAGCCCTTCGCGTTGAGGGGCTTGAGCAGCGTCACAGACGGGTCGGACAGAGTGAACAGGGAAAGCTTCTCGTCGCCGTTTTCAGCGCCGTTCACGGGGATGGTGCTGCCCATGCTGCTGTTGTAGCTCGGAGCGTACTTTATGCGGTGCGAGCCGCCCGTCACGATGAAGTTCTTCGACGTCTGCCCGCCTCCGTTGTCGCTGTTTCTGGCCGCCGGGGTCTCGACGAGGCAATCCTTCTTGAACTCGATCGAACCGTTGGTTTGGGCCCCGAACAGCGCGCTGCTGTTCCTGCCATCTCCCTTGATCGTGGAATTCGCAAGGACCACCTTTCCGGTGTTCACGTTCAGGCCGCCCGTTCCGCCATTGGCGAACTCCAGCGTAGAGTTAGTGACGTGAATGGTGCCGTTTGCGGCTCCGATCGAAATGCCCGCAGTCGATCCGGCGTTTGCCTTGATGTGCGAGTTCACGATGTTCGAGGACGACTGGATGGTCATGCCCGTCGCTCCGTACGACGGGTTAATCGTAAGGTCGGAGTCTTCCATGTTCAGCTTGCTCACATAGAACGTCTGCCCGAATCCCTTGACGGTAAGCGAGGCGTTCTTCAGGTTGAGGTCGTACGCATCGAACCAGGTACGCGCCTGGGAGTTCACGTTGAGCGTGCAGTTTTCGAAGGTGGCGCTTGAGGTGTAGAAATTGGTGTTGCTTTTATCGTCAGCGGTGATGACCAGCTTGTCCTTGCCGGATGTTCCCTTTACGGTGCCGCCGAGATGCAGCCCGCGCGTTCCGCTTCCCGCGGCGTTGTTCTTAAGGACGTAGGTGCCGTCGGTGATGGTGGAGCCCTTTTCGGAGGTAAGCGCGGTTTTGAACCCCGTCATCGTGAGCGTTCCCGCACCTTTGAGGGTGGAGCCGCTCTTCAGCACGATGCCGTTGATGCTGTTGCCGCTTCCGCTGATCACCGCGCCTTCGGCCTCGATGAAAAGCGTGACGCCCGAGGGGATGCTGGCGGTCGCGGAAAGCGCGAGGTTGCCCTTGACGTGAATGACGCCGATCGAAGCGTCGGCAGCCTGGAGTTCGAGCGCCTTGGCAAGCGTCTTCAGCATGGCGCCGGCGGAGCCGTCATGAGAATCGTCGCCGTTCGTGCCATCAACCCAAAGCTCGGCAAGCGCCTGGGAAGCCATCGCGGGTTTGCCTTCCGTCGAAGCCGCCGGTTCAGCGGCAGCTTCCATGGCAGCGTTTCGAGCCGCAGTGTTTTCGGCAGGTTTCGCGACGGCGTCGGCGGTCCGGTCTGCCTTTCCTGCTGCGTTGTCGGCTGAGCTGCCGCTTGCCTCTGCGTTCGAGGCGGACGACGCCTCGGCTGCTGCGGGCTTGCCTGCGGCCCCCTCCGTCGGAAGGGTGCTGGCAATGCCGCCGATTGGAAGCATGGATGACACTAAAACGCCTGAAAGACCAAATGCGATGACCCTTTTCAAGATCCTGCCCGACCGTTTCACGATGTTCCCTTTCGCTTTGTGATGCTTGGTTCTTGTGATGCTCAGCTCGTATGTAACCTAAATCATACTATTTAGCTATAAGGAAAAAGCGTAGTATTGAGTATTATTTTATTAGTAATAGTTATGTAATAAGAGCAGTTCGCGCGTACCCCTCACGGCCAAGCCATCGGAGGCGCGCGCAGATGGTGCGCGTTGCCCAGTGGTTCCTGAGCGCCTTGAGCGCGGTGGCGGGCGGGGGCCCGGCGCGATGGTGACCGACGTAACGCTGGCGCAGGGCAGGGTCGTTCTCAACATCGACGCAAAGTACTATTCCCGCTCAATGCAGCAGCGGTTCGACAAGCGAAGCGTCCACTCGGGCAACCTGTACCAGATATTCACGTACGTGAAGAACAAGGAGGCGGAACTCGCCAGCACCTCCGGGGCTCATAGCGTGTCGGGCATGCTGCTCTACGCCAGGACCGACGAAGACGTGCAGCCTGACGACGTATATCAGATGAGCGGCAATCAGATAAGCGTGAGGACGCTGGACCTGAACCGGCCCTTCGAGACGATACGCTCGCAGCTTGATGGGGTCGCCGCGGCGCATTTCAAAGGCAATTAATTGCTCGCCTTGCAGAAGGAAGATGTTTACCAAGCTCGAAATGGGTGCTTTTGCCAAGCTTCTTGATCGGGACGGTTGCGTCCTAGGCTTCAGCGCAGCGAGTTTTGACGCGCTCGCCATGGGCAGCACCGGAATACCCCCGTGTGAACACTACAATCTGTCGAAGGGCAAGTTTTTTCTCGCATGCCTTGATGAAGCAAACCCTACGGATGCGATCGCACTGAGGCTGTCGCTGCCCAGCCCTGCCGCGGCCATCGTGATTCCTTTCGTTTGGAGCCTGTTGGTCGCCATTGGCGATATGTTGCTTTGGCAACGGATATGTTGTCCTCAATTGTGCATAATGCAAGCAGACCGTGAGGGCGAGCTTTTGGGGGCATCGGCCGAAGACAGGAGGCTTCATGCGCAGGATTGCGATTTACGGCAAGGGCGGAATCGGGAAATCGACCACGACCAGCAATCTCTCTGCCGCTTTGGTGTCTCGAGGCTATGCCGTTATGCAAATCGGCTGCGATCCAAAGGCGGACTCAACGCGCCTGCACACAGGCGGCAAGCGCATTCCGACGGTGCTTGACCAGCTGCGCGCCAACCAGGACCTGGCACTAGAGGATCTTGTCAAGCAGTCTGAATCTGGCGTCTATTGCGTGGAATCCGGCGGCCCTTTGCCGGGGGTTGGATGTGCTGGCCGTGGCGTAATCACCGCCTTCGAGCAGCTTGATGAGCTGGGCGCCTATGAGATCATTCGGCCAGATTTCGTGCTCTATGACGTTTTGGGCGATGTGGTCTGCGGAGGCTTTGCCATGCCTCTTCGCGGCGGATACGCCCAGCAGGTGCTGGTTGTCACTTCGGGCGAGATGATGTCTCTCTACGCCGCAAGCAACATCATGACCGCACTGAAAAACTTCAAATCACGCAATTACGCCCAATTTGCCGGATTGGTGGTAAATCGTCGAGACGTTGCCGACGAAGAGGCTATCATCAGGCGTTTTTGCGAAGAAGAGCAGGCAAATGTGGTGGGCGATATTCCTCGGAGCCCTGAAGTGCAAATCTGCGACGAGCAGGGGAAGCTCTGCGCAAGGCGATTCCCCAAATCGCCTGCTTCGCTGGCATATCAGCGACTGGCTGATTATGTAGAGTCCCTTCCGGAGGCGAAATAGACATGTCTCAGCTACGTTTCCGCCATCCTATGCCCAAGCGCCATCGCGACAGGCTTCGCGTGCCCGAAAGCCATACGGTCTATGTGTGCCCGATGGGCTGCGGCCGCCGTCATGCGCTGAGGCTCATTAAAAACGGTATGTACGATGACTGCTCGTTTTGCTTCATCAGCAACGCCGATGTTGCGTCGGGCAATTACGAGCAGCAGCTTCCTGAAATCATCGCCAATCTGGTGGACAGGCTTTCCGAAAAGCCGCGCGTCGTCACGCTGGCGTTTAACTGCATCGATGACTTCCTTGGCACTGATGCCCAGGCTTTGATGGAAACGCTGAGGGGCAAAAATCCCGACATCCGATTTTCGGTAACCCACATCAATCCGGTTGCCGAAAACACCGCGAAGAAGGCCCTGGGGATGCAAAGCGGCGTTTACGACCTGCTGGAGGCCAGCACCAGACAGGATTGCGGCATCACCCTGGTGGGGCGGTTCAATTCGCTGCCTTCCACCTCTGAGTTCTGTGAGGCGTTGCGCAGCTGGGGTGTATCCGACATTCGCAGCGTCTGCGAGTGCAAGACGTACGCCCAATATGAGGACTTGGCCGCAAGCAGTTTGCTGTTGGGTTTTAACTGGACGGGAAAGCACCAGTGCGTGGTTTTGGAAAAGCGGCTGCTACGTCCCGTCGCGCTGTGGGAAACAAGCTATGACCCTGGTTTTATCTCGGCCAACTACGATGGTTTGTACGAGGCGTGGCGTGAGTCCCTGCCTTCACCGGAGCGAAATGGCCTTCCCGTCGTCGACATCTGGG
Organism: Berryella wangjianweii; assembly: GCA_013201155.1. Classification (GTDB taxonomy): domain Bacteria; phylum Actinomycetota; class Coriobacteriia; order Coriobacteriales; family Eggerthellaceae; genus Berryella; species Berryella wangjianweii. The sequence goes on along the minus strand of CP053716.1, from coordinate 512,129 downwards.
AGCCTTCTGGCCGCCTTGCGCAAGAGCGTGAAAGGGCCGTAGCCTCTCTTGAGGCGGCGCGGCAGGCAGTGGGAAAGCGTCCGATCGTCATAGACTCCCTGGCCACTTTTGCGCCGTACGCAACGGCCCAGACCTTGGCGGATGCTGGATTCAAGGTGGCTGCTACGCTTGTTCTTCATGGGAAGGACAAGCAAGAGCGGCAACGCCAAAGGCTTGCCCGTACTCATCCCGAAATTTCCCAAATCACTTCTGCCGTGGAATCGTGCGACTATTCATGGGACAAGCTCGTAAATGCTATTGCTATTGGCAGTGACGCCGCTTCAAACATGCCCCAGGCATCCTGCGTGGACATGTTTCACGACGAAGGCTTTTTTGGTTTTGACGGCGTCACTCGTTTTGCCCGGCTTCTCGCTGAAGCGGCAAGCGCTTGCCCAGGCGATTCAGTGCGTTGTTAGGCGGTCGGCGTCATGAAGCTTTCTCAATTTCTTCCACCCTTTGCGTCCGATTACTCCGGTGCGGCAAGCGTCCTTTTCGGAAGCGGCGCCCAGCTGCTTATAGTCGATCCCGGGTGCTGCACCTACTCTTATGTAGACGTAGAAGAGAGCCGCTGGCCCCAAGGGGGTTTAGCGGTCCTTTCTGCCCAGCTCCGCACTGATGACACCGTGTTGGGTGCCGATGAGTTGCTGCTTGAACAGCTAAGCCAGATTGCCGAAAAGACCCAGCCGCCAAAAATTGCGGTTCTGGGAACTCCCGTGCCTGCCCTTGTTGGCATGGACATCGAGGGCTTGGCTCTGGAGGCCCAGGAGCGTTGCGGCGTGCCTGTTGTGGGGATCGACACAAATGGCTTCGAAACGTACGACAAGGGAATCAAGCGTGCTTACAAAGTGGCTTTGCGCGTGGCGGAAAATCAGAATCAGCGCGGTGATGCGCAAAATGACTCGCGCAATCGGGTTGCGCTTTTAGGCTTTTCTCCCTTTGACCTGGAGTCGCAAAGCGAATACGACAAGCTGAAAGCCAGCCTTGAGGGCCAAGGTATTACCTGCGTTGCTCCTTTTGGCGCCGGGTGTTCGGGGGATGGCGACATTACGTGCGCTCAGCTGTCCATCGTGGGATCCCAGGCGGGCCTTGAATGTGCGCGAAAGCTGCAAGCGCGCTACGGCATTCCCTTCGCAATCTGGAGCCCCTATGGCCAGCATGACCCGCAAACGGTGGACGACTGGCTGGCTTTGGCCCAAGATCCCTATCAAGCCCTTGACGTCCAGGAGCCCGAGGGTCAACCCATCCAGATCCTTGTTATCGGAGAGCAGCTGCGTGCTCACTCTTTGGCCCGTCGGTTGCAGGGCGAATGTCCGTGCATCAGGCCCACCATGGCCTCTTTCTTCGCCGATGCGCTTGCGTCGCGCAGGTTGGGCACCGTATGCCTGGAAGACGAGGACGCGCTGGCGGCCTTGCTGGTCAGCCGACACTTCGACGCCATCATTGCCGATCCGCTGTTCTTGCGCCTGCCCGAGGCAAAAGGCGTTCCCGTGGCTTTCTCATGGCCTCACCGGGCGGTGTCGGGCAGCTTGTATATTGATGAAGAATTAGCGCCAGAAGGCAAGGCTCATGCTGATGGCGGGGAAGAGGCATCGCCCCAGCAGATGCGGCCCGACGAGGCCGAGGACGCCGCGCATGCTGATGGCGGGGAAGAGGCATCGCCCCAGCAGATGCGGCCCGACGAGGCCGAGGACGCCGCGCATGCTGCTGGCGGGGAAGAGGTGTCGCCCCAGCAGGATTTCGCCTCCTACGTGGTGGGCGAACTAAAGCGCTGCTTTCCCTTCTCGACGTAGTTATCCGTGGAGGCAATGAGGCGGAATGTGCTGTCGCGGTACTCGATGAGCCCGCCTGCCTTCATGCGACCGAGCTCGCGGCGCAGAGCCGTCCTTTCGATGCAAGGGCAGTCCGCAGCTTCCTGACGGTTGAAGTCAACTTTGAACGCATCGCTTCGGTGGATTCAACAACTGTTCTTTCGGGCAAGATGTCCCTTTTATTAAAAAAATAATTCCCATTTGCTGCCTGTGCAATGGAATATCCTCAAATAAGGATTATTCTGACTTAGGCATAATAAGCGATATGGTGTCGGAGGTTTCGTATGGAGTTCAACAAGGACAGGGCACTAACAAGGGACAGCGCCGTTTCCACCTTGCTCCAGCATTGGGACATGCCCTGCGATATAGAAGCTGTGCCTCTGGCAGAAGCCTACGGACGTATAGCTGCTTGTGACGTATTCGCTCGCGCAAATGCTCCGTTCGCCCGGGTTTCCTCGTTTGACGGCATTGCCGTAAGATCCTCTGATTTCGAAAAGGGCATGCCTGACGCGTCTTCATGGCAGCGCAATCGCGATTTCGCGCAAGCTGATACGGGAGACGACTTTCCGGATGATTTCGATGCCGTGGTGCGTATCGAGGCCGTTGGCTTCAATGAGGACGATGTTCCGCGATTCACCCAAGAGCTTGAGGTGCTGCCAGGCACAGGCGTTCGCAAGGCTGGATCCCAAGTGAGAGAAGGGGAGCTTTTGGCTGCGGCAGGCAAACAGCTGCGCCCGGAAGACGTCGCCCTGATCGCCGCAGGTGGACATGATAGCGTCTCGGTGAAGCGGAGGCTTCGTGTGGCGTATCTGCCCACGGGGAACGAATTGGCGGCCATTGGAAGCTGCCCCTCGCGTGGAAAGACCTATCAGAGCAATGGCCTCATGATTCGTGGCTTTGTGACCGAATGGGGCGCTGAGTTTCTTGAGCACGATATTGTTGCAGATGATCGAGACCTTCTTGGCCGGGCGATTGACGACCTGCTGGATTCCGCGGACATCCTGCTGATAAACGGTGGGTCTTCTCGCGGGTCAGAAGACTACAGCTCCCAGTTGCTTGAGCAGCGCGCTGACTATTTTGCCCATGGCGTCTTGGCGGTTCCTGGCAGACCCATTGGCATGAGCGTGATTAAGGGCAAGATTGCCATCAATGTGCCAGGTCCGATGATGGCCGCTTGGTTTGCTTGCGACTGGCTGCTTCGCTCGCTCTTGATGAGATATCAAGAGCAATCTGCCAATGAGCGACTGACGGTAACCGCCATTGCTGACGAGCAGCTGAAATCCCGACCAGGGTTTGAAAGGCTTGCCCGCTTGGTCGCTCGCAAGGAGGCAGATGGCATCCACGTCTCGTCGTTGCAAGACAACGCCACCTTGGCGGCAAGCGTCCGTCGCGTAAATGCGTTCTATGCTATCGGCCCTGATGAAACCGTGGAACCTGGTGAAGCCATTCAGATTCAGCTTCTGGGTACCAAGGCTAGCTCTTTGATGTGAGGGTAGGGCTGCAGTGAAGAGGAATTTGGCAAACATGCCGCATTTGGGCCGAGGTGGGTACGTCATCAAGGTGGCCATTATGGCTGCTGTCCTTTTGGTGGTATACCTGGCTTCGTTCCATTTTGGAAGCGTGGACATTTCCGCTCCCATGGTCATTGACATCTTGCGCTCGCGCTTCATGGCGGTTGAGCAAACATGGACGGGCGTGCAGGACAGCATCGTATTCAAGGTCAGGTTTCCGCAAATTACCTTGGCTGTCCTGATCGGCGGCGCCCTGTCTGCGTCGGGCGCATCGTATCAAACGGTTTTTAAGAACCCGATGGTTTCCTCCGATATTCTTGGCGTATCTGCCGGTGCGGGCTTTGGCGCGGCCGTTGCGATGTTGGCGGGTGCCTCTTGGTGGCAAATCCAAGCAGCGGCTTTTGTGTTTGGCATTCTGGCGGTTACCACCGCATACCTCATCGGCTCCGTTTTTGGCAGGCAGAATCTTACCGTCTTGGTGCTGGCCGGCGTAGTTGTCTCCAGCTTCTTCTCTTCGCTGGTCTCCATCGTCAAAACGGTTGCGGACACCGATTCGGTGCTTCCTTCCATTACGTTTTGGCTGATGGGATCTTTGAACAAGGGAGACCTTAACGATCTTGCGGTGGTAGTTCCCTCGGTGGTAATTTCTATGGGTCTGCTGTTTGCCTTTCGCCATAAGATTGACGCGTTGGCGGCGGGTGAAGACGAAGCGCGCGCCATGGGCGTCAACGTAACGCTCGTCAAGGTTGTGGTCATCGCCGCATCCACCTTGATGACCGCAAGCTCCGTTGCAGTGGCGGGAATCATCGGCTGGATTGGCATGGTCATCCCCCATATGGCCCGCGCCTTTACCGGCGCATCCTACTCAAAGCTCCTGACCGCCTCATTCCTCATGGGCGGCGTATTCCTTGTGCTGATCGATGACCTTATTCGCTCTACGGTTGCCGCGCTTCCGCTGGGCGTCCTTACGGCGCTTATCGGTACGCCGCTGTTCGTTGCTCTGCTTATTCGCACCAGGAAGGAGTGGCTGTAATGCTTCATGTTGAAGACGTTCGCTTCTCCTATAAAAAGGGCCGCGAGGTTTTGAAGGGCATCTCCTTTGATTTGGATGCCGGAGACATTCTGTGCCTGCTGGGATCCAACGGCACGGGAAAAACCACCTTGCTTCGTTGCATGCTGGGATTTCATCAGCCGAATAACGGAGTCATCGAGGTCAATGGAAACAGCATTCAAAAGATGAGCAATAAGGAAAAGGCACATAGCATGGCCTATGTGCCGCAGTCGTCGAACATGGCCTTTCCCTACACGGCCGAGGAAGCGGTCTTGATGGGCCGCGTGTCCCACTTGAATGGCGCGGCGGCGCATTCTCAGCAAGACTGGCGCGTCGTGCGTGAATCAATGGAGCGCTTGCAGATATCCCACCTGGAGGGACGCCGCTTCGAAGAGATGTCAGGCGGCGAAAAGCAGATGGTTTTGGTGGCCCGTGCGTTGGCTCAAGAAGCAAAGGTGCTGATCATGGACGAGCCCACGGCAAATCTTGACTATCACAACCAGATTAAGATCCTAAGCGCCATCAGGCATCTCTCCAGGCAGGGCCTGTCGATTTTGATGACCTCCCATTATCCCGACCATGCGTTTCTTGCCTGCACCAAGGTGGCCCTTATGAAGGGCGGGCACATCGTAAGCTGCGGAGCTCCTGATGACGTTGTAAGCACCGAAAGCCTGACCGACCTATATGACACGCCCGTGCATGTGACATACGCGGATACGGGCGCCTTCAAGATAAAGACGTGCATACCCCTTCTCGATTCCGAGGAGCATTCAGGGGATATCGAGGGGTAGAAATATCAGTTTGCTTCAGAAAGGACGAAAGGGCATGAGAGCAAAGAAAGTCGTGTCGGCCATCGTAAGCGTTGCGCTTGTTGGCGTTTTGGGATGCGCTGGCCTTGCAGGCTGCACATCTAGCGGAACTGCCGCAAGCAACACGAATGCACCGGCGGCGCAGCCGGCAACCCATACTGTTACCGACATGGCTGGTAGGTCTGTTGAGCTGCCTACCAAGGTTACCAGCGTAGCCACCTTCGGCTCCGTAGGCGTATTGAACGCATTCGTTGAGTGCTTGGGCGCCGGCAGCCTCATCGTTAACCAGATGCCTGCGAACTTCACTAAGAACGACAAGTGGGCAATGCAGTACAAGTTTGCTCCGCAGATTGCAAACGGCCCTGTTCTGGAGACCGCAGATGGCGTGGATATGGAAGCCGTCATGAAGCTTAACCCTGACGTCTGCATCACCATGACCAAGGAGACCGCTGAGCAGCTGGAGCAAAATGGTGTGAAATGCATCGTTTTGAACTGGAACAACACTGATGACGTGAAGACCGCAGTCACTCTGATGGGTGAGGTTTTGGGCAAGCAAGATATTGCCGCCGATTACAACAAGTACTTTGACACCATGGTGGAAAAGGCGGCAAACATCACCAAGGACATTCCCGAGGCCGATCGCGCCTCTGTAATTTACGGCGATGTTGAGACTCTGACCAACCCCCATATCATTTCCGAGTGGTGGATTTCTGCTGCGGGCGGAAACAGCGTTACCGCTGATGCGCACAGGAAGAACTCCCTGAAATACACCCTTGAGGATCTGTTGGCATGGCAGCCCCAGGTGATTTTCTCTAGCAACACCAAGACTTCTGATATCTATGCTGATGAGAAGATCGCCCAGCTTCCTGCAATTCAGAACAAGAAGGTCTATGTCGTTCCCACCGTCGCTCATGTTTGGGGCAACCGTACCGTAGAGCAGCCCCTGACCGTTATGTGGGCCATGAACAAGATGTATCCGGACAAGTACACCAAGGCAGAGCTTTCTTCCGATATCTCTTACTTCTACGAGCGTTTCTTCAACTACAAGATGTCTGATGACGAGATCAAGAAGATCATCGGCTAATTAATGAATGCTTAGGATGTATGCCTGGGGAATGCGTCGTGGAGCGCATTCCCCGTTTTTTAGGGGGGATGAAAGGAGCCCCGAATCGTAAGGATTTCGGGGCTTCTGCTCTCTATTTATTTTCCAGTATGCGAAATCATCTCAAAGCTAGAGATCAGCTGGAACTTGGCACTGAATTCCAGTTTGGCACGCGATAGTGGGGAATGGGCCCAGATCGTTGGAAGACAAGCGGTCTGAGCTGCAAAGACGCACATGCCCTTTATGTAACCGAGTTCAGACTGAGGCAATCTTACATAAAATAACTGGACATCAATAAGGAAGGGCGTCTATCCCGTTACGAGTTCATAGCCGCCCTCCACAGGCCTTGTCCGCCAGACTACGTTTGTGACCGCCTCCACCATGGCTGCGTCATGGGAAATCAAGAGAAGCGCGCCAGGATAGACGGCCAGCACGCGCTCCAGGGCCTCGATGGATTCTATGTCGAGGTGGTTGGTGGGCTCGTCCATGATGACGAGCTGAGGGCGTTCGACAATCCCGAGGGCCAGCATGAGCTTGCGCATTTCCCCCGGACTGACGGCATCTCCCTCAAGCATGCGGTTCGGATCGGAGTTGAGCTGCGCCACGACGGAGAGAATGCGGCCGCATTGGCTGGCCGGAAGATTGCGCAATGCGCCTAATGCAGCCCGCTCCTGGATCCGATCGGGCTCCTGGGGGATGTAGAGAAATCTCGTCGTTTCGGCAAGGCCCTCCACGATTCGCCTGACAAGGGTCGTCTTGCCGGAGCCGTTGTCTCCGACGAGCCCGATATGGTCGGTGTTCCCGATGTGCAGGGCGGGAACGACCAGGGAGGCGTCACCGAGGGGGATGCTGCAGGGCCCCATCCTGAAAAGGAGCTTGCGCCTGCTGGGCTCGGCATCGAGCCACACGTTCGCCTCGTAGCGCTTCTCGACCCGCGTCGCCGCAAGCCTCGCCTCCGCGTCCTCCAGCCTTCCGGCCATGCGTGACGAGAGCCTGCCCGCCTGCCCGTCCTTGCCGGTCACCACCGCGACGCGCACCCTGCGCCGCGCGTCCGCGTCGTGCTTGTCTATGCCCCTGAGGCTCCTCTTGCCAGCGGCACGCGACGCCTCCTCGCGACGTCGCCGAGCCTCTCGCTCGATGCGGGCCTTCTCCTTGCGGGCCTCATCGCGAGCGTGGACGGCACTCGAGCGCTCCAGGAACGCCTGCGAGGATGCCTGCGAGTATCCGCCTGGCCTCATGATGACGGTGCCCTTCGAGATGAGCAGGCACTGCGTGCAGAGGGTGTCGAGCAGCTCCCGGTCGTGCGAGATGAGAAGGCCGATTCCATCGAAGTGAGACAGCGCATCGGATATGGCGCGGCGGGTCGACGCATCGACGTGGTTGGTGGGCTCGTCCATGGCAAGAACGTCCGGGGCGGCCCACAGGGCGCAGGCCACCTGCAGTCTCTTCTGCTGCCCGCCCGAGAGCGTGACATGGCGCCAGGGCCAGTCGTCCTCGATGGCGAGCTCGCGACGGAGCCTCACGGCCAGGCCGTCATGGGCAAGTGCGAAATCGACCACGTTGTCCGGCGGCTCCTTCGCGTCTTGAGCGCAGTAGGCGGAGAAGAGGGGTGGTGAGACGGTACCAGCGTCGGGCCGCAAAAGCCCACAAGCCACCAGCGCCAACGTGGTTTTGCCCACGCCGTTGTCACCGACGATGCCGGTCCACCCACGGGGAAACGTAGCGGTCACGGCGCATAGGGCGGGCTCTGCCGTTGACGGATAGGTGTATTCGATGTTGGAGAGGTTGAGCTGCATGTCGCCTCCGGTCCTGGGGAGGCCATGGGGGCAGCTATGCGCTTTGCCAGTTTTGGTATGTGGCTTTGGAACGATGCTCGAGCATGCGATGCTGCACCCGCAGGCATGGCCACCAGCGATGTCGCTTGGCTTTCGGGTGGATATGAACATCGCTAGTTCTTCATGCACCGGGGCCTTTCTCGTGCCGACGCTTGCCAAAGGCGCCGGCGGGTTGCTTGGAATCATTATAGTCACTCGGGTGACAGCGAACAATCGGGCAGATTGGCCCCACCCGGTCAAGCTGACAACAGAGTTTCGCCATTTGGGCCTTAGGGTGACTTGCTGTGGCTTAGTGCCGCGTATTGATTTGCGCTGGCAATCGCATGCCTGCACCCGAGCCGGTTCCACTGCAGAGCGGGAATACGAGAACCCCGAGGCGTAAAAGACGATTCCTGGAGCAATCCAGGGCTCGTTTCCGCTTCTTCTATAGGCTGGATAACCGCAAGAGCGGGCCTTCCCCTCCATCAGCCACAAAAAGCTGGTGGAGGGAAGTGGAAGTTGGCCCGTCTCCGATCGAGCTCTATGTTGGGTGCTTGTGCGCACAACATAGGAAGCTTGCTGCCAATAGAATTATAGCATATAACAGCACGTTATCGTGCTGTTATATGCTATAATGACAGGGGAGCTCGCTATAGTAAACGCAGGCCCCTAGTTGCCCTCAGGGCACTTTGATAAAATGGACTGTTATTACAAGCTGGCAGTCCATTTCTTCTAGGAGCCCAAATGGCCATAAAGATAAACGCGGGGAATCCCGATTCTTGGAATGAAGACACCAAGGAATCGGTACTACAGTACAACACTTGGTTTCTAGAGTTTGCTCCAGAAACGTACCAAAACGCACGAGTGATTTGCATTGACTCTGTAAGTGACCTATTTGACAAGAGCGATGATTTGAAATCGATTAATCCGGCTTTGCTTCTGAAAAATCCGGCTTTAATGACAACGTTGCGAATGCTTTGCGCTCCGCCAATTGCCCGAGATCGGCTTGCCGGTTTAGCGGGCGTGAGTTCTTCGAGGGTCAAAAATATGGAAGAGGGAAAGCTACCAGTACGCAAACGTGATCAAGAGGCCTTCGTTGGTCGCGAGCTCCCATCCATGTTGTCTGTGATAAACAGACTTCTGGATCGAGAACTTATGCCATGGCTCGACAATGGAGACAACCCTGAAGACACCAACCTTCTCGTTGCCAAATCCGTAGTTGCAGACCGGCTTTGTGGCAGCACTTCTGATCCAATCATTCGAAATGCCCAGGAAACACGGCAGCTTAAAGTGATTGCTGATTATCTTGATGCAAAAGGATATTCGTATCTTGAATATTCTTCAGTTGACGCATTTAACATGCCACATGGTACTTATGCCTATCACAAAAACGTGTCAATGTTCAAAAACGCAAGAGATGCTAGCGACGGGATGGTTAATACCCCGATCGATGTTGTAATCATGCCGCTCGATAAATATGCAACCCGTCCGATGCTTGTTGAGTGCAAGTCAGCCGGTGATTTCGCCAATACGAATAAGCGTAGGAAAGAGGAGGACACAAAGGTAACTCAGCTTCGCGCTACTTATGGAGACGACATCGTATTGTATTTGTTTCTGTGTGGCTATTTTGATTCAACATACCTTGGATACGAGGCAGCAAATCACATGGATTGGATTTGGGAGCACCGTGTTGAGGATTTTGAAAAGGCAGGAATATGATCGGCCAAGAACTCAATAGGCAAAAACTACAGCTTGATTACGACAGCAAACACAATCAGCTAGAGAGAAATACGAAGGGGCAGTTCGCTACTCCGTATGAGCTGGCTCTTCAGATTACTCGCGACGCATTGTCGCGAGTCGAAAGTCCGGAGCGTTTTCTCGAGCCTTCCTGCGGTACAGGTGCGTTCATTTCGGCATTCGAAGAGCTAAATTCCACCGCATCAATTACGGGTATTGAAAAGGATGTCCCGGTCTTTGAAATCGCCGATGAATTGTGGCGAGATAGCCGAACCGAAGTTATCAATGCCAACTTCTTTGATACGGTAGAGACGCTGCCGGCGTTTGATCTGTTGGTAACGAACCCTCCATACTCAAGGCACCACCACCTCTCGTCGGCAGAAAAGAAGGAATACGGAGCTATAGCCGGCAAAATGAGCGGCATAAAGCTTTCTCAACTGGCAGGTCTTCATGCGTATTTCATTCTTGCTGGAACAATGCTGCTAAAATCCGAAGGAATTGCTTCGTGGCTCATACCATCTGAGCTCTTTTCGGTGAACTACGGCAAAAAGATTAAAGAATTCATTACGAGCGAGGTTACGGTCGAGCGAATTCATTTCTTTGACAATGATGACCTGCAGTTTTCTGATGCACTCGTTTCATCATGCGTGCTAGTTATTCGTCGAAAGAAGCCCTCTCCCGAGACAAAGGTGCAAATTACGGCTGGAAGGTTTGATGCGCCTTCGAAGTCTGATTACGTAACGGTCGAGGAATTGACTAAGATCGAAAAATGGCAGCACTACTTTAATCACCAGGCGAGCGAAACAAATGCCACAATTGGCGATTATTTTAAGGTCAAGCGAGGACTGTCAACGGGTGCTGAATCTTTTTATACTCGCGAACGCGAAGAATGGCACAAACTGGGCATCGATGACGAATGGCTAATTCCCGTTTTGCCGGCGCCACGTTACATGAGGGACAACATCGTTGCTACTGATGAGAACGGCTGGCCAAAAGACTATGGCAGGGCTTTGTTGAGCATACCGAATACATGCAACGAAGAAGACCTGCCAGCATCACTCATGGATTACTTGGATTCGTGCCCTAGTAAGGTTAGGAACGGCTACACGGCAACTCATCGAAAGAAATGGTACTCAGTTGAGCAGCGTGAGCCCGCACCTATCGTGTGTACATACATGAGCAGGTCAAACGATCAGCCTTTTAGATTCGTGCGCAATAAAACTCGCGCCGTAGTGACTACGGCTTATCTGGGTCTCTATCCCAAGCACAATCTATCCGACGAGCAGATTGATCGGATATGCAGTTCGTTGAATTCAATCTCTGCCGACACGTTGATTAGTTCTGGGCGCGAATATGGCGGCGGATTGAGGAAGCTAGAGCCGAAAGAATTGCTGTCCGTTCCGTTTGATTTTAATTAGGCGGTACAGGGCTTCGTGAGGATGACTGAGCAGAGGGAAGTTGATGGCGTCATGGTGGCGAGAGCATATGATTCATATGAACAATCTCTAAAAACGATTGTGGCCAATCTTGTATCTCGAAATAGAGAAGGGTCTTATTGGGATTTCAAGCAAGATTGGCCTCGCGATACCGAGGATCTCGTTCATGATGTTATTTGTCTCGCTAACAATCCAGAAGCGCGTAGAGCATACCTTATCTATGGCGTTAGTGATGACTGCGCCTATTGCGGCGTTGGCGCAGATGGAAGGAAGAACACCCAGCAACTCATCGACACCCTTCATTCTGCTCACTGGTCGGAAACCTATCCAAGTGTCGAAGTCCTCACGTTGAACAATTTTGGTTGCGAGATTGACGTAATTGTCATTGACCCCGACGACAATGCGGTTCCGTACTATCTGTCACGCGATTTTGGAAACGGTAGAAAAACAGTACGAGCGGGCTCGATTTATACGAGGTCGCAGGATGTTAATACTGCCAGGAACGAGACTGCAACCCCTTTAGCAACCGAAAAGCTATGGCGGAGGCGGTTTGGCATAGACAAGATGCCGATGGAAAGGCTTATCCAATTGATGAAACGCCCAGAAGATTGGACTAATACGTACCCCTCTCAGCTGCAAGAAGATATCGCTTTTTCATACTGTTACTACCACAAAGATTACCCTGAGTTCACATTCACAAGAAGTCACGATGAGGATCGGGATGGCTACGAGTACTTCATGTTAATCAGCCCGTTCTTTGATAAGCCATATTGGTGGACAGCTCATTTTTATTATCGTCAAACGATGTTGTGCGAAGTGATTGGTGCATACTCTGACCACCTCTATGTCCCTGCGCCTGAGTTGCATATGCTGCACGATTCCGAAGTACGCTGGCAAATGGATGAGTTGTTGCCATATGGCTGCTACTACCAAGATTCAATTGAGTTGCATCTGCTCCGGTTTGAGTTGGACGACAGTAAGGAAGGAGCTTCGGCTCTTGGGGACTACAATCGCTTATTGGAAACAATCCCCATTTTTAAAGACGAGTCGGAGCGCAAGGAGTTTGAATCGTGGATTCATCAGTATTGGAAGACTTTCAAGGATAGGTGGGAAAGGCAGGATCGTTTTTACCTCGGGCCGAAACACCTGGACGAAAAGTGCTCTGATGGGTATGGCGACATGCTCGTCAATCAGGCCAAGATGTCAGCGACTCTTGTTGAGCTACTGCAGGAATATCGCTGGGTCTAGCACTTGTCGTAGATAGCGCCCGCTCGGCGAGCCAGCCAGCGGAGGTCGGTGCCAGCTGCCCCGCCGGGCAAAGCCGGGAGCCGAAGCTCCCGGCTTTGCGAGCTTCTAGAGCTCGCTTAGTGCGTTGCGGTGATGGTGGAGAAGGGCCCTGCTGTCGTTGAGGATTAGCATGCTCGCCAGGTCGAACCTGACCGTGCAATCACTGGAGTCGAGGTGCTCGGTGAGGCAAGATGTCGCCATGCGCTCGAGAGAGTCGCGATCGAGAACTTCCTCGGGGAAACCCTCGCCGCTGTTTTGACGGAGCTGGCAGCCGATGAAGACCAGGTCGTCCTTTTCGTTGGCGATGAAGTCGATGCTGTCGCCGCCGTGTGCCCAGTTCTCTTCGAGGATTTCGAAACCCCTGCGCTCGAGATAGCCCTTGATACCCTTCATTGCCTTGGTGTTGATAGCTTCCATTGTTGACCTCCTAAGGTTTCGGCCCGCCCCTGTGGCGAACCTTGTGGCTCGCATGCCATCGGGGTTCCCGGAGGTTGCAAGGGAGGAAGCAAAACCCGGAGGGCTCGAGTTTTCGAGCAATGAATTCAGAAACCACTCGAAAAGTTTTTGCGGCCCTTGCGGCCGTAGGGGTCCTCGATGAGCCTGCAGAGTCCAAGGAATAGCCCAGAGAGCGAGCCGGCGCTCAGGAGGTTTGGAAGCACGCTCAAGGCATGGAGCGCAACGAGCGGAAGCAGCAGAGGAGGTTCGCTCGGAGATCTCGGCGACGAGGTTACATTGCTCGATAGCAACAAGAGATGAGCCCATCGTCACAATACACGCCGAACATTAGTGGCGTTGCAACCCGATGATGCCCTCGAGCCTCTCTGCCACGACATCGGCGGTTTCCTCACCGCGCAGCTCGGTGAACTCGCGCGTAAGCCGGGTAATCGACTCCATAAGCTCGCTGCGAATCTCGCCGCCAGGGTCGATTCGCCTGAGTTCTCGAAGCACTTCGGCCATATGATCTCGCAGGGCCAGGAAGATTCGCCTGTTCGGCACCACGGTGATTCCGTCCTCGCGCAGGCGGGCCATGATGAAGTCCTGCTTCGTCATCCCCGACTCCGCGACCACCTCGTCGAGCCAACGGCTCTGCGCTGGCGTCATGCGGAAGGAGACGGTGACGCTCCTTGCTCTGTGGTCGTTAGGGCAGGGCATCAGTCTCTCCCTTCCTTGTCGAGCGCGCGTGCGATCTCTCCCTGCTTGTCGGGGAAGAGGTGCGCGTACCTGAACGTGATGTCCGTGCTCTCGTGGCCGAGGCGATCGGCGATGGCCACGGCGGAATAGCCCATGTCGGTGAGAAGGGATACATGGCTGTGGCGCAGGTCGTGGATGCGGATGCGCTTCACGCCAGTTGCCTTGCAGCCTCTCGTCATCTCGTGGTGCATGCGCTCCTTCGTGAACGGGAACATGCGCTCATCGTGCGCAACGGGATGGCCTTGGATCCAATCCGAAAGTTCGTCGACGAGGAAGCCGGGCATCGCCACTGTTCTCACGGACTTGGGAGTCTTCGAATCGGTGATGACGTCATGTCCCTTAAGACGTTGGTATGACTTGTTTATTGAAACGACTGCTCGTCTGGAGTCGATGTCGTTCGGAGTGAGGGCGAGCAGCTCTCCAACCCTGAGGCCGCACCAGTAGAGAATCTCGAACGCACAGAAGCTGTCTGGCTTGTCCGCTATAGCATCCGCGAACCTCAGGTACTCGCCCTTCGTCCAGAAGAGCATGTCGCCCGCCTTGTCAGAGCCTATCTTCGTCGTGCGCGAACAAGGGCTTTTTCGCAGCCCGTAGAAGCGCACGGCATGGTTGAAGATTGCCGTGAGCTGGTTGTTGATGGTGCGCAGGTACGTGGGCGAGTGGGGCTCGTCGTGGGCGTTACGCATCGCCATCAGCTTGTTCTGCCAGCGGATGACGTCCACGGACTTGATCTCGTCCATGCGCATCTCGCCGAACGTGGGCAACAGCTTGTCGTGGATCATGTATTCCTTCTGTATCCAGGTGTTCTCGTGAAGACGGGCTCCATATCCTTCTTGTACACCTCGATAAAGGCCGCGAAGGTGGAGTTCACCGAACCCTCGGCATCGAGCTTGCTTGACTTCTCACATTCGGCAGCCTCCTCCTCAGTTTCGAACCCGCGCCTCACCTTGTGGCGTCTCTCGCCGTTGTAATCGCGGAGCCAGAACTGCGAAGTCCACGTGCCGTTCTCTTCCTGACGCACCGACATGCCAACCTCCTATTCCAACAAGCGTGCTGTTGTAGAATTCGTCCCGTAGAAAAACGAGCTCAGAGACGGAGGCAGTATGGGCGTTGGCGAGCGCATTAGGCGCTACAGGAAAGCGGGGGGCTACACCCAGAAGGGCCTTGCGGAGGAGATCGGCGTCACCGAGTCGGCCATCCGCAATTACGAGCTCGGGCTCCGCATGCCAAGCGAATCCCAGCTTGAAGCCATCGCCAAGGCGCTGGATATCGCTCCGGAGGCACTTGCGGATACCGGCCTCGTGGGCGCTCGCGGTGCGCTTGAGATGGTCTTCAGGCTCGAGGGCGAGATCGGCTTCAGGCCCGTCGAGACGGAAGATGGTATCGGCATAGCAGTAAACCCAAAGGTGGAAGGCTCTCAGAAGCTCTCTCAGGCCTTGAAAGCATGGGCGCGAATGCGAGCCGACCTTGACTCCGGCAAGGTCTCAGAGGCGGAATACGAAGCCTGGAAGGCATCCTTTAAAGGTTAGGTGAGGGCGATCGCAGGCCATCACGAGGTCCTGCAGGGCCTCGTTTTTTGTTGCCGTCATTTACTCCCCAGTAAAAAACTGGTCTCAAAACCATTGAAGGCAGGTTTTTGGGATGGGGGTGGTGAGTAAATCCAGCCTCAAGATTCTGGTTTTCGAACGGGTTTTGACACTCTAGACCGCGTTTTTCCGAAAAATTTACTCCCTAGTAGTGACCTGTACTTTTGCGAAAACCGACTTCAAATAATGGCACTGAGTTCAGACTGAGTTCCAGTTTTGGGAATCGGGGCGCCTCGGACGCAAAACGCTATAAAAACGCTCGTCGGCATCGTCCATCTATTGGCACCTTTTGGGCATCTCGTGCGAGCTAGTCGCATCCTGTGTACGAAATGGAGCTAACTGGGGAGTAAATGAGTAGGTCAACAAGCAAAAAAGAAGTCCCCGAAATCGATGATTTCAGGGACTTCGCGGAAAATTTACTCACCAAAACTGTCCGGTGGTTTGCACGTTACCTGCTACTAGATGAGACAGATGATAAGCACCCAGTTCAGAGGCCTTTTTTACTCCCACTCGATGGTCGCGGGGGGCTTGCTGGTGATGTCGTACGCCACGCGGTTCACGCCCGGTACCTCGGCCACGATGCGTCCCGAGATGCGGGTCAGCACCTCGTAGGGAAGCTTCGCCCAGTCGGCGGTCATCGCGTCGCTTGACTCCACCGCACGCAGGATCACCGGTCGCGCGTAGGTGCGCTCGTCGCCCATCACGCCCACGCTGCGCACATCGGGCAGCACCGCGAAGTACTGCCACACGCTGCCTTCGCCGTTGCGCTCGCCGGTCTCACGGAACAGGCGCTCGTTATACGCGTCCAGTTCCTCGCGCACGATCGCGTCGGCCTCCTTCAGAACCGTCAGCTTCTCGCGGTCCACCGCACCGATAATGCGAATGGCCAGGCCGGGTCCAGGGAAGGGCTGACGGTGCACGATGTGGTCGGGCAGGCCCAGCGCCGTGCCCAGCGCGCGCACCTCGTCCTTGAAGAAGTGGTCGAGCGGCTCGATCAGGTCGAAGTGAACCCCCTCGGGGAAGGGGATCAGGTTGTGGTGGCTCTTGATCGTGGACGCCTTGCCACCCGTCTTGCGCGCCCCGCTCTCGATGATGTCGGGGTAGATCGTGCCCTGAGCCAGGAAGCGCACGCCGTCCAGATCCTGTGCCACGGCGAAGAACTCGTTCCAGAACTGCGAGCCGATGATCCGACGCTTCTCCTCGGGGTCGGTGATGCCCGCCAGCAGCTGCTCGTAGCGCTCCTCAGCGTGCACATGCACGAAGTCCACGTCGAATTGACGCGTGAAGACCTCTTCGACCTCCTCGGGCTCGTTCTTGCGCAGCAGTCCGTGATTCACGAACACGCAGGTCAGCTGCTTGCCGATTGCGCGCGCACACAGCGCGGCCACCACGCTGGAGTCCACGCCGCCGGAAAGGCCCAGAATCACGCGCGCGTCGCCCACCTGCGCGCGAATGGCCGCCACGCTGTCGTCGATGATGCTGTTCATGGTCCAGCTGGGAGTCAGCCCGCAGATGTCGAACAGGAAGTTCTGCAGCATCTGGTTGCCGTGCGCGCTGTGGCGCACCTCGGGGTGGAACTGCGTGGCGTACAGCCCGCGTTCGGGGCATTCCATCGAGGCCACGGGGCACGTGCTCGTGCGCGACGTGATCGTGAAGCCCTCGGGCGCGCGCGTGACGGCGTCGCGGTGGCTCATCCACACGGTTTGCTGCTGAGGGGTGCCCTCAAGCAGGCGGCTGTGACCCGCCAGTTCGATCTGCACACCGCCGTACTCGCCCTTTTCGGTGTGTCCTACCTCGCCTCCCAGAGCCACGGCCATGGCCTGCTGGCCATAGCAGAATCCCAGCACCGGCACGCCCAGCTCGAACACACCGGGGTCCACCTGGGGCGCATCCTCGGCGTACACGCTGGCCGGTCCGCCTGACAAGATGACCGCAGACGGCTTCAAGGCGGCAAGCTCAGTCGCGGAGATGTCGCCGGGAACGATCTCGGAGTACACCTTGAGGTCGCGAATGCGTCGGGCGATGAGCTGGCCGTACTGCGCGCCGAAGTCGAGAACGGCTACGCGCTGGTCAGGCTGGGCGGCGTTGTTCAAGGTGTCTCCTTAGGCTGTGTTCAGGCGATGGCGCGCGGGGCGCCGCTTAAGCGTGCAGCCATTATAAACGCATCGACCGTGCGTTTCGGTCTTGGTGCGTCCGGATTCGCGGGCTGTCGGGAATATGCCGGGAATCCGCCGGGCGCCTGCCGGGCTTCCCGCTCTCTGCGTGAGCCCTGCCGGAACCCCGCCGGAACCCCGCTGGAACTCTGCCGGAAACCCGCCGGAACCCTGCCGGCGATCCGCTGGAGGCGCAGTAGAACCCGGCTTGGCTCGTCAATCGGCAGAGCGCGGCCGCCCCCGCTCATCGAAGCGTGCGGGCACGTGCGCGCCGCTTTGCCGACTCGATTCGCAACGGGTTCGTATCGATTATCAATACGTATCATCATCAATTGAAAAAACAGGCAATCCATCAGGTAAATCATCTGACACGAAGCTATTTATTGTTGCGATGTTCCCTTCGCTGCGACGCTTGCGTATGGTGCGCAGCAAAGGCGAGCGCCGCAGTAAGGGGACGGGCGCTCCGGGTGAAAAGGGGAGAAGCATGGTCAAAAGGGACACGAAGACCAGCGGAGCGGCCACAGCGGCGGTCAGCCGTCGCGACATGCTGAAGGCCGGCGGCCTGCTGGGACTGGGCATTGCGGGCGCCGGTGCGCTGCCGGCCTGCGCGCCGAAGGGGGCGGGTGGCTCGAAGGCCTCGTCGGCCCCTCGCGGCGGGGACGACATTGCCTGGGACGAAGAGGCCGACGTGGTGGTGATCGGCAGCGGGACGGGGGCCTACACGGCGATGCGCTGCGCCAACGACGGGCTTGACGTCATCGTTCTTGAGAAGAACTCCCAGGCAGGCGGCTCCACTATATTCTCGTCGAGCGTGGTGTGGGCCCCGTGCAACGACCTGGAGAAGGCCGAGGGCATCGAGGACAGCCGCGAGGAGGCGCTCACCTACATCAAGGCGCTTTCCGGCGATACGTTTCTGCCCGAGGAGGCCGCAGCGTTCGTGGACAACGTTAACGCGGCGGTGAAGAACGCCGCCCAGATCGCGGGCATCGAGTGGACGATCTGGCCCGGAGGCATCGACTACAGCGTGTTCCTTCCCGGCGGCAAGAAGCGGGGCCGCGCCATCCTTCCGAAGGTGCCTGAAGGCGACACCCCCATCGGCAAGCTCAACAAGGCCATCATCGAGGCCGCCGAGGCGCTTGGCGCGCGGTTCCTGACCGAAACCCCCGCCACGCAGTTCATCTCCCGCACGACCGAGGACGGCGCCATCGAGGTGCTGGGCGTGGCGGCGCGGTCGGGACGCAAGACCATCAACGTCCGCGCGCGCCGCGCCGTGGTGCTCGCATCGGGCGGATTCGACTGGAATCAGGCGATGATGAAGAACTACCTGCGCACGCCGGCGCGCTACAGCTGGGGGATAGCCACCGATGACGGTGACGGGCAGAAGATGGCCATGAAGCTGGGCGCCGACCTTCGCTTCATGAACGAGGCCTTTCTGTCCCCTGGGTACAAGAAGGAGTTCCAGGAGGCCCATGAGCAGGGCATGTCTCGCCTCTCCACCATCATTCGCGACGACGGCAAGCGCGGCATCGTTTTCGTGAACAAGCACGGCAGGCGCTTCACGAACGAGTGCGCCACCTACGATTCCGTCGGCCGCAGCTTCGGGGGCTTCGAGAACAACGGGGAGAACCGCTCGTGGGCAAACCTTCCCGCCTGGGCGATCGTCGATCAGGCGGGTGCCGACGGCCATGCGTTCAATGGCGGCGAGCTGGGTAAGCCGGGTCCGAGCTACACGCGCTACGAGACCCTGGAGGCGCTTGCCGAGGGCTGCGGCATCGACAAGGAAGGCCTGCTTGCCCAGATCGCCCGCTTCAACGAGCACGCCGAGCGCGGCGAGGACCCCGACTTCGGCCGCGGGCAGGACTACTACGGGCAGAACTCGGCTTACGTCAGCTCCGGCTACGAGGGGGCCTTCCGCACGCTGCAGCCGATCAGCACCCCGCCGTTCTACGCGGCCGAGATCGTGCCGGTGGTGCTGGGCACGATGGGCGGCATCAAGACGAACGCGCAGGCGCAGACGGTTGACATGGAGGGCAACGTCATCGAGCGCCTGTACGCGCAGGGCAACGTGAGCGGCATCGGCGCGGGTGGGGCGTGCTACGTGGGCGGAGGCGGCACGCTTGGCCCGGCCATCGCCTACGGCGAGATCGCCGCCAACCAGATTCACAACTTGGACAGCTGGGCGTAGTCGGTTCGCTTCGGGGCCTGAGCGCCGCCGCTTCGCCTTGAGGGGAAAGGCGCCCGAGCGTTGTGCCCGGGCGCGGTTCCTTGCTCCTCTACAATGGATGGCGATGACCGCGGGCGGTGACGGCCGCGAGAAGCAAGGCGAGGTGGCGGGCGCCTGCGCCTGGGCGCCGTTCGTGAAGGAGGTCGCGCATGGGCTTGGGCGACAGCCCGATCTTGTCTCCTGCGTTTCTGGCGCTGCTGCGTCGCGCCTGGAAAGAGCCCCTGCACCCGCGGGACCTTTCCGAGGCCGACCTGCCTGAGGGCTGCGGCGCGCAGGAGGTGTGGGAGGCGCTGGTGGCGCTTCGGCATGCGCAGGCCTTCCGCAGCTCTCGGGGCGCGTGCGCCGCGTCGCCCGTCGCCTCCGATTGGCATACCGTTACCGAGAGGCTGAGCCGCACGCTGGCCGACATCGACCGCCTGACGCGTCGGGGCTCGCGCCTGGACGAGCTGGCCCAGGCGCGCGACAGCCGAGCCTTCATCACGCAGCAGTACGTCGAGGAGGCGGTGTGCAACCTGCGCTTCGATGGCTATGCAGTGGGCTACGAGGACGTGCGGGCGGTGCTGCGAGGGGAGCGTCCGCCCGTCACCGATGGGGAGCGGATCGCCGTCAACTTCCATTCCCTGATGCGCGAGCTGCCGTCTCTGGCTGATCGGCTTCCCTTCGACCAGGCAGCGCTTGAGGGCTTCTACGCCCAGCTGCTTGCCGGGGTGGAGGACCGAACCTCGCGGGCGCACGGTCGCGGCCCCGAGGGCCTGGTGCCCCGTTCGCCGCTGGAGGAGCACTATGCGGAATCGTTCGCTCCCGAGCAGGTGAGCCGTGCGTCGCTTCAGACGCCCATCGATGTGGCCCACGGCGGCGGCAGCGATCCCCGGCGTCATCCGATCATGGAGTCGATGTTGGTGAACTGCCAGTTCTGGCGCGCACCCCTCTTCCCGCTCTGCAACAACCTGATGGGCTGCGTGGCCAGTCGGTACTATCTTGTGCGCAAGGGCTACCCGGTGTTTCGCTACGTTCCCAAGATCATGATCTTGGAGAAATGGAAGCATGGCGGCTACCAGGGGGTCGCGGCGTTCTCGTACGAGGAGACCCTTGAGCGAGTCGAGTCCGACAGGGACTGGACGTTCTACTACGACACGGTGATGGGCCTGATGCTGCGAGAGGTGCGGGCCATGGAGCGCGCGCTGCTGCAGCGCGCGGCCCTGGACGACGTCGAGCTTGACCTGGCGGAGCACGTGCCCTACCTGAGCTATCGCCAGCGTGAGGTGCTGCGTCGGGCGATTCTCGCGCAGGGGGCGGAGTTCACCATCGCCGCGCAGCGAGAGCGCTACGGCGTGGTGTACTCGACCGCGCGGGCCGACCTGGAGGACCTGGTGGACCGTGGGTTCCTGGACCGAGCCCGGAAGGGGCGGGCCTTCGTGTACCGCGCCGCCGCCGGCTTGCGCGACAACCTGCGGGCCCTCTGAGCGAACAGCGGCCCCTCCGCCTTCACACCCCCGCAACAGTCGCGTGTTACCATGCGCGATGCTCGTGCGCGGGCCGCGCTTTGAATCGACCATCCCGGAAGGATGTGCCACATGGATCTGATGGAGCTGCTGAAGGCCCTCGCCTTCGGCGTGGTGGAGGGCATCACCGAGTGGCTGCCCGTGTCGTCCACCGGCCACATGATGCTGCTGAACCAGTTCGCGGCCCTGGACGTGTCGGCCTCGTTCTACGACACCTTCATCGTCGTGATCCAGCTGGGCGCCATCATGGCCGTGATCGCCACATTCTTCCGCAAGCTGAATCCCTTCGGCCTGCGCAAGACCCCCCAGCAGCGCCGCAGCACCTGGGGCATCTGGGCGAAGGTGGTCGTGGGCTCCGTTCCTGCGGCCATCGTCGGGTTCGCGCTGGACGACTGGATGGAGCAGCACGTGATGAACGACCCGCGCCTGTCGTTCATCGTGGTGGCCGGAGCGCTGGTCGCCTACGGCCTGGCCTTCATCGTCATGGAGCTGGTCAACCGCCGGCGCATCGAGGATGCCCGCGCCCCGCGCGGGGCGCATGCCCGCTGCGCCGGCGACGACGGGGAATGCCAGCGCATCCGCGCGTTCACCTGGGCGGACGAGCCTGAGCGCGCCGATTCGTCCGAAATCATCTCGTCGGTGCGCACCTTCGACGAGCTCTCGTTGCCGAAGGCCCTGGCCATCGGGGTGTTCCAGGCGTTGGCCATCGTGCCCGGCACCTCGCGCTCGGGCGCCATCATCCTCGGGTCGATGCTGCTGGGCACCACGCGCACCATCGCCACCGAGTTCGCGTTCTTCCTGGCCATTCCCATCATGTTCGGCTGGAGCCTGCTGAAGTTCATCAAGCACGGATTCGCATATACCCAGATGGAATGGGTGATCTTCGGGGTGGGCGTGCTCACTGCGTTCATCGTGTCGCTTGTCTCGATCAGGTTCCTGGTAAGCTTCGTCAAGAAGCACGACTTCACGGCCTTCGGCGTGTACCGCATCCTGATCGGTCTGGCCGTGCTGGGCTACTTCGGCTGGTTCCTGGGTGGTTTCTGGGGCTAGCGGTGGGGCGGAGCCCACGGCGAAAGGAAGGCGCGCGTGAGCGCATCGTTGCCCGATATCCTGCCCGACTTGGGGCAGCGCAGCAACACCGTGACGGTGTTCGCTGGGCCGTGCTCGGTTGAGTCGCCCGCGCAGTTCGAGGAGGCCGCCGCCTGCGTGGCCGGCCTGGGTCTTTCCTGGATCCGCGGAGGCGCCTACAAGCCGCGCACCAACCCGCATTCCTTCCAGGGCCTGGGAGAGCGCGCCCTGCAGATCATGCGCGCCGAGGGCTCCGAGCGCCACGGCCTGCGCACGCTTACCGAGGCGATGGACGCCGACCTGGTGGACATGGTGGCCTCGTACGTGGACGGCCTGCAGGTGGGGGCGCGCAACTTCCAGAACTTCAGTTTGCTGCGCAAGGTGGGGGCCGTGGCCGCTCGCGAAGACCGCCTGGTGATGTTCAAGCGCGGGTTCGCGGGCACGATTGAGGAATGGCTGGCCGCGGCCGAGTACGTGCGCCTTGAGGGCTGCGAGCGCATCATGCTGTGCGAGCGCGGCATCCGCACCTTCGAAACCTCCACGCGCTTCACGCTGGACATTTCGGCCGTGCCTGTGGTGCACAAGCAGAGCGCGTATCCGATCTGCGTGGATGTGTCGCATGCGGCCGGCCAGCGCGACTTGGTGCCTGCGCTGGCCCGTGCGGCCGTGGCCGCCGGGGCCGACGCGCTGATGGTGGAGGTGCATCCCGACCCGGCGCGCGCCAAGTCGGACGGGGCCCAGCAGCTGACGCTGCCCCAGTTCGAGCATCTGATCGCCGAGCTGCGCGCCATCGCCGCGGCTTTGGGCAAGCGTATCGTGTAGGCAGCGCGGAAAGAGGGGGAGCATGCAGGTGACCGATGCGTTCACGAATGGGGAAGCCGAGCGGCTGGGAGCTCGCATCGCGGGCGGCGCCGCGCACGCCGTTGCCGCAGGGGCGCCGCAGGCGACGCGTCCCGCAGCCGCGCCCGTACCCGCGTCTGGCGGCGACGTCGCGGCTGACGTGGATGCGCTTGACGAGGTGCCGGAGGACATCCGCCGTCATCGCGCGCGCATCGACGAGCTCGACGCGCAGATCGCGCGCCTGCTGAACGAGCGCTGCGCTCATTCGCATGCCATTCGCAGCCTGAAGCGCCGCGAGGGCCTGGGCCTGTTCGATGCCCGCCGCGAAGAGCAGATCTACGAGCGCGTCGGCGCCGAGGCGGGCACCGAGGGCCCGCTGGCCTTCGAGCACCTGCGCGCCATCTACGCCACCATCCTGCGCGTGATGCGCGAATCGTAGCGCCGCCGACGCCCCGCGCGGGTGCGCCGTGCGACTCCCCGGCGCCCACCGCTCGATTCAGCGAATCTGTCCTTTTCGGTCGATTTGTCAAGAGCGTGTGATGGCGCGGAAATCAAGCGCCGCTTCAAGGCGACGGTCGTATACTGGCACCACGTTCTTTGGAAATGCGTTGACGAGGCCAGTACGAACCAATTCATCTCAAGAGAGTCGGCGGTCGCTGCGAGCCGATGGTGAACGTTCCGAATACCCCTCCGAGCAGTTCAACCGAACGCCCTTGATCCACGCGGGGAACATCCGCCGTTGGGTTGGGGGCCAGTAAGCTGAGCCGGCGACCCCGTTATCGGTCTGAGCGACGCGAGAAGCCCTCGTGGTGCATCGTTGCATACGCTCTCTCTGAGGTCCCGCACAGCTTGCTGGCGCGGGTTTTTTCATGCCCGGACGCACAGCCGGGCGCAGAGGAGGGAGGTCGCACCACATGGAACTGAGAAGCGCTCAGATTCGCGAGGGCGTGATGAGGGCGCCGCATCGCAGCCTGCTGAAGGCCGACGGCGTCACCGACGAGGAGCTGCGCCGTCCCTTGGTGGCGGTGATGAACTCGCGCAACGACATCATTCCCGGCCACAACAACCTCGACAAGATCGCCGATGCCGTGAAGGCGGGCATCTACATGGCAGGCGGCGTTCCCTTCGAGATCAGCACCATCGGCGTGTGCGACGGCATCGCCATGAATCACGAGGGCATGCACTATTCGCTGGTGTCGCGCGAGGTGATCGCCGACTCGGTGGAATGCGCCGTTCAGGGCCACGCCTTCGACGCCATGGTATGCATTCCCAACTGCGACAAGATCGTTCCGGGCATGCTGCTGGGCGCGCTGCGAATCAACATTCCCACCGTGTTCGTGTCGGGCGGCGCCATGCTGGCGGGCAGGCAGCCCGGCGGCTGCGGCCCCACGACCGACCTGAACACCCTGTTCGACGGCGCGGCCGCCGTGCAGGCCGGGCGCATGGAGCCCGGCCTGCTCGACTACCTTGAGAACACGGCATGCCCCACCTGCGGCAGCTGCTCGGGCATGTTCACGGCCAACTCGATGAACTGCCTGTGCGAGGCCCTGGGCGTGGCGCTTCCCGGCAACGGCACGATTCCCGCGGTGTACTCCGAGCGCATTCGCCTCGCCAAGCACGCGGGCATGAAGGTGATGGAGCTGCTGCGCGGGAACGTCCGCATCCGCGACATCGTCACGCCGGCCGCCATCCGCAACGCCATGGCATGCGACATGGCCTTCGGCGGCTCCACCAACACGGTGCTGCACCTTACGGCGATCGCCCGTCAGGCAGGCCACCCCATCACCATGAGCGACTGGGATCGCGTGTCGGCCGACACGCCGCATCTGGTGAAGCTGCAGCCCTCGGGCCCGCGCCCCTTGTCCGACCTGTACGAGGTGGGCGGCGTGCCGGCGGTGATGCACGAGCTGAACCGCGCGGGAAAGCTCGACCACGACGCCCTTACCGTGATGGGCCCGCTCGATCGCTACCTGGAAACCTGCACCAAGTCGGCAGACGGCGAAGTGTGCCGCACGGCCGAGAACCCCTTCTCGCCGGTGGGCGCCCTGCGCGTGCTCCACGGCAATCTGGCGCCTCAGGGCGGCATCGTGAAGAAGTCGGCGGTGGACCCCGCGATGTTCACCCACACGGGCCCGGCGCGCGTGTTCGACAGCGAGGAGGACGCCTGCGCCTGCATCAATGCCGGCGGCATCAACCCGGGCGACGTGGTGGTGATTCGCTACGAGGGCCCCAAGGGCGGCCCCGGCATGCGCGAGATGCTGACGCCCACCTCGTCGATCGTGGGAATGGGCCTGTCCACCAGCGTGGCCCTGCTTACCGACGGGCGCTTCTCGGGTGCCACGAAGGGCCCCGCCATCGGCCACATCAGCCCCGAGGCCGCTGCGGGCGGACCGATTGCCCTGGTGGAGGAGGGCGACTCGATCACGGTGGACATCGAGGGCGGCGCCCTTGCCCTCAACGTGCCCGATGACGAGCTCGCACGCCGCCGTGCGGCGTTCGTGCCGCCCGCGCCCAAGCACGACCATGGGGTGCTGGCCAAGTACGCCAAGCTGGTCAGCTCGGCAGATGAAGGAGCGTTCGTATCGTGACGACCCAAGCGAGAACCCCGGCGGCGAACGCCTCGCCGTCGCTGACCGTGGCCCGTGCCGGCGCACCGCGGGGTCTGGGCAGCGGGAACCCCAAGCAGGGTGCCACCATGACGGGCGCCCAGGCGGTGATCGCATCGCTGGAGGCCGAGGGCGTGGACGTGCTGTTCGGCTACCCGGGCGGCGCCGTCATCCGCATCTACGACGCGCTGTACGATTCCCAGATGATCGAGCACGTGCTGACGCGTCACGAGCAGGCGGCGGTCCATGCCGCCGACGGCTATGCGCGCGCCACGGGCAACGTGGGCGTGGTGCTGGTGACCAGCGGCCCCGGCGCCACCAATGCGGTGACGGGCATCGCCACCGCCTACATGGACTCGGTGCCCCTGGTGGTGATCACGGGTCAGGTGCCCCGCGCCGTGATCGGCACCGATGCCTTCCAGGAGTCGGACATCGTGGGTATCACCATGCCCGTGGTGAAGCACAGCTACCTGCTGCAATCGGTGGACGACCTGGCCGTCACCTTCCGCGAGGCCTTCCACATCGCCAAGACCGGCCGACCTGGCCCCGTGCTGATCGACATTCCCTCCGACATCGCCATGGAGGAGGTGGTGTTCGAGTACCCCGACGATGTGAACATCCCGTCGTATCGTCCCACCTACCGCGGCAACGCCAAGCAGGTGCGCGCGGCGGCCGAGCGCATCGCGCAGGCCAAGCGCCCGGTGTTCTACGTGGGCGGCGGCGCGATCTGGTCCGAGGCCTCCGACGAGGTGGCCCGGCTGGCCGGCATGCTGCGGGTTCCTGTGGTCACCACGCTTATGAGCAAGGGAATCCTGCCCGCCGACGACCCGCTGAATCTGGGCATGGTGGGCATGCACGGCTCGAAGTACGCGAACCTCACGCTGAACCACTGCGACCTGATCATCGCCGCAGGGGCGCGGTTCTCCGACCGGGTGACGGGCAACCTGTCGCGGTTCGCCCCCGACGCCGAGCTGATCCACATCGACATCGACCCGGCCGAGATCGGCAAGATCCGCGAGCCGCGCATCCCCGTGGTCGGCGACCTGAAGACCGTGTTCGCCAGCCTGATCGAGGCGTTCGCGAAGTCGGGGAAGACTCCCGACACCGCCGCCTGGCTGGCCCAGGTGGATGCCTGGCGCACCCGCTATCCGCTGTACGACCGCCGCATCGGCGAGAACGGCGACCAGATCGTGCCCGAGGTGGCCCTGCAGCAGCTTTCGGCCATGCTCGACCACGACCGCACCATCGTGGTCACCGAGGTGGGTCAGCACCAGATGTGGGCCGCCCAGTTCATCGACTCCGGCCGTCCTCGCAGCTTCCTCAGCTCGGGCGGCGCGGGCACCATGGGCTTCGGCTTCCCCGCAGCGATCGGCGCGCAGGTGGCGTGCCCCGACAAGACGGTGGTGTGCATTGCCGGCGATGGGTCGTTCCAGATGAACAGCCAGGAGATGGCCACGGCGGCCATCGGGGGCATTCCGGTGAAGGTGCTGATCATGGACAACCGCGCCCTGGGCATGGTGCGTCAGTGGCAGAAGCTGTTCTACCATCGCCGCTACTCGTTCACCGAGCTGGCCGACAATCCCGACTTCGTGAAGCTGGCCGCCGCCTATGGCTGGCAGGCCGAGCGCGTCACCGACCCTGACGAGGTGGCGGCGGCCTACGAGCGCATGCTGGCAGCCGAGGGGCCCTATTTGCTTGATCTGTGCATCCCACGCGACCAAAGCGTGTTTCCCATGGTGGCGCCCGGCAAGGGCCTGGGCGAGGTGACCGGCGCGATTGATACCGAGGCGGGCCCCATGCGCACGGGCCCTCAGGACACTCCCGAGGTGAGCGGCGCAGGAGGCGATGAGCGATGAAGCACGTGATGTCCATTCTGGTAGAGAACAAGCCGGGCGTGCTGTCGCGCGTCACGGGGCTGGTGTCGCGGCGCGGCTTCAACATCGAGTCGCTGTCGGTGGGTCCCACCGAGGACCCCACGAAGTCGCGCGTCACGATCATCGTTATCGCGAACGCGGTGGCCTACGAGCAGCTGACGAAGCAGCTTCACAAGCTGACCAGCGTTCACAAGATCGCAGACCTCACCAACGACGCCGCGATCGAGCGCGAGCTGGTGCTGTTCAAGGTCGCCGCGCCGCCCGAGCGACGCGGCGAGGTGATCGAGATCGCCAATGTGTTCAGGGCGAATATCGTGGATGTGGGCCGCAGTTCGCTGACGGTGGAGGCCACCGGCGACGAACGCAAGCTCAAGGGCATGGAGGACCTGTTTCGCGCCTACGGGCTGCGCGAGGTCACCCGCACCGGCAAGATCGCCATGGCCCGCAGCCCCAAGGATGTCTAGAACCTTCGCGCAAGCGCGTTGTTCGGCAGAGAAGACCCAACGAAGGAGAGGATCAGCATGGCCGTTACCATCTACTACGAGCAGGATTGCAACCCCGAGGTGATCAAGGGCAGGAAGGTGGCCGTCATCGGCTATGGCTCGCAGGGCCATGCCCATGCCCTGAACCTGGTTGATTCAGGCTGCGACGTGCGCGTGGGCGTGCGCGAGGACTCGGATTCGGCTCAGGCCGCCCGCGAGGCCGGCCTGAACGTGATGTCGGTGGACCAGGCGGCCGAGGAGGCCGACGTGATCATGATCCTCGTCCCCGACGAGGTTCAGCCCGCCGTGTACGAGCAGCAGATCGCTCCGCACCTGAAGGCGGGAGACACCCTGGCCTTCGCCCACGGCTTCAACGTGCATTACGGCTACATCAAGGCCCCTGAGGACGTGAACGTGATCATGATCGCCCCCAAGGGCCCCGGCCACATCGTGCGGCGCCAGTTCGTGGAGGGCTCCGGCGTGCCCGACCTGGCCTGCGTGCATCAGGACGCCACGGGCGACGCGTGGGACATCGCGCTGTCGTACTGCTGGGGCGTGGGCGGCGCCCGCTCGGGCATCATCAAGGCCACCTTCGCGCAGGAGACGGAGGAGGACCTGTTCGGAGAGCAGGCGGTGCTGTGCGGCGGTCTGGTGGAGCTGGTGAAGGCCGGCTTCGAGACGCTGACCGAGGCGGGCTATCCTCCCGAGCTGGCGTACTTCGAGTGCTACCACGAGATGAAGATGATCGTTGACCTCATGTACGAGAGCGGCATCCACTTCATGAACTACTCGATCAGCAACACCGCCGAGTACGGCGAGTACTACGCCGGCCCCCAGGTGATCAACGAGGAGAGTCGGGCGGCCATGCGTCTGATCCTGGAGCGCATCCAGAACGGCGAGTTCGCCCGCGAGTTCGTGGCTGACTGCCAGAACGGGCACAAGCGCCTGCTCGAGCAGCGCGCGGCCATCAACACCCATCCGATCGAGGAGACGGGGGAGCGCATCCGCTCGATGTTCTCCTGGATCGGCAAGTAGCGTCACCGGCGTTGCCGGCGCGGCCGCGACACCGCGTCGGATGGGCCCGCGCGCAATGCGCGCGGGCGCGCCGCGTTCGTCACCCGCTGATTCTGAAAGGAAGACCGCATGACTCGCAAGGTGAAGATCTTCGATACCACCCTGCGCGACGGCGAGCAGTCGCCGGGCGCCTCCATGAACACCGATGAGAAGCTGCTCGTGGCCCGTCAGCTGCTTCGCCTGAACGTGGACGTGATCGAGGCGGGGTTCCCGATATCGAGCCCCGGCGACTTCGAGAGCGTGCGGCGCGTGGCCGAGCTGGCCGGCGATCGGGCCACGGTGTGCGCCCTTACCCGCGCGGTGCACAAGGACATCGACGCGGCCGCCGACGCCCTGCGCTATGCCAGCCGGCCTCGCATCCACACCGGCATCGGCGTGTCGCCCTCGCATATGCGCGACAAGCTGCGCATGACCGAGGACGAGGTGGTCGCCCGCGCGGTTGACTGCGTGTCGTACGCCAAGCGCTTCGTGGAGGACGTGGAGTTCTACGCCGAGGATGCCGGTCGCTCCGATTTCGACTTCCTGGTGCGCGTGATTCAGGCCGTGGTGGACGCCGGGGCCACGGTGGTGAACATTCCCGATACCACCGGCTACTCGCTGCCCGACCACTATGCCTCGCGCATCAAGTACCTGCACGACAACGTGAGGGGCGTCGAGAACGTGGACATCTCGGTGCACTGCCACAACGACCTGGGCATGGCCACGGCCCTGGCTCTGGCTGGCGTGCGCGCCGGCGCCACGCAGATCGAGTGCACGATCAACGGCCTGGGCGAGCGCGCGGGCAACACGGCCATGGAGGAGGTGGTGATGGCCATTCGCATGCATGCCGACGAGCTGGACGCGCACACCGATGTGAATCCGCGCGAGTTCGTGAAGGCAAGCCGCCTGGTGTCGTCGATCACGGGCATGGGCGTGCAGGCCAACAAGGCCATCGTGGGCGCCAACGCCTTCGCGCATTCCTCGGGCATCCATCAGGACGGCGTGCTGAAGCAGCGCTCCACCTACGAGATCATCGACCCTGCCGAGGTGGGCGCCGGGCAGTCGCAGATCATCCTCACGGCGCGCAGCGGGCACGCGGCGCTGAAGCACCGCCTGGTAGAGCTGGGCTACGAGCTGGGTGAAAGCGAGCTTGACAAGATCTACCGCGCCTTCCTCGATCTGGCCGACAAGAAGAAGGAGGTGTTCGACGAGGACCTGGAGAGCCTGGTGGGCGAAAGCGAGCGCGAGGCGTCGGCCCTGTACTCCATCGTCAGCGTGCAGGTGTCGAGCGGATACCCCCTTACGCCCACGGCCACGGTGACGCTGCGCGACGTGAACGGCATCGAGACGACGGTGTGCGAGGTGGGCGTGGGCCCGATCGACGCCGTGTTCAAGGCCATCGGGCAGATCGTGCGCGTGGAGGGCGAGCTGACCGAGTTCGCCGTGCAGTCGGTCACGCGCGGGCTGGCCGCTTTGGGCGAGGTGACGGTGCGCGTGGCGGGACCCGGCGGCCGTGTGTTCGCGGGCAGGGGAGCCGACGGCGACATCATCGTGTCGTCGGCCAAGGCCTACGTGAACGCCCTCAACCGCCTGCTGTGCGAGCGCATGGACGCTCGGGCGGGCTCCGTGGAGTAGTTCTGTAGCCACGGCAGTCGGTGCAGGTGCGTGGTTGCGCGCGCCGGTCGAGGGTGTATCGTCAGAAGAGGAGACACGCCTGCGTTCGAGCGTGTCTCCTCTTTTGCGTCGAGAGCGGGGGAGAGCACGGGTTCATGGACATATTCCAGCACGCAGCGTTTCAGATGACGGTTCTCACGCTGCTGGCGGTGACGGGCGTCGTGGCCCGGCGACTCGACTTCATGAATCCCGCCTTCGACACCATGCTCTCGCGCCTGGTGGTGAACTTCTCGCTGCCGGCCCTCATGCTGGCATCGGTGCTGAATGCCGACCATCTGCCGCCCTTCGGCGACATCGCGACCATCCTGGGCTTCAGCATGCTGGCGTATGTGCTGATGATGGTCCTGGCATTCGGCCTGCCACGGCTGGTTCCCTCGCTTGCGCCCGCCGCCAGCGGAGCTCACTCGTTCATGCTGGCCTTCGGCAACACCAGCTTCGTGGGCCTTCCGGTGCTGGGCGCCGTCTTCGGGCCCCAGGCCGTGTTCTACGGCGTGATCGTGAACATCCCCTTCAACCTGTTCGTGTTCACCTGCGGCGCGGCCATGGTGAAGCGCGCGGGAGCCGCGCAGGCGCCGAAGTCGCTGCGCCGTCGTGCGCGCAGGGTGGCCCGCGACCTTATGAACCCCGTCATGGTCGCCTGCGTGGCCGCGCTGCTGCTGGCCGCCTTGGGCGTTACGGACAAGGGCGGGCTGGTGGGGAGCACGCTGGGCTACATCGGCCAGATGACGGTGCCTGCCTCGATGCTGATCATCGGCTCGACGCTGGCCACCATGAACCCGCGCGACATGCTGGGGCACGCGCTGCCCTACGCCACGGCGCTGATGCGCCTGCTGGGCGTGCCTCTGATCCTGTGGGCGGTGCTGCGCCTTGCGATCGACGACCCTCTGATCCTGGGCGTGATCGTGGTCAGCTCGGGCATGCCCGTGGCCTCGATGGGCATCATGATGGCGCTCATGTACGACGGCGACGTGCGCGCCATGTCGCAGGGAACCTTCATCACCACCGTGCTGGCTTTGGTGACGATTCCCCTTCTGGCCCTGGTGGTGTGGTAGGCCCCGTCAGGCGCGGGCGCAGACGCAGGCGTGCGGCGGATCCCGTCACAGGCTCAGGCGCCGGCTGCAGGTGCGGGCATCCGCAAGATGCGGGCGCGCGGCAGGCGCAGGCAGCGCATCAGAAGTCGCTGCGCTGGCCGTTCAGGTAGTTCAGCAGCTCGCTGCGCTTGTGGATCTGCATCTTCTCGTAGATGTGGCGCACGTGGGTGTTCACCGTGTAGGGCGAGATCACCAGCTTCTCGGAGATGCTGGTCGCGGTGTGCCCGCGTGCGATCAGGCCCAGGATCTCGCTTTCGCGCGCCGACAGCCCGAACTCCTCCGAGGTGGCCTCGCATATGCGGTCGACCTCGTCTTTGGTGGGCGGCTCGCTGGTCAGCGCCACGATGGCGTACTCGCGCTTCACCAGCGGAATCAGCAGGGCCGCGATCAGGCAGATGAACATCAGGCTGGTTTCGGGCGTGATGGCCTCGGCCACCGCCGGCATCAGCTCGTAGGCGGACGCCCAGGTGTTTCCCACGGCGATTCCCGCCCGCGCGAATCCGGCCGAGAAGGCGAAGGCCACCGCCGGCGTCACGTAGCCCTTGGCGGTCATGATGCCGAAGTACATGATCAGCAGCACCTCGAACAGCGATGACACGCCGGTGGCCATGATGAAGGCGGCCTCGTGCATCACCGGGTCAGACAGGAAGAACGAGTACGCCGCGATCAGCACCATCAGGAACCAGGGAATCATCGTGAAGATGTTCGCCCGTCCCTTGCTGGCCACGCTGATGCAGCCGAACCCCAGGATGATGGCCCCGCCGCAGGCGATTCCCAGGGTGAAGGTGCCTTCGGCGGTGGGAAGCGTCTCCCAGGGGATGATCGCCACCAGAAAATAGCAGGCCACGCTTGCCACGAAGGCGATGGCGCTGACCGACACGATGTTGCGCAGCCCGTCTTGGGCGATGCTGCGCGGCAGCAGCACCGGGTACGTGTCGGCCCCGTCGCGGCGCATCAGGGTCAGCAGCCCGACGGAGGCCAGCGGCAGCGCGGCGGCGAACAGCGTGGTCGCCACGGGGGGCAGAACCCAGGCGATGCCCACGGTGATTACCAGCGTGGCGCCGAAGGTGACCCCGATGTGATGCAGCGAGAAGTTGGCGCCGGTGGCGGCGCAGCGCTCGCCCCAGCAGATCCACATCACGGCTTCGGTCGCTCCCAGCAGAAACGTGATTCCCCAGGCGATCGCAGGCGTTTCGAACGATTGCGGTGCCAGGCACAGCACGCATGTGAGCACGGAGGTCAGAGCGCCGGCGACCACGGCTATGCCGCGCAGGTCGGACAGATGGCGCCGTCGTCCCAGCGCGAAGGCGATCGCGAGCAGCCACATCACGGTGGATCCGAGGTTCACCAGCCACGCCACCGTGACGCTGTCGTCAAGCAGCGGGGTGGTGCCGAACATATGCGGCTCGAACCACAGTACGTAGTGCCACGACATCAGCAGCGTGAAGCCCACGTACTTGAAGGCGGGTCCGCGCAGCCCCCTCTCCAGTGCCCGCACGGCTTCAGAAGGCCCCGCAGGCGTCCCCTCCAGCTGTTGTCCCATGGTGGAAAACCGTCCTTTTTCATCCCCGGTCCATGATTGTCGGCGATCGCGGCGGCCTGAGCATGGGATGGCATTCGATCGCGCATCGTTCGAGGTGAACGTAGGGCAAACCTATCACGTGCCCCGCGTTTCGCACATCGCAAGAAAGTGAGTAGGCGTCACTTAGTGGCGATCTTGCGATGCGCGCTCAAGGCTTCAGCGAACAGAATCGCCCAACGGGCCGATACGCGACCGCTCGATGGGTGGATCGCGGCCGGTTTCCATAAAGGGGATTTTTCATCGGTGAGAAAGGAAAGAGGATGTCGTTGCTTGCCAAGAGCAGGGGAGAGGTTACCTATCAGGAGCTCTCGTCCCTCCACAAGTGGGCGCTCGTCGTGCTCATCTCGATGGGTTCGTCGATCATCTACGCACCCATGTACCTGAAGAACGTCTTCTACGATCCTCTCATGCAGGCGCTTGGCGCCACGAACGCCGAGCTGGGCCTGATGGTGTCGGCCTACGGCATCGCCGCCATGGTGTGCTACCTGCCTTCGGGCATCGTGGCCGACAAGTTCCGCATGCGCACTCTGGCCTGGGTGGGATTCCTGGCCACGGCCCTGCTGGTGTTCGCCTACGCCACGCTTCCCTCGGTTGCGGTGTGCCTGGCGCTGTTCGTGATGATGGGCGTCACCACGATCCTGGTGTGGTGGGGAACCCGCTTCAAGGTGATCCGCCTGTGCTGCGAGGAGAACGAGTACGCCAGCAAGATCGGCATCAGCTACTCGATCTACGGCGTCACGGGTCTGGTGATCGGCCTTATCAACGCGGGCATCATCGCCTCGGTGTCGGGTTCGCTGGGCGTGCAGGCGATGCTGGTGTTCCTGGGCGCCGTGATCGCGGTGCTGGGCGTCATCGCGTACTTCATCATCCCCGACTTCAAGGGCGAGATCAACCGCGATGCCAAGCTGTTCAGCGCCAAGGAGGCCCTGCAGGCCGCGCGTCATCCCGGCGTGATCTGGGCCTGCGTGGCGTACTTCTGCGTGTACGCCGTGTACCAGGGCGCCACGTACACCACGCCCTACCTTACCCAGGCCTTCGGCGCCGACGGCAATCTGGTGAACGTGGTGGGCCTGATCCGCACGTACGGCATCGGCCTGATCGCCGGTCCGGTGGTGGGCTTCATCGCCACCAAGATCAAAAGCCCTTCGAAGGCGATCCTGGGCGGTCTGGTGCTGTCGATGGCGGTGCTGGTGGGCCTTATCGTGTTCCCGCATGACCCCGCCGCCGCGCTGACGGCCTCGATCCTGGTGGTGGTGTTCGGCTTCACCACCTACGGCGCGTTCTCGATCGGCTCGTCGCCGCTGTCCGAGGTGAAGATTCCCATGTCGATCTTCGGCACGGCCACGGGAATCCTGTCGGTGATCGGCTTTCTGCCCGACGTGTTCATCCACACCTGGTACGGCAACATGATCGACGCCCAGGGGGTTGACGCCTTCGCCGGCATCTTCGGCTTCGAGATCATGTTCGGTGCGATCGGCTGCATCTGCCTGGTGATGATGCTTCGCTCGGTGAAGCGCCACTCCGCTACGGAGACGGAGGACCGCGCGGCCTAGCGCTCGCGTGACGCCCGCGGGCCCGCAGGCTGCGCGCCTGCGGGCCTCCCTGCAAGCCCAAGGAGGGGCCATGAACAAGATCGATGTGCTGGCTGCGATCAGTCCGCAGATGAGAGCGGTGCTGGCCCGCGAAGACGAGTTGGCGGCCAGCGCCAACGAGACCACCGACGACTTCCGCCTGATGCGCGAGAACTACGAGCGCTCGCGTGCGCCGTGGGTGGAGGGCGGCCCGGTGATGGCCGACACCTTGGACATCGAGGTGCCCGGCCCCGCCGGCACGGTGCCGGTGAGGCTGTACTACCCCACGGAGGAGGCCGCGGCGGCACGCGCGGCGGGCACCGCCTCCACGCCGGCGATCGTGTACGCGCACGGCGGCGGCTTCGTGCTGGGAGGCATCGGCACTCACGACCGCATCTGCCGATTGCTGGCCGCTCGCTCCGGCGTGGCGGTGGCGTCGGTGGACTACCGCCTCTCGCCCGAGGCGCGCTTTCCCAGCGCGGTGCGCGAGGTGGCGGCCGTGGCCTCGTTCCTGAACCGCATGGGCGCGGCGTTCGGCGTGGACGGTCAGCGCCTGGCCTTCGCAGGCGATTCGGGCGGCGCGCACCTGAGCCTGGCGGCAACGCTGTACCTGCGCGACCAGGCGGGCTCCAGCGCGTTCGTGCGGTGCCTGCTGCTGTACTACGGGTGGTTCGGCCTGTTCGACTCGGCCTCGATGCGCCTGCTGGGCGGTCCCTGGGACGGGCTTTCCGAGGACGACTGGGCCTACTACCTGCGCATGTACGCGAACGACCCCGCCGAGCTGCGGACCAGCCCCTACGCGAACCTCCTCGCCGCCGACCTGTCGCACGGCGTGCCCCCGTGCTACATCGCCGCTGCCGAGCTGGACCCGCTGCGCGACGACAGCGCGGCGCTGGCCACCATGCTGGCCAACTGCGGCGTCGAGCGGCGACACGTGGTGTTCGAGGGCGTGCTTCACGCCTTTCTGCACTACACGAAGATGCTGGATGCCGCCAACGAGGCGATTGAGCAGGGAGCGGAATTCGCGCGCAGGCAGCTGGCCTGCTGATGCGGGCGGGCTGAGGGTCGAAGCGCTGCGAGCGCGCCGGCTCAGCAGGGTCGGCGCGTGACGCGCACGCCGCGCCGCCGCCCGCACCGGGGCGGCGTGGGTTCGGCCGGCGCGAGGGCCGCGCACGCCGCGGTCGCGAACCCCATTCATCGGCGCAGGCGGGTCGATTCCGATTCGCCTGCGCTCAACCGGAGGAAGGAGAACCATGGATTTCAGACTGAGCGAGGAGCAGGAGCTGATCGTTGACAGCTATCGCGCCTACATGGAGAGCGAGAACTGGGAGGCGTACTTCCACGAGTGCGACGAGCGCCACGAGTATCCGCTGCGCTGGGTGGCGGGCCTGTGCGAGCTGGGCTTCGACCAGATCATGCTGCCCGAGAGCCACGGAGGCCTGGGGCTTGAGCAGCCCTGCGTCACCCTGATGGCCGTGTACGAGGTGCTGGGGCGCTACGGTGCTCCCACCTACGTGCTCTACCAGCTGCCGGGCTTCGAGACGGTGATTCGCGAGGGCGCGCCCGCCCAGATCGAGGCCGTGATGTCCACTCTGGGGACCGGCGAGCAGATCTGGAACTCGGCGTGCACCGAGCCGGGTGCCGGGTCGGACGTGGGCGCCCTTGCCACCACCTACCGCCGCGAGAACGGCAAGGTGTACCTGAACGGCACCAAGACCTTCATCACGTCCAGTGCCGGCGTGCGCTACCTGGTGGTGATGGCGAAGAGCGCCGAGGACGACACGGTGTTCAGCGAGTTCTTCGTGGACATGGAGAAGCCGGGAATCACGCTGTCGCCCCTGCCCAAGCTGGGCCTGCGCATGGACAGCTGCTGCGAGGTGTACTTCGACAACGTGGAGCTTGACGAGGCCGACTTCTTCGGCACCGAGGGCAACGGCTTCAACCGCGGCGTGTCCGACTTCAACTTCGAGCGCTGGCTGGTGGGCGCCTGCGACTACGGCACTGCCATCAGCGCCTTCGAGGACGCTGTGGCTCACGCCAACGCGCGCACGGCCTTCGGCCGCCCCATCGGGCGATTCCAGCTGAACCAGCTGAAGATCGCCGAGATGCAGATCGCCCTTACTAACATGCGCAACATGCTGTACGAGGCTGCGTGGAAGGCCGACCAGGCCGACGGTACCTTCGATCCCACGGCGGCGGCCATGTGCAAGTACTACTGCGCCAATGCCGCCTTCCAGGTAACCGACGACGCCATGCAGGTGATGGGCGGCATCGCGGTGGCAAGCGAGCATCGCATCAACCGCATCTGGCGCGACCTGCGCGTGGACCGCATCTCGGGCGGCACCGACGAGATGATGATCCTGACCGCGTCGAAGGGCGTGTCGCGCGGCTACCGCAGCTAGCGCCGTCTCGCATGCCAAGACCCCGCGCAGACGCGCGCGCAGCCGGGCTGAACCTTCCCGCAGTCCGATGCCGGGCGCCCCGCGCGGGGCGTATGACCCAACATCGATGAAAGGAGCGATGCGCTCATGGCTATCCCAACCGAGAAGCCCTCGTACGGCCCGCTGGACGGCGTGAAGGTGGTGTACGCCGCCGTGGAGCTGGCGTGTCCCAAGGCAGCCGACCTGATGGCCGACTGGGGTGCCGATGTGGTGTGGCTGGAGAACACCGGCGCCGGCGACACGATCCGCGACACGCCCTACGTGAAGCAGGCCGAGCGGCGCAATCAGCGCTCGGTGGCCCTGAACTACTTCAGCGACGAGGGCCGCGCGGTGTTCCTGGACCTCATTCGCGACGCGGACATCTTCATGGAGGCGTCGAAGGGCGGCACCTGGGCCCGCAAGGGCATCACCGACGAGGTGATGTGGGAGGTGAACCCCCGCCTGGTGATCGTGCACGTGTCGGGCTTCGGGCAGACGGGCGACCCCAAGATGGTGAAGCGCGCCGCCTACGACCTGACGGTGATGGCCTACGCGGGCATCATCGCGCAGAACGGCACGCCCGAGCAGCCCATGCTGCCGGGACCCTACGCGGGCGACTACTTCAACACCCTCATGATCGCCTCGTCGTCGCTGGCCGCCCTGTACCGGGCCGCCAAG
The DNA here is from genome assembly GCA_013201155.1 of Berryella wangjianweii. GTDB lineage: Bacteria > Actinomycetota > Coriobacteriia > Coriobacteriales > Eggerthellaceae > Berryella > Berryella wangjianweii. Next base: position 473,940 of record CP053716.1, on the reverse strand, counting down.
ACGGGCCAGGGCGAGAGCATCGACGTGGCCATGCACGAGACCTTGCTGGCGATTGGCCAGTACTACCTGGTGGACTACCTCAACGAGGGCATCAAGTGGCCGCGCCCGGGCGCGCGCAACCAGAATCTGTGCGGCATCGGCGAGTTCGCCTGCAAGGACGGCTTCCTGGGCGTGTGCCTGTACGGCGTTGACCAGAACCGCTACTTCCTTGAGGCCATCGGCCTGGGGCATCTGTGGGGCACCGAGCACATCCCCGAGGGCACCTCGGCGCTGTGGCTGTCGAACCCTCATGCGCCCGAGATCCAGAGCGCCTTCGAGCGCTACTGCCTTGAGCGCTCGAAGCACGACATCGAGGAGGATTTCGCCGCGCATCGCATCGCGGTGCAGGTGGTGAACGACCTTGAGGACCTGGTGGAGCAGGAGCACCTGCGCCTGCGCGGCACCTGGGCCGACTGGCAGACCGCCGAGGGCGAGACCTTCCACGGCCTGAGCGTGTTCCCGAAGTTCCGCAACAACCCGGGTCAGGTGTGGCGTCCCATGCCGGCCCAGGGCGGCGACACCGTGGACGTGCTGACGCGCCTGGGCTACGCGCCCGAGCGCATCGAGCGCCTGATCGACGAGGGTGTGGTGAAGGCGGGCGAGTAGCGCTTGCGAGGGCCGGCGGCCTGCGCGCCGCCGGCCCGCGGTGCCGTCGGGGGAAGGGAAGCTTGGCGGCGGGGAATCGTTCGGCGAGGCGTCAGAGGGTGAGGGGATTGAGCGACATCGTAGGGGCATCGACGCTGTGCGACCGCTGGGAGCAGCGGGTAAGCGCGCGGGGCGCGTGCACGTTCCTGGTGTTCGAGGACGAGGCGGGAGTTGTCTCCTCGTTCTCGTACCGGGAGTTCGACGACGAGGTGAACCGAACCGCGAATCTGCTTTCGTCCCAGGGCGTGCGCAAGGGCGAGCGGGTGGTGACGCTCATGCGCACCTGCCCCGATCTGCTGATCTGCCTGATCGCCCTGGCGAAGATCGGCGCGGTGACGGTGCCCTTGAGCGAGCGCAGCCGTCCTGACGAGCTGCGGTACGCCGTCGAGCGCGCGCAGGCCGTCCTTGCCGTGACCACGTCGGCCCTGGCGGGCCCGCTTCGCGACCTCGCGGCCGAGGGCCTTCTATCGCGCGGGGTGCTGACGTGCGCGGATCTTGCGCGGGCCCGCGCCTCTGCGTCGCCGGCGCTGCGACAGCGCGTGCGGCTTCTCCCCGAGGACCCGGTGGAGGTGATGTTCACCTCCGGCACCACGGCACGGCCCAAGGGCGTGCTGGTCACCCATGCGAACATGGTGTTCAGCGGCGTGTACGGAGCATGGCAGACCGCCCTGCGCCCCGATGACCGCCTGCTCACCACCATGCCCGCCTGTCACTCGAACTTCCAGCTCGCCGCTCTCACGCCCGTGATCGAGGCGGGGGCCACCCTGGTGATGGTGCAGCGCTACAGCGCCAGCCGGTTCTGGGACCAGGTGCGCGCTCATCGCGCCACCGTGGCCCAGTGCGTGGCCATGATGCTGCGCACCCTGCTGCTGCAGCCGCGCAGCCACCTGGATCGCGCGCATGGGCTGCGCGAGCTGCTGTACTTCCAGTCGGTCACCGATCGGCAGAAGGGCGAGTTCGAGGAGCGCTTCGGGGTGTCGCTGATGAATACCTACGGCTCCACGGAGTCCATCTGCTGGGTGCTGACCGACCCGCCGCTGGGCCCGCGCCGATGGCCCAGCGTGGGTCGTCCGGGCCTTGGCTACGAGGTGCGCATCGCCGACGGCGATGACCGCGAGGTGCCCGCCGGGAGCGTGGGCGAGATCCAGGTGCGCGGCGTGCGGGGACGCACGCTGATGGCGGGCTATCTGGACGACGCGGACGCCACGGCGCGCGCCTTCGCGCCCGATGGCTGGATGCGCACGGGCGACCAGGGATACCGCGATGCCGACGGGTGGTTCTACTTCGTGGAGCGCAAGGCGAACCTCATCAAGCGGGCGGGCCGCAGCATCTCGGCCATCGAGGTGGAGGACGTGCTGTCGCGACACCCCGCCGTGAACGAGGCGGCGGTGGTGGGCGTGGACGACCCCATCCGCGACCAGGAGGTGTGCGCGTTCGTTCGCCTCGTGCCGGACGCGCGACTCACGCCCGACCAGGTGCGGGCATTCTGCGCCGAGCATCTGGCCGACTACAAGGTTCCCACCCGCGTGCTGGTGGTGGACGAGTTTCCGCGCACTCCCTCGATGAAGGTGGAGAAGCGTCGGCTGGCGCAGATGGCCCGGACGACCCGCATGGGGTGAGCGCGCGTCGCCTGCCGTCCGCCGTCGTCGGGCGGGCGGAGGCGGAGGCTGGGCTTCGGCAGGCCCGTGGCGAGCGAGAGCGAAGGGAGCGCATGTGATGGACGCGAGAGGCACGAGCAGATCCGCCTGTCGGCACGGACGCGCCGATGACGGCCCGCGCGGCGGCATCAAGGCCGATGGGGGGCGGGTATCGCCTTCGAATGCGAGCGCGGCCGCGCCTTCTGAGGAGCCCCTGGGCGCGGCGCCCGTCACGATCGACGAGGCGCCCTCCACGCCCTTTCTGCGCCGAATCGCCTTCTTCTCAAGCGGGGGGTCGTTTCTCGACGGCTACGTGCTGTCGCTGATCGGCGTGGCCCTTACCCAGATCGGCCCGCTGTTCCGACTGACCGATGCCGAGAGCGCGGCCATCGGGGCCTCGGTGCTGGCGGGAATCCTTCTGGGAACGGTGGTGGGCGGCTATCTGACCGACCTCATAGGCCGCAAGCGCATGTTCGTGGTGGACATCGTGGCACTGGGCGTGCTGTCGCTTCTGAGCACCCAGTGCGCCGATGCCCTGCAGCTGATATGCGCGCGCTTCCTGATCGGGGTGTTCGTGGGCGCCGACTATCCGATCGCCACCTCGCTGATCGCCGAGTTCGCGCCCACGCGCAGCCGCGCCGTGTCGATGGGCATGGTGTCGGCGGCGTGGTACCTGGGCGCCACGGTTGCCGCCGTGGTGGGCTGGGCGCTGATCGACGTTCCCGGGGGCTGGCGCTGGATGCTGGGCTCGGCGATCGTGCCGTGCGCGGTGCTGCTGATCGGGCGGCGCGACATTCCCGAGTCGCCCCGCTGGCTGGCCAGCAAGGGGCGCCACGACGAGGCGGCGCAGGTGATGAGCCGGGTGTTCGGGCCCCACGCGGCGCCGGTGACCGAGCCTGCGCGCCCGCGCACCAGTCTGGGCACGGTGTTCTCGCAGGGCTACCTGGGGCGCATTCTGTTCCTGGGCGTGCTTACCCTGTGCCAGGTGGTGCCCATGTACGCGATCTACACCTTCGGGCCCGACATCATGGCCGCCTTCGGGCTGGCATCGGGCAAGGAGGCCATCTTGGGCGAGAGCGCGGTCAGCCTGCTGTTCCTGCTGGGCACGTTTCCCGCCATGTACTGGCTGAACACGCTGGGGCGCCGGCGCGTGCTGATCGGGTCGCTGGCATGCATGCTGGCGGGCCTGGTGGCGCTGGGCCTGTTTCCTCAGGCCCCCGCGGCGGTGATCGTGGCGGCATTCGGGCTGTACGCCTTCTTCAGCGGCGGCCCCGGGATCCTGCAGTGGCTGTATCCCAACGAGCTGTTCCCCACCGAGGTGCGGGCGACGGCGGTGGGCGTGGCGATCGGCATCTCGCGGGTGGGGACGATCGCCGCCACCTACGGCCTGCCGCTGTTTCTGGCGCGGTTCGGGATCGGGCCCACCATGCTGGTGGCCGCGGGCCTGGTGGCGCTTGCGCTGGGGCTGTCGGCGGCTCTGGCGCCCGAGACGCGCGGCAAAACGCTTTCCGAGGCCAGCGCACCCGGGCGTCATCGACGGGTGTGAGCCGGACGCGCGCCGCACGACGGACTGCCGGGCGATGCCGTCAGAGGGCGTCGCGCCTGGCCGCTCGACGCCGCTGCGCAGGATGGCGGCGGCAGATGACGGCGGGGGCGTTCCTCGGTGCGGACGACGTCGCCGGAGCGAATGACGCGGCTGAGGAGAAGCGAGAGGGGCGCCGGGGAAAGCCCCGGCGCCCCTCTCTGCGTCGTGCGCAGCTCAGGTCCTGCGCTCGGTCCTGCCACGCGTGCCTGCCACGCGCCGCAGGCCGGCGACGCTTCTCGACGGTGCGTCGTGCGGCACCGAGGAGCGCATCGCCCATCCGTCGCGGCGACGGGCGCTAGCGGCCCTGCCACACAGGCGGGCGCTTCTCCACGAAGGCCGCGGGGCCCTCGATGCCGTCGGCCGTGCGCTCCAGGAAGCGGTAGGCGGCGTCGCAGTAGCGCATGGCGTCTCCCTCGTCCATCTGGTCGGCGGCGCGCACCAGGTACTTCGTCCACTTCAGGGCCAGAGGCGCGTTGCGCAGGCACTCCTCGGCAAGTTCGATGGCGCGCTCCAGCACCTGGTCGGCGGGTACCACGTAGTTGATCAGACCCAGCTCCAGGGCCTCGGGGGCCTTGATCTTCTTGCCGGTCAGCAGCAGCTCCATGCAGTGCTTGCGGGGGATGTCGCGGGCCAGGCGCACGATGCCGCCGGTGGAGGCGATGATGCCCAGGCCCACCTCGGTGCAGCCGAACTTGGCGTTCTCGGCGGCAACCACCATGTCGCACGACAGCGCGATCTCCATGCCGCCGCCGGCCGCCGAGCCGTTGCAGGCGGCGATCACGGGCTTCGAGCACAGGCGCGCGGTTAGGCCGCCGAATCCGTGCTCGGTGACGGTTTGGCACTCGCCGCCCTCGCTGAGCTCGGACAGGTCCTCACCCGCGCAGAACACCTTGCCGGTTCCGGTAACCACGATGGCCCGCACCGCGGGGTTGGTCTCCGCGCTGTTCATGATGGCCTCCATGGCGCGCGAGGTGGCGCCGTTCAGCGCGTTGGCCACTTCGGGCCGATTGATGCGGATGACCAGAAGCCCGTCTTCGCGCAGCTGCGACACCACCGTGTCGGTACCCAGGTAGTCCTTCATATACCCTCCTTGCCTGCAGGTCCCCGCTTCATGGGGGACGCCTCGCGCCGGGATTCCGGCCGGGCCCCGCACCTTGCCGGCGAGGCCGACTCGATCGTATGCCGCACGGGGGGCGCCCGCATCGCAAGGGGGGGAGTAATCGGGTTCGCGCGGTCCGCGCGGCATCGCAAGAAATCCAGTAGTCGCACGATCGACCTGCGAGAACGCGCTTGATGCCTCACGGCGCGCCTGACGTCGTGCGCTGCGGGTCGGCCGCGGGCGCGTCACTGCGCGCCCTTCGGCCTGCCCCGCCGCGGCTCACGCGCCCTGCGCGTCGGGCATCCCCTGTTTCTGAGTATCGGGGGGTTCACGACCATCATGCGATGCCCTTCCCCGTGCGTCCGCCCACACTGGGCTCGTTTCCGCCCGGCACGGCCGACGCGTCGCGCGCCCTCAGGGCAGTGTCGTGCGCGGGCAGCTCGATTCTGCAAGGAAAGGAAGGCGCAGAGCATGGACATCATCGTTGCGTTCAAGGTCGTTCCCGACGATCAGGACATCCAGGTGGCCCCTGATGGGTCGCTTGATCTGTCGAAGGCCAAGAAGGTCGTGTCGGCCTACGACCTCAACGCCATCGAGGCGGCGGCGCAGCTGGCCGCCCAGGCCGGTGATTCGCGCGTGACGGGCCTTTCGGCCGGCCCGCTGTCGATCGACGACGGCAAGCTGAAGAAGAACGTGCTGGCTCGCGGCGTGGACGAGCTGACGATGGTGGTGGACGAGCGCTGCGAGGGCATGGACGCCCGGGCGACCGCCTGCGTGCTGGCCGAGGCCGTGCGTGCTCGGGGCTCGTTCGACCTGGTGCTGTGCGGCGGCGGCTCGGCTGACGACTACGCTCAGCAGGTGGACGTGCATCTTGGGTGCGAGCTGGGCGTCCCCTCGATCGGCGGCGTGGTGTCCATCGAGCCCCAGGGTGCGTCGGTGGTGGTGGAGCGCGTGCTCGAGGATCGCGTCGAGACGGTGGAGGTGCCCCTGCCCGCAGTGGTGGCGGTGCTGCCCGACATCGCCGAGCCGCGCATTCCCGGCATGAAGGACATCCTGGCTGCGGGCAAGCGCCCCATGAGCGCATCCCCGGCAGGCGAGGTTCCCGCCGCTGCGCTGGTCACGGCATCGTGCGAGGCGCCCGAGCAGGCCGAGCGCCGCTGCGAGGTGGCGGACGCCGGCGACGAGGGCGCCGTGGAGCGCTTCGCCCAGGCCCTGCGCGCCGCCCTGTAGACCCGTTCGCATTCCATGGAAAGGCATGATCGTATGAAGGCATTGGTTGTAGCTGAGCATTTGGAAGCCGCGCGCGAGCTGGTGGCAGGCGCGCGGACCCTGGCCGACGAGGTGACGTGCGTTGCGTTCGGCGATGCGGCGGGCTATCCGGGCGACCGCGCGCTGGCGCTGGGGGTTCCCGAGGGCCGCGTGCGCGAGGACTGCGCCGCCACGCTGGTCGGCCTGCTTGACGCCGAGGGATTCGGCGCGGTGCTGGTGGAGCCCACGCGGTGCCTGCGCACGGTGGCGGGGCGTTTGGCCGCTCACGCGGGCACGGCGGCGATCACCGATGTGACCTCATTCGAGGAGCAGGGCGCCCGCAGCCTGTACTTCGGCGGCGCGGCCGAGCGCGTGCGTCGGGTCGAGGGCCCGCTGGCGGTGTACACGGTGGCCGCCGGGGCCTTCGGCGACGCAGGGGAGGCAGCGGGGCCTGCGGCAACGGTCGAGGAGCTGAGCTGGGTCGAGCCAGAGCGTCCCGTGCGGCTGGTGTCGTCGCGCGCCCTCGAGCGCACAGGCGCCGATCTGGGCCGTGCCGACGCGGTGGTGGCCGCGGGTCGCGGATTCACCGAGGAGGGCCAGCTTGACCTGGCTCGCGCGCTCTGCGAGCGCATCGGCGCCGGCCTGGGGTGCTCGCGTCCGCTTACCGAAGGGGTCGGCTGGCTTCCCAGCGAGACGTACATCGGCGTGTCGGGCCTCATGCTGACGCCGAAGGTATACGTGGCCTGCGGCATCTCGGGTCAGATGCAGCATATGGTGGGCTGCAACCGCGCAGGCGCCGTGTTCGCGATCAACCGCGACAAGAACGCGCCGATCTTCAAGCAGTGCGACTACGGGCTGGTGGGCGACCTGGCAGACGTGCTTCCCGCGGTGGCGGCGGCGCTGTAGTCCGAAGGCAGGCGGGCGGCGCGCGACGTGCCGCCCGTGCGGTCCGCGCGTTCGCCGGACACGCAATACGCAAGAGAGAGGAGGGGCGATGTCGGAATCCGATTTCGACGTGATCGTCGTGGGCGCGGGCTGCGCCGGAGCAACCGCGGCGTACGTGGCCGCATCGGCGGGCATGAGCGTGCTGATGATCGAGCGCGGCAACTTCGCCGGCGCCAAGAACATGACGGGAGGGCGCATCTACGCGCACGCGCTGAGGGAGGTGTTCCCCGGCTTCGAGAGCGAGGCGCCGCTTGAGCGCAGAATCACGCACGAGCGCTTGGCGCTGATGGACGCCGAGTCCAGCTTCGCCTTCGACTTCACCAGCGCCGAGCTGGCGCGTGAGGGGGCCGATTCGTACGCGGTGCTGCGCGCGCCCTTCGACCAGTGGCTTGCCGCGAAGGCCGAGGAAGCGGGTGCCGAGGCCATATACGGCATCGCCGTGGAGGAGCTGGTGCGTGACGACGCGGGCCGCGTGGTGGGCGTGCGCGCGGGCGAGGACCAGATCACGGCCCAGGCCGTCATCCTCTCCGAGGGCGCCAACCCGCTGCTGTCGGAGCGGTGCCTGGGAAACCCTCGTCCCAAGCCTCATCAGATGGCCGTGGGCATCAAGCAGGTGCTGGAGCTTTCCTCGGGCCAGATCGAGGACCGTTTCCTGCTGCCCGAGGGCGAGGGCGCTTCGATGCTGTTCGTGGGCGACTGCACCCATGGCTGCGTGGGCGGGGGCTTTCTGTACACGAACCGCGACTCCATCTCGCTGGGCCTGGTGACCACCATCTCCAAGGCGGGAGATGCGTCCAACGACACGCCGGTGTACCAGATGCTGGAGGACTTCAAGCGCCATCCCGCCGTGGCGCCGATCGTGCGCGGCACCACCGTGGTGGAGCACTCGGGCCACATGGTTCCGGAGGGCGGTCTGGGCATGGTTCCCGAGATGACGTTCGACGGCTGCGTGGTGGTCGGCGAGGCGGCGGGCCTGTGCATGAACATGGGATACCAGGTGCGCGGCATGGACTTCGCCGTTGCCAGCGGCCGCATGGCCGCCGAGGCGGTGGTCGAGGCGATCGGGCGCGGTGACACGTCGAAGGCGGGGCTGGCAGGCTACCGCGCGCGCATGGAAGCGTCGTTCGTCATGCGCGACCTGCGCACCTTCAGCAACTGGCCGGCTACCATGGAGGGGTGGGACACGCTGTTCTCCGACTACCCCACGATGGCAAGGGAGGCTATGAACGCCCTGTTCGTGGTGGATGGCACGCCGCAGGAGCGCCTGATGCGCCGCATGATGCCCATATTCAGGAAGCGCGGGCTGCTGCGGCTTGGCCGAGAGATGAGAGGAGCGCTGAAGTCGCTGTGAGGATCGACGTGAACGTAGACGAGCTGATCGCTCCGAACAAGTACGAGGTAGATGAGGAGAGCGCCCACATCGTGCTGGTGGACGACCCCGACGCCGACGAGTTCATGAAGCTGGTGCGCCTGTGCCCCGCAGCCCTGTACCGCGTGGGCGAGGCGGGGGAGGCCCTGTTCGACTACGCGGGATGCCTGGAGTGCGGCACCTGCCGCATCGCCTGCGAGGACACCATCGTGCGGGAGTGGCGAAACCCCGGCCCCACCATGGGCGTGGAGTACCGTCACGGCTAGGCGCGGGCGGGCAGGCGACGGCCCCGATCGCGCTGTCCGGCGGGTCGTGCGACTTCGCGCGTGCGGCCCGCCGCCCAGGCGGGGCCGCAGCGGGCGACCCGGGTTCGGGCCCGACGCGGCGCTTCGCGCTCGTCGCAGGCCGCGGCTCGGGTTCCGCTGCGCGGACGCTGAATCCGCAGCGTCGCTTCGCCGTGCGTATTTTATTGCCGAGATGCGAAACGTTCCTGGCTTCCGCGCGGCGATCGTGCTATAAAGATAGGGCGCGTGCCGATCTTGCATTCGCGAAGCTGGATAAAACTTTCATCGTCTGAAGAAAGTGGGCATGTCCCGCTTTCTTTTTGTATGGGGGTCGCTTCGCGCACATGCAGCGCGCGACGATGGACCGCAGGAACCCGAAGGAGGGCGAACATGCTCAGCGCCAAGGAACAGCAGCTGCTCGCTGCCCTTGAGCCGCGTGCGGCGCAGGAGGGCGTGCAGATCGTCACCGTCGAGGTGGTGGGCGCGCGCAAGTCGCCTACCATCCGCGTGTTCATCGACACCGAGGGCGGGGTGAGCTTCGACGAGCTGTCGAGCGCCCAGGCCTGGGTGAACCAGATCATGGATGAGCTGGACCCGTTTCCCGGCGCCTACATGCTGGAGGTGTCGTCGCCGGGCATCGACCGCCCGCTGCGCACGCCCGAGCACTTCAGGCAGCATCAGGGGCTGCGCGCGGTGGTGCGCACCACCGCGCCCATCGAGGGGCGCTCGTCCTTCACGGGCCTGATCGCGCACGCCGACGACGAGGGCGTCAGGCTCGACTGCGACGGCACGCCCGTGTCCGTCTCCTACTCGCTCATGAAACGCGCCCACCTCAAGGGCGAAATCGATTTCAGTTCATAGAAAGGAAACATCGTGGCATCTTCTGAATTGATCGAGGCCCTGCAGGCGTTGGCTCACGAGCGCAAGATCGACGAGTTCTATCTGATCGAGCGGCTTGAGGAGTCGCTGGCGCGCAGCTACCAGAACATCCTCGACCTCGAGTGGGACGCCCGCGTGACGATCGACCGCCACTCGGGTCGCATTTACGTGTACGAGCTGGTCGGCAAGGGCGAGCCGGACGAGGAGGGCGTGTACCCCGAGTACGAGGAGCGCGACGTCACTCCGGCCGACGTCAGCCGCATCGCCGCTCAGAACGCCAAGAGCGTGATCGCCTCGATCGTGCGCGACGCCGGCAGGCAGTCCATCTACCAGGAGTTCTCGCATCGCGTGGGTGACCTGGTCACGGGTACGGTGCTGCAGGGCACGCCCGACTTCACCATCATCAAGATCCGCGACGGCATCGAGGCCGAGCTGCCGCACTTCGACCTTGAGCGCACGCCCGACGAGCGCAACGAGCGTCCCAAGGGCGAGCACTACCGTCACAACCAGCGTCTGAAGGTGCTGATCATCGATGTGCGCGACCCCTCTTCGCCCGCGCCTCGCATGCGCGGCGACCAGACGCGCCCCTCGATCGTGGTCAGCCGCACGCATCCCGACCTCATCCGCCGCCTGTTCGAGATCGAGGTTCCCGAGATCTACGACGGCCTGGTGGAGGTGAAGTCGATCGCCCGCGAGCCCGGCGTGCGCTCGAAGGTGGCCGTGCACTCGCGCGAGAGCAACCTCGACCCGGTGGGCGCCTGCGTGGGACCGAAGGGCAGCCGTGTGCGCATGGTGGTGGAGGAGCTCCACAACGAGCGCGTGGACGTGATCCAGTGGAGCGACGACCCGGCCAAGTACGTGGCCCAGGCGCTTTCGCCGGCGCGCGTGACCTCGGTGTCGGTTGACTCCGAGCGCCAGTACGCCACCGTCACGGTGCCCGATGACCAGCTGTCGCTGGCGATCGGCAAGGAGGGTCAGAACGCCCGTCTCGCCGCCCGCCTCACCGGTTGGCACATCGACATCAAGTCGGCCTCGTTCAAGGCCGAGTCTCTGGCCGGCGACGACCTTCTGATCGACGCCGAGGACGAGGCCGAGCCCGAGTTCTGCGCCCATGTCAGCGACGAGGGCGTGCCGTGTCGCAACCATGCCCGCCCCGGCAGCCGCTTCTGCGGCATCCATGCCGACGAGGAGTAGGCCATGACCGACCCCATCGCGACGCGCAAGCGCGTCAGAACCTGCATCGGGTGCTCCGCCACGTCCGAGAAGCGCGCGCTTCTGCGGATCGTGCGCACGCCCGCAGGCGCGGTGGAGGCGGACCCGACGGGCCGCAAGCCCGGACGCGGAGCCTACGTGTGCTCGGCGACCTGCTTCGAGCGCGCGCTGAAGACGGCAAGGCTGCAGCGCGCCCTGAAGACGAACATAGATAGTGATCAGCTGGACGGCCTGGTGAGCGAAGTGACACGAGCCTTCGCCGCGGCTGAAGCGTAAAGGAGTGGTATATGGCAGGCATGCGCGTACAGGAGCTGGGCCGCGAGTTCGGCCTCTCTTCCAAGGACATGCTCGGGCGCGTTCGCGAGATGGGAATTCCCGCGAAGAGCCATGCGTCCGTGCTGACCGAGGATCAGGTGAGGCAGATCCGCGAGGCGCTTGAGCCCGTGGTGAAGGAAGTGGTGGAGAACGGCGAGCAGAAGACGGTCGTCGTGACCGAGAAGGAGGCCGAGGAGCAGAAGCGCCAGGCCGAGGAGGAGCGTGCCCGTCGCGAGGCGGTGGAGAAGGAGCGCGCGGCCCGCGAGGCCGAGCGCGCGCGCCGCGCCGCGCCCGCATCGGCGGCGTCTGCCGCCGGCACCGCGGACGAGCGCGCCGCCGCCAAGACCCCGCCGACGCCGTCATCGCCGTTCTCGGGCCTTGAGGCTCAGATCGCCGATGCGGCCGAGCGCGCCCGTCGCAAGGCCGAGGAGGACCGCGCCCGCGCCCGCGCCGCCGCCGCCGCCCAGGCCGTGGCGAAGAAGCAGGCGGTCGAGGCCGCGTTGCGCGAGCGCAGCGGCGGGAAGAAGAGCGCGCGCCCGGCTGCCGCCGAGCGTCCCGCGCCCGTAGCCGCGCCTGCACCGACCGCCGGTCGGGCCCCGGCGGGGGGCGGCAACCGCTTCGAGTCGCTGCTGTCGCAGATCGAGGCCGAGAAGAAGCGCATCTCCGAGCAGGGCGGCGCCTCCAAGCCCGCCGGCGCCGGCCGCCGTGCGGCGTCGCCGGCCGCCGCGTCGGGCAAGCGTCGCCGCGGCGACCAGGTCGTGCCCGAGCTTGAGCGCGGCGGCGAGGACGATCGCTACGCGCGCATGGCCGTGCAGGTGGAGGAGCTCCAGCGCGACAAGGTGCTGGCCGACGCCCGCGCCGCCGTGGCCGCCGCCAACACCCATGAGGGCGAGGGCCGCCGCCGCAAGCGCAAGGAGAAGCGCCAGGCGCAGCAGCGCGAGCGTCTTGAGGCCGAGGCCATCCAGAAGGGCATCGACCCCAGCCTGCTGTTGGACGACTCGGTGGTGGAGGTGCCCCAGGGCGCGACGGTGCAGAAGTTCGCCGAGCTGCTTGCCGTGGGTCCCAACGAGGTGATCAAGCGCCTGTTCATGCTGGGCAACGTGCTCACGCTGACGCAGTCGATGAACGACGAGCTGATCGAGCTGGTGGCCGATGACATGGGTCGCAAGGTGCGCGTGGTGTCGCCCGAGGAGGAGTTCACGGTGGTGTACCACGACTCCGACGACGAGCTGAAGCCGCGCCCGCCCGTGGTTACCGTCATGGGCCACGTTGACCACGGCAAGACGTCGCTGCTGGATGCCATTCGCGACACCGGCGTGGCCGCCGGCGAGGCGGGCGGCATCACCCAGCACATCGGCGCGTCGGTGGTTACCGTGGGCTCGCGGAAGATCACCTTCATCGACACCCCGGGTCACGAGGCGTTCACGGCCATGCGCGCCCGCGGCGCCCAGGTCACCGACATCATCGTGCTGGTGGTGGCGGCTGATGACGGCGTGATGCCCCAGACCATCGAGGCGATCAACCACGCCCGCGCCGCCAACGTGCCCATCGTGGTGGCCGTGAACAAGATCGACAAGCCGGGCGCCAACGCCGATCGCGTGCGCCAGGAGCTGACCACCTACGAGGTGGTTCCCGAGGAGTGGGGCGGCGCGAACATGTTCGTGGAGGTGTCGGCCAAGAAGCGCCTGCACATTGACGACCTGCTGGAGACGATCCTGCTTCAGGCCGACGTGCTTGAGCTGCGTGCGAACCCCGATGCCCTTGCGTCGGGCTTCGTGATCGAGGCCAACCTCGACAAGGGCCGCGGGCCGGTTGCCACGGTGCTGGTGCAGCGCGGCACCCTGAAGCCCGGCGACGTGCTGGTGGCCGGCACCTCGTACGGCCGTGTCCGCGCCCTGATCGACCCGCACGGCGCCCATATCGACTCGGCGATCCCGGCCAGCCCGGCCGAGGTGCTGGGCCTGAGCAGCGTGCCGGTTGCCGGTGACGAGTTCCGCGTGTTCGAGGACGAGCGCGATGCCCGCCGCCTGGCCGAGGAGCGCGCGCTGCGCGAGCGTCTGACGGCTCAGGACGCCAAGACCCATACCTCGCTGACCGACCTGTTCGGGCGCATCGAGGAGGGCAAGATCGCCGATCTGAACCTCATCGTGAAGGCCGATGTCCAGGGTTCGATCGAGGCCCTGCGCGGCGCCTTCGAGAAGATGGACCAGTCCGAGGTGCGCATCAACATCGTGCACTCGGCCGTGGGCGGCATCACCGAGACCGACGTCACCCTGGCCGCGGCGTCGAGCGCCATCATCATCGGCTTCAACGTGCGCCCCATGGGCAAGGCCAAGCAGCAGGCCGAGAAGGAGAAGGTGGACATCCGCCTGTACCGCGTGATCTACGAGGCGCTGGAAGAGATCAACGCCGCGCGGGTGGGCCTGCTGTCGCCCGACATCGTGGAGGAGGACACCGGCATCGCCGAGGTCCGCGACCTGTTCAAGGTGCCCAAGGTGGGCACGATCGCCGGCTGCTACCTGGTGGAGGGCGAGATGGGCCGCGACGACCTGGTGCGCGTCGTGCGCGACGGCACGGTGGTGTTCGAGGGCACGCTGGCCTCGATGCGCCGCTTCAAGGACGACGTGAAGTCAGTGCGTGCGGGCTACGAGTGCGGCCTGGGCGTGAACGGCTTCCAGGACCTGAAGGTGGGCGACACCATCGAGGGTTACGTGAAGAAGGAGGTCGAGCGCACCGAGTAGGACGCGCCCGATCGCACGCATACGCAGCGGACGTCGGCGCGGCCGGCGTCCGCTTTCGCCATCTGAAGGAGGGCAGCCATGAAGCAGGGTTCGTCCAGTAGGCGCGTGAACGAGCAGGCGCGCCAGGTGATCGCTCAGATCATCATGTTCGAGGTGTCAGACCCGCGCCTGTCGCTGGTCACCATCACCGACTGCGAGGTGAGCTTCGACCGCTCCGCCTGCAACGTGTACTTCACGGCCGACCGCGCCCGCATCGAGGAGGTGTCCGCGGCGCTGAAGTCGGCATCGGGTCGCATCCGCTCGCTCATGGGGCGTGAGCTGTCGTGGCGTGTGGTTCCCGAGCTGCGGTTCTTCCCCGACAAGAGCGTCGATCACGCTGAGCGGATCGCCATCGCCCTGCGCGCCGAGCGCGAGCGCAGCGGCGGGGCGCCGGATGAGCCCGGCGATGAGTAGCGCGCTTTCCGGCGCCGCACCCCGCGGCGTGCCCGCAGCGCGGCTGACGCCGCAGTCGAACGCCAGCCTGGAGCAGATCGCCGAGGCGCTGCGCGGCGCCGACGACATCGTGGTGTGTGGGCACGTCAGCCCCGACGGCGACTGCATCGGCTCGCAGCTGGCGCTGACGCATACGCTGAACGACCTGGGCAAGCGGGTCACGCCGGTGCTGGCCGACGCGCGCGTCGCGCCGCCCTCGCTGGCCTTTCTGCCGGGAAGCGAGCTCCTGACCAGCGCTGACGATTTCCAAGGGCCCTGCGAGGCCTTCGTGGCCGTCGATGTTCCCACGGTCGAGCGCATCGGCGCGGCGGCGCGGATCCATGCCCGGGCATCTCTGACCATCACCATCGACCACCATGCTGCGCCGCAGGCCATGAGCCAGATGGTGTACGTGGAGCCCGAGGCGCCCGCCACCGCCCTGCGGGTGTGGGACCTCTGCCGCCTGCTGGTGGGCGCTCCCTCGCCGGCTGCGGCCCAGTGCGCCTTCACCGGCCTGGCAACCGACACGGGCTCGTTCCAGTACGCATCGGCCGGCGAGGGGGCGTTTCGCACGGCGGCCGACATGATCGCCTGCGGTGCCGACCCCGCGCTTACCGCGCGGGAGTTCTTCCAGCGCCGCACGCTGGCGTCGCTGCAGGTGCAGGCCCAGGCGATCGGCAGCGCGCGCTTCCTTCTGGGCGGCGCGGCGGTTCTGGGGACGCTTGACTCCGCGCAGATCGCGTCTGCGGGCGCAGTGAAGTCGGACATCGAGCCGGTGGTGGATGCCCTGCGCAGCATCGAGGGCGTGGAGGTGGCCGTGCTGCTGCGTCAGCAGGACGGCATCGTGCGCGGCAGCGCGCGGGCGAAGTCCACGGCCGATGTGGCGCAGATGGCCCGCCTCTTCGGCGGCGGGGGCCACGTGGCGGCGGCGGGGTTCTCGATCGACGCCCCGCTTGACGAGGCGGCCGCGCGCGTGAGCGCGGCCATCGAGCGCCTGTACGGGCCCTGCGCGAGCCAGGTGGCTTCCGGCGCGTCGGCCGAGGATCCGCTGGCGGCAGGTGCGTCGGCGCGCGCGGCCCATGCGACGTCGGATGGGCAGACGGCAGGTGCGCCGCAGTGAGAAGAGGGGAGTCGGGGTTCTCGCTGCTGCTGGCCGTTGACAAGCCGCAGGGCATGAGCTCGCATGACGTGGTGAATCGCGTGCGACGCGTGTTCGGTGAGCGCAGGGTGGGCCATGCGGGCACCCTCGACCCGCTGGCGACGGGCGTGCTGCCCCTGTGCGTGGGACCGGCTACGCGCCTTGAGCATTTTCTGGTGGGTCATGACAAGGTCTACCAGGCAGAGCTGCGCTTCGGGTGGGAGACGAGCACCGACGACGCCGAGGGCGAGCCCACGCGCCGCGCCCCGGTGCCCGCGCATCTGGCCGATCCGGCCTGCGCGCATGAGGTGCTGGCCAAGCTGGTGGGCGAGCAGCTTCAGCGCCCGCCCGCGTACGCCGCCATCAAGGTGAACGGCCGTGCGGCGTACGCGCGCGCCCGTGCCGGCGAGGACGTGGTGCTGGACGCGCGTCCGATCGTCGTGCATGCGGCGGAGCTGATCGATGCTCAGCGCGACGAAGAGGGCGACGTGCGCTGGCGCGTTCGCTTCGCCGTGTCGAAGGGCACCTACATTCGCTCTCTGGCGCGCGATGCGGGCCGTCTGGCGGGAAGCGCCGCCCACCTGAGCGGTCTGCGCCGCCTGGCTGCGGGCGCCGTGTCCATCGACGACTGCGTGACGCTCGATCAGCTGGAGGACCGGGGCACGCAGGCGGCCATCGACCCGGTGGCCGCTTTGGGGCTGCGCTTCGCCCACGCCGACCACTGTCGGGCCGCAGTGCGCAACGGGGCTCGTCTGAAGGACGATGACCTGCGCCTTCAGCCCGCTCTGCGCGGCCAGAGCGCGTCTGTGGCCACGGCGCCCAAGACGCAGGCGCGGGATGCGGCCTGCATGGCCGCGGGTCGTGCGGGTGCGGGGGAGCCGCGTCCCGGCGAGCTTGCCTGCGTTCTGCTGGAAGACCGCCTGGCTGCGGTGTACGAATTCGATGCGCAGCGGGGGCTGTGGGCCTCGCGCTGCGGGTTCTCCGTGGGGGTTTCGCGTGGCTGAGCTGATAATGGCAGACGAGACGTTCGACGTGGCGCGCCTTGAGGGCGCGGTGTGCGCCTTCGGCGTGTTCGACGGCGTGCACCGGGCGCACCGATTCCTGATCGGACAGGCGGTCGCGCAGGCGCGCGAGCTGGAAAAGCACGCCGTGGCGCTGACGTTCGACATCGATCCCGACGAGGTGTTCCACGCCGATCGCCTGCGCAAGCTGATGACCAACGACGACCGCCTGCGCGCGCTGGCCGACACCGGCGTGGATGCCGTGGTGGCCTTTCCGTTCACCGAGGCGTTCGCCGGGCAGCCTCCCGCCGACTTCATGCAGCGCGCCTTCGGGGCCCATGTGCCCCGCGCCCTGCACGTGGGCCATGGCCTGCGCTTCGGTGCGCGGGCCAGCGGCACGGTGGCCGACCTTGAGCGCTGGGGGGCCGTGCATGGCATGGAGGTGCATGCCCATACCCTGGTTCAGGCCGAGGGCAGCCCCATCTCGGCCACGCGCATCCGCCTGCTTCTGCAGGAGGGGAAGGTAAGCGAGGCCCGCGACCTGCTGGGACGCCCCTATCGCATCGTGGGCCGGGTGGTGCCCGGCCGCGGCGAGGGCGCCCAGATGGGGTTCTCCACCGCCAACCTGAGCGTGCCGCCCGCCTGTCTGGCGCTGGGGGAGGGCGTGTACGCCGGCTATGCCCGCATAGACGGCGAAACCTACCGCGCTGCGGTATCGGTGGGGGTGTCGCCGGTGTTCTCCGGCCGCACCGACGCCGTGTGCGAGGCGCATCTGCTTGATTTCCAAGGCACGCTGTACGGCGCCGCGCTGAGCATCGACGTCACGCACTTCCTGCGACCCATGATCAAATTCGATACCGTGGACGAGCTGATCAGAACGGTGCTGGCGAACATCGCCTGGGTGCGTCAGCACCTGTAGTCCGCCGCGCCGCACGTGCCGCGCATAACGGCTTTCGTGCTGAAAGCGCGCCGATTCTCGCCCCGCTGGGCCCGCCTTTCGCCTACTATAGGAGCACTGCGTTCTTCACGCTCGTGTGCCCAGCGTGAAGGCCACAGACGGTTCCGGCAACATTCAAGGAGGGATTACGTGACTACTTCGGTAGCATGGCTCGCCCCCATCTGCGCCCTGATCGGCATGGCGGTGGCGGGCTACCTCGGTTCGTGGGTTCTGAAGCAGGACCCCGGCCCCGAGAAGATGAACAGCATCTCGATCAAAATCCAGAAGGGCGCGAAGGCCTTCCTGGTCAGCGAGTACAAGATGCTCGCAGTGTTCGTCGCGGTCGTCGCGGTGGTCATGGCGTTCGCGCTGTCGCCCTGGACGGCGGCCGCCTTCATCACCGGCGGCGTGCTGTCGGCCTGCGCAGGCTATGCGGGCATGCACGTTGCCACGCGCGCCAACACCCGCACGGCGCATGCCGCCACCGAGTCGGTGGCCCGCGCCCTGAACGTCAGCTTCAAGTCGGGCCTCACCATGGGCCTGTGCGTGGCCAGCTTCGCGCTGTTCGGCCTGTCGCTGTGGCTGATCTTGCTGGTGTTCGGCAACATCAACATGGTTGACGTGATGCACGAGCACGTGGGCATGGTCGAGGGCTTCGCCACCGGCGCCTCCGCCGTGGCCCTGTTCGCCCGTGTGGGCGGCGGCATCTACACCAAGGCCGCCGACGTGGGCGCCGACCTGGTGGGCAAGGTTGAGGCAGGCATCCCCGAGGACGACCCCCGCAACCCCGCCACCATCGCCGACAACGTGGGCGACAACGTGGGCGACGTGGCCGGCATGGGCGCCGACCTGTTCGAGTCGTACACCGGCTCGATCATCGCCCCCACGATCCTGGCCGTCACCTTCGGCTCGCTGGGCTACTTCACCGGCATCGACCTCACCTGGGCCGTGGTGGTGCCCGTGGTGATCGCCGCCTGCGGCATCATCACGTCGATCATCGGCTTGTTCGCGGTTCGCACCAAGGAGGGCGCGTCGCTGCACGCCGCGCTCAATCGCGGCACCTACGTGGCCGCCGCGCTCGAGATCTGCGCGATCTTCGCGATCTTCTTCGTCTGGAGCACCACGACCACCGCTGCCCAGCCGCTGTGGCTGTTCGGTTCGGTGATCTGCGGTCTGGTGGCCGGCATGCTGATCGGCAAGACCACCGAGTACTTCTGCTCCGACGAGTACAAGCCGGTGCATCGCATCGCCGCGGCCTCCGACACCGGAGCCGCCACCAACATCATTCAGGGCCTGTCCACGGGCATGCTGTCCACGATCATCCCGATTCTGCTGGTGGCCTTCGCCATCATCGGCGCGTACTTCTTCGGCAACCTGGCCTTCCCGGGTGTTGACTCCTCCAACGGCGGCATCGCCGTGGGTCTGTTCGGCGTGGCCCTGGCCGCCACGGGCATGCTGTCGAACACGGCGATCACCATCGGCGTGGACGCCTACGGCCCCGTGGCCGACAACGCGGGCGGCATCGCCGAGATGGCCGGCCTGCCCGAGGAGGTGCGCGAGCGCACCGACTCGCTGGACGCGGTGGGCAACACCACGGCCGCCATCGCCAAGGGCTTCGCGATCGCCTCGGCCGGCTTGGCCGCCATCTCGCTGTTCGTGTCGTACCAGGCAACCATGCACCACGCCTTCCCCGAGTTCAGCCTGACGCTGACCAACCCGCTGATCATCGCGGGCATCTTCATCGGCGCCATGGTGCCCTTCATGTTCGCCGCCCTCACCATGGGCGCGGTGTCGGAGGCGGCCCACGCCATGGTGGAGGAGGTGCGCCGACAGTTCCGCGAGATCGAGGGCATCATGGAGTACAAGGCCGAGCCCGAGTACGACAAGTGCGTGTCCATCTCCACCAGCGCCGCACTTCGCAAGATGCTGCTGCCCGGCCTGCTTGCCGTGATCATCCCCATCGTGATCGGCTGCTTCAACCCCGAGATGCTCGGCGGTTTCCTGGCGGGCGCCGTGGCTACCGGCATGCTGCTGGCGATCTTCATGTCGAACGCCGGCGGTGCGTGGGACAACGCGAAGAAGTACATCGAGAAGGGCTCGCATGGCGGCAAGGGCTCTGAGGCCCACAAGGCCGCCGTGGTGGGCGACACCGTGGGCGATCCGTTCAAGGACACCTCGGGTCCCTCGATGAACATCCTCATCAACCTGATGACGATCGTGGCGCTGACCTTCTCGCCGCTGTTCATCGCCATTCAGCGTCTGGTGTAGAAACGCTGCGATACGGGCACAGAGGCGCCGCACCCACGCTCGGGTGCGGCGCTTTTTTTGCGGAAGCTACGGCCTCAGGGACCGCAGGGCGATGCCGTCCAGGCTGTACAGCGTCAGCGTGCCATTGCTGAACAGCAGGTACCCGGGGCCGTCGTCTTTGGGGAAGGTGGTGCTGCCGGGGTTCGCCAGCACGATGCCCCCGCGCCGCTCAAGCGTTTTCACGTGGGTATGGCCGTACAGCAGCACGCTGCCGGGCAAGACGCCGGCGAGGTCATCGGGCGTGAAGCCCGGTCGATGCCCATGGCTGGCCTCGAACCGCACGCCGCCCACCGTGAAGCGGCGATGATCGACCGCGCAGTCGAACTCCAGCATCCAGTCGTCAACCTCGGAGTCGCAGTTTCCGCGCACCGCCCAGGTGATCGCCGCGTTGCGGTTCAGCTCGCGCGCGGTGGCCGCAGGGTCGTAGCTTGGCGGCAGGGGATTGCGCGGCCCATGGTACAGCAGGTCGCCCAGCAATACCACGCGCTCGACGCCATGCGCGGCCACGCGTGCCGAAAGGGCCCGGGCGGCGTCGAGGCTTCCGTGAACGTCGGATGCGATCAGCATGCTCATCGTGCCGGCGCCCCCTCGTCGAAGTACCCATGCTCTACCACCCGCTTGCCGCTTCCCGGGAACAGGTGGGCGTGCAGGGCGGTGAAGTACGAGTCGGTCATGGACGAGAGGTAGTCCACCACGATCTGATGGGAATCCTGAGTCAGGTAGGCCTCGCGGGTGATCGAGCGCGACTTGCGGCACAGGTAGTCCACGTGATGGCGAAACACCACGCTCGACTCATCGCCCGCCACCAGGTCGGCGTGAAGCCGCTCGTACAACTCCTCGAACATCTCGTGCATCATGCGCGCATGCTCCTGCGACATGCCCTCGGTCAGGTAGATCAGCTCGTAGTTGGCGCGCTTCGCCTCCTTGATGTCGCGGAAGGCCTCCTCGCTCATGCAGATGCGGGGCTGCCCGATGCTGTGCGTGACGATGTCCACGGTCATGTTGTTGACGATCTGGGCGTTCTGCGTGCCGATCAGCGTGCTGGCGAACACGTCGTGGGAGGGGATCACCCCCATGTCGATGGCGTCGATGCGGTCCTTTCCCAGGTAGGCGATCATGTCGGCCATGCGCACCACGCAGCCCTCCAGCGTCGAGGGCCGCAGCCCGGCGATGGCGCTCTCGTCGGCGGTGCAGGCCTCTACCAGGCTGTCCAGGTCGTCGAAGGTGCGGGTGTCTCCCATGCGCAGGGTCTGCTGGGCGAACTCGCCGTTGTGGCAGAGCGCCCCGTCCAGGGTCTGCAGGCTGATGTTGCGCCGGTACAGGCGGTCCATCACGCGCACGCTCTGCACGTTGTGGTTGAAGAAGCGCCCGGTGCGCCGGTGGTAGCAGGTGCTCAGCCAGTGCTCGCCCGCATGGCCGAAGGGGGTGTGGCCCAGGTCATGGCCCAGGGCGATCGCCTCGGTCAGCTCTACGTTCAGTCCCAGCAGCCCCGCGATGGTGCGCGCCACGCGGCTTACCAGCTGGACGTGCAGGCCACGGCGGCACACGTCGTCGTTCTGCACGAACGAGAACACCTGGGTCTTGTCGGCGTAGCGGTTGTATGCCGGTATGTTGACGATCTTGTCGATGTCGCGCGCGAAGGCCGGGCGAGCCAGGGTGGCGCGGTCGTGGGGCAGGTCGTCGCGGCGGGTGACGCGCGCGTCGTCGAAGGCGAAGGGGCTCAGGCGCCCGGACGCGCGCTGCTCGCGAATCTGCCGTTCGACGTGCGGATCAAGGCTCAGCAGCCCGATGGGGGAATAGCTCATGCTCGTGTGCTCCATTCCGGTATTTTCGGCCATTGTACCAAGGACCGCGCACCATGAAGGGCCGGCCCGCCGAGGGGTCCGCAGACCGCGCGGGGCGGCGTGCCGGCAGGGCCGCTTGCCTCCCGCGAACCCGCCATCCCCATGCCCATGCGCTATACTCGGTGCCTGACCAAAGGAGGAGTGATCAGCATGTCGCAGAACACCGCGCGCTACCTGTCGTGGGTGAGCATCCTGTGCGCCGTCATGGCCACGTTCGGGGTGGGCGTGTTCCTTATCGGGTACAAGGACCTCAGCTTCGGCCGCGTCGCCACCGTCGTGGTGCTCTACGTCGCCGCCGTGGTTCTGGCCTGGGTGTCGCGCCGCTCCCTGGCGGCGTCCAAGGGCAGCCGGGACGAATAGCGCGTCCATGGCGGGGGGATTCAGCGACGAGGACCTTCAGCGTGTCCGCGATGCCAGTGATTTGGCAACGATCGTGGGCGAGCGGGTTCCCTTGCGCCCGAAGGGCCGCGACCTGTGGTGCTGCTGTCCCTTTCATCAGGAGAAGACGCCGTCCATGAAGGTGGACCCCCATGCGCAGCTGTGGCACTGCTTCGGCTGCCACGAGGGGGGCGACGTGTTCTCGTTCGTGATGAAGCTTGACGGGCTGTCGTTCGTCGATGCCGTTCACGCCCTGGCGCAGCGCGCGGGCATCACGCTGGAGTCGAGCCGCGGGCGCCGCCTGTCCGACAGCCGCAAGGGTCGCCTGCGCGAGGTGTGCGACGAGACCGCCTCGCTCTTCCACCTGGAGCTGATGCGCTCCCGCATGCCGGGCGCCCAGGAGGCGCGCACGTACCTGGCCGGACGCGACCTGGGCGGCGAGGTGCCCGGGCGCTGGCGCCTCGGCTACGCGCCGGGGTCGGGGGCCTTGGTGCGGCATCTGCGCGCGAAGGGCTTCTCGGAGTCCGACATGATCGAGGCCAACGTGGCCTCCATGTCGCGCGACGGCCGCCTGCGCGACCGCTTCTACAACCGCGTGATGTTTCCCATCAACGACGCCGCAGGGGCCTGCATAGCCTTCGGCGGGCGCGTGATCGGCCAGGGCGAGCCGAAGTACCTGAACTCGCAAGAGACGCCCCTGTTCCACAAGTCGCA
Organism: Berryella wangjianweii; assembly: GCA_013201155.1. Classification (GTDB taxonomy): domain Bacteria; phylum Actinomycetota; class Coriobacteriia; order Coriobacteriales; family Eggerthellaceae; genus Berryella; species Berryella wangjianweii. Next base: position 451,152 of record CP053716.1, on the reverse strand, counting down.
CGTGCTGTTCGGGCTCGACCGCGCCAAGGCGTCGCTCACCTCCACGGGAACGGCCGTGGTGTGCGAGGGCTACACCGACGTGATCGCCCTGCACGAGGCCGGCATTCAGAATGCCGTGGCCACGCTGGGAACCGCGCTTACCATGAGCCATATCCGCACGATATCGCGCCACGCCCGCCACCGGATCGTCTACCTGTTCGACGGTGACGCAGCGGGTCAGCGCGCGGCCGATCGGGCGCTTGAGTTCATTGACGACAGCATGACCCCCGAGGCGGGGCGGCTTCGCATCGAGCTTGCGGCCGTGACCTTGCCGGGCGGGCTGGACCCGGCCGACTTCGTGCGCCAGCACGGCGCCCAGCCCCTGCGCGAGCTGATCGAGAACGCCCAGCCGCTGATCGCCTACGGCATCGAACGGCGCCTGGCCGCCCACGACCTGGGCACGGCAGAGGGTCGCACCCGCGCCCTCACCGCGGCCCTGGAGGTGCTGGCGCCGATCAAGGGGTCGCTGCTGGCGAAGGACTACGCCGTGCAGATCGCCGATCGCTGCCGCGCCCGCGAGGAGGACGTGCTCGACCGCCTGGCGCGCTTGCGCCCCCCTGCGCGGCGGGAGGGGGAGAGCCGCGCTGCGGCGCCGGGACGCGAGCAGGTGGGCGCTGCGGCGACATCGAGCGACGGCTCCGGCTTCTCCGGGACGTCGAGCGAGTCGGCGCCCGCAGCGGCGGCGCCTTCCTCCGAGCGCTCGCTCAGCGAGGCCGAGCGAAACCGCATTCGCGTCGAGCGCGAGCTGCTGTGCCTGTTCGTGCGCCGCCCCGACCTGGCTCTTTCGTATCCGCAGGCCCTTGCTCAGACCACGTGGCGCTCGGATCTGCATGCGACGCTGGCCACCTCGCTGCTGGCCACGCTGTCGGAGAGCGCGGGGGCCTCGTCCGCCACGCTGGTGACCAATGCCGCCCGCGCCGACGCCCGCGCCGAGCGCGTGCTGACGGCCAGCGCGCCGCGTGAGGGCCTGGCCGACGACGTGCTGGCTCCGTACCTGGTGGACGACCTGGCCATTGGCGATCTGGAGGCCGCCGTGGCCGACATGCGCGCCTCTTTGGCCGGCAGCCGCCCCGTTGATTCCGACGAGCGCGAGATGCTGTTCCAGGGAATCGTCGAGCTGCAGCGCTCGCTGCGCGCGCTGCGCGCGCAGCACCGCCTGCCCTCGGCCTGAGGAGCGCCGCGCAGGTGCCTTCGCATGTCGCTTGCGGCGTGCCCGAAGCGCGGAGCCGCGATGCCCGCTCGCGGAGACCGTCGATCCGGCCGGCTGCATCGCAGCCCGTTCGTGCGTTTGGTGTCGATTCCCGCCCGGCCCTTCGACCGCGCGACCCGCTTTCGCTTCTGAACTATACTGGCACCGATTAGAAACACGCGCGTCTTGGCGCGTCCCTTGAAAACTGAAGGACGGTTTCCCATGCTGAAAGTAGTTCAGTCACCCGACCCCACGCTGCGCACGGTGTGCGAGCCCTGCGTTGTGGGGGACAAGAGCCTGCGGCGTCTGTCGGCGCAGATGGCCAGCACCATGTACCGCAACAACGGCGTCGGCATCGCCGCACCGCAGGTGGGCGTCACCAAGCGCCTCATCGTGGTGGATTGCGATTGGGACGAGTCGCAGCGCGACCCGATCGTGCTGGTGAATCCTGAACTGGTGGATACCTGGGGCGACCCGGTGGTCGAGTCGGAGGGCTGCCTGTCGGTGCCCGGCGTGTCGGCCCCTGTCGAACGGGCGCCGTGGGCCCGCGTGCGCTACTACGACCTTGACGGCGAGCAGTGGGAGATCGAGAGCGACGGGCTTCTGGGTCGCTGCCTTCAGCACGAGATCGACCATCTCAACGGCATCACCCTGTTCGAGAGCTGCGTGCCCTCGGCGCGGGTGCAGCTGCTCAGCGCCTACGAGCGTGCCCGTGCGGAGGGCGCGCTTCCCGGTCATACCGCCATCGAAGTGGCGGTGTAGATGCGCATCGTCTTCATGGGCACGCCGCCCTTCGCGGCCGCCATCCTTCAGGCCCTGGTCGGTCGCCACGAGGTGGCGGCGGTCTTCACGCGCCCCGATGCCGTGCGCGGCCGGGGCAGCGCGCTTGCGCCCTCGGCCGTAAAGGAGGCAGCGCTTGAGCATGGCATCCCCGTGCTGCAGCCCCGCACCCTGCGCGACGGCGAGGCGCTGAGCGCCCTGCGCGACCTGGCCCCCGAGGCGATCTGCGTGGCCGCCTACGGCATGATCCTTCCCGCCGACGTTCTGGAGCTTCCCGCGCAGGGCTGCCTGAACGTGCACGCGTCGCTGCTGCCGCGCTGGCGCGGCGCCGCCCCGATCGAGCGGGCGATTCTGGCGGGCGACGACGAGCTGGGCGTGTGCATCATGCGCATGGAGACGGGCCTGGACACGGGCCCCTTCTGCCTGGAGAGCCGGGTGCCGGCCCTCGGTCGGACGGCGGAGCAGCTTGCCGGTCTGCTGGCCGCGGAGGGCGCGGGGCTTCTGCTGAGCGCCCTCGACGCGCTGGCGAAGGGCGACCTGTCCTGGCAGGCTCAGGACGAGTCGCTGGTCACCTACGCGGACAAGCTGGTCAAGGGCGAGCTTGACGTGGCGGCTGACGATGGGGCCGAGCGGTTCGCGCGCAAGGTGCGGGCCTCGTCGGCGGGGCATCCGGCGCGTCTGGTCATCGAGGGCAGGCAGGTGACGGTGGAAGACGCCGTGGTGGCGGACGAGGCTGCGTGCGCGCTGGTGGAAGACCTTGCGCCCGGGCAGGCCCGGTTCGCAGCCAAGAGACTCGTTCTGCGCTGCGCGCAGGGCGCCGTCGAGGTGAGGGGACTGAGGCCTCAGGGCAGGTCCTCGATGGACGCACGGGCGTTCTGTGCGGGCATACAGCAAGTCAAGGGGAGGGTCCTTTCATGGCAGAGCATTCGATGAACGGCAAGACGCCTGACGATCAGCGCGGACGCGGCAGCGCCGGCGGCGCGCGCGGGGGCGCGGGCGGTCGCGGCAGGGGCCCGGCCAGGTCGGGACGTCCAGGCGCCGACAATCGCCCGGGCGCTCCGCGCGGCTCCCGGGCAGCGGCGGGCTCGGGTTCGCGCGGCGGCTCGTCGCGTTTCGGCCAGCGCAGCCAGGATGGACGCTCCGGAGGCTCGGCGGGGCGCCCCAACCGCTTCGATCGCTTCGAGCCCGGCGCGGGCTCGCGCGATGCGCACCGTGACGACCGGCGGGCCTCCGGCGGACGCGGCGCCGCCTCCGGCGAGCGTCGCGGAGGCGCCGGCGACCGTCGAGGCGGCGGTGCGCAGGGTCGTTCCGGGGGCTTTGCGGGCAAAGGCGCGGCGGATCGTCGGGGCGGTGCCGGCGATCGGCGCGCGGGTGGGCCGCAGGGCTCGTCACGCGGCCCCTCGCGCGGCTCGCGCCCTGAGGGCGGGCGTTCGGAGGGTCGCGAGCCCCGGCGCTTCGAGCGCGCGGACGCCCCGCGTTCCGGCTTCAAGCGCGATGGCGGGTCCGGCAAGGGGCCGCGCGGCGCGCAAGGAGGGCAGGGCGCGAGGTCGGACAGGTCGTTCGACGATCGCAAGTCCGCCTCCGGCAGGCCCGGGGCGCCTGATCGGAAGCAGGGAAGACCCGGCGACCGCCGCTCCGGCGGCCCGCACGGCGCCGCTTCCCCCGAGCGCCGCCCTCGCAGCAAGAAGATGTTCAACGAGCGCAGCATCGCGCACCTTGTGGAGCGCGACGTGCAGGTGTACCGCGGCGAGCTCGATCCCAAGCGCGGCCTGCGCGAGCAGGTGGCCCCCGGAAGGCGCACGCGCGAGCGTCGCGACCTTGAGCGCGACGCCCTCATGGAGCAGCGTCGCGCCGAGCGCGCGCGCGGCACCGGCGTGCCCGAGACCGAGGACGGCCGCGTGAGCTTCTACCCCAACGAGGCAAGCCCGGCTCGCCTTGCCGCCCTTGAGGTGACGCGTCAGGTGCGCGTGCGCGAGGCCTACGCCCAGCCGATCATCGAGACGGTGATCGACTCCTCCGACATGTCCGCCGAGGACCGCGCCTTCGCCACGCTGCTGGCTTTGGGCGTGGTCAGCACCTACGGCCTGCTGGACGAGGTGATCGACCGCGCGCTCGACCGCCCTGCCGACGCCTTCGACGACGTGCGCGATGCCCTGCGCATCTCCACCTACGAGATGCTGTTCCTGGCCAAGCAGGCGCATGCCGCCATCGACCAGGGCGTCGAGCTGGTGCGCGCCATCTCGCCGTCGGCCGCCGGCCTGGGCAACGCGATTCTGCATCGCGTCGATCGGCTGCGCGCCGAGTTCCCCTTCGGCGACCCCGTGCGCGACCTGCAGGCCCTGGCGCGCGTGTACGCCTTCCCCACGTGGATGGCGCGGCGCCTGGTGGAGGATCTGGGCCCCCAGGACGCCTCGACCCTCATGCACGTTTCGAACGAGCCCGCGCCGCTGTTCATAGCCGTGAACGCCCTGCGCGCCACCGACCAGGAGGCGATCGACGCCTTCGCGCGCGCCGGCGCCACGCTGCGCCCCGCCGAGGCCGCAGGGTTCACGGTGCCCGGGTGCTATCATGTGGCCAACCCACGAGCGCTGGCGCATGAGGAGGTCAGGCGCCTGTTCGCCGAGGGCAAGGTGCTGGTGTCGGACGCTGCGGCCCAGGCGGTGGCGGCCTGCGCGGTGGGCGATGAGAAGCCGGGATCGATGCTCGAGATCGGGTCGGGTCGCGGCACCAAGACCATCCTGATGCAGGGCATCGCGCAGCGTCGATTCGGCAGTCAGCTCGACCTGACGGCGGTGGACCTGCACGACTTCAAGATCGACCTGCTGCGCGAGCGCGCGGCCCAGTACGGGGTCGCGCTGCGCGAGGCGCGCGCGGGCAACGCCGCGAACCTGGATGCGGTGCTGGATCCCGGTTCCTACGACTGCGTGTTCGTGGACGCGCCTTGCTCGGGTTTGGGAACGCTGCGCCGCCACCCCGAGATTCGCTGGCGCATCACCAGCGAGGCCATCGACGCGATGGCCGACACCACCTACGCGATCCTGCGCGCGGCGGCCCCCTTCGTGGCCGTGGGCGGGCGCCTGGTGCTGTCCACCTGCACGGTTACGTACGCCGAGAACACCGGGATGGTCAGGCGATTTCTTGAGAGCCCCGCCGGCGAGGGATTCGCGCTGGCGCCGCTGCTGGACGGGCCCTGCGTGGCCACCAAGCTGCAGAAGGGCTCGCCTGACGCCCACTTCGCGGCCTGCTTCGTGCGCGTGCGCTAGTCGCTCGTGCGCTGGGGCCCGGCCGATGCCCGCTGGCCCCATCGGCCGGGCCCATGGCGGGCCCGCGCCGCGCGCTTTCGCTAGAATAGAGAGCGTCTGACGTTTACCCATCAGGGGAAAGGTGGTTGCATGGAAGCAGCGCGCATCATGGAGGTCCTTGAGGTGGCCGAGTTGGCCGCGCAGGCCAGTGCGGCATGGAACGGCAGGGGCGACAAGGTTGCGGCCGACCAGGCGGCCACCACGGCCATGCGCGACGCGTTCAACCGCATGGCCTTCTCGGGCCGCATCGTGATCGGCGAGGGCGAGCGCGATGAGGCGCCCATGCTGTTCATCGGCGAGGAGCTGGGCCAGGGCGGCGAGCAGATCGACATCGCGGTGGATCCCCTGGAGGGCACGAACCTCTGCGCGTACAACCGCCCGAACGCCCTGTGCACGATCGCCATCGCGCCGCGCGGGGCCCTGCTGTTCGCTCCCGACACCTACATGCAGAAGATCGCCGTGGGCCCGGCGGCCGCAGGCGCGGTCCACATCGACGCGCCGGTGGCCGACAACGTGAGCGCGGTCGCCGCCGCCCTGGGCAAGCGGGTCGAGGACGTGTGCGTGTGCGTTCTCGACCGCGAGCGCCACGCTCAGCTGATCGCCGAGGTGCGCGCCACGGGCGCGCGCATTCGCCTGATCGACGACGGCGACGTGTTCGGCGCGATCGCCACGGCGGTTCCCGGCACCGGCATCGACCTGTACCTGGGCTCGGGAGGGGCGCCCGAGGGCGTCCTGGCGGCGGCGGGCCTGAAGGCGATCGGCGGCACCTTCATGGGTCGCCTGCGCTTCGACCTCGACCCTCACGGAGCCGAGAAGCGCGCACGTGCCGAGCGCACCGCGCAGGTCGATCTGGACGCGGTGCTGAGCATGGACGACCTCGTGCGCTCCGATGACGCGGCCTTCATCGCCTGCGGCGTCACCGACGGCGAGATGCTGCGCGGGGTGTCGCATGCCGACGGGTCGGTTACCACCGAGTGCGTGGTGATGAACGCAGCCGACCGCACCGTGCGCTTCGTGCGCACCTGTCATCGCGGCGAGCGCGGGCTCGTGCGCTTCGGCTAGGAGGCTCCCGTGACCGTCGGAGCGAGCGATCGGGCCGTTCGCGGCGCCACGCCGATCGCCGAGGGGCATGTCGTCGCGGATTCGCTTCGCCCTGTGCGCGTGCTGTGCGTGTCGGCCCAGAAGCCTGACAGCACGGGCAGCGGGGTGTACCTGGCACGCACGGTGGACGCTCTGGCCGCTTTGGGCTGCGAGGTTGCCGTGGTCGCTGGCGTGGACTCGCGCGACCGCAACCGCCTGGGCCACAAGCTGTACCCGGTGCGGTTCAACTCCGACGAGCTGCTCTTCGACGTGGTGGGCATGAGCGACACCATGCCGTACCCTTCCACGCGCTACCGCGACCTTACGCCCGCGATGCTCGAGGCCTTCTATGGGGCCTTCGAGCGCACGCTGCGCACGGCGGTGGATGAATTCGATCCCGACCTGGTGATCTGCCATCATCTGTATCTGGTTACCGCATTGGCGACGCGCATGGGGCTGAACAGGCCCGTGGTGGGCGTGTGCCACAACACCTGCCTGCGGCAGCTGTCGATGCACGACCTGGAGCGCGATCGGGTGGCCGAGGGCGTCCGCGCGCTTGACCGCATCTGCGCGCTCCATGGCGAGCAGCGCCTTGCCATCGCGCAGCGCTTCGACCTTCCCGTCGCGCGCATCGAGGTGGTGGGCACGGGCTTCGACAGTCGGGTGTTCCGCCAGGACCGCCGCGTGCCGCGCAAGCAGGGTCGCGTGGTGTACGTGGGCAAGATCGCGCGCAAGAAGGGCGTGATGAGCCTGCTGCGCAGCCTTCAGAAGACGAAGGTGGGCATAAGCGAGCTGGTGTTAGTGGGCGGCTCGGGATCCGTTGCCGAGCGCATCGAGGCGCGCGCCCTGGCCGAAAGCTGCCCTTTCCCGGTAACCTTCACCGGCCCGCTGCCGCCCGCCAAGGTCGCGCAGGCCTATCGCGGAAGCGCGGTGTTCGTGCTGCCCTCGTTCTACGAGGGCCTGCCGCTGGTGATGCTTGAGGCGCTGGCGTGCGGATGCCACGTGGTGTGCACCGACCTTCCGGGCGTCAGGCCCTGGCTCAACGCCGCCCTGGGCGTCGAGGCGCCCGCGCGCTTCGTTCCCGCGCCCGCCATGGCCGAGGTGGACGAGCCGTGCGAGGACGCCCTTCCGCTATTCGAGGACGGCCTGCGCGAGGCCCTGCGTCTGAGCCTGCGGGATGCCCGCGAGCCCTTCCCGCGCCTCGATCTTTCCATGCTGACGTGGGAAGGGGTGGCGATGCGTCTGCTGGGCCCCTTTGCGGATCAGGTGATTGCCGTGGCCCGCGCGCGGCGGGCGGGCACTCTCTCGTAGCCGACGTCAATGCCAATGCCAACGTCGGCATCGGCATCGATGCCGCTGCCGTCGCTGTCGCTGAAGGCGTCGCCGTCACACGACACTCCGCGGCCTGCGCCGCGTCCGTCCGGGTTCGCCGCCGCACCGCGATCTCGCGCGGCCTCGTCCCTTTGCATGCGGCCCTTGCCCTCTTTTCGACATACGGCCCTCCCGATGCGGCCGAAAAGCGGGGAAGGCGACCCGCAGTGCGGGCCGCCTTCCTGAATCGGGAGCCTGAGGGGGCTACATGCCGAAGACGATAGTGCAGATCGACAGCAGGATCGCGCCGAACACGAGGGTGAACACGCACATGGGCCACACGAACTTGAACCAGTGCGACATCTTCATGTCGAGCATCTGCAGTGTGGCCATCACCAGGCCGGTGGGCGCAATGTAGAGCATCGCGTACTGACCGAACTGATAGGCGCCCACGACGATCCAGCGGGGGATGCCCACGGTGTCGGCCAGGGGCGCGAAGATCGGCATCGACAGCACGGCCAGGCCGCTGGAGGAGGGAACGATGAAGCCCAGCACGAAGAAGATCAGCAGCAGGGCGATCACGAACATCGGGCCGCTGACGCCGATGACGGCGTTGGACAGCGTGTACAGCATGGTGTCGCTGATCAGGCCCTGGGTGAGCACGTAGTTGATGCCGCGAGCCAGGCCGATGATCAGGGCCACGGCCACCATGCCGGCAGCGCCGCGGCTGAAGGCGTCCACCATGCGGGCCTCGCCCAAACCGTCCTTGCCGGTGCCGCCGATGAACATGGCCAGAATCGACAGGGTGATGAACTCTGCGGCCATCTGCGGGAACCACCAGCCAAGCTTCATGACGCCCACGATCATGATGATGAAGGCGGCGATGAAGATGATCAGGATGAGCTTCTTGCGCACCGTGAACTCATGCGACACGGTGGCGTCGCCTTCGGTCTTCCACAGCGCATGGAACTTCTCGCGATCCTCGTAGGTGTAGCTGAACTCGGGGTTGGCCTTGACCTTCTTGCTGTACCACCACAGGTACACCAGGTACACGGCGGAGGCGATCAGAAGGCCGATCAGACGGACCTCGATGCCCTCGGCAAACGAGATGCCGGCGGCGTTGGATGCGATCACCGACGAGAACGGGTTCACGGTCGAGAACGTGGTGCCCACAGAGCCCGCCATGAAGATCGCGCCCACGGTGACGATGGAGTCATAGCCCAAGGCTATGAACACCGGCGCCAGAATCGGATAGAAGGCGACGGCCTCCTCCTCCAAACCGCACATCGTGCCGCCGAAGATCATGAAGGCGGACACGCCGAACACCAGAAGGAACTCGCGACCCACCGTCTTCTTGGTAAGCGCGGCCAGTCCCGATTCGAACGCACCGGTGGCGGTCACCACTCCGATCAGGCCGCCCAGGCACAGGATGAACACCATGACGTCGATCGACTCGATGACGCCGACCACCATGGCATAGGGGATCTGGGTGGGACTGACGGGCTTGGCCTCCAGCTTCTCGTAGGTGCCGGGAATGGAGATGGGCTTCTTGATGGCGCCGCCCGTGAACTGCTCGATGTTGATCTTCACGCCCATCTTGTCGAGCGTTTCCTGGGTGGCTTCCACCGTGCTTACCTCGCCGGTGGGAGAGGTGATCTGCAGGACGTTCTCCTCCTGCATGTACATGAGCTTAGAGTACTGGCCGGCGGGCACGATCCACGTGGCCAGCACGGCGACGATGGTCACCGCGAAAAGGATGGTGAACGCCGAGGGGAAGGTAAAGCCTTTCTTCTTCTTGCCGTCCTTGGGCGGATCCGCAACCGTTTCGGCGGCGGCGATGGCCTCTGCCATGGTTTCCTCCTAACCTGATCGAACAAGATCTTGGGTTCCTCCGATTCTTCGCCGCGCCCGGCTCCCGGATGGGAAGCGGTGGAGGATCGGTGGAGTTGAGGCGTCGGTGCCTCGGTGTACCTCATGATCGAAATATCAGCGATACGCATACGCGCGGAGAAGGTGTAACACAGGAGTGCGCCAAGGTGTATTTGCTGTATATTCCTTTAGATTAATCAATACTTCTACAATAAACCCCATGTCATTTACTTCTTTTTGGTTTGTCACCCACGGATGGGTGAGAGGCTGGCTTTCAGCGGTTTACGTATCTAAATGCTAAAATTAAAATGCTAGACATAAGGACGGAGAACGGGGATTTCTATGCTCACGGTTCTGTTCTACTACACGCTTGTCGTCATGCTTGTCTGCGTCCTCGCCGGCGCGCTCAGCCTCTCGGCGTATTTCGTCTCTCGCTATAAATTGCACCTGTACGTCTTCTTCATGTTCATCTTCTACTTCTTCGACGTGTCGCTGGTGTTCAAGGACGACTTCATCATCTCCGCTGCTCCCTCTACGCTTTCCGCTTTCTGGGAAGTGAACGACGCCTACGCCAGCGTTCTGTGCGGCGGCGGCATCCTGCTGTTCCTGTGGCTGTCGGTCTGTCGCTTCCTGGGCAAGGACGGCAATCCCGTGCTGCTGTACGTGCCGGTCGCCCTGTGGGTTGCGGCCAGCTTGGCGGTGAATCTGTTCGTGCCCACCGGCCCGTGGCGGATCTTCCTGTTCTACAGCATGCGCGAGGTGTTCCTGTTCTGGGTGTGGGGATGCGTGTGCATGTGGCTGGTCACGTCCAAGAACGAGGCGTTCCGCGCGGGCATCCTGCGGCACCGTCGCGCGCTTGTCGCGTGCGTGGCGCTGACCGTCGGCATCGTCGTCGAGAACGTCTACGTTCAGCTGATCTTCGACCCCACCGTGCTCCTGCAGAGCACCTGGTTCTTCGCCGAGCGCAACATCTTCGAGAACTTCCTGTTCATCACAATCGCCACCGTCACCATGCGATCGGCGGCCGGCATGCTGACGCTGCGCTACGAGTACCCGCCCGAGCGCTCCGACAGCGTGATGGGCGACTCGATCGTGCGCGTGCTGCCGCAGTACTGCCTGCGCTACGGGCTTTCGAAGCGCGAGGGAGAGGTGCTGACCCAGATCGTCATGGGCAAGGACAACCAGAACATCGCCAGCTCGATGAGCCTGGCGATCAGCACGGTGAAGGTGCACGTGCACAACATCCTGAAGAAGACGGGCCGTCAGAACCGCCACGACCTCATCCAGGACTTCTGGGGAAGCTAGGCTCCGCGCTCTGACGATGCCCGCGCTCCGCGACGGGCTCCGACCGCCGCGGGCTTCCCGAGGGGCGGCTCGCAGCAGGCGCGGGAGCCTCCTTCTCGCAGGACGCTTCGTCGTTGCCCCGATTGACGCGGTCCTCCGACGACGCCGAGACCGGCGGGCGCGCCAGGGGCGCTCGGGCGCCGGGGCGTCGGGGGAGGCGGGAGCGCGGCGCCCTGACATTCCCCTCGATGGCGTGCCCTCGGAAACGCGGCGTCCCCCTGCGGCGACGGGCTACAGGGGGACGGCGTGGATGCGGCCGTGCGGCCGCGTATTCAGAGCGGGACGGCGCCCGCGGTCTGACGGGGCTAGTCGAGCGAGATGATCGTGCCCGTTTCGCCGCGCAGGCCGGCGGCGGCGCATTCAAGGCTCGTGATCAGGGCCTTGCCCTGGGGGTAGGCGCGCACGTAGTCAAGGCAGGCCTCGACCTTCGGCAGCATCGAGCCTGGGGCGAACTGGCCCTCGGCGATGTAGCGCTCGGCGTCGGCCACGCTCATGTGGCTCAGCTCCTGCTGGTCTTCCTTGCCGTAGTTGATGCACACCTTCTCCACGGCGGTCAGGATCACCAGCATGTCGGCGCCGAAGCCGGCGGCCAGCATCGAGGCCGAGCGGTCCTTGTCGATCACGGCGGGCACGCCTACGTAGCGGCCGTCCTCCTCGAACACGGGAATGCCGCCGCCGCCGGTGGACACCACTACATAGCCGTTCTCAACCAGGTCCTGAACGCTGTCGAACTCCACGATCCGCTTGGGGATGGGGGAGGCCACCACGCGCCTCCAGCCACGGCCGGCGTCCTCGCGCACGTCGGCGCCCGTGGCCTCGGCCATGGCCTTGGCCTCGTCCTCGGTCATGAACGACCCGATGGGCTTGGTGGGGTTCTGGAAGGCCGGGTCGGCCTTGTCCACGACGGTCTGGGTGACCACGTTCACGGCGTTGCGCTCAAGGCCGCGCTCGCGCATCTCGCCCTGGATGGCCTGGGCGAGGTGGTAGCCGATGTAGCCCTGGCTCATGGCGCCGCACTCGGGGAAGGGCATGAAGGGCACCTTGTTGGCGGCGTCTTTGCTGGCGGCGTCGAAGGCGCTGTTGATCATGCCGACCTGAGGGCCGTTGCCGTGGGTGATGATCGCGTTGGCGCCCTCGGCGATCATGTCAACGATGTTCACGGCGGTTTGCCTTACCAGGTCAAGCTGCTCTTGGGGAGTGTTGCCCAGGGCGTTGCCGCCAAGGGCGATAACAATGGAGGGGCCAGACCCCTTTGCGTAGGGCATAGTATCCTCGATTCTTCATGATGAGCGGGAACGAGGAGGGGCGGGCGCGTGGCGCTCGCCCCTCGCTGAGCGGAGCCGTTAGGACAGCGTGGCGTACATCACGGCCTTGATGGTGTGCATGCGGTTCTCGGCCTCGTCGAACACGCGCGACTGCGGGCCCTCGAACACCTCGTCGGTAACCTCCATCTCGGTGATGCCGAACTGCTTGGCCTTCTCGGCGCCGATGGTGGTCTTGGTGTCATGGAACGACGGCAGGCAGTGCAGGAAGATCGCGGAGGGGTCGGCCAGGGCCATGAGCTCGGAGGTGACGCGATAGGCCTCAAGCTGCTTGATGCGCTGCTCCCACACCTCGTCGGGCTCGCCCATCGACACCCACACGTCGGTGTAGATCACATGGGCGCCGGTGCAGGCCTCGGTCACGTCCTCGGTCAGCTTGATGGTGCAGCCGTTCTCGGCGGCGATGGGCGTGCAGGCGTCGATCACGTCGTCGGTGGGCATGCAGTCCTTGGGGCCGCAGGCCACGAAGTTCATGCCGAGCTTCGCGCACACCACCATCAGCGAGCGGGCCACGTTGTTCTTCGCGTCGCCCATGAACACGAGGGTCTTGCCCTTGATGTCGTAGTTGAACTCCTCCTGCACGGTCAGGATGTCGGCCAGCATCTGGGTGGGATGCCACTCGGTGGTCAGGCCGTTCCATACGGGCACGGTGGCGTTGTCGGCCAGCTCCTGCACGTCGGACTGGGCGAAGCCGCGGAACTCGATGCCGTCGTAGTAGCGGTCGAGCACGCGGGCGGTGTCCTCGATCGACTCCTTCTTGCCCATCTGCGAGCTGCCCGGGTCAAGGTAGGTCACGCCCATGCCCAGGTCCGCGCCGGCAACCTCGAAGGCGCAGCGGGTGCGGGTGGAGGTCTTCTGGAACAGCAGCACGATGTTCTTGCCCTCCAGGTAGCGATGCGGCGTGCCGGTGAGCTTCAGGTTCTTGAATTCCCGAGACAGACGAAGCAGGTACTTGATCTCCTCGGGAGTGAAATCAAGAAGCTTGAGGAAGTCGCGACCGCTCAGAGAAGTAGGCATAACAGGTTCCTTTCTCGAACTTCGCCCCCTTACCTCAAGGGGGCCCCGCAGCGGCGCTGCGGTTCTCATGTCTGCATCATGGCAAGCCCGTGCGCACCGCGAAAGGATTAGGCTATGCTTACTAAAAGTTGTATCACAGCACTACTGGCGAGGGTGTAGCCACTAGACCTATAGTAAACCCCAGATGAAGAAGGGAAGCTGCGGCGGGTGCAATACATGTTCGCACCATGGGCCGCAGGGCGGGGAGGCGGCCCCGAGGGCTACTCCCGGGGGCGTGTGCCAGAGGCCGCCGAGGAGCGCGGGCCGCGATCGCGCCTTGGTGCGCCGGAGCGCTTGCCGGAATGGGCGGGGTACGCGCCGGCGCGTGCCGGGGCGGCATGATGCGCGTGCCGCGCGGCGGTCTTGCAGGGCCAGTGACGCACCCGGCGCGGCGCGCGGAGCGGCCCGGCCCGCCTCTGCGACGATCGTGCGGGGGCGGGTGCGGCGTGAGATCCGGAGCGCGCATAAAGGCTCTTGCGCTGCAGGGGCGAATGGGTGTACAGTGCAGACGTCCTTTAAGGCGGTACAGAGAGACCGGCAAGGCGAAACGGCGGCGGCGCACGCTTCACATATGCGCCAATGACGAGCCTTTGCCAATGCAGAGGTTTTTTTACGTCTGCATTCGGCAGATGTCTTTCTGTCCGCGCAGCCCTCATCAGGAAGGAGCGCGCATGACAGAGCTTGGCACGTTGAAGACGGTCTGCATGGATGCAGACGACATCGAGAGGTCGCTGACGCGCATAGCGCATCAGATCCTTGAGAAGAACCACGGCGCCGCGAACCTGTGCCTGGTGGGCGTCGTCACGCGCGGAGACCTGCTGGCCACGCGCCTGGCCGACCGCATCGAGGCCATCGAGGGAGCGCGCCCGCAGATCGGCCGCCTCGACATCAGCTTCTACCGCGACGACTTCGCCACCCACATCGCACCTGAGGTGCATTCCTCCCACATCCCCTTCGACATCGACGGCACCACGGTGGTGCTGGTCGATGACGTGCTGTACACCGGGCGCACGATCCGCGCAGCGCTCGACGCCCTGATGGACAACGGCCGGCCGGCCTGCATCCAGCTGGCGGTGCTGGTGGACCGCGGCCATCGCGAGCTGCCGATTCGGGCCGACTACGTGGGCAAGAACGTTCCCTCGGCGCGCGACGAGAACGTGCGCCTGTTTCTTGAGGAAACCGACGGCACCTCGTGCGTCGAGATCTTCGAGGCGCAGCCCGGCATGCGGGTGGGCTCCGCTCCCCTCGGATCGCGAAAGGCGGACTAGCCATGGCGTTCAACCACAGGCACCTCATCGACCTGCGTGAGTACTCGGCTGACGACATCACGCTGCTGCTGGACACCGCCGACCGGTTTCGCTCGGTGAACGAGCGGCGCATCAAGAAGGTCCCCACCCTCAAGGGCTTCACCGTGGTGAACATGTTCAACGAGCCCTCCACCCGCACGCGCTCGTCGTTCGAGATCGCGCAGAAGCGCCTGTCGTGCGACACGCTGAACTTCGGCGGGTCCAGCACCTCGGCGGTGAAGGGCGAGAGCCTCACCGACACGGTTCAGACGCTGTGCGCCTACAAGGTGGACATGATCGTGGTGCGCGACCGTCATGCCGGCGCACCGCATCACATCGCCAAGGTGTCGGGCGCGCATGTGATCGACGCCGGCGACGGCAAGCACCAGCATCCCACCCAGGCCCTGCTCGACCTGCTGAGCATCCGCAAGGCCAAGGGCAGCCTGGAGGGCCTGCGCGTGGGCATCGTGGGCGACATCGCGCACTCCCGCGTGTGCGGCTCGCTGGTGCCGGGCCTGGCCACCATGGGCTGCGAGGTCACCCTCATCGCCCCGCGCACCCTGCTGCCGGCGGCCCCCGAGGCGCTGGGCGCCCATCACGTCACCACCGACCTCGACGAGGCCCTGCCCGAGCTGGACGTGGTGTACATGCTGCGCATCCAGCAGGAGCGCCTGGAGAACTCGCCTTTCCCGAACCTGCGCGAGTACCAGATGCTGTACGGCCTCGATCGCAATCGCGAGCGCCTGATGCGCCCCGATGCGATCGTGTGCCACCCCGGTCCGGTGAACCGCGGCGTCGAGCTGGACAGCCATATGCTGTACCACCCCGAGCGCTCGGTGATCATCGACCAGGTGTACTCGGGAATTCTCGTTCGCATGGCTGCAATGTACCTACTCCTTGGAGGGAGCGAAGATGGCATCTCTGCTTAAGAACGCGCGACTGATCGACCCCCAGGTGGGCCTTGACGAGGTCTGCGACCTTCTGATCGACGAGGGCAGGATCGCCGCGGTGGGCGCGGGCCTGGCGGCGGAGGGAGCCGAGGTGCGCGACCTGGCCGGCAAGATCGTGGTTCCCGGGCTGGTGGACATCCACGTGCATCTGCGCGAGCCCGGTCAGGAGCACAAGGAGGACATCGCCTCGGGAACGCGCGCGGCGGTGCGCGGCGGCTTCACCGACGTGTGCTGCATGCCCAACACCGCGCCCACGATCGACAACGCGATCACGCTGGACTACGTGCGCAACCGTGCGGCCCAGGTAGGCGCGTGCCGCGTGCACGTGGCGGGCGCCTGCAGCAAGGGGCTGGGCGGCGAGGCCCTGTCCGACATGGGTGAGATGGCGGCCCACGGCGCCGTGGCCTTCACCGACGACGGGCGCGGCGTGCAGAACGCCGGCATGATGCGCCGCGTGATGGAGTACTCCGAGCCGTTCGGCAAGGTGATCATGAGCCATTGCCAGGACGAGGGCCTGGTTGACAAGGGCCAGGTGAACGAGGGTCCGGTGTCGACGCGCCTGGGTCTGCAGGCATGGCCTGCGGCCGGCGAGGAGATTCAGGTCATGCGCGACATGGAGCTGAGCCGCCTGACCGGCGCCCCGATTCACATCCAGCATCTGACCACGGCGCGCGGACTGGACATGGTGCGCCGCGGGAAGGCCGAGGGAACGAAGGTGACCTGCGAGGTCACACCGCACCATCTGATGCTCGCCGATGCGTGCATCGACGAGACGTACGACACCAACCTGAAGGTGAACCCGCCCCTGCGTGGCGAGGATGATCGACGGGCGCTGATCGAGGGCGTGGCTGACGGCACGGTGGACTGCATCGTCACCGATCATGCGCCGCATGCCCATCACGAGAAGGACTGCGAGTTCGAGCTGGCGCCCTTCGGCATGATCGGGCTTGAGACGGCTCTGGGGGCCGTGGTGTCCACCCTGGTGGAGCCGGGTGTCATCGGCTGGGCGCGTCTGGTGGAGTTGATGAGCGTTCGGCCTCGTCAGATCATCGGGATCGACCGCGTGGCGCTTGAGCCCGGCTGCCGCGCCGACCTGACGGTGATCGACCCGGAGGCGGTCTGGACGGTGACGGCCGACGGATTCGCCTCGAAGTCGAGCAACAGCGGCTTCATCGGGCGCACGCTGAAGGGCCGGGCCACCGACGTGTACGTGGCGGGTCGCGCGGTTCTGCATGAGGGCCAGCTGACCGGGCCGTATGCGCAGGGGGCCTGCTAGCACGCATCATGAAGGGAAGCATCGAGCGAGAATCGAGTGGTTTTGAGCATACTGTCACAGCAACTGCTGCAGCATACGACGAAGCCGGCCTCCTCAGGCGCCATCCTGGCGCTTGAGGACGGCACGGTGTTTCAGGGCATGTCCTGCGGGGCGGAGGGGGAGGCGTTCGGCGAGATCTGCTTCAACACCTCGCTGGAAGGCTATCTTGAGGTGATCACCGACCCCTCCTATGCGGGTCAGATCGTCACGCTTACGTATCCGCAGGTGGGAAACTACGGCGTCAACCGGGGCGACTGCCAGGCCGACCGACCCGCTCTCCGCGGGCTGGTGGTGCGCGATATGTGCCATGCGCCCTCGAACTGGCGCAGCGAGGCGAGCCTGCCCGACTACCTGCGCAGCCAGGGCGTGATCGCCATCGAGGACGTGGACACCCGCGCTCTCGTGCGCCATGTGCGCGATCACGGGGCCATGCGCGCGGGCCTGTCCACGTGCGCCGCCGACGCCGATGAGCTGCTGGCCCGCGTGCGCGCAAGCGCCTCGATCGTGGGCGACAACCTGGCGCGCACGGTGTCGTGCGCGGCTCCGCGCACGTTCGGCGCGAACGACCTGCCCGCCTCCAAGGCCTTCGCCCTGAAGGAGCCCCCGAGACCCCGCTTCAACGTGGTGGCGTACGACTGCGGGGTGAAGCGGTCGATCCTGGAGGGCCTGGTGCGAGCCGGGTGCCGGGTGACCGCGGTGCCGTGGGACACGCCTGCCGACGAGGTGCTGGCCCTGGCGCCCGACGGGGTGTTCCTGTCCAACGGCCCCGGCGACCCCGATGCGGTGGACGCGACGTACCTGGCCGTGCGCGAGCTTCTGGGCAAGGTGCCGGTGTTCGGCATCTGCCTGGGCCATCAGATGATGTCGAAGGCGGCGGGCGCCGCCATCGAGAAGCTGAAGTTCGGGCATCGCGGCGGCAACCATCCGGTGATGAACCTGCTGACGGGGCGCGTCGAGATCACGGCCCAGAACCATGGCTTCAACCTCGTGTTCCCCAGCCTGGGAGCGCTGGTGGCCGCGGAGTCGGGCGGCGTGTCCGCCCACGACGGCGACCTGCGGGCCTGGGTGCGGCGCGGCGTGGCGCCGGTGGTGCGCAACGAGCGCTTCGGGCGCATCCGCCTTACCCACGTGAACCTCAACGACGGCACAGCCGAGGGCATCGAGTTTCTGGACGTGCCCGCGTTCTCGGTGCAGTACCACCCCGAGGCCAGTCCCGGACCCACCGACGCGCACTATCTGTTCACGGCCTTCACGGGACTCATGGAGGGCCGTCAGGGGTCGCTCGCGATCGACATCGCCGCCGACCGCCTGGCCGGCTGGGCCTTCGCCCGCACGTCGGGCGCCATCGTCGAGCGTCAGGAGGAAGGGGAGGCCCATGCCTAGAAGAGACGACATCGCATCGATCCTGGTCATCGGATCGGGTCCGATTGTGATCGGCCAGGCCTGCGAGTTCGATTACTCCGGCGCCCAGGCCTGCAAGGTGCTGCGGGCCGAGGGCTACCGCGTGGTGCTGGTGAACTCGAACCCGGCCACGATCATGACCGACCCCGAGCTTGCCGACCGCACCTACGTGGAGCCGATCACCCGTGCCTCGATCGAGAAGATCATCGCGCGCGAGCGCCCAAGCGCCCTGCTTCCCACGCTGGGAGGTCAGACCGGCCTGAACGCCGCCGTGGAGCTTGCCGAGGCGGGCGTGCTGGACGCCTACGGGGTGGAGATGATCGGCTGCGACCTGGATGCCATCAGGCGCGGCGAGGATCGCAAGCTGTTCAACGAGTGCATGGCCGAGCTGGGGATCGAAACCTCGCGCTCGGGCTACGCCTACTCGGTGGACGATGCCCTGGCCATCGTGGCCGACCTGGGCTATCCCGTGGTGCTGCGCCCCTCGTTCACCATGGGCGGCGCAGGCGGGGGCATCGCCCACGACGAGGCCGAGCTGCGTCGCATCGTGGCGCAGGGCGTCGAGCTGTCTCCCGCCGGCGAGGTGCTGGTGGAGGAGAGCATCGAGGGCTGGAAGGAGTTCGAGATGGAGGTGATGCGCGACCGTGCGGGCAACGGCATCATCGTGTGCTCCATCGAGAACCTCGACCCCATGGGCGTGCACACGGGCGATTCGGTGACGGTGGCGCCGGCCCAGACCCTCTCGGACATCGAGTACCAGCGCATGCGCGTGGCGTCGCTGGCGGTGCTTGAGAAGGTGGGCGTGCAGACGGGCGGCTCGAACGTGCAGTTCGCCGTGAACCCGCGCGACGGGCGCATGGTGATCATCGAGATGAACCCGCGCGTGTCCCGCTCGTCGGCCCTGGCCTCGAAGGCCACGGGCTTTCCGATCGCGAAGGCCGCCGCGCGCCTGGCGGTGGGCTACACGCTGGACGAGATCGTGAACGACATCACCAAAGTGACGCCCGCCTGCTTCGAGCCCAGCATCGACTACTGCGTGGTGAAGGTGCCGCGCTTCGCCTTCGAGAAGTTCAAGGGCACCGACGACACCCTGTCCACGCGCATGAAGGCGGTGGGCGAGGTGATGGCGATCGGGCGCACCTTCGAGGAGGCGCTGGGAAAGTCGCTGCGCGCGCTTGAGGATGGCCGCATCGGCCTGGGCGTGGGGGCGTCGGGGCTGCCGCATCGCACGTGCGACGAGTACGCCGCGCTGCTGGCGCGGCCCACCGCCGAGCGCATCTACTATCTGGGCGAGGCCCTGCACGCGGGGCTCTCGACCGCCGAGGTGTGCGCCCTGACCGGCATCGACCCCTTCTTCATCGCGCGGATGGCCGACATGGTGGCCGTGCAGCAGGGCCTGAAGGGCGTGCCCCTGGAGCAGCTGGACGCCGACGCCCTGTGGGTGGTCAAGCGCTACGGCCTGTCAGACGCGCAGATCGGCGTGCTGACGGGTGCGACCGAGGCCGAGGTGCGCGCGCATCGCGTGGGCAAGGGCGTGGTGCCCGCGTTCAAGACGGTGGACACGTGCGCAGCCGAGTTCGCCAGCTCGACGGCGTATCACTACAAAACCTACGATGCGGCCGAGACCGAATGCGTTCCCGGCACGCGCCGACGCGTGATGATCCTGGGCGCGGGGCCCAACCGCATCGGCCAGGGCATCGAGTTCGACTACTGCTGCGTGCACGCCAGCTACGCCCTTGCCGAGGCCGGCTTCGAAACGGTGATGGTGAACTGCAACCCCGAGACGGTGTCCACCGACTACGACACGTCTGACCAGCTGTTCTTCGAGCCGTTGACCTTCGAGGACGTGATGGACGTGGTGGAGGCCGTGCGTCCCGACGGCGTGGTGGTGACGCTGGGCGGCCAGACCCCCCTGAAGCTGGCGCATGCCCTGGAGGCGGCGGGCGTGCCGATCATGGGCACCCGGCCCGAGGCCATCGACCTGGCCGAGGATCGAGACCGCTTCGCCGCGGTGCTGGACGAGATGCAGATCGCGTATCCGGCCTCGGGCATGGCCCATACCTTCGAGGACGCCGTGCGCGTGGCCGACCGTATCGGGTTTCCGCTGCTGGTGCGCCCCAGCTACGTGCTGGGCGGGCGCGGCATGGCGATCGTGTACGACGGAGCCGAGCTTGAGCGCTTCATGGCCGCGGCGGCGCGTATCACGCCCGACCATCCCGTGTACCTCGACCGCTTCCTGGAGGGCGCGGTTGAGGTGGACCTCGACTGCATCTGCGACGGCGAGCGCACATACATAGGGGCCGTGCTGGAGCACATCGAGGAGGCCGGCATCCACTCGGGCGACTCGGCGTGCTGCACGCCGCCCTTCGCTCTGTCGGAGTCGTTGGTGATGCAGCTGCGGGGAATCGCCCGCGAGCTGGCTCTTCGCTTGGGGGTCGTCGGCCTCATGAACGTGCAGTTCGCCATCAAGGACCAGATGATCTACGTGATCGAGGCCAATCCGCGCGCCAGTCGCACGGTGCCCTTCGCCTCGAAGGCCACGGGCGTCGCGCTGGCCAAGGCGGCGGCTCGCGTGATGGCAGGCGAGCGTCTGGCCGACCTGGGGCTTCCCCACGACGAGCGCCGACTTGAGTTCTACGCGGTGAAGGAGGCCGTGCTGCCCTTCGGGCGCTTCCCCGGGGCCGACGTGGTGCTGGGACCCGAGATGAAGTCCACGGGCGAGGTCATGGGCGTGGGCCGCAACTTCCCCGAGGCCTTCTACAAGACGCAGCGCTCGGTGTACGCCGAGGTGCCGCAGGGGGGCACGGTGTTTCTGTCGGTTGCCGACCGCGACAAGCGCACCGTCGTGCCGATCGCCCGCGATCTGGTGCGCATGGGATATCGACTGGCTGCGACGCGGGGAACGGCCGGGGCCCTGCGCGCGGCGGGCATCGAGTGCAGCGACGCTCTCAAGGCCCGCGAGGGGTCGCCCAACGTGATCGACATGATCGCCGCGGGGCAGATCAGCCTTGTCATGAACACGCCGTTCGGGCGCGAGACGCGCTCGGACGGCTACGAGATCCGCACCGCCGCCGTGCGGCATGGGGTCACCTGCATCACCACGTTGGCGGGTGCCCAGGCGGCGATTCAATCGCTGGAGGTGGCGCGGTCATCCGGCATCGAGCCGCTGGCGCTGCAGGATCTTTCGCACGCCGGCGCATCCATCGGCCGCGGCCTGTAGCCGCAGTGTCACGAGCCTGTCGAACGCGCTTCGGCGCAGGCCCGCTTCGGCGGGCGGGAAGGGGGGATCAGGTTGCTGGTGAACGAGCATGCGCGCCTTCTGGCGAATGAGCGCCTGTCGGAGCGGCTGTGCCTGATGGAAGTTGAGGCGCCGATATGCGCGCGCGGCATCGAGCCCGGGCAGTTCGTGCATATGCGCTTTCCCGACATGGGGGCCCATCTGCTGCGGCGGCCCTTCTCGGTGTACACGGCGGATCGCGAGGCCGGCACCATGACGGTGCTGTACCAGCTGGTGGGCGAGGGAACCGCGTTCATGGCCGAGCTGCGGCCCGCGGCGTCCCCGACCGTCGAGGCGATCGGCCCGGTGGGTCGCGCCTGGAGCGCGGCGGTGCTTCCCTCGGCAGACGAAGGGGGACGCAAATCGTTTCTGCTGGTGGGAGGTGGCGTGGGTGCCGCGCCGCTGCACCTGCTGGCCGAGCGTCTGGTAAGTCGCGGGCACGCCGTCGATGTGGTGCTGGGTGCTCAGACGGCGTCGGCGCTGGTGACGCGTGAGCGCTACGAGGCGCTTCTGGGTCGCGCGCCCTTCTGCGCCACCGATGACGGCACGTTCGGCGCCCGGGGCTTCTGCACCGGGCTGGTGAGCGAGCGCCTGGACGCCGGGTGCTCGGTGGACGGCTCGCCCTATGCGCAGGTATGCGTATGCGGCCCCGAGCCCCTGATGAGGATCGTAGCCGACCGCGCGCGCGCGACGAGCGTGCCGTGCGAGGTGTCGCTTGAGCGACGCATGGCCTGCGGCGTGGGCGCGTGCCTGTCATGCGTGGTGGATACGCCTGCGGGCAAGCGGCGTGCGTGCGTGGATGGCCCGGTGTTCGATGCGCAGGAGGTGATCTGGTGATGACGGAAGCCAGCGGACGCAGGGTCCCGCGGCCCACGGCGGTCGACCTGTCGGTGAATGTGGGAGGGCTGCGCATGGCCAACCCGGTGACGGTGGCCTCGGGCACCTTCGCCGCCGGTCGCGAGTACCACGATTTCGTGGATGTGGGCACGCTGGGCGCCGTGACCACCAAGGGCGTGTCGCGGCACGGCTGGGAGGGCAATGCGGCGCCGCGCATCGCCGAGACGCCCTGCGGCATGCTGAACTCGATCGGGCTGCAGAACCCGGGCGTGGACCATCTCATGGCCGATGAGCTGCCGTGGCTGGCTTCGGTGGGGGCCACCGTGGTGGTGAACGTGTCGGGGCACAGCTTCGGCGAGTACGTGGAGGTGATCGAGCGCCTGGAGGATTCTCCGCACGTGCATGCCTACGAGCTGAACATCTCGTGTCCCAACGTGGACGCGGGCGGCATGAACATGGGATGCCAGGTGGCCAGCGTGACGGAGGTGGTGACCCGCGCCCGCGCCGCTACCGCGCGGCCCCTGATCGTGAAGCTGACGCCCAACGTCACCGACATCACCGAGATCGCGCGCGCGGCCGAGGCGGCCGGCGCCGATGCGCTGTCGCTGATCAACACCCTGCTGGGCATGGCGATCGACGCCGAGCGGCGACGCCCGCTGCTGGCCCGCGTGGTGGGCGGACTGTCGGGGCCCGCGGTGAAGCCCGTGGCCCTGCGCATGGTGTGGGAGGCGTCGCGTGCCGTGAACGTGCCCGTGGTGGGCATGGGCGGCATCTCAACCGCGGCGGATGCCGTGGAGTTCATGCTGGCCGGCGCCTCGGCCGTGGCCGTGGGAACCGCCAACTTCGTCGATCCCCAGGCCACCGTGAAGGTGATCGACGGCATTGCCGACTACTGCGAGCGTCACGGAATCGACGCTGCGCGCGACCTGATTGGAGCCCTGGAATGCTAGACGCCATCGCAACCGCCCCCGCCCGCGAGCACGTGATCGTGGCTTTGGACTGCGGCTCGGACGAGGCCCTGCGCCTGGCCGGCCAGCTTGAGGGCCGCGCCCGCTGGGTGAAGGTGGGCATGACCCTGTACTACGCCTGCGGCCCCTCGATCGTGCGAGCGCTGAAGGAGCACGGCTTCAAGGTGTTCCTCGACCTGAAGCTTCACGACATCCCGCATCAGATCGAGGGCGCGGCCGCCAGCGCCGCCGCCTCGGGGGCCGACATGCTGACCTTCCATACCCTGGGCGGGGTGGACATGCTGCGCGCAGGCGTGGAGGGCGCGCACGAGGGGGCGGCCCGCGCAGGCACGGAATGCCCGGTCACGCTGGGCATCACGGTGCTCACCAGCATGACCGACGCCTCGCTTGCCCGCATCGGCCTTGAGCGCACGGCGGCCGCCCAGGTCGAGCTGCTGGGCGGCGTGGCGGCCGAGGCCGGCATCGACGGCGTGGTGGCCTCGCCTCACGAGGCCGCTGCCCTGCGCGCCCAGCTGGGGCCCGCGGCGTATATCGTCACGCCCGGGGTGCGTCCCGTCGGGGCCGATCGCGGCGACCAGAACCGCGTGGCCACGCCTGCCCAGGCCTTCGCCCAGGGCGCCTCGCACATCGTGATCGGGAGGCCGATTACCCAGGCCACAAGCCCTATTGATGCGTTTGAGCAGGTGTGTGCCCAGCTTGCGTAGACGGACGCGCGCTCATGCGCTACAATGCCGCAGTTGGTGGCACTGCCGCAGTTCTTGGTTCACAAACCCCTGTTCATAAGGGGGTTATTGTGTGAGAGTGTTGATTTTTCCCACTCTGGCAAACAAAGAATTGTACGTGTGCGCCACCTACGCTAGGATTTCAGTATCGCAGGTCCATCTATAAAAGGAGAACACGATGGCTATTCCTCAACTCAGCGCCGAAGAGCGCAAGGCGGCTCTTGAGAAGGCGAAGGCCGCTCGCATCAAGCGCGCGGAGATTCGTGAGCAGCTGAAGAGCGGCAAGCTCTCCGTGAAGGAGATCCTGGGCATGAAGGACGACCCCATCGTCGGCCGTATGAAGGTGTCCACCCTCATCGAGACCCTCCCTGGCTACGGCAAGGCCAAGTCGGAGAAGATCATGGCCGAGCTGCAGATCGCCGAGAGCCGCCGTCTTCGCGGTCTGGGCGAGCGTCAGCAGACGGCTCTCCTGGAGCGCCTCTCCTAGTTTATGCGCAGGGGAAACCTCTACGTCATCTCTGGGCCATCAGGTGCCGGCAAAGGCACGCTGGTGGCCCGTCTTGTTGAGCAGCTGGGCGATGCCTGGGTGTCGGTGTCGGCCACCACGCGCGCACCCAGGCCGGGCGAGCGTGACGGCGAGCACTACTTCTTCCTGAGTCGTGAGCGCTTCGAGGCCATGGTGCGCGAGGGCGGTCTGCTGGAGTGGGCCGAGTTCTCGGGCAACCTGTACGGCACGCCGCGCGCCTCGGTCGAGCAGCACATGGCTGCGGGCCAGCAGGTGATTCTGGAAATCGAGGTGCAGGGCGCCTTCCAGGTGCGCGCGCAGATGCCCGAAGCGCATCTGGTGTTCATCGAGCCGCCCTCGCTGGACGAGCTCGAACGCCGTCTGGTGGGTCGCGGCACCGAGACGCCCGAGTCGGTGCGTCGGCGCATGGAGACGGCCACGCTGGAGCTTCAGCGCAAGAACGAGTATGATTATTGTTTGGTCAACGATGATCTTGAGCAGGCAGCTCAAGATCTGCTGGCCTTTGTGAACGGACAAGCCGAAGAACAGAGCGGGGATTCACGCATATGAGCATTATCGAGCCGAAGATCGACGTCCTTCTTGACCAGGCCAACAACGATCGCTTCCTGCTGTGCACGCTGGCATCGAAGCGCGCCCATGACATCAACGACATGATGCACGGGCAGCGCGAGCGTGCGATTCAGCTGCAGACCGCGGTCGAGATCGCCCGGGCGGCTGACACCAAGCCCCTGAGCATCGCCTTTGGCGAGGTGGCCCGGGGCGATGTGTCGTTCGATCCTGAGTCCATCGAACTGCAGAGCAGCTAGGCGCTTCGCATGAGCGCGAAGTACCAGCGCATTTGTCTGGTCAACTATCACGAGATCGGCCTCAAGGGGCACAACCGCGCTCGGTTCGAGATGCGGTTGCTGAGAAACCTTGAGGCCCTTTTGGCGTCGTATCCGATCGTCACCATCCATCGGGTGTCGGGGCGTCTGTGCGTGTTCATCGAAGAGGGAACCCCGCTTGAGGTGGCCTGCGAGGTGCTGGAGGCCATCAAGGGCGTGCCGGGCGTCGCGCGGGTGTCATGCGGCTTCAAGTGCCCGCGCGATCTTGACGTCATCTGCCGCGTGGCCATCGAGGCGCTGGGCGAGGCGGATGACTTCCTCACGTTCAAGGTTGCCGCGCGGCGCAGTCATACCGACTTCGCCACCACGTCGGCCGAGATGAATCAGATCGTCGGCGCCGCCCTGTGCGCCGCCTTCCCTGACAAGGGCGTGCGGATGAAGCAGCCCGACGTTACCGTGGGCGTGGAAGTGGTTCAGAACGCGGTGTACGTGCACGCGCGCAGCGAGCGCGGCGTAGGGGGGCTTCCCGTAGGCTCGTCCGGCAAGGTGGTGGCCCTGCTTTCAAGCGGCATCGACTCGCCGGTGGCCCTGTGGCGCATCGCGCGGCGAGGCGCCGCCTGCGTGGCCGTGCACTTCTCGGGGCGCCCCCAGGCGTCTGACGCCAGCGAGTTCCTGGTGGACGACATCGCGCGCGTGCTTGAGCGCTTCGGCTGCATCGCGCGCGTGTACGTGGTGCCCTTCGGCGACTACCAGCGTCAGATCTCGCTGAAGGTGCCGCCATCGATGCGCATCCTCATGTACCGGCGGCTGATGTTCCGCGTTGCCGAGCGCATTGCATGCATGGAGGGCGCGGGCGCGTTGGCAACCGGCGAGAGCCTGGGTCAGGTGGCGTCGCAGACCCTTGAGAACATCCAGGTAACCGATGCCGTGGTCAGCCTGCCCGTGTTCCGCCCGCTGATCGGAACCGACAAGCAGGAGATCATCGCCGAGGCTCAGGCGCTGGGAACCTTCGAGATCTCGTCGCAGGACGCATCGGATTGCTGCACGCTGTTCATGCCCCGCAACCCGGAGACTCACGGTAGCGTCCAAGCGGCCGAGGACGCCGAGGTGGGCCTGCCGCTGGCCGCATGGGTGGAGCAGATCGTGGCTGCAGCCGAGCTGCACGAGTACACGTGTCCTGGGTATCGGCGTCCGCGACGTGGCGCAGCGGGGCGTCGTCAGGATGAAGAATCGCTGCGTGGCGTCGAGGGGGCGTCCGAGACCGCGGCGGCGTTCGACATGGACGTGGATAGCGGCCAGGAGCCTTCCGAGGGCGATGCGCCGCGCGCTGTGGGCGAGGGTGGTCAGGAAGGGCCTTCCTCCTAAGGTGCTGCCCGCCTCTGGGAGTTGCTGCGCGTCTACGGCGCGGGTGCGTATGCATCCGCGCCGTTTTGTTTGGGAATCGCGAGCGACTGACTTGCCGGTGGCTGACCGGGCATCCGCTCCGCTTTTCATCGCTCATGCCGCTTTCGCCATACGCTTCAACCCTAGGCTTCAACCCTAGGCGTTCCTCCGTCTTTGCCGAGATGCAGCTCATCTCGGCTCATGGGAGAGAGGCCTTCCTGTCCTTCGGCCGCCCTTAAGTGTGCGCGCCCGGTGTTGTGGGATTAGGTGGCCGATTGCATCCTGTTGAATTCCAGTCAATACTTTTATATTTTAGATCAATAGTTTAAGAAACATTGATCTAAAAGAAAAACTGAAGATATGACGATTTTAAACAGGCTGTTCATATCTAATTTTAGATTGATTAAATGATTGATTTAGATTAATCAAAAGCCTGATTTAGAGCCATGCAGACGTACTGCCGGAACTGTGTCGGCAGATTGCCGGGAATCTGCCGGGGGGCTGCCGGAAGCTTGCTGGAGAATTGCCGGGGGGCTGCCGGACGCGGCGTGTAGGGTCATCTCTCCCAAAGCTGAGGAGAGGGGTGCCCCCATGTTGATCGATGAGACCTTCGAGTCGGTGCGCGATCGAGCGTCGCGAATCGAAGCGCGCCGTGCCGCGCTGATTGCCCTGGCCCTTGTCGCAGTCCTGCTCCTCATCGCTGCGGGCCGGTTCTTGCTTTCCCCGCCGCCCGACGTGCTCTTGATCGAGCGGGCATCCGCCTCGGATTCCGCCAAGGATTCCTCGAGGGGCGAACGCGGCTCAGCGGACGCTGAGGACGGCGATGTCGTATCGGAGTCGTCAGAGGGCGATGCGGGCGAGGATGCGTACGGGGCGTCGTCGAACAAGAGAGCGCGCATATGGGTGCACGTGTCGGGGGCGGTGCGGAATCCGGGCGTCTATGAGCTTCCTGCGGGCTCACGCGTGCATCGGGCCTTGGAGGCAGCCGGGGGGTTCAGTGAGGAGGCCGCCTCCTGCGGGGTGAATCTCGCACGTGTTCTGACGGACGGCGAGCAGGTTCACGTTCCCGGCGCCGACGACCCTCCGTTGACGCCCGAGGCGGGAGGCCCAACCGGCCTGGCAGCGGGTGGGCAGGCGGCGCCCGTGAACGTGAACACGGCAAGCGAGGAGGCCTTGCAGCAGCTGCCGGGTGTGGGGCCCGCACTTGCGAAGCGCATCGTCGAGTACCGCCGGCAGCATGGCCCCTTCGCACGCATCGAGGACCTCAGGGGCGTGTCGGGTGTGGGCGACAAGGTGCTTGCCCGCATGCGACCCCGGGCAACGGTATGAGCGCTTCCGCTTCCGAAGCGCCTCGGCTCGTTTCGCCCGCGTCCCTGTGCCTTGGGTTGGCATTCTGGCTCGGCACGGCGTTGGCGCTGTATTTGGGTCGCGTTCCGAGCGACGCGCTCAGCACGGGGCTGTGCTCCTGTGGCGCGGTGCTGGCCGGCTGCGGCCTCGGTGTGCTCGCTTGGGCCGTCCGGCGGACCCTGCGGGCTGCGGGTGGCCCCTCCGACGACTGCGGGGCGATGGCCGATGCGCGGGCTCGACGGCTTCTGGCGCCGTTGCCTCGGCCGATCGAGGCCGGCGATGTCCATGTGGTGTCGAAAAGGGTCTTCGGCGAAGGGCGGGCTCATGCGGCGCGCCCGCTGGCGGGCATGCTGGCCGCCCTGTTCCTGCTGGGTTTGAGCGCAGGTTTGGCGTGGGGCGCAGGATGCGCTTGCGAGCGTCACGCTGCAGCCGAGTCCTTTTCCTGTCCCGACAGGGTGTGCGTTGAGCTGACGACCGATTCCCGCCCGGCGGGGGAGGGCTGGCGCGCGGCGGCGACGATCTGCGCCGGCAAGTTTGCCGGCGCGCGGGTGGGCGTGCTGCTGCCGCCGCGTGTCGAGCCTTATCGGTACGGAGAGCGGTTGAGCGGAGATGCCTCGTTTCTGCGGGCGGATTATGCGACTGACGAGCGGGCGTGGAACGAGGGCGTCGTCGGTGCGGTGCGCTTGCGAACGGCATCCGAGCAGTCTGTGGATGGCATCCGCGGAGCCGTGCTTGAGGTGCGACGACGGGCGGTCGAGGCCTTGGACGCTCCGGGTACCGATGCCAGCGCCGTCCTCAGCGCGGTGGTGTGCGGGTACCGTTCGACCTTTGCCGACGCGAAGGCGGCGGAGGACTTTCGTCGATGCGGCATGGCGCACCTGGTGGCTGTTTCGGGGGCGCATCTTGCCGTGGTTGCCGCGCTGGCGCTGTCGCTGCTGCGCGCAGCTCGCGCCCCACGGGTTCTGCAGGTGGGCTTGGTGGCTCTGCTGCTCGGGTGCTACCTTGTGTTCTCGGCGGTGCCCGTATCGGCGATCAGGGCCGGCGTCATGTGCCTGCTGGGCTTGGCGTCGATCTTCGCTCGACGTCGTGCCGCGGGGTTGAGCGCGCTCGGTCTGTGCGTGCTTGCCATGGTGGGCCTCGACCCGTCCGCTGCGCTCTCTGTTTCGTTTGCGCTGTCGGCCCTGGCAACCTTGGGAATCGCCCTGTATGCCTCGCGGGTTGCGGAGGCCGTGTGCAGCCGCGTGCCGATTGCGCCCCGCGCGGTGGCCGAGACTCTGGGCGCCACGGTGGCGGCGAGTGCGCTCACGCTGCCGTTGTCGGCGTGTCTGTTCGGACGATTGCCGCTCGTCGCCATCGTGGCTAATGCGCTGGCGGCGCCGTTGTTCGCGCCGCTGTGCGCTGCGGGTCTCCTTGGCGCCCTGGCCGCGGTGGCAGTGCCGGGTGTCGCGGGGCCGATCGTCTTGCCGGGAGGCCTTCTGTCGCAGGCTCTCTGCCTTCTGGCCGGCGCGCTGGCCGACCTCCCCTTTGCGTCCGTTCCCGTGTCGTTGGGCCCGCTGGAGGCCGTGGCTTTGACGGCGCTGTGCCTTGTGCCTGCGTTCCTGTCAGGGAGGATGGCCTCGTATCGTCCATGTGCCTCGCGCTCCACCCGACGCGGCCTTGCGGGCCTGGTGGCGCTTTGCTGTGCTCTGGGGTTTCTCTGGGGCTGCTGGCCCGCAGCCGACCTGGGGACGCGCATGGTGATGCTTGACGTCGGCCAGGGAGACGCGTTCCTTCTGCAAAGCGAGGGGGCGTCGCTGCTCGTAGATACGGGGCGCTATGACAACAGGCTGCTGCAGGGTCTGTCGCATCACGGCGTGACCCACCTCGACGCTGTGCTGATCACCCACGCTGACGAGGATCACTGCGGCTCGCTTGGCGCCCTGAAGGGTGCGGTAAGCGTGGATCGCGTGCTGATGGCTCGCGGCGTGGACCAGGTTGTCGAACCGAAGGTGCGCAGGCTTGTGCAAACCGCGCATCAGGTGGCCCGGGACGTGGGGTACCTGGAGGTGGAGGACGTGGTGGAGCTGGGGGCTCTGCGTGCCCGCGTGGTGTGGCCCGAGGAGGTTCGCGATGGGTACGGCAACGCCGACAGCGTATGCCTGGATGTGCGGGCCGATCTCGACCGTGACGGGAATTCCGAGTGTCGTGCGCTGTTCACGGGCGATGCCGAAGCCCCGCAGCTGCGGGGCTTCGCGCGGCGCGAGGGGCTGGAGGACATCGATGTGCTGAAGGTGTGCCATCACGGCTCGCGCCATGGCCTCGATGAGGGGCTGGCTCGGCTGCTGAGGCCGCACATCGCGCTGATCAGCGTAGGCAAGGGCAATCGCTATGGCCACCCTAGCCCTGAAGTGCTGGCTCTGCTGGAGGATGTGGGCGCGCGCGTGCTCAGAACCGACGCGCAGGGTGAGGTTTCATGCGAAGTGACCGTTGAGGGCATCGCGGTGAGCGCGGAGCGATAGAATCGGGGCATGACTCACGAGCGCACACAGATGCCCCTGCTGCCCGCCTTTCTGGCGGTGGGCCCTGATTTGCTGAAGCAGCGACGGGTCGCCGAGCGCATGCGCGAGCGCATCGCCCAGACCGGCGACCTGTCCTTCAACCACGAGCGCTTCGAGGGCGCTCAGGCCGAGGGATCGCAGGTGGTGGAGGCCTGCAACACGATTCCGTTCATGAGCGACTATCGGCTGGTGGAGGTGCGCGAGGCCGACAAGCTGCGCAAAGCCGATGCCGAGGCGATCGTGGCCTACCTGTCGGCCCCGTGCGACACCACGGTGCTGATGCTGTTCGCCGAGAAGCTGGCGAAGAACACGCGTCTGCACAAGGCGGTCGCCGCGTGCGGGCCCCGGGCGGTGATCGACTGCGCGCCGCTGAAGCGCTACGAGCTTGCCCGCGCGGTGCGGGAGATGGCCGTGACCCATGGGCTCACGCTGTCGGGCTCGGCAGCCGAGGCCCTGATCGAGCTGGTGGGAACCGATACCCTGCACCTCGACGCCGAGCTTTGCCGTCTGGCTCTTGAGCAGGGCGGCCGCGCGAGCTTGGGCGAGGTGGAGGTGCGCGCCCGCGTGGCGCGCACGGTCGACCCCGAGCCATGGACGGTGCTTGACGCGATGTGCCAGCGCGACGTGGCGAAGTGCCTGAGCCTCATGGCCCAGCTGCCTGACGGCGAGCTGTTCCGCCTGCTGTCGTTGGCAGCTGCTCGCATTCGCGAGCTGATATGCGCTCAGTCGGTGCGACGCCGCGGGGGCGTGACGATCGAGTCCCAGCTGGGAGGCCCCGCAGGGCGCTATCGCAACCACGCGGCCTGGGCGCAGCGCTTCACCGAGGCCGAGCTGGTGCACGCCCTGGTTTCGCTGCGTGACGTCGAGGCCGCCATGAAGAGCGGCGCCGGGGCGCGCGAGCCCCTTGCGCGCTGGATGCTGACCACCGCGTCGCCAGCGAGCGCCGCGCGTGCGCTCAGGTAGCGTCTGCCTGCGCGGCTTTTTCGGCTGGCAGGCGATCGCGCAACAACGGGGTGAGGCCCCTCGTCGTCCTGATCGCGAATCAGCGCGCAGCCGGGGGACTGGGGATCGACGTGGCCGCGACTGCACGATTTCCGGGTAGTTTGTCGTGGGGCTGGCGTACGACCCCGCAATTTGCTAGATTACTTCCTTGCGTGAACCAGCGATGCCTGCGCGTGATGCTTTTCATCCGCGAATCCGCAGACACGGCTGCACAGGGATGTGCGTTGCTGGAGGGCTCAAGGGCCCGCATCGAGCCGAAAAACCAGTGGCTCGAACGACGAGAACGCATCGACCTCGGGCGCCCGCGCCCCCTTCAGGCCGATCTTCTCCGCCCTTGCGACCTTCCGGCTTGCCGAGGGTGCGGGCTCGCAGATGGGAAGCGGTGCGTGCGTTCGCTGAGCGCATCCGTTGCCATCAAGACAGAGGAGAAGACATGGCCAACATCAAGAGCCAGAAGAAGCGCATCATCACCAACGAGAAGTCGCGCATGCGCAACCGCGCTGCGAAGTCGGAGCTCAAGACCGCCGTGCGCCGTGTGCGCGAGGCCGTCGAGGCCGGAAACGGCGCCGACGCCTACGCCGCCGCTCTGGCTGCGTGCCGCCTGATGGACAAGGCCGCCGGCAAGGGCGTCATCCACAAGAACCAGGCTGCCAACCGCAAGTCGGGCATCATGCGCCTCGTGGCCGGCGTGGTTACCGACGCCGACCGCGCCGCGTACGTGAAGCCCGAGCCCAAGGCCCAGAAGACCGGCTCGAAGAAGAAGGCCGCCAAGGCCGCGCGCGTGGAGGCCATGAAGGCCGCCAGCGCTGAGAAGGCCAAGCGCGCCGCCGCCCAGAAGAAGGAGGAGGCCGCCGCTGCCAAGCGCAAGGCGAAGGCCGCCGAGGAGGCCGCTGCAGCCGAGGCCGCCGAGGCCAGCGAGGAAGCCGCCGAGTAACGCGCATTTCCGTGAATCCTCGGGATTCATCCGCATATCGTCACGAGGCCCCGATCGCTCAGGTCGGGGCCTCGTGGCATTCGGGGCCATCGTGTGGGCGGCGGAGACCCCCTGTTCGGCCGGTCTCGCACAGCCCCCTCACAACTTGGTCGCGACCGGTCACCGCGTGCCCGCCATCGGCTACAATGGCCATCCGTCGCATCAGCTGGCACCCATGCCTCAACCGGAAAGGGACAAGGTGAAAGACCCCTCCCGCATCAGGAACTTCTCGATCATCGCCCACATCGACCACGGCAAGTCGACCCTGTCCGACCGCATCCTGGAGATGACGGGGACCGTGGCCAAGCGCGACATGCAGCAGCAGATCCTGGACACCATGGACATCGAGCGCGAGCGCGGCATCACGATCAAGAGTCAGGCCGTGCGCGTGAGCTACCAGGCCGACGATGGCGAGGTGTATGAGTTCAACCTGATCGACACCCCCGGTCACGTCGATTTCACCTACGAGGTGTCGCGCTCGCTGGCTGCCTGCGAGGGCGCCGTGCTGGTGGTTGACGCCACGCAGGGCGTGGAGGCCCAGACGGTGGCCAACGCCATGATGGCGATGAACGCCGACCTCGAGATCGTTCCGCTTATCAACAAGATCGACCTTCCCGCCTCCGACCCCGATCGGGCCCGCGCCCAGATCGAGGACGGGCTGGCGATCCCCGCCGACGACGCCGTGCTGTGCTCGGCAAAGACCGGCGTGGGGGTTCACGAGCTGCTTGAGGCCGTGGTGTACAACGTGCCCGCGCCCACGGGCGATGCCGACGCGCCCCTGCGCGCCCTGATCTTCGATTCGTTCTTCGACCCCTATCGCGGCGTGGTGGCCCTTGTGCGCGTGATGGACGGCCGCATGCGCACCGGATCGCGCCTGCGCTTCATGGCCAGCGGCACCGAGACCCTCGCTGAAGAGGTGGGCGCCCGCACGCCTCGCGAGGTGCCCCTGCCCGAGCTGGGCGTGGGCGATGTGGGCTACCTGGTTACCGGCCTGAAGGACGTGTCGCAGGTGAAGGTGGGCGACACGATCACCGAGGTGGCCCGCCCCAGCGCCGAGGCGCTGCCCGGCTACCGCGAGGTGAAGCCCATGGTGTTCACGGGCCTGTTCCCAATCGAGGGCGACCAGTTCGAGCCGCTGAAGGAGGCTCTTGAGAAGCTGTCGCTGAACGATCCCGCCCTGGTGTGGGAGGCCGAGAAGTCGCACGCCCTGGGCTTCGGGTTCCGCGTGGGATTCCTGGGCCTTCTGCACATGGAGGTGATCGAGGAGCGCCTTGAGCGTGAGTTCGGCCTGAACCTGCTGGCCACAGCCCCATCGGTTGAGTACCACGTGTACCGCACCAACCGCGAGATGGTGTCGCTGCACTCTCCCCAGGAGCTGCCGGACGCCTCCGAGATCGACCGCATCGAGGAGCCCTACCTGAAGGTGAAGATCCTCGTGCCGCCCGATTACGTGGGCGCCGTGATGGACCTCACCGTATCGCGACGGGGCACCTTCATCACCATGAACTACCTGTCGCCCACCACGGTGGAGCTTCTGTGGGAGATGCCCTTGGGCGAGATGATCATGGACTACTTCGACCGCTTGAAGTCCAGCACCAAAGGCTACGCCTCTCTGGACTACGAGTTCTGCGGCTACCGCGAGAGCA
The DNA here is from genome assembly GCA_013201155.1 of Berryella wangjianweii. Lineage (GTDB taxonomy): Bacteria > Actinomycetota > Coriobacteriia > Coriobacteriales > Eggerthellaceae > Berryella > Berryella wangjianweii. The sequence continues at coordinate 416,866 of CP053716.1, read as the reverse complement.
AGCTGGTGAAGCTGGACATCCTGCTGTCGGGCAAGCCGATCGACGCCCTGTCGTTCATCATCCACAAGGACAAGGCCTACGACCGCGGGCGCGTGCTGACCGAGAAGCTGAAGCAGATCATCCCCCGTCAGATGTTCGAGGTGCCGATCCAGGCTGCCGTGGGCGGACGCGTGCTGGCGCGCGAGACGGTGAAGGCCAAGCGCAAGGACGTGCTGGCCAAGTGCTACGGAGGCGACATCTCGCGCAAGCGCAAGCTGCTTGAGAAGCAGAAGGAGGGCAAGAAGCGCATGAAGAACATCGGCAACGTCGAGGTGCCCCAGGAGGCGTTCATGGCCATCCTGAAGGTGGACGAGTAGGGGGAGGCATGAAGCGCGCAGAGGACAACGGAAGCCTGATAGACGACGCGTTCGACGAGGCCAAGGCCTCCCGCGCCGCCGAGGGCATGAGCACGGGCGCCCGTCGCGCGATCGCGGTGGGCGCGGTGGTTGCCGTGGCGCTGCTGCTGGTGCTGACGGTGCTGTCGATCGCCGCCCTGGCCACGGCCGCCCAGGCGTAGGGGGAGGGGCATGAGCGGCTTCTTCGACCGCCCGCGCCTGCTGCTGGCGCCCATGGCGGGCGTGAGCGACGAGGTGTTTCGGCTTTTGGCCTGCGAGCACGGGGCCGATCTGGCCTACACCGAGATGGTGAGCGCCAAGGGCCTGTCGTATGCCAACGAGCGCACGCGTCGCCTGCTGAACCTGGGCGAGGGCGAGAGCCGCGTGGCCGTGCAGCTGTTCGGTCACGAGCCCGCCACCATGGCCGCTCAGGCCGCTTGGGTGGAGGAGACGCTGGGGGAGTCGCTTGCGTACCTGGACATCAACATGGGCTGCCCGGCGCGCAAGATCGTCACCAAGGGCGACGGCTGCGCCCTGATGACCGACCCGTCGCTGGCCGCGCGCGTGGTGTCGGCGGTGGCGGGTGCGGCAAGCCGTCCCGTTGCGGTGAAGTTTCGCCGCGGCTACGCCGTGGGCGATGAGACCTGCGTCGACTTCGCACGGCGGATGGAGGATGCCGGCGCCTTCGCCCTTACCGTGCACGGGCGCTTCGCAGGGCAGATGTATCGCGGTCGCTCGGAGCGCGGGGCGATCGCCCGCGTGAAGCGGGCGGTGAGCGTTCCCGTGGTGGGAAACGGCGATGTGACCTGCGGAGCCGATGCGGCCTCGCTGATGGCCGAGACCGGTTGCGACGCGGTGATGATCGCGCGCGGGGCCCAGGGCAACCCGTGGGTGTTCGCGCAGGCCCGCGCTGTGCTGGAGGGCCGTCCCGAGCCGCCCGCGCCCACGGTGGCCGAGCGCATCGCCATGGCCGAGCGGCATGCGCGTCTGATGGCCGAGCGCTGCCCCGAGGCTCTGGTGCGCATGCGCCGCCACGCCATGTGGTACGTGGCCGGGGTTCCCGGTGCCACCGCGGCGCGCGGGCGCTTCAACTACTGCCTGCGGCTGACTGACTTCCTGGACGCCTTCGAGGCCCTGCGCGAGGCGGCCGATGCCCACGGGTGCCTGGACGACCGCCCCGCGCGCCGGGGGTGAGCGCGATGAGCCCCGAGAAGGATTCCGCGTCCCGCGCTCCACAGGCTGCCGAGCGCGGCGTCGCGTGCGCTGCCGACGAGGCGATCGACCGCCTGGGACCCCTCGACCCGGTGCGCGCCCTGTACGTCCACGTGCCCTTCTGCGCCTCGCGCTGTCGCTACTGCGACTTTCCCACGCAGGCGGCCCCCGCGAACGACCCGCGCATGGGCGATTACGTGGAGGGTCTGGTGATGGAGCTGTTCCGTCGTTCGCGCGCGGGCGAGCTCGCGGACGTGCGCACGGTGTACCTTGGCGGCGGGACGCCGTCTCATCTGGGAATTCGCCATCTGTCAAGCCTGCTGTACGCTCTGTCGCTGTGCGTGAGCCTGTCGCGCGACGACATGGAGTGCTCGATGGAGGCCAACCCCGAGAGCCTCAGCGAGCGGATGGTGCTGGACATGTGGGCCATGGGCGTGAACCGCCTGTCCATTGGCGTGCAGAGTCTGGATGACGACGTGCTGCGCCTGCTGGGCCGCCCGCACGACGCCGATGCGGCCCTGCGGGCGATCGACGCGGCCCACCTGCGCTTCGAAAACGTCAGCTGCGACCTCATGTGCGGAATCCCCGGGCAGTCAGCCCGGACGCTGGTGCGGGACGTCGAGCGCGTGGTGGCCGCGGGCGTCTCGCACGTGAGCGTGTACCCGCTGGCGATCGAGGAGGGCACGGCGCTTGAGCGCATGGTGGCCAGGGGCGAGCTGCTTGAGCTCGGTGACGATGAGCAGGCCGAGCACATGGAGGCCGCCCATGAGGCCCTGGAGGCGGCGGGCCTGGCGCGGTACGAGGTGGCCAGTTACGCGCGGCCCGGGTTCGCCTGCCGGCATAACATCGCGTACTGGACGGGCGTGCCCTATCGGGGCATCGGCGCCGGGGCGGCTTCGATGCTGCAGGGTTCCGCAGGTCGCGTGCGCCTGACGGACGGATGCGTGACCGACGAGCTGAGCATGCGCGAAGCGGTGCTTGAGGACGTGATGCTGGGCATGCGCCTGGCTGCGGGAATCGCCGACGAGGAGGCGGCTCGCGCCTGCGCATCGGTTCCCGCGCTGGGCGGCGTGCTGGAGCGTCTGCGTGCGCAGGGCCTGGTGGAAGTTCGGGAGGGGCGGGTGCGGCCCACGCGACGGGGATGGCTGTGCGGCAACGAGCTGTACGGGGCGATCCTGGAATGCCCGCTCGATCCCCTCGACCGACCCTCGCACTGACCCCCGCGCATCGGCGCGGCGACGTCCGCGCGCGCGGCATGGCCCGGGATGCCCGTCATGCACGGCCCGCGGGCGCGCATGACGCATGTGTAACGCTTTCGCGCACGTACGGGACGGGATGGGCCTCGGGTGCCCGCACAGGCCCCGATGCTGTTAAAATCAGCAATCTCTGCATTGTCGATTCGCGTAGCAAGGAGGCGGGCATGCTTTCCGACAGACGTCAGCGCGTCCTCGCCGCGCTGATCGAGGAATACGTCGCACAGGCCATGCCGGTGGGGTCCCGCACCCTCACCGAGCGGTACGGCCTGGGCGTCAGCCCCGCCACGGTGCGCAACGAGCTGTCGTTTCTCGAAGACGAGGGCTACATTTCGCAGCCGCACACCTCTGCGGGCCGCGTTCCCACCGACCGGGGATACCGCGCCTTCGTGGACAACCTCATCGCCACCGGGGCCATCGACGACCGCACCGAGGACCTTCAGCTGATCGAGGCCCTGCGCGGTCGCGCGAGCGAGCTCGACCGCCTGATCGACGAGGCGACCGACGCGCTCGTTCGCCTCACCGACTGTCTGTCGGTGGTGGTGCCCCTGGCCCATTACGCCTCGGTGCGTCAGGTGACGCTGGTGTCGCTGGGCGCGCGCACGGCTGTGGTGGTGGTGGTGACGCGCGACGGCCAGGTGCACAACGGGCAGGTGGAGTTCGCCGAGGATGTGTCGGGCACGCAGCTGGCCGACATCCAGCGCGCCCTGAACGAGCTGGTATCCACCCGCAGCGTGGTGGGCGGGCGGTCGCTGGCCGACCTGTCGGCCCCGGCGCTGACGGGCCCGGCGGCGCGCGCGGTGCTGGACGAGGTGGCGCGCTGCCTGGACGAGCACGACGCCGCGCGCACGCGGCGCATCGGCATGACGGCGCTGGCGCGCAAGCCCGAGTTCAGCTCGTCCAGCTCGCTGATCCCGCTGATGCAGGCCCTGGAAGACGATGCGGTGCTGCTGCAGATCATCGACCCGCAGGCCTCGTCGCACGGCCCCGTCCCCACGGTGCGCATCGGCAGCGAGAACCCCACGGCGCACCTCAGCGGCGTGTCGGTGGTGGCCAGCCGCTACGGTCGGGGCGACACGGGCGGCGTGGTGGCCGTGATCGGCCCCACGCGCATGGACTACTCCCGCGTGCTGCGGGCCGTGCGCATCGCCAGCAGCGCCCTTGAGGACGACTAGCGCCCCTTGCGGCAACGCGCACACGACGACCCTTAACGAAGAAGAGCACGGAAAGGCAATCCAATCATGGCCAAGGACCTCTACGGCATACTCGGCGTCGAGCGCGACGCCTCCGAGGACGACATCAAGAAGGCGTTCCGGAGCCGTGCGCGCAAGCTGCACCCCGACGTGAACAAAAGCGATGATGCCGAGGAGCAGTTCAAGGAGCTGAACGAGGCCTACGATGTGCTCAGCGACCCGGCGAAGCGCTCGGCCTACGACCGTTTCGGCACGATTCCCGGGGCAGGCGGCGGGCAGAGCGGCTACGTGGACCTCGACGACCTCTTCGGCGGCATGGGAAGCATCTTCAGCTCGTTCTTCAACAACGGCGGCGGTCCCACCGCGCGCCCCGAAGGCCGGGACATGGGCGTGGGCCTGCGCCTCACGCTTGAGGAGGTGGCCACCGGCGCCCGCAAGGAGATCGTCTACGACCGCCTGTCGCCCTGCCCCGAGTGCGGGGGCCGCGGCTGCGGAGACGACGGTCGCGAGGCCGTGTGTCCCGACTGCGGCGGCTCGGGTCGCGTGGTCACCGTGCAGCGCACCTTCCTGGGCGATATGCAGACGGCCACGACGTGCGCTCGCTGCGGGGGGTCGGGTGCGGTGATCGAGAACCCGTGCGCCGAGTGCGACGGCCAGGGCCGCGTGCCCGATCGTCAGCGCGTTACCGTGGAGGTGCCCGCGGGGATCCGCGACGCCCAGCAGCTGCGGGTGACGGGCTTCGGCGAGGCCGGCCTGCGCGGCGCCCGGGCGGGCGACCTGATCGTCACCTGCCGCATCCAGCCCCACGAGTTCTTCGAGCGCGACGGCGACAACCTGCACGCCCGCGCCCACGCCTCGATGGTGCAGGCGGCCCTGGGAGCCGATATCGAGGTGGACGGCGTGCTGCCCGATGAGCGCGTGACTGTCCGGATTCCCGAGGGCTGTCAGAACGACCAGGTGGTGCGCATCAAGGGGGCCGGCATGCCGCGCTTCCGCAGCGAGTCGCGCGGCGACATGCTGGTGCACGTCAGCGTGCAGATCCCGCGCAAGCTGTCGAAGCGCGAGCGCGAACTGCTGGAGCAGCTTGCCGAGGAGATGGGCGACCGGGTGTCCGAGACGCGCTCGCCTCTTGAGAAGCTGCGCGACGTGTTCAACTAGCCGTGCGCTTCTCGATCGTCAACCTGGGCTGCAAGGTCAATCGCGTCGAGTCGGACGACGTGGCGGCCGCGCTCATCAGCGCAGGCGGCAGCCTTGCGCGTACATCCGAAGCCGACCTGGTGGTGGTGAACACCTGCACGGTCACGGGCGAGGCCGACAAGAAGGCCCGCAAGGCCGTGCGCCAGGCCCTGCGGGCCAATCCCTCCTCGACGGTGGTGGTCACCGGCTGCGCCGCGGCCATCGACGCCGCGGCCTTCACGGCGCTGGACCCGCGCGTGCGCGTGGTGCCGAAGGGCGCGCTCCAGCAGACGCTGGCCCCTCATGCGGCTCCCGTCGCCTTGCGGGTGGGCGAGGGCTTTCGCACCCGCGTGAGCGTGAAGATCCAGGACGGCTGCGATCATGCGTGCACCTTCTGCATCGTGCATGTTGCACGCGGCAAGGCCACCAGCAGGCCTTTCAGCGAGGTACGGGATGAGGTCGCGGCGTATGCCCGCGCCGGGGCCCGCGAGGTGGTGCTGACGGGGATCAACCTGGGGTCGTATCGGTCGGAGGGCCGTCATCTGCCCGATCTGCTGGAGGCCCTGCTGGCTGACGGCGAGGCGCTGCCGGGAGGCGGCCCGCGCCTGCGCGTGTCCAGCATCGAGCCCCAGCAGGTCGATCGGCGCCTGATCGAGCTGCTGGCACGTGCCGAGGGTCGCGTGTGCCGGCATCTGCACGTCCCGCTGCAATCGGGCAGCACCCGCGTGCTGGGCGAGATGGAGCGCACCTACACCGCGCCGTGGTTCGAGCATCTGATCGGCCGCCTGCGTGCGGAGGTGCCCGGGATCGCGCTGTCCACCGATGTGATCGCGGGCTTCCCCGGCGAGACCGACGACGACTTCCGCGAGACGTGCCGGGTGGTGGAGCGGCTGGGCTTCGGGCGCCTGCACGTGTTCCCGTACTCGAAGCGCGCCGGCACGCCTGCGGCCATGCGGGTCGATCAGGTGCCTGACGAGGTGAAGCGCTCTCGCGCTGCTGAGCTGCGACTGCTGTCTGACGAGCTGACGCAGCGCGATTACGACCGGCGCGTGGGCACGCGCGAGCTTGCGTTGGTGGAGGACGGCGTGGCCGTTACCGAGAGCTACCACGAGATCCCCGTGCCCGCCGGCGCCCGCAGGGGCGATCTGGTGGAGGTCGTCATGCCGCCCCGTGGGGACGCGCGTGCTAGAATGCAGGCATGACTCAGAACGCCCTTCCTTCATCCCAGACCATCCGCCTGGCGCCCGGCACCGACCCGGCGCTGGTGTGCGGCCCCGGCGACCGGAACCTGCGGCGCCTTGAGGCCCTGCTGGGCGTGTGCGCCTCGATGCGCGACGAGACGGTGGCGCTTGAAGGCGACGCCGCCGACGTGAGCGCGGCCGCTCTGGTGGTGGCCGAGCTGCAGGCGCTCTCCCGTCAGGGCGCGGCCCCCGGACCCTCCCTCGTCGAGCGCGCCGTGCACGCGGCCCGCGCGGGCGGCCACCTGCCCTCGCAGCTGCGTGACGACGTGCTGTACGCGGGCAGGCAGGGCGCCGTGCGCCCCAAGACCTCCGGGCAGAAGCGCTATGCGGATGCAATCAGGAATAACGTTATTACTTTTGGATTGGGTCCCGCCGGCACCGGCAAGACCTTCCTGGCCATGGCCCTGGCCGCCGCCGCGCTTGAGCGCCGCGAGGTGGGCCGCATCGTGCTGACGCGTCCGGTCGTCGAAGCCGGCGAGAGCCTGGGCTTTCTTCCAGGCACGCTGGCCGAGAAGGTGGATCCCTACATCCGACCGCTGTACGACGCGCTGTTCTCGCTGATCGGCGCCGAGCGCGCCCGCGAGCTCATCGATACGGGCGTGGTCGAGATCGTGCCCCTGGCCTTCATGCGCGGGCGCACGCTGTCCGACAGCTTCATCGTGCTGGACGAGGCTCAAAACGCCACGCCCGCCCAGATGAAGATGTTTCTGACGCGCTTGGGCTTCGGGTCGCGCATGGTGGTTACCGGCGATGCCTCGCAGTTCGACATCGCCTCGGGTCCTTCGGGCCTGCTGCGTGCCCGTCGGGTGCTGGAGGGCATGCCCGATGTGGCCTTCGCCGAGCTGAGCGGCGCCGACGTGGTGCGCCACTCGCTGGTGTCGAGGATCGTGGCCGCCTACGCCCGCTTCGAGGAGGAAGGTGCCTAGATGGACGTGCTGATCCAGTGCGACTACCGCCCGGAGGCCGCGTCGCTGATCGACGTGGAGGGCCTGGCCCGTCACGTGATGACGTCGCAGGGGGCTCCCGCGCAGGCCGAGGTGTCGGTGAGCTTCGTCACCGACGAGCGCATCCACGAGCTGAACCGCGACTTCAGGGGCATCGACCGTCCCACCGATGTGCTGTCGTTCGAGTGCGACGGGGTGGAGGACGGCTTCGCCGCGCCGGAGGGCGCCGAGTTCGAGCTGGGCGACGTGGTGATCGCGCCCGACGTGGCCGAGGCGCAGGCGGGCGCGTACGGCATGTCCTTCGCCGATGAGCTGAGCCTGCTGCTGGTGCACGGCATGCTGCACCTGTGCGGCTACGACCACCTGCAGCCCGACGAGGCCGAGGAGATGGAGGGGCTCGAACGCGAGCTGCTGACCTCCTTCTACGGCCGGCCCTTCGAGCGGTAGCGCCCCGTGAGCCCGCGCGACGCCCGCACTCCCGTCATCCCGCCCCTGCGCGCGACGCTGCCGCTGCTGCGCGCGTTTCGCTGCGCCGCGCGGGGCGTGGCCGCGGCCGCGCTCACTCAGCGCAACATGCGAATCCATCTGGGCGCGGCGGCGTTGGTGGTCGTTGCGGGGCTGGTCCTGGGCGTCTCTGCCGTCGAGTGGGCCGTGCTTGCCGTGTGCGTGGGCTCGGTGATCGGCGCCGAGTGCCTGAACACCGCCGTGGAGTTCGTGGTGGACCTCGTGTGCCCGCAGTTCGACGAGCGCGCCGGCCGCGCGAAGGACTGCGCGGCCGGGGCCGTGCTGGTGGTGGCCGTCGCGGCCGCCGTGGCGGGCCTGGCCGTGTTCACGCCCCATGCGCTTGACCTGATCGCTCCTCGCTAGACAACCGGAAGGGAACCCCTATGCCCCAATCGCTCGACTTCTCCAGCCCCGAGGGCTTCCGCTCGGGATTCGTCACCCTGGTGGGCCGTCCCAACGCCGGCAAGTCCACGCTTGTGAACGCCGTCATGGGCAAGAAGGTGGCGATTACCTCGAACACGGTGCAGACCACGCGGCATCGGTTCCGCGCGGTGCTGTCGCGACCCGATTTCCAGATGATCATGGTGGACACCCCGGGCCTGCACAAGCCTCACGACGCGCTGGGCGAGGAGCTAAACACCTCGGCTCTGAAGGCCCTTGAGGACGTGGACGTGGTTGCCATGCTGATCGACGCCACCAAGCCCGTGGGCACGGGCGATGCCTGGGTGGCCGCCCAGCTGGCGCGCGCCCGCGCACGCAAGGTGCTGGTGCTGTCGAAGCTCGACCTGGTGGACGCCCAGACCGTCGAGAAGATGCGCGCGGCGGCGGCCGAGCTGGCCCCGTGGGACCACGTGACCGCGTGCTCGGGCGCCACCGGCGAGGGAGTGGAGGACTTCGTGGGGGCCGTGGTATCGTGCCTGCCCGAGGGTCCGCGATGGTTCCCCGAGGACATGGACACCGACCAGCCCCTTGAGGTGATGGTTGCCGAGTTCGTGCGCGAGAAGATCCTGCGGTCGTTCCGTGACGAGGTTCCCCACGCCATCGGCGTGCGGGTGGAGGAGATGAACTACAGCCGCAAGAAGAACCTCGACAGCATCCGCGCGATCATCTACGTGGAGCACGACAGCCAGAAGGGCATCATCATCGGCAAGCGCGGCGCAGCGATCAAGCAGGTGGGCATCGAGGCCCGCGCCGACCTGGAGCAGCTGCTGGGCACGCGCGTGTACCTCGACCTCAACGTGAAGGTGAAGAAGAACTGGCGCAAGGACGCCAGCCAGATCCGCCGATTCGGCTACGGCGAGGGCCTGTAGCGCGCGTCTCGCCGCGCGGCTCCTGCCGGCCGGCTGTGCGCGCCTTCAGGGCGGGCCGATGGCCCGCGGCCTCGTCTCTTGCGTGCCGGGTGATGCGGTCACGGGCGGCGCTCGCTCGTTCGGCGGACGGTATCGGCGCACGGTTCCTCCGCGCGTTCTTTCGCGTCGCCTTCTCGCGCGATCGTTAACCCTTTGTGAATGATGACCTCCCGCGAAGCTTTCTTCTCTCATGTTGTATCGAGGGGCAGGGCATCGTATAGAATGGTTCGCGACCATACCTGGAGGAGCCCACACGCATGATCTGTCCACATTGCCAGAATGAGAACCGTGACGGCGCCAAGTTCTGCAACGAATGCGGCGCACCGCTGAACGAGCCCGTGGGGGGTGCCGCCGCGCGCGCCGAGCACGAGGGGCCCGATGGCGCAGGAGCCGTCGCGTCCACGCCGACGTCGCCGGCCGCGCGTCCTGCGGCCTCGGACGCGCCTGAGGCGCCTGAAGCCGCACCTGCCTGCGATGCCGCCGCGTCTGACGAGGGCGCAGGCATCGCCGACGGCTCTGACGGCGCCGACGAGGAGGGGGCGCGCCCCGAGCGCGCGGACGCGGCGGCATCCGGGGCCGATTCGCAGGCGGCGCAGGATGCCGACCCCGAGCCTGATCCCACCACGCCCGCCAGCATGCGCATCGCCGATGCCGACATCACCACCACGATCGACCTGTCGGGTCTGGACGCCTCGGGGTACGGCCTTGCGGGCTTCGAGCCGGCGCGCTTCCGTGACGGTCAGACCATGGAGATGCCGCCCGTTCCCGATGTCGCGGATGCGGGCTCGAAGAGCTTCCTGTCGTCGTCGGTGAAGGAGCGCCGCCCCAAGAAGCCCAAGAAGGCCAAGAAGGCGAAGCCGGCAGACGACGCGCAGGCGCCTGACGCCGCAGCCGACGTCGTCTCGACAGACGCCGCGTCTGCCGTCAAGGACGCCGCGAAGCCCTCTGCCCCGTCGTCGGATGACGGCGCGAAGGGGGAGGGCGCCGTTGCCAAGCGCTCACGACGCAGGAAGGCCGTCGCCGTGGTGCTGGCCGTGGTGCTGCTGGCCTCGGCGGGCACCGCCGCCGCGCTCACCTACCGCATGGAGCTGTGGGGCGGGCGCACCGTCCCCGACGTGGTGGGCATGACCCGCGCCGATGCGGAGGCCGTGCTCGGCGAGGCCGGCTTCGTCCCGCGCATCCTGGAGGTGCGCTCTGATGAGACGGAGGGCCTGGTGCTGGTGATGGACCCTGAGGCCGGCGCCCGCGAGCCGCGCGGCAGCGAGGTGAACGTGCACGTGTCGGTCGCCCGCACGGTCCCCGACCTGGTGGGCAAGACGAAGAGCCAGGCCGAGGCCCTATTGCGCGAGTACGGCCTTACCGGCGTGACGTTCGAGGCCGAGCGCTCCGACGAGGAGGAGGGCACCGTCTTGGGCGTCTCGCCCGAGCCCGGCACGCGCGTGCGCGCGGCCACTCCGATCGTCGTGCGCGTGGCCGAACCCTATCTGGTGCCCGACGTCGCGGGCGGAACGCTGGCCAAGGCCGAGGAGGCTCTGGCCGAGGCGGGGCTGAAGCACGAGGTCAGCTACTCGTATTCCGAAGAGGTGCTTGACGGCACGGTGCTGGGCTGCTCTCCTGCGCCCGGCAGCAAGGTGTCCTCCGACACCGTGGTGAAGCTGAACGTGTCGCGCTCGCGCGGAGCCGAGCTGATCGCCGCCGCCCAGGCCTACGTGTACGCCGGCCAGCAGCTGTCCGTGGGCGGCACCAAGTACGAGGTGGTGGCCCTGAAGGACGTGAAGTACCTGGGCAGCTCGCAGACGGCGGTGTCCTTCACCGCGAAGCCCTACATCAGCCTGCTGGGCGAGACGGTGTACGCCTCCGCGCGCGACGTCTCGGCCGTCATATCGTGGAGCGACTCCAACACCGTCAGCTCGATCAGCCAGGGATAGCCCATGGCCTCGCGCTCGTTTCGGGCCCGGGGCCTTGCCCTGAGGAAGACCAAGCTGGGCGAGACGGACCTGATCGTCACCTTCCTGGCAGATGACGGCAGCCTGCTGCGCGCGGTGGCGAAGGGGGCGCGCCGACCCAAGGGGTCGCTCGCGGCCCGCATCGAGCTGTGCGCCGAAACCGACCTGCTGCTGGCGGAGGGCCGCAGCCTTCACGTGATATCGGACGCGCGCCTTGCCTGCGCGCACGCCCCGCTGCGCGAGCGGCTTGAGCGCATGGCGTCGGCCCAGGTGGTGATTGAGCTGGCCGCGCATGTGGCCCAGGAGGGGCTGGAGGATCCGCGCCTGTTCGACATGACCCGCGCGGCCCTGGCGGCCCTGGATGCGGCCGAGGGCGAGCAGGCTACCCTGATCGCGGCCGCCTACCTGCTGAAGGCCTGCGCGTCGGCAGGTCTGCGTCCCACGTTCGACCGATGCGTGACCTGCGGAGCCGACCTGGGGTCGGGGCCGCAGGCGCGTTTCTCGCACGAGGCGGGCGGGTCGCTCTGTTCGTCGTGCGCGCGCATGCAGGCCGCCGCACGGGTTCCCCGCGCTCTGCTTGACTGCTGCCAGGCGCTGCTCATGAGCCCGTTTTCCGTCATCGGGCAGGGGGGCGCCCACGCCCGCGAGGCCACGGCGGCCCTGGGCCTTGCCGATCAGTGGGTACGCGCCCATCTGGCCACGGGCCTGAAGTCGATCCCCTTCGCCCTGGCGGCTCTGCCCGACCCTGCGTAGCCGCCCGCCCCTGTTCTCTTCGTGAAGCAGGCGCCTTGTCGTTGTGCTGGGCCTGAACACCGCCTAATATGTCGAGATGCTGCATCAGGCAGCCACTTCGTACTTGGTCGGCATGCCCCACCGCATGTCCACTCGGTTCGGAGCTACGACGCGCGCGCTGCGCGCACGATCGCACCCGCAGGTGCGGAAAGGTGGGAGAACGTGGCAGAGAAGCTGAGCATCACCAAGGAGCGCACGGCAGAGCTCGTTGCCGAGTTCGGCAACGGGGCGAACGACTCCGGCAGCGCCGAGGTGCAGGTGGCGATCCTCTCGGAGCGCATTCGCAACCTCACCGAGCATCTGAAGACGCACAAGAAGGACAACCACTCCCGTCGCGGACTCATGAAGCTCATCGGTCGTCGCCGAGGCCTGCTGAAGTACATCAAGGCGCGCAACATCGAGCAGTACCGCGCCCTGATCAAGAAACTTGGCATTCGCGACAACATCTAGTCACGCAGGGGGCCCGCGATCGCGGGCCTCTGTGCGCGAGGTCCCCCTCGCGCATTCGACGTTTCAGGGGGCTTCCCCTTTAACCTGCGGTCGAGGGCATAAGGATGCACTTGCTCGCGAGGCGGCGCATGAGGCGCGGCCTCGAAGACGTTCTGGCGCAATAGGGTGTCAGAGGAAGAGAAAGAACCAATCTATGGAAAAGATCGTCGAATCCTTCGAGCTGTACGGCAAGCAGTACCGGTTCGAGACGGGCGAGCTGGCCAAGCAGGCCTCGGGCGCCGTTCTCGTCACCCAGGGCGACACCACCGTGCTCGTCACGGCCGTGGTATCGAAGGAAGAGAAGGACTACGACTTCTTCCCGCTGACGGTGGACTACATCGAGAAGATGTACGCCGTGGGCCGCATTCCGGGCGGCTACCTGAAGCGCGAGGCGCGTCCTTCCGAGAAGGGCACCCTTACCGCGCGCATGATCGACCGCCCCATCCGCCCCGGCTTCGCCGAGGGCTTCAAGAACGAGGTGCACGTGGTGGCCACCACCCTCGTGGCCGATCACGAGAACCCGATCGACACCGTGTGCGTGCAGGGCGCCTCGGCGGCGCTGATGGTGGGCGCCGCGCCCTTCGACGGCCCGGTGTCGTGCGTGCGCGTGGCGCGCAACCCGGAAACGGGCGCGTTCATCTGCAACCCCACGTACGCCGAGATGGATGCCTCTGATCTCGACCTGGTGATCGCGGGCACCCGCGAGTACATCTCGATGATCGAGGCGGGCGGCTCGGAGGTGTCGGAGGACGACATGCTGGCCGCCATGACCTTCGGCCAGGAGGCCATCGCGGCCTTCTGCGAGGTTCAGCAGCGCTTCCTCGACCGTTGCGCCATCGAGCAGGTGGACTGGGCCATTCGCACGCCCGACGCCTCGATCGCAACCCGCGTGAACGCCTTCTACGATCAGATGTCGGCCGCCCTGAAGGACGCCGACAAGCAGGCCCGCATGACCAAGGTGGCCGAGCTGAAGGCCCGGATCGTCGCCGAGCAGTTCAGCGACGAGGAGCGTGCTGCCTGGAAGGGCGACATCGCCGCTGCGCTGAAGAAGCTTGAGAAGCACGCCATGCGCCGCATGATCATCGAGACGGGCGAGCGCGCCGACGGTCGCAGCGCCGAGCAGATCCGCCCCCTGCACATCGTGGCGGGCTACCTGCCTCGCGTGCACGGCTCGGGCCTGTTCCAGCGCGGTCAGACGCAGGCGCTGTCGATTGCCACCCTGGGCATGCTGAACGAGTGGCAGCGCCTCGATACCATCGAGCCCGTCGAGGGCAAGCGCTACATGCACAACTACAACTTCCCGCCGTACTGCACCGGCGAGGTGGGCCGCATGGGCGCCCCGAAGCGCCGCGAGGTGGGCCATGGCGCCCTGGCCGAGCGCGCCCTGCTGCCCGTGCTGCCCAGCGAGGACGAGTTCCCCTACGCCATTCGCGTGGTGTCTGAGGTGCTTGAGTCCAACGGCTCGTCGTCGATGGCCTCCACCTGCGGCTCCACTTTGGCGCTCATGGACGCCGGCGTGCCGATCAAGGCGCCGGTGTCGGGCATCGCCATGGGGCTCATCAAGGAAGACGACGGCGTGGTGATCCTGTCCGACATCCAGGGCCTTGAGGACTTCCTGGGCGACATGGACTTCAAGGTCACCGGCACCGAGAAGGGCATCACCGCCCTGCAGATGGACAACAAGGCCCGCGGCCTGTCCGTCGAGATCCTCGCTCGCGCTCTTGAGCAGGCGAAGCAGGGTCGCGCCCACATTCTTCAGGGCATGCTGGAAACCATCGAGGCCCCGCGCGCCGAGCTGTCGCAGTTCGCCCCGCGCATCGAGACGATTCACATCCCCGTGGACAAGATCCGCGACGTGATCGGCTCCGGCGGCAAGGTGGTGCGCGGCATTCAGGAGGAGACCGGCGCCCAGATCGACATCCAGGAGGACGGCACCATCCACGTGGCCGCCATCGACGGCAAGGCCGGCGAGGCTGCCAAGGCCATGATCTTGGGCATCGTCAAGGAGCCCGAGGTGGGCGAGGTGTACGAGGGCGAGGTTGTGGGCATCAAGGACTTCGGCGCCTTCGTCAAGCTCACGCCTGCCAAGGACGGCCTGCTGCACATCTCGCGCGTGGCCAACGGGCGCGTGAACTCGGTTGAGGACGCCCTGAGCCTGGGTGAAGTGGTGAAGGTGCAGATTCTCGAGATCGACCCCAAAACCGGCAAGATCTCGCTCGACCGCCTGGAGAAGCCCGATGCCCCGGCCGGCAGCGCGCCGTCGCGCGACCGCGGCGATCGTGGCGATCGCGGTGACCGCGACAATCGCCCGGGTCGCGCAAGCCGTCCCGGTCGCACCCCGCGGCGCCGTCACGAGGACTAGGGAAGGGGAGGGCCCGCGCCTTGCGCCTCGCCTCCTTCCGCAGCACCCGATGCCCCGCGCCGCTTCGGCGATGCGGGGCATCTTCGCATCTGCGACGCTCGTCGGGGCGAGACGCCGGCAGCCTCGGCTCCCTGCCTGCGCGTCGAGCGCCTGCGACGACGGCGCTCGCGCCGTCGGGCCTTCGCTGAGGGCGCTGCATGGTCGTGCCGATGGATGCGGCGGCGGTAATGCTATATTCGGGTGACGGAATCGTACGAACAGAAGGGATCCTCATGGCCGAAACGCTCAGCGGCAAGCTCGACCCACGGATGAAGAACGTCTGGCGGCTCACCGACTCGCTTTCGGTACTGGGCGTGGGAGGGGGGGTCGGCGCCCTGCAGCTTGCGGTCGCCCTTGTCGCCAATAATGGCGCGTTCGCGTTCAGCCTGGCCGACCCGCTGGGCATCCTGCTGTTCATCGATGCGGTCGTCACGCTGGCGGCGCTGGTCGCGGTGCTCACCGCTATTCCCGCCGTGCGCTACGCGCGCTGGCGCTACGGCATCTCGAACGAGTACCTGCAGATCGAACGCGGGATCATCTGGCGTCATCATACGGTGATCCCGTTCATCCGCGTTCAGGACACCGACACCAAGCAGGGTCCGGTGCTGCGCGTGTTCAAGCTGGCCAGCGTTACCGTGTCCACCGCGGCAGGCGCGCACGAGATTCCAGGTCTGACCGTGCCTGAAGCCGAGGACCTGCGGCAGCGCACCGCCGAGCTCGCCCGCCTGGCTCATGAGGACGTGTAGGCCTATGACGGAAAACGGCATTCCCGCTCCCGGCCCCAAGGGCGCTTCCGGCGAGCCCGTCTCTGATGCGCGCGCCGCATCGTCGGTTGCCCAGGCTGCCCGGTCTGAACCGACCGGGCGAGCCGCCCGAATCGTGCCGGCGGCCGATTCCTCCGCCGCCGATGCTCCCGACGCCTCCTCCTCCGAGGCGGGCGCGTCGTCATCGCTGCGCTTCCGCACAGGTGAGGCCCATCATGTGCACCATTCCTTCGTGTGGCTGCAGCTGATCGTGTCGATGGGGCTGATCGTGGTCCTGTCGGCAGTGAACATCGCGCAGAACGTGGGGCGCGACATCGATGACCTGTTCGACCTGTTCGCGGCTCTGGGCGAGGGGGTGGCGGGCGTGCTGGGAGGCGCGGTCGCGGTCGTTCTGGTGGCGGCGGTGGGCGTCATCGTGCTCACGGTGCTGCTGGCGGGCATCATGGTGCTGACCTATCGCAACCTCACGTACTGCTTCGACGAGGGCGAGCTTACGATTCGCTCGGGCATCATCATCAAGAAGGCGGTGCACATTCCGTACACGAAGGTGCAGTCGGTCGATCACACGGCCTCGATCCCACAGCGGATCTTCGGCGTGTGCAGTGTGCGCATCGAGACGGCGGGCGGCTCCGCGAACAAGGCGAACAAGCTGCCTTACGTGCTGCTGTCCTCTGCCGACTCGATTCGCTACGAGCTGTTCGCGCGCAAGGCCCTGGCCCTGAACCCTGCCGCCCGGATCGACGTGGCTCCCGCTGCCGTCGCCACCGGCCCCGCACGCCCCGCCGCCCCTCAGGCGCCTTGGGAGCGCACCGCGTCCCCGAATCGCAACGCCGTGGACTCCGTGGCCGACGAGGTGATGGGTCATCGCGGCGTCTGGGGTGGGGCGGCTCCGACGGTCGAGCAGGCTGTGTCGTTCGAGCGTCGCCTGACGAACCGCGAGCTGATCTTCGCCGCGATCACCGATACCAGCCCTGCGCGGCTCGTGGCCTTCTGGGTGGTCGCAGTCACGGGGCTTACCGGCTTCATGCAGATACTGGGAGTCCGGGACGAGGGGATCTACGTGGCCGCAGTGCTGGCGCTGCCCATCCTGCTGGCCTATCCGGCAAACGTGATGCGTGCGGTGTTTCGCTACGCGGGCTTCACGGTGCGTCGCCGGGGTACGCGCATCGAGGTCGAGCACGGGCTGCTGAAGCGCATGCACAGCAGCATCGAGGCCGATCGCGTGCAGTCGGTCGATCGCAGTCAGAACATCCTGCGTCGCCTGATGGGCCATTCGTCGGTGGCGCTTGGTCGCATCGACTCGGTCGAAAGCTCGGGCTCCTCATCGGCGAAGGACATAGGCGAGATCGGCCGACTGGTGGTTCATCCGTTCCTTCATCTCGATCAGGTGGAGTCGTTCATCGACGGGCTGCTGCCCGAATTCGCCGCCGAACCGGCGACGTCCCGTCGCCTCATGACGGCTCCCTGCGCGCTTCGTCGAGCGCTTTGGCGCATGTGCCTGTGGCGCAACCCCTCGCTGCCCTTCGGCGCGGCGGCCGTCGCGCTGCTGGCGCTCGATGCCCCGGCGCGGTTCGTCGCTTGGGCCGAGGTGGTCGAGGCCGAAGTCAGCAGCGTGGCCCTTGTTGCAACCTCCCTGCTGGCGCTCGTGGTCGCCGTCGCCGCGCTGCAGCTGGCCGCCTCTGTTGCGAACGCCGTGATCTGGTCGCGAGGATCATGGGTTGAGCTGGGGCGGCGGTTCGTGACGGTGCGCAATGACGGCATCGCCACCGCGCAGGTCAGGGTGCCGCGGCACAAGGTGCAGACCGTCCGCACCCGCACGAATCCCTTCCAGCGTCTGGCGAGGGTAGCCAGCGTCAGCGTGCAGACCGCCGCCGGAATCAACCGGACCTCGCATACCGTATGGGATCTTGCCGCCGCCGACGCGCAGGACGCGCTCGACTGGCTGATGCCGCATCGTAATCAGTGACGCCGTCGTGCGCGCTACACTGCCTGAAGGGCCGTCGCGGCTCTCGATCGAAGGGAGATTGAATGATCAAGGTTGCCGTCGCGGGATTCGCCGGGCGCATGGGAAGCGCCGTGGTGGATGCGGTTCAGGCCGCCGATGACCTGCAGCTGGCCTGCGGCATCGACCCTGCCTGCCCCTCAGCCGACTTCCCGGTGTTCGCCTGTGTGGGCGATGCCCTTGAAGGCTGCGCCTTCGACGTGATGGTTGACTTCACGCGCCCTTCCAGCGTGCGCGAGAACGTCAGCCTGGCCTCGAAGGCGGGGGTGGACTGCGTGGTGGGCACCACGGGGCTGACGATGGACGAGCTTGAGCGCCTGGCCGCCGAGGCCGCCGAGGGCACCTGCGTGTTCTTCGCCCCGAACTTCACCACCGGCGCCGTGCTGATGATGCAGTTCGCCGAGACGGCATCCGCGTACTTCCCCGAGGCCGAGGTGATCGAGTATCATCACGCTCGCAAGCTGGACGCGCCCTCGGGCACCGCGGTGCGCACCGCTCAGCTGATCGCGCGCGGCCGCGATGGGCGCGCGTGCGCCGCGCCGGGTCGCGAAACCGAGATGCCCGGCATGGAGGGCGCGCGCGGCGCGCTGGTGGACGGCGTGCCCGTGCACGCGGTGCGCTCGATGGGGTACGTGGCCTCGCAGGAGGTGGTGTTCGGGTCGATGGGCCAGACGCTCACCATTCGCCACGACTCATGGGACCGCACCTCGTACATGCCGGGCGTGCTGCTGGGCATCCGCCGCGCCCCTCGGCACGCAGGGCTGATCGTGGGGCTTGAGAGCTTCATGTAGCCCTCAGCCCGCCTGTCGCGCTCGTGTCGCCGACTGCGGTGCCGCGCGTGCGCGACACCGCATGGCGCGCCAGCAGGCCGCGACCGTACGCCTCTCGGCGTCTTCGTCACCCTGGCCTGCCTGCATGAAAGCGCCTCAACGCCCTGCCGCCGCGCAACCGAACGAAAGGACCGCATCATGACCGCATCAGGAATCGCCCGCTTCATCACCGCGATGGTCACGCCCTTCGATGCCGACCTGAACCTCGACTTGAACCGAACCGAGCAGTTGGCCGATCGCCTGATTCAGGGTGGGAACGAGGCCCTGCTGGCCTGCGGAACCACAGGGGAGAGCCCCACGGTGTTCTACCCGCAGAAGATCGAGGTGATCAAGGCCATGGTGCGGGCCGCCGATGGACGCGTGCCCGTGTACGCCAACGTGGGCGACAACTGCACGGCCGATACGATCGAGTTCGCCCGCGATGTGCAGGGTCTGGGCGTCAGCGCGCTCATGTGCGTGGTGCCTTACTACAACAAGCCCCCGCAGGAGGGCCTGTACCGCCACTTCCGCACGATCGCCGAGGCGGTGGACCTCCCTGTGATCCTGTACAACATCCCCGGTCGGTGCGTCACCAACATGACGGCGGAAACCACCCTGCGCCTCGCGCACGACGTTCCCAACATCGTGGCCGTGAAGGAGGCATCGGGCGACATGCAGCAGGTGCGCTCGATCATCGAGGACGCTCCCAGCGGTTTTTCCGTGCTTTCCGGTGACGATGCGACAACGTATGACATCATGTCAATGGGCGGTCACGGCGTGATCTCGACGATCGGCAACGTGGCTCCCGCGCTGATGAGGCGCATCGTCGATCTGGCGGCCCAGGGCTCGTGGGACGAGGCTCGCGCCGCGCACGAGCATCTGCTGCCGCTTATGAAGGGGCTGTTCGCGACCACGAACCCCATTCTGGTGAAGGAGGCCCTGAACCTGCTGGGCTTCCCAGTGGGAGGCGTGAGGCTGCCGTTGGTGCCTGCCACGCCTGCTCAGCGAGCCGATCTGACGGCGCTCATGCGCCAGGTGGGCCTTCAGCCGACCGCGCAGTAACGGACGCTACGCGCCTTGAGGGCGCGTGTGGATACAGCATCGCCGTTTCGACGGCATTCGGGTCCCCGACAGGGGGTCGGAAAGAGAGGCCCAAGCGGCTTCTCTTTTCGTGCGTTTGACATTTGAAAGAGGAGCGTATGGAGAAGAACAGCAACAGCGGGACCGGGTCGAAGGGCGCCGCGCCGCGCCAGCGTCGCAGTCGCTCGTCGCGATCGAGCGGCGGCCGTGAGACGCGTGTGATCAAGGGCGCGCGCAACAAGATTCCCGTGCGCGGCGCCGACCTGCTGAAAAGCGGCACGCCGCAGCGCATGGGCCGACCTGACAAGAAGCCGGGATCGGTGGCGAAGATCATCCCGCTGGGAGGCCTTGACGCCATCGGCAAGAACATGACGGTGTTCGAATGCGACGGCGACATCATTCTCGATGACGCCGGCCTCATGTTCCCCGACGACGATCATCCGGGCATCGACCTGATTCTGCCCGACTACACCTACGTGCTGCAGAACGCCCATCGTCTGAAGGGCATCTTCATCACCCACGGGCACGAGGACCACACCGGCTCGCTGCCCTACCTGTACAAGGACCTTGACCGTCCCGTGCCCATCTACGGCACGAAGCTGACGCTGGGGCTGATCGAGGGCAAGTTCGCCGAGCATCGCATCAAGAACGCGAAGCTGGTCGAGGTGAAGCCGGGCGACAAGGTGAAGCTGGGCTGCATCGAGGCCGAGTTCTTCGCCGTGAACCACTCGATCCCGGGCGCGGTGGGCATCTTCTACCAGACGCCGGCCGGCAACATCCTGCACACAGGCGACTTCAAGCTCGACCAGACCCCCGTTGACGGCGTGAACACCGACTTCGCGGCCCTGTCGCGCTTCAACCGGATCGGCGTCGACCTGCTGCTGTCCGACTCGACGAATTCGATGAACCGCACGTTCACGCCATCCGAGGCGGAGGTGGGCAAGGTGCTGGGCCCGATCATCGCCCAAGCCAAGGGTCGCGTGATCGTGGCCTCGTTCGCCAGCCACATCCACCGCCTGCAGCAGATCTGCGACGCCGCGGTGGCCAGCGGCCGCAAGGTGGTGGTGACGGGGCGCTCGATGATCCAGAACACCGAGATCGCGCGGCGCCTGGGCTACCTGCGCATCGACGACGAGAATCTGGTGGACGCCTACGACCTGAAGGGCATCCCGCCTGAGAAGATCGTGGTGATGTGCACCGGGTCTCAGGGCGAGCCCCTCTCGGCCCTGTCGCGCATCGCGGGCGGCAGCCACAAGACCGTCGGCATCGAGGAGGGCGACACCGTGATCATCTCGGCCACGCCCGTTCCCGGCAACGAGAAGTCGGTCACGCGCATCGTCAACATGCTGGCCAAGGTGGGCGCCGACGTGTACGACAAGCGCCGCGCCATGGTCCATGTGTCGGGGCACGCCAGCGCCGAGGAGCTGAAGCTGCTGCTGAGCATCGTGCGTCCCGTGCACTTCATGCCGGTTCACGGCGAGGCGGTGCACCTGCGCGCCCACGCCAAGCTGGCGGAAGAGACGGGCGTGAGGCGCGAGGACATCTACATCCTGGAGAACGGCGAGTCGCTTGAGCTGTCCGACAAGGGCGTGCGCTTCGGCGAGACCGTCCAAAGCGGCGTGGTGTTCGTTGACGGCAACTCGGTGGGCGACACCTCGCAGACGGTTCTGGACGACCGCGCGTCGCTGGGTGCCGAGGGCTTCGCCGTGGTGGCCGCCGCCGTGTCGATGGGCCAGCGCAAGCTGCAGGGCCGCGTGCAGGTGGAGATGCGCGGCATCACGGGCGGCGACGATCCCTACCTGCTTGAGGACGCCGAGGGAGCCGCCACGGCCACCCTGCGCCGTCAGCTGTCGGGCTCCACGTCGCCCAAGGACATGCGCCGTGCCGTGCGCGATACGCTGCTCTCGCTTCTGTGGGAGCGCACCAAGCAGCGCCCCATGGTGGTCGTCAGCATCCTGGACGTCTAGCCGGACGCGCCGGGGCCGGCGACATCCGGCCCCGGATGCGAATCCGGCGGCGTGCACGCAGTTCAAACGAGGCAGTCAAAGGAGTTGCACGTGGCGAAGTCGTCGTCCTCACGTTCAAAGGCCGGGTCGCGTTCGGGATCCGACGCACGGGCGCGCGCTGCCGCGCCCCAGGAGAAGGCCGCTCGTCGCCGCGCGGGGGGCGCCCCCCGCGCGGCGCAGCCGACGCGCGAGCCGGTGCTGGCTGAGCGCGCGCGCCGCGACATCGCCGGAATCTCGCTGATCGTGGGCGGCCTCGCGCTGCTGGCCATGGCCTTCATGCCGGGCGAGGGGATGGTCACCGAGGTGCTGTCCTCGGGCCTGCGCCTGCTGATCGGGTCGGGCGCGGTGCTCGTGCCCCTGCTGCTGCTTGCGGTGGGCGCGAGCATGCTCAGCCGCGTCGATCGCGGCCCGGTTCCCCTGCGCATGGGCCTGGGCGCGGGCATTCTGGTGATGGCCCTGCTCGTGCTGCTGGCCTTGCTGACCCCGCATACCCTGGGCGACGGGGCGGTTCCCAGCCTGCTGTTCGACGCCGAGCATCTGAAGTCGCGCGGCGGCTACGTGGGCGCCGGCCTGGCCTTCACGGGCCTTACGTACCTGGGCTTGCCGGTGTCGCTGGTGATCGTGGCCGGGCTTGCCCTGATCGGTCTGGCCGTGATGGGGCTGTCGGCCTCGCGCGTGGTGGAGGCCGCGCTCGCGCTGATCGACGAGCGCCGCCGCCGTGCGGCTGAGCGCGAGCAGGCCGAGGGAGCGGCATCCCCCCTCGACCCCGCTCCCGCCGACCCGGCTGCCCTCACGCGCCCGCTTGCGTCCGAGTCCGATGCACCGTCGGCGGCCCCGGCGCGCCCTGATCGCCGTCCGGCGGCCTCGACGTCGCCTCGGCCGGACTCCCGCGCCCTCTTGGAGCAGGCGCTGTCGTCCACGCGCACCGTGCCGGTGACGGGCGACCGGGGCCCGGCGCTCACGCGTCGGCTGTCCGACGCGCCCGAGCCTCCTGCGCCTGCGCGCAGTGCCCCCACGCGCCCGAAGAAGGCCGCCAAGGCGACCGCCGCGCCCGCCGCCCCCGATGCGGACGGCTTCCAGCTGCCCGGAATCGAGCTCCTGAACGTCAGCAAGAAGTCGAAGCGATCGCAGGCGTTCTCGCACGAGCTTGCCGAGACGGCGGCCCGTCTTCAGGGCACCCTGGAGGACTTCGGCATCATGGCCACCGTGGTGGACTGGATCGCGGGCCCCACGGTAACGCTGTTCGAGGTCGATCTGCCGGCGGGTGTCCGCGTGAGTCGCATCACCAATCTGGGTGACGACATCGCCCTGGCGCTGGCGGCCCCCGGCGTGCGCATCTTCGCCCCGATTCCCGGCACCCACTACGTGGGCATCGAGGTTCCCAACACCACGCGCGAGAACGTGCTTCTGGGCGACATCCTGAAGGAGGCGAAGGGCGGCCCGCTCGAGATGGCCATCGGCAAGGACGTCGAGGGACGGCCCATCGTGTCCGACCTGGCAACCATGCCCCATCTGCTGATCGGCGGCACCACGGGCTCCGGCAAGTCGGTGGGCATCAACTCCATGATCATGTCGATGCTCATGCGCGCCACGCCCTCGCAGGTGCGCTTCATCATGATCGACCCCAAGCGCGTGGAGTTCACGCCTTACAACGGCATCCCGCACCTCTACGTGCCGGTGGTCACCGAGCCCAAGGAGGCGGCGAGCGCCCTGTCATGGGGCGTGGCCGAAATGGAACGGCGCCTGAAGGTGTTCTCGAAGGTGATGGTGCGCAATATCGCCCAGTACAACGCCAAGGTGGCCGAGGGCTCCCTCGACGAGGAGGCGGAGCATCTGCCCTACATCGTCATCATCATCGACGAGCTGGCCGACCTCATGATGAACGTGGGCAAGGAGGTGGAGTTCTCGATCAGCCGCCTGGCGCAGTTGGCCCGCGCTGCGGGCATCCACCTGATCGTGGCCACGCAGCGCCCCTCGGCCAACGTGGTGACGGGCCTGATCAAGTCGAACATCACCAATCGCATGTCGTTCAACGTGGCGTCGGGCCTCGACAGCCGCGTGATCTTGGACACCGCCGGCGCCGAGAGCCTGATCGGCAACGGCGACCTGCTGCTGTCCAAGCCCGAGTTCCCCCGCCCGGTGCGCATCCAGGGCTGCTATGTGGGAGAATCCGAGATCGCCGCCGTGGTGGACGCCGTGAAGGCCCAGGGCGAGCCCGAGTACCACAGCGACATCCTGAAGACGAACCTCATCACGCTGGGGGCCTCGGCGCCCGACGGCTCGGGTGGGGCGGTGGAGGACGACGACCCGCTGATCTGGGAGGCCGCCGACATCGTGGTGGCCACCGGCCTGGGCTCGACCTCGAATATCCAGCGCAAGCTGAAGGTGGGCTATGCGCGTGCAGGTCGTATAATGGACATGCTTGAGGAGAAGGGCGTGGTGGGGCCCGCCAATGGCAGCAGGCCCCGCGACGTGCTCGTCGATTCCCTGGAGCTTGAGACGCTGCGCGCCTTCGAGCAAAGCGATGCAGCCGAAGGGAAGGAGTAGGTGCCGTGACGCAGAAGTCCGCAGGTCAGATCCTTCAGGAGGCCCGAGAGCGCCAGGGTCTGGACCTTACCACGGTGGCCCGTCGCCTGCGCATTCGGGCCGACATCCTGCGCGCGATCGAGGAGTCCGACTTCTCGGCCATGCCGCCGCGCGGCTACACGCGCAACATGGTGAACGCCTACGCGCGCCTTCTGGGCCTGAACCCCACCGACATCGTGAACAAGTACCTTGACGAGGCGTACGCCAACCAGGTGACCCGCGCGCGGTCAACGTCGCGCAAGCGCTTCGACCTGGGAGCCGCCGACACGCGGCGCTCGTCAAGGCGCGCCGAACGCTCCGAGCGCTCCGAGCGCGGGGGCGGGCGCGAGGAGCGATTCGAGAGCCGTCGCACCGCCCTGGGGCGCGACCTGTACGACGACCGCACCGACTACGCCCTGCCCAGCTACGGGCTGGCGTCTTCCGGGCGCTCGCGCGGCGGACGCGCGGCGGACGGGGAGGGCGATTTCCGCAATCGGGACCGTGGCGCGCGCGCGCCACGCGCCACGCGGCATACGGCGGTGTCGAACCCCTACACCAACCTCGTGTCCAGCCCGAAGGCGCAAAGCGCGATCTCGTCGCGGCTTCCCCTCATCATCGGCGTGGCAGCGGCCCTGATCGTGGTGGTCTTGGTGGTGTGGCTGGCGGTGAGCAACGCCCGCAGCCAGGCGAACGACGTCCCGACGGCTCCCATCTCGGGAATCTCCGACACCACGGGCGTGGAGGACGCCTCGGGCGAGGCGCCGGCCCCCAGGCAGCCCGCGACGGTGGAGGCGCCGCCCACCAGCGCCGAGGTCACCTACGAGGTGGCCGGGGCGGGAACCGCCTGCTACGTGGAGGAGTACACCGATGGGAAGCGCTCGAACGCCGAGACCCTCACCGGCCCCACCTCGCGCAAGGTGAGCGTCACCGGCACCTGGTCGATCGCGACCTGGGTGCCTGACGCCCTCAGCGTGAAGGTGAACGGCAAGGAGGTGAAGCTGGAGTCGAGCGCTCAGTACGGCGGCATGTACGCCTGCACCGTGAGCTTCCAGGACATCCTGGACGCGTGGAACAAGGAGCACGGCAGGGAGGGCGCCGCCGACGCCTCGAAGCCCGCCGCTGGCGGCGGGGCCGCTGCATCGGGCGCAGCCACCGGCAGCGCCGCGGGTACGCAGACGGGCGCAGCCGGCACCCCCGGCACCGCGGCGGGCGCCTAGCGACGTCTCGCACGCAACCATACGCAAGTGACCAGCGGGGCGCAGCCCCTCGGACGAAAGGCACCCATGGCCAAGGAATCGAGCTTCGACATCGTGTCAACCGTTGACCTGCAGGAGGTGGACAACGCCTTCCAGCAGGCACGCAAAGAGCTGGCTCAGCGCTACGACCTGAAGGACTCCGGCGCCACCGTGGCCTTCGACAAGGCCAAGCGCACCCTTACCGTGCACGCCCCCTCCGATTTCGTGGCCGGGCAGGTGATCGACGTGATCGCATCCAAGCTGGTGCGCCGTTCGATCGACCTCACGGCGGTGACGTGGGGGGAGCCCGTGGCCTCCGCAGGCCAGAGCATCACGCGCACGGCCAGCATCGTCGAGGGCATCGACAAGGACACCGCAGGCAGGATCAACCGCGACATCAAGGCGCAGAAGTTCAAGGCCAAGGTGCAGATCGAGGGCGACCACCTGCGCGTCAGCTCGCCGTCGCGCGATGTGCTGCAGGACGTGATCGCCTTCGTGAAGGGCAACGACTACGGCCAGCCCCTCCAGTTCACCAACTACCGCTAGGACCGCACCGCATGTCATCAACCGCAATCGACGGGATGCGCGCACCCCGCAGCGTCTCGTTCATCACCATGGGCTGCGCCAAGAACGAGGCCGACACGGCGCACATGCGCAGCGACCTGATTCGCGCCGGCTACCGCATCGCCGACGACCCGGCCCAGGCCGACGCCGTGGTGGTGAACACCTGCTCGTTCATCCAGGCCGCCACCGAGGAGAGCATCGAGGTGATCCTGGACGCCGCGGGCCTGGACAACGTGGCCTCGGGGCGGGCGCGGCTCGTGGTGTCGGGATGCATGCCCGCGCGCTACGGCGACGAGCTTGAGGCGGAGGTTCCCGAGGCGGCGGCCTTCGTGCCCTGCGCGAAGGAGGACCAGATCGTCGAGGTGATCGACCGTCTGCTGGGCGTCGAGCGAAGCCTGGGCGCCATCCCCACCGCCGTGCGACTGCACGGCCCGGCCGCGTCCGAGCAGGCGCCCCCGTCGGCCTACGTGAAGATCTCGGACGGCTGCAACCGCTTCTGCTCGTTCTGCTCGATTCCCTACATCAGAGGTCGGTATCGCAGCTTTCCCTACGAGCGCATTCGCGACGAGGTGTCCGCCCTGGTGGCCGCCGGCACGCGCGAGGTGGTGCTGATCGCGCAGGATACCGGCCGCTGGGGCGATGACTTCGACGAGCCGCTGACCCTGGGGTGGCTGGTCGCGACGCTCGCCGACGAGTTCCCCCGCACATGGCTTCGCGTCATGTACATTCAGCCCGAGGGCGTCACCGATGAGCTGATCGAGGCCGTGGCTGCGCACGACAACGTGTGCAGTTACTTCGACGTGCCCTTCCAGCACGTCAGCCCTCGGCTGCTGAAGCTGATGCGCCGTACGGGCTCGGTTGCCGCATTCGACGCGCTGTGCGCCCGCATCCGCGCGCGCATTCCCGATGCCACCCTGCGCACCACGCTGATCGCGGGCTTCCCGGGCGAGACCGACGACGAGTTCGAGCAGCTGTGCGCCTACGTGGAGAACTGCGACCTCGATTACGTGGGCGTGTTCGCCTACTCGCGCGAGGAGGGCACGCGCGCCTTCGACCTGCCTGACCAGGTTGACGACGACGAGAAGGACGAGCGGGCGCGGCGCCTGCGCGAGCTGGCCGACGCGGTGTGCGCGGCGCGGGTGGCGCAGCGCGTGGGTCGCGTCCTTCCCGTGCTGGTGTGCGGAACCGAGGAGGACGGCCAGCTGGTCGGGCGCGCCATGTGCCAGGCGCCCGATGTGGACGGCGTCACCTATGTCGAGGGCGCCCAGGTAGGCGAGGTTGTCGCGGTGCGCATCGACGACACCCTGCTGTACGAGATGGAAGGGACGGTCGTGCCGTGAGCGACCGCGTGAGGAGAGAGCCGACGTCTGGCGCGCCTGAGCGGATCGATTCGCCTGGCCATCGCTCCGATTCTGATCTGCGGCCCGCGTCGGGCGCCGATGGCTCCGCGACCGTGGCCAGCGGCGCATGCGCTGCGGACGAGCCCGTTCAGGTGGCGCCCGAGCGCATCCTCACGCCCGCCAACGTGGTGACGGTGGTGCGCATCGCCCTGGTTCCCGTGTTCGTCCTGGTGCTGCTGGGACCCTGGGCGGACTGGCTGGGGATCGCGGCGATCACCGAGGAGGTGCGTCGCGTGGTGGCCGCGGGCGTGTTCATTGCGATATCGGCCACCGACTGGCTCGATGGCTACCTGGCCCGTTCGCGCGGCGAGGTGACCAACTTCGGCAAGTTCATGGACCCCCTGGCCGACAAGATCCTGGTGGCTGCGGCCCTGCTGGCCCTGATCGAGCTGGGCACGCTTCCCACCTGGGTCGTTCTGATCATCCTCACCCGCGAGTTCATCGTGTCGGGCGTGCGCATGATGGCGGCGGCCGAAGGCGTCGTGATCGCGGCCAGCTACATCGGCAAGTTCAAGACCGTCTCGCAGATGACCGCGATCGTGCTGTTCACCGTAAGCGACTCGCTGATCGCGAGCGGTCCCGGCGGCACCCTGTACGCGCCCGTGCTCACTGTGTCGTGGGTGGTCATGGCCGTGGCGCTGGTGCTGACCGTGGTGTCGATGGTCGATTACGTGGCGAAGGCGCGCGACATCATCGGCCTGGGACGCCTGTCGCGCCGCGGGCGCGCGGCGGATGCGGGGCCCGAGGGCGTCGAGGACGCAGCGCCCGGTGCCGACAGAGTGCCTGTTCGAAGCGCTGAGGGCTGCGCGGGTGCCTTCGCCGTGCGCTCCGCGCGCACCGAGGCCGGCGCTGATGCGTGCCGCGATGAGGCCGCGCTTGCCGCAGTGGGCGCGGATGCCCTGGCGCGAAGGGTGATCGACCGGGCCGTGCAGGCCGGCGTGACCGTCGGTACCGCCGAGAGCCTGACCGGAGGGCTGATCGCAGGCGCGCTGACGGGGTGCCCCGGTTCGTCGAGCGTGGTGAAGGGCGGCATCGTCAGCTACCGCGGCGAGGTGAAGCATGCGGTGCTGGGCGTGAGCGACGAGGTGCTGGCGGGCCCGGGCGCGGTGAGCGAGGAGTGCGTCCTGCAGATGTGCATCGGCGCGCGCGCGGCCCTGGGCTGCGACGTAACCGTGGCGGTAACGGGCATCGCGGGTCCTGGCGGAGCCGAGCCCGGCAAGCCCGTGGGAACGGTGTGGCTGGGCGCCTGCTCGCGGACGGGCGCTACGGCGCGCCTCCTTCATCTCGACGGCGATCGGGCCACGGTGCGGGCGCGCACCGTGGCGGCGGCTTTGGGCTGCCTGCTCGAACTGGTGCAGGAGGAAACGACGGCGGGCTGCGCCGATGCTGATCAGGCCGCAGCCGACATGGACGGGAAGGGCCGCTGAGGCGCGTCGGTCGCCGTGCTGCCTGACCTTCGTCGGGGAGCTGTTGGGTTCTTGCCGGGAATCGGTCGGCTCTCTGCCGGATGAGCCGCCTAGCATGGGTCGTGGGAAGTTTCCCTTGACAGCAAACAAATGTTCGTAAATACTGTGGCCGTCGTGGTTAGAAAGAGGGATGGGCTATGTCTGAAGAACGCAGCAAGATGATCAAGCTCACCACCGAGCAGATCGAGTCGAAGTTCGGCAAGGGCGCGATCATGAAGCTCGGTGAGGGCGACAAGAATCTTATGATCGGCGCCATTCCCACCGGGGCGCTGGCGGTGGATGCGGCTCTGGGCATCGGAGGCGTGCCACGCGGGCGCATCATCGAGGTGTACGGCCCCGAGTCAAGCGGCAAGACCACCCTTGCCCTGCAGATCCTCGCCGAGGCCCAGGCCCTGGGCGGCATCGCGGCCTTCATCGACGCCGAGCACGCGCTTGACCCGGTGTACGCCGCTCGCCTGGGCGTCGATGTGGACGAGCTCCTGATCGCCCAGCCTGACACCGGCGAGCAGGCGCTCGAGATCTGCGACATGCTGGTGCGCTCCGGCGCCATCGACTGCGTGGTCATCGACTCGGTGGCCGCCCTGGTTCCCCGAGCCGAGATCGAGGGCGAAATCGGCGATACCACCGTGGGCCTTCAGGCGCGCCTGATGTCGCAGGCTCTGCGAAAGCTGGCAGGGTCGCTCTCGAAGTCGAATACCACCTGCATCTTCATCAATCAGCTGCGCGAGAAGATCGGCGTGATGTTCGGCAGCCCCGAGACCACGCCCGGCGGCCGTGCGCTGAAGTTCTTCTCAAGCGTGCGCATCGATATCCGTCGCGTCGACGGTATCAAGAAGAACGGCGAGGTGGTGGGCAACCGCGTGCGCGTGAAGATCGTCAAGAACAAGGTGGCCCCGCCGTTTCGTCAGGCCGAGTTCGACCTCATGTACGGCGAGGGCTTTTCGAAGGAAGGCTGCGTGCTGGACATGGCCGTGGACGCCGGCGTGGCCAAGAAGAGCGGTGCCTGGTACACCTATGGCGAGGAGCGCCTGGGTCAGGGGCGCGAGGCCGCGAAGGACACCCTGCGGACGAATCCCGAGCTGCGGGACGAGATCGAGCGCAAGGTGCGCGAGGCCTTCGACATTCCCATCATCGAGCCCGCTGCCAGCACCCAGGAGGTCACCCCCATCCAGAAGCCGGGAAAGAAGAAGTAGCCCTTCATGGCATCGCGCGATCTGATCAACGAAATGCGTCAGCGCATCGATGCGCTGACCGCGCATGACGCTCAAAGAGACTCAGCGCTCCACGATGCCGAGACGGATTCGGGCGGGCCCGCTGCTCCCAGCCCCGCCTCCTCTTCAGAGGGATCGGATGATTCCGAGGGGCCTTCCACCCCGGTGTTTCGACGTCTTCTGATGACGGTGTCGCGCCGTGAGCGCTCGGTGCTCGATGTGCGGGCTCGATTGCTGGATGCGGGGTATGGGGAGGCGGAGGTCGAGGAGGCGCTGGCACGTGCGGTGAGCGCAGGTGTGCTGGACGATGCGCGCTTCGCCGATGTGCTGACGCGCAGCCGCCTTGCCCAGGGAAGGGGCGTCGCGGGCATCCAGCGCGAGCTGGAACGCAACGGCATTGACGTCTCGTGTCTGCCCGACTGGCCCGCTGCGTACCTGGAGGACGAGGCAGGGGAGACCGAACGCGCCTTCGAGCTGCTGAGACGCCATCCACCTCGCGCGCGCAATCTGCGTGACGCCGCGTATCGCAAGCTGGTGGGCAAGGGGTTCTCATCCGATGCCGCGTGCAGTGCTGCGCGACGCTGGGCGGAGGAGCGCGAGAGGGTCGAACGGTAGGGCCGCTTTCCGGGCGTCCCCGCGCAGGGAAGCGCAGTCAAGCCGCGCGTCTCACCGAGGCGCGATCCATCGTGGTGGCCGTTCGGCCCTTTGCGAACCCGGCAGAAGAATAAAACGTCAATTAGCCTTCCCAGGCTTTCGATTCCGCTCGCTGTCCCGTATGATGGATGTCGTGAGCTTATATGCCCTTTTTCGGGTTGTAGATATAGAACCGAATAGTCTCGTCTCCACCCTTCTGGGAGCATTTGCGCTCATGCCGGCGTTATGACGTCGGGCAATTTAACCAGCTTATGAAAACCGGGAGGGATGACCGATGCTTGAATACGCCATCATCGCCGTTGTCTGCATCGCCGCTGGCCTCGCCCTCGGTGTCTTCGTCGCACGCCAGCTTTCCGCCAATGCGCAGAAGCGCCGAAAGCAGGAGGCAGACGACATCGTGGCAAGCGCCCAGCGCCAGGCCGAGACGATCAAGCGCGAAGCCCAGGTCGAGGCCAAGGACGAGGCCCTGCGCCTGCGTGCCGAGATCGAGCAGGAGCGCAAGGACCGCCAGCATGCCGTGCGGGTGGCCGAGGAGCGCGTGGCTCAGCGCGAGGAGTCGCTTGACCGACGCACCGACTCGCTCGAGGCGCGCGAGCATCAGATTTCGTCGCTGCAGGGTCAGATCGAGCGCCGCCAGAAGGACATCGCCGCTGCCGAGGCCGAGGTGGAGCAGCGCTTGGTGTCGATCGCAGGCATGAGCGCAGGCGAGGCCAAGCAGGAGCTGCTTGACGGCCTGCGCGACGAGGTGGCGCACGAGAGCGCGTCCATCATCCGCGAATCCGAGGCCCGCACGAAGGCGGAAGCGGACAAGCGCGCCCGCAACATCCTCAGCATCGCGATTCAGCGCCTTGCCGCCGACCACACCGTCGAGAACACCGTCTCGACGATCCATATCCCGTCTGACGACCTGAAGGGCCGCATCATCGGCCGCGAGGGGCGCAATATCCGTACCTTCGAGCAGCTCACCGGCACCAACCTGATCATCGACGACACGCCGGAGTGCGTCACCATCTCGTGCTTCGAGCCCGTTCGCCGTGAAATCGGCAAGGTGACCATGGAGAATCTCATCGCCGACGGGCGCATTCACCCGGCCCGCATCGAGGAGATGCACAAGAAGGCGACCGCCACGGTGAGCCAGCGCGTTCGCGAGGCAGGCGAGCAGGCCGTGTTCGACGTGGGCATTCACGACCTGCATCCCGAACTGGTGATGACCCTGGGCAAGCTGCGCTATCGCACCTCGTTCACCCAAAACGTGCTGAATCATTCGATCGAGGTGGCCTACCTGTGCGGAATCATGGCCTCCGAGCTGGGACTCGATCCCACTCCTGCGCGCCGCGCCGGCCTTCTGCACGACATCGGCAAGGCCATCGACCGCGAGCTTGAGGGGCCGCACGCGGTTCTGGGCGCCGACCTGTGCCGCCGCTTCGGAGAGCGCGACAACATCGTGCACGCCATCGAGGCGCACCACAACGACATCGAGCCCAACAGCGTCCTCGACGTGCTGGTGCAGGCCGCTGACGCCGTGTCGGCCGCTCGCCCCGGCGCGCGCAAGGAAACGTTCGACGCCTACGTGAAGCGCCTTGAGCAGTTCGAGGAGATCGCCAACTCCTATGAGGGCGTCGAGCGGACCTTCGCCATCCAGGCCGGTCGCGAGGTGCGCGTGATGGTGGAGCCGGAGAAGGTGGACGAGGCGCGCACCGTGGTGCTGGCGCGCGATATCGCCAACCGCATCGAGAACGAGATGCAGTACCCCGGCCAGGTGAAGGTAGTCGTCATCCGCGAGAGCCGCGCCATCGGCGTGGCCAAGTAGCATCATGGACGAAGGCTCGCTCACCGCATTCGTCAAGCGCGTGTCGGGAAGCGACCATCAGCGGGTTGAGGAGGACTTCGGCGAGGGCTTCGTGCGCCTGCGCATCTCGGAGGCCGAGCGCCGCCAGGCGCTGCAGGACATCCGCGGCTCCGAGGACATCGTCTTGGAGCTGCTGCGCAACGCGCGCGACGCCCACGCCTCGCATATCTTCCTGGCCACGTCTCGCGAGGGCGCGCGGCGAACGATCCTGTGCATCGACGACGGCGAGGGCATCCCCGCATCCATGCACAGGCGCGTGTTCGAGCCGCGCGTTACCTCGAAGCTCGACTCCTCCCACCTCGACACGTGGGGCCTTCACGGGCGCGGAATGGCGCTGTATTCGATCAGCCAGGCGGCCAGTGACGCCCGTGTGGTGGCGTCCTCCCCAGGTCAGGGCACGGCGCTTTGGGTGGAGACATCCATCGACCAGGTGGGCGAGCGGCGCAATCAGTCCACCTTCCCCACGTTCGTGCGCGGAGAGGGGAATGGCGTGGCGGTGCGGGGACCGCGCAACATCCTGCGCACCTGCTGTGAGTTCGCGCTGGCCGAGCGTGCTCGCTGCACGGTGCACGTAGGGTCGGCCACCGAGGTGGCCGCCGCGCTCTTTCATCACGCCTGCGGCTCCCTGTCATCCTTCGACCGCGCCTTCGGCCCGGATCCCGCCTCGCTGCCCGTTGCCAAGCGGCTCGGTCTGGCGGCCGATCCCGCCTCATTCGCCCGAATCGCGGCCACGCTTGGGCTTTCGTTCTCGGAGCGATCCGCACGTCGCATCCTTGACGGTGCGGTGGCCCCCGCGCCCGGCATCCTGGACCTGGTGAGCATCGAGGCGCCGCCTACTCGATCGAATGCGCCTCGCCACCGCAGGCCGGATGCCTGCTCCGTTTCGCTTTCCGCTGAAGACCGCGCACAGCTGGCCGAGGGCGTGCGTGCGGCCTACGCTCCGCTCGCGCAGCGTTTCTACTTGGAGCCCGATGTGGAGCCGCTGGTACGCGTGAGCGGTGACCGCCTGCTCATCAGCGTGCCGCTCGCATCGCAGCGCGAGGGCCGCTAGGCCGGCATGCCGCCGGGGATGGGGCACGGCCCCGCGCATCTTCGAATCCGTCATGCAGCAAACGAGGTCGCAGGCTTTTTCGGGCCGGAGTGCGCTAGAATGGTCTACGCTCAACTGGGCACACACCGAAAACGACGAATCAATCGCGCAATCAAGGGACTACGACGCCATGTCAATGGAAGAAGCACACGCGGGGAACTGCCTCAAGGTGTCCTCGAAATCGTCGCCCGCCTCGGTTGCCGGCGCCATCGCCGGCATGGTGAAGGACGGGGTCAGCGTCGAGATGCAGGCCGTTGGGGCCGGAGCCGTCAACCAGGCGGTCAAGGCCATCGCCATTTCACGGGGCTTCCTCTCGCCAATCGGCATCGAGGTGTCGTGCGTTCCGTCATTCGCCGACATCGTCATCGACAACGAGTACCGCACGGCCATACACTTCGCCATCGAGGCCCGCGTGAATCGCGGCTTCATCGAAGCGAGCGAGCAGTAGCCCGGCGACGCTCACGACGCGAAGGCTCACATCTATGATCTCTTCTCAAACCCCCTTCATGGACCTGCGGTTCCATGTGCAGACATACGGCTGCCAGATGAACAAGCACGATTCCGAGCGTGTGTTCGGCATGCTTGAGAGCCTGGGCGCCGAGGCCGTGGATTCCATCGAAGCCGCCGATGTGGTGGTGTTCATGACCTGCTGCGTGCGCGAAGCTGCCGACACGCGCCTGTTCGGCCAGGTGGCATCCATGAAGAACCTGCCTCTGCGCGAAGGGTCGCCGCTCAGCGAGCGCCTGGTGGCGGTGGGGGGCTGCATCGGGCAGCGCGACGGCGAGAGGCTGTTCGAGAGCCTGCCGAACCTCAGCGTGGTGTTCGGCACGCAGAACCTGGCGTCGCTGCCCACGCTGCTGCAGAGCGCGTACTCGGGCGCGGGCAAGAGCGCCGAGGTGCTCGAGCGCTCCACCGCATTCTCCTCCGACCTGCCCACCAACCGCGAGCAGCCTTGGGCCGCGTGGCTGCCGATCACCGTGGGCTGCGACAACTTCTGCACCTACTGCATCGTGCCGCATGTGCGCGGTCGCGAGCGCTCGCGGGAACTGGACGACATCGTGGCCGAGGCCCGCGGGTACGTTGAGGCCGGCGTGAAGGAGATAACCCTGCTGGGGCAGAACGTGAACTCCTACGGGCGCGACCTGTACGGCGAGCCGCGCTTCGCCGAAGTGCTGGAGGCCGTGGCCGCCACCGGAATCAGGCGCCTGCGCTTCGCCACCAGCCACCCCAAGGACCTCACCGACGAGGTGATCGCGAAGTTCGGCACCCTTCCGTGCCTGATGCCCTATCTGCACCTGCCCGCACAGGCCGGGTCGGATGACGTGCTGAAGCGCATGAACCGCAAGTACACGGCCCGGCATTACCTTCAGCTGATCGAGAAGGTGCGCGCGGTGCGTCCCGACATCGCGCTGTCCACCGACATCATCGTCGGCTTCCCCGGCGAGACCGCTGACGACTTCGAAGCCACGTTCAACCTGGTGAAAAGCGTGGGCTACAGTCAGGTGTTCACGTTCATCTACTCGAAGCGCGAGGGAACGCCCGCTGCCAAGTGGGACGACGACACGCCGCGCGAGGTCGTTCAGCAGCGCTTCGACCGTCTGGTGGAGGTGGTGCAGGAAAGCGCCTACCGCAACAACCAGACCGACCTGGGAACCGAGGTTGAGGTGCTGGTGGAAGGCACGTCGAAGCGCGATGCGGGCGTGCTGGTGGGGAAGAGCCCCAAGAACCAGACGGTGCACGCGCCGCTTCCCGCGGGATTCACGATCGACCAGCTGGCGGGAGGCTTCGTTACCGTGAGGGTGGAGGAGGCCCGCACGTGGTACCTGCGCGGCACGGTGGTGGGCATCGAGGAGGCGTCAGCCTAACATGACCTGCGCGAAGGACGCCCATGCGCCGCTGCCCGTCGTCTGCATCCTCGGGCCCACCGCTTCGGGCAAGTCCGCGCTGGCTCAGCTGCTGGCCCAACAGACGGGCGGCGAGGTGGTCAGCGCCGATTCCATGCAGGTGTACCGCGGCATGGACATTGGCACCGGCAAGGTGCTGCCGGACGATCGCCTGGTGGCGCATCACTGCCTGGACCTCGTCGATCCCGGCGAACCCTTTTCGGCGGCCCTGTTCCAGCAGCATGCACGCGCGGCCTTCGCCGAAGCGCGCGGGCGCGGGCGCATGCCGGTTCTCTGCGGCGGAACGGGCTTCTACGTGCGCGCCGCCATCGACCGCTACGACTTCCCGGCGGGCGAGCAGGTGGACAATCCCGTGCGAGAGCGCTACGCCGCCCTGGCGCGCGAGCGGGGGCCCGAGGGGCTGTGGCAGCTTCTGGCCCAGCGCGATGCCGAAAGCGCGGCGCTGATCGCCGCGCGCGACGTGAAGCGCGTGGTGCGCGCCCTCGAGCTGCTGGAGCAGGGCGAATCGTACGCACGTCAGCGCGCGCGGCTGGCCGTTCTGCCCCAGCACGAGCCGGCCTACCTGTTCGGCCTGGCCGTTCAGCCTGACGTGCTGCGTATGCGGATCGATGCGCGGGTGGACGAGATGTTCGATCAAGGCCTGGTGGCCGAGGTGGAGGGTCTGATCGCGCGCGGGTTTCGTGAAGGGGTGACGGCGCCGCAGGCGATCGGCTACAAGGAGGTGGTCGCCTACCTTGACGGCCGCTGCAGTCTGGATGACGCGCGCACGGCGATCAAGGTGGCGACGCATCGCTACGCGAAGCGGCAGCGCACCTGGTTTCGCAGGGATCCGCGGATCGTGTGGCTGGACTACACCGATCCCCAGCCGCAGCGGGCCTGTGCTCAGATTACCGCGCATCAGGCGACACACGCTCCTCATCCGCCTTCGCATGCGGGCCAAGCGGCGACCCGCATGCCTCATGCGGCTTCAGACGCAGAACGGGCGGCTCGCGATTCCCAGCCGCCTCGCAGCGCCCATTCACCGCAACGCGAACAGAGGGAGCGCTCATGATCGACTCGTCTACGCCCGTCACGCTGCTGGGCTCTGGGCCTCAGGGCCTTGATGAGCAGCGCGAGCGCGCCGTTTTGGTGGGCGTTGACCGCCCACACGCCGACTGGCCCCTCGAGGTATCGCTGAGCGAGCTTGAACGTCTGGTGGACACCGCAGGCGCCAAGGTAGTGGCCACGTTCACGCAGCGCCTGGCTCAGCCGAACCCGCGCACGCTGATCGGCTCGGGAAAGGTGGAGCAGATAGCCGCCGAGGTGCGCATGCTGGGAGCAAACGTGGTGGTGTTCGACGACGAGCTGTCGCCCTCGCAGCAGCAGAACCTTGAACGAGCCTTCGACAAGTCGGTGAAGGTGATCGACCGCACCGCGCTTATTCTGGATATCTTCGCCCTGCATGCCACCACCAAGGAGGGGCGTTTGCAGGTGCGTCTGGCGCAGAACCAGTACCTGCTTCCGCGCCTGAGGGGCATGTGGGCGCATCTGGCCTCGAACCGCATGGGCGGCGGCGTGGGCTCGCGCTTCGGCGAGGGCGAGAGCCAGCTTGAGGTTGACCGGCGCATGGTGCGCAAGCGCATCACGTCGATCAGGCGCGAGCTTGAGCATGTGAAGGGCGTGCGCGCCGTGCAGCGCGAGGGAAGGCTGGAAAGCGGCGTGTTCAAGGTGGCGATCGCCGGCTACACGAACGCAGGGAAGTCCACGCTGCTGAATCACCTGGCCGATGCCGGCGTGTACAGCGACGACAAGCTGTTCGCCACGCTTGATTCCACCACGCGTCGTTACGTGCTGCCGGATGGGCGGGCGGTGACGCTTACCGATACGGTTGGCTTCATCAAGAAGCTTCCCACGACGCTGGTGGAGGCGTTCCGCTCGACGCTGGACGAGATATCAGGCGCCGACCTGGTACTACAGGTGGTGGACGGGTCGTCAGACGAGATGGGTCGCCACATCGAGGCCGTTGAGGAGATTCTTGACCAGATCGGTGCGTCGGCGCTGCCGCGCGTGCTGGTGCTGAACAAGGTGGATGCGCTGGGCGAGACCGCCGTCGAGGCCCTGGCCCGACGCTATCCGCATGGCGTGTGCATTTCGGCGCGCACAGGGCAGGGGATAGCCGAACTGCTTGAGCGCGTGTCGCTTGCCGCCAGCGCCGATGAGGAGCTGATCGAAGTGCTGGTGCCCTACGATGCAGGCGAGGTTGCCTCGCGCGCCCATCGCACGTGTCGCGTGGTGTCTGAGCGCTTCGAGGAAGGCGGCACCCGGCTGACCCTGTTCGCCTCGAAGGAGCAGCGCTACCGATTCACACCATACCTGGTGGATGGGGATGCGTCGGCGTCTGGCGCATCCGACGCGTAAGCGAGAGGGCCGACCCCTCACGCACGCTCTCACCATGCACGGGGCGGACGCGTCGCGTGGAGCATTCTTCTGTCGGTAGTTTCCATAGTATGAGCTTGCAGATTTCTTAATACTTAGAGTGAAATGATTAATAGATTTGTAAGTCATTAAAGAAAAATCGGTTCATCCCAGTCCTTCCCGCAAAGACCCTGGCGAGCGGCCGAGACATTGCCTCATCGCAGCCGCTTGCGTTTTCGTCACATATGACGGGGCGCGCGATCGGCTCCCGGCGTCTATAGACGTCGGAACACCGCCACCACCTTGCCTGCGATCACGCAGTCGCGCGTGATGATGGGGTCCATCGATGAGTTCTCAGGCTGAAGCCTGATGTGGTCGCGCTCGCGGTAGAAGGTCTTCACCGTGGCCCCGTCTTCGATCATGGCCACCACGATGTCGCCGTTGTTGGCCACGGGCTGCTCGCGCACCACCACGTAGTCGCCGTCGTTGATTCCCGCTTCGATCATGCTCTCACCGCGCACCGACAGCATGAACGTGGCCGCGTCGCCCACAATCTCGGTAGGCAGCGTCATCACGTCGGTAATGTTCTCCTCGGCCAGAATCGGCTCTCCCGCAGCGACGTTGCCGACAAGGGGAACCTGAATCACGCTGCCGAAGTGCGGGGCGATCACCTGAGCCGTGTCGATCAGCTCTTCAGCGCTGCGACGCAGGGCGATTGAGCGTGATTTCAGAGGGTTGCGCTCAATGTAGCCCTTGGCCTCAAGCGCGCCCAGATGCACATGCACGGTAGAGGGGGAGGACAGGTTCAGCTCAGCGCAGATCTCGCGCACAGTAGGGCCGTACCCGTTCTCGCTGATGTAGCTTGTAATGCAGTCCAGCACCGCCTGCTGCTTTTTGGTGAGCTTGTCTGCCATGTTTCCTCCATACCAAACATTTGTTCGAAAAATCTTTGACAAGAACCTTTGTTCGCTCTAGTATAAACACGAACAAAGGTTCTATGCAAGGGAGAGGTTGGACGCCATGAGGGAAATGAAGGGTGCAGCACGTCATCAGGCAATGGTGGTCGGCACATCCGCGCTTCGCTTTGACGAGTCGCCCGAACGTGCCCCGCACTCGACGATAATGCTGTCTTTCGAGCAGATCGCATCCGATCGCGAGGGAGATTCCCCATTGCGATCTGTCGAGCGAGCGTCCGATCGCTTCGAGCCTCTGCGACAGCGCCTGCTCCGCCTGTCGGTAGTCCGCCGCAGTGAGATGCTGTGCTCGCTGCTGACGGAAAGCAGCGCGGGCGTCGGCGTGGCGGTGCTCAGCCCAAGCGAGACGCTCGCCTGCGCTGTGGGGCTGGTCGCCGTCACGGTCGTGACGCTTCTGATCTAGAGCCGGCCTCGCTCATCGCACATGGTTTGATCGCCTTCACATTTCCCCTGGCGAGACGTGTAGTGATTGTATCGCCCTCCTGACACGCGGCTGCGTTGCGGGTATTGCGCAGAGTCATCGTGCTACTCTGTTCCTAAACGACAGAAGGAGCACTATGCGCTGTTCACAATGCGGGAAAACCGAATCGAAGGTGGTCGATTCTCGACCGGCGGAGGATGGTGCCTCCATCCGTCGTCGTCGTGAGTGCCTTTCCTGCGGCAATCGCTTCACCACCTACGAGCGAATCAACGATACCTCGCTGATGGTGGTGAAGTCGGATGGCTCCTCGGAGGCGTTCGACAGGGGAAAGCTCATGCGCGGTCTGCTGATGGCGTGCGCCAAGCGTCCTGTTTCACCTGATCAGCTTGATGCATTGATCGATGGGATCGAGCTTCACATCAAGTCGGGAGCACGCGCGGAGGTTGCCTCGAAGGAATTGGGGTCGTTGGTAATGGAGCGCCTTGCTGCGCTGGATGACGTGGCCTACGTACGCTTTGCCAGTGTGTACAAGCATTTCAACAGCATTGAGGAGTTCGCACAGGCCCTCGAGGAGTTGCGCTAGCATGAAAAATTCACTTTCAATGAAAATTAAAAAACTTAATCCTGACGTGACGCTGCCTCGTTACGCCTATCCAGGCGATGCGGGGCTTGACCTGAGCGCCGCCGAGGATGCGGTTCTGCAGCCCTTTGAGCGCCGTCTGATAAGCACGGGCATCGCCGTGGCCATCCCTGAGGGCTATGCCGGATTCGTGCTGCCGCGCAGCGGCCTTGCCGTGAAATCAGGCATCTCGATAGTGAACGCACCCGGGCTTGTCGACAGCGGATATCGCGGCGAGTTGAAAGTGGCCCTTCTGAACACCGACGCTCACGAGCCCTTCAAGCTGTCCGTTGGCGATCGCATCGCGCAGCTTGTGATACTGGAGACCCCGGTCGTGTCCCTTGAGGAGGTCGATGAGCTTCCCGATTCGGTTCGCGGCACGGGCGGCTTTGGCAGCAGCGGCGTTTCAGCGTAGGTCGCAAGATTATTTCACGGTATTTCGTGAGTACGAGGTCGAAATTCGAAAAAGTGGGCCTGAGAATCGATTCTGTGGCTTCTGACAGCATTTCGCCAGATAAATGGTAGGTTATATATGACGCAGTATAAGGAGAGCAAGACCGGCCCGATCCCCGAGGGCTCCGAGGACGGCGCATCCGATATCCAGAGCGGAGCGGGAGCGGCGCCTTCGCACGCGCCCGGCGCTTCGGATGAGTTGGGCTCATCCAACGAGGAGGCCTCTGCCTATCAGGGGCAGTCCCAGCAGCCTGGTCCGTCGCAATCGGAGCCGTCTCGTCCGACGCCGCCTGCGGGCGCGCCGATTCCTCCACAGGGCTTCAGCGATGCGCCGGAGCCTCGTCAGTCGCGCCCTGAGTATCTGCTGCTGGGCATGGCGTCAATCCGTGCCACGCCTGAGCAGGCCGAGCGCATTCGCTCTGCGCGAGGGCTGCTGTCGTTCGCTAACGTCGCCGGCCCGGTGTCGCTGCTGATCGGCGGCGTGGTGCTGAGCGCCGCAGGGTTGGTGATGGCGCTGGTGGGCTGGAGGCGCATGGTGCGTCTCGGTGAGGAGTTCCCGGATAATCCTGCCGTTCGCAAGGTGCTGGCACGTCAGGGTCTGGTGAGCATCGCCGTGTGCGCGGTGGCGCTGGCGTTGAACGTGGCCACGATGATCGCCGCGTTCCCGACGCTCATGCACAAGCTTGAGTCGGGTGAGCTCGCATCTGTCTTGAACGGCGGCAAGGCGACCCCGAACGCGCCCGCCGCGCCCGCGCCGAACACCACGTGGGGCTAGTTTTCGCACACTGTTTATTGATAATATATGTTATGTCAACTAGAGGAGAAAGCGTGCGAGTGGCTTCTCCTCTTTGCTGAAGTCCCCTCCTCGCTGTGGGGTCAGCTGATGTGGGATCGAGCTCTTGGCGAAACCGCGCTCTTCGCCCAAAGAGGCGCGCAGCTACCTGGATCGCCCGCCTGCAACCGGGTCCGTCTCAGCGACTCAGCAAGCCGGCGATCAAGATTGCGCAACGCCGTTTCGCTCACCGCGCCCGCATGAGGAAACGCCGCTCCCCTCGGCTCCCCGCTGCGCGTCCGCGTCGCGCTTGGCCTGCACGTAGCGCTCGTACAGCGCGGGTGTCGCGCGCTTCATGCTGACGGGCTGGAAGGTGGACGCATCCACGCAGCAGACCGTGGTCTCGCCCGTGGCGCAGGGCTTCTCGGAGGCGACGTCCATCCCCTTTCGGTACACCTCGTACGCGTAGGTGACCCGCACGGGCGTGAGCTTGCTGATATACACCACCACGCGGGCCACGTCGCCATAGCGAAGCGGAGTGCGGTAGCTGACGTTCAGTTCCACGATGGGCGCCATCAAGCCGTCCCGCTCCATGTCAGCGTAGCTGAATCCCAGTTCAGCAAGGAACTTCGTGCGCGCGTCCTCGAAGTACAGCGCGTAATTGCCGTGGTACACCACGCCCATGCTGTCCGTCTCGCCGTAGCGAACGTCAATGTCGTAGCATCCGATCATGCTGGCTCCTCACGTTGCGTTTCAGCGTTCATTCTAGGCAAGGGCCCGTATGGGGTGCGGTTTCTCACAATCTGCTCACCCAAGAATCGCAGGTTGTGCGAACATGGCCTGTGCGCGCCGCCATACGCTGCCGCGCGCCGCCCTCCTTCAGCCCGACCGCAAACCGTCGCGTCGCATCCTCCTCTGGCGATCGCTGCGTCGCGATGGTGCGCGGCATGAAAGGTCGGGCCCCTCGCCCTTCAGCCCTCGACGATGGAGTCATCGACGTGAATACGAGTCACAGCCAAGGCCCCCGCCAAGCACAAAGCGACCCTTCCTTCAGCCGCTCCTTCCCCCCGGAGAGCGAAGTCGGCACAGGCGCGACCCATCCCGTCCCCGACCGCGCTGACGACGTCGCACGCGTGAGCGACGCGGCAGGTGCGGTCATCCCACGCTCATCCGACCAGACGACAGGCGCCTTCGTTCCCGCGTTCTCCCCCAGCGCGGGCATCAGCCGCAGCGCAGGCAGAGGGCATCAGCCGCGGATGGGAGGCGGCGTCGCATCGACAGCGCGCAGACCCAAGAGCGCTTCCGAGGAGGGAGTCGCGGGACTTCGCCTGACCATCGGGCAGGCCGCAAGGCAGGCTGCGAATCGTCTGCGGGAAGCTCGCCCGATCCGCAGCGCCGCCACGGCAGAGGCGCCCTCCCCTTCGAGCGACGGGCACGCGACGAGCGCGGTGGGCGCGACGCGCGAGACGCACGACGTCGACGAGTCGGGCGCCCGAGCGGGTGCGCCCTCGCCCCGCACCCGAGGGGCCCGCACGCAGGCCTCGCAGCGCCTCACGCCGCTCATGGCCGTCCAACTGGCGGCGCCGCACACCTGGCCTGCGGCGATCATGCCCATCATGCTGGCCATCGCCTTCGCCATCGCCGGGGGCCACACCGTGGCGACTCCCCTGGCTTTGGCCGTGCTGGGCATCGGAGTGCTGCTGCAATCGGCTGCCAACACCCTGAACGACTACTACGATTGCGTGAAGGAGACGGACGACGAGGATGCCTGCGTCGATCCCACCGACGCCGTGCTGGTGTACAACAACGTGGACCCGCGCGCGGCCCTGCGCCTTGCCATGGGCATGGTGGTGGCCGCCTTCGTGCTGGGCGCCTACGTGATCTTCCACGCCGGCTTGATTCCTCTGGGTCTGGGCGTGGTGGGCGCGGCGTTCGTGGTGGCCTACTCAGCCGGACGCACACCGCTGTCGTACCTGCCCTTGGGCGAGGTGGTCAGCGGCGTGGTGATGGGCGGAATCATGCCCTTCGCCGCCTACCAGGCCCTTACCCTTGACCTGAACGGAGCGGTATGGCTGTGGTGCCTGCCGTCCATGTTGCTGATCGGCCTGATCATGCTGGTGAACAACACCAGCGACATCGAGCGCGACACGCGCGCGCAACGCTCCACGCTGGCGATTCTGCTGGGACGC
Organism: Berryella wangjianweii; assembly: GCA_013201155.1. Taxonomy (GTDB): domain Bacteria; phylum Actinomycetota; class Coriobacteriia; order Coriobacteriales; family Eggerthellaceae; genus Berryella; species Berryella wangjianweii. The sequence goes on along the minus strand of CP053716.1, from coordinate 373,571 downwards.
TCGCGAGCTGTGCTGCTGTATCGCCTGGTGACCATGGGATCGCTTGCGCTTGTGTGCGCAATCGTCGCAGCATGGTTCCCCGGCGGCACGGTGATGCTGCCCTTCATGGTGCTGGCGGCCATCCCCCTGCTGCAGGCCATGATGCGTAACCCCCTCACCGCCGAGCGCCGACTGCAGTCGATGCCCCAGGTGCTGAACGCGAATATCCTGATCGGAGCCTTCTACGCCGTGGCCGTGCTGGTTCATGCGAGCGGTCTGACGGTGACGGCCCTCTAAGGAAGCCCCGCCCGCCGCTTGCGAAGCCCGGCCTTCCTCCAGCGCGTCGGGCCCGTTGCGCCCGCCGTGAACGCGGTCCGCTTCCAGGGTGCCGACGCAGGATGACCTAAAGGCTCGTCGAAGGGCGCGCCTACGATGTCGCGGGCCAGATGATGGATTCCACCCCGCGCCAGCGACGCAGCATTCGGCCAACGTCGATCCGTTTCAGCAGATCATCGGGGGTCGTCGGCTCAGGCTCGGGCTGCATGCCCGTGACGAAGGCGATGCGCCCGATCACCGCTCGCCCGCTCCCCTCCTGCTGCAGCAGCGCGTCCAGCGCCGCATCGCCATCGCGCTTCGACAGTCGGCGTCCATCCGGTGCGCACAGCAGCGGCACGTGAGCCCACTGAGGCGCGGGAAGCCCGAGGGTCTGCTGCAGGAACCGCTGCTGCGGCGTAGAGGACAGCAGGTCGAAGCCCCTTACCACGCTGGTGATGCCCTGGTCGGCATCGTCCAGCACCACGGCCAGCTGATAGGCGAAGGAGCCGTCGGCGCGCCGTACCACGAAGTCGCCGCAGTCGGACGCAAGGCTTTGCCGGTACGCACCCTGCACCAGGTCGCATATCTGAAGCTCGCTGTCGGGAACCTTGATGCGCCAGGCAGGCGCCTGCCTTTCCGCCCGAGCGCGCGCTTCCTGCGCCGAAAGCTCGCGGCAGGTTCCCGCGTACACGCGGCGCTCTCCCGCATGCGGCGCCGAGGCGGCGCGGAGGCTGGCACGGGTGCAGAAGCAGGGGTACGCGAGCCCGCCCTCCTCGAGGCGCGCGAAGGCCTCGCGGTAGCGCTCCTCGCGTCCCTGCTGGTAGAACGGGCCATCGTCCCAGACAAGACCCAGCGCTTCGAAGTCGCGCATAACCTGGTCGGCGTAGCGGCGATGCGAGCGCGCGCGGTCGAGGTCCTCGATCCGCAGCACCATCTCGCCACCCGAGGCATGGGCCACCAGCCAGGCGCACAGCGCCGCGAACACGTTTCCCGCATGCATGCGCCCGCTGGGGCTGGGGGCGAATCTGCCCCGCACCGCCCCCGCAGGCAAGGTTGCTCGGCCCTCGGTCGAGAACGTCGCCTCACCTGCGCCCAGCGCCGCGCTTGGATTCGGCCCCGCATTCGACGGTCGAGCCGCAGTCGGGCGCGCGCCTGCATCCGCCATGCCGTCAGCGACCGCGGCGCTCGTGCGTATCCCCAGGTCTGCAGACGGTTCCCTCCTCGTCGCGTCAGCCACGCACCGCGAGGCTGACGCGATCGCCGCGGACTCGTTGATGCGCGGGCTCATCGCTGCGCTGCGGCTGCGCGGGCGAAGGCCAGGCCCCGCGCGAAGGCGTCGAGATTCGCCTCGACGGTGCGCGGCGGCACGCGGGATGCGATCGCGTCGCGCCACACGTCCTCTCCCAGGCCCAAGCGGCTCTCAAGCGCACCCAGCAGCACCACGTTCACCGACTTCGGACTGCCCGCCTCGGCAGCCAGCGAGGATGCGGGGACAAGGTCGGCGCCCATTTCCTGCAGACGGCGGCGCGCCTGGTGGGGCATGCGCGCCTGACCGCAGGCCACCGGCAGCGGCTTGATCGTCTCGTCAGCCACCAGCAGGTAGCCCCCGCGGCGAAGGGCGGACACGTTGCGCAGGGCCTCGGTGGTCTCGAACGACACCACGAAATCGGCCGACCCCGCATCGGCCAGCATGGTGCCCACGTGGGCGCCGAAGCGCACCACCGTGGTCACCGCCCCGCCCCGCTGGGCCATGCCGTGAATCTCGGACACCTTCACCTGAAGGCCCGCCTTCATTGCCGCACGGGCAAGCAGGTCGGCCGCCAGCACGGTCCCCTGCCCTCCCACGCCGCACAGCACCACGGTGCGCGCGCTCATCAGAAACCGCCTTTCATCGACGAGGCAGGCAGCTGCTCGATCGCGTCGTAGGGGCAGTACTGAACGCATTGCCCGCAGCCAACGCACAGGCCGGGGTCGATCGAGGCCAGGCCCATCTCGGGGTCCTTCGACAGCGCCGGGCAGCCCAGCGATATGCAGGCGCCGCAGGCGCGGCAGTTCCCGTTCACCAGATAGCCCGGCTCGCGCTCGCGCGACAGCAGCACGCAGGGAGCCTTGAACACCAGCACCGAAAGGCGATCGGCCTCCTCGCGCGTGGCCTCGCGCAGGGCCGAGCGCACGGCCTTGGCATCATGCGGGTCAACCTCAAGCACGTGATCGACGCCCACCGCCCGAATCAGACCCGGCAGATCGACCTCACGGCTGATGCGGCCCTGCAGGGTCTCGCCGTTGAAGGGGTTGCCCTGGCGCCCGGTCATGGCCGTGGTGCGGTTGTCCAGCACGCATACGGTGCCCGCACCGCAGTTGTACACGGTTGACATCAGCGAGGAGAGGCCCGAGTGCGCGAAGGTGGAGTCGCCGATCACCGCCACGACCGGCGGATGCTCGGCGTCGGCCAAGGCCAGCTCGAAGCCATGCGACATGGATACGGACGCGCCCATGTCAAGGCAGGTGTCCATGGCCGAAAGCGGCGCCAGCGCACCCAGGGTGTAGCAGCCGATGTCGCCCGTGACGATGGCGCGCATGCGCGAGAGCTCCTTGAACACGAGGCGGTGCGGGCATCCCGGGCACAGGGCCGGCGGGCGCGGGGGCACGTCGGAGGGAGTGGCGGTGTGGGCGGGCGCCTCGGCTCCGAAGGCCGCGCGGATCAGCCCCGGCGTCAGCTCGCCGTCGCGCGGCAGGGGATGCGGGGCGTCGCTCAGGGCGATGCCCAGGGCGCGCACCTGCTCCCCCAGGTAGCCCGAGGCCTCCTCGACCACGTACACACGGTCTACCGAGGCGGCGAACCCGGCCAGGGTCCGCGGCGGCAGCGGCCAGGTGACGCCCAGCTTCAGCACCGAGGCGTCGGGAAGGGCCTCCACCACGTGCTGATATACCGCACCCGCGCAGATCACGCCCACCTGCGTGCCGCGTCGCACCACCTCGTTGTAGGGACAGGCGTCGGCCCAGGCGGTCAGACGGTCGTTGCGCTCAAGCTGAGCCTTGCGGCGGGGCTTGGCGTAGGCGGGCATCATCACCCACTTGGCGGCGTCCTTCCGATAGGGGCGAAGCTCCGCCTGGATGCGCTCGCCGACCTCGACGGGAGTCCGCGTATGCGACACGCGCACGGTGGAGCGGATCATCACCGGCACATCGAAGCGCTCGGATATTTCGAAGGCGTCGCGCGTGAAGCGCAGGGCCTCGGCCGAGTCGGACGGATCGAGCATGGGAATCTGAGCGGCGCGGGCGTACCAGTGCGAGTCCTGCTCGTCCTGAGACGAGTACATGCCCGGGTCGTCGGCCGCGAGAATGACGAAACCGCCGTTCACGCCCGTGTACGAGGCAGTGAACAGCGGGTCGGCGGCCACGTTCACGCCCACGTGCTTCATCGTGGCCAGCACGCGCGCGCCCGCTGCCGAGGCTCCCACGCCTACCTCCACGGCCACCTTCTCGTTGACGCACCACTCGGCGTACACGCCCTCGAAACGGGCGAACGTCTCAAGCGTTTCGGTGGAAGGGGTTCCGGGATAGGCGACTCCGATGCGCGCGCCCGCCTCCCAAGCTCCCCGCGCGATGGCCTCGTTTCCCGACAGCAGTTCCATGCAGCACCTCTCGTCATTCAAAACCCGGCGCCCGACGGCGCCGCGCGCGCCCGGCGTCGGGCGTCCTCCCTACCCTCGCGGCCGTCGCCGCCCCGAAGCGACGCCGCCTCTCACGGCGCCTAGCCTCTCAGGTACACCAGGCAGAACTCGCCGATCTGAATCTTGTCGCCAGGCTGCAGCGACGCCACCGACACCGTGCGGTTGTTCACCCATACGCCGTTGAACGAATTCTGATCGGCGATCTGAGCCGTGGGCCCCGACACGCTGAGCGTGGCGTGACGGCGTGAGACGGTCATGTCGTTCAGGAACACGTCGCTGGCCGGATCGCGCCCGATGGTCAGCTCTCCGTCGAACAGCTCGATCGTGGCTCCGGTGCGAGGGCCGCGCACGACCTTCAGCACCCCCGGGCCGGCACTGCGTGCGGGCTCGACCGCCGGGATGCTGCCGGTCAGCTCGACGGGCGCGAAGCTCTCGGTGGAGCCGTTCAGGCGAAAGCCGCACGAGGGGCATGACGAGTCCACCGGCTGTACCGGGTTGTTGCAGATGGGGCAGATGGTGCTCATAGCGCTTCCTTCCCGCTTGATCAGGCGCTGCGTCCGACGTTGCTTTTGATTATAGGGGTCCGGTTCCAGATCTCCACCGTGGGCCGCTCTTTGTCGGCCCCGCCCGAGAGCAGGCCCGAAAACCAGGTTCCCAGCCGCTCCCAGATGCCGGGCTCGGGCACGTCGTCGCAGGCGATCAGGTCCAGCGCGGCCACGACCTTGTTGCGCTGCCTGAATTCGAGGGTTCCCACCACATCGCCTGCGCGCACCGAGGTCAGACCGTCCTTCAGCACCGCACGCTGACTGATGTTGCCCTCCAGGTTGAACACCCGAAGGCTGGCCGTGGGGTCGCTCACCGTCAGGTCAACCTCGCCGTGAGCGCGGTCGGGAAGCGTCAGGCGCGCCACCAGGGGCGCCTGGGCGCCGGATCGGTAGGTGCCCGAAGCCGTGCGCTCAGCGTTCACCAACGCGTAAGCACGATAATGCTCGTATCCCCAGTCGAACAGTGCGCGCGTATCGTCGAAGCGCTGCTGAGCGCTGCTGGAATGCAGCACGATGGCGTACAGCTCGACGCCCTCATGCACGGCGGCGCCCATGAACGAGGGGCCTGCCAGCAGGGTCTCGCCGGTCTTGATGCCGATCACGCGATCGTCGTACGACATCAGGGCATCGGTGGTGCGCAGCTCGATGCTGACGGAGCCGCCGTCGCGCTCCACCGTGATGGAGGTGTCCCCTGCGCCCACGATGCGGCGAACGGCGTCCAGCGACATGGCGTGGGCGGCCACCTTCGCCTGGTCGCGCGCGGTGCTGTGCAGATTGCCGCGGAAGGCGTCGTCATCCAGGCCATGGGGGTTCTCGTACAAGGTATCCTCGCAGCCCAGCTCCCGTGCCTTCTGGTTCATCTTGGCCACGAAGGCGGTCTGCGGGTCGGCCGCCAACTGAGGCTCGCGCTCAAGGATCTGCGCGCCCACCGCCTCGGCAATGGCCGTGGCGGCGTCGTTTCCCGAGGGCACCAGCAGGGCGGTCAGAGCCGCGTCGAAGCTCATGCGGTCGCCGGCGCGCAGCCCGGCTGACGACTCGCCCACCGCTGCGGCGTTCGGGCTGACCTCGACCGGCCTCGACGGATCGCCTTGCTCAAGCGCGACGATGGCGGTCATCACCTTCGTGATGGACGCGATCTGCGCAGGCGCCGAGCCAGCGCGCTCGAACAGCACGCGGCCCTCCGAGTCCACCAGCAAGGCGTAGTCGGCGGCGACATCGGGGCACTGGCCCACCGACAGGCCCAGCGCCTCGACGGTGGAGCCGCCCACGAGGTCGGCCTTGCGCACATCGGCATGCGCATGCGTGCCGCCGACCAGAAGCGCCGCCGACAGGGCCAGCGCGCACAAGGCCGCCTGAAAAGGCGCCCGCAGCGACGTACGGGAAGCCGTGGCGACAGACCGGCTAGCCCTCATTGATCGTCGCCATATCGTCTACCAGCTGGAACCCGGCTGCGCGCAGCGCCGCGGCGGCGCGGTCGCGGTCATCGGCCTTCACCACGTCGAGGGCGTGTCCCTGCCCGACCGAGATGCAGTACAGATACTCGATGTTCACATCGGCCTCGCTGAGCGCCCGCAGGGCAGGCGCCAGGCCCCCTGCCTCGTCGCTCACGCGCACGCCGATCACATCCACCAGGCGCGCGCGATATCCCGCCTGGTTCAGGGCGTGGACGGCGCGCTCGGGTGCGTCGCACAGAAGCCGCGCCACTCCGTACTCGGCGGTATCGGCGATCACCAAAGCGCGTTGGTTCACGCCCGCATCCGCCAGGGCCTCGGTCATGCCCAGCAGCCTGCCGTGCTCGTTCGACAGAAAAACCGTGACCTGCTTCATCGTCGGGCCTCCTTCGCCCTCATGTCGTACACGCGCTTGGCCTTGCCCTCCGAGCGCTCGATGCTCATCGGCTCCACCAGACGCACGTCCACGGCGATCTGCAGGCTGCTGCGCAGCTCGTCGCGCAGGCGCAAGCGCACCTCCTCCAGGCGGCGGATCTCGTCGAACGGGAACTCGGGAACCGTCTCCACCTGCAGCTGCATGCGATCCAGGTAGCCGTCGGAGGTCAGGACGATCTTGTACTGGGTTGCGATCTCGGGAATCTGGGTGATCACCTGCTCGATCTGCGAGGGGAACACGTTCACGCCACGCACGATCATCATGTCGTCAGAGCGCCCGACGATGCGGTCGATCTTGCGGTGCGTGCGACCGCAGGCGCATTCCTCGCTGATGATGCGCGTGATGTCGCGCGTCCGGTAGCGCACGAGCGGACAGCACTCGCGCGTGAGCGTGGTGAACACCAGCTCGCCGTACGTGCCCTCGGCAACGGGCTGAAGCGTGTCGGGGTCGACCACCTCGGCCAGGAAGTGATCCTCGGCCAGGTGCAGCCCGCCGCCCTCAGCGCATTCGAAGGCCACGCCCGGACCCATGACCTCGGACAGGCCGTACACATCGCAGTACTGGATTCCCAGCTTCTCGCGCAGCTGGGCGCGCAGGCCCTCGGAGGCCGCCTCGGCCCCGAAGATGCCGGCGTGCAGCCTCAGGTCGCGCTTGGGATCGATCCCCATCTCGATCATGGTGTCGGCCAGCAGCATGGCGTACGAGGGGGTGCAGCAGATGATCTGGGTGCCCAGGTCGCGCATCATCTGGATCTGGCGCTTGGTGTTGCCTGACGAGGTGGGAATCACGGTGCAGCCCGCCGCCTCGCTGCCGAAGTGCGCTCCCAGGCCGCCGGTGAACAGGCCGTAGCCGTACGATACCTGCACGGTGGTGCCGGGGCCGCCTCCGCACATGTGCACGCCGCGCGCGAAGCACTCGGACCAGTTGCGCAGATCGGCGTACGTGCTGCCCACCACGGTGGCCTGGCCGGTGGTGCCTGACGACGCATGAATGCGCGCCACTTGGCTTTGGGGCACGGCGAACAGGCCGAAGGGATACGCGTCGCGCATATCCTGCTTCACGATGAAGGGGAAGCGGGCGAGGTCGTCAAGACTGCGCAGGTCGCCAGGCTCGGCCCCCTCCCTCTTCCACAGCTCTCGATAGAACGCGATGTTGTCGTACGCATGCTGAACCGTCCACCGCGCCCGCTTGAACTGCAGCTTCGCAAGCTCATCGCGCGACATGGCCTCCAGCTCCGGCTGATACAGCGCCATGGCCCGCCCCTTTCCCGCTCGATGTGAAAAACCCCAAAGGGGCTGGGGAAATTCTAGCACTCACGCAAGCGCGAGCCGTCTGAGCGGCCAGGCTGCGGAAAGGCTGCACATCCCCCTCGCGCCCACCCGCAGCCCTGCGCCGGGGCGATCGCGAAAACTGAATCGCCTGTTCGAAAACCCGAGCTCGGCATGCCCCCCTGAGTCGCCGATAAACGTAATCCGCTCATCGGATTGTCATATTGAAACCATGGCTAACTTCGGATACAGTCAAGCGAAGTTAGACGTGTCTAATTCAATAGAAAGGAGATTCATGAAGACGTCGAATACCGGCAAGGGCCTCTGCTCGGCGGTTCTAGCCTGCGGGCTGGTGCTGAGCGCGCCCCTGAGCGCCCTGGCGCTCGACCGCGTTCCGGAAGGGCCCGCCGCCCCGCTTGCTGCAGCCGATGATGCGGCTGAGCAGCTTGCGGTGACGCTCGACCTTACCGTCATGCTTGAGAACGCGGAGAACGAGGTGGTGGAGCGGAACCTGAAGGGAGCCACGTGGCGCCTGCATCGGATCGTTCCCGAGGGCCAGACCGCCCCTGAGCCGATCGAGATCAAGCAAAGCGACCACACCGACGACCCGCTGGCCTCCTTCACGGGCATTCACTGGGTGTCGAAACTCGCCCCCGGCGACTACCGGCTTGAGTTCGTGGGCATCGACAGCACCAAGCTTCCTTCCAAGTACTACGTGGCGCGCCAGAGTACCAAGGTGTTCAAGGTGCACAAGTACAGCACCGACCACGTATCGAACATCACGCTGCGTGAGGGCGAGAAGCCCGACTACATCCCCGAGGACGACTACAGCAACTACTTCACGCCCAGCTACTCCTCGGACCCCAACGGCACGGAGTTCACTGTTGCCGCGGGCAAGACCCTGAACGTGCCCGCGCCCACGAACGTGCTGGGGAACATGGCCATGCCCAAGGGGATGCGCTACCGCTCCAGCGACATCCAGCACCCGCACTTCGTGACGGTGAACCCGGACGGCACGCTGAAGATCGCCCCCGACAAGCTTGAGCGCCAGGGCGTCCACGACATCGTCGTGTGGGCCGTGTACCCCGATGGCAGCTGGGATCGAATCTTCGCCAAGGTGCGCGTCACCGAGGCAACCGATGACGGCGACGAACCGATCGCCCCCCTGCCCAAGGTGACGGGCACGGCCACGGTGAAGCAGGCGACGCCCGAGGGCCTGGTGGCCGAGGCTCAGCTGGAGGGCCTGGTGTCCAACGACCTGCCCGCCGGCTTCTACGTGGGCCTGATCGAGCGCGGCACCGAGCTTGACCCCACCATGATTCCGCAGGGAGCCGTCCACGTGAAGGACGTGGACGGCAGCGGCAAGGCCACCGTGGCGATCAAGGCCGTGGCGCCTGAGAAGCTGGATCGCACCAAGCAGTACGACCTGCTGGTATGGAAGTCGCACGGCCGTCCCGGCGCCGAGCTGAACCGTGCCGTGCTGCCGCTTGCCATCACCTCCGCGCAATGGGACGCCATCATGGCCGGGCGCAAGCCTCAGCCGGGCGCTGACCTTGAGAAGGCCCGCCTGGCGGGCGCCAACGCCTTCGGCACCATGCAGAAGATCCACGAGGCCGGCTGGAAGGGCGAGACCGGCGGCACCGTGGTGGTGGCCGCCTTCGAGGGCTACTGGGACGCCCTGGCCGCCTCCGGCCTGGCCGGCTTCGACAAGGCCCCCGTGGTGATGACCTACGGCGACCGCCTGTCGCCCGAGGCCGAGGCCATCCTGAGGGCCGCCAGGCCCTCGAAGGTGTACGTGATGGGCGGCGAGGCCGCCGTGTCGGAGGGCGTCAGGGGCGCGATCGACGCCGCCGCGGGCGTGGAGTCGCAGCGCATCGCCGGCGACACGGCCACCGGCACCGCCGCGAAGGCGGCCCTGGCCGGAAAGGGCAGGTGGGCCGGCGACACCGCGATCCTGGCCACCAACGACGGCTACTGGGACGCCCTGGCCGCAGCGCCCTACGCCTATGCCAAGCGCGCGCCGATCTTCCTGACCGAGGGTGCCGCGAAGGTGTCGGACGAGACCCTGCGGGCCATGAAGGAGCTGGGCATCAAGAACGTTCTGCTGATGGGCGGAGAGGCTGCGGTCGGCAAGGACGTGCAGACCCAGCTTGAGGCCGAGGGCATCACGACTGCCCAGCGCTTCGCCGGCTCCACGGCGGTGGATACCTCCGTGCGATTCGCAACGTGGGCCCTTGACAACGGCCTCGCAGCCGAGGGCGTGGGCCTGGCCACCGTGAGCGGCTACTGGGACGCCCTGACCGGCGCTGCCCTGTGCGGCAAGAACGGCAGCCCGCTCGTGATCGTGAACGATGGGAGCGACGCTCAGACCAAGGCTGTGACCTCGTTCTTGAAGGAGAAGGGACCGAAGAGCGGCAAGGCCGTGGTGTTCGGCGGCCCGGCGGCCATCTCGAAGGAGGCCCTGGAGGCCATCGGAAAGGGGGCGTGGGCCTAGTCGCCTATGCAGGGCAGGGATCGACCGTGTCCCTCCCCTTGCCGCTCAATGAAAGGCTCTGCCCCCCTCGGGGTGGAGCCTTTCTTGTTGGCGGAAGACGACGCCCGCATGGGCGGCAGCGCCCGCGAACACGACGGGGCTTGAAAAGAGCGCCGGCGAATTCCGAAAAGGGGCTCTGCCGCAAGACCGCAATCGCGTCAGAGGCCCACCCGCAGAGGCACGGTCGGAACCTACGCCATGGCCATTGCCGCACGAAGGGCGCGCACACCCTCCACGGCGTAGCGCGCAGTCACTCCGCAGCTGATGCACAGTCCCGCGTAGATGAACCAGATGCCCCACGAGCACGGCTCGCCGGAGAATCCCGGCAACCAGGCGATATCGACCAAGCCCAGCCCAGGCACCTGCGGGACGTTCAGCAGCAGGCCCGTGAAGCCCACGAACATGAAGGTGGTGGCCAGCTTGCCCGCGAAGGCAACCGGCACGCGCACGCGCCAGCGCGACAGCGCCCAGGCGCCGGCAACCAGCAAGCCCAGGTCGCGTACGAGCACCAAGACGATCACCCACAGGGGGAGCCGACCCACCAACAGCAGGCTGATCACAGCGGTAACCATCAGGGCTCGATCGACCACCGGGTCAAGCACCTGGCCCAGCTTCGACACGGCGTTCGTGCGCCGCGCGATCTGCCCGTCGATGAAGTCGGTGCCCGCGGCAAGGGCGAACAGAACCGCAGCGCCAAGGTCGTTGCCGCTGAACAGCAGGGCGAGAAACACGGGTACCAGGCACAGCCGCACGAACGAGATGGCGTTCGGAATGGTCAGGATCGCATCAGAGGCCTCATCTGAGCACAGCTTCAACTTGGGCTCCCGGCCCTGCGGCTCATGCTGCGTCATCGGCTGACCTCCTTCGCGTCCATCGTGGGTCTGACCCTGAACCATAGAAGGCGATTATAGCGCGAGCGGGTGCCGACACTATGCGACGGGCGCATCCTCCGCAGGCTCCTCGCCATCAGGCGCCGACCCGCCGCTCGTCTCGCGCGCGGTCGATGGCGCCGCCTTCCCATCGGCTCGCGAGGCACGGGCGATCAGGCCGGCGCGCACCTTCTCTGCGCGCGCGGGATCGAGGCCCGCGGTCTTGGCGGCGATCAGCGCCAGAAGCTCGGCGCTTAGCTGGGCGCCTTCCGATGCCGGCAGGGCCGCGCCTTCGGAAGCGCGCGTCTTCCCCGCGACCTCGACGCTCGGCGCCTCACCGACATGCTCGGCAGCCTCCTGCGGCCGGGGCTTGCGTACGGGACGCTCGCGCTCGGGAACCAGCACCACCCGCGAGGGCTTCTGCGCGCCCACCGCGGTCCGAGCCGTCTCCATCGACAGCGCGTCCTTCGGGCACACCTCCACGCACAGCCCGCACTGCACGCAGGCGTAGGGCTGTATCTCCCAGGTGCGGCCCTTCTTGTCCACGGTCAGGCAGCCGGTGGTGCACGCGCGTGCGCAGGCACTGCACAGAACGCAGCGACTCGGGTCATTTTCGATATGCCCGCGCAGACCCATCGGAGCGGGCTTCTCCTCCAGGGGGTACAGCACGGTCTCGGGCTTGCCGAATATGCTGCGCAGGGTCATCGCGCCCAGTTCGAAAATAGCCATAGCCTACCTCTCGGAACAGCTGATGCAGGGGTCGATCGTCAGGATAATCATGTTCACATCGGCCACGTCGCAGCCAGCCAGGGCCTTCGCCATGCCTCCCAGGTTCATCGACGTGGGCGTGCGCATGCGCATGCGGTCGAGGAACTTGGTGCCGTTGCCCCGGGCGAAGTAGTAGCATTCGCCGCGCGGCTGCTCGAGCACCGAGCACGCCTCGGCGCCGTCGCCGGGGTTTCCCTTCACCTTGGTAAGGACCTCGCCCTCGGGTATGCGCGCAATCGTCTCCTTCACGATGTCGATCGACTGCAGCACCTCTCGACCGCGCACGATGGCACGGGCGTAGCAGTCGCCGTCGGCATGCAGGATCGGTTGGAAGTCGGACAGGTCGCCGTAGGCTCCCATGCCCAGCATGCGCGCATCGTACGCCACGTTCGAGGCGCGCGCGAAGGGGCCCACCATGGTAAGGTTGCGCGCCTCCTCGTTGCTGATCACGCCCACCCCGCACAGACGGTTGCGTACCGAGTGGTTGGACAGGAACGTGCGCAGGATCTGGTCGTAGTCGTCAGCCATGCCATCCAGCACGGTGACGATGTGGTCGAGCATGCCCTTGTCGATGTCGCGGGCCACGCCGCCCACGCGGTTGACCGACAGGATCACGCGCCCGCCCGTGGTTTTCTCGAACAGGTCAAGCACGCGCTCGCGCAGGCGCCAGCAGTGCATGAACAGGCTCTCGAAGCCGAAGGCGTCGGCAGCCAGACCCATCCACAGCAGGTGCGAGTGCACGCGCGACAGCTCGTGCCAGATCACGCGCAGGTACTCGGCACGACGCGGCACCTCCACGCCCATCAGGCGCTCAACCGTCTCGGCATAGCCCAGCGAGTGCCCGAAGGCGCAGATGCCGCAGATGCGCTCAGCCACGTAGATGAACTGGTTGTAGTCTTTCGTCTGCACCAGGCGCTCAAGCCCGCGGTGGATGAACCCGATCTGAGGCAGGGCCTCGACCACGCGCTCGTCCTCCACTACCAGGTCCACGTGAATCGGCTCGGGGAGCACCGGATGATGGGGCCCGAAGGGGATGATAGTTGACTTTCCCATGCTACGCTCCTTCCCTGGCGCCGCGCGCCGACGGTGCGGCGGCATCCGTCCCGACCGTGGTTTCCGCCTGGACCTTCGCTGCCGCGCGCGCGGCGCGGGCGATCATGCCGGCCCGCACTTTCTCGGCGCGCTCGGGGTCGAGGCCCGCTGTCTTCGCGGCGATCTGAGCCAGCAGCTCAGCCGAGGGCTCGAATTCCCCGGAGGGGTCGACGGCGCTCGCATCGCCGGCAGGGTGCGCCTTCGCCGCCTGCTCAGCGCCCCCCCTCGCCGCCGACGTCGTCGCCGCGGCTGCCGCACGCGCGCGCTCCTCGCGGGCCCGAGCGGCCTTGCGCGCCTTGTCGCGCGCAGCCTTCTGCTCGGGCGTGATGAAGGTCATGGGCTCGCTCTCGCCCAGGGTGTACAGATTCCCGCCGAAGTCCAGCGCGATATCGCGAATGTCCACGCCGAACAGCTCGCGCGTCTCGTTTTCGAACACGAACGCGCTGAAGTACACATCGGTGATGCTCGGCAGGCTGTCAGACGCCGTGATTCCCGCCACGTGAAGGTTCTCGAACGTCCCGCCCCTCTCGTAGGTGTAGTACACGCTGGTGCCGTCCTCGTCCAGCGCCGCATGCACGTTCGACAGGCGCCAGCCCTCGTCGAAGCGCCGGCGGGCCTCGTCGTGCACCGCGTCTTTCTGAATGGGGATGAACTGTGAGGTGAACTGCATACTAGGCCCCTTCCCTGCGCGCCTTGGCCAGGGCCTCGGCCTTCTTGTCCAGAATGGCCGTGGCCTCCACCACGGCGTCGATGATCGACTCGGGGCGCACGGCGCACCCGGGGGCGTACACGTCAACGGGAATCACCTTGTCCACGCCGCCGATGATGTTGTAGCAGTCGTGGAAGATGCCGCCCGAGCATGCGCAGATTCCGCAGGCCACCACGACCTTGGGCTCGACCATCTGGTCGTAGATCTGCTTCACGATCGGCGCGTTGCGCTCGTTCACCGACCCCGTCACCAGGAAGATGTCGGCGTGCTTCGGGTTGCCCGTGTTCACGACGCCGAAGCGCTCGGCGTCGTAGCCTGGGCACAGCGCAGCGAGAATCTCGATGTCGCAGCCGTTGCAGCTGGATGCGTCGTAGTGCACCACCCACGGCGATTTCGATGAGTAAGCCATTCCTCTTCCCTCTCTTACAGGAACATGAGGGCGGCGATGTTCGCCCCGCCCGCCACAAGCGTTACCGCCCAGGCCGACTTCAGCATGTACTGCCATTTCACACGCGCGAAGTTGTTGTCGATCAGAATCTCGAACAGCCAGGCCAACGCAGCTACGGCCACGCCCACCAGCAACGATGGCCAGCCGCCCCACATGAAGAACATGCCCGTCCAGCCAAGGAACAGCACGCTCTCGGCCCAGTGCATCACCTCCACCTTCGCCAGCGTGCGGCCGCTCATCTCGGTGGTCATGCCCTTCACCAGCTCTTGGTGAGCGTGATGCGACATGGACAGGTCGAAGGGCGACTTGCGCAGCTTGATGGTGAGGATGAACAGGTAGCCCAGAAACACCGGCCAGGTAAGAAGAATGGCAGGCGCGTCCAACGCCAGGACCCCCGACACGTTGAACGTGCCCACAGCCAGATAGAACGCCACTGCCATCAGCAGCACCATGGGCTCGTAGGCCATCACCTGAAGCGTTTCGCGCGCCGCTCCCACCTCGGCGAAGGGACTGCGCGACGAATACGCCGCCACGATGAAGAACAGCCCGGCCATCGTGATCAGGAAGGCGCTCATCAGCAGGTTGCCGCCCGTGAAGAACACACCCCCCGCAAATGCCGTGAACACGAGCGCGCAGGTGAGGTAGAGCCCATCGACGCCGCCTACCGACACATCGTCTTTCTCCAGAAGCTTTCGCAGGTCGTAGTAGGGCTGCAGCAACGGCGGGCCCACGCGGCCCTGCATGCGTGCCGAGATGATGCGATCGAGGCCGGCCAGCAGGCAGCCTGCCACCGGTGCGGCAACCGCGAATGCCGCAGTGCCGACGAGTACGGTCAGGAAGCTCATCAGTTCACCCCCATCAGGCAAAACGACAGCAGAAAAGGAGCTGCTGCGCAAGCTGTCAGGCTCACGGCCATCACGCCCCCGCACAGAGCCTCACCCCAGGGGCGCAGGCGCGCCTCGCCGAAGTACTCGGTAAGATACAGGTTGCGCGCCGAAGCCGTGCTCTCGCCCGCCAGGGCATTGCGGAAGGTGCGGGCCTGGCCGTCGATCGCCACGCCCGACAGGTACACCTCACCCGGGCGCTGCTTCGAACGACGCAGCCCTGCCAGCACGACGATCAGCGAGAAGGACGCCAGCAGCGCGGCGATCCACAGGTTATCGGTGGACACATCCTGGCCCAGGCGCCCGTACACGCCGACGATGTACGGCTCGATCAGCGCGAACGACACCACGGGAAGCAGGATGGTGGAGCACAGGGCCGCGAAGGTCATCACGATCATGCCCGCCCACTCCGAACGGTGCACCGTCTCCTCAAGGTTGTCCTGCAGCGCGGCGACGCCGGCGATTTTGCCCAGCCACTTCGCCCAGAACAGGAACGTGGCAGCCGAGCCGAAGGCCAGCATCATCACCAGAGCGAACTGATGCATGTCGGCGAACGACACAAGGGTGGCCCACTTCGCAATCAGCATGCCGAAGGGCGCCACGAACATGCACATGATGCCGATCATCATCAGGCGTGCCAGCTGCGGCATGCGCTCGAAAAGCAGGTCCATGTCCTCGATGTCGCGGCTATGGATGTGATGCTCGGCCGTGCCCACGCACAGGAACAGCAGCGATTTCGCCGCAGCATGGAAGATCAGCAGCAGCACGGCGGCCCACACGGCCTCGGGGGTGCCCACGCCCGCGCAGGCTACGATCAGGCCCAGGTTGGCGATCGTCGAGTAAGCCAGCACGCGCTTGGCGTTCGATTGCGAGATCGCCATGAACGAGCAGAACAGGAAGGTCAGGCCGCCCACACCCACTGCCATGAACGATGCCGCGGGAATCACCAGGAACAACGGCGCCAGCTTGATCAGCAGGAACACGCCTGCCTTCACCATGGTGGAGGAGTGCAGCAGCGCCGACGTGGGCGTGGGAGCCACCATGGCCCCCAGCAGCCAGGTATGGAAGGGCATCTGCGCGGCCTTCGTCATCCCCGCGAAGGCCAAGGCAGCTGCGGGAAGGGCCGCCGTCGAGGGGTTCGCCACGCCCTTTACCAGGAAGTCGGAAAACGCCATGGTGTTGAAGTTCAGCGCGATATGGCAGACCGCCAGGGTGAAGGCGATGCCGCCCAGAAGATTCATGTTGATCTGCCTGAACGAGTTGCCGATGGCCTCGGGGGTGCGGGTGTAGCCGATCAGCAGGAACGAGCAGAGCGTGGTGACCTCCCAAGCCGTCAGCATCCAGGCCATGTTGTTGGTCAGCACGATGGCGAACATGGCCGACAGGAACACGAACATCAGCGCGAAGAAGTGATGGCGGCGATCATCGCCCTCGGGGGCGTGCCTCTGGAAATCATCCATGTAGCCCAGGGCATACACGCAGATGCCCGCGCCGATCACGCCGATCACCAGCACCATCACCACCGAAAGGGAATCGACGGCAAGCCCCTGCGGCGCAGGCGTGCGATGGGCCAGCATGAGGTCGAGCACGAGGGTGGCGGCGACCTGAACCGCGGCAAGAACTCCTGCCACAACGTTGCGGTGCCGCACCGCATAGAACAGCACCGTGGCGCTGACCAGCAGTCCGATTCCCAAAGCGCCGTAATCGACCGCCGGCGACGAGAACGCGACCAGCACCCAGGGCGTGCCCAGGTGCGCGATCGCAAAGCCCACCGACAGCAGGGCCACCAGGACGGCGCCCCCCCATACGAGGATGCGCCTCGCGCCATCGCTCCGGGCGACGAGAAGCGCCAGGGCCAGCAGGGCCGGCACGGCCACAAGCAGTCCGATGTAGGTCACATGAGCTCCTTCGCATATCGGGGCGATAGGAGATTCGCCCACCTCACGACGGGCTCCCCCCTCACAGCGATTCTACCCAAGGCCCTCCCGGCGCCCCGGATGGTTACGGTGCGGTTGACTTCCCCTTCGGTGAACGGCTCTGACCGATTTCATAAGAAATTTTGGGGCGCCATCTCCCGAATCACCTCAGATTCGCATTGCGCAACAGAGGGCGCGCTCCTTATAATGGAACAAATGTTCGTGTAAGGAGAAGCATGCCGTCAACGTATCTGTGCATTGACCTGAAATCGTTCTACGCCAGCGTGGAATGCATCGACCGCGGCCTCGACCCGCTTCAGGCCTCTTTGGTGGTAGCCGACCCCGACCGAGGACGCTCGACCATTTGCCTGGCGGTCAGCCCCGCTTTGAAGCGTCTCGGCATACCAGGTCGCTGTCGCGTGTTCGAGCTCCCCTCCGACGTGCCCTACATCATGGCCACTCCCCGGATGCGACGCTATATGGAAGTATCGGCTCAGGTATATCAAACGTACCTTGGGTTTGTCGGCGAGCAGGATGTCCATGCGTATTCAGTTGACGAATGCTTCATCCATATCGGACCTTACCTCAACCTGTACGACTGCGATGCACGCACGTTGGCGCATCGCATGATCGAGGCAGTGCGACTGGCTACCGGCGTTCCCGCCACAGTCGGAATCGGGCCGAACCTTTTTCTGGCGAAAGTCGCACTCGACCTGTTCGCGAAGACCGATGCCGAGGGAATCGCCGAGCTGTCCCCCGCCTCCTTCTTCGACCGCACCTGGTTCCATCAGCCGATCACCGACATATGGGGAATCGGGCGA
Source organism: Berryella wangjianweii (assembly GCA_013201155.1). GTDB lineage: Bacteria > Actinomycetota > Coriobacteriia > Coriobacteriales > Eggerthellaceae > Berryella > Berryella wangjianweii. The sequence continues at coordinate 355,863 of CP053716.1, read as the reverse complement.
GGGGTCGCCGCTCGTCTGCGCGCTCACGGAGTAGTCGACTTGGCGGGCGTAGCCGCGCTGGACCCCGCCGTGCTGCGCCGCGAGTTCGGAAAGAACGCCGAATACCTGATCGATCACGCCTGGGGGCAAGAGCCCTGCACCATGGAGCAGATTCGCTCATATCACCCTAAGGGTCGCTCGCTCACATCAGGTCAGGTGCTCCCAAAACCCTACGCGCTTGATCAGGTGCGGCTGGTGGTCTCCGAGATGGCGGAGTCCATTTCAGCCGACTTAATGGAAAGTGGACTGATGGCAGGCGCTGTTGGCCTGTCGGTGGGATACGAGCTTCCTGCGACGGACCGCCGAGCGTCAACTGCGTCAGTCTGCGCACCTGAACACACCGGCGACGCGCGCTCTCCATCATCCGCAGACCACGCCGTCTGGGTGAACCCGAATCGCGTGCATCAAGGCGGACAACGGGTCCTCCCCCACCCCACCTGCTCATATGCAAAACTTCGGGAAGCAGCGCTGAAGATACTTGAGACGGTGGTTCCCGCGCACGGCCTCGTGCATCGCGTGAACATATCGGTTTCGCGCATCATAGCCTCAGGCGATGCCCAGGCATCGCTGTTCGATGAGCCCGCCGACACGCGTTCCGAACGATGCCTACGTGGAACCCTAGGCGAGGTGCGCAGACGCTTCGGGAAGAGCGCCGTGCTGTACGGCATAAGCCTGCGCGAAGGAGCTACGGCCCGCGAGCGAAACCGGCAGATCGGGGGTCACCGTGCCTGATTCCACGATCGACCCCGCCCTCCTTGAGCGCATGGCAGACGAGCTGCGTTCGCGCCGCAGTGTGCGCGAACGAGAGCGAGCCGAAAACGAGCGACGCGCTCAGCTGCTGAGTCGCATTGCGACGCGCATCCGCTCTGACGGCCCCCATCAAAGCCACCCGCATCCCGATCGCGCGCGACAGTTCATGCCCTTCGCAGCATTGAAGGGCCTCGACGCCCTTATCGAAGCCGGCATGCGCGCAGCCGATGAGAGCGAGAGCGGCTGAAAGCAGCTCGAGCATCGACAGCCGCTCACACCCGGAATCCACAGGAACGGCGGCCGAGAAAGAGAGCGACCCCGCATTTGATACGATGGGCGACATCGCATACCGCACACGAAAGGACACTCATGGAGCGCCAATGCAACTTGATCATTGATTCCTGCTGCGATTTGCCTGCCAACGTCGTGAACTGCGAAGGCGTGCGCCTGGTTCCCTACCCCTACTTCTTCGGAGACGAAGAGCTGCGTGACGACCTGTGGCAGAGCGCCAGCGCACACGACTTCTACGAGCGCATGCGCAAAGGCGAAACGCCCACGACGGCCCAGGTGCCGATCAGGGCGCTCGAGGAGGCGTTCCTGACCTCGATCGAAGAGGGCATGCCCGCTGTGTACCTGTGCTTGTCCTCGGCTCTGTCGGGAAGCTACAACACCGCTCAGCTGGTACGCGATCGCCTGATGGAAGCGCATCCCGATGCCGAGCTGTACGTGGTGGACACACTGCTGGCCTCGTCTGGGGAAGGCCTGCTGGTATACGAGGCCCTGAGACAGCTGGAGCGCGGCCTTACCGCCCGCGAACTAACCGAGTGGGCTGAGGAGGCACGCAACTTCGCGCATATCTATTTCATGGTGGACGACCTTGATGCCCTCAAGCGCGGCGGGCGCATTCCCTCATCGGTGGCGTTCGCGGGAAGCAAGCTGGACGTGAAGCCGATTCTGCATATGCCCGCCGACGGTACGCTGGCGATGAAGGGCATTGCCCGTGGGCGCAAGAAGGGCCTGAAGCAGCTGGCAAGCCTGTTCGCCGAGCGCGGCGATAAGGCGGCGTCGCAGTACGTGGTGGCAGGTTCGTCTGAATGCAGCGAGGACGTGCAGCGTCTATCCGACCTCATCTGCAAGGACGGCTTCGAGCCTCTGTTGATCGAAGGCATCGTGGGCCCGGTGATCGGCAGTCACGTGGGGCCTGGCATGGTGGAGCTGGCTTTCTGGGGGCCCGATCGCCGCGAAGACGTATCGGTAGCCGACCGCATCGCGCGCAAGGTGAAGGGCGAGTAACCCTACCGGCACACAGCCGCCGTAAAACTGAGGGCCCGACGATGTCGGGCCCTTTCTGTCTCGCTTTCATTTTTCGCCGCCACAAAGCAAGGAACCCGACGAAGCGTCGGGCTCCCCAACAGGCAGGCTTCTGCAGCCGTAAAGCACATGCAAGCGGTCATAAGAGGACGTCGCGAGCCTACCTACAGCTCCTTCACCCACAGACCGTGCAGATTGCAGTACTCGTACACCGCCACGGCCTTCTTGCCGCCGAGATTGAACGTGGCCTTGGGCTCCTGACCGGGCTTCAGCTCCTCGAACAGCAGGCCGCTCTCGGTTTCAACGCACAGGAAGGTGATGTAGTGCTCATCCAGCATGGGATGCTCCACCTCACCCACCACAGCGGTCAGCACATCGCCTTCGACGGTGACGGCGGGCACATGCTTCTCGGTGGCGGCATCGGTGGTGTTGGCCGTCAGCTTCTTCATCGGCTTGCCGCAGCAGGAAAGCTCGACTTCACCCGCACGCAGCTGAGCAACCACGACACCGTTTTCCTCGCACAGATAGAACGTAGCTTGAGACATAGTGGCATCCTCTCGTAATGGTAAGGCGACCTCTCTCCGTCGCTTTACCGAATTATATCACCTATACACATTTTAATTGTATGCAATCGGTGATCTGACAGCACTGTAGGAATGCCGTAGGAATAAGAGACCCCTCCGCAACAGGTGTTGACACCCCGATATATCCGATCAACCCACACGGAATACTGCGTCATCATGCGCAGAGGGCCCTCACGAGAAGAAGATGCCTCCTTGCATGTGCAGAAGGTGCCCACGATACGAAAATACCTCCTTGCATGAGCCGCTGGTTCCCGCTACCATGTTCTAGCTGCCTGCTGAGGCGGGAAGCGAAACGGGTTGTGGCGCAGTTTGGTAGCGCACTTGACTGGGGGTCAAGGGGTCGCAGGTTCAAATCCTGTCAACCCGACCAGAAACACCGAGGGCCGGGAAGCTGAGCTTCCCGGCCCTCTTCATTTCCCTCTTGCGAATTCACCCCTGCAGCGTTGACTTCCCGCAAACCCACCGCAATGCGGTGGAGCCGCCGCTCGGCAGTGCCCTCTTCGCATCGATGCGCAGCCCGCACGACAAGCATCCGTTCCGGTATCGCAATCGTGACAGACGACGCAAGGCTACCCAAGCATGTCAGCCGCCGCCCGCACGATGGCAGCGGCGACGTCGTCCTTCGAGCCATACGGCAGCTCGCTCGTCCCCTGTGCGCTCAGCAGCACCACCAGATTCTCGTCAGAGCCAAAGGCTCCACCCGCACCCACGTAGTTGGCCGCGATCAGATCCGCGCCCTTGCGCTCAAGCTTCGCACGTGCATTGTCCACCACGTCATCCGTCTCGGCAGCGAAGCCCACCACCACGCGCGAACCCTTGCCGGCGGCCAGCGTGGCCAAGATGTCGGGGTTGTCCACCAGCTCGATGCGCTCAAGGGCGGCGTCATCCGCTCCCTTCTTCAGCTTGCGGCCCGCAGGCGCGGCAGGCCTCTTGTCCGCCACCGCCGCGCAGAAGAAGGCCAGATCGCACTCATCGAAGGGCTGACGGCAGGCCTGCAGCATCTCCTCAGCCGTGCGCACGCGCACCACGCGCACCCCTGTCGGCGCATCCAGAGCCACCGGACCCGACACCAGCGTGACGTCGGCGCCGGCCTGCCAGGCCGCACGCGCCAGGGCATAGCCCATCTTGCCTGACGAGCGATTCGTAACGTAGCGCACCGGGTCGATCGGCTCCGCCGTGGGCCCCGCCGTGATCAGCACGCGCCTGCCCGCCAGAACACCCGCGCGCGGAAGCTGCGCGCAGATTGCGTCAGCCACGGCCAGAGGGTCGGCCATGCGGCCCTTCCCCTCGTCGCCGCAGGCAAGCATGCCCTCGTCGGCCTCCACGATCACCGCGCCACGCGCGCGCAGCGCCGCCATGTTGGCCTGGGTGACCTCGGCGCAGTACATCACCGTGTTGGCCGCGGGCGCGATCACGAGCGGCGCAGGGCACGCAAGCGCCGTTGTGGACAGCAGGTCGTCCGCCAAGCCGTGCGCCAGCTTCGCCATCACGTTCACCGTGCAGGGCGCGATCGCCAGCACGTCGGCCTCCTTGGCAAGCGAGATATGGTGAATGGGGTCGGATGGGTCGTCGAACAGCCCCACGCCCACCGGCTCGCGCGTCAGCGCACGAAACATCGAGGGATCGATGAACCGGCGCGCATGATCGGTCATGACCACCTTCACGCGCATGCCGCGGCGCTGCAGCTCGCGCACCAGTTCGCAGGCCTTGTAAATGGCCACGCACGCCGTCACGCCCAGCACCACGCAGGGGCGGCTATCCGCGCTTGCCGAAGCGTCACCTGGCGCCGCCAGCGCATTCGCCAGGCCACCTGCGCGAACGTCGCCTGCGCCCGACGGCTCACCGACAGCGGGGGCTTCCCCCTCGCCGCATGCCGCCACCATGCCGCCGGGCTCTTCACCCAGCACCCCGATGCGGCCTTCCCCGCGAACGCTCATCGCTCACCCCCAACATACGGACGCAGCACGTCAGTCAGCACGCGCACATGCGCGTTCGTCTTGCCCAAGCAGGGCACGTACACGAACGCAGCCTCGTCGCCGGAGCGCCCGGTTAAATAGGCGCGCTGGTCGAAGACGGGCTTGATCTCGAAGAACACATCGTAGTGCGTCTCGAGGCAGTCCGTCGAGAAGCCGGGGCACACGAAGAAGACGCGTCCCTCCCCCGTCTCGGCGTAGCGCGCCACCACATCGACGGTAGAGGGCGTCAGCCACTCGCAGTACTTCTGGAAGCGGCTCTGGTAGCCGATCGTCCACCGACGCCTCTCAAGCCCCAGCTCGGTAGCGACGGCGATGCTGGTGGCGCCGGTCTGCAGCTCGTACTGGTCGCCCTGCTCGATATCGGGAACCGGCACGGCATGAAACGAGAAGATCAGCCGATCGCTGGACGCCGGGTCGAAGCCCGCATGCTTGATCGAGGCGGCCAGCGCCTTCACGTACGTGGGGTGATCGTGGTAGTTGTCGATCACCTGACAGCCGACGTTCCAGCGAAGCTTTCTCAGCGCGCGTGCAACGCGATCCTTGGTAGATCCCGTGGTGGACAGCGCGCTTTGGGGGTACAGAGGAAGCACGACCACGCGCTCGGCGCCGGCAGCGCGCAGCTCGGCCAACCCCTGGGCGATCGAGGGGTTGCCGTAGTTCATGCCCATGGCCACGGTCACCGATGCGCCCTCTTCGTCGAAGGCGCGCTGAATCCGCTGAACCAAGCGCGCGCTGGTAACCATGAGCGGCGAGCCCTCGTCGGTCCAGACCTTCCGATAGCGCTCGGAGGACGTGACCCCGCGATGAGGCAGGATGAACAGACGCAGCACGATTGCCCACACCACGCGATTCACATGCCTGACCAGACGATGGTCGGTCAGCATGTCGCGCAAAAACGCGCGCACGCCCTTGGGCGTGGGGTCGTCGGGTGAGCCGGTATTGGCCAGCAGAATGCCGACCTTCGGGGAATCTGACGCGATCGGTATCACCTCTTAGCTCGGAGCGGATCCGCTGAGCGCCGCTCGTTCCATGCACACGAACGCAGTATAAACCCGCTACGCCAGCCCAAGGGCCTCGCCTTCCACGCACGGCGTCGGAGAAGCGGCCATCAGCGCGAAGGCCCGCTCACCCTCCGCAGTGCGACCACGCGAGCGCTGCTGCAGGCAGTCGAGGGCGGCGCGCAGGTCGGCGGGAAGGCTGTCGGCAAGCTGAAGGTGCTGCTGCGTGCGCGGGTGCGTGAAGCCCAGGCGGTAGGAGTGCAGGAACTGCCGGCCCAGACCCAGGTTGGCCTCAGGGCGCTTGGGCATGCAGGCGGTGTACACCGGCTCGCCCACCAGAGGATGGCGCACGTACTCCATGTGCACGCGAATCTGATGCGTGCGACCTGTGAACAGCTTGCAGTCCACCAGGGTGTAGCCGTCGTCGAAGCGCTCGGCCTCGAAGCGCTCCAGCACCGTGAAGGTGGTCACCGCATCGCGAGCCGAATCGACATCGCGCACGGCCATGCGCTTGCGGTCGCGTGCCGAGCGCGCGATGGGCGCGTCCACCATACCCGTGTCATGCGCGATCACGCCGTGGACCAGGGCCAGGTAGTGACGATCGACCGATCGCTCCCGAATCTGGTTCATCAGGTCCTCGCCGGCCTCATCGGTCTTGGCCGCAAGCATCAGCCCCGAGGTGTCCATGTCAAGCCGATGGACAATGCCCATACGGTCGCGTTCGCCCTGCACGTTGCACAGGTGCTCGGGTCCGCAGTGATGCAGCAGCGCGTTCACCAGCGTGCCCTCGCGATGGTCCTCGCTGGGGTGACACACCAGCCCTACCTGCTTCGACAGCACCAGCATCTCGTCATCCTCGTAGCGAATGTCCAGCGGGATGGGCTCTCCTCGCAAGGGGCCGGGCTCGACCTGCTCGTAAGCCGGGTACACCACCGCATCGCCCTGACGCACCGTGGCGTTCTTGCCGGCAGCCTGGCCGTTGACCAGCACCGCTCCCTCGGCGCAGGCCTTGGCCGCCGCCGAGCGGCTGGGGTACAGGCCCCGCTCGCTCAGCATCACGTCAAGCCGCAGCCCGTCGTCGGCAGCGGAGGCCGCATGCATGCGCAAGGCGCTCATCGGGCCTCTTCTCCCGAAGCGGCCGTATGGGCGAGCCCCGTCGCATCCTCGGGGTCGCGCCCGCGCGCATCACGGGCGCGCCCAGCCAGCAGACCCAGCACGAACAGCACGATGCCGCAGGTCACCCCGATATCAGCCACGTTGAAGACCGGAAACGACATGAATGTGACCTCGATGAAGTCGATCACGTAGCCCTGCAGGAAGCGGTCGAGGGCGTTGCCGATTCCCCCGCCCACCACCAGCGCCAGGCCGCAGGTCTCAAGGGCCCCCACGCGGTCGAGGTCCACCAGGAAGTACACGAACACCAACGCACAGGTGACCACTGAGAACACGCCCAGCAGGAAGGTCGAGCCCGAGAACATGCCCCAGGCAGCACCCGTGTTGTGCACCAGACGCAGGTCCATCAGGCCCAGAACGCCCGCGGCTACGCGCGTGCCCGGGGTCAGGTCTGCGAATTGCTGCTTGCTGATCACGTCAAGCAGCAGCCACAGAAGCCCCAGGCTGATGAAGCCCACTGCCTTCAGACCGCGCCGCGAGGCCGCGCCGCAGGTCGGCGTCTCGTCGCCGATGGCTCGCTTCAGAAACGTACGCACGAAGCCGCCTACTCGTCTTCCGTGAAGCCCAGGCGGTCGAGCACGTCGGCGCAGCGCGCGCACACCGCCGGATGGCTGGCGCTGACGCCCAGCTCGCGATAGTTCCAGCAGCGCGGGCACTTCTCGCCCTCGGCGGGCAGCACGCGCACCGCCAGCTCATCAGCCTGCTGGAAGCTGACGCCCGATACCACGAACAGCTCCTCGCACACGGCGGCGCCCAGACCCTCCAACGTCTCCACGATGGCGGCCGGCGCGCTCACCTCCACGCGCGACTCCTGGCTCTTGGCGATGCGTCCCTCGGCGCGCTCCTCCTCCAGCTGCTTCAGCACGGCGGCGCGCACCTCGAACAGGCACGCGAAAGCCGGGTTCACGGCCTCCTCGGCGTCTGCGGGAATCGCGGGCGCGAAGTCGTCCTCGGCGAACCAGCCTGCCAGCTGCACGCTGACGGGCCTTCCCTCGCGCGCCAGCTCTGCAGCCGGGTAGTTCTCCCAAACCTCGTCGGTGGTGAACGACAGGATCGGGGTGAGGATGCGCACCATCACCTCAAGCACGTTCATCAGCACGGTCTGGGCGCTGCGGCGCGCCGGCGAGTCGGGTGCCTCGGAGTACAGGCGGTCCTTCACGCTCTCCATGTACACAGCGGACAGGTCGCCCACCACGAAGTCGTAGATCGCGCGGTACACGTTGTGGTAGCGGAACTCGTCGTAGCCGCGCTCCACGTCGCGCAGCAGCGTGCGCGTGCGCAGCATCATCCACTGGTCAAGCGGGGCAAGCTGATCCCACGACGTCACGGCGTCGCGCCGGAAGTCGAAGTCGCCCAGACTGCCCAGCAGGAAGCGCAGCGTGTTGCGGAAGCGCCGATAGGTGCCCGCCACCTGGTCGAGGATCGAGTCGGACACGCGCACGTCCTGCGAGTAGTCCACGCTCGACACCCACAGGCGCAGGATGTCGGCCCCGTAGCGCGAGGTGACGTCAGCCGGGTCGATGCCGTTGCCCTTCGACTTCGACATCTTCTCGCCGTTCTCGTCCACCGTGAAGCCGCAGTGCATCACCGAGCGGTACGGCGCCGTCCCATACGCGCCCACGCTGGTCAGCAGCGACGACTGGAACCAACCGCGGTGCTGGTCGGATCCCTCCAGGTACATGTCGGCCGGGAAGGTGAGCCCCTCGTCGGCACGGTGGCGGCACACGCTGGTGTGCGACACGCCGCTCTCCCACCACACATCGAGGATGTCGCGCTCGGGAAGCACCTCGGTGGACCCGCACTGCGGACAGCAGGTGCCCTCCGGCAGGTACTCACGAGGCTCGCGCGTGAACCATGCATCGGCGCCCTCGCGGTTGAACAGGTCGATCACCGCATCGAAGGTAGCTTCGTCGGCAATCGTGGAGCCGCACTCGCCGCACTTGAACACCGGGATCGGCACGCCCCACGAGCGCTGGCGCGAGATGCACCAGTCGGGACGGTCGGCCACCATCGACCCGATGCGGTTCTTGGCCCACGCGGGCACCCAGCGCACCTGCTCGTCGATGGCGCTCAGCGCCTTGGCCCGCAGGTCGGTCTTGTCCATCGACACGAACCACTGGTCGGTGGCGCGGAAGATCACCGGCTGATGGCAGCGCCAGCAGTGCGGATAGCTGTGGGAAATCGACAGTTCGGCCACCAGCACGCCCTCATCGCGCAGGAAGTCGATCATGGGGCGGGTCACCTCGTCGGTGTCCATGCCCGCGAACCTCTCCCCCGCCTCGGCGGTCAGGCGGCCGTCGTCGTCAACCGGCATGTAGATGGGCACGTCGAAGCGCTGTCCCACCAGATAGTCGTCCTGGCCGTGGCCGGGGGCGGTGTGCACCACGCCCGTGCCGTCGCCCAGCGTCACATGGTCGCCGTAGATGAAGGTTCCCACGCGGTCCTGGCGCACCGGGCAAACGTAGGTGAGGCCCGCCAGCTCGTCGCCGCGGTAGGTGACGACGCTGCCCGCGGCGTCGCGCAGCACTTCGGCGTCGTCCCAGCCCACCAGGCCGGCCACCTTCTCCACCAGGGCCTCGGCCATAAGGTGGTTCACGCCGCCCGCACGCACCAGCACGTACGAGGCGTCGGGAGCCAGGCACACCGCGGCATTGGCGGGAAGGGTCCAGGCGGTCGTGGTCCAGATCAGCACCCAGCAGGTGCCCTCGGCGCCTGCCTGGGCGAAGCGCGCGGGCATCTCGTTCATGCGGAAGCGCACGTACAGCGACGACGACGTCTCGTCGCCGTACTCGATCTCGGCCTCCGCCAAGGCGGTGTGACAGCGCTTGCACCAGTGGATCGGCTTGCGCCCGCGATACACCGAGCCGTCCAGGTACATCGACTTGAACACCTCGACGTTGCCCGATTCGTACGTGGGCAGGTAGGTCAGGTAGGGATGCTCCCAATCGGCGTTCACGCCCAGGCGCCGAAAGCCCTCGCGCTGCACGCCGACGTACTTCTCGGCCCACTCGCGACACAGGCGCCGCAGCGTGGGCTGGTCGATCCTCGCCATCTTCTCAGGGCCCAGAGTGGTCTCCACCATGTGCTCGATCGGCTGCCCGTGGCAGTCCCATCCGGGGATGTACGGCGTGAAGAAGCCGCGCTGGGCATGGCTTTTCAGCACGAAGTCCTTCAGGATCTTGTTGAAGGCGTGGCCGATATGAATGGGGCCGTTGGCGTACGGAGGGCCGTCATGCAGGATGAACGGCTTGCCGTCGCGGTTCTTCTCCAGAACCGTTTCGTAGATACGCTCCCGATTCCACTTCTCAAGGCGCTTGGGCTCGTTCTGAGCCAGGTTGGCCTTCATCGAGAAGCTCGTCTGGGGCAGGTTCATCGTCGATTTGTAACTCGTAGCCACGTGTGACCCCTTCTTTTTGCACCGCAGCGGCGGCTGAACTTGCTCGCGAAAACCCATCTAGTATAGGCGATGGGCGCAGGGCGAAGGCGCGCATCCGACGCTATCTCCGATTCTGCACGCAGCGGAAGGGCGCTCAGTCGAGGTAGTCGGCCGGGTTCTTCGACGACGAGCCCGTGGTGTTCTGCTGGGTGCGCCGCTCGTGGCCGAACTGCACCGCCTTCTCGCCGAAGCGCTCGCGCACGGCATCCGCCGCGCTCAGCAGCGCATCGGCGTTGCGCGGTCGGCGGTGTCCCTTCGCCGGCGCTGCGGCATCCTGCCCGTCGTCGAACAGCGAGGGCTGGAAGGCCTCATGCGCGCCGAAGCCCGAGGCCGCAATGCCCACAAGGCGCAGGCGCATGCCGGGCGCCCACACCTTGGGCAGCAGCTCAAGGGCAACCTCGCGCAAAGCGAAGTCGCTGTTCGTGGCTGCGGAAAGGCGCTGCTGAGCCGTATGGGCCGTGCGATCGGCGTACCGTACCTTCACGGTGACGGTGGAGGCCTCGAGCCCCGCGCGACGCAGGCGCCAACCCACCTTCGCGGCCATCGCGAACAGGGCGGCCCTCACCTCTTCCACGGTGGAGGCATCCACGGCGAACGACGTCTCGCTGGACACCGACTTCACCTCGCGCTCGGGCCTCACGGCATCGTCTTCGGTGCCGCGCACACGGGCCAGCATGGTGGCGCCCTGCTTTCCCAGAGCGCGAAGGACGCGCTCGTCAGAGGCGTCCATGAGGTCGCCCAGGGTGCGGATGCCCATGCCGTTCAGCTTGCGCTCGGCCGCCTCGCCGATGCCGCTGAGCTCGCGCAGGGAAAGGCGCTGCAGAAAGCCGCGCTCCTGCCCCGGGTACACCACCGTCAAACCGCGGGGCTTGTCGCGATCGGATGCGATCTTCGCCACCGAGCGCGTGGTGGCCACGCCGATCGAGCAGGTGACCCCCAGCTCGGCCACGCGTCGCTGGATGCGCGCGGCCACCAGCACGGGATGGTCGCCGCGGGCGCGGCCGGGCGTCACGTCGAGGAACGCCTCGTCGATGCTCACCTGGCGCATGAAGGGCGATTCGTCCAGCAGAACGTCCATCACCTGCCGCGATACCGCTCGATAGCGCGCAAAGCGGCCCTCGGTCCAGATGGCGTGCGGGCACAGGGCGGCCGCCGTGGACGAGGGCATGGCGCTGTGAACCCCGAAGGCGCGGGCCTCGTACGAGGCCGTGGACACCACGCCGCGCCGCGTGGGCGATCCGCCCACGATCACGGGCTTGCCTCGCCAGCCGGGATGGTCGAGCTGCTCCACCGATGCGAAGAAGGCGTCCAGGTCGACCAGCAGTATGGCCCGCGCCCCTCCCCAGTCGGGAAGGCCGCTCGTGGGAAAAGGCCCCGCGCCCTGAGGCTGCGGGACCTCGTCAAAGGGCATGCTCGCCGACGCCTAGGCGCACGCGCTGATGCTCGGCACCTCGTAGCCCGCATCGACCACGGCGGCCACCAGGGCCTCATCGGTTGCAGGAGCCTCCGCGGCCACTCGTGCCGTGCCGGCCTCCAGGCTCACCTCAACGGCGCTCACGCCCTCGACGCCCTCAAGCGCCTTGGTCACGTGACGCACGCAGTGCTGGCACATCATGCCCTCCACCTTCAGCTCTCGGTTCATGGCAATGCTCCTTTCGGTTTCCTGCCCGATGCGGGCAGTCTGTCCATCACTCGTATCGGCGGCCGCCGCGGCTGCGCCCTCCTCCGTCGAAACGGCGGCGGATGCGTGCGCGGCCTCCTGCCGGCTGGCCGCGCCCTCGAAGCGCTCCGCCGGAAGCAGGGCCAGCGCACCGGGGCTGTGAACGGGGCGCCACCGCCGCAGCCGCAGGGCGTTCGACACCACGCTCACCGACGACAGGCTCATGGCCGCCGCCGCGATCATGGGGTTCAGCTCCACGCCCGCCCAGGCCAAGGCTCCTGCGGCCACCGGTATGCACACCGCATTGTAGATGAGCGCCCAGAACAGGTTCTGCCTCACGTTGCGCATGGTGGCGCGCGACAGGCGGATGGCCGATGCCACGTCCATGAGGTCGCTGCGCATCAGCACGATGTCGGCGCTGTCGATGGCGATGTCGGTTCCGGCGCCGATGGCGATGCCCACATCGGCGCGCGCCAAGGCCGGCGCGTCGTTGATGCCGTCGCCCACCATGGCAACCGTGCCGCCCTCGGCCAGGCGTCGCACGTGACGCTCCTTGTCCAGCGGGCTGACGCCGGCGATCACCTCGTCCACGCCCACAGCGGCCTGAATGGCATGGGCCGTGCGCTCGTTGTCGCCCGTCAGCATGACGGTGCGCACGCCCAGGGCGCGCAGGTCGGCGATGGCGGCGGCGCTGGTGGGCTTCACCGTGTCGGCCACGGCGATCATGCCCAGCGCGCGGCCGGCGCAGGCGAAGAACAGCGGCGTGGCTCCCTGCTCCGCAGCCTGCCGAGCAGGCGCGGTCAGCGCGGACGCATCGACGCCCTCGTCGCTCAGCAGCGCCTCGTTGCCGGCCACGACGCGCCCGCCGTCCGTCGTGCCGACCACGCCGCGCGCGGGAACCTGCTCGAAGCCCTCAACCGCAGGCGCCGCCATGCCGCGCTCGACGGCGAACGCGCACACCGCCTGGGCAAGCGGATGCTCCGAGCGCTGCTCAACCGCATGGGCGATGCTCAGCAGCTCATCCTCGGCAACGCCGGGGGCCGTGGTCACGGACACCACGCTCGGAGCCCCCGCCGTGATGGTGCCCGTCTTGTCCAGAGCGACCACCGCGATGTCATGGGCGTTCTGCAGGGCCTCGGCCGACTTCACCAGAATGCCGTTGCGCGCGCCGCGTCCCGTGCCCACCATCACAGCCGTGGGCGTGGCCAGACCGAGAGCGCACGGGCACGAGATCACCAGGATCGTGATCGCGTGCACAAGCGCCGTCTCCAGCGTCGAGCGCAGCACCAGCAGCCAAACGGCGAAGGCCAGCGCCGCGATCGCGATCACCACGGGAACGAACACCCCGCTCACCCGATCGGCAAAGCGCTCAATGGGCGCTTTGGTGCTGGTGGCCTCGTCCACAAGACGCACGATGCCCGACAGCGTGGTGTCGGCGCCCACGCGCGTGGCCTCGATCACCGCGTACCCGCTCACGCACAGCGTGGCCCCCGTCACCGCGTCACCCGGGAAGCGATCCTGCGGCACCGCCTCTCCGGTGATCGCGGCTTCGTCCACCGCGCAGTGGCCCTCGCGCACCACGCCGTCCACCGGCACAGCGGCGCCGGTGCGCACGACCAGCAGGTCGCCCACGCGCACCTGGTCGGTGGGCACCTCCTCGGAGGCGCCGTCGGAAAGCAGGCGCTCGGCCGTGTCGGGCGCCAGGTCGATCAGGGCCTCAAGGGCGTCGGTGGTGCGCAGCTTCGCCCGCGCCTCGAAGTACTTGCCCAGGGTCACCAGGGTCAAGATCATGGCGGCAGACTCGAAGTACAGGTCCATGCCCGCCATCTGCGCGCCGTGAAGGTCCCCCGCGCCCAGCGCCAGCTGCATCTTCGCCAAGCAGTACAAACCGTACGCCATCGAGCTGGTCACACCCAGCGCCACCAGCGAGTCCATGGTGGGTGCGCGGTGCGCGATGGCGCGAAAGCCCAGGCGGAAGAACTTGAAGTTCACGAACACCACGGGAATCGTCAGCACGAACTGCAGCAGGGCCAGCACGCCCACCGACGTGGGCGCAGTCAGGGCTCCGGGCAGAGGCCACCCCAGCATGTGGCCCATCGCCACATAGAACAGCGGAATGGTGAACAGGAACGACACGGCCAAGCGCGTGCGCACGGCCCGCTCCTCAGCCTCAGCCGTGGCCGCCGCGGCACCGGCGCTCTTCGCGGGCGCCGCGCCCATGCCCGCGCCCGCATCGCCCGAGGTCACGCCACCCTGCACCTGGGCGCCGTAACCGACCTTCTCAACGGCGGCGATCACGCGGCCCGCCGTCTCAGCGCGATCCGCTCCCTCGGCGAAGGTCACCTCCATGCGGTTCTTCAGCAGGTTCACCGCCACCGCCTCCACGCCCTCCACCGCCGCGGAGGCCTTGGTCACGCGAGCCGAGCAAGCGGCGCACGTCATTCCCGTCACATCGAAGGTCAGGCTGCTCATATGGCGCATCTCCTAAGAACGCTGGTGGCGTCGGATAAGGCTCAGAACCTCTTCCACCACCTCGGTGTTGCCCTGCTGGATCTGCTCGACCACGCATGTTTCCAGGTGATTCTGAAGCAGGCGCTCGGATACCGAGCGGATGGCGCTTTGGGCCGCAGCCAGCTGAATCAGCACATCGCCGCAGTAGCGGTTGTCGTCGAGCATGGCCTTCACCCCGCCCAGTTGGCCGATTGCCCGATTCAGACGTCGCGTGAGGTCGGCCTGGAGCTCCTCGGAGCGCGGGGTGGCCTTATGGCGAGCGCACGCGCAGCCGCCCGCCTCCGCTGAGGTTGGGGCTCGATCGGGCGACGAGCCACCGTCTACCTGCGGCGCAGCATCCCGGCCTGCCGAATGTGCGGCTCCGTCGATCGTGCCGTGCGGGTCGTCCTGCGACACGGCGGCCCCTTTCTCGCGATCTTATGGCAATGGGAGAACTATATACCCCTGTGGGGTATATAGACAAGGCGGTCACCAAGCTGACACCTCAACGCGCGGCGCCGGCGCGGCAGAGCGCGTGAAGGCCCGGGCGCGTCGCCGCACCAGCGCCAGGCAGTCGGGGGCCCAGGGCAAAAGCAAGCGGCAAAACGGAGGAATGGGCGGGAAACGGGATGTGAAGCGAGCAGCCGACGCAACCATCGACCTATCAGCGCGAATGGTGCGAACCAAGGCCTCCCGCCGCAGGCGAAGCCCCAAGCGAACAGCGCGCCGCCGGCTCGTCTCGCGGGCGAAAACGCATCAGCAGCGCGAACCGCGCCCCGTCGAAGAAAGGCTCGGCCTGCTTCCTAGTTGAACTTGAACAGCTTGCGCGCCACGCGGTATCCGCCCAACGCGAAGCGCCTCCCGGCTTCCCCCGGCAGATTCAACAGGCGGTTCAGCAGATTGCCGCGAATGCGCGCGTACATGGCAGGGCGCGTGCGACGCAGGTAGTCCCACACCTCAGCCAGGTCGGCATTGGCCTGAGGCGTGTTCGTCATGCGCAGGAACACCGTGCAGATCGACAGCATCACCGACAGGTAGCTCTCCATGTAGCGGCGCAAGGGGTCGCTGGAGACGTCGGCGTCCAGATCGACCTCGTCGATCATCTGCTTGGTCACGCGAATCTGCTGGTCCATGCGACCGCGCATGATCTCCTCGTTCACGCTCTGGCCCTCGCGTCCGATGAAGTAGCGATACATGTCCACGTCGAAGTAGCGGATCGTGCGGACATGCGGAAGGGGCACGTACACGAAGATGTTGTCCACGTAGAAGGTATGGCGCGGCAGCTCAAGATGGATGTCGCGCAGCAGCTGCGTGCGGTAGATCACCGAGTGCATCAGCAGGAACTGACTGACCTTGAAGCTCCCCACCTCATCCCAGCCGAAGGTACGACCCACGGGAAGCACGTTGCGGTAGTCCACGGTAAGAGTCGCGTTCTCGAACACCTTCTCGTACACGTAGTTGGCCACCACCATGTCGATCGGCTGGGACTCGCGCGCCTGCTGGCGCAGGAAGTCCATCACCGTGCGCATAGCCTGCTCATCAAGCCAGTCGTCGGAGTCAACCACCTTGAAGTAGACTCCCCGGGCATGGGCCAGACCCGCGTTCACCGCCGCGCCATGACCGCCGTTTTCCTGATGGATGGCGCGAATGCAGTCAGGGTGGCGCCGCGCCCACTCGTCGGCCTTGGCCGCCGTGTCGTCCTTGGTGGAGCCATCGTCCACCACCAGGATCTCGATGTCGTCGGCGTCGTCGCGAAACGCCAGGATCGACTCGATGCACGTATCCATGTACGCGGCCGAGTTGTAGCAGGGCAAGGCGAACGAGATGGTCTTCACGCGTAAACCTCCTGTACAGAGCACGCGCATCCTGCCGACCGCATGCCGCTTGATTTCAAACGTCCCCTCATTTTAGCCGCTTGAGCGGCGAACTCGACGCTACCATAGAAACGGCATCGAAGGGCCCGCCCTTCCCCGCGCACCGATGAAAGGAGCCCGCGTGTCCCGCTTTCTCGATTCCATGGTAACCCGCGCACAGGCCGACCTGCGCACCATCGTGCTGCCTGAAGGCAACGACCCGCGCACCTTGGAGGCCGCCGAGGCGATTCTGCGACAGGGTGTGGCGCGTCTGATCATACTGGGCGACGCCGGGCGCATCGCCGCATCGGGACGCGACCTGACAGGCGCCGAGGTGATCGACCCCACCTCCTACGAGCGCGCCGACGAGCTGGCCGCGCTTCTGCTGGAGCTGCGCCGCGCCAAGGGCATGACCTCCGAGAAGGCCCGCGAGCTGGTGCGTGACGTGCTGTACCTGGGCGTGCTGATGGTGAAGGCGGGCATCGCCGAGGGCATGGTGGCAGGCGCCTGCCACGCCACCGGCGATGTGCTGCGCCCCAGTCTGCAGATTCTGAAGACGGCTCCGGGTGCGGCGCTGGCAAGCTCGTTCTTCATCATGACCGTGCCCGACAGCGACCTGGGAAGCGAGGGCACGTTCCTGTTCAGCGACTGCGGGCTGGAAGTGCAGCCCAGCGCCGAGCGTCTGGCCCATATCGCCGTCAGCTCGGCGCGGTCGTGGGAGGCCCTGACGGGCAGGCCCGCCTCCGTGGCGCTGCTGTCGCACAGCACCAAGGGGTCGGCGGCTAACGACGATGCCGAAAAGGTGGCGCGGGCGGTGGAGCTGGCCCGCGAGCTGGCCCCTGAGTGCGCGATCGACGGGGAGCTGCAGCTGGATGCGGCCATCGTGCCCGAGATCGGCCGGATGAAGGCGCCGCAGTCAAAGGTGGCGGGACGGGCGAACTGCCTGGTGTTCCCCGACCTGGATGCCGGCAACATCGGCTACAAGCTGGTGCAGCGCCTCGCCAAGGCCGAGGCGCTGGGTCCGATCACCCAGGGGCTGGCTGCTCCGGTGAACGACCTGTCGCGTGGCTGCGACGCGCATGACATATTCGGCGTGGTGGCGATCACCTGCGTGCAGGCACAGGCTCGGGGGAAGGCGTAACCCCGCTCGTATCTGACCGGCATCTCGAAGCGCGGGCGCAGTCCCCGCAAGTGCCACATAACGCCCGCTCAGCGACAGGGGCCCCGACGTACCGTCGGGGCCTCTGTCATGAGCAAGCCGCAGCCTTCCCCACGAGACGACGCGCAGAGCCTCACACACGCCCAACCCCACGTCGCACCGCCGCGGCGCTCATCGTCCCGCGCACCCGCGGCGGCGCCGCAGAGCGCGCCTTCCGAAGGCCCTGCGGCATCAAGACGCCATCTACTCCCTGCGCCTTCCGCGCGCCAGGGCCACCACCGAGCCGGCAGCCGCGGTCAGCGCGGCAAGCAGGCCCACCGCTTCGGCGTCGCCGGTAGCGGGCAGGGACGAGCCCACGCCGGCCGAGGTCGCAGGCTTCGCCGCACTCGCACGACCGCCGCCGGGAGCATCGCCTCCCTGCCGATTCGTCGTCTCGGAATCGGTCGCAAGGCTCGACTCCGGCGTCGGAGCATCGCGCACGGTGAACGCGGTCGATGCCTCGCCGTCGTCGAAGACGATGCGAAGGGTATGGCTTCCGTTCGCAAGGGCGTCTACGCAGTCACCCCGCAAGGCGATTCCGCTTCCACCCGCGAGCAGGTCGAACGCCTCTGCATCAAGAGGCACGCCGTCAACGAATGCGCCTTCGAAGCGACCTGAAGGCGCATCGGTGCCGAACGCCGCCGCGCCCTCCCCTCGCGTGAGCGTCATCGACGCAGCATCGGTGAACGAGTAGTCGCGATGCAGCGAATCATAGTCAGCCTGGGCGGCAGAGGACGCGGCTTCCTGCGCCTGATGGGCAGCAGTCTCTGCGATCGTAGCCGCATCTGCGGCTGCGGCCCGCGCCGCACGGGCGCGCGCCTGGGCATCCTCGGCCCTCCGCTGAGCGGCTTCGGCCTCGGCGCTCTGCGTGCGCACCTCGCTCAGCTGCGCTGCGGCGGCATCAGCCATGCGAGTCGCCGTCTCCACATCGGCCGTGGAGGCATCGAAGGCGGCAACGGCCTCATCGGCAGCCTGCTTGCTCGAGCTGGCATGACGCTGCGTCTCGCGGCTCCGCTCAAGCGCAGCCTCGGCTTCTCGCTGAGCCTGCTCCTGTCGGCTGACGCGCTCCCCTGCGGCTTCCAGGGCAGCATGCGTTCTGGTCTGCGTCTCGCGCACTCGCGTCAGCTCGGCCTGGGCGGCGGCAACCGCCGCGGAGGCCTCGTCAACCTCACGCTGCTTGGCCTCGATGCGCTCGTTGGAGCTGCGCTCCTCTTCGCTGTACGCGCTCTGGAACGCATCGGGGTCCAGATAGTGGAAAGAGTTGTTGCCTTGCATGGCAAACGTCTGGGAGTGCGTCACCCCATACTTCTCGTTGTCAGCCACCGCAAAGCCCGTAAGCGTGGCATAGTACGCCGTCAGCGACGTGTAGTGTCCGGTAGGACCGCCGTTCTCGGTAACGAAGTTGATGCGCTCGGAAGTGAACCAGCTGTTCTCGGGGCGCAGAAACGGGTCGCCCGAGCCCGCGGCAAGGTTCTCCCCCCGTATGCGCAGCCGCAGGTTAGGCACGCCGCCTCCCGCAACCACGTTTTCGAAGAACCAGTGATCGAATCCGTCAGGCAGCGCATCGGCCTGGAGCGACGTGACCGCATTGCTGACCACGGCAAGCATCATGAGGTCGGCCGACACATTGCATGGGTCTGACGGCCCCACCTGCTCGCGCGTGGCCGGAGGGGAGCCCGGGGGAAGCTCCAGCGGATAGGCGTAGGGGTTCTGCCTGATGCGGTTTGCCTCCTTGATGTAGTCCAGCGACTGCCTGAGCCGCTCGGGCGTCAGAGAATCGCTGATGAGCTTCATCAGCTTCGGCTTGTTCTCGGCGTTCACCAGATGACGCAGGGCGTCCGATTGGCCGATCTTCTCCACGAGCGCATCGATGGTCAGGCCCGATTCATTCTCGCGACTATGCTTCTCAAGGAAGGCCCGCACCGCATCGGCGCGTTGCCGCTGCAGCTCGTCAAGCTCGCGCTGGCGCTGCTGAGCGCTGGATCGGGCTTGCGCAAGCGCTACCTCGCCTTCTGTTACGGCCTGGTCGGCGTCATCAGCCTGAGTCCGAGCGCCATCGCGCTCGGCGGCAGCCGTCTGCAGTGCGGCCGCAGCGTCCGATGCGCGGCGCTCGGCCTCGCGCACGCCTTCCTCGGCAGCCGCAAGCTGATCGGCCTTCGCCGCAGCATCGCTCTTCAGCGCATCAAGGACCTGCGCGGCCTCCCGTGCAGCGACGAGGTCATCCTGCGCCTGTCGAGCGGCCTCCTCCGCGCGCGCAACCGCGATTGCCTTGTCGGCGGCATCCTGCCGGGCCGCGTCCTGCGCGGCATCGGCCTCGTCCACGCCGGCCTGGGCGGTACGTACCTGCCCATCCGCCTGATCCTTTGCCGCTCGGGCACGGTCCGCCGCGTCCTTCGCAGCCTCAAGCTGAGATGACGCCTCCTGCGCGGCAGCGGCAGCCGCGCTCTGTGCGCCCTCGGCCTCTGCAACGGCCTCATCGGCCGCGTCCTTCTCACGCTGCGCATCGGCTACCGCACGCTGCGCCTGCGTCTCCTCCGTCTTGGCAGCGTCAAGACGCTCTGTCGCCTCGGCGAGGTCGGCGCGAATTCGCTCGAGCTCCGCCGCCTCGGCGGCATGGCGCCTGCTCTCCTCATCGAAGGCTTCCTGCGCGCGGTCCTGCTGTTCGCGCGCAGCCTCCTGCGCCCGCTCGGCCTCACGCAGATGACCCTCGGCATCCGCAATGCCCTGGTCAGCATCTTTCTGCGCCGCCTCGGCTTGAGCCAGATCATCGCGTGCCTGATCGGCAACCGCACGTGCGGCGTCGCTCAGGTCCCGCTCGCGCGCAGCCGCCACGTCCTTGGCCTGCGCGACACCCTGGTCGGCCGCATCGGCATCCTGACGGGCCCGATCGACCCCGGCCTGAGCATCGGCCTGCGCGGCAGCCGCGCGCGCGGCCTGATCCTGCGCATCCTTCAGAGCCTGCTCGGAGCCCTCCTTCGAACCGTCATGGCTTGTCGCGTCCTTCTCGGCATTCGCCTCGTCCCCGCGGTCGCCCACCGGCTCGTCCGCCATCGCGGCATGGGCCTGCGCGAGCGGCCCCGAAACCAGCAGCGCCGATGCGGTCGTCAATGCCAATGCCTGATGAACAGCACGTCGTTTTCCCATCGTGTGCCCCTTCCGTCAGATCCCTCGCAAAACGCGCCTTCCATCGCGTTTCTCTGCAATATGACTTAGACACTATCACTCATATAACGTGATTATTTCCCCAGTTCAATTAGCATATGTGATATAAGAAATAATTGTTAATCGCACGCGCAGCGCAATGCAGGACCAGCGCAGCCGCGCGCTCCAACCACCACGACGCAAACCCGCCCTTGCCGCCGCGGACGAGCCTCAGTCGGGCAGCGTGCAGTCAGCTGCCCGTACGGCCAGCTGATCGGCGGGCGCCCGCCGGCAACCCGCAATGACTGACGCGCGGCAGACCGGAATGACGGCAGCAGCGCCCGACACGCTGAAGGCCGGGGAAACCCCGGCCTTCAGTTGCCCATGCCCGCTTCGGGGCTTCCGAGCCCCGCCCTATGCGGAAACCCACGACAGCCACGCGCTCGCGTGCTGCCGCCGCTATACGGCAACGGCTCCCGTCACCAGATTGTAGGTATCCTGCGCGATCATGTACTCCTCATCGGTGGGAATGATGATGATCCGCACGGCGGACTCGTCCGTCGAAATCTCGCGCTCGTAGCCACGCTCGCGATTGCGAGCCTCGTCCAGCACGATTCCCAAGGGCTGCATGCCCTCGAAGATCATGCGACGCATGCGGTCGCAGTTCTCCCCCACGCCGCCTGCCAGCACGATCGCGTCAACCCCGCCCATCACGGCGATGTACTGGCCGATGTGCTTCTTGGCCGAGGCCGCGTACATCTCGTACGCAAGGATTGCCCGCTCGTCGCCCTGCTCGGCCGCAGTGCGAATGGTGCGCAGGTCGTTGCTGATGCCCGAAACCCCCAGAAGGCCCGACTGACGGTTCATCACGTCGTCCATCTGCGCCGGGGTGTAGCCCTCATGCGTCATCAGGTACAGCACGATGGCAGGGTCGATCGACCCGCAGCGCGTGCCCATCATCAGGCCCTCAAGCGGCGTGAGGCCCATGGAGGTATCCACCGCCGCGCCATGGTCGATCGCCGTGATCGAGCAGCCGTTGCCCAGATGACAGGTGATCAGCTTCAGGTCGCGCAGGCGCTCGTCCATCACGGCGGCGGCGCGCTCGGCTATGTAGCGATGCGACGTGCCGTGCGCCCCGTAACGACGTATGGAGTGCTTCTGCGACAGCTCGTAGGGAATGGGGTACATGTGCGCATGCTCGGGCAGCGAGTGGAAGAACGACGTGTCGAACACCGCCACCATGGGCGTTCCCGGCATGAGCGTGCGGCACGCCTGGATGCCGCTGAGGGCCGCGCGGTTGTGCAGCGGAGCCAGCTCGGCCAGCTCGTCGATGCGCGCGATGACCTCATCGTCGATCAGCGCCGAGGAGGCGAAGTACTTGCCGCCCTGCACCACGCGATGCCCCACCGCACGGATCTGCGACAGGTCGTCGAGGGGCGCATGGGGACCCTCCGTAAGGGTCTGCAGCACGATGCCCAGAGCAACCTCGTGGTTCTTCATGGGCTGCGAGATGACCACCTCGTTGTCGTCGATGCCGTGCTTATGGCTCGACTCCTCGGTTCCCACCCGCTCGCACAGGCCCTTCGCCAGCACCTTCTGCCGCTCGACGTCGATCAGCTGGTACTTGAGCGACGACGACCCCGCGTTTACCACAAGGATGTTCATGCGGTTCCCTTCTCGAACCCTGCGAAGTCTAAATTCTAGACAACGGAGGAGCGAAACCGCGCCTGTGAAAAACCCGGTTTTCGGCAAGTGGCACGACGCCTGCTTATACCCGAGGAGAGCCGACCACTGCCGCGCCGTCGGCGCAGGCCTGAGCGCATGCGGTCGCCGCAAAAGCGGGAAACCACAGAGGCTTCAGGCGCAGCCGCGTGCCTGAGGCCTCTGCAGGGAAGCGAGGGCATCGGCGCTCGCTTCCTTCCCACACCGCATTACAGCGAGGGGTTTCCGCTGTTCATGGGAGCACCGCCCAGCACATGCACATGCAGGTGCCCAACCGTCTGGCAGGCATCCTGCCCGGTATTGGCCAGCGTGCGGAACCCGGACGCGTTCACGCCCTTGATGCGCGCCACCTCGGGTACTGCGGCGAACACGCGGGCCAGCACCTCAGCCGGAACGTCGTCGGCGATGCTGTCGTAGTGGGCCTTGGGAACCACGAGGGTGTGAACGGGCATATGGGGCGCGATGTCGTCGAAGGCCAGCACCCATTCATCCTCGTACACCTTAGTGCAGGGAATATCCCCTGCCACGATCTTGCAGAACAGGCAGTCTTGCGCGCTCATCGCCCCTCCTTTGGTCGTTCGGGCATACAGATACATCATAGCGAAGCGCAGGAGGCCATGCGCCGACGCGGCAATCGGTCGATGAAGGGGGCCGACCGTCCGAATCCATCGGACACGAGCCGAACGCGAAGCGCAGGGCGTCAGGCGACGGCGCGGGCGAGAGCCCTCGCGCGGACTTGCCAGCCGAGCCCCGCGCACCCTCGACGAGGCATGCCGCGCGCCCTACGACAGCGTGGTATCGCGCTCCTGGTCGCCCACCTCTCCCGACAGCTCGCCCATCAGCACGTCAACGCGCTGCTGAGCCTCGCCCAGGCGCCCCTTCAGCGCGCGCAGCAGCGCCACCCCGCGCTCATAGCTCACCAGGCTGTCCTCCAGCTCAAGCGTGTTGCTCTCCAGCAGTCCCACGATTCCGTCAAGCTCGGCCATGGCCTCGCGAAACGACAGCTCCTCGATCGGTCTGAGGTCCTCTGCCATGCTACGCTCCTTTCCCCCGAGGCGCCTTGGCGGCCACCTCGTCCATCACATCGGAAACCACGCAGGCGATGCGCCCATCGGACACCATCACCTCAAGGGCGTCCCCAACGCTCACCTGATCGGTCGATTTCACCACGCCGCCCCGCGCATCGCGGGCCAAGGCGTAGCCGCGTCCCAGCACCGCCAGAGGCGACAATGCGTTGAGGCGCGCTGCCGCAAGCCCCATCTGGCGCTCGCATGCGTCCAGACGCGACGCGCCCGCATCCCTTAGGCGCGCATGCCGCGACGACACCTCCTCGGCCCGCGCCGCCAGAAGGCGACGCCACTCGCGCCCCATGCGCGCACCGGCAACGTCAAGCCGATCCGCACGCCCGGCCATCAGGCCGCGCAGGCCCTGGGGCAGGCGCGCCGCATACGCCCGCACCGCAACCGCATCGCGCTCGACGTTCAGGGGAATGGCCCGTCGCAGGCGCCCTCCGGCGTGGGCAAGGGACGCCGCGCGCTCACCGGAAATGCGCGGCCCCTGCGCACGCAGGCGATGGTTGAGCGAGGTCAGCTCGGTGCCCAGCGACCCTACGCGCGCACCGCTCGCACGCGCCATGCGGTCGGCAGCGTAGTCCAACGTCAGCGCGTCACCCGCGAACAGCTGCTGGGGATCGCGGAACAGCGGGCGCCCCTCCCGCGCCGCAAGCTGCTCGCGCATCATGCTGACCTGCGTGGACACGCGGCGTTCCAGCTCTTGCCCACGCTGGGCGAACAAGGCCTCAAGCTGGTCGCGTGCGGGGCTGACCGCCTCCGCCGCCGCCGTGGGCGTGGATGCGCGCGCGTCGGCGACCAGGTCGGCGATTGACGTGTCGGGCTCGTGCCCGATTCCCGTCACCACCGGCACCGGACAGCGCGACACCGTGCGGGCGAGGGACTCGTCGTTGAAGGGCATCAGGTCCTCGTACGAACCGCCGCCGCGTACCAGCAGCACCACTTCGGCCCCGCCGTCCACGACGGCCTTCATGCCCTGCATGAGGTAGCGGGGCGCGTGCTCGCCCTCCACCGGCACGCCGCCCAGCACGATGCGCGCCACAGGGAAGCGGCGCTTCAGCGTGCGCAGCACGTCGTGGACGGCAGCGCCCCGCGGCGAGGTGACCACCCCGATGATCTGGGGGTACGTCGGAATGGGCCGCTTGCGCGCCTGATCCATGAGGCCCTCGGCCCGCAGGCGCTCGGCCAGCTGGGCCACGCGCTGGCGCAGCTGGCCCTCGCCCGCCAGGCTCAGCGACGCCACCTCGAACTGCATGCGCCCCTTGTTGCGCCATACTCCGAAGGTGCCGGTCATCTGCACCAGGGCGCCCACCTGCAACGTGACGCCGCTGGCCTCGTAGCGTCCGTTCCACATCATGCAGGGCATGGTGGCGCCGTCGTCCTTCACCGAGAAGTACGCGGCCTTGTAGCCTGGGCGAATCGAGCACTCCGACACCTCGCCGATCACGGTGACGCGAAACGACCGCAAGGCGGAGTCGGCCAGGCCCACGGCCTCAGATACCGAAATGGCCTGAGGCCGCCCCTCGAAAGGCGGATTCGACGCAGCTGAGGGCACCGTTTAGTCCTGACGCTGACTGAGCAGCCACAGCAGCTGCAGCACCGAGGTGAGCGCGGCGGCCACGTAGGTCAGCGCGCAGGCGCGCAGCACGTCGAACGAGCCCTTGCGCTCGGGTTCGGGCAGCGACACCTGGCCCATGTAGGCCATGGCGCGGCGCGATGCATCGAATTCAACGGGAAGGGTGACCAGGCTGAACAGCACCACCACGCCGTACATGACGATGGCCAGCTCCACGAAGCCCCCCAGGTTCATGACGATGCCCAGCATCAGCAGGAAGATCCAGGCGTTCGAAGCCAGGTTCACCGCAGGCACGATGGCCGTGCGCACCTTCATGGGGGTGTAGTCCTGCGCGAACTGGTAGGCATGGCCCACCTCGTGGCAGGCCGTGGCCGTGGCGGTGATCGAGCGGCCGTCGTACACGCTGGGCGACAGGGTGACCGAGTTCGATCGCGGGTCGAAGAAGTCCTGGCCCTCGCCGCCGCGCTGCACCGGCACGTCGGTGATGCCGTAGTAGCTGAGCATCTGCCGCGCGGCCTCGGCCCCGGTCATGCCGTTCGATACCGGCACCTTCTGATAGTGATTGATGCGGTTGCGCACGTAGAAGCTGGCCGCGCCCCCGATGGCAAGGGTGGCCACAATCAGCAGCAGGTAGCTTGTCGAAATCATGGGCGTTCCTCTCGTAATGCTTGCTTTCATCCGCAAGTATACCGAAGGCCCTGCGAAGCAGGTGTCCGGCCGTTGGAACACCACGCTTCCGTTGACGCGTCGATACGGCGCTTTGCTGAATGCACGGCGCCGCAACGCAGCGCGCCGCGCAGGCGGCGGGCTAGCGTCCCGGGCGCGCAGGCGCGGGGAGGCCGGCGGCAACCGGCTCCACCACCACGCTGCGTCCGGCGATGCGCAGGCTAAGACGACCCTCGGCCAGCTCAACCAGTTCATCGCCGATCAGCTGGCCGCGCCAGCCGCTGAGCACGCCGATGCCCTCGCGATACCCGCGGGCCACGGCCACCAGCTCGTCGTGGCTGGCCAGCGTGGGCACGGCGATCTCGTGCTCGCGGGCGCGCATGCGCACCAGGGCCATCATCAGGTCCAGCTGCACATCCACGTTCGGCTCGCCGCGCATGGGCCGCTCAAGCGTCGGCCAGGTGTCGCGCGGCGACGCAAGCGCCTTTTTCACCTGCGCCAACAGATCGCGCGCCTGCGGCACGCTGATGCGCTCGCGCACGCCGCGGACCATGAACAGGTCGTCGATTCGACCCAGCTCGCGCTTGCACGCCTCCACCACCTGCTCGTCGGTCAGCACCCACTTGCGCGGCACGTTGCGTCGCTGGGCCTCGCGCTCGCGCCATGCGGCCATCTCGCGGGCCACCACCAGCTGCGGGGCGCCAAGCGACCCCACGTGCCGCAGCTTCAGGTAGCGCTCGGCGGGATCCACCTCGAAGCGCGCAGGGTCAACCAGCGCCTCGAACTCGGGGGAAAGCCAATCGAGACGATTCTTCTCGCGCAGGCGCCGCGTCATCAGCTCGTACATCTTGGGAAGGTAAACGACGTCCTCCGAGGCGTAGTGCAGCTGCGAATCGGTAAGGGGCCGGCGCGACCAGTCGGTGAACGAGTCGGCCTTCTTCAGCCGCACCCCGCACAGCGAGCCCACCAGCGAGGCATAGCCCACCTGCTGCGTATGACCCAGCAGCGTGGCGGCCACCTGCGTGTCGAACACCGGGGCGGGCATGGTGCCCACGCACCGATACAGCAGCTCGATGTCCTGGTACCCCGCATGAAACACCTTGGTGATCGACGAATCGCCCAGCAACGGCGCCAGGGCCGTCAGGTCATCCACGCGAAGCGGGTCGATGATCGACACCTCGCCGTCAGTGGCCACCTGAATTAGGCAAAGAGTTGCATAATAGGTTTTCTCGCGCAGGAACTCGGTATCGATGGCCAGGATGCTCGACTGCCCCGCACGTTGGACGAAGGCCTCGAGCTCACCTTGGGTTTCTATGTACATGCGGCAGAATCCTCGGCTTGCTTTATCATGAATGAAACGACCTAATCATAGCAAAGCTCGGGAGGGCGCCGTGAAACTGCTCGTTATCAACAACCTCAGATCGGGCTATGCCGACGGGGCGATCTACGACTTCATCCGCTTCGTGGCCTCTGACGCCTCCGAGATCTGCCTGCGCTCCACCGATGGCTCGATCGACGTGCGCGACCTGCTGGCGGATGCCGAGCGCTTCGACGCGGTCGTGGCCGCGGGCGGCGACGGCACGGTGGCCACGGTATCGTACTGCCTGGCGCGTACGGGAATCCCCATTCTGCCCTTCCCCGCAGGCACGGCGAACCTGCTGGCCGAGAACCTGATGGCGCCGATCGAGCCCTACGCCCTGGCTGACATGGTGCGCGCGCGGCGCACGCTCGACTTCGACCTGGGAGAAATCGCGGTTGATGGCCGCCGCTACGGGTTCGGCCTGATGGCGGGGGCGGGCTACGACGCCACCATCATGCACGACGCGCGTCCGGCGAAGAAGCTGCTGGGGCCCTGGGCCTACTTCCAGGCTGCGGTGCAGAATCCGCTGCCTCAGGTATCGCGCATCACGCTTGACCTGGACGGCCGCACGGTAAGCGCCAACGCCCTGGGCGTGCTGGTGGTGAACTTCTCGAAGATTCCGTTCGGCGTGGGCGTTACCCACGAGAACCTGCCCCGCGACGGGTCGCTGGACGTGGTGCTGCTGAAGGCCCAGAACGCCCTGGGGCTGATCCCCGCCGCGCTGGCCGGCCTGCTCGACCGCGACGGCGCATTCCCCGATCGCACCGACAGCCTGGAGATTCACCGCGCGCGCAGCGTGCGCGTAAGCGCCGACCCGCCGCTGCAGGTTCAGTACGACGGCGAAGTGCCGGGGCTGACCACGCCCTTCACCGCGCGGGTGATCGAAGGCGCCGGAAGGTTCATCCTGTCCGAGCGCGGATACGAGCAGTTCGCCGAAGCCGCCGTGCGCGAGCCCGCAAACCGCACCCGGCCCTGAACCGCACGGGCGGGGAAGGCCGACCCCTCCCCGCTTCCGTCTGCGTGACGCCAGAGCCCTGGCACGGCGCGCCGCGCCGCCGCGCCCGCACCGAAATCGCCTGACCGGCGTTGCGGCTACGAGCGATCGTCTCGGGGCTCCCCAACGCCGGATGCCGCCTCGGGCGCGCAGGACGCACCTGCGCCGACCCCCGAGGCGGATGCAGTAAGCTCCGCCTGATAACGAGCCAGATTCGCCTTGTAGCGCATCTGAATGACCTCGAGCACCACCGCGAACGCCATGGCGAAGTACACCATCAGCTTCTCGATGTGCATGTCGAACACCTCGATATCGGTGTGCAGACCCAGCGCGTCCAGCACCAGCAGCACGCCGATGGCCACGATGAACGTAAGGGCCAAGATCTTCATCTCGACATGCTGGTTGATGAAGTTCGAGATCGCATCGATGAACACCATCATCAGGATGATCGCCACCATCACGGCCAGAACCATCACGATCAGGTGATCCGACAGACCCACGGCGGTGATCACCGAGTCGATGGAAAACACCAGGTCCATCACCATGATCACGCCGATGGCCTGGGGCATCGATATGGTGCGCCCCGTGCCCGCCGTCTCATGGTGCTCGCGCAGCTCGTCCAGCCCCAGCAGCGCCCTGACCTCGACGATTCCCTTGTACACCAGGTAGGCGCCACCCGCCAGCAAGATCAGGTCGCGCACCGAGAACCCATGGGCGTAGGGCCCCAGATCCACCGTGAACAGCGGGGCCGACAGATGCGTCAGCCACGCAGCCACCGACAGGAAGGCCGCGCGCATGACGAAGGCCCCCGCCAGGCCCAGATGGCGTCCCAGCGAGCGCTTCGACTCGGGAAGACGGTCGGTGGTGATCGTGATGAACACGATGTTGTCGATGCCCAGCACCACCTCAAGGAAGGTCAGCGTGATCAAGGTGATCCACGCGTCGGGCGAGGCGAAGATGGAAAGGTCGAACATGTTGCTCCCTCGTTGTGCGATACGCGCGGCCGCCGACGGTCGGAGCGCCGACGCCCCGCATCGCGCGACAAGCGCACGAACTGGCCCACCGCGTTCTCAGCAGGCTCAAAACGGGGTTCATGCTAGCACGGGCGCCGCCGGGCGACGCAACGCGCCAATGCTATAATGCGCAAAGCACAGAACCCCAAGGAGCTCACTGTATGGATCTGGGAAACCTGCTGCTGGGACCCCAGCAGACCCGCGCCCGCGCCTATACCCGCCGCCAGGGCAACATCGCCTACCTCGACGGCGCCTGCCTGCGCCGCGAGTCGCGCCTGCGCGGAACCAACCTCGCCGTGGCCGGCGCCCTGGTGGCCGTCGCCGTGCTGGCGGGCGCCTACGTGATGAAGGTGGTGGCGTTGGACCCGGTGGCCCAGGCCGAGAAGGCCGCCGCAGCCACCCAGGCCAACATGAGCCGCACCGCGGCCACCGAGACGCTTCCCGCGCTGTCGGGCCTCGTGGGCCTGAACGCCGACCAGGTGAAGGCGGCGCTGGATGACGCCGGGCTGTCGTACATCGAGCGCCCCGTCGAAACGGAGGGCGCCCTGTCGGTGTACCACTACCCCGCCGACCTCGACCTTGACCTCGCCAGCACCCTGTACCTGAAGGGATTCAGCGTCCTTTCGCCCGAGCAGGCCACGCGCCTTATGACCGGGGCCTGGCAGCTTGACCTGTCGAAGGAGGGCGCCACGTCGCTGTCGGCCCACTTCGCCGACTTCGCGTCGCCCGATCTGAAGACGGCCCTGGCTGCGGCCGCCTCCGCCCAGGGGCTCGACCCCGCATCGGCAACCGAGTCGGGCACCGACGACTCCGGGAACACCTTCCTGGCAGGCACCCTTGAGCAGGACGGCGCCACCTACAACTGGCGAATCTCGGGCATCGAGCTTTCCAGCGTGTACCGCATCAAGGGCCTTGATGCCGGTCTTTACCTGGGAATACGCATCACTCAAGCATAGCGCGCCGCACATCGTGGCGACCTGACCTTGCGCCGGGCCGTGCGAGCGGCCAACGGACGGGCAAGGAGGACGCCATGGAAAGGTTCGACGTCATCGTGATCGGAGCCGGCCCCGCGGGCATGAGCGCGGCCGTGTACGCCACCAGCCGGGGGCTTCGCACCCTCGTGCTGGAGGCCGACGACGTGGGCGGCATGATCGGCCGCGTGTCCACCGTCACCCACTACGCTGCAGTCTCCGAAGGCGAGACGGGCCGCGCATTCGCCGCCCGTCTGCGCGCTCAGGCCCAGGCCGCGGGAGCCGTGATCGAAACCGACCGCGTGACAGACGTGCGGCTTGCCGAAAGGGTCAAGCCGGTCACCTGCGCCTCCGGCGCGCGCTACGAGGCCTCGCGCGTGATCGTGGCCACCGGCATGCGCAAGCGCACGCTGAGCATCCTGGGCGACCACCTGCTTGCCGGGTCGGCCCAAGACGAAGCCCCCCACTTTCAGGGACGCGCCGTCTACGTGGTGGGCGGTGCCGACGGCGCCGTGAAGGAGGCCCTGCATCTGGCCCGCTTCGCCCGCTCGGTAACCATCGTGTGCGCCGAGGAGCGCCTGTCATGCATCGCGCAGTTCCGCGAGGCGGTCGAGCGCACCGCGGGCATCCGCGTGATCGGCGGCTCCACCCTGCATGCGCTGGAGGGAGACGACCAGGTGGAGCGCGTGGTGGTGCGCGATCTGACTACGGGCGCGCTGACCTCGATCGACGATCCCAGCTGCGGGGTGTTCGTGTACGCGGGCGCCACACCGGCCTCCGAACTGGCGCACGATCAGCTTCAGCTCGAGGGCGGCTTCATCGTTGCCAACGAGCGCATGGAAACCGCGCTGCCGGGCGTGTACGTTGCCGGCGACGTGCGCGCGAAGCAGGTGCGCCAGGTGGCCACGGCCGTGGCCGACGGGGCGATCGCCGCCATCAACGCGGCCCAGTATCAACCACGCTAATGGCAAACGCGGCAAGGCGGCGACCTCAGGCTGCACGCCGGCTTCTGCAACGCTCGGCGTCCAGTGCGGCATCTTGGCGAACGCGGCGCGCGATCAACGGAGAGGAGAGTCGATGAGCAGGCACCTGAACGTGGTGGCGGCGATCATCGAACGCGACGGGAGCGTGCTGGCAACGCAGCGCGCCACAGGGTCGCTGGCGGGCGGCTGGGAGTTTCCCGGCGGCAAGGTCGAGCCCGGCGAGGAGCCGCGCGAGGCCCTGCTGCGCGAGATTCGCGAGGAGCTTGACGCCCAGGTGAGCATCGAGCGGCATGTGACTGACATCGACCACGCCTATGACGACTTCACGCTGCATCTGCAATGCTACCTGTGCCACCTGGAGGGCGACGGAGCCTACACCCTGATGGAGCATGCCGACGCGCGCTGGCTGGATGCGCTCAGCATCGATTCGGTGCCCTGGCTTCCCGCCGACATCGCGCTGATTCGGCGCATCAAGCGCGAGGGCATCGTGCGCTAGCCCCACGCGCGCTCACCAGCGAGGCGAGCGGGGCATGACGCGCCTTCTGCACGCGCGCCGACCCGAGGCGCGCCGCGGATGCGGGCGCGGCAAGGCGCCGGCAACGAGAAGAGGGCCCCGATCGGGACCCTCTTCGCTCGTCCGCACACAGCGCATGCGGGCGCCCGCGCGAGAACGCGACGGCTACACCAGCTTTCCGTTGCAGTGGTCGATCATGTGCTGCACCACCTGGGCGGTCCAACCGCGGAACTCGCGGCGACGCGGAATCAGCGTGTCCTCCACCAGCTCATCGTAGGTCACCATGATCTGATCGAAGCGCGTCACCTTCGACGCCTCGTCAAGCGACAGGCACGTCTCCTCCACCCGTGAAGGACGCAGGCCGCGCTTCAGCTGCGGGTTGAACATCACGTGAGGCCGGTCGGCGGCATCGCGGTACACCACTACGCGCTTGGTCGCGCCGATCTGATTGGCGGCCAGGCACGCGTACTCGTCGTCGGTGGCCAACGTGTCCAGCAGGTCCTGGGCAAGGGCGGCGTCCTCGGCAGTGGCCGGCTCGCAGGGCTGCGACAGAAGCTCGCGGTCGGTGACGATCTTCTTGATCATAGAATGGGAACCCCCTTGCGGCGCATCGCCGCCGTCGTTCGGATGAAACGGGCCGATTATCCCACAACGACGGCCCTGCGAGCCCCTGACCCCGCATCGCGCACGCAAGCAGCTTGCGCGCAAGGCTGGCGCAGGCGCGATTCCGGGTTCCCGCCCGGAATGCGCACGGCTTCACCCCCCCCCACGCCACACCCACGGCACGCGCGGCCAGCGCCCCCATGCGCCGCGCGGAGGTCGCAGGCGCGCGCAGGCACGCGGGACCCCTCCCCCTGCGCTGCGAACGCACCGGGCCCTCGCACCGTATCCGCAGGAACGCCGACTTCGCGCGGACAGCTTCCGGATGCGCGGGTCGCGCGCGTGCGGCATAATTGAGCCTGCAACCGCACGACGCCACCAAGGAGCGCGCATGGACCTTCGCATCAGCCTGACCTCGGCCACCGGGGACGACGAGGAGCTGGTCATACCCGAGGGCATCACCCAGATCGACACCGGCGCGCTGCGCCTGTGCACCTCGATGCG
The DNA here is from genome assembly GCA_013201155.1 of Berryella wangjianweii. Classification (GTDB taxonomy): domain Bacteria; phylum Actinomycetota; class Coriobacteriia; order Coriobacteriales; family Eggerthellaceae; genus Berryella; species Berryella wangjianweii. The sequence continues at coordinate 323,281 of CP053716.1, read as the reverse complement.
CCGCGTCACCATACCGACCACCTGCACCAGGATAGACGAGGCGGCCTTCAAGGGGTGCACCGCGCTGGAGGAGGCCGTGATTCCCGATTCCGTTACCTATCTGGGAAAGCACGCCTTCAGCGGATGCACCTCGCTGCGACGCGTCGTGCTGCCCGCCGCCACCGCCGCCGTGCTGGCGGGAACGTTCTCGGGCTGCACCGCCCTTGAGCGCGTGGAGGGCGCCGGCGGCATCAAGCGCATCGAGCGCGAGGCGTTCTCGCGCTGCTCGTCCCTTGTCGAGCTGACCGGCAACCCGCTGTCGTACATCGACAGCCGCGCCTTCCACAGCTGCACCGCCCTTGAGCGCGTGGAGTTCGCCGAGCGCCTGGACTACGCGGGCGAGATGGCCTTCAGCCGATGCGAGAGCCTGCGTGACGTGACCCTGCCCGCGCAGATCGGCACCCTGCGCAACGACCTGTTCGACGGCTGCGAGCACGTGCGCGTGGGCGACCCCGACCTTGCCGAGCGCTTCCCCAACGCCCTGCCCCGTCACCTGTGCGAAGGCTGGGGGCGCCTGCGTCCGATCGACCGCAACAAGCTGGCGCGTGAGTTCCGCGACCGCCACGAAGACGACCGAGTGGCGCTTGAGCAGCGACGCGCTCAGATCGAGCGAGAGTACGAGGAGCTGGGCGAACTCGCGTCTCATCTGGGAATTCTTGATCTGAAGCGACGAGACCGCGCCCTGGAGCGCCAGCAGGACATCGAAGCCGAGCTCGAGGACATCGACGCGCTGCTGGCCGAGATCAGAAACCCCCAATGGGAGACGCTGGTGGACGACTTCAACGAGCGGCGCCGCGCGACCGGGGAAAGCGCGCGAGACGCTTAGGGTCGAGGCGCCCTGACGTCGCCCCTCCACGCAGCAACCAGCTCGGCTGCGGCGACCCCAGGGTCGGCGGCGGCGCACACGGCCGACACCACGAAGAAGCCCGCGGCGTTCGTGCGCGCCACCATGGGCAGGTCGGCCTTCCCCACGCCGCCGCCCACCACCAGCGGAAGGGGACTCGCGCGCACCAGCGAGGCCAGCTCCACCTCGTCCAGCGTCCGCACCGTACCGTGCGCGTCACGCCCGCAGTCGGGCTTCGTGGCGGTCTCGCGCAGCGGTCCCACGCCGAAGTAGTCCAAAGCCGGCAGCTGCAGGCGCGCCTCGGGGTCGCCCCCCTCGCGATAGCGACGCAGCTCGTCAGGGGTGACGGTCAGGCCCACGATCCCATGCGCGCCCACGTGGGCGCGGCACAGCTCCACCGGCACGTCGTCCTGGCCCACGTGCACGCCGTCCACCCGCACGCCCTGGTCGCGCGCGGCCAGCATCACGTCCAGGCGATCGTTTACCAGAAGCGCCACGCGTCCCGCCATGCCGGCCTCGTCGATCGTCTGCGCCACGGCCACCGTGCAGGCGATCAGCTCGCGCGCCGAGCACGTCTTCGAGCGCACCTGCACGCAGGTGAAGCCCGCGTCAATCGCCGCGCGTGCCACCTCGGCAACCCGGCGCCCCCCCACGTTCTCGGGTCCGAGCACCAGGTACGCGCTGATATCGAGTCTATCCCTCATGGCCCTTCCCCTCCGCCAGAGCGCGCTCCAGGCGCTCCAGCTTGCCATCGATGGTGTTGGCGTAGCCGGGGCGCACGTCGGCCTTCAGCACCACCTCGGTGCGGATGCCCTTGCGCGCCAGCACGAAGGTGGCCTCGCGCACGCAGGCCATCACCTCGTCCCACTCGCCCTCGATCTCGGTGAACATGGCGGTGGTGCGGGTGCGCAGGCCCGACGCGCGAATCACGCTCACCACCTGCGCCACCTCCTCGGACAGCTCGTCTCCCACACCGAAGGGGGCTATCGCCACCGCAACCAGCACGTTCACGCTATCGCCCCCGTTCGCGCAGGACAGCCTCGGCGGCAAGCTCGTCGGGGCCGATCGCGTGCAGGGCATCCACGAAGGCCAGCTGGAAGCTGGCGGGGCCGGCGCAGTCGCGCTGGGCACGCGTTCCCGCCACCTTGTAGTGGGCCGCGGCGGCCAACGCCGCCGTGAAGGGGTCGGTGACCGCGGCGTACACGGCCGCCACGCCGCCCAGCGAGCAGCCCATGCCCGTCACCTTGGTCATAAGGGGGCTTCCGCCCTCCACCTCCACCACGCGATCGGCGCTTGCCACCAGGTCCGTCTCGCCCGACACCGCCACTGCTCCGTCGATGAAGCGCGCAATCGCCTGCGCTGCCGCCCGCGCATCGTCCACCGCATCCTGCGCGTCCACGCCGCGCGGCCCCTGGGCCTCGTCGCCTTCAAGAAGGCCCCACTGACGTGCCAGCGCGATGGCCTCCGAGGCGTTGCATCGCACGATCGCAGGGGGGGCGTCGCGCAGCTCGTCCAGAATCTGCCCGCGCAGCTCGCCCAGCCCGATGCCCACCGGGTCAAGCACCAGCGGCCGCGCCAGGTCGCGCAGGGCGCGCGCCGCTGCGGGGATGCTTTGGGCATGGCAGGGCAGCAGCGTGCCCAGATTCACATAGAAGGCACCGCCGACCTGGGTCAATGCCAGAGCCTCATCGGCCAGGTACACCATGGCGGCGCTGCCTCCCGCAGCCAGCTGGGCGTTGGCCACCAGGTTCACCGTGACGGCGTTGGTGATGGACCCCGCCAGCGGGCAGGTGGCGCGCACCTCCCGCGCGGCCTGGCTGATACGGGCGTGAAGGGTTGCGGGGGCTTCGCTCATTGATCGCCTTTCCGATGCGGTAGAAGGGCCCGGCACGCCTCCTGCGCGCCGGGGCGCGATCACGCCACGAACGCAGGCCGTAAGCGGCCTGCGCGCACGCGTCATCGGCGCAGCGATCATAGCATGCCCCCGCGGGCGACCAGGGCGCGTCGCCGCAGGCGGGCGTGGATCGGGCCTGTGCGTCTTGCGCGGGTCCGCACGCTCGCGTGCACGCAGGCTGACACGCACGCGCGGGCATGCCGGCTGCGCCGCGCCCGCAGCCACGTCCTCCCAAGCGCTCCTTTCCGCAAGCATTTGAGCGCAGGTTTCCGGTGCCCTACACTTCCCCCCGTACCCATGCGGGCCGCGCGCGGCCCCGAATGCAAAGGAGCATGCATGCACATCGCAAAATGCCTGGGAATCGCCGTGGCGACCCTGCTGACCCTGGCCCTGCTGACCGTGGGCGGGTACGTGGCCTACATGGAGGCCACGTACTATCGCATCGCCGATCGCGAAGCCCTGGATGCGCCGCGGCCGGGCGCGGGGCCCCTTGCCGTGGGCGCCGACTACACCGCGCTTACCTACAACATCGGGTTCGGGGCCTACACGCCCGACTACACCTTCTTCATGGACGAGGGCGTCATGGACGACGGAACCCCCACCGTGGGCGCCCATGCCCGCGCCGTCAGCGAGCGCAGCGTGCGCGCCTGCACCGAGGGGGCAATCGGCGAGGTGGCGCGCCTGCGCCCCGACTTCACCCTGCTGCAGGAGGTTGACCTCGACTCCGACCGCAGCTTCCACGTGAACCAGCGCGAGGCCTTCGCGCGCGCCTTCCCCAACCAGGGCCTCGTGTGGGGCCTGAACTTCCATAGCGCGTTTCTGGCCTACCCCTTCGCCGAGCCCCACGGAGCGGTGCGCAGCGGCCTGGTCACGCTCAGCTCCTTCGATGCCACGGCGGCCGAGCGCCGCAGCTATCCCATCGACCAGACCTTCCCCGCCAAGTACTTCGACCTCGACCGCTGCTTCACCGTAACGCGCCTGCCCGTTGACAACGGACGCGAGCTGGTGCTGATCAACAGCCACATGTCGGCCTACGACAAGGGCGGCACCAGCCGCGCGCGCCAGCTGCAGATGCTGCGCGAGGTGCTGGGCGAAGAGGCCGCGAAGGGCAACTACGTGATATGCGGCGGCGACTGGAACCAGGCGCTGGCAAACAGCCTGGGCATCTACCCCAGCGCTCAGCAGACCCCCGCGTGGGTGGCGGTGCTGGACGACGCCGACCTGCCCTCCGGGTTCTCCACCGTGGCGGCCGACAACCTGTCCGACACGCCCACCTGTCGCGGCTGCGACATCCCCTACCAGAAGGGCGTCACCTACACCTGCACGATCGACGGCTTCGTGGTGTCCGGCAACGTGCAGGCCACCGCCCGCAACATCGACACGGGCTTCGCCCACAGCGACCACAACCCCGTGCTGCTGACCTTCAGGCTGAAGCCGTAGGGGCAGCGCGATGACGACCTCTCCTGAAAACGGCGGGCAACCCCAAGCCCCTGCGGAGGAAGGCCGCGCCACCGCGGCGCCCGCGACCCCCTCGCGCGCACGCGCCCGCCTGCGCCACGCAGCCACGGCCGCGGCCCTGCGCGTTCTGTGGCGCGACCCCTCCTGCTGGGACGACCCGCATGCCATCGAGCGCATACCCTCCTACCTGGCGCAGCGAGGCGCCCGCAGGCCCCTGCTGCTGACCAGCGCCGGGGTCACGCGACGCGGTCAGAGCGCCCCGCTGCTCGACGCCCTTCGCACCGCGGGCGTCGAGGCTGCGGTGCTCGACCAGGCCCCACCTGAGCCCACCGTTCAGGACGTGGAGGACGCGCTTTCCTTCTACCAGGCAAACGGATGCGACAGCATCGTGGCGCTGGGAGGGGGCTCGGTCCTCGATGCCGCGAAGGCCGTGGCCGCCCGCGCCGCGAACCCGAGCACGAACCTGGCCGACCTCTGCGGACTGGGGCGCATCCGCCACGCGCTGCCCACGGTGGTAGCCGTTCCCACCACGGCGGGATCCGGCTCGGAAACGACTGCGGGCGCCGTGGTGATCGACGAGCGCGCCCTTCCTCCGCGCAAGTTCGTGCTGGCCGACCTGAAGCTGGTGCCGCCCCTGACCGTGCTGGACCCGTGCCTCACCCTCAGCGCGCCGGCGGCGCTCACCGCCCACGCCGGCATGGACGCGCTCACCCACGCCATCGAGGCGCGGGCCAACCGCTTCACCACGAGGGCCGCCCGCGCATGCAGCCGCGAGGCCGTGGCCCTGATCGCGCGCCACCTTTCCGCCGCCTACGCCGACGGGGCGGACCTGAGGGCCCGCGCGGGCATGCAGCGTGCCGCCTACCTGGCAGGACGCGCCATCACCACGTCATACGTGGGTACCGTGCACGCGATCGCACACGCGGCGGGCCCGCTGCTGGGCCTGCCTCACGGCCTGGTGAACGCCATCGTGCTGCCCACCGTGCTGCACGCCTTCGGGCCGGCGGCCTCCGAGGCCCTGGCCGACCTGGCGCGCGCTGCAGGCCTGCCGGCTCAGACAAGCGCCCACGGAGCGGACGAGCTGATTCGCTGGATCGAGGGCCTGAACGCCCGGATGGGAATCCCCCGGCACCTGCCGGGCCTGACCACGGCGCATCTGCCCCTCATCCGCGCCCGGGCGCTGCCCGAGTCCTGGTCGTACCCCGTTCCCTCACTGTGGACGGAACCGCAGATGACGCAGGTGCTGGAAAGGCTCGTTCCTCCCGCGGGCGAAAACGGCGCCGTAGGCTGACCGGCCGACGCCATCGGTCGCCCGGTCTGGATGATCCCATGCAGCCCACGCGCAGGCCGCGCTCGCTGGGCGGCGCACGGCGGCAGGACGCGGGCGCCCGATGCGCCAAACCCTCGCGGACCGCGCTCGCCGGGCGCCTACGCCTTCGCGCGCGACACCGCGCCCCGTGCCACGGCGGCAAGCGCACCCTGGGTCTGACCGGCGTACGGACGACCCTGCAGCACCGTGCGCTCCACCTTCAGGCTGCCCAGGTCGCTGGCGGAAACCTTGTACGGGTTGCCCGACAGCACCACCATGTCGGCCATCTTCCCCTCCTCAAGCGACCCGCGCTCGGCCTCGTCGAAGCTCACCCATGCTCCGTGGTACGTGCACATGCGCAGAGCCTCGCGCACCGTCAGCGACTGCGCGGGCACGCTGTGGTTGCACGCGCGCTGCATCCACAGGATCGGGTCGGGATCGGTGCAGGGCGCATCCGACCCCGCCGACAGCACGATTCCCGCATCCCACAGGGTGCGCAGCGGATTCAATCGCGCCGCGCGCTGCGGACCCAGAAGCGTCGCCAGATACGCATCGGGCTCCTGCGGCCAGTCGATGAAGCTCGTCTGCATGGGCAGGTGAATTCCCAGACGTGCGCAGCGCTCGATGCCCGCGGCCGTGGGAAGGCACGCGTGGATCACCCCGTGGCGGCGACCGCGTGCATCGTCTGCGGACAAGGCGACCTCCAGGCAGCGCGTGGCCTGCTCGAAGGCCGCATCGCCAATAGCGTGCACCTCAATCTGCAGACCGGCGTCGTGGGCCCTGCGGCAGAAGTCGGTCACCAGCGCATCGTCGTAGTACAGCACGCCGCGGTCGTCGGTTCCCTCGTAGGGCTGAAGCAAGGCGGCGTCACGGCTGCCGAAGCAGCCGTCCAGCGCGGTGGCGAAGCACCCGCCGATGCGCGGCAGCCCGCGCCGCGTGGCCGTGCGCACGTCAAGCGACTGCGGGAACACGCGCACCTGCATGCCGGCCTGGGCGCTGCGCGCCAGCCATGTTTCCAGCGAAATGTCCAGATCGCCCGCGAAGCCCACGCCGCTGACCGTATGCACCATGCCGATGCCGCGCGCGGCCAGGCAGTCAAGCGCTCGCTGGATGCTGCGCACCAGGCGCGGGAGGCTGATGGAGCCGGTGAGGTAGTCGCTCGTCTTGAAGAACGCCTCCTGATTCATCTCGCCCGTGTCGGCGTGGAAGCCGCGCAGACCGCCCACACGGCCCTCGATGCGGCGCAGAAGCGAGGTGTTCACCACGCAGGCATGGCCGTCGTACTTCACCATCATCATGGGCCGGTCGGGGCAGGCCTCGTCCAGCTCGGCCCGGGTCAGCAGCCGGCCCTCGCCCACCGAATGAGGCGAGGCGCCGAAGGCCAGCAGCATCGAGCCCTCGGCATGGCGCGCGTAGTCGCTCACCATCTGCTGGATCTGCGCGTTCGAGCGAGCGCTCGACACGTTCAGCCCGTCGTTGAACACAGCGAAGCTGGCCAGGTGCTGGTGCGTGTCGACGAAGGCAGGCGCCAGGGCCCCCTGCCCCAGCTGCACGCGCTCGTCGTCGCGGAACCCCTCGGGAAGCCGGTCGCCCACGTAGGCGATTCGCCCCTCGCGCTCCACCAGGAATCGCGCTACCGTATCGTGCGCGTCAACCGTCAGGATCGCACCCTCGTACACCGTCATGCCGCATGCTCCTCTCATCGTGACGACGCGGCGTCATCGCGCCCCCGTCGCACCGACCGCATTCCCACCGCCGGCCGCGCCCTCCGCGGCCGCAGCGTCCTCGGGCGCCTGTTGCGCGACAAAGACCATCGGCCGCGGTGCCGGCGCGCCATCGCTACGAAACAGCCGCGATGACCTCCACCTCCACCAAAGCGCCCTTGGGCAGGCTGCGCACGGCCACCGCCGAGCGACTGGGCAGGTGCCCGACGAAGTAGGTGGCGTACACTTCGTTGAACGCGGCGAACAGCTCCATGTCAGCAAGGAAGCAGGTGGTCTTCACCACCTTGTCGTAATCTGCGCCGGCAGCCTCAAGCACGGCGCCCACGTTGCGCATAACCTGATGGGTCTGCTCCTCGATCGTCGGGCCCACCATCTGACCCGTCGTCGGGTCGAGGGGGATCTGACCGCTGGCGAACAGCAGGCCGCCCACCACGTTGCCCTGAGCGTAGGGCCCGATGGCGGCAGGAGCATGGGGAGTGCTGATGGTTTGCATGGTTCTTCATCCTTCCTTATGGCTATCGGGGGGATAATGCATGACTGCGCACCGCGCACCTCACAGCATAGTGGAGCGGGAAGGGGATCGAGTGCTGACGTTGGATAGATTCGAGGAAGCCTCCGAGAAGGTACGCGAGGTGATCCAGGAAACGAAGCTGATCTACAGCCCCTCGTACAGCGACGCCACGGGCAACCGCGTGTGGTTCAAGCCCGAGAACATGCAGCGCACCGGCGCCTACAAGGTGCGCGGGGCCTACTACAAGATCAGCACCCTCACCGACGAAGAGCGCGCCCGCGGCCTGATCACCGCCAGCGCCGGCAACCACGCCCAGGGCGTCGCCTACGCCGCCCAGCGCTACGGGGCCCGCGCCACCATCGTCATGCCCACCAGCACCCCGCTGATCAAAGTGGAGCGCACGCGCGCCTACGGCGCTGACGTGGTGCTGGCGGGCGAGGTGTACGACGAGGCCTGCGACCAGGCCCGCGCGATGGCCGCAGAGCAGGGCCTCACCTTCATCCACCCCTTCAACGACCCCTGCGTGGCCACGGGCCAGGGCACCATCGCCATGGAGATCGTCCAGGAGCTTCCCCTGGTGGAGTACATCCTGGTGCCCATCGGCGGCGGCGGGCTCGCCACCGGCGTCAGCACCCTGGCCAAGCTGCTGAACCCCAGCATCAAGGTAATCGGCGTGGAACCCGCGGGCGCAGCCTGCCTGCGCGCGTCTCTGGACGCAGGCAAGGTGGTGAAGCTCGACCGCGTGAACACGATCGCCGACGGCACCGCCGTGCTGGAGCCGGGCGACGAGCTGTTCCCCTACCTTCAGCAGAACCTCGATGACGTGATCTGCGTGGAGGACGACGAGCTGATCGTGGCGTACCTGGACATGGTGGAGAACCACAAGATCGTGGTGGAGAACTCGGGCCTGCTGACCGTGGCCGCCCTGAACCACCTGCCCTTCACCGGCAAGCGCGTGGTCAGCATCCTGTCGGGCGGCAACATGGACGTGATCACCATGTCGTCGGTGGTGCAGCGCGGCCTGATCATGCGCGACCGCATCTTCACGGTGTCGGTGCTGCTGCCCGACCGCCCGGGCGAGCTGGTGCGCGTGGCCAACATCGTGGCCGAGAACCGCGGCAACGTGATCCGCCTCGACCACAACCAGTTCGTGTGCGCCAACCGCAACGACGCGGTGGAGCTGAGGCTGACCATCGAGGCCTTCGGCACCGAGCACAAGGAGCACATCGTGAGCGCCCTTAAGGCCGACGGCCTGGAGACCACGATCATCCGCACGCAGCTGTAGCGCCGCAGCCGGGCACGAGCTCGGGCTCGGGCCCGGCGGCCCTACGCGGTCGGCCTGACGTCAGGGGCTGTCAGGCCCAGCTCGGCCGCCCTCTGTCGCGCCTCCTCGCCGAAGCCCTTCGCATGCCGGTACCACAGGTACAGGTACGAGCCCACCGGGTCGCCGCATACCTCCTTGTACAGGGCCCAGATGAACCAGTAGTAGCTGGACAGGCAGCAGTACGCCAGGCAGTGGAACTCCTCCACCGGCTCCAGGGGCCGCCCGAAGTACACCTGCAGCACCTCACGGGCCTGCTCCACCGTATACTGGCTGCAGCAGATGAAGGTTCCCAGGTCGCTGGCGTAGTCGGACATCCCCGAGTACTCCCAGTCGATCAGGTCGATGCCGCCCGGATGCACCAGGAAGTTCGGCGCGTACGAGTCGTTGTGGCACAGGCAGCGCCGCGCCCCGTGGGCGCGCGCCAGAGCCGCCAGCTCTTCGGCCATTCGAGTCATCTGGGTGAAGTCGCGAAACATCACCCGGCGCTGATGGTCGATCAGCTCGATCGTCTCAAGCGTCGCCGCGTACACGTCGAAGTCGAAGCCCGAGTCCACCGGATGGTCATGCAGCCTTCGCAGCAGCCCCAGGGCCGCTGCCACCTGATCCCGGTCGTCGTAGTCCAGCGTCGCGCAGCCCTCCAGAAAGCGCGACACCTTCCAGCCCTCCGCGGGGTCCTCGTGCAGGTAGGTGGTGTCCAGGCCCAGCTGACTGGCCACACCCTGCGAGAACGCCTCGCTGGCGCGGTTGATCAGCTCGTTGCTTCCCGGGCCCGGATGTCGGTACACGTACGCATCCTCGCCCACCTCGAAGCGAAACGACAGGTTGGTCAGTCCCTCCTTGATGGGCTCGATACGGCGGATGTCCCCCTTCGCGCAGTTCAGCACCTCGCAGATGTTGTCGAAGACCGGGCAGTCCACATCCTCCACGAAGGTGGGGTCGAAGGCGCTCAGCTCCTCGATCGAGTCGAATTCCCACACCATGCCGGGCGCGAAGGGTCGCATGTCCATGCGCAGGGCGCAGATCCGCTCGGCGTACAGGTCCTCCCACAGCTTCGAGGCCGTGGCCGCATGATCGTATTCCGCACGCAGGAACCGCAGGTAGGACGCACTGAACTCGGGGTCCCAGTAGGCGTGTCCCATCATGATCCACGAGTCCTCCCCGCCCACCGTCACATCCACGATCCGGCGATGCTTCGTCTTGGTGCGCAGGCAGTACTCCTGCGTGGGCCCCTCGTGGTACGTGGCCGCGTAGTAGGCGCGCCAGGCATAGGGCTCGAAGGGGTTCTGGACGAAGTAGTTGTCGCATGAGCAGATGAACGTGCTGTCGATGCGGTCGGCTGCGCACATGATCGACGAGGTGTTGTTGCGCTCGGCGTAGTCGGGGTTCACCACGATGCTCACGCCGAACTCGTCGCCCAAGTAGAAGAACTTCTCCTTCATGTGGCCCACCACCACCGTGACGTCGTCGATCCCGGCCGCGCGCAGCTGTCGGATCTGGCGCTCGATCAGCACCTCCCCTCGAACCGTCAGCAGGCCCTTGGGCGTGTCGTACGACACCGGAGCGAAGCGGGTGGACATGCCCGCCGCCAAGATCACGGCGTTGCGCACGCGGTGCGGCTCAAGGGCGCGCATGCCCGCGGGCGTCAGCGCGCCTGCGTCGTCCAGCAGCCAACCCGTGCGAAGGCTGCGCACCGTGGCGTTCACCAGGCCCACTGACAGCTCGGTGGCCTCGGCGATCGAGCGCTGGGTGCGTCCCGGCTCCACAGCGCAGGAGCTGAGCACGGAGAATTCGGGAAAGGAGAGCATGGTCGGTCCGTTCTGACGGGGGCATGCGGCGCGGGGCCCCGAACGGTCAGGCCCCGCGCGCGGAAGCTAGACGATATCGAGGTCGTCGCGGTCTCGCAGCAGGAAGCTGCGAACCGGCGGCACGAAGGACAGGGCCAGATACAGAGCCGCCGCGAACACGGCCGTGAAGCCCGACCCCGTAAGGTAGTGGAACACAGGGCTCTCCACCGTGCCGTATATGGGATTGTAGACGAACAGCAACGCCACCACCAGGGTGATTGCGATCACGGCCAGGCCCACGGGGTTCAGACCGGCGCGGAAGCGATAGGCGTCGTGACCCCTGCGGTAGTACAGTGACTTCAGCGACACCTTCAGCCTGCGCACGATCAGCAGATCGACGAACATGATGCCGATGATCGGGCCCTGGATGTACGCGGCGATCGAGATGAACTGGCCGAAGTTGGCCGTCACCTCGCCCGTGAAGGCCAGCACCGACACGTACAGGGCCGACAGGCCCACCAGCACCCGGTAGTCCACCTTGGGCCAGGCCGCCTTCAGCACCAGCACGTTCACATACGAGCCCACAGCCTGGGTGCCGATGTTGGCGAAAGCCACCAGCATCAGCGACAGCAGCGCCACCTGAGGCCCCAGCAGGGCGAGCATCACCGTGGGGTCGCTTTCCAGCGTGCCGCTGACCACGAACATCACGATGGCCATCACGCCGCCGATGAACACGAAGAAGGGCGCGATCACGCCGTAGGCCGACACGGTGCCCCAGTAGCCGCCGCGCTCGGTGCGGCACAGACGCGGCAGCACCATGGCCTGGGTTGACCAGCTGAACGAGAACGCCACCATGCCCTCGGCCGCCAGGGCGTAGGCCTCCCGCGCGTTGCCGTTCACCGCGGACAGGTCGGGCCGGTAGGCCAGGATCTGATCGAAGGGCACGATGGTGAAGCACAGCACGAAGGCGATCACGCCGATCACCAGCAGCGTTGTCACCAAGAAGCGCGAGGCCCACTTGATCACCGCCGGGCCGCCCAAGGCGATCGCCGAGCCGCCGACCACGCTGACGATGCTGAGGGCGCTTACCCATCCGTCCGGCACGCTGAGGCCGAAGATGCCCATGATCTGAGCGATCGACGAGCCGAACATGTTGGCGGCCACCGCGTACCAAAACCAGTTGCCCAAGATCACCGCCGTGGCCAGTATGCGCACGCCGTTATGACCCAGCACCGCGCGCAGGTACACCCACAGGTCGATGCCGTAGCGCACCGACAAGATCACCGGCAGGCACTCCACGATCAGGAAGATGCCGCCCACGGCGAAGGTGACGACCAGCAGCTGCCAGAAGCCCAGGTACGACGCCGACAGGGCGCCCTGGGAATAGCACCAGGTGGCAATGGCGAATCCGCCGGTCACCAGCAAGGTGTCCCAGAAGCCGTACTGGCGCTCGCTCTTCTTCACCGGAACGAGGCCGAAGATGGCCTCCTGGTCAACGCGCTCGGCGATAGACGATCCCATGGCCGTCACCCTCACAGCGCCGCGCCCACGGCCAGCAGGACCGCAGACACCACGGGAACAGCGCCGATCAGCGCCCAGTCGATACGGCCCAGCGATTCCGGAAACGCGTACCCTGGCTGCTCCATGGCGGTCAGGCGCTCCTCCACCTGGGCATCCAGCTGACTCTCAAACGATTCGACCATCCTCTTCCAACCCCTCGCTCCCTCAGACGGCTCGCAGAACGCGCGACGTGCGCAATCATTGCGCCGCATCGCAGATTTTGTTCAGTTTAGTTAATCAATAAGCGAACTTGAACATAGGAGGATCGAAACTTCGTTTTTACGGACGATTAAACACATCTTTCCCACAGCACGGAACGCCCATCCGCCAACCTGGCGCGCGAATGGTACCATCACCTTTCGAACGATATGACCCTCAAGGAGCCCGCGCATGCGCACCCTGCAGCTGAATCGCGTGTACCGTCACTTCAAAGGCGACTGCTACCTGGTGGTGGACACCGCCCGCCACGCCGAAACCAACGAGGATCTGGTGGTGTACCGCAAGCTCTACGGCGACGGCTCGCTGTGGGTGCGGCCGGCGGCCCTGTTCCTCAGCGAGGTCGATCGCCGGAAGTATCCCGATGCCGGCCAGCGCTACCGGTTCGAGCTGCAGGACATTCCCAGCGTCGCCCATCCGGACTAGCCGCCCTCGGCGACCCGCGCATCGAAGGCGGCGAACCGAACCGCCGCGCACGCCGTCCCTTGACGCGGCCACCGTGCCGCCCCAACCCCGAAAGGAAGCATGCTCATGCTGTCAGAGCGCCTTCTCACCAAGATGATCAAGCGCATGACCAAAAGCCACCTGGCCATGACGCCCACCACCGCAACGCACCTGCCCGAGGCCGAGCCCGGCCGGAAGTACATGGTGTACATGCACGTGCCCTTCTGCCAGGTGCTGTGCCCGTACTGCAGCTTCAACCGCTACCCCTTCAGGGAAGATGTGGCGCGCCCCTACTTCGCCAGCATGCGCAAGGAGCTGCTGATGCTGAAGGACCTGGGCTACGACATCGAGAGCATCTACGTGGGCGGCGGCACGCCCACGATCATGATCGACGAGCTGTGCGAGACCCTCGACCTGGCGCGCGACACCTTCAACATCAGGGAGGTGTCCAGCGAGACCAATCCCAACCACCTGATCAAGCCCTACCTTGAGAAGATGCAGGGACGCATCCAGCGCCTGAGCGTGGGCGTCCAGAGCTTCGACGACGGGCTGCTGAAGCAGATGGAGCGCTACCGCAAGTACGGCAGCGGCCAGGAGATCCTGGAGCGGATCGCCGAGGCGGCGCCGTACTTCGATTCGCTGAATGTGGACATGATCTTCAACTTCCCCTCGCAGACCGAGGACATCCTGTTCAGCGACTTGGAGAAGATATCGCTGTGCGGCTGCCAGCAAACCACGTTCTCGCCGCTGTACATATCCACCGCCACCACGCGCAAGATGGTGGAGCGCCTGGGCGCCATGGACTACGACCGCGAGCGCCGCTACTACCACATCATCGACGGCGTGCTGACGGGCGGCGACGACCCGCTGTTCGAGCGGCGCACCTTGTGGACGTTCAATCGCAACGACGAGCTGGCCGCCCGCGAGCGCGCGCTGATGGTTGACGAGTACGCGGTGCAGTACGACGAGTATCCGGCGATCGGCTCGGGGGCCATCACGCACCTGCGCGGCTGCCTGTACGTGAACAACTTCAGCATCAGCGCGTACAACGAGGCCATCTCCCAGGGGCGCATGTCGCTGTCGCACCGTTGCGACATGAGCAAGCGCGACCTGATGCGCTACCAGTTCGTGCTGAACCTCTACGACCTGCGCCTCGACAAGAAGCGCTTCCAGCAGAACTTCGGCTGCACGGTGGAGGCGGGACTGCCCATGGAGATGGCCTTCATGCGAGCGCACGGAGCCTTCGCCATCGACGACGAAAACGAGCTGACGCTGACGCCCGAGGGCCGCTATCTGACGCTGGTGATGTACCGCCAGTTCCTGAGCGGACTGAACAATCTGCGCGACCAGGCGCGGGCGGCGCTTGACGGACGCGAGCGCGAGCTTCTGTTCGAGGATTCGAACATCACCGAGGAGTGCGCCTGCGGCGGGCGCTAGAAGCCGCGCCGGCCTGGGCGGGCGGGAATCGGGACGCTCGGGTCACCGAACGGCTCCCTCGTTCTGCTGCTTCCAGCGCGCAGACCCCTCGCGCGCGGGAAGCACGGCCATGAGAATCAGCGGCACCAGAAACCCGAACAGGATGCCCGTCAGCTCGAACAGCCAGAAGCTGTAGCCCTTGGCCTGCGCGTGGCGGGCGGCCGGATAGGCCAGCGCAGCCATGATGCCAAGCAGCAGCAAGACGGGCACAGGCCACAGCTCTGCGGGAAAAAACGCTTTCATCGTCATCATCCTTCCTGGCCGCGTCGGGTGTGCGCGCTCGGACGCAGGCACCCTGCGCGAGCCCTCTATCGCTCGCGAACCGAGCCGCCCCATCCGCCTTCCCTGCGAATCCGATCAGCGACCCGGTGCGAAACCGGCGCGCGAGCCCGCAGCCCGCCGCCTGACCCCATGACGTGCTCGGGCGACGGCAATCAGTCCTGCGACCATGTGGGGCAGCGCTTCCGGTGCGCGGTGGAGCCGGGAAGCGCGGGAAGACTGACTGCGATGATCGCCGTGGGAAGCCACATCAGAAACGCACCTGTCAGCAGAAACGGCAGGTAACGGTACCCCTTGCGCTCCGCCGCCCAGGCAAAGGGCGCCGAGAGCGCGACGCGAACGACGACGAGGGCGACGAAGAACAACGGGGAGCTCATCGATCCGTTCAGAAACGCCTCGACCGCCTCGGATACCCCCAACCCGTTCAATCCGAACATGAAGACCCCTTCCGTGTAAGGACGCGCCCGGCGCGAACGCCACGCGCCCGAGCCGAGGCGGGCCGCGCCTGAACCGCCGATGCACCTTCATGCGGCCTCACCCGAATGCGCGGAGTCACATGCGCCGCAGCGCGAAGGCCTGCTTCGAGTCTCGCTGAAATTCTAGCATCGAGGCTGTCGCGCCTGGGGTCCATTCGGTAAATGGTATTTCAATTAATCATCGTTGCGCGCAAAAGTCAACACACGCTGACCTCGTCCGCGCTTGCGTCCTTCCAGGCGCCCCTCCCCTGCGCCGCCGCCTGCGCGCTGTCGCCGCGGCGACGCGCCAGGCCACCGCGCACGACGAGGCCCCTCCCCGCATGCACGGGAGGGGCCTCAAAGGGAGGATCGGCGCGGTTGACGTGCCGCGCGCGATTACTGAATGATCAGCGGCAGCGCGGCCAGCACCACGATCAGGCGCAGGCAGAAGCTACCCACCAGACCGCTGACCTCGGCCACCAGGCTCATGCCCAAGGCCGCGGGGGTCTCGTGATTCGCGCTGCGCATCTCGATCGCCGACACCACGCCCGGCACCACGATGCCCACCAGCACGATGCCCAGCCAGAACAGACCCGCGTACTGGCCCGTCAGCATCGACGCCACCGACGCGGCGCCCTCCACGCTGGTGGAGTGCACGATCACGCACAGGGCGAACAGGGCGATGGCCTCGCCGATCGCCAGCGCCAGGTGGAAGCGCGAGAACTCATGCACCTTGGCCAGCACGGCGCGCTCGGCGAACAGGCCCACCAGCGCCACCGACGACAGACCCGCGGTCAGTGCCGACAGCACGAACAGCACCGGCAGCACCGTGTTGTTCCACAGCGGGTAGGTGTTCACCACGCCCAGCAGGAAGCCGGTGTAGCCGGCCACGGCCAGGGCCGCCGCGCAGCCCACGTAGTTCAGCGCCTTGGGCACCGGCTTCCTCAGGAAGTCGAGCAGCGCCACCACGAAGGCCACGGGCATGAACACGCAGATGCAGTACACGCCGATGGTCATCACGGACGCCGGGTTCATCACCAGGTAGAAGAAGCGCAGCGGATTCTTCAGGCCCGCCTCGGCGTCAATCATCAGCAAGATCAGGCCGATTCCCAGGAAGGCCAGGGCAAGCACGCGGCCGCCCAGCTTCATCCAGCGCGAATCGTAGCCCTTCAGGTCCAGGTACGCAGAGGCAAGGAAGGCACCTGCACCCGCGCCGGCCAGGAAAAGATAACCCGCGATAATGGGTCCCCATACCATGTTCATCACCTCACGTAGAAAATCTTGGACTCGGTCAGGTTGCCGGCGATCGGCAGGGCGTTGTGCTTGGCCACGGC
Source organism: Berryella wangjianweii (assembly GCA_013201155.1). Classification (GTDB taxonomy): domain Bacteria; phylum Actinomycetota; class Coriobacteriia; order Coriobacteriales; family Eggerthellaceae; genus Berryella; species Berryella wangjianweii. Next base: position 306,630 of record CP053716.1, on the reverse strand, counting down.
CTTCGAGATGTCCGACTCGGGGTCGTCCAGGTCGCCGAAGACGCGGGCGTCACCCACGCAGGTGCCCACGCAGGCGGGCGGGTTGCCCGGCTTGCCGTCGTAGTAGCAGAAGCGGCACTTCTCGATCACGCCGGTCTTCTCGATCTGGATGCGCACGCCGTAGGGGCACGCAGCCATGCAGTACTTGCAGCCGATGCAGCGCTCCTCGCTTACCAGCACCACGCCGTCCTCGGTGGTGTAGGTGGCCCCGGTGGGGCACACGGTCTGGCACGGGGCGTTCTCGCAGTGCATGCACTGCATGGGGATCACCTCGGCGTACACGCTGGGGAAGGTTCCCTTCTCCAGGTCCTGGAAGTGGATGAACGCCTCTTCCGACTCCAGGCCGTTGATCATCTGGCAAGCCAGGCGGCAGGCATAGCAGCCCACGCACTTCTTGGTGTTGATGAGCATTCCGTAGCGCGTCATTATGCCTGCACCTTCCTCACCTTGACCGCAATCTCCTGGCTCTCGATCGAGCCCACCTTGTCCTCCAGGGCCCCCACGTCAAGGAAGTGCGAGATGTCGATGCCGTAGTTCAGCGACCGCTTCAGCTCCTTGGCCGTTCCGCCGTAATGCGAGGGAATGAACAGCACGCCGGGGCAGATGCGCTCGGTCACCTTCACGGCAACCTGGCCGGTGTAGTTGTGGTTGCTCAGCTCGATCGTGTCGCCGGTCTTCACGCCCAGCTTCTCGGCGTCGGCGGCGTTCATCCAGGCGCGCTCCAGGTTGTACTCGCGCGACACCGCGTTCATGGCCTCGATGGGAAGCGTCATGGTGTGCGAGTGGATGCCCTGCTTGCCGCCGACCACGTGGAACTCGCCCGCGGAGGGCTCCACGCGGCGCGGCACCCAGCCGATCACCGGATTCAGGCCGGCCTTGCCCACCTTCTCGCTGACCAGCTCCACCTTGCCCGAGGGCGTCTTGAACTTCGGCGTGCCGTACTTGAACTCGGCGGCGGGCAGCTTCACCAGGCCCTTCTCACGCAGCTCGTCCATCGACACACCGATCGACTTCAGCTGGGCCTCGCTCAGCTCCTCCACCGTGAACGGGAAGTACTGGCCCACGCCGCAGGCCTTGGCCATCAGGGTGAAGATCTCGTCCACCGACTTCGTCTCGGGGTGGATCTTCTCGATCACGGGGAAGCGCATGTTCACGGCATGGCTCTTGCCGCCCAGCAGGTTGGGGATCTCCATGCGCTCAAGGTAGCTGGTCTCGGGCAACACGAAGTGCGCCTTTTCGCAGGTCTCGCTCATCTGGATGTCGATGGCAACCACCAGGTCCATCTTCTCCAGCTCCGCATCCCACAGCTTCGGGTTGCCGTAGCCGCGCGCGCCGTTGGAGTTGTAGAAGAACACGCCGCGCAGCTTGCCCGTGGCAACCGCGCCGGTGGCGGTGCCCATGCCGGCCGGAACCAGCGGGTAGACGTCGTCGCTCAGGCGCTTGTTCTTGGGCTTGGGAACCTTGGGGAACTTCTCGGGGTCAAGGTCGCCCAGCTTGGGCTTGGAGGTGACCAGCGCGCCGCCCTTGGCACCGTAGGCGCCCAGCAGGGCGTTCAGGGCCGCGTACGCGCGGGCCGTCTCGAACGAGTTGGCGTACGAGCAGCCTGACACCGCGCGCCACGAAGGCTCGACGCAGGCGGCGGGAGCGGCCTTGGCCATGTCGCGCGCCAGCGAGCGCACGCGCTCGGGCTTGACGCCGCACAGAGGCTCGGCCCACTCGGGGGTGTACTGACGGCAGCCCTCGGCGAACTCCTCGAAGCCCAGCACGCTCTCCTCGACGAATTCGTGGTTGTACAGGTCCTCCTCGATCAGCACGTTGCACATGGCCAGCAGGAAGGCAAGATCGCCGCCCGGCGTCACGGGAACCCAGTCGGTGGCGAAGATCGCCGAGCTGTTCAGACGCGGATCGACCAGCACCACGCGCGTGCCCTTGTCGGCTGCGGCGGCCAGCGACTTCACCGACGAGGGACGGATGCCGTCGCCGTAGCTGCGGCCGATGAACATCACGAACTTGCACTTGGCGAAGTCAACCGACCAGCTGCCGGCGCCCATGACGGCGCTCAGGCCAGCCTCCTTGGAGGTGTTGCAGGCGCAGTTGTGGCTGTAGATGTTGTTCGACCCCAGCGCGTTGATGAAGCGCGTGCCGTAGTACTTGCCCGAGGGACGCGGGTCGTGGATCACGGCCAGCGCATCGGGGCCCGACTCGGCGAGAATCTTCTTCACGCGCGCGCCGATCTCGGCCAGAGCCTCGTCCCAGGTGCACACCTCGAAGGTGCCGTCCTCGCGGCGGCGCAGCGGATTGGTCAGGCGGGTGTCGCTGTACGCCATCTGCGCCACGCCATGGCCGCGTCCGCACGCGGTTCCCTTCGACATGGGGTCGTCCTTGTGACCGTTGATGGTCCACAGGCGACCGCCAAGCGTGCGAGCCACCAGGCCGCACTTGCTGGAGCAGCCGTTGCAGATCGTGTAGTGCGTCTCGGGCTTCCAGCCGGTGTCAGAAGCGTACGCGGTCTTCTCCCAGGTGGCGTACGACAGCGTGCCGGCAGCCGAAACGGCGCCGAGCGCAGCGGCGCCCTTGAGGAAAAGTCGTCTTGATACGTTCTCTCCCATCGGTGTTCTTCCTCCCTCTCTTGCCAATAGTTCGATCCCACTCATCCACTCATGTCGCGCGCGAACAAACCTACGAGGCCATCAGCTCCTCGCGCACGCGCCTGACCCCCCGCGCGGCGTCGAGAAGCTCATCGATGCCCTCGATCAGCAGCTCGTGCGACAACGTCCCCTCGGCGGCCCCTGTCTGGGCGACCTCCGCCTGAATGTCAGCGCGCACGCTGTTCAGACGCTCGTCGTAGGCCTCCATCCAATCCAGGTGGTCGTACGCCACCTGACGCGCGGCCTCCGTGTTGCCCGCCTCAAGCAGAAGCGAAACGAACTCGCAGATCAGCGAGAGGTGGTCGGGCATGGCGGCGAACTCCCGCGGAAGCGGGCCGATCCCCGCCGAGGTGTAGAGAAGCTCAAGGTGACGGGCGGCATCGGAACGGTAGTGCCCCGCAGTTGCCGCGAAGCCGCTTCGGCGCGCGCCGAAGCTCTTGTAGAATGACTCGACCGGAAGCGCCGCCGCGGGCAGCCCCGGCGTCAGGACGGCGCGGCGAGCCATGGACTGGGCCACGCTCCACTCGCGCTTGGAGCCGGCGCCGGCGCCCACCGGGCTGAACAGCTCGGCTGCGCGCATCAGGTCATCGGCATGCGACATGTCAAACACCCCCCGTGTTCGATTCGTCCCCCCCTGGATCTCCAGGCGCAACATTACGGGAAGATGACAAACGGGGAATCAGCAGTAATTGATGATTTTTCACCTATGCCCTGGTCAGTTTCGACCACTCATCAGTTTTTGATGACTTTCGCGGCATCTGTTCCGTTCCTTGTATATCATTTTGACTTCACGGCAACCAGGGGAGGAAACCACAGATGACCGCAGGTACCAATGCGAGCACCGCCCGCAACGGAGCCTCTGCCCACCGTTGGGCGTTTCGCTTCAGCGATATCGGCATGGCCTTCTTCTGGGCCTGCAGCATGCTTACCTTCCGCAGCTCGGTGATGCTGGAGGGAGCCCTGGACACCACCGACATCCAGACCATGGTGGTGGTCGTGTCGTTCATCGCGAACATGACGATGCTGATCCTCCTCGCCTTCTGGCTTGAGCACACCGGGCGCTCGCTGAGCCGCAACGCCTCCACCGCCGCCTTCGCCCTGGCCTCGCTGGGTCTGGTGGGCATCGCGCTGGTGAACACGTTTCAAGGGGCCCTGGGCGGCGCGGTGCTGCCCGCCCTGACGGTTTCGTCCGCCGTCACCGGCGCAGGATACGGGATCTTCTGGGGCTCGTGGGCCGAGACGCTGGGCAAACGGCATCCCTCGAAGCTCGGCTACATCATGCCGCTGGTGTTCCTGGTATCCGCCGTGGCCTTCCTGGTGGTCAGCATCGTCGTCAGCGACTCCAGCGTGCCGGCGGTGATTCCCCTGGTGGGCCTGTGCGGCCTGTCCTACGGCTGCCTGCGCGTCTGCGAGCAGCGCGACCGCCTGGCCCCGCGCGCCTGCGTGGTGCGCATGCAGAACAGCCGGCCTGCCTTCACCTCGCTGTTCGACCTCATGGCGCTGTCGATCATCGTGTCGTTCCTGTTCGGGTTCATGTGGGAGACCACGGTGCTGAACGTCCAATCGGTGAACGACGCGCACCGCCTGCCCATGTTCGCCAACCTGGCCCTGGCCATCGTGCTGGTGGGCATCATGCTGGCGGCGAAGCGATTCGTCGATTTCGACATGGCCTATCGCTTCATCATCCCCACGGTGATCATCCTGCTGGTGATCCTGCCTCTTCTGTGGGATCGCAATCCCGTGCTGATGAACGTGCTGACCACCGTGGGCTACGGCTTCTTCGACGTCACCATGATGTACGTGGCCTTCGCGGCAGCTTACGACTTCGCCGCCTCGGGCCTATTCGTGGGCGGTCTGATCCGCGTGATCTCGATCTTCTCGCGTCTGGCGGGCATCGGGATCGGCTACCTGGCCGCCTACAGCTGCGGAAACCAGAAGCTCGTGATCATGAGCGTGTCCGCGGCCTCGGTGTACGCCCTTCTGATCGCCTGGATGATCTACCGCAAGAACGAGCAGGTGCGCCTGCGCCCTGCCCAATCGCCCTACCTGCCCGCCGACCCCGCTGCCGAGCGCGCGGCGCAGAAGGCGCGCGGAATGGAGGCCGCTCACGCAGGCGCGGCTTCGTCGGCCACCTTGCCAGCCTCGGGGGCCGTTTGCGCCGCAGACGCCGCGAACCCCGCGCAGGCATCGCCCGGCGCCGCCACGGGCCCCTGTCCCACCTGCATCTACCACATGGCCGCACCCGACCCCGACGCCCTGGCGGGCCCATCGGCTCGCCGCCCCCGCCATGACGCGCCCGAGGATGCCGAAGATGCGTCCGACGACATGAGCGCGTCGGACAGCCTGGATGTGCTGGAGCTGATCGCCGAGGACTTCGGCCTGACGCGCCGCGAGGCCGAGGTGCTGCCGCATCTGACGGGAGGTCGCTCGGCAAAGGGCATCGCCCAGGCCCTGTACGTATCGGAGAGCACCGTGCGCTCGCATACGCAGCGCATCTACCGAAAGGCGAACCTGCACTCGCGCGATGATCTGCTGAACCTGGTGCAGCGCTACGAGGCCGCGCAGCGCGCCTCCGACGACGACGGCGGCAACCGCTAGCGCCACGCCGGTGAGCCCAACCTAGCCGAGCACTCCCAGACCATGCGCGTCGAGCACCCCGTCGGGCTCGCAGGCGTCGCCCAAGGCGATCTGGAGCATCTTGAACCCGCCCTCCCCCGTCACGGAATGCGCCACCTTTGCGGGCACGCGCAGCACCTCGCCCGCGCACAGGGCAACGCGGCGATTTCCACAGGTCACCTGTGCCATGCCCTCAAGCACCAGGTACAGCGTGTCAGCCGCGCACCTCGTGTCCACCAGCCCCTCTCCGCAGGAGAAGGCCAGCAGCCTCACGTCGACGTCCTCGTCTCGCGTCAGGCAGCGCGTGGGCTGCTGGCCCATGCGGTGCCCCACCAGCGTCGCCAGTTTCGCGGGGGCATCGACGGGGAGGTTCACGAACGGCATGGGGCCTCTTTCTTGCGAGGGGCGTCAGGATGGATGACGCGACTATCTCATCACGCCCGTTGAAAGTCTGTTGTGCCTACAACGCGTTTCGATTATTTCCCGTGCTCGTGGCAGAATGGACCCACCGCACCGGCCGCAACCAAGGAGCAGCATGACCATCCAGATCTTCGGCACGCCCAAAAGCTTCGATGTGAAGAAGGCCCAGCGCTACTTCAAGGAGCGCCGCATCCAGGTGCACTTCATCGATATTCGGCAGAAGCCGCTGAGCAAGGGCGAGCTGACGTCGGTCATGCGCGCGGTGGGAGGAGCCGAGGCCCTGATCGACCCGGACTGCAAGGATGCCTACGCCCTGACCCTGGTGCAGCACACGCCTGCCTCGATGCTGTTCGACAAGCTGCTTGAGAACCAGCAGGTGCTGCGTTTGCCGATCGTGCGCAACGGTCAGCGGGCCACCGTGGGCTACGCCCCTCAAACCTGGAGCTCGTGGCAGTAGGCATCTCACGCACGAAGGGCGCGGCCCGTGCGGGTCGCGCCCTTCGACAGTCGGCCGGCGAAGCGGCCCGGCATACGCTCGGAAACTCCCCTGCATCAGTCGCGGACAGTCCACGGCGATCGGCGAAGCGCCCTGGCATGCGCTCGGCACCCCCTCTGGCCTGCGGGCCGACCGGAGAGCCGCTCGCGATTTCCCTCGGCCTACAGCTGGAGGTTCTTGAAGGCGTCCGGCACCTCGCGGAAGCCCTTCGACTTCACGGCGGCAACGATCACGCCGATCACCAGCCACGTGACGCCGATGGTGTAGGTCAGCGCATCGAAGCCCGTGAACACGTAGGCAAGGATCAGGATGCCGGCCCAGGGGCACGCCACGTACCTCACCCAGTCCCCCGCGGTGGCGCGCTTGCCCTCTCTGATGAAGAAGAACCAGAACACCGCGAAGTTCAGCACGATGAACGAGGACAGGGCCCCGAAGTTCACCAGCGTCGCCAAAGCGCCCATGTCCAGGAACAGCGACAGCACCAGGGCGATCGCGCCGATGAACAGCGCGCCCACGTACGGGGTCCGATACTTCTCGTGCACCTTCCCGAAGATGCCGGGAATCGTGCGGTCGCGGCCCATGCTGTACAGCAGGCGCGAGGCCGCCGTCTGGGCGTTCATGATGTTGGCGATGCCGATGGCCACGATGTTGATCACAAGCATGATCTTCTGGAAGATCGGGCCGCCGATCAGCTCCACGCCCACGAAGAAGGCGTTCTCCTTGTCAACATGCTGCCAGTCGGGCTGGATCAGCGCCGCGATGTAGGTCTGCGCGATGAACACCACGATGATGATGCTCAGAGCGATCATGATGCCGCGGCCGATGTTCTTCTCGGGGTGCTCGGTCTCCTCAGCCAGCGTCGAGATGCCGTCGAAGCCCAGGAAGTTCAGGGCCGCGATCGAGATGGCGGCCGCGACGAAGTGGGCGTCCACCTTGCCCGCCTGGTAGATGGGGTCAAGGTTGAACTCGCCGGCGCCGCCCCCTCCCATGATGAACATGCAGCCCAGGGCCACGAAGGCCACCACGGCCAGAATCTCGACGGCGAAGATCACGAAGTCGATGCCGCGCGTAAGGCTCATGCCGCGAATGGTGACGAAGGTGTTGAAGGCCACGAACGCGATGACCCACACGTACCAGGGGCTGCCCGGAACCAGCAGCGTGCCCCAGTTGGCCACCATCACGTACAGCAGCGCCGGCGCGATGCAGTAGTCCAGCAAGATCAGCCAGCCTGACAGAAAGCCCACGTGCGGGTTGATGCCGCGCTGCACGTAGGAGTACACCGACCCCGCGATCGGAAAGCGGTTGCTCATGCGCATGTAGCTGAGCGCCGTGAAGCTGATGGCGACGAAGCCGATGATGTACACGAGGGTGGGCAGGCCCTGCGACTCGTAATCGACCAGGCCGTAGATGGAGTGCGGCGCGATGATCACCATGAACAGGACGCCGTAGAGCACGATGTCCCACAGGCCCAAGCCGCGCTTGAGCTCCTGCTTGTAGCCGAACCGCTCGACGCCGCCCTTCTGCGGGGCGCCCTGGCTGATGTCGTTCATATGCTGCTCCTTGCTAGCGGACGATGGTGGACGGAACGGGAATCAACGGCGGGAACTGCGAGAGCTTCGGCGCGCCGAAGCGCAGCGAAAGCGGCACCGCGCAGGGCTTGCACGCCTGGTTCAGCTCAAGGTCGCACTGCACCGACATGTACATGTACACGTCCGCACGCGACCAGCCCGTCTGCTGGGAAAGCAGGCGATGCAGCTCGGCGCTGGCGGCCTTGCAGGCCTCGTCGTACTCCTGACCGCAGGCGTTCACGTACCAGCGATCGGCGGTCTCCAGCACCGGCCAATTCAGCACGAAGCCCTTCAACAGCGACACGCGCACCGTGATGCGCGCGGGAATCTCGATGCCGGTTCCGCAGATCTCGGCGTCGCCCATGGCGGCATGCACGTCGCCCATCTGCAGAAGGGCGCCGGGCACGCGCACGGGAAGGTGCAGACGCGTTCCCGCGCCGATGAGCCTGTTGTCCATGTTGCCGCCGTGGCTGCCCACGTAGCCGTCGATCACGTCAGGACCGTCGGGAGCGCAGCCGATCACGCCGATCATGGGGCGCACCGGAATTCGCACCTCGTTGAACAGGGCGTATCCGTCGCGAATCGGCACCTTCTTGGTAGCGTAGGGCATTCCCTCGTGAAGCGGCCCGCAATGGTCGTCGGTGGCGATGGTCCCCTCGTCAGCCACGGCGATATCGTAGACGTCCACCACCAGCACATCGCCGGGCTCGGCGCCTTCCACGTACACCGGGCCCGCAGCCGGATTGGCCACGTCGTACCCATAGTCGAGCGTGGCCATGGTGACGCCCTCGTCGGTCAGCCTGTTCGAGAAGCAGTCGAGCGTGCTGAACACCAGAACCTCACCAGGGGCAACTCGGGCGCACGGCTCGTTGTCGCGCGAGAACCGGTACACCTGCGAGCGTATCGTCTGCATACGGCATCATCCTCTCTTATCCCCACCGATACCGATAACCGCCGCCGATGCTTAATCTAAATCTTTCAGCCATAATTAGGGGGTGAGCGGTACGAAACGTCCCGTGAGCGGAGCAAACGCCCTGAAAGCAGGAGAATCACCGCAAGGAGCCGGGATAAGCGCCGAAAGGAAGCCATCGTGAGGTTCATCATCTCGCCCGCCAAGACCATGGTGGAGGAAAGCCCGCTGCCCGCGCGCGCCCTCCCTCGCTTCTGCCAGCAGGCGCGCCAGGTTTCAGATGCCCTGTGCGCCCTTGACCCCGCCCAGCGTCAGCGGCTGTGGGGCTGCTCGGACAAGCTGGCCGCGCAGGCCGAGCGCTTCGTGGGGCGCTACGCGCAGGCGTTTCCCTGCGCGCCCGCGAACCTGGCCGCATTGACGCCCGCCCTGTTCGCCTACGACGGCCTGCAGTACCAGAGCCTGTCGGCCGCCACCCTCAGCGAGGCGGCGCTAAAGTACCTGGAAGACCGACTGCTGATCGTTTCGGGCATGTTCGGCCTGCTGAGACCCTTCGACGGCATCGCGCCCTACCGCCTTGAGATGCAGGCGCGCCTGCAGGTGGGCCAGCATGCGAACCTCTACCGATTCTGGGGCGACAGCCTGTTCCGCGCCCTGTCGGCGGAATGCGACACCGTGGTCAACCTGGCCTCGCAGGAGTACGCCCGCGCGGCGCTGGCGGGAAGCGACGAGGAGGGCGACGAAACGGGCCGGGAGAAGGCCCGGGTGGTGTCATGCGCGTTCTACGAGGGCGTAAGGGACGGCAAGCCCGTTCAGCGCGCGCCCTTCGCGAAGAAGGCGCGGGGGAGCTTCGTGCGCTGGTGCGCCGAGAGCGGAATCGATGACCCAGCGCAGCTGACCTCCTTCGATTGGGGATACCGTCATGCACCCGACCTGAGTCGCCCGGGAGCCCTGGCCTTTCTGCGCTGCGGCTGACGCCCGCAGCCGCACGCTCGCGCCCGCGTCACCCTCTCGCGCCCGTCCGTTTGTTAAGAACGCGCGACCCTTCCCCGGCGCATCGCATGCCGGCCGGCGGTATCGATTATCATCTTCCCAGCCCCACGATGCGCTGCGGGCCGCCCCAGTCGAAAGGAAGCACCCCATGTCGAAGATCTCGCAGATCTACGGGTCGAACGTGTTCGACAAGCGCACCATGCGCGAGAAGCTGCCCTCGGCCACCTACGCATGCCTGATGAGAACCGTCGAGCAAGGCGAGCCCCTTGACCTGGAGGTTGCCAACGTCGTAGCGCACGCCATGAAGGAATGGGCCATCGAGAAGGGCGCCACGCACTTCACGCACTGGTTTCAGCCGCTGTCGGGCGTCACCTCCGAGAAGCACGATGCCTTCCTGAGCCCCGAGGAGGACGGCTCGGCCATCACGCGCTTCTCGGGCAAGGAGCTGATTCAGGGCGAGCCGGACGCGTCAAGCTTTCCCTCGGGGGGCCTGCGCGCCACCTTCGAGGCCCGCGGCTACACCGCCTGGGATCCCACCAGCTACGCCTTCATCAAAGACGAGGTGCTGTGCATTCCCACCGCCTTCTGCAGCTACCGCGGAGAGGCCCTGGACAAGAAGACCCCGCTGCTGCGCTCGATGCACGCGGTGGAGGCTCAGGCCAAGCGCGTGCTGGCCCTGTTCGGCGAGTTCCCGGAGCGGATCGTGACCACGGTAGGTGCCGAGCAGGAGTTCTTCCTGATCTCAGAACGCGACTACGCCGCCCGCGAGGACCTGGTGCTTACGGGGCGCACGCTGTTCGGCGCACCTCCCTGCAAGGGCCAGGAGCTTGACGAGCACTACTTCGGCGCGATCCGCCCCACGGTGAACGCCTTCATGAAGGAGCTCGACGACGAGCTGTGGGCGCTGGGCATATCGGCCCGCACCAAGCACAACGAGGTGGCCCCCGCTCAGCACGAGCTGGCCCCGATCTTCGCCAACGCCAACCGCGCCATCGACGAGAACCTGCTGACCATGGAGAAGATGCGCCTGCTGGCCTCGCACCACGGCCTGGTGTGCCTGCTGCATGAGAAGCCCTTCGAGGGCATCAACGGCTCAGGGAAGCACGACAACTGGTCGCTTGCCGCCGGCGACAAGAACCTGCTCGACCCCGGCGACAACCCGGTCGAGAACCTGCGCTTCCTGGTGTTTCTGACCGCGGTGATCGAGGCCGTGGACAATTACCAGGAGCTGCTGCGCATGTCGGTGGCATCAGCGGGGAACGACCATCGCCTGGGCGCGCACGAGGCACCGCCGGCCATCGTGTCGATCTTCCTGGGCGACGAGCTGGGCGCCATCATGGAGTCGCTGATCAACGGCACCGAGTACCACTCGGCCGGCCAGGTGGCCATGGACCTGGGCGTGGCCGTGCTGCCCAACTTCCTGAAGGACAACACCGACCGCAACCGCACCAGCCCCTTCGCCTTCACCGGCAACAAGTTCGAGTTCCGCATGCCGGGCTCGAACGTGAACCTGGCCGACGCCAACACCGTGCTGAACACCGCAGTCGCGAAGAGCCTGAAGGGCTTCGCCGATGCGCTTGAAGACGTGCCGACCGAGCGCTTCGAATCCGCGGCCATCGCGTGGGTGAAGCGATCGCTGACCGACCATCAGCGCATCGTGTTCAACGGCAACGGATACGCCGGCGAGTGGGAGGAGGAGGCCGCCCGCCGCGGCCTGGCCAACCACAAGACCACGGCTGACGCCCTGCCCGCCTACGTCGCCCCGAAGAGCATCGCCTTGTTCGAGGAGTTCGGCGTGCTGAACGAAACCGAGGTGCGCAGCCGCTATGAGGTGAAGCTGGACAAGTACATCAAGCTGCTGAGCATCGAGTGCCGCGTGATGAAGCGCATGGCCCGCCGCACCTACATTCCCGCAATCAGCCGCTACGCCACCGAGACGGCCCAGAACGTGGCCGCGCTCGACGCCATCGGCGTGGACTGCGCGTCGCAGCGCGATCTGGCCGCTCGCCTAGCCGCAGGCATCGTCGAGGCCGCGCGGGCCACGCGCGAGCTGGATGCCCTGCACAAGCAGGCCGAGGCCATCGACGACTCGCAGGAGCGCGCCACGTTCTACGCCCATCAGGTGGTGCCCGCCATGAGCGCGCTGCGCCGCGCAATCGATGGGCTTGAGATCATCACCTGCCGTGATTTCTGGCCGGCGCCGTCGTACAACAATCTGCTGTTCTACGTGTAGGCGCCGCCGCATGCACGGGGCCGCCGCACGCCGCACGAGGGCCCGCACGCTTCAAGCCGCCTCCCACTCCCCCGACGACGGGAAGAGGGAGGCGGTTCGGCTTCGACCGGCGAAGCCTCGCCGGCGCAGGCGCTCAGGCCCTGTGCAGCATCCCGCCCTCTTGAGAGCCGCTCATCCGCGCGCGGAACCTCCGCCTGCAGACCGCCTGCTTCCGCAAGAGCGACCCTCATCTTGCGGAAGCGCGATTCGCCTGATTGGGCCGCGTCGGCAGACCGGCTCGCAGGCCTACTCGTCGTCCAGCAGCACCGCCTCGGCAAGATGCTCGTCATCCGACCCATCGACGCTTTCGGCGCGCAGGGCCCACGCCTCATCGAACTTCGCCTTCATCGTGGGGTTCTTGCGCGTCAGCTTCTTCACCGTGATGTCCTCCAGCTTGCGGTTCGCCAGGTCAAGATTGCGGTCAGAGCTGGTCAGCTCGGCCTTGATCTTCTCAAGCTTGCGAATTGTGGCGTCGATGTCGTCGATGGCCGCCTGGAACTTGCGCCGCGCCACATCCACGTTCTTTCCGAAGCGCTCCTTCATCTCACCCAGCTGATCCTCGAAGTTCGACACGTCGATGTTCTGGCGCCTTACCGCCTCAAGCTCGCGTCGCACCCCCAGCGAGCGCAGCGCCTCGTTGCGAATCAGCGTGATCAGCGGAATGAAGAACTGCGGGCGGATGACGTACATCTTCGGGTAGCCCGAGGCGAAGGACACGTCCACGATGCCCGTGTTGTAGTAATCGGAATCACGCTCCAGAAGCGACACCAGCACCGCGTACTCGCACTTCTTGTTGCGACGGTCCTGGTCGAGCTTCTTGAAGTGGTCCTCGTTGCGCTTCTTGGTGGCCGTGGCGTCCATCTCGTTCTTCATCTCGAACATGATGGAGACCACCTCGGCGCCCGCCTGGTCGAACTCGCGGTACACGTAATCGCCCTTGCTGCCGTCCACCACGTCGTTGTCCTTGCCGAAGGAGGCCGTCTGGAAACCGGTGGCGCGCAGCTTGTTGAACTCGTCCTCGCAGAAGCGCTCAAGACTCTCCCCCACCATCTTGGTGGAAAGCTCGGCGCGCATGCGACGCATGTTCTCGATCTCGCGCTCGCGCACGGCGATGGCCTCGTCCTTCATCTTGGCCTGAGAGGCCAGCTCGTTGGCGTGACGCAGCTTCAGCTCCTCGGCTCCCGCCTGCGCGCGGTCAAGCTCAAGAAGAAGTCGGTCGCGCTCGGTCTCAAGCTTGCGACGCTCCTCGGCGCTGCGCAGCCCCTGATCGGCCACGAGCGCCTTCTCGCGCAGCTCAGCCTCTGAGCGCTGCGCGTCCAAGCGGTGCCTCAGCTCGTCGCGTTCACGCTCGGCCTGGGCGATGCGCTCCTGAAGCCCTGTGCGAGCCTGGCCCAGAGCCTCGGCAAGCTCGGCTGCGGCCTTCTGGCGCTCAAGCTCCACCTGCGCACGGCTCCGCTCGGCTTCGGCGCGCGCCTTCGCCAGTTCCTCAGACAGAGCCTCGCGCGCCTGGGCCACGGCGCTTTCCCGGTTGGCAGTCGCCGCCTGCTCGACAAGCTGACGATTCGCAGCCACCTCACGAGCAAACTCGGTGTCGCGCACCTGCTGGAGCAAGGCCGCGTATCCCGACTCGTCCACCGTGAATGCCTGCCCGCAATGAGGGCACTTGATCTCGTTCATGGAACTCCTTTCGCATGTTCCCGCGATTATCCCCCACGGGCATCGATTGGGCGACCCGAATGCGGGACACCCGCTGAATCTTTCGCCCCCGAAACGCAAAGGGGCCCTGCCGCGGCTGACGGCAGGGCCCCGACGCGCCTTGACGGAAAAGCGCTTACTCCTGCGACTTCCTTCGCGCGTACCGGTACATGAAGCCTACGATGGCGATGAACAGCGCGAGGCCGATCAGCGTGGCGATGCCCTCGAAGCCCGCAGGCGCAATGGCCAGCGGCTCATCGACGCCCGCAGCGCCCACGATGCCCGCATAGACCACGCCCCACAGCGACTCGCCCACGATAAGGCCCGTGGCCATGAGGGTGCCCATGCGCTTGGAGCGCTCGGGGTCGGCCTGCTTGGCGGCCCAGCGGTCGTACAGGCGCCCAAGTGCCGCGCCGATGGGGATCATGATGGTCAGCGCGATGGGCAGGTACATGCCCATGCCCACGGCGATGGGCGGCAGCGAGTACTTCGCGGTGGTCTTCTTCAGCACCTCGTCGATGACGATGGCCACCGTACCGATGGCGACGCCCAGACCCAGCAGCCCCCAATTGATCGACCCGCCGAACACGCCCAGGATAAGCGAGGTGATCAGCGATGCCTGAGGCGCGGCCAGAGCGTTCTCGCCGGCGCCGGGCGCGCCCACGAAGCCGAAGGCGTTGGACATGAGGTCAAGCACGGGCGGAATCACCAAGGCGCCGAAGACCACGCCGATGATCAGGGCAACCTGCTGCTTCCAGGGCGTGGCGCCCACCAGCTGACCGGTCTTCAGGTCCTGCAGGTTGTCGTTGGAGATGGTTCCGATGCCGAACACCACGCCGGCGGTGAACAGCGTGTAGGCGACCAGCGTCGAGGGCTCGCCCGCATCGCCGAACACGGCCTTGATCAGCAGCGCCGTGGTGATGGCGACGAGGATGCCCACGCCCGAGATCGGCGAGTTGGAGGCCCCGATCAAACCGGCCATGTAGCCGCACACCGACGCCACCGCCAGACCGACCAGCAGCACGTAGATGATCGAAATCGCCACCAGGCCGAACGCATGCTGAGCCATCGCGGTGTCACCCAGGAAGGCGTACAGCAGCGCGGCGATCGGAAGCATCGAGCCAAGCGTGATCAGCACCACGGTCTTGAAGGGAATGTCGCGCTCGGTGAGAGGCAGGTCGCCCTCCACCGAATGCTTGCGGCTTGCGGCCAGCGAATCCCTGATGCCCTTCACGATGGGGCCGATGACGCGAATGAGCGTCCAGATGGCCGCCACCGCGATGGCTCCCGCGCCCACGAAGCGCACGTCAGAGCCGAAAATCGGCGACACGGCGGAAAGCAGGTCGGCGGCGCCGTCAACCTTGCCCGCCGAGAACGTCGGCAGCAGCACGCCGTAGCTTACCAGCATGCCCACCAGCATGGCGATGCCCACACTCAGGCCGACCAGGTGTCCGACGCCGATGAGGGCCAGCGAGAGACTGGTGGACACCATCGAGGCGCCCGGACCCACGCGAAACGCCGCCGCAACCGAGCCGGCAGCCACCTTGAGCGAAGCCAGCAGGCTGAAGGCCGCAGAGCTCACCGCGCCCCAGCTGATGAGCTTCAATCCGCGCTTGCCCTCTTCGGCGCCGTCGGCCTCTTCGCCCACCTTCAGCACCTCGGCTGCAGCCACGCCCTCGGGATAGGGCAGGTCAGAGCCGATAACCAGCGCACGGCGCAGAGGGATGGAGTAGGTCACGCCCAGGATGCCGCCCAAAGCGCACAGGGCCACCGTCTCCCAGTACGGAAAGCCATGCCAGTGACCCACGATCACCAGGCCCGGCAGCACGAAGATGATGGCCGACAGGCAGCCCGCCGCCGACGCGATCGTCTGGACGATGTTGTTCTCCTGAATGGTGTGCCCCTGGAAGTGGCGCAGGATGGCCATCGAGATGACCGCGGCGGGAATGGAGGTGGCGAAGGTCAGACCCACCTTCAGGCCCAGGTAGATATTCGCAGCCGTAAACACCAGCGTGATGATGCCGCCGATCACGACGCCGCGAACAGTGAGCTCCTTGACCCCCAATCCGGCAGATGGCGCGGTGCTTCCCTTCTGAGGATTGCCCATAATGCCCCTTTCTCCGATTGAAATATTGGGAGAATCTTATCACTCAGATATTCGCTCCACCGCAGCAAAGCGCTCTAATTACAAGATCATTTAATCGTATGTAACCGTTCGGAAACACCTCATCGAGCGGTTGAGCGCCCCACCCGTTTCGGCCAACCTACCCGGCCCACCCATGAACCGCTCCTTAGAATTGCTGCTTCATCTGGGTAATTCACAAAACTGCAAGGGCGCCGCAGAGCCGCCATCGCAGGAGAGCCGTCCACGGCCACGACGCCCTCGCGCCACACGGGGCAAGCCCGGGGAGAGGCCGAGGCGCATTCGAGGCGAAGGTCGATTCGGCCCCTCGGCGCGCACCGACCCGAAGAGGCCCGACCCTCCTCCGACGACGACCTCACCGCACCGATGCCGCCTGCGCGCGCGAAGGGCCCGACCACGAAGCCCATCCCGAGCGAGGCCGGCCCGCGCATTCGCAAAAGACGAACTTCAAGGGGCGGCGCCGGCCCGCGACGCCGACCGGCGACGACAACCGTCGCGCTACGCGTCCAGGTATCGCGCAGGAAGCGACCCGCACAGCTGCGCCGCGCGCTCGAACAGCGCCTCAGGCGGCTGAATGGCGGGCGACACGAACAGCTTGGAGACCCCATGGGCAACCAGCTCGCCCGCGTCGGTGCGCAGCTCGCATTCCACCAGCACGATCGTGCGGCCGCGCTTGATGGGGCGCGCCTCGTAGGTCACGCGCTGTCCCGCGCCGCAGGCACGCAGATAGCTGCACTGCACGTCAAGCGTGGTGGCGCCCGACCCCTCGGGCAGCGTGGCGAAGGCGGCCCAGAAGGTGATGTTGTCGATCATCGAGGCAAGCATGCCCCCGTGCACGTTGCCGAAGGCGTTCAGATGACGCTCCTCGATCACCACGCTTCCCCGCGCGAACCCGTCCCCCATCTCGTCCACAGTCAGACCCAGGTAGGACAGGTAGCCGGATTCGTTGATCGCCGCCAGCACGGCCTTGCACCATGCGGGGTTCGGCTTCTTCGTTGTCATGAGCGCTCCTTGCGTTCGGGTGGTGACGACCATGCTAGCGAAGGGCGTCGCGTCACGGAACGGACAGTTCGCCTCTTTCGCGGCGCGGCGCGAACCGCTCGGCGCTCGGGCGCGCGCCGGGCCGTCGCGCTCACCCCGCTTCGCACCACGAGGCTCTCACGTGCCCTCCAGCGCAAATCCCCCATGTTCACCAGGCAGGATAAAACAACTTGATATCTAAGTGATCGGTTAAAGAGATAGCAAACACCCGCAATTGCGAATGACCGAACCCATTGAAATGCCAGGTGCTTCTGCCTAGGATGGCTAGCACCGTCAGACGACGGCATGAACGCAGGAACGCAATCGCTTTGGGCGCAGGCCCCTGGAAGGATGATCGATATGACCACGAACGTTTCTCGACGCGACTTCGCCAAGATCGCAGGCCTCGGCGCTGCGGCCACCGCCCTTGCAGGCCTCGGCCTCGCCAGCTGCTCCGGCGGCCAGGGCGGCGGCGCGGCGCAAAGCGACACCCGGATCAAGGTGGCCGCCAGCCCCACGCCCCATGCCCAGATCCTCACCGAGGCCATCGCCCCGCTGCTGAAGGACAAGGGCTTCACCCTGAAGGTGGACGAGTTCAACGACTACGTGCAGCCCAACGTGGCCGTGCAGGAGGGCGACGAGGACGCCAACTACTTCCAGCACACGCCCTACCTCGACAACTACAACGAGGAGAACAAGACGAGCATCGTCAGCGTGGTGGCCGTGCACTACGAGCCCTTCGGCCTGTACGCCGGCAAGAGGAAGTCGCTTGCCGAGCTGGCCGACGGCGACACGGTGGCCGTTCCCAGCGACGCCACCAACGAGGCGCGCGCGCTGCTGCTGCTTCAGCAGGAGGGCCTGCTGAAGCTGAGGGCCGACGCCGGCGTGAAGGCCACGGTGCGCGACATCGTGGAGAACCCCAAGAACCTCCAGTTCAAGGAGCTTGAGGCCGCGCTGGTTCCCCGCGCGCTGCAGGATGTGGCCATCGCCGCCATCAACGCCAACTTCGCGATCGAGGCGGGGCTGAGCGTGTCCAAGGACGCCCTGGCCCGCGAGAGCGCCAGCGGCACCGCCGCAACCACCTACGCGAACATCATCGCCGTGAACGCGGGACAGGAGAACAGCGAGAAGACGAAGGCCCTTGTGGCAGCGGCCACGTCCCCTGAGGTACGCGACTACATCAACCGCACCTTCGACGGAGCTGTGCTTCCGATATTTTAATAGAAGCATTTCGTAGCTTTCTCCACATAAAGTGCAGGGTCCCGGTTGGTGACAACCAATACGGGACCCTGTTATATTTCCATCGCGTGACATGTCGATGTCGCGTTATAATAGCAGATTGAGTAATAGTATTGCGGAAGGTACATTTACTCAGCGGATAAGGAACAGGGGGAGTGATGCGCAGACCCACATTCGAACGATGGGCGCGGAAGGAAGCGATGAACCGCACCCGCGTGAAGAAATTCAGCTTCACGAAGCTCTCGCATGCGCTGGAAAGCGGCAACGAGCGGCTGAAACCGTATTTGTTTCTGTATGCGTACGAAGCCGGCCAGACCGATCGCCTGCGTGATTGCCTGAAGAAGGAGGCCCTGCGCGCCGAGCTGGAGCGCATCGTGCAGATCATGGGCGGCCGACCCGTTCAGGAGCTTGCGCTGCGCGGCACGCCGCTGCGCCTGCTGCCGGCGGCGTATCAGGAATGCCTTGACGCCTTCGATGCGGCCTATCATGCACCCGAGATGCTGGCCGAGCAGAAGCGCACCCTGTGGGAGGAGACGATCCAGCTCCAGCGCGAGAAGGGCATCACCAACTCGATGCTGTATCAGCAGCTGAAGCTGAACCCCGGGAACGCCAACGCCTATCTGAAGGACGGCGCCGTGGAGAAGCTGTCGATCGACAACGCGCGTGCCCTGCGCGACCTCGCTCGGCGTCATCCCGGCGCAACGCGGGGAATCCAGGATGTCAACTGAGGCCAAGGGAATCCTCTTCGCACTGGCAGGCGCCGTGCTCTGGGGATTCTCCGGAGCGTGCATCCAGTACCTCCTCGCTGACTACGAGCTCTCCCCCCTGCTGCTCACAGCCGTGCGCATGCTGGGGGCGGGAGCTTTGTTCCTCGTTGTCATGGCCGTGACCGAGCGCGCCGTGTTCCGCGACTTCCTCAGCGACCCCACCGCTCTGCGGCAGGGCATCGTGTTCGGCGCGGTCGGCCTGTTCCTCACGCAGCTGACCTACGCCTGCTGCATCCAGGTGACCAACTCGGGCACGGCCACGGTGATCGCCAGCTCAAGCATCGTGATGATCATGGTGGCAACCTGCCTGCTGATGCGCCGTCTGCCGCGCCTGTGCGATCTGGCGGGCCTGGTGCTGGCAATCTGCGCCACCTACCTGATCGCCACCAAGGGCGACCCCGGCGTGCTGTCCATTCCCGCAGACGGGCTTGCATGGGGGCTGGTTAACGCTGCGTTCGTGAGCTTCTACGTGATGTACCCCCGCAAGATGATCGCCAAATTCGGCAGCGTGGCCGTTACCGGCTTCGGCATGGTGTTCGGCGGAGTGGCTTCTCTGGTCCTGCTTGTGGGCCTGCAGGCCCACATCGGCATGGGCGGCGAGTTCACGCTGATGAGCCTGGCGATACCTGCGCTCGACCCCACGTTGGCGGTGGGGCTGGCGCTCATCGTGCTGCTGGGAACCTTCGGCGCCTTCGGACTGTACCTGCATGGCATCGGCATCATCGGCGGCGTGAAGGGCTCCATGATCGGAGCCGCAGAGCCCGTCAGCGCCACGGTGATCCCCGCCGTGTTCCTGGGCACCGCCTTCGCCGGCGCCGACTGGGTGGGCCTGCTGATGATGATGGGCACGATCGCGCTGGTGTCCCTGCCCATGCATCCGCGCGGGCTCCATCGCCATCGCCGCAAGCGGGCGTAGCGCCTCCCCGACCGACAAACAAGTGGGCGTAGCGCCCCCTGCGGCGTCGTCGCGTCGTCACGACGCCGTTCGGCCCACCCACGCACCACGCCTTGCAGAGCGAACGCTCGACCAGCGAATCCCTCCCTGCGGCATCCGCGCGGCAGCGCTTGCGAAACGGCGGGCGCGCCCTTCTTTGCGCGAACTTTGCCGCAGGTCGCGGCCCTGAACGCAGAAAGGGCGGCCCCACCTTTCCGGTGGGGCCGCCCTGAGCTGCTGCGCGAAACGTCGAGGTGAATTCGCCGCGCCTCTTCGTCGGCGACTCCGCCCGACCCTCAGCTCCTAGCGGTACTGGGGCACCAGGAACTCAAGACCCGTGCGCTCAAGCGTGATGCCGTGATGCTGATAGCACTGCGCCATGAGGTTCGAGATGCCATCGGGCCAATGAGCGGCGGTGGCGTACTGCTTCCACACGGTGCCCTGGCGGGCGCCCTGCTCGTAGTTCCACTTCATCTTGTACAGGGTGTTCTGGTTCCACTCGTTGTTGATGAAGCGGCTGCGGCCCTGGGCGATCCAGCGAGCGCCGCCCTTGATGGCCTTCTCGGGCGTGTCCCAGCCCTGCGACTTCGCGTACGAAGCGCCGTTGTCGGGGTTGCTGTCGTAGGCGCCGATGCCGAAGAAGTTCAGGTAGCCGGGGGCCACGTCGCGCGTGCCCTGCGACAGCGGCGAGCAGCCGCACGCCGACTCGAGAATGGCATGGGCCAGCAGGTACAGCTCGTTCACGCCGCTCTCGTGAGCCGCGTCGATGAAGGCCTGACCCGTGCCGCGCAGCTTCGAGTGCGCCTTCCAGTTCCTCTCGTAGCCGGGAGCGATCTGGTCGATGAACTCGTTCAGCTGATCAGCCGTCAGCACGCCCGAGTACCCCTTGTTCAG
Source organism: Berryella wangjianweii (assembly GCA_013201155.1). Lineage (GTDB taxonomy): Bacteria > Actinomycetota > Coriobacteriia > Coriobacteriales > Eggerthellaceae > Berryella > Berryella wangjianweii. Next base: position 285,979 of record CP053716.1, on the reverse strand, counting down.
CACTGCGAACTGGTAGAACAGGGCCGAGCCGTACGTGAAGCGCGACGGGTCGATGAAGTGGCGAAGCTGGTCGGGGCTGTAGTAGCCGTTCTTGCCGTCGATGGAGTTGTCGTTGGCGTCCTCAAGGTCCACCATGCGGTCAAGCGTCAGCCCCGTGTCCTCGAAGCTGAGGTTCGTCCCGCTGAGAGCCGCGAAGATCGCGCCGCGCGTGCTAGGCGTGACCGCCGCCGTGCCGCCGAACACGCGGGCGGACGTGATGCCGGCGCGGTTCATCCCCGCCACACCGACGCCGTAGGTCTTGCGCTCGTCAACCAGCAGCAGCGGGGCCAGGAACTTGCCCTGCAGCACCGAGCCCGCCAGGGCATCGTAGGGCATGCGACCGGTGGTGAAGGCCACGTTGTTCCAGGCGAATCCCCTGGAGCGCACCGACCAGCCGGCGATCTCGGCGCTGGTCTCGTACTGGGTGGCGCCCGCCAGGCGCTCCACCGAGGCGCGACCCTCAGGCGACAGGCCCGCCAGGTAGTCGGCGATGTCCTCGCCCACCGCGGCCGTGCCGCCCACGATCACCGAGCGGCGCAGGGTGCCGTCGGCAAAGGCGGCCTCAAGCGCGGCGCGCTGCTCAGCGTTGAAGCCGTTCAGGCCGTTCACCAGGAAGATCGGCGCGCGCTTGGCATACGACACGGGCGAGATCGACAGCGCGTCACCGTACCAGGCGCTGGTGGCCACATAGGCCTCGCCCGAGGTCCACAGCTTGTGCTTCAGGCCGTACTTGAAGATGTCCAGCTGCGTGCCCAGAGCATTCTGACCCGCCAGGCGCGTGACGCCGATGCCGGCGCCGCGCAGGTCGTCGGCTGCCCCCTCGCCCACCGCGGCGGTGCCGCCCACGATGATGGCCTCGCGCACGCCCAGGTCCTTCAGGGCCTGCATGGTGGCGGGGTGAATGCTGTTCTCACGCGCGAACAGGATGGGGCCGTGCGATCCTGCCAACGCCGCGGCGGCCAGGGCGTCCACCCAGGCATCGCCGGGGCCGGCGATGATCGCGGTGTTGCTGCCGTTGGGATAGGCGGCGCGCGCCTCGGCCACGGCGGTTTCGTACATGGTGTCGCCCGCGAAGGTGGACAGGCCCGAAAGCCCCTTCAGCTCCTGCGGGGCCAGGGACGACCCGCCCTCGCGGCCTGCGGGCTCATCGGCTGCGGCCTGGGCGGCATCGACGGCCTCGGAGGACTGGATATCCTCGCCGGGCACGCCGGTTGCCTGCTCGGCGCTGCTCACGGCATCCTTGATCTGCGCATCGGAAAGCGTTGACGTCGCGCTGGCCGCAGCCTCGTCGGCGTCCGACGCACCGGCCGGGGCATCAGGGGCGGCCTGGGTCGCGGTGGAGTCAGGGGCCTCATCGGCCACGGCCGCACCTGCGGGCAGAGCCAACGCAAGCGACGAGGCAAGAGCGCACGACAGGACTGTGCGCGGGATGCGCGCAGACGATATGCTTACTGGAATACGTTTCAATACGGTGTTCCCTTCTGACATCGGCTCACAAACATACGCCCATCCGGGCCCCGCGCATGCTCACCGACGCCGCGTGCGGAAACGCCGCACGTGAATGAGACGATCGGCCCGCGTCGATGAGGGTGCGTATAGGGCAGGACGGGAATCGTCGTCTGAGCACTATATCATTGCGTGTTAAAGCCCCTTGGCGATGCGGCCGCCGCGAGGCCATGCGGAAGAGCACGCGACGGTTACGCTGACCAGGAACTCGTAACCTCCCCGCACGCATGCCGCGCCACTCGCGATTCATTAGCCCTCTTCACAACACTTTTGAATGAACATTATATTTTCATGTCACAGGCCCTGACGGGCCCATGGTCTAGAATTCGAGGCACCGCAACCAGTCGCTCGAACGAAGGTGCCCCATGGAGAAGCTCTCGCGTTTCCTTACCGCGCACGCCGGCCTCATTCTCGCTCTGTACCTGGGCCTCGCCATCGCAAGCGCCCTTGCGATCCCCCTTGCGCACGTGAATCGCGACCTCAGCGCCTATCTTCCCTCCAGCCTTCAGTCCACCGAGGCGCTTCAGCTGATGCGCCAGCAGTTCGGATCCGAGACGAGCGCGACGGTGATGGTGAAGGGCGCCTCTGACGAGCAGCTGGCCGACGTGGCAGCGGCGCTGGAGCGCGTGGACGGCGTGGGGTCGGTGCGATTCGATGCGAGCGACTCGCTGATGCGCGCAGACGACTACGCCCGCATGACGCTGAGCCTGAGGGCGGGAACCTACGACGAACGCGCGGCCGCGATTCTGGACGACCTGCGCCAAGCGCTGCGCGACCAGGGATTCGACCCGAATGCGGGCGAAGGTCAGAATGCCTTCGTCGGCGGGCCGGCCGTGCAGGCCAACGACGACAACCTGTCGATCACCCTGGCCATCGCCTGCGTGCTGCTGACGCTCATCCTGTTCGTGATGGCCCGGTCGTGGATCGAGCCCTTCATGTTCCTGGGCACGATCGGCGTGGCCATCGTCCTGGGCATGGGCACCAACGCCCTGCTGCCCGACGTATCGAAGCTCACCTTCTCAATCGCCGCCATTCTGCAGCTGGTGCTTTCGATGGACTATTCCATCATGCTGACCGACGCCTACCGCGAGCAGCGCGCGCGAACCGACAGTCCCCACGACGCCATGGCCCGCGCCCTGTCGCGCACCGCCACGGCAATCGCCTCAAGCTCGGCCACCACGGTGGCGGGGCTGCTGTGCATGGTGGCCATGAGCTTCGCCATCGGCCCCGACCTGGGCATCGTGCTGGCAAAGGGAGTCCTGTTCAGCCTGCTGGTGGTGTTCACCCTGCTTCCCGCCTGCATCGTGCTGCTCGACCGTGCGCTGCTGCGCACCGCCAAGCCCGCGCCGCGCCCGCAGATGAGCGCCTACGCCCGCATGCAGCATCGTGGCCGTGCGGCGCTGGCCGTGGGCATGGTCGTGCTGGTGGCGGCAGGCTTCGGATTGAAGTCCACCCTGGAGGGAAGCTTCTACACCGCACCTGCCACGGCGGACGACAAGGCGATCGACGAGCGCTTCCCTGCGCTGACGAACCTCGCCGCCCTGTACCCGCGCGGTCAGGAGGACGCCGCCGCGCGCGCCCTGGAGCGCATCGAGGCCCTAGACGGCGTCGTGTGGGCCGAGGGGCTGGCGAACACCCTTGACCGAAAGCGCGATGTCGCCGAGCTTTCGCAGGCCACAGGATTGGACGAAGCCGTCATCGCGCGCATCGCCTTCGCATCCGCCCACCCCGACCAGGCCGCCGCGCTGGCAGCGGCAGCCACGGGAAGCGAAACCGCGGGGCCTAACGGAAGCGCCGACGGCCGGGAGGACGGGCGCGCCGACCGCAGCGCGCCCGCAGCGACCCCGACAGCTCCCCCAGCCTCGACGAACCAAGCGACCCCGACGGCTCCCCCATTCCCTGCGGAACCCGTCAGCATGAGCCTGACGGAGCTGGTGGAAGCCGCCGCCGCGCTGGCGGCGCCCGACAGCCCCCTGGTGGCAAGCGCTTCTGACGAGGATCGCGCGCGCCTGAACGCCGCACGTAAGCGCCTCGATGAGGCGCGCGACGCGATGCAGGGGGCTCAGTGGAGCCGCCTGGCGCTGACCCTCGATGCCGGACCCGAGTCCGCCACGAGCCGGACCCTCGTGGCGGACGTACGCCGCATCCTGGCCGACGAGTTCGAGGGCGAGGCGCGCCTGGCAGGCGACGCCGCGCTGACGTCAGAGGCACCCGCCGTGTTCTCCAAGGACCTGACTCTGGTCACCCTGCTGACCATCGGATGCATCTTCGCCATCGTTCTGGCCACCTTCCGCTCGATTCCCCTGGCACTGGCCCTGGTGGCCCTCATTCAGGGATCGATCAACCTCACCTGCGGCCTCACCTCAGCCTTCGGTGTAAGCACCTACTACGTGGCCCTGGTGATCGTCCAGGCGATCCTCATGGGAGCCACCATCGACTACGCCATTCTGTACACGCAGAACTACCGCCTGGCCCGCGCCCATCTTGACGTGAGGGCCTCCATCCAGCGTGCTTTGGCCCAGTCGGTGGGAACCATCGCCACCTCGGGAGGCATCCTGCTCACCGCCACGCTGACGCTGGGCTTGGTGTCCAGCGATCCCACCACCGCCCAGGTGTGCCTGACGCTGGCGCGCGGCACGGCGGTGGCCGTGGCCTCGATCGTCCTGCTTCTGCCGGGCACCCTGGCTACCTTGGATCGATTCGCGCGGCCCAAGTCGTTGGCCGCCGGGAAGAACGAGCAAAGCGCCGGCGGGGACGCATAGCGCGAGGGTCGGGACGAGCGGGTCGTCCATCCGCATGCATTCACCTCGGCTGGCTCATCACGCGCAGACCATGCGCAGCGCGCCTGCGAACGAGCCCGCCGCCTGCGCTGCTGCGCGCGAGGTGCAGCAGAGATTGCATGACGGTTGAGCGCAGGATCGCCCCCGAATCGCGCAGGTGCGCTAAGGTGCACCTGCCCGCCTAAGCGGGTTCGATCGAAAGGACGCCCATGCAACGCATCACCCGCCCTCGTTCCGTGGTCGGCGGACTGGTCGCCGGCGCGGCCAGCCTTGCCCTGGCGCTGTCGCTGACCTCCTGCGCCGGATCGGCCATCAGCAAGGACCAGGCCCCCGAGGCGATCGCCAACTCGCTGGCCAACCTCACCGAATCAACCTCGTTCATGTCCGATGACGTGAATGCCACCATCTTCGAGGCCCTGAAGCGCGACCCGCGCCTGTTCTACTTCTACAACGGCTACAACGGCACGTACGCCAACGACGGCACCGCAAAGGTGACCTGGGAGTACAAGCACAAGGACACCCCCGTTTCGAAGGTTCGCCTCATGGGGTCCGTCGACGACCTGGCTGCGATCATCGGCGAGGCCAGCCTGAAGGGCGAGGCCACCGTCGCCGTGGTGTCCTCAACCAGCGACCTCTCGCCTGATGGGGCCAAGAAGGCCCTGAGCCGCCTGCGCTCCGACGGGTCGCTGGCGGCCCTGGGCATCAAGGACGTGACGGTGGGCGACGGGTCGAGCGACTACGACGGGGCGCTGTACGCCGCCACCGTGTCGATCGCGTACCTGACCGACGTCGAAACGGTGAGGGACTGGCGCGACCGCACCGAGCAGCGAGCGCTTGAGCTTGCGGGCGAGCTGTTCGGCAAAGGCACGCCCGATTACGCACGTGAACTGGCAATATATCGCTGGGTGACGGATAACGCCCGCTCGCAGGCCGATCCCAAGGTGGCAGACACCGACCACTCGGGCTCCACCGCCTACGGCGCCCTGGTGGAGCAGGCCGCCGACAGCGCGGGCATGGCCGCGGCCTTCCAGCTGCTCTGCGAGGCGGCGGGCATTCCCTGCCAAACCGTGGCGGGCACGGTAGGCGGCGAGGACCGCTCGTGGAACCTCGTGTCCATCGGCGGCTCATGGTACTGGGTTGACGCCGCTGCGGGCATCCTGAACGCCACCAGCGAGCAGCTGAGGGAAACCCACGCGTGGGACGAGGATGCGTCGCCGGTTGCCACCGCCACCGCCTGGAACGCCGAGGCGGTGCGTACCGAGGGAGGCAAGACCGCAGATCAGGCGGGCGAGTCGGAAATCGACCTGGCCCCCACCCAGCAGCGGCTGGCCGAGCGCTTCGCCGCCGCGCGGCTGAGCGCGCTGCCGCTGTAGAGGCCACCTTCGCGCAGGGCCTCCACCCTTCGTCGCATCCGGTCGCTCCCGCCGCGCGAACGCCATTCGCGCAACCTGCAGGCCCCGTCGTCCGCATGTCTGCGGAGGCGGGGCCTCGCGCATGCGCCGGCGCATCCCCGGCGCGCGATCGCCACGTCACGCTCCGATGTATTAGCACCATTAATCAGTCGTGAGAAATCGTCTGCAGCAAGCGCCATCATGTACCGTTTTTAGTACATCTAATTAAGTCACAGTGACCATTTCTTACACGCGCTTAAGCCCCTTCGGACGCGTCGCGCGACACGGCGCGACTCCGCTTTGCACGGCTTCTGCACAGTCGGGCATTCATGCATAAGTTTTGCTTCTGAGCTGCTCATTCATGCGGTGCATAAATCAAACACTTCGACGCAAGTTGTGCAACTTTGCTCGAATATTATTGACCTTATAGCTTTGTAATACCTGATAAAATGCAACGGAATAATAACTCTATGATTGATAAGCTTCTCTATAGGATAGGTCGGTTTTCAACGTGATATTATCCCACCAAGTTTTTAAGCAGTTTGGGTTACCGCTCTTCGTGATTGGTCGTCTATGTTGCTTCGCCAGATACAATGCTTCTGTGCCGTATGTGAGGAAGGCAGCTTCACCAAGGCTGCCCGCCGCCTCTACATCACGCAGTCCGCAGTTTCACAGCAGATGAAAAACCTCGAAACGGACCTCGGCGTCTCTCTGTTTCAGAGGGGCGGACGAAACCTCGTCCTATCCGAAGCAGGCAGGGTGTTCTACGAGCGCACGCGCACCGTCATCTCCGACATCGACCAGGCTCGCATCGAGGTTCGCGCCGTAGCCGAGCACACGAGTTCGCGGCTGCGCTAGCATCGCACCACTCGTGGCGAATCCCCTATTCGCACGATAGCTCCTGGACGCCCTTCTCAGCGCGCGGCGCTCCCCCGCTCATTCCACCATGTCCGATTCCGCGCGCATCGATTCATCTTGCACGGCGCCCTCGCTCCATACGATCACCGAAGCCCACGGGCGCACGTCCGCGCGGGAGGCTGAGGCGCACGGCACCTGCGCAAGGCAAGCCTTGATCGGGCGGGCATAAGGCCCCATCGACACCACGCGCGAGAACCCTCAGCCGCATGAAGGACGCGCTAATCCAACGGCAGGCACAGCATAAGGGCGAATCCGCCCGCTGCGGGCGAGTACACCCGCGCACTGCCCCCGTGCGCCGCGGCGATGCGACCCACCAGCTGCAGGCCCAGCCCATGCTCGGAGTCGGCCAGCTTGGCGAAGCCCTCGGCCTGCTGCTGCCTCATCACCAGGTAATCGATCGGAGGGGTCGGCGCGCCCACCACGCGCGGCGGCGGCGCCGGACGGTTCGACACCTGTATCGGACGCCCCGCTGCGGCGTTCTCCACCTTGCGCTGAAGCCGGTCCAGATCGTCCCCGCTCACCCCCACGCCGTCATCCGTCACGCGCACGAAGGCCCGATGCATCCCCGATGCCTGGTCCAGGCCCTTGTTCAAGCGCAGCGCGATGGAGCACCCCTGCGGGTTGTGGTTCATGGCGTTCTGAATCGCGTTCTGAATCGCTCGCTTCAGCAGGCGCTCATCACCCGTCACGCACACCGTCGCGGCCTCGGGGCCCACCTCAAGCGAAAGCTCGTAGCGCTCGGGCGTGAGGTCGTTCAGGTACTCGGTGACCACGGCGCGCAGCATGGCGGGCAGGGCGATTCGCTCGCTGTCGAGAGGCTGGCTGTCGTACTCCAGACGGGCCGCCGCATTCAGGTCGAACACCAGGTCCTTGATGCGCAGGGCCTGAGCCCGCACGAAAGCGGCATCGCTGCGGGCCTTCTCAGGAAGCCCGCTATCGCCCGCCAGGCCATCGGCATAGCCTGTGATCAGGGACAACGGCGTGCGAATGTCATGCGACACGCCGTGGATCCACTCCTCGCGCGCGCGGTCCTTCGTGCGCATGATGTCGGATACCTCGTTCAGCGTGTCGGCCACCAGGCCCAGCGCGCCGCCGGCGCTCACATCCACGGGGCGGCCGGCCGACAGGTCCACCAGCGCGCGCGACAGGGGCTCGATGTGCCGCTGGGCAAGCGCCTGGGTGACGAACACGTACAGGAACACCACCATGGCGTTCACCAGAATCACGACGCCCACGTACAGGGGAAGCCGCGCCAGGAAGTCGCCCGGCAGCGTGGCCCCCAGGCGCACGAAGGAGTTCTCGGGCAGGCTCATCAGCACCACGCCGTCGTCGCGCGTCCACACGAAGGTGGGTCGTCCCTGGTAGTAGCCCGTGCGACCGATCACCGCGATGTCGGCTGCGCTCAGACTGGCGCCCTCCTCGACGGCAGGCGCGACGCCGCCCACCCATTTCACCGTGCCCTCCGCCGACACCAAGACGGCCCAGCCCCGCATGCGCTCAAGATTCTCCCGCGCGGTGTCGGAGGTCGCGAAGGACCCGTCCTCGCGCTCGGTCAGCTCTTCGGCCACATGACGCACCGTTTCGGTCGCCTGACGCGACGTGAACGTCGTGCCCTCGGGACTCACCACGCCATCCGCCCGGCCCATCAGAACGCCCAGCATGACCAAGTTCGCCACCATGATCAACATCGCCAGCAGCATGAAGCCGAACAGCTGGCGCGTGAGGAAGGCGGGAAAGCTGACCTTTCGATGAACCGCAGCCATGGCAACCTACCGCAACGTGAGCTTGTAGCCCAGGCCACGCACGGTGACCAGCGCCTCGGGAGCGGATGGGTCGCGCTCGATCTTCTCGCGCAGGCGCCGCACATGGGCCATCAGCGAGTTCTCGTAACCGAACGAATCCCCCCAGCAGGCAAGCGACAGGGAGTCGATCGTGACGATGCGGCCTCGATTCTGCGCCAGCGTGGCCAGAATCGCGCGCTCCTTGGCGGTGAGCGCCACCACGCCGTCAGGGCGCGTCACCTCGGCGGTATCGAGGCTCACGGTGCAGAACCCCAGATCGAGCTCAGGGCTCTCCTGCGCGTAGCAGCGGCGCAGCACGGCCAGCACGCGCAGCATCAGCTCCTGGGGAAGGAAGGGCTTGGCGATGTAGTCGTCGGCACCCAGCCCCAGACCCTGAATGCGGTCGTACGGCTCGTCGCGCGCAGTGAGGAACACGGCGGGCACCTTTTCCATACCGGGCACCAAGCGGATGCGCTCAAGCAGATCCAATCCGTTCATCAGGGGCATCATCACATCCAGCACCAGCAGGTGCACTTCCTCGCCACGAGAACGCGCCTCGCGGCAGTAGGCCAGGGCATCGGTGGGCGCGGCGAAGGCCGTCACCGTGCGGAATCCCTGCTGGGCGAAGATCGCGCCCACCATCTCGCGGAGCGCGGGGTCGTCATCGACCAGCACCACGTGCTTGGAAAGCAGGTGGGGTTCGACCATCGGCATGGGCTCTCCTCTCGCTGGGTTGGGGCGGACGGACCTCAGGTGCGCGACCATGCGTCCATTTAACCATCTTCATCAGGGGCCGCCGTGCGACGGCGCGAAATTAAGGCAAACGTAAGGTTGGCAACAGGCTGCCGCAAGCGCTCCCGCGCAAGATGTCCTCATACGCATATCGCAGCGGGGCGCATGCCCAACTCGGCGCTGCGAACGGCGAAGAACCGACCAAGGAGGAACCATGGCGCCATCATTCGTACTGGAAGCGCGCGGCCTGAGCAAGACCTACGGCAAGAGGGGCGGCGGGCGCAAAGGCGGGTTCAGCCAGACGGCGGCCCTTCGCGACGTGAGCCTTGCGGTGACGGAGGGAGAGATGGTGGCCATCATGGGCGCCTCCGGTTCGGGGAAGTCCACGCTGCTGAACTGCATATCCACCATCGATCGCCCCGATGAGGGCACGGTGCTGATCGACGGGCGCGACATCGGGCGCCTGAAGGGAGCGCAGCTGGCATCGTTTCGCAGCCGTGAGCTGGGCTTCGTGTTCCAGGACGCCAACCTGCTGGACACGCTTACCTGCTTCGAGAACATCGCGCTGTCGCTGACCATCCGCAAGGTTCCCGCGCGCGAGATCGACACCCGCGTGCGCTACATCGCCGACCAGCTGTCGATCGGGGATGTGCTGGGCAAGTTCCCCTACCAGGTATCGGGCGGGCAGAAGCAGCGCGTGGCCATCGCACGGGCCATGGTGGGCAAGCCGCGCCTGGTCCTGGCCGACGAGCCCACTGGGGCCCTTGATTCAAAATCGGCCCGTCAGCTGCTGGAATCGCTCGAACGCATCAATCGCCTGGGCGCGACGGTGGTGATGGTGACGCACGACCCGGTTTCCGCCAGCTACTTCCATCGCGTGGTGTTCATCAAGGACGGCCGTCTGGCCCATCAGGCGGTGCGCGGCGATGCCGATCGCGAGAGCTTCTACAGCCTGATCAGCGACACCATCGCGCGCCTGGGCAAGGAGGCCGACCATGTTCGCTAAGCTTGCCTGGGGAAACATACGGAAGTCGCTTGGCGACTTCTCGGTGTACTTCCTCACCGTGGTGCTGGGCATCACGGTGTTCTACGCCTTCAACGCCGTGGGCGACCTGGTGCCCGAAGGCGGCACCGAGGCACGCAAGGCGCTGGTCCTGGTAGTGAGCATCGCCAGCTATCTGGTCACCGTGGTGCTGGGCTTTCTCATCGTCTACGCCAACGGGTTCTTGCTGCGCCGACGCAAACGCGAGTTCGGCCTGTACATGGCTCTGGGCATGCAGACTCGTCACGTGGCCCTCATCTCGCTGATCGAGTCGATGGTGGTGGGCGGCGCGTCGCTGGCCGTGGGCGTGATCGCGGGCTGGCTGCTGTCGCAGGGCCTCGCCAATCTGGGGTCTCACATGTTCAACACCGGGTTCGTCGGCGTGGTGGGCTTCTCGGTGCCGGCCCTGATGGGCACGTTGGCCGTGTTCGGCGCCGTGTTCGTCGTGTCAGCCGTGTACGGTGCGGTGGTGGTATCGCGCACCAAGCTGATCGACCTCATGGCCGCCGAGCGCCGCAGCCAGACCATCAGGCTGCGCAGCCTGCCGATCGCAAGCCTGCTGTTCGTGGTGGCAGTAGCGCTGATCACAACGGCCTACCACCTGCTGCTGAAGGTGGGCATCACCCCCGACAAGCCCGAGTTCATGGCATCAACCGTACTGGTGTGCGCGGGCACATGGCTGCTGTTCTACTCGGCCGCAGGCTTCCTTCTGCGCGTGGGCCAGCTGGCCAAACCCCTGTACCTGCGCGGAATCCGCATGTTCACGCTGCGTCAGCTGAACGCGCGGATCAACAGCGCCACCGCGACCATGGCCGTGGTCAGCATGACGCTGTTCTTCGCCATCACCAGCGTGTGCGGCGGCATCGGCATCACGAACGCCCTGAACGAGAGCCAGAAGACCATCACTCCCTACGACGCCACCATATCCAGCGGATGGGTCGTGGGCGGCGCGGGAGAGGTGCACTCAACCCGGTCGGACGAAGCCGTGGCCTGGGCGCGCGCGCATGACTGGGATATGGCCGCAGTCGTTGACGCCGAGCTGCGGGCCGTGGGCCAAATGGGGCTCGACAGCCTCGCAAAACGATCGGCTCAGGTAAACCTGATGTTCTCAGGCGAGCGGCCCGTGACCTTCGGCGACGTGACCCTCTCCAGCGGCAAATCGCTCACCGAATCGCTCAGGGAGCTGGGGCTTTTGGAGCGCGCGGGCGAGATGCCCCTCTCGTTCGCCCGCCTCTCGCAGGTAAACGCCCTGCTTGAGCTTCAAGGCGCCGAGCAGCTGACGCTTGAGCCCGGTTCGGCGGCCGTGGTCTGCAACAGCGGACTGACCAGCTCAGCGTGGCAGAATGCCGTGAGCAGCGGAGCCACCGTGCCCCTGGGTAGGCGCGATCTGCGCCTGACGCGCATGCTGACCGCCTCGCTGAGCAACTCCTACGTTCCCATGAACACCGGGACCGTGGTGGTGCGCGATGACGAGATGCCCGAAGGCATGATAGTGGCGCAAACCGTGCTGAACCTGCAGCTTCACTCGGAGGCAGCGCAGGCGGCCCTGACCGAGGCGCAGGAAACCGTGCAGGGCGGCGCTGCCCAAAGAGACGCCGAGCGAGTAACGCCGTGGCCCGACTACCAGACGGTCACGCGTCACGATGTGGAGGAGCAAGGGTTCGGCATCCGCGGCGTGGTGGCATTCCTGGCAATCTACCTGGGATTCTCGTTGGTCGTCTCGTGTGCGGGCATGCTGGCCATCCAGCAGCTCACCGAAGCGGACGACAACACGCACCGCTACAACCTGCTGCGGAAGCTGGGCGTGCGCGAGCGGGCGATCGCCGGCAGTCTGGGCGCCCAGGTGTGCGTGTACTTCCTGTTCCCGCTGATCGTGGCCGTGTGCCACACGCTGTGCGCCATGCAGGCGGTGGCGGTGATCGTCAGGCTGTTCGGCGGCTTCGACATCGGGGCCACGGCCCTGGTGGCAACCGGGTCGTTCGCCCTCGTGTACGGCTGCTACATGCTGGTGACCTGGCTGAGCGCGCGCTCGCTTACCCGCGAGCGCGGCCTTGAGGGCCAGCGCGTGTGAAGGGGCGCGCAAATGACAGGCCGCGCGTGCAGGCCAAGCACGCAGAGGTCAGGGGCGCGTGAACCGAACGGCCGCATCGAGGAGCCGCACTCTGCGGCGCAGTCGGGGACACGCGCTCCGGCCGCGCCGCAGGACGACCCCCGAGGCGCGCGAGAGCCAGCACGTCGCCGGCGTGGAGGCGCACCCGCCCGAGCGCGAAGGCCCTACGAAGCGCGAGGGGTCAGCGCCAGATACTCGTTCGAGCGTCCCTGCGGACCGTCGGCGCGGAAGCGACGCACCAGGAGAGCGTCATCGACCACGCCTTTCACCAGGCAATCGACCTCAACATCGTCAACGCAATGGCAGTATCGCCACGCATCGGGCCTTCCCTGCCAGCCCAGAAGGTAGTCGCCCGCATCAAGGTCGGCCCGATCGATTCCCACCTGAGGCGCCGCGCGCGCGGTATCGAGCGGAGCGCGGGTGCGCAGGCGCTCGTCGGCATCGAAGCGCCACGCCGATACCAGGCAAAGGCCCCCGGGCCGCGTGCGGGCCGTCAGCGTGCGCAGCAGATCCAGGCGCGCGCGAAAGGTGGGCACATGGTGCAGGAAGCCGAAGCAAACAACCAGGTCGCAGGCGAGGGGACGCAGCACGGTGCTCAGCACGGGCGGCTCGGTCAGCAGCGCCGCGCACACGTCCAGCGACTGATATGATGCCTCGCCCTGAGCGCTGACCAGCCCATCGCAGTTATCCACGGCATGAACGGCGAAGCGCACTGCGGGCGCCTCCCCGGCCAGGAAACGCTCGAAGCGCAGGTTGCCGCAGGCCACATCCAGCACGCTCACCTGCGCGTCAGCGGCTTCGTGCGTCGGCACGACGCCCTGCTCGCGCGCGATGCGCAGGCACTCCCGCCACCCCTGCCAGGGATGCTGTCTGGTGGCCGAGAACGATGCCGCGTTGCGCTCGTAGAACGCGGTGTTGATCTGCGCCAGGCGCTGCGCGGTGCGTGAATCCATGGGCCTCCCCTGCCGTTGCGCTAAGATGCTGCGCTATGGAAGAACTGCTGCTGGACATACTAGCCCTTCTGCGGGAAGGCGCGCACCTTGACACCGCGACGCTCGCCCGCCTCGTTCGCGCGCGCAACGTGGATGTGCGCGAGGTGTCACAGCATGTGTCGAAGAAGGGCCTGCACCCCTTCTACCTGCACGTGAAGCGCGACGATCCCGAGCGGTGGCGTTCGTGGGAGATCGACGAGTCGCTGGAGCGGCGTCTGCTGGACGCGATCCGCGTGAAGCCGCGCCGCACCGCCAGCGGCGTGGCCACGATCACGGTGATCGCCCGGCCCTGGCCGTGCGGGGGCGACTGCCTGTTCTGCCCCAACGACGTGCGCATGCCCAAGAGCTACCTGTCAGACGAGCCAGCGTGCCAGCGCGCCGAACGCTGCTTCTTCGATCCGTTTCTGCAGGTGAGCGTCCGGCTGGCCGCGCTGGGCGACATGGGGCATCCCATCGACAAGGTTGAGCTGATCGTGCTGGGAGGCACCTGGTGCGACTATCCCGCGCCGTATCGGCGCTGGTTCGTGCGCGAGCTGTTCGCAGCGCTGAACTGCTCGGATGCCGAACGCGCCGCCGAAGTCGAAGCACGTCGGGCGCGCTACCGAAGCGCCGGGCTGACCACGGACCCCCAACGACTGGCGGCGCGGGCCTCAGACGCTCAGCAGCGCGTGAACGAGGGTCGCACCACCTACGCCCAGGCGCTGGCCGAGCTGTACGGCCCGAACACGCCCTGGCACGACCTGACCGCCTGGCAGCAGGCCGACCAAGGCGAAGTCGAATGTCAGCATCGCCTGAACGAGCGGGCCGCGCACCGCGTGGTGGGCCTGGTGGTGGAGACGCGCCCCGAGCGCGTGAGCGCCGCCGGCCTTGCCGCGATGCGGCAGCTGGGCTGCACGAAGGTGCAGATCGGCGTGCAGACTCTGGACGAGCGCGCCCTGGAGGCCTGCGGGCGCCTGGCCGCGCCCGCGCAGATCGCGCGGGCCTTCGCGCTGATTCGCCTGCACGGCTTCAAGATCCACGCCCACCTGATGCCGAACCTGCCCGGCAGCGACCCCGCCGCCGACCTGCGCGCCTATCGCACGCTTACCAGCGACCCCCGCTTCTGCCCCGATGAGGTGAAGCTGTACCCCTGCATGCTGGTTGAGGGGACGCGCCTGGGCGCGCTTCATGAGAGCGGACGCTGGACGCCCTACGACGAGGCCACGCTCACCTCGCTGCTCGCCGAGTGCGTCGTCGAGGCGCCACCCTATCTGCGCATATCGCGTATGGTGCGCGACATCTCGGCGCACGACATCGTCGCCGGGGTGAAGCGCACCAACCTGCGCCAACAGGTTGAGCGGGCCGTGAGGCAAAGCGGGCGCCCTGTGGACGAGGTGCGCTACCGCGAGCTGGCCACCGACCGCGCGGACGCCCGCCGGGCGCGCCTGCGCGCGCATCGCTACGACGCCGACGTGGCCCGCGAGGTGTTCCTGGAATGGGTGCTTCCCGATGAGCGCATCCTGGGCTTCCTGCGCCTGTCGCTGCCAACCGCCCACGGAGCGAGGGTCATGGAGGAGGAAGGGCTGCCCACCTGCGCCTCGCACGCGATGATCCGCGAGGTGCACGTGTACGGGGCCGCCGCGCCGCTGCATCGGACGTCAGGCGGGGCGCAGCACCAGGGTCTGGGGCGCGCTCTGGTGGAGCGCGCATGCCGCATCGCACAGGACGAGGGATTCGCCCACGTGAGCGTGATCAGCGCGGTGGGAACGCGCGACTACTACCGGCGGCTGGGCTTTCGCGACGACGGGATGTACCAGAGCCGCGACCTGGGAAAGAATCCCGCGCAGGACGCAGAGGGGCCACCTGCATGCGACGACGCCCGGCGCCCCTGATGGCGTGGCGAAGGCGCAAGCCCGCGTGAGGCGCTACGGGGCCGGAGTCCCCGCGTCCTCGCTCAGATGCTCCACCATGTGCCGCACCACCAGCGCGCAGTGACGCGCGGCCTGCTCCTCGAACACCGGGTAGTCCATCGACGCCGACCCGTCGGCCTTATCGGAAATGGCCCGCACCACCACGAACGGCACGCGGTTGAGCGCGCAGGCATGGGCGATCGCAGCGCCCTCCATCTCGCAGCACAGGCCCTGGAAGCCCTCCACCAGGCGATGCTTCATCTCCTCGTCAGCCACGAAGCAGTCACCCGACAGCACGCGCCCCTCGAATACCCCCACCGCGGGCACGCAGGCGCGCGCGGCGGCCAGCGCGCGGGCTCGCAGGCCTTCATCAGCGCGGAAGAACGAGCTGATGGGCATCTGAGGCACCACGCCCGGCTCGTAGCCGAAGTTCGTGGCGTCCATGTCGTGCTGCACCGCATCCACCGACACCACCAAGTCGCCGATGTCGATCCGCGCGTCAAGCGAGCCCGCGATGCCCGTGTTGATCACGTGGCTGACCCCGAACACGCTGACCAGCACCTGCGCGCACATGGCGGCGTTCACCTTCCCGATGCCCGAGCGCACCACCACCACGTCGGTGGGACCCAACCGCCCCTCGCAGAATTCGGTGGACATGTGATGATGCGTCCGCACGGAGGGCATCGAGCTCTTCAGCAGCTCGGCCTCCACCTCCATGGCGGCGATGATCCCGACCTTCGTCATGCGCGCTCCCCTCGCCCTATGCCTGCGGATAGGTCGTATGCGCCTCGTCAAGGCGCGAAAGCGTCTTGTCCAGATAGTGGCGCGCCCACCACCGGGCGCCCATGAGGTCGCTGTCGTGGTAGTTGCCGCACTCGGCCGGCGTGGCACCCGGCACCTCGCCCTGGAAGTCGCGGGCGAAGGCGAACATGCGCGTCACCAGAGGCGCGATGTCCTGCGCGGTCTCATCGCCGAACACCAGCAGGTAGAAGCCGGTGCGACACCCCATGGGGCCGAAGTACACCACGCGCCGGCAGTACGCAGGGTCGTTGCGCAGGTACGTGGCGATCAGGTGCTCGAGGGCGTGCACCGAGGCCGTGTCCATGACCGGCTCGCGGTTGGGCGCCGTCAGGCGCAGGTCGAAGGTGGTGACCACGGCGCCGGTGTCGGGATCCTGGTCGATCCGCGACACGTACACGCCGGGTTCCAGAAGATTGTGGTCGATCGTGAAGCTGGCGATGCGCTCCATGCGCGCCCTCCTTCCGTATGCGGCGGACGGGCGCCGCGAATGGGTGCTAGCCGCCCAGTATAGCCCTTCGCCGTCGAACGGGCATGCAGGGCCGCAGGCGCGTTACCGCACAGCATCGGGTAGATGGGCAGGGCGCGTGCGCACTGCCGCTTGCGCTAGAATGACGCCGATACCCGCACCTGAAGGAGCAGCATGTACGAGCTGAAAACCGAAAGCGCCTTCGACAGCGCCCACTTCCTGACCGACTACTACGGCAAGTGCGAGAACCTGCACGGCCATCGCTGGCGCGTGGTGGCCTACATCGGGGCCGACGCGCTGCAGACCGAGAGCACCATGAAGGACATGGTGATGGACTTCGGCGTGTTCAAGCGCTGCGTGCGCGCTCTGGCCGAAGAGCTTGACCACACCTTCCTGATCGAGGAGGGGTCGCTTGCGCCCCAGACCCTCGCCTGCCTTGAGCAGGAGGGCTTCTCGCTAACGCTGCTGCCCTTCCGCACCACCGCCGAGAACCTGGCCCGCTACTTCTTCGAGCGCATGGAGGCCGAGGGGCTGCGTCCCTCGTGCGTGGAGATGTACGAAACGCCGAACAACTGCGCGATCTACCGTCCCGCGTAGAGGCCGTACTGCAAAACTACATGCTGACTTCTGGCCATGCTCTCAGTCTGGGAATCCATTGCCACATTCAAGCTTTCGGGAAGAGGTCAAATCAAACCCTGCCAAAAGGCTTATCCCTGCGCGCCTTATCGTCTTGCCTGCGCAGCTTCAACGCACTATCGGAAAACGTATATGAGATTCCCTCGTAACGCTCTACCAAATAGTTAAGAGCCTCATCGTGAATCTGCTGCGCACTCATGGCATTCGGACGCAGTTGATCCGCCCAGAGACGACCAGGATGCAGGGTATCCCATTTAGGCCTCATGCCAGCGTGGCGACCGCTGCCAGGGTCATGGTTTCCGAACCCTTCGACTAGAACATTCCAGATTGGGGCGTGGCGTGCAATGAGAAGAGACTCTCCCAATGCAACCCATAGGTCATCCACTACAAGATACTTACAAAACAGATCGCTGATATCGAGGTTGACGGCTTGCTCGATGCTGCGACTATGTTGACGAAGCCTGTTGTACAGGGGGGCGCCGCTCGGCTCAGCTGCATCGAATGCACCCTTCCGTGCCCCCTTTGAACTAGCCTTTCCCACGTAAATTGGGTAATTCAATACGACCCTGTTGCATTCTGCGGTTGGCCTGTACGCCAGAAACCCACCGAGGTAGTAGATCGCGTATACGCCCGCCCCTTCGAACCTTTCCAATTTGTCAAGCGCCACCGGTTCGGCCTCGTCGAGGGCGTTCGCAATGCTGATGGCAAGATTCTGCTTGTCAAGCGGATTGAAGGGCGTCATATCGCAATCCTCTCTCGTTCCCGCACCTTGCTCCCAAGCTCCTGGGCACATAGGGCGATGCCCAGCGATTTCATCACGCACTGGGAAAGCAGCACAGGTACCGCATTGCCAATCTGCCGCATGGCTTCCGTCCACGAGCCATCAAGATGATACCCGTCAGGGAAGGTCTGCATCCTGGCAGCCTCCCTCACCGTGTAGTAGCGCGGCTCACCCGAGTCGAGGATAAGCATGTTTTCCCCTCCGGGGACTCCATGCACCCCCGCCTTTAAAGTTTTAGAGGGGAGGTCGAGCGAGCTTCCCGTATGGCCGGGATAAATACGTGCGCCCCTTCTCAGCTCGTGGTTTGGCCATACATCACTCGGGCCCGAAACGGGATCCGAAAGCCCCGCGAGCGCATCACGCACCGTGCGCCAAGGAAGACGAACATCCTCGGGCGGCTTCACAGCCAGAGCATGCTCGGGATCCTTCAAACCATGACGATTCCAATACGAGCCTCCAGGGCGCTGCGACCACAACAGAGCCTCACGACTGTGCGTAGGGTCAGGAAACGACCAGTGTATTCCAAGGTCGGAGCGAAATCCGACAATGAATACCCTCTCACGACGCTGTGGAACCCCGTAATCACAAGCGTTAACCAGAGTCGGAAGCACCTCATAGGTAAGCTCGTCAGTGAAACGGTCGGATACGGCTTTGGCCTTCTTAAGTCGGGACAGGTGCTCGAACCACTGCTCACCCTTGCGCATCTGCCGCTCGGGAAATTCAAGCCGCAGCAGGATATACTGGAAATAATCCTTGAACTGGCTTCGTAGCAAGCCTTTTACGTTTTCGACCACGAAGGCACGTGGTCTGAGTCGTCTGACTGCTTCGATCATAGCAGGGAACATGTCACGGGCGTCGTCGTGCGCACGCGCGGATCCTCCAATAGAGAAGGGCTGGCAGGGCGGCCCTCCTGAGAGCACGTCAACCTCTTCGCTGATTGAATCAAAAGGGAAATCACGAACATCGGCCTGATGAACCTGCCAATCGCGGACGAGAGAATACCCACGCGACTGATTAAGACGGATGGTGTCACACGCCCAGCGATTCCACTCAACCGTCCCTAACGAACGAAAGCCCGCCAAAGAAGCACCAAGGGCAAGCCCCCCTGCCCCCGCAAACAGCTCAAACGTTGTAATTCGACCATCAATCATCGGCATCCCATCTCGCTGGGCCATTCTACCAAACAGATGCGCCTGCTCTGCGGGTGAACAAACCTCACAAGGTGGAATAAAGCGCGCCGCCATATGGCAAATTCAAATGCGCCCTCAGCGGCTATCGCCCATTGATAAGATCATCTACTGGCAAAGACAGAGGAGGTGGCCATGACGGCCACCCCTTCACCGTACACCGTATGAACTCGCAATGCGCTCGACGGGCCCGTCTCAAGAATCCAAGTGGTGCGGGTGCTAATCGCGCAGGATGCCCTCGGCCACCTTGTGCGCGGCCTCGGCCGCCTTGATGCGCTCCATGTGCTCAAGCTCCTCGCGCTTCACATGCCAGCACTCGCAGGCAGGCAGGCCGGGAATCGAGTCGACCGTGAACACGGGGTCGAGGCCCTTGCGCTTCTGCTCGGCGTAGTCGTCCAACGCGGCCATGGCCCACTTGCCCAGCAGCAGTATGGCGAAGATGTTGATGATCGCCTCGATACCCATGAGGATGTCCGACAGGTTCCACGCCAACGTGAAGTTCGACTGCGCGCCGAAGAACACCGCGATGCAGCAGCCCACGCGGAACACGAACAGAACCACCTTGTTGTTCTTGATGAACTTGATGTTGCTCTCGGCGTAGAAGTAGTTGCCGATGATGCTGGAGAACGCGAAGGCCACGATCGAGAACGTGATCACGTAGATGCCCACCGGGCCCACGGCGTGCTCGACCGCCGCCTGAACGAGCGGCATGCCGTTGAGGTCGCCGGGATTGCCGTTCACGTAGAACAGCAGGATGATCATGGCCGAGCAGGTGCAGATGATCGCCGTGTCGATGAACACCGACAGGGTCTGCACCAGGCCCTGCTTGGCGGGATGCGACACCGACGCCGCCGCAGCCGCGTTGGGAGCCGAGCCCATGCCGGCCTCGTTGGAGAACAGGCCGCGCTTGATGCCGATCACCACAACGGAGCCCGCAAAGCCGCCGAAGATCGACTGGAAGTCGAAGGCCGACGAGAAGATCAGGGACATCACCGCAGGCACGTCAGCAATGTTGATGATCGTCAGCACCACGGCGAAGCCCAGGTAGACGACGGCCATCATCGGCACGATCACCGACGACAGCACGCCCACGCGCTTCACGCCGCCGAAGATGATCACAGCCGTGAACATGGTGAGGATCACCGCCAGGCCGAAGGCGGCCATGGAGCCGCGGAACCCGGGGATGAAGTACTCGAACGACGAGCTGAGGTTGAAGGCCTGCAGGCCGTTGAAGCCCACCGCGAAGCACAGCACCAGCGAGCAGGCGAACACCACGCCCAGCCAGCGCTTGCCCAGCGCCTGCTGGATGTAGTAGGCGGGACCCCCGCGGAACTCGCCCTCCTCGCCGCGCACCTTCCAGATCTGCGCAAGCGTGGACTCGACGAAGGCCGAGGCGGCGCCCACGATCGACATCGCCCACATCCAGAACACCGCGCCCGGGCCGCCCATGGCGATGGCCGTGGCCACGCCGGCGATGTTGCCCGTGCCCACGCGGCTGGCGGTGGACACCATCAGCGCCTGGAACGACGACACCGCGTCGGAGCCGTCCACGTGGCGCTTCTCGGTAAGGGCCGAGAACATGTCCTTGAAGTACCGGAACTGCACGAAGCGCGTGCGAATCGAGAAGTAGGCGCCGGCGATGATCAGAAGGAACACCAGCAGGTAGGTGTACATGTAGGTGTTGATCACGTCGGTAACTGCGATGAGAGCGTCCATAGGTCCCCTTTGCACGTTTTGGACAACAGATGAATTCTACCGTTACCGAAGCGTTAGTAAAAGCACGGATTCCTCCGACGGGAACGCACGGACGCGAAAGGCGCCCGCGGCGAACGGCTGCCGCGGCGAACGGAAAGGGCTACGCGGGCTGGTCGGGCTTCCTGACATGAGCCTCCTGCAGGCGCACGGACACGCGCGACCCGGGCGGCACCGACTTCACCACGAAGGCGCTGCCGGCGATCACCGACCCCTCGCCCACCACCGTCTGGCCCCCCAGCACCGAGGCGTTCGAGTAGATGGTGACGTTGTCCTCGATCGTGGGATGGCGCTTCACGCCCGCCAGCTTCTGGCCGCCGCGCGTTGACAGGGCGCCCAGGGTAACCCCCTGGTAGATCTTCACATGGTTGCCGATCTTCGTGGTCTCGCCGATCACCACGCCGGTGGCATGGTCGATGAAGAAGTACTCCCCCACCTCGGCTCCGGCATTCAGGTCCACGCCGGTTCCCTGATGGGCGTACTCGGTCATGATGCGCGGGATCAGCGGCACGTCCAGCACGTACAGCTCGTGTGCGATGCGATACACCGTAATGGCGAAGAACCCGGGGTACGAGAAGATAATCTCCTCCTTGCTCTGCGCCGCCGGGTCGCCATCGAAGGCGGCCTGCACGTCCTTCAGCAGCATCGACTGAAGGTGCGGCACGCGCGCCAGAAAGGTCTTGGTGATCGCGCGGGCGCGCCTCTCAGCCTCGTCGAAGTCGATCTTGTCGGCGTCACGGAACAGCAGCGACTCCCTCACCTGCACGAACAGGGCGTCCCCGATCATGTCGAGGGTGCTGCCCACGTACAGCTCAAGGTTCGAGGGAAGCGGGCTTCCGTCATGGAAGTAGCGCGGGAACATCACGTTGCGCAGCTCCTTGACGATCTGTATGACCTTCCTCCGCGTGGGAAAGTGGCGGTCGGGGCGCGTGAAGAACACGTCTCCCTCGTCGTAGTTGCGCAGGATTCCCGCAATGGTGTCGTCCAGGTCCTCGCGAAGCATGTCTCCCCCATCGATCGAATGACGGCGCGGAAGGCGCCGAGGCGAATGCGCGCGGGCCGCAGGGCGCGCAGCACATCGCTGTTGTGTTAGACGGGCCAATCGTATCAAACCGTGAGCGCACGGGACGCGAACGCAGGCCAAGAGGGAGCGGAATCACCGCCTGCGGGCGAGACCGGCTTGTCAGAAGGCGTGCGGCCCCCTCACCGCACGCAGCGCGGGCAAAGCCGCACCCGCGGGCGCGGAGCCCTACAGCGCGTCGATGTAGGCGACCATGTCGCCCACGGTGACCAGCCCCTCGGGCTCACCGAGCTCGATGTTCAGGCGCTCCTCAACGTCGCAGATCAGCTCCACCATGTCCAGCGAGTCCACCGCCAGGGAATCGAGCGTGGCCTCGGGGGTGACGGTCGTCGGGTCGATGTCCAGATTGTCCGCAAGGGCCTGACGGATGACGTCGATGGTTGCCATGTTCGTTCCTTTCAAAATACTGTGGTTATCCAGCCGTTCGGTCATAGTAGAGCGCGTCATGACAATCCGCAAGCGTCTCCACGATCGCCGTGACCGCACGGGCGCCTTCCGCCGTGCAGTCCGCACGCCCCTCGCAAGCTCCTGGAGCGAGGGAGCCGAACGCCACTGCCGCCGGGAACGGTCGCGTGCCGTGCCCGCCCTTTGCCTTGGGGACTCGTCAGAGGCGGCAAAGCGGCGTCGAGCCGACGGGCGGGTGGCGCGGCGCGAAACCGAGCCGCCGATCAGGTCGCCGGCACGAAGCGCACCCTGCGCGACGGGTCGGGGAAAGACGCCTACGCCTCTCCCCCCGCGCGCTTCGGATCGTGCGCGCGCACCGGCGAGGGTGCGATCACCACGCTGAGGTACGGCGGACGCTCGCCCAGGACGGCATCGGCGAAGCGCGGGTGCACCTCCTCGTCAGGCAGGCCGCAGTTCGCCACCATGGCTGCGCCCTCCAGCATCCCGCGCTCATCCAGCGTGGCACGCAGCGCCGGCAGATGTCGCCCCACCTTCATGTACACGCGCGTGGCGTCGAACGAGGGCTCGTCCACCGCGCCGGCCTTTCCCACGGGCTCGATCAAAAGCCGCTCGGATCCTTCGCACAGCATCAGGTTCGCCTGTGCGGCCGCTGCGCAGAACGACGTGACCCCGGGCACGATGAACGTGGCGAACCCGCATGCGGCAACGCGCTGCCGCACGTAGCCGTACGTGGAGTACACCGTGGCATCGCCCAGCACCACGTAGGCGACCTGGCGCCCGCAGGCCAGATGAGCGCAAATGCGGTCGGCGATGGCGTCGTAGGCGGCAGCCGTGACGGAGGGGTCGCTCACCATGGGCGTGGCGCAGTCCAGCACCGTCTTGCCCTGCAGGCGGTCGCTGACGATCGCGTAGGCAGTGCGCCGCTTATGGCCGATGTCGGGCACGGCGACCACAGGCGATGCCTCAAGCACGCGCACGGCCTTCAGCGTCAGCAGCTCGGGATCGCCCGGACCCACGCTGACCCCCCACAGGGCCGCGGGACCCGATGGGGGCACGGCGGGCGCGGGCGCCGCAGGCGCCGTGGCGGGCGGCGCAGCCTCCGTGACGCGCACGGCAGGAGCAGCCGGCACCGCAGGCGCCGATGCCGTGGCCTCCGCGCCCCGTGAAGCGACCCTCTGCGCGCCCATCACGCGCGCTCCCCGTTCGAGGCCAGGTACAGCAGGGCGTTGCAGATCGCCGCAGCCACGGCGCTTCCGCCCTTGCGACCGCGCGCCACGATGTGAGGCACGTCCAAACCGCAGATCAGCTCCTTCGACTCGACCACGTTCACGAATCCCACGGGCGTGGCCACGATCAGCGCAGGCGGCGCCATGCGCCCCTCGCCCAGCAGCTCCCAGATGCGCACCAGGGCCGTGGGGGCATTGCCGATCGCCAGAACCACCGGGCCCTCCACCTGAGCCGCGCGCTCCATGCACACCGCCGAGCGCGTCATGCCCCGCTCGCGGGCCTCGGCGGCCACGTCCTCATCGCCGATGAAGCTGACGGCGCGCCCGCCGAAGCGACCCAGCACGCGCTTGTTCACGCCCGAGGCCACCATGGTGGTATCGCTGATCACGGTGGCTCCCGCACGCAGAGCCTCGACGCCCGCGGCCATCGCGTCCCTTGAGAACGCAAGGGTGTCCGCGAACTCGAAGTCGGCCGTGGTGTGAATCACGCGCTTCACCACCGGCGCGGTCAGCGGGTCAAGGACGCGCGGGGCCAGCTCGCGCTCGATCGTCTCGAAGCTGCGCCGCTCGATGTCGCCGGGCTCCACATGGGCCAGGCCATGCAGCGCGCCTGCAGGTGCGCTCATACGCCCTCCTTCAGCAGTCGGTGCACCTGGCGCATGTCAAGGGAGGCGCGCAGGATGTCGGCCAGTGTATCGTAGGCGCGCTCGCGCTGGGTCGCACGGCCGACCACCTCGCCGGTCGGCACCGGCTTGCCGGCGTGGGCGCACACGGCCTCCACAAGCCCGCGCACGGCCGAGGCGGTGTCGAACAGGCCATGCTGATAGGTGCCTGCCACGGTGCCGCACACGCAGCCCTCCTCGGCGCCGTCGCGCAGCTGCGCCTCGACCCGCGCGAAGGGCAGGCCGCCCATGCGCTCGGTAACGCCGTGATGAACCTCGTAGCCCTCCACGACCGCGCCCGCCATGGCCGCGAAGGGCCCCGGCACCGCAAGCACCTGCCCGTGCGTGCGCACCGTGCGCTTCGCGCGGGAAAACGTCGTGCGCACCGGCAGCAGTCCCAGGCCGCACGCCGCTCCCCCCTCCTCCACGCCGTCCGGGTCGCCAAGGTGCGCGCCCAGCATCTGGAAGCCCCCGCACACGCCCAGCACCAGGCCCCCCGCACGCACGTGCGATGCGATAGCCGCGTCCAGCGCGCGCGCGCGCAGCCAGCGCAGATCGGCCAGGGTGGCCTTCGTGCCCGGCAGCACCACCAGGTCGGGGGCTCCCAAGCGGCGCGCGTCCTCCACGAAGCGCACGCGCACTCCCGGCGCGGCGGCCAGAGGGTCGAAGTCGCCTGCGTTCGACAGGTGGGGAAGGCGCACCACGGCCACGTCCACCACCCCGTCGCCCTCATCCGCCGCGACAGGCCGGGGCGGCTCGCCCAGGCTGTCCTCCTCCTCGATATCCAGGCGCGCATAGGGCACCACGCCCGTCACGGGCACGCCGGCAAGCTGCTCAAGCTGCCGCAGGCCAGGTTCCAGGATGGTGGCGTCGCCGCGGAACTTGTTGACCACCAAGCCCCGCACCAGCGCGCGGTCCTCGGGCGACATCAGCGTGAGCGTGCCCACCATCTGCGCGAACACGCCTCCGCGATCGATGTCGCCCACCAGCAGCACCGGCGCGCCCGCGCGGCGCGCCATGCCCATGTTCACGAACTCGTCCGGACCCAGGTTGATCTCGACCGGGCTGCCCGCCCCCTCGATCACCACCGCGTCGAAGCGGCGGCGCAGCTCGGCGAAGCACGCCATCACCACGGGCGTGAGACGGGGCCGATAGGCGAAGTAGTCGCGCGCCGACATCGTTCCGATGGGCCTGCCGCGCACGATCACCTGCGAGCCCATGGGACCGGTGGGCTTCAGCAGAACCGGGTTCATGATCGCCTCAGGCTCGATTCCCGCCGCCTGGGCCTGCACCGCCTGCGCACGGCCGATCTCGCAGCCATCGAACGTGACATGCGAGTTCAACGCCATGTTCTGCGCCTTGAACGGAGCGACGCGCAGGCCGCCCTGCGCCAGCACCCGGCACAGTCCCGCAGCGATGAGGCTCTTGCCCACCCCCGACATGGTTCCCTGCACCATGATCGATCCGCCGCTCATCGAATCACCTCCTCGATCGCACGCACCAGCCGGTCGTTCTGCGCGGGCAGCCTCACGGCGCAGCGGTGCCAGCGCGCATCGAGGCCCCGGTAGCTTGAGCAGTCGCGCACCATCATCCCATGCGCCAGCAGGTCGCGGAACAGGGGCCGCGGTGCGCGGAACAGCAGGAAGTTGGCCGTACCGGGAAGGGTCTCCATGCCCATCCGCTGCAGCTGGCTGCGCAGACGGACGCGCGCAGGGCCCACGACGGCCCGCGTGTCGGTCACGAAGCCGCGCGCGGCCGCGCGGACGCAGGCCACGCCTGCGACCTGCGCCGGGCCCGACACCGCCCAGTCGCAGCCCCAGTTCACCAGCGCTGCGCGCAGCGCGGGGTCGGCGCACATCCCGAAGCCCAGCCGCAGGCCCGCCAGGGCGTAGAGCTTCGTGAAGGCGCCCATCACCACCAGGTTCGGGAAGTCCGCGCACCACGGGGCGTAGCTCTCCTCGTCGGTGAATCCCAGGAAGGTCTGGTCGATCAGCACCGCCGCACCCACCGCGCGGGCGCGCTCGCACGCCGCGCGCACCAGGCTGCGATCGGGCAGCAGGCCCGAAGGGTTGTGCGGCGCGCAGATCACCACCAAGCGGCAGCCCCGCTCGATCGCGCGCACGAAGCCCTCGTCAAGCGCCAGACCGCTCGCCGGGTCAAGCCCATGCGCCCGCACGCGGGCGCCCACCAGGTCAAGCGCCTTCAGGTACCCATCGTAGCAGGGCGCGGTCACCAAAGCCTCGCGCGGGCGCAGCGCCAGGGCCACGCGCATGATCAGGTCGCTCGCGCCGGCCGTGGGAACCAGCCACGCCCCGGGCACGTCCTCGTGCCTCGCCAGAGCACGGACCAGCTCGCGGCAATGCGGGTCGGGATAGCGCTCGAACGATGCCGCCTCGCAGCACAGCGCCTCGCGCGCCTCCTGCGGCATGCCGAGCGGGTTCACGTTGGCCGAGAAATCGAGGCTCACGTCGCGCTCGTACACGTCGCCCCCGTGGACGAACCTCCTCATCAGGCTGCTCCCTCCCGCATCGCCGTCACCATCGACCCCTCGAATCCGCATGCGCCGGGCAAGCTTGCGAAAACGCCCTCGATGCCGCCGGCGAAAGCGAGGTGGCACCCCACCAGCACCGCCAGGGCCAGGCCCGATGTCAGCATCATCAGGATGCTCGCGCGCGCCACGTCGCTTTCCTCGATCGGTCGCACGTCGTCGCCCAGGGTGGGCTTGCGCACCACCTTGCCGCCGTACACCGCGTCGCCCGCCAGACGGATCCCCAGCGCACCCGCGGTGGCGGCCTCGGTGTGCGCGGCGTTGGGCGAGGCGTGCCGCAGGCGGTCGCGACGCAGGGCCCGCAACGCCCCGCGCGCCTTCGCCCCGGGCACCAGCCAGGCCGCCGCGCACATCAGCAGGCCCGCCAGTCGCGCAGGGACGAAGTTGAGCGCGTCGTCGATGCGGGCGGGAGCCTTCCCGAACCACTCGAAGCGCGGCGTGCAGTAGCCGAACAGCGAGTCCAGAGTGCTGACCACCTTATGGGCCACCGCTACCGCAGGACCGAACAGCACCAGGTAGAACAAAGGTGCCACCACGGCGTCGGTGGCGTTCTCGGCCACCGTCTCCACCGTGGCGCGCAGCACGCCCTCGCGATCGAGGACGCGCGCATCGCGCCCCACGATCATCGCCACGGCCCCGCGCGCCGCCTCGACGCCGCCCTCCCGCAAAGCCCGCACCACGGCCAGGGCCTCGCCTGCCAGCGAGCGCGCAGCCAAGCAGTAGAAGCCCACCACCGCCTCGGCCAGCACGCCCAGAACATCGGATGCGAGGTACGCCGCCGCCACGAGGGCCCAGGCAATCCCCGCGAACCCAACCACAAGCGCCGTCGTCAGAAGCGCGCCCGCCGCGAACTGACCGCGCGGCCCCGCCGCGCGCAGGACGCTGCGGCGCAGCAGGCTCTCGGCGCGAAGCGCGACCGCACCCACCCAGCGCACCGGATGCGGAAGCCACCGTGGGTCGCCAAGCAGCAGGTCGGCTGCCACGGCCAGCATCACCGCGCACAGATGCCCGCTCACCGGAGGCGCTCGCTTCCCCCGCGCGCGAACGCGACGCAGGCTGCGGCGAAGCGCCGTGCCAGGCGCACGTCGCCGGCCAGGTTCAGATGCGGGAACCCCGCGTAGCCGACGCGGTCGGCATGCCCGCAGGGCCACGAGCGCTCAGAGCGGGGCTTGCGGGCCACCAGGTCGCCGCCCGCGCAGTCGCTTTCCCAGTAGTGAAACTCATGAGCAGGAACGGGCTCCCTCACGCGAAACAGCAGCGAGTCAGCCGACGCATGCAGGCGCACATAGCCGAAGCGCGCGCTTTTGCGCGTGCGTCGCCACGCGCTGCCGTCAACGACCCCCGCCAGCTCATGCCAGGCGCCCTCAGCGTCCTGAAGGCGGCGGTGCAGGTACAGGAAGCCC
The DNA here is from genome assembly GCA_013201155.1 of Berryella wangjianweii. GTDB lineage: Bacteria > Actinomycetota > Coriobacteriia > Coriobacteriales > Eggerthellaceae > Berryella > Berryella wangjianweii. Next base: position 257,851 of record CP053716.1, on the reverse strand, counting down.
CCGCACTCGGCGATCAACGGCATGCCGCGCGTCGCCGCAGCGCGCACCGCATCCAGCATGGACGCGTTCGCAGCCAGCCGGCGCGCGTGCAGCTCGGGGTAGCCGCCGCCCAGGTACAGGCCGCTCGCGCCTGCGGGCAGGCCCTCGTCGGCAAGCGGCGAGAAGAAGGCCAGCCGGCAGCCCTGGCGCTCAAGCTCCTCCAGCGCGTCGGCGTAGTAGAAGCAGAAGGCGTCGTCGCGCGCGACGGCGACGACCGCGCCGGCGCCGGGGCCCTCGCCGTTCGCGACGCCCTCAGGGCCAGGGCGGGCCGGCGCAGGCGAACCGGAAGCGCGCTCGGGCTCGGGCGCCTCGCCGGCGACGCCCCGGTCCGCACGCGCAGGCGCGCAGTCGGAGGGCGGCACGGGTCCCGCCGCACGGGCGATGCCCAGCAGCAGGTCGAGGTCGATGGTGCGCGCCGCGGCCTCGCCCAGGGCGCGCACGCGTGCAGCCAGGCCCTCCACCTCATCAGGCGGCACCAGGCCCAAATGGCGCGCCGGCAGCGCCGCCTCGGGCAGCGCGGGCAGAAACCCCGCCACCGGCACCCCGCATTCGCGCTCGATCAGCTCCTTCAGCGTAGGGAAGAACCCCGCCGTGCAGCGGTTCACGATCACCGCGGCGATCATGCTGGGGTCGCGCAGACGCTGATGCCCCAGCACTTCGGCGGCGGCGGACAGCGCACGGCCCCGCCCGTCCACCACCAGCACCACCGGGGTGCGCGTGAGCGCTGCCAGATGCCACGACGAGCACTCATCGCCGCCGGCCACGCCGTCGTACAGACCCATGGCCCCCTCGATCACCGCCACGCCCTGCGCGGGCACGCTGCGCGCAAGCAGGCGGCGCGCGCCTGCGGCGCCCAGCATGAACAGGTCGAGGTTGCGCGCGGGATGACCGCACACGCGCTCGTGGAACAACGGGTCGAGGTAATCGGGGCCCGACTTCAGCGCCGCCACGTCAAGCCCTCGCGCGGCCAGGGCCGAAAGCAGGGCCACGGTGACGGTGGTCTTGCCGGCCGACGAGCTCCCGGCCGATACCATGAGGCGCGACGCTGCGGCGGCACTGCCGTTCGGAGGAGCGCCCGCAGGCGCTTCCGCACAGCCCGATGCCCGGACGGCGCGCGGCGCGGCCTTCCTGTCAGCCCCCTGCGCGCCCTGGGTTCGAACAGGCGCCGCGCCGGCGCGTTGGCGATCGGCCGGGCTCATCGCTCTCCCCCTGCGGCGATCAGGTACACCGGGTTCAGCGCGCACATGAGGTGACTGCCGCCCGCCTTTCGCGCGCGGGCAACCGACACGCAGGCGATGGAGGGCTCGCCCGGCGCCGCATCGGCAAGGACGCGCTGCGCCTCGGCCAGGGTCTCAAGGCTGATCGCCGTGATCACCAGACGCGCATCAGGGTTCGCATCCAAAGCCGCGCGCACGATCGCACCCAGCTGCCCGCCGCTTCCGCCCACGAACACGGCATCCGGCGCGGGCAGGCCCGCCAAGGCCTCCGGTGCGCAGCCGCGCACCACCTCCACGTTGGCCGCGCCCAGCGCGCGGGCGTTGCGCTCGATCAGCCCCGCGCCCTCCTCGCCGCGCTCCACGGCGAAGACGCGCCCTTCCGGCGCGGCCAGGCCGCACTCCACGCTCACCGACCCCGTGCCGGCGCCCACGTCCCACACCACCGCGTCAGAGCGCAGGCGCAGCTGCGACACGACCAGCGTGCGCACCTCCATCTTGGTCATGGGAACCCCACCGCGCTCGAAGCGCTCGTCGGGAATCCCCGGGGCCTGGAACGACCTTGCTATCGGGGCCTCGTTGCGCACCAGCACGACGGTGAGGTCGGGGTACCGCGCGCCGGCCAGCTCGGCCACCGTGCCGTGCCGCAGGCGCTCGTCGCCTCCTCCCATGCACGACGCCGCCCAGGCCTCGCACAGACCCCAACCTGCGTCTCTCACCTGGGAAAGCACATCATGCGCCTTCATCTCGCCGCCCGTCAGGAAGAAGGTGAGGCCGTGGGCCGCCACCGCGCCCGCCGCGTTCGCGCGGCGCCCGTGGGCCGACACCACATGCGCCCCGCTCCAGGGCACGCCGGCGCGAGCGCACAGCTCCTGCAGCGACGACGTGCCGCATACCAGCTGAACCGTCAGCTCGGGATGGGCCCGCAGGCGCCTCAGCAAGGGAGTCGCGCCGCTGTGGAAGCCCACATCGCCCGACATCAGCACCACGGCGCTGCCCTCGGGGACGCGCGCGTGAGCCTCAAGCAGGGCATCGACGACATCCGCTGCAGCCGTGAGGGCCATCACGCGCCCTGGGTGCCCGCCGCCTGCCAGCGCCACCAACCGTGGAGCCCCTACCACCAGGTCGGCTTCGGCGATCAGCCGCGACGCCCTCACGCTCAGACCCTCGGCGGACCCCATGCCCGCGCCCACGATGCTCACCCTCATCGGCGTTCTCCTTCGTTCGACCGCGCGGTTTCGCGCGCCGCGCCCGAGGTCGCAACGGAGCGTCCGGGCACCGCGTCCGACGCCGCCGCCCCGCTGCCGTCAGCCATGCGCCGAAGCCCGCGCAGGGCCTCGTCCACGCTCATGCCGTCCTCGCGCACGGGGCGCCCCACCACGATGCACGTCGCGCCCAGTCGCTCGGCCGCGCGCACCTTCTGCCAGAACCCGCCCTGAGAGCCCGATGCCTTGGTCACCAGCGCACGGATGTCGTGCTCGCGCATCAGCGCCTCGTTCAGCTCCTGGCTGAAGGGCCCCTGCAGCGCCACGATGCGCCGCACCGGAACGCCGGCCGCACGCGCCTGGGCTATCGATTCCTCCACAGGCAGCACGCGCGCCCACACCCGATCGCCGAACCCGTCCACCAGGCTCGCGTAGCGCCCCAGCTCCTGCGCGCCCACGGTGAGCAGCACGTTGCCCTCCACCTCGTTCAGGGCGCGCGCGGCATCGTCGGTGCCCGCGCAGCGCAGCCACGGCCCCTCGGGCTCGCCCTCGCGCACCACGCGCCAGCAGGAAACGCCTTCGGCGGACGCGGCCGCGGCCACATTGCGCGACGCCTCGTCGGCATACGGGTGCGTGCAGTCCACCACCACGTCGAAGCCCTCCGACGCCATGAGCGCGCGCATGGCGGGAAGGTCGAGCCGCGTGGCGCTCACCCGCACCCGAGGGTGGTCGGGCAGCAGCGATCCGCCGTACGCGGTGGCCGCGCACACCGTCAGCTCCACGTCGGGCAGGCGCAGGGCCCCCTCGGCCAGCTGGCGACCCTCGGTGGTGCCCGCGAACACAAGCACCCTCATCGCGCGGCCTCGATGCGATAGCCGCGCGGGGTGATCATGCGGCCGCCCGCCAGGCGCGTCTGGCTGTTGCCCACGAATACGGTGGTGAACATGTCCACCTGCCGATCGCGCAGCGCGGCCAGGTCGCACGTGCCCGCCTCCTGGCCGGGACGGCCGATCATCCGCACCCACCCGCAAGCCGTGGCGGGGTCCTTCGCCCTCAGCAGCACATCGCAGGCCCGCGCCAGGTAATCGGCCCGCTTACGCGAGGCCGGATTGTACAGGCACAGGCTGAAGTCGGCCTGCGCCGCCGCCTCAAGCCGGCGCTCGATCAGCTCCCAGGGCGTCAGCAGGTCCGACAGCGACACCACCGCGAAATCGTGCATCAGGGGGGCGCCCAGCACGGCCGCGCCCGCCAGGGCCGCCGTCACGCCGGGCACCACCTCCACCTCGACCTCCGTCGCAGGCGCATCCACGGCCAGCTGCAGCACCAGGCCCGCCATGCCGTACACGCCGGCATCGCCCGAGCACACCACGGCCACGCTCTGACCGCCCGCAGCCAGATCCAGCGCCTCGCGGCACCGCTCGACCTCGCCCCGCATGGGAGTCGAGAAGAACCGCTTGTCGGGAAGGATCGCGCGCACCAGCTCGACGTACACCGTGTAGCCCACGATCACGTCGCTGGCCTCCAGGGCCGCACGGGCCTGCGGCGTCAGGAACGCCTCGTCTCCCGGGCCCAGGCCCACCACCCTCAGCACGCTCATCGCACGCCGCCTTCCTGAAAGTCGATCGTCACGGGCATCGCGCCCAACGCTACCGTGCAGCCATCGCCCGCCTGCTTGGCAAGCAGCAGCGTGCCGCCCTCGGCCACGCTGGCGCGCTCGCATACGCCGTCCACGCCCACGGCCTGCCGGACGAAGGCCGACGCCGCAAACGAGCCCGGCACCGATGCCAACCGCTCGGCCGCGTACAGCCTGAGCGGAAGGCCCCACGCCCGAGCCAGCTCGATCACCGCGGGCTCGTCGGCCTTCACGTCGATGCTGGCCACCGCCGCAAGCGCCCGGCGCGAGCATTCCGCCGCCTCAAGCGCGCGCAGCACCGCATCGCGCAGACGTGCCGGCGGGGTTCCGCGGCGACACCCCACGCCCACGGTAACCACCCGCGGCACCAGGTGAAGCGTGCGTGGGAACGGGGTGACGCCCTCACTGAGCCCGATCGCCACCCCTACCGCAGGCAGGTCGGCCGCCGGGCGCGCATCCTTCCCGTCAAGGGTCGAGAACCCCGAAGGAACCGAGCCCGCCAGCGGGAAGGAGCACGTCAAACCCACGGGCAGACCCTCCAGAAGCCGAGCCGACGCCTCGCGGGCCACCTCGCGCTCCACGATGGCCAGACCCGTACGGGCCGCCCACTCGTCGATCGCGAACACCCCGTTCACGTCCGTGGCGGTGGACACCGCCGCCTGCCCCCCGCACAGCGCCGCCACCTGACGGGCCAGTCGGTTCGCGCCGCCCACGTGCCCCGACACCAGCGGCACGGCGAAGGCGCCGCGCTCGTCCACCGACACCACCGCCGGGTCGAGGAGCTTGTCGCGCAGCAGCGGCGCCACGCTGCGCACGGCGATGCCCGCCGCGCCCACGAACAGCAGGGCGTCAGCGCGCCCGAAGCGCTCGCGAGCCCAGGCGGCAGCCGAAGCGGCGGCCTCCACGCCCTCGTGGCGCCCAGCCAGCCGCGCAGGGGCCGCCACGTCGGCAGCCCAAGCGGGGTCGCCCGCGCGCAGACCCGCAGCCAGGCGCAGAGCCAGCCGGCATCCCGCGTCGGTGAACGCCACCAGCGACACCCTCCCCGCTGCGGGGCCGCGCCCCGCGCGGGCCTCCGACACGTTCCTACTCATCGCGCGCCGCCTCCGCAGGCCCCTTCCGGCACGGCGGCGCAGCGTGCGCCGTCCGGTAACCGTGGCTGAACGCGGGGTCGTACAGCAGCGAGCGGTCGAAGCCCTCGCCCAGGAAGCGCCCCACGAGCACCAGCGCCGTGCGCGTGATTCCCGCCTGCCGGGCGGTGCGGGCCAACGTGGATGCCGTGCAGCGATGCACCTGCTGGTCGGGCCAGGTGGCTCGATACACGATCGCCGCCGGCGTGTCGGGCTCCAGACCCGCCGCGGCCAGATCGGCCTCCACGCGGTCGAGCAGCCCCGCCGACAGGAACAGCGCCAGCGTGCAGCCGTGAGCCGCCAGCCCCACCAGGCGCTCGGCCTCGGGCACCGGCGTGCGCCCCTCGGCCCGGGTGACGATCAGCGACTGCGTGACCCCTGGCAACGTCAGCTCGGCGCCCAGCGCCGCCGCGGCGCCGAACAGCGACGACACGCCCGGCGTCACATCGTAGGGAATGCCTCGGGCATCCAGCTGGTCCATCTGCTCGCGAATCGCCCCGTACAGGGCGGGATCGCCCGTGTGCAGGCGCACCGCGTCGATTCCCCGGTCGTGGGCGCTCTGCAGGGCCTCGACCACGTCCTCCAGCGTCATGCGCGCCGAATCCATCACCACGCACCCGGGGGGCGTGCCCTCCAGCAGCTGCGGATTCACCAGCGAGCCGGCATACACCACCAGGCCCGCCTCGGCCAGAAGCCGCGCGCCCCGCAGCGTGATCAGGTCGGGCGCGCCGGGGCCTGCTCCCACGAAGTGAATCATCTCCCGCCTTCCTTCCCGCACGCCGCCTCGCGCGCCACCAGCGCCGTCAGGGCATCGGCCCCCGGGGTGCGCACCAGCACGCCGTGCACGGTGGAGAACACCACCGCCTCGACCCGCACGCCCTCACCCGCACGGCGCCGCAGATGCGCCTCGATACGCTGTCCCATCCGCGCCATCACCGCCTGCCGCAGGCCCGCCGCATCCAGCAGCTCGATCGCCTCGTCCACCGTCACGCAGCCCAGCAGCCCTTCGGCCAGCGCCGCATCGCCGCCCTCCGCAGCGGCCAAGGCCGCCAGCACCTCGAAGCGCCCGTCAACCGTGCGCGAGTGCGTGTTCATGGCGCCCGCCGCAACCTTCGCAAGCTTGCCCGCATGGCCCACCACCAGCACCGCCGTGAAGCCCAGCAGGGCCGCGGCGTCCAAGGCGGCGCCCAGGTAGTTCGAGCACTGCACGCACGACGCGAAGTCAAGGCCCAGATCGGCGCAGGCGAAGTCGCGTCCGTAGTTGCCGGGCGACAGCAGCAAAGTCTTGCGGCCACGCGCGCGCAGCATGCGCATCTCAAGCTGAATGGAGGCGATGAGGGCGTCTTCGCTCATCGGGCGGACGATGCCGGTGGTGCCCAGAATCGAGATGCCGCCCTGAATGCCCAGCCGCGGGTTGAACGTGCGCATGGCCAGGGCCGCGCCGTCGGGAACCTCGATGGTCACGCGGGCGCCGCCCGCATGCTGCGCATCGGCAAGGGCCGAAGCCACCGTTTCGGCGATCATGCGACGCGGCACGCTGTTGATCGCGGCCGCACCAGGCGGCTGATCGAGGCCCGCGCGCGTCACGCGACCCACGCCCGTACCGCCATCCACCTGCACGCCGGGGTCATCGACCAGCTCAACCAGGGCGCTTACCAGGGCACCGTCGGTCACATCCGGGTCATCGCCCGCGAACTTCCGCACCGCGGCGCGCGCCCAGCCTGCGCCGCGGTCGGCTTCCTCCACATCGACCCGCACGTCCACGCCCGCCGGAACGCGCACGCGCACCGCCGGCGTGGGATCGGCGCCGACCGCCAGGCGCGCAGCCGCCAGGGCCGCCGCTGCGGCGCAGGTGCCGGTGGTGTAGCCGCAGCGCAGCCGCTTCTTCCCCACCATCACGTAGGCGGCATGCGGGGGAAGGGGGCCCTCGACGGCACTCTGCGCGGCCTGGCCGGCGGAGAGGTCGGCGACAGGCCCAGCGGCCTGATCGACAGCTCGGTCGCCGGGAGGGTCGACGGCAGCCCGAGCCGTCGCCGGGGCACCGGCCCCCGACGGCGTCCGTGCGGCAAGCGCGCTCAGCTCGGCGAAGCGCTCGTACACCATCCGCGTGCCCTCATCGCGCACATGCGGCAGCACGCAGTTCGTGCACACCTTCACGCCCGACTCGGTGTACGTGAAGTTGCCCCCGCAGCGATCGCCCAGGGCATACAGCGGGCAGAAGCAGAACAGGCAATTGAATCGCTCGGGCTCCAGCCCCTGATGGCAGGGAAAGTAGGGACACGCCGTGTGCGTGAAGAACGGGTAGGCGGGCGCATCGTCGCCCCCGCGGCGCGGGCGCTTCGACGCGGTGCGGCGCTGAGCCATCGTCTCCCCCTTCCCGAACGGACGAACGAACAATCGAACGAGCCGATGATAGCAACATCGACCCCGCCCACGCCCCGCAGCGTCGCCGAACCGACAATAAGCAGGAAGAAGCGCGCCTGATGCGCCGTCACCTGAAAACGCCCCCGGCGCCCTGCCGCGATGTTGCGCGGGCGGCGATCAGCGGAAGGGCGCCGCCTTCGGATATGATGGCAAAACCGCACCGACCACAGGAAGGAGCCGCCCCTTTGCGGCGACGCCTTCATCGGCTCACCCGAGCATAGGCCGCCCGACAGAAAGGACCGCATGTCCCTCGCAGCCCTGAACCAGCCCATTCCCGCGCCCAGCGAGCAGGCCCGCGCCGCAGCGCACGCGCGGTGGAACGCCGTGGCGAAGCCGCTGGGAAGCCTGGGGGCGCTGGAGGCGGCCCTTGAGCGCATCGCGGCCCTCACCCACCGTGCCGACATCAGCCTGCAGCCCCGTGCCCTGCTGGTGGCCTGCGCCGACAACGGCGTGGTGAGCGAGGGCGTCAGCCAGTCGGACCATCGCGTGACCACCACGATCGCCCGCGCGCTGGGCGCGGGCACCTCATCGGCATGCGCGCTGGCCCGCGTGGCCGGCGCGCGCGTGGTCCCCGTGAACGTGGGCATGGCGGACGCCACCCCGGCAGGCGTGCTCGACCGCTGCGTGCGCCGCGGCACGGGCAACATCGCCCGCGAGGACGCCATGACGCACGACCAGGCCGTGTCCGCAATCGAGGCGGGAATCGCATGCGCGCGCGCCCTGGCTGACGAGGGCACGGCCCTGCTGTGCCTGGGCGAGATGGGCATCGGCAACACCACCACCGCCACGGCCCTGGCCTGCCGGATGCTGGGGCTGGCCCCCGACGATGCCGCCGGACGCGGAGCCGGGCTGTCGGACGAGGGGCTGCAGCGCAAGCGCGCCGTGCTGCGGCGCGTCATCGACCGATGCGTCGCAGCCGAGGCTCGCGCCCTCGCAGGCCAGGACGAGCAGACGCGCGAGCGCCTGGGCGAGCCCCCGCACGAGCGCGCGCGCGAATGCGCCGCCGCGCTTGCCGGGGCCCCCGCCGCATCCGACTCGCCGCCTCGCCTCGACCGCGATGCGCGGGCCCGCGACGCCCGCGCGCTCGGCGCGCTCACGCTGCTGCGCACCGCGGGCGGTCTGGACATCGCGTTTCTCGCCGGAGCCGTGATCGGCGCGGCGCAACGGCAGCTGCCCGTTGTGGTGGACGGAATCGTGTCGCAGGTGGCAGCGCTGATCGCCGTGCGCCTCGCGCCCGCCTGCGCGCCCGCGGTGCTGGCGTCCCACCTTTCCGACGAGCCCGCATCCGCCGCAGCCGCAGCCCGCCTGGCCAGGGAAACCGGCAGCATGCCGATCATCGACGCGGGCATGAGGCTGGGCGAGGGCACAGGCGCCCTCTGCCTGCTGCCCCTGCTGGACATGGCGCACGCCCTGTACACGGGTGCCACCTTCGCCGACCACGGGCTTCAGCCCTACCGGGAGCTCGCACGATGATCGCCTTCGTTACCGGCGGAGCCGCCAGCGGCAAGAGCATGCTGGCCGAGCGCATCGCAGCCTCCCACCCCGGCCCCCGCGTGTACCTGGCCACCATGCGCGCCGAGGGCGCCGAGGCCCTGGCTCGCATCGAACGACACCGCCTCCAGCGCGTCCACGCCCATTTCACGCTGGTGGAACGCCCCTGCGGCGTGGACGACGCCGCCCTGCCCGCCGACGCGGCCCAGGGCTGCGTGCTGCTGGAGGACCTGGGCAACCTGGTGGCAAACGAGATGTTTCCCGCCGACGGACCGCCACGCGACGCCGACGAGACGGCTGACACGGTGACGCGGCAGGTGGTCGCGCTGGAGAGGCGCTGCGCCCTGCTGGTGGTGGTGAGCCCCGAGGCAGGGGCCGGCACGGTCGAGCCCGGCTCGCCTACCGAGGCGTACCTGCGCGCCCTGGGCACCTGCGCGTGCCGCGTGGCCGCGCGCGCCACCGAGGCTCACCTGTGCGTGGCGGGCGCATCGATCTGCCTGAAGGGAGCGCCGCGATGAGGGGCCTCGTATCGCTGCTGTCGGCATTTCGCCTGTTCTCGCGCATCCCCCTGCCCCTTGGCCCCTGGAAGCCCGCCCACCTGCGCCTGGCCATGGCAGGCCTGCCGCTGGTGGGCCTGGTGATAGGCGGGGCCGTGTGGGCGTGGATGGCCGCAGGCCAGGCCCTGGGAGCCTCCGCATGGCTGGTCGCCCTGGGGCCCGTGGCCCTGCCGCTGCTGATCACGGGCGGCATCCACTTCGACGGCCTGATGGACGTGGCCGACGCGCAAGCAAGCTGCACTGACGCCGAGCGCCGGCGCGCGATCATGAAGGACCCTCACGTGGGGGCCTTCGCGGTGATGGCTGCGGGGCTGTATCTGATCGCCCAGTTCGCGCTATCAGCGCAGCTGGTCGAGATGCAGGCGGCGGGACCCCTGCTGTGCCTGGCGTTCGTGCTGAGCCGCTGCTCCACCGCGCTGGCGGTGCTGTTCCTGCCCCGCGCCGCGGACACAGGCATGCTGGCCGAGCAACAGCGCCAGGCGGCTGCGGCGGCGCGACCGGTGGCGATCGTGCTGTCGGTGGCGACGGCGGGCGCGACCGTCGTCCTGCACCCTCTGGCGGGAGCGGCCCTGGTTGCCGTGACAGCGGCGCTGCTGGCAAGCCTGGGGCCCTTCTCCCGCAGGTCGTTCGGCGGCATGACGGGCGATGTGGCGGGCTTTCACCTGCAAGCGACCGAGCTAGCCCTCATGGCCTGCCTGTGCGCCCTGGGGCTGGGGGGCCTCCTATGATCCTGGTGCTGGGGCCGCGATTCTCGGGGAAGACCACGTACCTGCGCAGCCTGGGGCTTCCCGCAGACGCCGTGGCGGACGACGCCGAGCTGCTGGTGGCCCAAACCGACGAAGACGGCCTGAACGCCCTGATGGAATATCTGGCCGGCATGAGGGTCGTGGCGATGGGCGATATCCAGCGCGGCGTGGTGCCGTCGAGCGCGCGCGAGCGGCGACAGCGCGACCGCGCGGGACGCGTGCAGCAGCACCTGGCCATGCGGGCCGAGCGCGTGGTGCTGATGTGCTGCGGCATCCCCCTGCCCCTGCAGGAGGGCCCATGCGCCTAGCCCTGCTGCGACACGCCGCCACGCCCGCCAACCGCGCGCGCACCTACCTGGGATGCACGGACGAGCCCTTGGACCAGCGGGGCCTTGACGAAGCCCACGCGGCGCGCGCGGCCATCCGCAGCCGGCTTGAGCGGTTGGGAGGGCCGCCCGATCGCATTCATGCCAGCACGCTTTCGCGCACGCATGAAACGGCGCGGGCGCTCTTCCCCTCTGCGCGCATCATCCGCCACGCCGACCTGAACGAAATGAACTTCGGCGTCTTCGAGGGAAAGACGTTCACGCAGCTGAGCGACGACCCTCGCTACCGCGCATGGGTGGAGGGCGGCTGCACGCAACCCTGCCCTTGCGGCGAGGGGCGCTCGGACCTGACGGCGCGCACGGTGTCCTGCCTGCGGCGCATCGTGGCGGAGGAAGCCGCACGCGGCGCCGACCTGGTGGTGATCGTGGCCCATGCGGGAACGGCCATGGCAGCCCTCGCGGCGCTGGCCGACCCGCCGTGCGACTACTTCGCCGCCAGGCCGCCGCACTGCGCCGGATGGCTGGGCGTGACGGACCGTCGCCTCACGCGCATCGGGGAGCTGGCGCCTCTGGGCTGGGAGGGCCGCGATGCGAGCGCAAGCCGCCCAACCCCGGCCCGCGCGCAGCGACGAGCCGCCGAGCCAGCGAAGGAGGCGCACGCATGAGACGAGAGCGACTGGTGGCGTCGGCCCTGTCGGCACTGTGCATATCGGCGGCGATCTCGTTCGTGATGAGCGTTGTGAACACGGGCCTCGGCGAGCGCTTCCCCTTCATCTGGGTGCGCGGATGGGCGATCGCCTTCTGCCTGGCCTTTCCCCTCTCCTACCTGCTGCCGCCGCACATGACGCGCCTGGCGAAGCGCATCTGCGCCCGAACCGGCAAGGGAGGGGGCTCCGCGAACGAGCAGAAACCGGAGCGCCCTCAGCCACCCAGCCGAGAGAATCACCCTGGATGCAGCTCAGCTGAAGGGCGCGCGGATTCGTAGCGCCATCGTCCATTCGCCCGCAAGCGAACCGCGCACGCGAGGCGCCGCCGGCGGCGGGGCCGCGGGGCTCCCTCGACGGAGCCGACGCATCGCGCCTGACGAAGGAGGTGCTTCACCTGACGAAGCGGCGCTTTAGATGATCCGCTTTCGCCGCAGCACGCCCAAGGCCAGCAGCATCAGGCACACGGTGAGCCCGATCGGCTCAAGCCAGGTAAACGACAGCGGCAGGTCGTCAACGTTCATTCCGTAGAAGCTGAACACGATGGTGGGAACCGAGAACACCAGCATCACCACGGTGAGGGTGCGCATCACCTGATTCACGTTGTTGGTGATGATCGTGCCGAAGGTGTCCATGGTGCCCTCAAGGATGTTCGTGTAGATGTTGGCCATCTCGATGGCCTGGCGAATCTCGATGAACACGTCGTCCAGCAGGTCCTCGTCCTCTTCGTAGAGTCTGATGATGTGCCGGCTCTTGATGCGCATCAGCGTGGCCTCGTCGGCCTTCAGCGAGGTGGAGAAGTACACCAGCGACTTCTGGAAGCCCAGCATCTTGATGAGCTCCTCATCGCGCAGCGTCTCGCGCAGGATCTTCTCGTTGCGGTTGAACTGACGGTCGATGTTGCGCAGGCACTGCAGATAGCGCTGCGATATGTGGAGCAGCATCTGCAGCAGCAGGCGGGCGCGCTGGTTGGTGTTCACGTTGCGCATGCGCCCCGACGAGAACATCTCGATGGTCTCGTTGCGACGCAGGCTCACCGTGATCAGCATGTCGCGCTCGGGCACGAACAGCAGGGTGAGCGGCTGGGTCTCGTACTGCACCGCCGAGGGGTCGTCGCTTTCCTGGTCGTCCTCGATCACGGGGCAGTCCACGATGACCAGCGCCTGACGCGTGTCGTCGTCGAAGTCGGTGTGCGAGCTCTCCTCGGGGTCGAAGGCCGAGCGCACGAACTCGGGCACCACGCCGATCTCATCCTCCAGCCAGGCACGCTCGTGCTGGTCAGGCGACACCACGCTGATCCAGCATCCGGGCACCGGACTGGGCACCTGCACGGTTCCCTCGGGACCGGTCTTGAAGCACTCGATCATGCACCCTCCTTCGATGCCGGGCCCCGCAGGGCGCTCTGACGCGTACCGCACGAGTATACCCCTTGGTCACTCGGGCAGAAGCGCGCGAAGAAGGCTTCATACAACCCGTCGCGAGCCGTTCGCGCCCTACCGCCCCCTCATCCGCTTGGCGGCGGCGCGGGCGTCGGCCAGGTGGCGAAGCGCCCCCTTGGGGTCGCGCAGCAGCATACGGGGCCCGGCATAGCGCATGACGGTGCGGATGGCCTCGCGACGCTCGGGCGCGTAGCAATGCACCGCGCAGGTGGAGCAGAAGGTCTTCGTGTCGATTACCGGACAGCGATCGATGCGCCGCGCGGCGTACGCCAGCAGCTCGCGGCACTCCTCGCACAGGTCGCCCTGCCTCGTGCCGTGGTTTCCCTGGCAGTAGATGCCCACCATGGTTCCCACCACGCGCAGCTCCCGATCGCGCTTCTCCTGACGCTGATTCTCGCTCAACGGGCCGCTGACCTGCGTTCCGTCGGCCAGAACCGACGGCTCCGCCCCGTTCCCGCACGCCATGGGCTAGCTCACCCGCCCGTTGTCCATGCCGATCACCCGGTCGGCCACGGCCATGGTGCTCTGACGATGGCTGATCAGCACCACCGTGCGGCCCGCGCGCTGCTCGACCAGGCTCTTCAGGATGGTCGCCTCGTTCAGCGAGTCCAGATTGCTGGTGGGCTCGTCCAGCAGCAGCAGCGGCGCATCGTGCAGAAAGGCGCGCGCCAGACCCAGGCGCTGACGCTCGCCGCCCGACAGCGTGTCGCCCAGCTCGCCCACCATGGTGTCGTAGCCCTGGGGCAGCGACATGATGAAGTCGTGCACCGACGCCGCGCGGCACGCGGCCTCAAGCTGAGCAGGCGTGGCGTCGGGACGCACCATCAGCAGGTTGTCGCGAATGCTGTCGTGGAACAGATGCGTGTCCTGCTCGACGAACGCCTCAAGACGACGCAGGCACGACGTCCGCATGTCGCGCACGTCGGCCTCGCCGAGGGCGATGCGCCCGGCATCGACGTCCCAGAAGCGCATCAGCAGGCGGCACAGCGTTGACTTTCCCGAGCCGCTGCGGCCCGACACGCCCACGATGGCTCCCTGCGGGATGTCGGCGCTCACCTGCCGCAGGATCTGCTCCTCGCCGTAGCTGAAGTCCACGTCGCGCACCGTGGCTCCCGTGAAGGGCGCCTCCACGCCATCGACGTTCTCGTGCACCAGCGGCTCCTCCTCAAGGATGCCGATCACGCGTGCGCCCGAGGCGATGGTGCCCTGCAGGGTGGTACCCAGGTTGGCCAAGGCCACCACGGGGCCAAACGAGCTGAACAGGGCCACCGTGGCCACGGTCATCTGCCCGACGTCGATGGAGCCCGCACCCAGCAGCGCCACGCACCACGCCAGCTGGGCCACGCTGAACACCAAGATCAGCGCGCTCGTGGCCGCAATGGCCACGCCGGTGCGCTCGCGCAGGCCGCGCTGATGGCCCAGCAGCTCATCGGACGCCTCGCGCATGCGGCGGATGTGCGCTTCGCCCGCATGGTACTGGCGCACCTCGCGCAGGCCGCGCAGGCCGCCCAGCACCAGGCTCGACAGCGCGCCCGACATGGTGCGGATCCGCAGGCCGGCATCGCCCGCGCTGCGATACACCCAGATCGGCACCACGGCGCCCACCACCAGGTAGGCCACGGCGGGCACCACGGCAAGCGCCGGGTCCATCCAGCAGAAGAAGCCCAGCATCACGCCCGAGGTCAGCACCGCGATGGCCACCGGCGAGATGGTGTGCGCGTAGAACACCTCGAGCAGCTCCACATCGGCGGTGATCATCGACACCAGGCTGCCGCGGTCGGCCCCCGCCAGCTTGGCCGGGGCCAGGCGCCTCAGGGCGGCGAACACCTTGTCGCGGATGTTCGCCAGCAGCTTGAACGCGATGTAGTGGTTGCACAGCTGCTCCACGTAGTGCAGCACCGCGCGGGCAAGGGCGAAGAACACCAGGCCCACCACCACGCCCGTCACGGTGTAGTCGTCAGCGCCCTCCGACAGGGCCAGAAGCCCGTGAACGGCGAACACCGGAATCGAGATGGCGCACAGAAAGCCCAGCACGCCGGTGGCGATGGCCATCAGCATCACGCCCACCATCGAATCCACCAGGCCCAGCATCTTCGCGATGGTGCGCGCGCTGCTCTGGCGCGCAGGGGCGCTATCGTGCCTCATGGCGATCACCTCCACGGTACTGCTCAAGCGCTCGCTGACTGCTCCACAGCCGCTCGTAGGCCGAACACGAATCCAGCAGCTGCTCGTGCGTGCCCGACCCCACCAAGCGTCCCTGCTCAAGCACGTGGATGCAATCGGCCCCCACCACGTTGGCCAGGCGGTGCGAGATCACCACCACGGCCTTCACCTGGGCAAGCGCGGCCACCACATCCATGATGCGCTCCTCCGACTCCACATCGATGTTGCTGGTGGCCTCGTCGAACACGTACAGGTCGGAGTCGTGCAGCAGGGCGCGGGCCAGGGCAAGGCGCTGACGCTGGCCGCCCGAGAGGTTCGCGCCCTCGTCGTCGATCGGCGTGTCAAGGCCCTGCTGGCCGCGCAGGAAGTCGCTGAGCGCGGCGGAATCGAGCGCCGCCCACATCTGCTCGTCGCCGGCCTGAGGGTTCGCCATGGCCAGGTTCGAGCGCACGGTTCCCGCGAACAGGTAGCTGCCGATCCGCACCGTGGTCATGTGGCGCGCGAGGCTGTCCTCCGAGATGTCGCGCACCTGGTTCGCACCGATCAGCACGTCACCCCGATAACGCTCGGATCCGCCTGCCATCAGGTGCGCCACGGTGCTCTTGCCGCTGCCCGAGGCGCCCACCACGGCCACCAGGCCCGTGCGCGGCACCGACAGGCTGACGTCGTGCAGCACGGTGCGCTCGTCGTCGTAGCCGAAGCTCACGTGGTCAAGGGTCACCGCATCGCCGGGACGCGCCTCGGCGGTGCGCGCGGGGGGCTCGGGAGCGGCCAGCAGCCGGAATATCTTCTTGCTGGCGGCCATGCCGTTCATGGCGATGTGGAAGAACGACCCCAGAGTGCGCATGGGAAGGAAGAACTCGGCCGACAGCAGCACGATCAGCAAAAACGACGCCCAGGGAAGCGCGCCGTCGGCCCACTGGAACAGCGCCACGCCTATGCCGGCGGCCGCGCCGCCCAGCGCAACGGCGTCCATGATGACGATCGAGTTCAGCTGCATCCGCAGCACCTTCATGGTGATCACGCGGAAGTGCTCGGCATCGGCATTCATGCGCTCGTGACGCGCCGCATCGGCGCCGTACACCTTCAGCGTGGTCAGGCCCTGAAGATTCTCAAGGAAACCGTCTCCCAGCTGGGTGTACTGGTCCCAGTACTTCGACAGAAGACGCGCGGCGATCTTCTGCACCATCATGATGGTGAGGGGAATCAGCGGCACGAACACCAACAGCACCACCGCAGCCTGCCAGCTCAGGGGCAGCACGACGACGAACAGCGTGAGGGGGGCCGCCACGGCGTAGAACAGCTGGGGAAGGAACTGGCCGAAGTAGGTTTCCAACTGCTCGGTTCCCTCAACCGACACCTGCACCACCTCGGCGGTCGCCACATGCTCGGTATAGGAGGGCCCCAGGCGCATGAGCTTGCGGTATATCTTCTCGCGCAGAACGAACTTGATCCGCTCGGATGCCCTGAAGCTGGACCGCTGCGACAGAATCGAGGCGGCCACCTTGCCCGCCAGGGCCAGGGCGATCAGCGGAAGGTTGCGCACGACCGCGTCCATGCCCTGCGCGGCGGCCGACACCAGAACATCCACCACGCCCCACACCAAGGCGATGTTCGCCAGCAGGCCGAACCACTGCCACCCCACGGTGGCAAGCACGTGCCTCATCGCCTCGGGCACCAGCGAGAGCAGCCGTTTATCCATCATAAGCAAGCGTCCTTGAATGTCATCGAGCCTCACCCAGCACGGGCAAGGCGAAATCGGGTCACCAGCATTCAACCATAAGTTAAGCATGGCTGATCTTGAAGGGTTGAAAGAGGTTCGTAATAATGAATGCGCCACCGAGGCGGTGCGGCAACCGCAGCCGCCGCGATGCCAACCGCACGGCGAAGACGCCGCGCGCACGAGGGCAACGCGGCTATGATAGCTGCGAACGGCGAACCTCCCTCCCGAAAGGAGCCCTCATGAAGCCGCTGGGATTGCGCGACGTGATCGGACCCATCATGATCGGCCCCTCGTCATCGCACACCGCGGGGGCCTGCCGCATCGCGCTGATGGCCCGCAGCCTGCTCAGCGCCCCGCCATGCGCGGTGGAGTTCGTGCTGTACGGCTCGTTCGCGCATACCTATCGCGGACACGGCACCGACCGGGCCCTGACGGCGGGCATTCTGGGCTGCCTGCCCGACGACGAGCGCCTGCGCGAGGCCTTCGACCTGGCCGCTGACATGGGCGTGGACGTGACGATCTCGCCTGACACCGTCACCGAGGTCACCCACCCCAACACCGTGGACGTGCGCGTGAGGGATGAGCGCGGCGACTTCATGGAGGTGCGCGGCGTCTCCATCGGCGGCGGCGCGGCCAAGATCGTGCGCATCGACGGCATCGACGTGGACGTGACGGGCGCCTATCACAACATGATCGTGTACCAGGACGACGCGCCGGGCGTGCTGGCCCACATCACCGCGTGCCTGAGCGGGCGCGGGGTGAACATCGGCACCGTGCGCCTGCATCGCACCGAGAAGGCTGGCGACGCCTTCACCGTGCTGGAGCTGGACGACGTGGTAAGCGACGAGGTGATCGCGCGCATCCTGGAGTTCCCCGCCATCAAGTCGGTGCGGTTCATCCCCGCCCCCAGCCTCAGCCGCCCAGCCGACGCCATAACCCCGGTGATGTACCCCGCCAGCGCCAGGAAAACCTTCCAGCAACTGGACTTCGCCAACGCCGAGGAGCTGCTGGCCTACTGCCGGGAGGAAGGCGTGGCGATCAGCCGCGCCTTCGCCGACCGCGAGGAGGCGCTGATGTCCACGCGGCCGGCAGAAGAGGTGACCACCGAGGCGTATCTCGACCACGTGCTCCAGGTGATGCGCGCAAGCGCCACGCGTCCCCTGAGCCAGGCCGCGCCCTCGATGGGCGGACTGATCGGCGGCGAGGCGCAGAGGGTGGCCCAGCTGGGCGACAAGGGCCTGCTGAGCCCCCTGTTCTGGCGCATGAGCGCCTATGCCCTGGCCGTGATGGAAACGAACGCCTCGATGGGCTGCATCGTGGCCGCGCCCACGGCGGGATCCTCGGGCGTGCTGCCCGCCGTGCTGATGGCCCTGCAGGACACCTTCTCCTTCAGCCACCGGCAGATGCGCGACGCGGTTCTGAACGCGGGCGCCATCGGCTATCTGATCACCCGCAACGCCACGGTGGCCGGCGCCGAGGGCGGCTGCCAGGCCGAGATCGGCAGCGCCAGCGCCATGGCGGCCAGCGCCGCAGCCGAGCTAATGGGGGCGTCGCCTGCCGCCTGCCTGCACGCAGCCAGCACGGCGATCAGCAATACGCTGGGCATGGTGTGCGACCCCATCGGGGGGCTGGTGGAGGCGCCCTGCCAGATGCGCAACGCCTCAGCGGCGTCGAATGCCCTGATCGCAGCTCAATGCGCGCTGGCGGGCATCGCGCACATCGCCCCCTTCGACGAAACGGTGGATGCCATGTACCGCGTGGGCCGCGCTCTGCCGGCCGAGCTGCGCGAGACGGCGCTGGGCGGCATGGCCACCTGCCCGTCGTGCATGGCCTTCAACGTGCAGCTGTCGAAGGCGTAGGGGCCGCAAGGCGCGAGCGGCCCGGGCCGGGCCGAGCGCGGCTCCTCGCTACGCGCAGCCCTGCACGCTGTTGAAGCTGCCGAAGCGACAGCACGCGCTCATGCACATGTTGGCAGCCACAATGGCGCAACAGCACTGCAGGCAGCCCACCGACCCCACGTTGAAGCCGCGCGCGGCGGCCTGCTGCTCGTAGGCGCGCCCTGTGGCCTGGAAGGAGTCCAGCACGCGTCGGTAGTCGTCGTTGCCGGGCTCGGCCTGCACGGCCATGCGGATCTGCTCGTAGGCCAGCACCACGTTGCCCAGCCCGTAGTTCGCCAGCGACGACAGGTACAGCCAGCGCGTGGTGCGCATCGCAGGCGGAATGCTGTCGAGCATCGACTTGGCTCGGGAGTGCTGCCCGGCATTGATGGCGTCGATGGCGGCGCGCATGGCGGGCGTGTCGCCGACCGAAGCCTCGGGATGCACGTCGCGCGGCCCCACGCCTGCACCGTAATACTGACCGAATATGTCGTCCCAGTTGATCTCGACGGTGGTCCATCCATAGGGCGATCCGGAGGGCGCGCCGTAGCCGTAGGGCCCCGCACTCCCCTGACCCGAAAAGCCCCCTGCCCCGGGCGCGGCGCCCGCGCCGCGCGCGTAGGCCTCCTGCGCACGACGGCGCGCATCGTCGCGAGCGTACTTCTCGGGATTCATGATTCGGTCGTACGCCTCGTTCACCTGGTTCATGCGCTCGGCGGCATGCTCGTCGCCTGGGTTCAGGTCGGGATGGTTCTCGCGGGCCTTCTTGCGATAGGCGCGCTTCACCTCGTCGGGCGTGGCCGACGGGGAAACCCCGAGGATCTCGTACGGCGTCTTGCTCACAGCATCGTCGCTTCCTGAATAGCCTGGTATCTGCAGCGCTCACAAGGCCTCGCGGCGTTCGGGCGCTGGGTTGAATGTAGCCCAAACACCCGCCCGGCGCACGCGCCTCATAAGATGATCATCGCGAATGGGTCACGCCTTGGCTCAAGGCAGGGCGTCCCCCGCAGGCTCAGGCGCCCCATCGTCCCCCGCAGCACCGCCATGCGCACCGAATCGCTCATTGAACTGCGCCCACACCCCGGCGTACAGCACGCTTCGCATCAGCTGGTCGTCCTGCACCAACGGAAGGCGCTCGAAGGCCGCCGCTGCGCGCGCGGCGCAGTCGGCCAGCAGGCTGCGCAGAAGCCCCGCGTCCAGCTGAGGCGCCGCCAGCTGCGTGGCGGCCAGGGCGTTGAAGCGGCCCCTGCGCGCGTCATCGGCGCCATCGACGGCAGCATCCATAAGATAGATGAATCGCCCCAGCTCGAATCCGAGCACGCGCAGGTCCGCGGCCCAGTGATCGTCGCGCAGGGCGAACAGCTCGCCCACCACCGCGCCGAACGTGCGCGCAGCCTCGTCGGCGAAGCACAGCCCACCCCCTGCGGCTTCGGCCTCAAGGGCCGCCAACCGGCTCAGTCCCGCCTCGATCACGGCGCAGGGACGCGGCCAGCGCGCACGCACGCCTTCGTACCGTGCGCGCATCAGCGTCATCCACGCGCGGGCCGCCGCGCTGCGGTCGTCGCGCCAGTCATCCAGGGCCTTGTGGTAAGCCAGAGCCAGATTCATGTCGCCCGCATAGCCCACCACGTCGCCCGTCACGAACGAGGTCCCCTCGAAGGGATGCGCCACGCAGCGCGAGCGCCCCTCGCCCTCAGGCGGCTCGTACAGCGACAGATGCACCAAGGCCATGAACGTGAGGTCGTTGCTGAGCGCCAGCGTGCCCACTTGGCCCGCGGCATCCCCCAAGGCATGACACACCCCGCAGTACACCTGCTGATAGCGCTCGCGCTGCTCCGCGCTCAGCGCATCGGCGGCCGGGGCGACGAATCCAAGCATCCCGGGTCCTACGTGGTATGCATCGACTGCTCATGGCAATGCGGGCACGTTGCGCGAATCCTCCCCTTGCCCTTGGGCACCGCGAACACCTTGCGGCAATGCGGGCAGCGCGGGTAGCGCGTGGTCGCCCGATTCGTCCAGCGCTTGTCCAGCAGGCGAAACCACGCCCGCGGGCGCACCGTGGCGTCCAGATAGGCTCGGTTCTCGCGGCCGCGGGCCATATGGTTGCGCGACAGGGCGCGCAGCAGCGCCACCACCATCACCACCAGCGAGACCGTGCGCACGTAGGGCACGGGGAACAGGCCCGCCACCATCAGGACCACCGATACCCCGATCAGGAAGCGGCCCAGATCGTCGATGCCCACCCGGCCGAAGGCGGGGGCGCCGTTGGCCCAGCGAGCCTGCTGGGTCCTGCCGGCAAGCCTCCCCATCAGCTGCTGCAGGCGAAGACGGAAGGATGAGTTGGGGTTCATGGCACTCCTTTGCAAAAAGACGGGCGGTGCGAGCATGCGGCGCGGTGCGCGGCGACGCGGTCAGCGACGCCGGCGAGCGCTCAGACGCCGGCGCGCGTCCTCA
The DNA here is from genome assembly GCA_013201155.1 of Berryella wangjianweii. GTDB lineage: Bacteria > Actinomycetota > Coriobacteriia > Coriobacteriales > Eggerthellaceae > Berryella > Berryella wangjianweii. Next base: position 236,729 of record CP053716.1, on the reverse strand, counting down.
CGACGGTTGAACGACACGTCGGCGGCGTCCAAGCCGCTGCGACGCGCGCGCAGGGCCCGACGCGCGCGCTCGCGCTCGTCGGACAGCAGGGCCTGGCTGACGGGGCTGGCGGACGCCGCCGTGCGCAGCACCGACGCTTCCACCTCGCCGCGGTCGGCGCGGGCAAGCTCCACCCGCACCGAAATGTACTCGCGCACCAGCAGCACGAACAGGATGCTCATCACCACCAGGTACCCGATCACAGCGCCGTCGAGCCCCGTGATGTTCACCATCAGCATCAGCACCAGCACCGAGAATCCCAGCGTGATCACGTACAGCTCGGTGACCACGCGCTGACGGCGCAGGATCACGATCACCTGGTACAGGAAGTCGATGCCGGCGGTCACGCCGCCGGCGGCCAGCATGATGTAGGCCAGCTCGGCGTACTGGGTGAAGTCGATGCCGTACATCAGGCTGAGGGCCGCCAGCCCCACCCACTTCATGCCGCCCACCGCCAGCACGGTGACGCCCACGATCACGACCACCATGGCCACGATCATCAGGTCGAAGCCCCTGCGGCGCAGGGGGTCGGCCCACAGTGCGGCCATGCGCACCAGCTGAGGCTTGTAGATCAGGCCCACCGTGATCAGGATCGCCTGGGCCGGGAAGTACAGCGCGTTGAAGTACAGCTGGCTGTCGTAGCTCAGCGCCCCCTCCATCACGAACTTGGGCATGCTGTCCACCAGCGCGTACATGAACACCGCCAGGAACAGCGGGGCGCACGAGCGAAACAGGCCCATCACCTCGCGCGGGTGCAGAGGGTTCGACTTGGGGGTTTCCAGCAGGGCCAGAGGGAAGGTGACCAGGGCGAACGACACCAGCGCCACCAGGAACATCGCCGCACTGGCAACCGCCAGGCTGCGCGTGATCGCCAGCAGCACCAGGAATGCCAAAAGCGACGCCGTGAAGCGGATCGTCTGCGAGATGCCCCCCAGATACAGCTTGTCCACCTGCTGCAGGCGGCCCTCGTACACGTCAGCCAGGGCGTCAACCGCCTTGAACAGCATCACGAACACGCTCATCATCAGCATCTCGTCGGCATATCCGCGCACCGAGAACAGCACCAGGCCACCCACGATCATCACGGCGCAGGTGGCAAGCCGATGCGCCTGGTAATCGAGGAACGAGTGCGCTCCGTCCAGGTCAGAGATCTGGTACGTGCGCACGCCGAAGCTGCCCACGAAGAACAGCAGGTTCGCCATGACGAAGGCCAGTGAGAACATGCCCGCCCGCTCGACGCCCACCAGCTGAGTGGCAACAACCGTGAGCAGGGGAAACAGAACTCCGGAGGCAATCAGGCCCACGGTGTTCCACACGTAGTCGCGCGACGTGCTGTGCGCCTCGTACTCCTCCTCGGCCGCCGACAGCCCCCCGTCGGCAACTGCGCCCACAAGGCGATCCCACCAGGGGTTGAACAGGGCCGCGAAGATGTTCAGCCGTCGTTTCCGGCCAGGGGCGCGGGAAGTTTGCCCAGATGCCGAGTGTCGCACGCTCACCTCCCGTCTCCTCGCGCCCAACCGTACGAGGTTCTGATTATATAAGGCGCCGCCGAGCCCCGGCCGGACTGCATTCCAACACCATGTTCGCATCATGCGCCATGCACCAAGCGTCCCTGGGCGCCCCATTTCCGCCCCCGACGGTTTTCCGCGCGTTTCCCGCTTTGCCAAGGGCCTCGAAGGCTCTAACATATGCAGCGCGTCGCGCGCATGAGGCGCGCCCGTTCCCGACCCTTGATAGAAAGGTGGTTTGACATGACGACATCTCATGCTTCCTCGCCCCCGCAGGGCACGCCGGCGAGGAAGGAGATGGGGCAGACCACCTGGATCCTCATCTCGCTGCTCGCGGGCATCGTTTTGGGCATCGTGCTGAACCTGTTCGTCACCAAGGGCGACCCCATCGACACCTACTTCGTCGAGGGCGTGTGCTACGTGCTGGGCCAGGGATTCATCCGCATGATGCAGATGCTCGTCGTGCCCCTGGTGTTCTGCTCGATCGTGGTGGGCGCGGCTTCCATCGCCGACCCCAAGATGCTGGGCAAGATCGGCGGCAGCACCGTCATCATGTACCTGGTCACCACGGCGCTTGCCATCATCATCGCCATGGGCCTGGCCTCGCTCACCAATCCGGGCATGGGCCTGAACCTCGACCAGATCGTGAAGGTGGAGCCCAAGGCCGCCGAGCCCCTGGCCTTCCGCGACGTGCTGGTGAACATCATCCCCACCAACGTGTTCGGCTCCCTGTCGTCGGGATCGATGCTGCAGATCATCTTCTTCGCCCTGCTGCTGGGCTTCATCCTGGGACGCCTGGGCTCGAAGGTGGCCACGGTCAACCGCTTCTTCACCCAGTTCAACGCCGTGATGATGCGCATGATCACCATCGTGCTGAAGGTGGCTCCGGTGGGCATCTTCTTCCTGATCACGCGTACCTTCACGAACCTGGGCTTCTCGGGCGTGCTGCCCATGGTGAACTTCGTGGGCACCGTGTACATCGGCCTGGCGATTCAGCTGCTGGTGGTGTACATGGTCATCTTGTTCCTGTTCACGCGGCTGAGCCCTCTGCACTTCCTGCGCAAGTTCGTGCCGGTGATGCTGTTCGCCTTCACCACCAGCTCGTCCAACGCCACCATCCCGCTGAACATGGAGACGCTTGAGAAGCGCATCGGCGTCAGCCCGAAGGTCACCTCGTTCACCATTCCGCTGGGCGCCACGATCAACATGGACGGCACCGCCATCATGCAGGGCGCCGCGGTGATCTTCGCTGCGCAGGCGTTCGGCATCGACATGTCGGCGGCGGCGCTGCTGGCCGTGATCGTCACCGCCACGGCAGCCAGCATCGGCACCGCGGGCGTACCCGGGTCGGGCACCATCATGCTGACCATGGTGTTCGCCAGCGTCGGCCTTCCCGCCGAGGGCGTGGCCATGATCATGGGCATCGACCGCATCCTGGACATGGGCCGCACCGCCATCAACGTGACGGGCGATGGCGTGGTAACCACCTGCGTGGCGAATGCGGCGGGCATGCTGGACCGCTCGGTATTCGTGAAGGACGACATCGAGGCGGTGGACCGCACCGCCCTGGCCGAGAGCGACCGTCCCCAGACGGTGGAGGAGTACACCAAGGCCGAGGCGGGCTGCGAGATCGGCGAAAGCGGCGAGCTGGACCAGTTCGCAAACGTCGAGAACCCCGACCCCGCGAAGTAGCCCTCCTCGCACGGCGCCTCTGCGCGCAACGAACAGGCCCCTGACGCCAGATGACGTCAGGGGCCTTTCTCTGCGCCACGGACGCAGGCGAAGCCCGACCCGCTTCCACGCGGGAATCGGGAACGGCAGACCGGGGCCCGCTGCTCCCCCGAAAGGAAAGCGCCCGCGCCCCCCTCCCGACAACAGCCGGGAAGAAGGGCGCGGGCGCCGCATCGGGCGATGCGCACAGAGGCCCTACGCCTCGTCAAGAACCTCCACCAGGGTGATCTTGAAGGTGAGAGCCTTGCCCGCAAGCTCATGGTTCATATCGAAGGTGATCGCCTCGTCATCCTTCGCGGTCACGACGGCGCTCATGGGCATGCCGCCCGGGCCGCCCAGCATCACGCGCTGACCCACCTCGCAGTTCTCGGCTCCGGGCAGCTGCGCCAAAGGCACCGTGTGCACGGCGGACGGGTCCACCTCGCCGTAAGCCTCGGCGGCGGGAATGCGCACCGTCTTCGTCTCGCCCACCTGCATATCGGCAACGGCGCGATCGAAGCCGGGAATCATCATGCCGGCCAGCACGGTGAACTCGATGGGCTCGTTGCGGTCGTGCGACGAGTCGAACTTCGTGCCATCGTCAAGCGTTCCCGTGTAGTGAACGCGCACTTTCTTGCCTTCATTGCTCATGAGGCTTCCTTCCCTGTTAAACCGATTATTGTGCGACGCGAATGTTCAGCGAACCGACAGAGGCCGTCGCCCGACAACCGCCACATGCCCTGTCTGGGGATGACGCTGCCACCGCACGTCCTCGAACCCGGCGCCCTCGAACAGGCACACCAGCTGTTCGCCAGCATACACCACCATCGTGTCCACGCTGGCGGCAAGCTCGCAGGCAGACTCGTTGGTATCATCGGCCTCGTTGCAGATCAGCAGCTGACCGCCGGGCGCCAGCACGCGCAGCGCCTCGGCCAGCCCCGCCTGAACATCGGGCCAGAAGTAGATCGTCTCGAAGCCTGTCACCAGGTTGAACGCGGCATCCTCGAAAGGCATCGCCGCCACGTCTCCCTGAGTCACCGCGCACCGTCCCTCGGCGATTGCCTCGGCATTCGTGCGGCGCGACACCTCTACGCTCAGCTCGGAGTAGTCCAGGCCGGTCACATGACCGCCCTCCATGCGCTCGCGCAGGCGCACCAGATTGGCGCCCCCGCCGCAGCCCACGTCCAAGGCGCGGCTCACACCCGCGAAGTCGATGAGGCTCAGGCCCCAGGCGGCAAGCACCTCATGGTGCCCTTCGTTCATCCGCGCGAGCATCGCGCGACCCGCATCCCCCTCAGGACGCGCGGGGTTTCCCTCCGGCCAGGTTGGCATGGGCCTTCCTTTCCCTCGTGTCGCGTCGGCGTCAACGGCGCGCCGACCCTCCCGCCGCGCAGCCGCGGCGCCCTTACTGCGAAATACGGTATGCAGGGTCGATCTGCTGCAGCTCGGCGAACGAGTCGATCTCGGCGATGTCGTCGAACGCACACGGCCGAACCGCGATGCGGTAGCCCTCGCGCCGCAGGTTGCAGGGAATCTCGTCCCAGAACAGCTGACGGTTCTCGTCGCAGGCGAAGGCCTCGCGCAGGTCGCGCTCAAGCCGGGCGCCGTCCTCGTTCGTCCAGTGCGACACCCCGAACATGTGGTGGCACGCCTCGCCGCCCTTCTGCAGGCCCCTCACCTCGCCATCCTGAGTGACGAAGCACCAGTCGTCGGTGCGATCGACGGGAACGCCCAGGTACCACGAGTCGTAGCTGTAGCGGCTGATCAACTGGGGGCTGCGCAGCAGCAGGTCCGATTCGAACACGTAGGCGTTGCGGAAGTGCCGCGCAGCGGCCACGGCCGAGGAGATGTTGTTGGTGACGTCGTACAGTGGGTTGTGAATCAGCTTGACCTGCGGGTAGTCGTTGCGCAGCAGCTCGAACTGCTCGGCCAGGTAGCCCACTACCACGTAGATCTCGTCGATTCCCGCCGCCACCAGGGCATCCAGCAGCGAGTCGATGATTCGGCGCCCATTCACCCTCACCAGGGGCTTGGGGGTGTTCAGCGTGACCGGCACCATGCGCGACCCGAAGCCCGAGGCAAGCAGCACGGCGCGCCGCACGCGATAGGGCTCGAGCAGCTGCAGGTCGGCCTCGTCGGCCTCGCCACGCTGGAAGCGTTTCTCCAGCTCGTCGAATTGAGCGCGAGTAAGTGACGACATCGGTACCCCTTCTGACGGGCGCGTGCGCGCATGACGGTGCGAACGAAGCAGCGAAGCCGCGCACGGGCAAGGAGGCGCGGGCAGTCGCAGGGCGCGCGGGCCAAGGCCCGCGCGTGCACCCCGTATTCTAGTGGAAGCCCGCCCCTCGCGCGCGCCACGCGAAACGCACCCAAGCCGCACGCGCTCGTGCGCGAAGCGGACCGCCTGGCGCGCGGCCCGCGATGCGCGGGCCCGAGCGCAGCCGAGCCTAGCGCAGCTGAGCCTCGGCAGCGCTCATGCGGGCGAACTCCTCCTCGGGCGCGTTCGACACCAGGCGCGAGCGCGAGTACACGAAGAAGAACGTCATGCCCAGGGCGTAGACCGCCACCACGCAGGCCACGGCCACCATATCCACGAAGAAGGTGGACACCACGGCCACGCACGACAGCACGAGGGCCACCGTGGTGGTGCGGGCGCCGCCGGGCGTCAGGTAGGTGCGCTGAAGCGCGGTGGCGCGGCGGCGCAGCACGATATGCGAGAGGTTCATCAGCGCATACGACACGCAGGCTCCGAACACCGCGACGTTCAGGATCAGGGCCCCGTCATGCATGACGGCCACCAGGGCCAGGCCCACCGCCGCCGAGCACAGCAGCGCCGCGACGGGCGTCTTGCGCGTGCCGGTAAGCGCCAGGAACGAGGGCAGGTAGCCCGAGCGCGCCAGGGCGAACACCTGACGCGACCCCGCGTACATCAGGCTGAAGAACGAGGCCACCAGCCCCGCCAGGCCCGCCACGTTCACGAAGGCGGCCAGCTCGGGACGACCCAGGTAGGCCAGCGCCTCCACCAGCGGGGCATCGCTTCCGGCCATGGCCGCGGCGCCCACCGCGCCGGCGGCGAACACCAGCGAGGCCAGGCCCGTCACCGTCAGCACCGCCATGGCCCATATCAGGCCGCGCGGCATGTCGCGCCGAGGGTCAACGGCCTCCTCGGCCGCCAACGGCACGCCCTCCACGCCCAGGAAGAACCAGATGCCGTAGGGCAGGCTGGCCAGCACGCCCGCCACGCCATGCGGGAACAGGGTCGAGGCGCCCAGAGCGTCGGTGGGCGCAATGTCGAACAGGTTGGCCGGATTGAAGCTGCCCGCCGCACCGACCACGAAGGCCACCAGAGCCACCACGGCAATGCCGCTGATCACCAGCATGAGCTTCAGCGCCTCGCCCACGCCGATCACGTGAATGGCCGTGAACACCACGTACACGCCCACCACCAGCAAAAACGGATCGACTCCTGGGAATATCCCCAGCGCGATCAGATAGTTGGCGATGAAGGTGGATATGGCGGCCGGGGCGCACACGTACTCGATGGTCAGCGCCAGGCCCGTGGCGAATCCGCCCGCGCGCCCCAGAGCGCAGCGGGCGAAGCCGAAGCCCGCGCCCGTGGTGGGGATCGCGCTCGCCAGCTCGGCCAGGCCGAACACGGTGCACGCATACATGGTTCCCATGACGGCGAAGGCCAGGAACAGGCCCGCCCATCCGCCGTGCTCCATACCGTAGTTCCAGCCCGAGAAGTCGCCCGAGATCGTGTACGACACGCCTAGGCTGACCAGCAGCACCCAGCTGACGCTGCCCTTGCGCAGGCTTCGCGCAGCGAAGTACTCGGCCCCCTCCGCGTGGGGGGCAATGCGGTCGGTCTTGCTCATCGAAGGATCGCCTTTCTGTCGATTGCTATCGATTGCCCTCGTAATCGGCCAGGGCCTCGTCGGTGAACAGGCGCGCGGCACGGTACCACAGGTACAGCCACTCCCCCACCGGGTTTCCCATCACGCCCTTGTAGATCGCCCATACGTACCAGTACCAGCCCACCAGGCCCACGGCGCCTATGAAGTGGCGCCGCTCGAAGGGGTCGGGCGCACGGCGCAGATAGCGCTCAAGCACCCTCACCGCCTCCTCAACCCCGCACTCAGGGCCCTGAGCCACGTAGTTCGCCAGGTCGCACAGATGGTCGCCCATGGCCGAGTACTCCCAGTCGATCAGCCACATGCTGTCGCCGCGCACCAGCAGGTTGGGCGCGTAGAAGTCGTTGTGGCACAGCACGGGCTCGATCCGGTCGGCCTTCAGATGCGCGGCCAGGCGGTCGATGCGCTCACGCAGCTCGAAGAACCCGGCGGGGAACTCGTAGCCGCGCTGGGCCAGCAGCCCCTGAATGTGGTCGCCGCGCTCGTGGAAGTCGAAGCTCCACGAGGACGCCTCGCCGCTCTCGTGCAGACGGCGAATCAGCGCCATGGCGCGGTCAACCTGGGCATCGTCGGTGAAGTCGAACTCCTCGCAGTCCTCGATGAACCGCGAGATCTTCCATCCCTCCTCCGGGTCCTCGTACACGAAGGAATCGTCCAGACCCAGGTCGCGCGCCACCTCAAGCGAGCGAGCCTCGGCCCGGCGGTTGATGATCTGGTCGGTGCCGTTGCCGGGATGCCGGTATACGTAGCGCTGTCCCTGCACGCTGAACAGCACCGACAGATTGGTAAGGCCCGCCTTGATCGGCTCGATGCCCTCGATCTGCGCGCGCCGGCACGACAGCGTGGCGCAGATGTTGTCCAGGATCCGCGAGTCCACGTTCACGAAGAAGTCGCGGTCGAGCTTGGCCAGATCGGTGACGTAGTCGAACTCCCATACGCGCTGGGAGCTGGCCTCGCGCGCCATCACGCGCAGCCCCGCCAGGTGGTCGTGAAGCACCTCCTCCCACAGCTTCCCCGCGCACTCGGCGCGCTCGCGCTCGCTTGACAAGGCATCTACCAGCGTGCTCGCATCCTCGACGGTCAGGAACGAGGGCCCGCGCAGAATGCGGCCCGCACCCGTGCCCAAGGCGATCGCGTGAATGCGCCCGCGGGCGTCCACGCGGGCCATCAGCTTGTCGCGCTCGGTGACGTCGCGCACCACCGAGCAGAACGAGGTGTGCTCCCAGGGTCGGAAGGGATTGTCGGCGTAGTACTCGTCGGAGGACACCACGTACGAGCCGCCCACGAAGGCGCGCGCCTGCCACAGCGAGTCGCTGTTGTTGCGCGTGGCGAAGTCGTCGGCCATCACCAGGCGCACGCCGAAGCGCTCCTCCAGGTTAAAGAAGGACTCCTTCATGTAGCCCACCACCACGGTCACATCGCGCACCTCGGCCTCGTGAAGCTGGCGGATCAGCCGCTCGATCAGCACCTCTCCGCATACCTCGAACATGGCCTTGGGCTTCTCGAAGGAAAGCGGCATGAAGCGCGCGCATGCTCCCGCGGCCAAGATCACCGCGCCGCGCACGCGATAGGGCTCCAGGGCCTGACGCCCACGCACGGTAGGTCGGCCGGACGCGTCCATCAGATCGCGCTCCTGCAGCAGCGCCACCTGCTTGTTCACCGTACCCACCGACAGGCCCGCCCGTTCGGCGATCCGACGCTGGGCGCATCCCTCATCGACCACCGCCTGATACAGAACCTCGAACTCGTTTCTCGTCAGCATCGCGCCTCTGTTCATTTTTCTCGATTTGAACCAATAATTGAACATCATACGTCAACGCGCGGACTTATTGAAGTGGGCTCCCGGAAACGGCTCCTGAAGCAGGCGACCGCACGACGACCGGGCTCGATGCCGGCGCGCGACCGGTCGCGCGCACGTCGGAACGCCCGTCTGGACAGCGCGGAGAGCCAAGGCCGCCTTCTGGCAATCCACCTGCGGAAAAGACGCGCACGCTGCGGCGTGCGATGCGGAGCGCGATGCGGAGCGCGATGCCGCCACCATATGGCGCGTCTCCTTACCGCACGGTGGCGGCATGAGAGAAGGAGCCTCTCATCCGGTACTATGAGCGAAAAGGAGGCATGTCATGACCTACTACCTATGGCTCGGAATCGCCGCCATCGCAGGCGCCGTCGAAGCGTTCTCGCTCAGCCTGCTGACCATGTGGTTCGTATTAGGCGGCATCGCTGCGTTCTTCGCGGGACTGGCCGGGGCCAGCGAACCCCTGCAGATCGCCGTGTTCCTGGCCGTCTCCATCAGCACCTTCGTGGGCCTGCGCCCCGTCGCGCTGAAGTACCGCACGCGCAAGACCGCCGCCGACCCCACCCCCGTGGGGCAGGTCGGGCGGGTGGTCAAGGCGATCGGGGGCTCAGGCAGACCCGGACGCGTGCTTACCCCCGATCAGGTTTCCTGGGTAGCGCTCAGCGCCGACGGCTCCCCCATCGAGACCGATGCGCAGGTGCGCGTCGTCGACCATCAGAGCATCAAGCTCATCGTGGAAAGGATCTAGCATGCACATCGTCCTTCTGGTACTTGCCGCGCTGGTGGTGCTGTTCGCCATCACCTGCGTGAAGATCGTGCCCCAAGCCGAGAAGATGGTGATCGAGCGCCTTGGCTCGTATCTCACCACCTGGGATAACGGCCTGCACGTGAAGCTGCCGTTCATCGACCGCGTGCGGGCCCGCGTGTCCGTGAAGGAGCAGGTGGCCGACTTCCCGCCGCAGCCTGTGATCACCAAGGACAACGTCACCATGTCGATCGACTCGGTGATCTACTTCAAGGTGATGGACCCGCGCCTGTTCTGCTACGGCGTGGAGAGCCCCATGGTGGCCATCGAGAACCTCACCGCCACCACGCTGCGCAACATCATCGGCGACCTGGACCTCGACACCACCCTGGTGTCGAGAGACACGATCAACGCCCAGATGCGCGCCATCCTGGACGAGGCCACCGATGCCTGGGGCATCAAGGTGAACCGCGTCGAGGTGAAGAACATCACGCCGCCCGCCGCCATCCAGCAGGCCATGGAGAAGCAGATGAAGGCCGAGCGCGAGAAGCGCGAGGCGGTGCTTCTCGCCGAGGGTCAGAAGCAGAGCGCCATCACGATCGCCGAGGGCAACAAGCAGGCCCAGATTCTGGCCGCCGAGGCGAAGAAGCAGACCGTCATCCTGGCCGCCGAGGCCGAGCGCGAGCGTCAGATCCGCGAGGCCGAGGGCGAGGCCGAGGCCATCATGAACGTGCAGCGCGCCACCGCCGAGGGCATCCGCATGGTGCGCGAGGCCGGCGCCGACAACGCCGTGCTCACCCTGCAGTCGTTCGAAGCGCTGAAGGAAGTGGCCCAGGGTCGCGCCACCAAGCTGATCATTCCCTCCGACATCCAGGGGATCGCCGGCCTGGCCGCCTCGCTGAAGGAAGTGGTCACCAGCGCCCCGGCCGCGGGCACCGCGTCCGACGAGGGTGCCGAAGGCAACGTGAAGCACAGCTAGCGCGCCTGACGGCCCTGCTGCAGCCCACCGGGAGGCGCCCCTCCCCTGCATTCCGTTCCAATTCTGAGAAGCGCCCTTATGGGGCGCTTCCTCATCGTTCAAGGAGCCGCACCCATGCACCACCGCACCACCCCGTCCTCGCGCAGCGCGCAGACCGCGGCGACGTCTCCCGCGCGTGACGCGACAGTCGGAAGCGCCGCACGCGCGAAGTCCGGCACCGGTCACACGGCATCCGCCGCGGAAGCCGGCACCGCCGCCGTCGCGCCCGCGCCCCGCGCGGGAGACGGGCAGCCGCAACGTTCCGCTGCCGAGGCCGCGAAGCGCCGCGTGCGCAAGGGTGACCGGAATCGCTCGGTCACCCTGCGCACCCTGCGCCGCTTCATACAGGTAACCGCCAACCGCAAGGGCATGTTCGCCTTGGCGGTGGGCACCTCGATCGGCTATGCCCTGTTCCTCAGCTTCGGCAACCCCTTCTTCATGGGTCGCATCGTGGATGCCGTCAGCCAGGGGCCGGTCGCCTCCGACGACGCCCTGGCGGTATTCGGCCCCCTGGTGGCCGCGCTGATCGCCACCAACGTGCTGGGTCAGGTATGCAGCAAGCTGCAGGACTACGCCAACTGGAAGCTGCAGATCGGGGCCTCGTACGACCTGGCGCGCCTATGCTTCAACACGCTGTCCATGCAGTCGATGACCTTCCATACCAGCAGGCACGGCGGAAGCCTTGTCAGCCAGACCGCCAAGTTCATCGGGGGCTATCGCGACCTCTGCCGCGCCTTCGTGTTCAGCATCGTGCCCACCACGGCCTCGGTGGTGCTGACCCTCGCCATTCTGGGACCCGAGGTGCCGGCGTACGCCGCCGTGCTCAGCGTGCTGCTGGCCGCCTACCTGCTGGCCGCCTACGTGATGTACCGGCGCGTCCTGCCGCTGAACGCGCAGGCCGCAAGCGCGCAAAGCCGGCTTTCCGGCGAGCTGTCCGACAGCGTGACGAACATCCTGGCGGTAAAGACCTGCGGACGCGAGGACTTCGAGCGCCGGATCTTCGACCAGGTTAACGAGGAGGTGCGACGCGCCGAGTCGAATCGCATGCGCGCCAGCATGAACCGCGGTGCGGTGACGGCCGGCGTGATCGTGGCGATCATGACCGCGGCCTCGGTGTTCGTGGCCGGCGGCAACGCGTGGTTCAACGTCACCCCCGGGCAGCTGGTGATGATGTTCACGTACACCTACACGCTCACCATGCAGTTCAACTACATCAACACGGTGTTTCAGAACGTGAACGCGGCACTGGGCGACGCGCGCGACATGACCGTGATCTTGGACGAGCCCACCCTGGTGCAGGATGCGCCCGAGGCACGCGACCTGGTGGTGCCGCACGGAAGCATCCGCTTCGACAACATCGGCTTCTCCTACCCCGACGCCGCAGGAGGCTCGTTCAGCCTGACCGGCTTCGACCTGAGCATCGAGGCAGGACAGCGCGTGGGCCTGGTGGGACGCAGCGGCTCGGGAAAGACCACCATCACCAGCCTGCTGCTGCGCCTGGCCGACCTGCAGGACGGGGCCATCCGCATCGACGGGCAGAGCATCCACGAGGTCACGCAGGTAAGCCTGCGCCGCCAGATCGCCTACGTGCCGCAGGAGCCGCTGCTGTTCCACCGCACCATCCGCGAGAACATCGCCTACGGCAGACCCGATGCCACCGAGGAGCAGATCCTGGCGGCGGCGCGCGACGCCCACGCCCTCGAATTCATCGAGCGCCTTCCCCAGGGCCTGGACACGCAGACCGGCGAGCGCGGCGTGCGCCTGTCGGGCGGGCAGCGCCAGCGCATCGCCATCGCGCGCGCCCTGCTGGAGGACGCGCCGATCCTGGTGCTTGACGAGGCCACCAGCGCGCTCGATTCGGAAAGCGAGGCTCTGGTGCAGAAGGCCCTGGCCACGCTGATGCGCGGGCGCACGTGCATCGTGGTGGCCCACCGGCTGTCCACCGTGGCCGCCCTCGACCGCATCGTGGTGATGAGCGAGGGCCGCGTGATCGAGGACGGCACCCACGCCGAGCTGATCGAGGGCAACGGCACCTACGCTCAGCTGTGGGACCGCCAGACGGGCGCCTTCCTGGAGGGCTAGGCCGCCGCGCGCGAGTCCCGCGCGGCTCCATGCAGTCCCGTGCGGGTACCGCGCGAGCCGGCCTGCGCGAACGTCACGCCAAAGCGCAGCGGGTCCGCGCCGTGCACCCCGCACCCCACCGGACCCGTCGCACGCGAAGGGCCCGCCGGCATCGCGCGCCGACGGGCCCCGCTCGCAACCCTTCGCGCCCTTACGCGCGAGCGGCTTGGTACTCCTCCACCAGCTTCTTGGCAACGGGCGCCGGGGCCTGCTCGTAGCCGTCAAGCTCGATCGTGTAGTCACCCGACCCGCGCGAGATCGAGCGCAGCTCGCGGGTGTAGCCCACCACCTCGGCGTAGGGCACGCGCACGATCACGATCGTATCGCCCGCATCGTTCGAGTCGGTTCCCACGATGCGCCCGCGCCTCATGGTGATGTCGCCCATCACCGCGCCGGCGTGCTCCTCGGGCACGCACACCTCCATGGTGGCCATGGGCTCGAGCAGCACCAGGCCCGCCTGCTCGCATGCGGCACGGAAGCCGATGCGCGCGGCGGTCTTGAACGCCATCTCGTTGGAATCGACGGAATGGTAGCTGCCGTCGTACACCGCGCACGACACGTCAACCATCGGATAGCCCGCCAGCACGCCCTCGGCCATGGCGTCAACCACGCCCTTCTCCACCGCGGGGATGTACGAGCGCGGAATCTTGCCGCCCACGATCTCGTCGATGAAGGCGAAGCCCTCACCCGGGTTGGGGGCGATGCGCAGCCAGCAGTCGCCGAACTGACCCGACCCGCCGGTCTGCTTCTTGTGACGTCCCTGAGCGCTTGCCGTACGGGTGACCGTCTCGCGATACGGAATGCGCACGGGCACCAGGCGCGCATCCACGCCGGCCTGCTCCTTCAGGCGAATCATCAGGGTGTTCACCTGCTCGTCGCCCATCGCGGTGATCACCGTCTGATGGGTCTCCTCGTTGCGCGAGAGCAGCAGCGTGGGGTCGTTCTCAACCGCGCGGGTCAGGAACGTGCCCAGCTTGTCCTCCTCCTTCTTGTTCACCGCCTCGATAGCCACCGGGTACTGCGGGGTGGGCAGCGGCAGCGGCGCCACCACCAGGCTGCCGTCGGACGACAGGGTGTCGCCCAGACGGCTGTCGCCGAGCTTCGGCACCACGATGATGTCGCCGGCCTTGGCGCTCTTCACGTCCGTGGCCTCCTTGCCCATCATCACGTACAGATGCCCGATGCGCTCCTTCCTGCCCGTGCGCGCGCACACCAGCTCCTGACCGGGCTCAAGCACGCCCGAAAGCACCTTCAGGTAGCTCAGGCGCCCCACGAAGGGGTCGGCGATCGTCTTGAACACGAAGGCCGCCGGATCGCCCTTCTCGTCGATGTGCACCTCGGTGCCGTCGGCCAGCGGGAAGGCGCCGTGGTCGCGCGGATGCGGGAAGTACGTGCAGATGTCCTCCATCACGCCCTTGATGCCCTGCTCGATGATCGTGGAGCCCACGAACACGGGAATCAGCAGCTCCTGAGCGATGGCCTTGCCCAAAAGCGACTCCAGCTCCGCCTGGGTCAGGCGCTCCTCGCCCTCAAGGTACTTCATCATCAGCTCGTCGTCGGCCTCGGCAACCAGGTCGCACAGCTTGTCGCGTGCGTTCTCGGCGGCATCCAGGTACTCAGCGGGAATGTCCTCCACGCGCTCGGCCACGCCGTCGGCGTCGAAGTAGCGGGCCTTCATGCGCAGGATGTCGATCACGCCCTTGAAGTCGGCGTCCACGCCCATGGGAATGCTGACCGGACCCAGGCGCGAGCCGAAGCGCGCATGCAACAGCGCCATGGCCACGTCGAAGTCGGCGTTCTCGCGGTCGATATGGTTGATGAACACGGCCCGCGAGATGCGCATGTCCTCAGCCTCGTGCCAAAGCTTGGTGGTCATCACCTGGGGGCCGGCCACGGCGTCCACCACGAACAGAGCCGTTTCGGCGGCGTTCATGGTGGCGATGGTGTCGCCGATGAAGTCGGGGTGTCCCGAGGTGTCCAGCAGGTTGATCTTGAAGTCGCGATACGGAATCGGAGCCACGGAGGTGCTGATGGTGAACTTGCGCCGGATCTCTTCCTCGTCGAAGTCGAGGTACGATTTCCCGTCATGCGTCGTCCCCATGCGCGGGGTGCGACCCGAGACGTGCAGCATCGCCTCAGCAAGCGATGTCTTGCCGGCGCCGTCTTGGCCGACCAGCACGATGTTTCTGACGTGTTCGGTAGCGGGAGCTGCCATGTTGACCACCAACTTTCCGGTTGAGTGGCCGCACCGATCGGCGATCTCCGAGGGGCGCGAACCACAGTCGAGCGATACCCACGAACAAGAAACCCAGAGCGGATGGAGCTTTATTGAATTATAACCCGCCCTTTCCGGCGAATCTGCGGGAATGAGGGCCCGGGCTGTCTCGAGACGCTCGTCGCGCACGCGCGGGCAATCGAGTGCGACGGGGTGGAGCGCCTGATGCAGGACGGATGCATGTCACCGGAGCGACCGGCGAGCTTACCAGAGGGCAACGCTCTGTTACAGAATCAGGGCATTTTCCGCTGAAAGTAGAAGCACCCCTTACAATTCAGGTCACCCGTCAACCCAAGGAGCCCTGGTGTCCCCCAGCAACAACATCATCGACGTCGCACCGCTGTCCAGCTCAAGCACGCGCCTCTCGAAGGACGACGAGCCGCGCGCAGAGCATGACGCCGCACCCTGCACGCCCGAGCAACGCGCCCGCTGCGCGCAGGACCGCACGCGCTGCACCTGCATGTTCTCGCGCATCAAGGGATTGGTGCTGATGATGGTGGGCGTCATCCTGATGTGCATCGGCGTGCCCCTGCTCATTCTGCCCGGGCCCGGCCTGCTGCTGATCGGCCTGGGCGCGCTGTCGGTGGTGTCGGGCGTCCGCAAGCTGCTGGCACTCGGCCCACGCTAGCGCCGCGCGGCCCGGACGCGCCCCTCGCCCGCGGCGCCGCCCCTTTCGCGCCGGCAACCGAGCCACAGCCTCTCGCCTCCCGCTTCCCAAAGGCAATGCACGGCATGGACGCTCGCGCACGCGCCCCCTTTCGCGCTCCGGCGCTCGCCGGCAAGCCAAACCGCACCTGCGCGCGCCCCTCGGCCGGCGAGCCACCGCGCGCGGCAAGTCATCAGGCATTCTTAATAATGCCCATCTGCGGATTCGCATGCGGTTTCCGTCGCGCGGCCCCCCTCGGTGAAGTAGAATCTCCTGAACGATTTCGCGAAAGGACTCACCATGGGAAAGCAGGGCGCGGCGCGCGAGACCTTCAACTCCAAACGGGGCTTCATCCTGGCCTGCATCGGGTCGGCGGTGGGCATGGGCAATATCTGGCTGTTTCCCACCCGCATCTCGGCTTACGGCGGCGCCACCTTCCTGATTCCGTACCTGATCTTCGTGCTGCTGATCGCCTCTACCGGCGTGATCGGCGAGATGGCCTTCGGACGTGCCACGAAGTCGGGGCCGATCGGCGCGTTCGCGCAGGCCACCAAGGCTCGCTTCGGCACCGAGCTTCCCGGCAAGATCCTGGGGCTGCTGCCCGTGCTGTCGTCGCTGTGCATGGCGATCGGCTACTCGATCGTGGTGGGATGGATCTTCACCTACGCCTTCGAGTCGTTCGCCGGCACCACGTTGGCCCTGCCCTCGGTTGACGCGTTCGCCGGCCACTTCGGCGGCATCGCCGCCGACAACTCGGTGTTTCAGACCATATCGATGGTGGCGGCGGTGATCATCATGGCCCTGGGCGTGGTGAAGGGCATCGAGCGTCTGAACTTCTTTTTGATGCCGCTGTTCTTCCTGATGTTCATCGGCCTGGCGGTGTACACCGCCACCCTGCCGGGCGCCGCGGAGGGCTACCGCTACGTGTTCCTGCTCGACCCCGCCGGCCTGGCCGATCCCATGGTATGGGTGTACGCACTGGGTCAGGCGTTCTTCTCGCTGTCGATCGCAGGCAACGGCACGCTGATCTACGGCTCGTACCTCAGCCCCCACGAAGACGTGCCCCAGTCGGCCAAGTACGTGGCGCTGTTCGACACCCTGGCCGCCGTGGTGGCCTCGCTGGTGATCATCCCGGCCATGGCCTCGGCGGGGCAGACCCTCGACACCGGCGGCCCGGGCCTCATGTTCATCTTCCTGCCGCACCTGTTCGCGAACATGCCCGGCGGCGCGGTATTCCAGGCGGTGTTCTTCTGCGCGGTTCTGATCGGCGGGTTCACCTCGCTGGTGAATCTGTTCGAAGCGCCCATCGCCACGCTGCAGGAGCGCTTCGCGCTGACCCGTCGGACCGCCGTGCTGTCAATCGGAGGCCTGGGCTTGGTGGCGGGCCTGCTGATCCAGGCCATCGTGGCGGACTGGATGGACGTGCTGTCGGTGTTCTTCTGCCCGCTGGGCGCCTTGATCGCCGCAGTGATGTTCTACTGGCTGTTCACCCGCGAGCGCGTGGAGCACGAGGTGAACCTGGGCCGTCGGAAGCCCCTGGGAGCCTGGTTCTATCCCCTGGCGAAGTACGTGTTCTGCCCCATCGTGCTGGTGGTGCTCGTAGTGGGCGCCGTGATGGGCGGCATCGGGTAGGCGCTGCCACGCGAGGCGACGCAGCGCCCGCTATGCTTCCAGACGGTTAAACTTGAGCGAGCGTTGAGTGAAGGACGCGCGCCCCGCAGGGGGTTGCGCTACCTTCTTGCCCGACACAGTTCATGAAACGAGAGGAGCCACCATGTCCAGGACGCGCATCGGAATTCTGGGGTACGGCAATCTTGGCAAGGGCGTTGAGCTGGCTCTGCGCCAAAGCGACGACATGGAGCTGGCCGCCGTGTTCACCCGTCGCGACCCCGCCGACGTGAGCATCGCCACCCCTGGCGTTCCCGTGCGTCGAGAGGCCGAGCTTGAGCAGGGCGCCGGCGACGACATCGACGTGCTGATCTTGTGCGGGGGCAGCGCCACCGACCTTCCCACGCAGACCCCGAAGTGGGCCGCGCGCTGCAACGTGGTCGACAGCTTCGACACCCACGCCGCCATTCCCCGGCACTTCGCCGCCGTGGACGCCGCCGCCAAGGAAGCCGGCACCGTGGCCCTGATCTCGTGCGGATGGGATCCCGGCCTGTTCTCGCTGAACCGCCTGTACGCCACCTGCATTCTGCCCGAGGGAACCGACTACACCTTCTGGGGCAAGGGCGTCAGCCAGGGTCACTCCGACGCGATTCGCCGCATCGAGGGCGTGGCGGACGCGCGTCAGTACACCATCCCCGCCCCCGAAGCGCTTGATCGGGCTCGCGCGGGCGAGAATCCCCAGCTGACCACGCGTCAGATGCACACGCGCGAGTGCTGGGTGGTGCTTGAGGAAGGCGCAGACGCCGATGAGGTGCGCCGCCAGATCGTCGAGATGCCCAACTACTTCGAGCCCTACGACACCACCGTGAACTTCATCACCCAGCAGGAGCTGGACCGCGACCACGCCGACCTGCCCCACGGCGGCTTCGTGCTGCGCTCGGGCGCAACCGCCTCGGGCAAGGGGCATGTGATCGAGTACGCGCTGAAGCTCGAGTCGAACCCCGAGTTCACCGCCAGCGTGCTGGTGGCCTACGCGCGCGCCGTGGCCCGCATGGCCGCCGAGGGGCAAAGCGGATGCCGCACCGTATTCGACGTGGCGCCTGCCTACCTGTCGCCGCAATCGGGTGACTACCTGCGTGCCCACATGCTGTAGGCGGCAGAGCCCCACGGCGAGAACCTGCAGCGACGAACAAGGGCCCGGATGCGCATCGCGCATCCGGGCCCTGTGCATTGCCCCTCGCATGCAAGCCGCATCGGCTGGCGGGACACGATGGCCTTACTGGTAGCGCAGGGCCTCGATGGGGTCCAGACGCGCGGCGCGCTGGGCGGGGTAGAATCCGAACACCACGCCGATCAGAACCGACACGCCCACGGCCCAGGCCACCGACGTGCCGTCGATGTAGGGGCTGAAGCTGAGCTGCGGGTTCACCGCACCGATGATCGCCGCGATGCCCAGCGACCCCAGCGTGCCCACCACGATGCCCACCAGGCCTCCGATCAGCGTCAGCGCCACCGCCTCCAGCAGAAACTGCCGCACGATGTCGCGCGCGTGCGCACCCAGGGCCTTGCGCAGGCCGATCTCGCGAATGCGCTCGGTAACGTTTGTCAGCATCATGTTCATGATGCCGATGCCGCCCACCAGCAGGCTGATGGCCGCCACGCCGCCCAGGATCATGTTGAAGCCGCCGATGAGCAGCTCCACGATCTCGAGGATCTCGGCGAAGGTGGACACGCGAATGGTCTCGTCCACCTTGGCCTTGCCCTTCAGCTTCGTGAACATCTCGGCGTAGCTCTTCGCGATCTTGCTCATCTCCTGCTTCGACGGCTCGCCCTTGGCCTCGGCGATCGCCTGCAGGTAGCCCCCGCCCAAACGCTGGTCCATCGTGTTCATGGGCACAGCCACCATGTTGTGCCACTGCGTGTTCGACGAGCCCTCCATCACACCCGCCACCACGAACGACTCGCCGTTGATGGAGACGGTGGCGCCGGCTGCCTGCTCGTCCTCGGAGCCGAACAGCTCCTTCACCGCGCCCTTGCCCAGCAGCACCACCCGGGCCGCATGCTTGTCGTCGGCCTCGGAGAACGCCCTTCCCGAAGCCATCTTCACTTCCATGAACTTCAGGTACGAAGGCTCCACACCGCTCAGGTTGCCGCCCGAAAGCTTCTTCGAACGGTAGGTGACCTCGCCTCGCCCGGTTTTGAGGTAATGCATGCGCTCGATGCCGGGCACCAGCTCGGCCGCCGCATCGTAGTCAGCGCGCTCGGCCGGCACCATCGGCACCACCAGGATCTGGCGCATCTGAGCGCCGCCCACGTCTCCCACCATGCTCCGGCCCATGCCGCTGACCAGCGACGTCATGGTGATCACGGCGGCAATGCCGATCACAATGCCCAGAATGGTGAGAAACGACCTCATCCGGTTCACCGCAAGCGCGTGGTAGGCCTCGCGCAGAAGGTCGCGTGCTCTCATGTGGCGATCACCTTCCCTACCGCCTTCATGGCCTCGTACGTTTCGAACAGCTTGCCGTCGCGGATGTACAGGGTGCGGTCGGCATGGGCAGCCACCTCGGGCTCGTGCGTGATCAGCACGACCGTCTTTCCTACGGCGCGCAGGGCGGCGAACGCGTCCAGCACCTGCTCGCCGGTAACCGAGTCCAGGTTGCCCGTCGGCTCATCGGCCAGGATCAGCGCCGGGCTGTTCACCAGGGCGCGCGCAATGGCCACGCGCTGCATCTGACCACCCGATATCTCGTTGCTCTTGTGGTCGAAGAACTCCTCGGGAAGCGCCACGGCCGCCAGCGCCGCGCGGGCGCGACGCTCGCGCTCGCCCACCGGGCACGAGGTGTACAGCAGCGGCAGCATCACGTTCTGCAGCACCGTGGTGCGCGGCAGCAGGTTGAACGCCTGGAAGACGAAGCCGATCCGCGTGGCACGGATGTCAGCCAGCTCGTCTTGGCTGCACCGCGCGATGTCGCGCCCCTCAAGCAGGTAGCGCCCCTTCGTGGGGGAATCCAGGCAGCCCAGCACGTGCATGAGCGTGGACTTCCCTGAGCCGGACGGGCCCATGATCGCCACGAACTCACCGGGCATGATCGAGAAGCTGACCCCGCGCAGAGCATGCGTGAGGCCCGCAGCCGTGCGATACACGCGATGAAGCTCCTCCGCCTGGATGACAGGCTCAGTCGCGCTCATCACATCGTCCTCTTGCCGGAATCGGAGTTATCGGAGCCGACAGGCGCCACCAGCAGACGGTCACCCGCCTTCAGCGTGCCCTCGACCACCTCCACTGCGGCCTGCGTGGCGCTGGAGGCCAGCACGCGCAGGGTCACCTCCTCCTGCGTGGCCTCGGAGCCCTCGCCGGTCACCTTGACGGCGGTGGTGACGCCTTCGGTGGCAGGCAGCGCCACGGTGGGAACCACCAGGGCGTTCTCTATGGTCAGCGCCGCGATCTTGGCCTGAGCGGTCATCCCGCTCTTCAGGCGCTCATCGGGCTCGTCGATCTGCAGAGTCACCTCGTAGCGCACCACGCCGGCTCCCGGAGCGCCCCCGTTGGCCGCTGCTGCGGCGGACCCGCCTTCAGCGGCGACCGTCTGCGCCACGTGCGTCACCACAGCCCGCGAGGTGATGTCGCCGTAGGCATCGTAGGTGACCGTGGCCGTCTGGCCCTCCTTCACCTGGGGAATATCAAGCTCCGACACCTGCACCTTCACCAGCATCTTCGACATGTCGGCAATGCGCATGGGCGCCTTGCCCTGCGACACCAGGCCCGAAAGGTTCGACCCCACGCTCAGGTTGCATTCCAGCACGGTGCCGTTCATGGTGGCGCGCACCGTGCGCTTGCTGGCCTTCTCCACGGCGGCGTCATAGGACGACTGAGCGGCCTTCAGGCCGGCCTGCGCGGAATTCAGAGCGGCCTGCGCATCGGCGATGTTCACGGCCTGGTTGTCGATGAGGACCTCGTTGCCGTCAGCGTCGACCGACGGGGTGACGGCGGGCGTGACGCGCGCCCGGTTCAGGCGATTCTGCGCCTGGGTCACGCCGTCGCGGGCCGACTGAAGGCTCGACTCGGCCTGGGCCACAGCCGCATCCAGGTCGTCGTTCTTGATGACGTACAGCACGTCGCCTTCGGACACCACGTCACCCTCGGAGACGCGCAATTCCGAAACGATGCCATCGACCTCGGGCGAAGCAACCATGGTCTGCACGGGCATGAGGGTCGATTTGCCCTCGATAACGCTTTCAAAGCGCTCAGACGTTGCCTCAACGGTGTTGGGGCCGGCGGGCTTCACCTCCTTCAGCATGCTCAGGGCGAAGTACGCCGCAATGCCCAGGATCACCACGGCCACCACCGCGAACGCGATGAACTTGCGGCGCGCGCCCGAGCCGGCGGCCGAAGCGCTCTGAAGCGGCTCGAACTCGCCCAGAGCCTCGGTGGCCTGGCGATCCATCACGGCGGGGGGCATCACCGGAACCTTTGGACGTCCTGATGAGGGGCTGTGCTGGCTCATGTGCGTCATCCTTTCCGCATGCTCAGGCCGCGCAGCGGCCCATGTACCTCCCCTGATAATAGCAGGCGAACTTTACCGCAGGGCCGGCGGGGGGCAATGCGTGGGTAAACGTAAGGATGAACAGGCTGTGAGGGCCGCTCAGCGCCCTATTCGGCGCGATGGTCGATCACCAGCTTCACGAACACGGTGAGCGCGCAGATCACCACCGACGACGCCAGCCCCAGCCACAGGAGGTCGATGCCGCTGATCGACGCCTCCAGCACGCGCCCTAGGAAGAACACGCCGATCATCACGCAGATCACACTGATCAGACGCTCCTTCAGGTCGTCGAAGTCGCTGAAGCGCAGCCACTTGGGCAGGGGAATCCTGTCGCTGACGAACAGCGTGAACAGACCCAGCGACATCAAGTACAGCGCCACTGACAGCAGAAACAGGTCGGCGTACTCGATGTAGCGCGCCGCCACGCCCAGAATCGAGTCGTGTCCCAGCACCACGCCATCGATCGTGACGTCGATGGCGGCCATGAGGGTCTTCACCGACAGGGCGAATCCCAGGATCAGGAGGCCGATCGAAGGGACGATGGCCACCATGCGCGTCCAGCTGGTGATGCGGCGCGCCGTGCGACGGAGCATGCGCTTGCTGCGCGTGCTCATGCGGCGCTCGGCGCGGCCATCCGGGCTCGGCTTGTCGGCTAGCGGGTCGTCGATCGAAGGTCGGTCGTCGGTCACGATGGGGTCCTCTCTCATGCGGGCGGGAAGCCATGCGGATTGCGCGCTCCCCGCCCCGTTCGGTTTCGGGGATTATATCCAAACGCAACGCAGGGTCGCCGCGAGCGCGCGGCGCTCACGCAACCTGCAAGGCGCTTCGCCGCGCAGAGAGCGCGACGCAAATCCCACCGCGCGCACGCTTCCTCAGCCTAGCGGGCCAAGGCGCCCATGGGATCCCAGGGCTCCAGCACGATGGGCTCGATCGAATCGAACGCCTCCGCGTCGGCAGGCTCCAGATGAGCGCGATCGACCACCACCTGGTACACGTACTCGTCGAACCACGTGTCGGCCAGGGTGTCGAAGCCGTCCTTGGCGTGGTCCTTGCCCCAGCTGTTCTCCACCTTCCACAGCGTGGGCCTGCCCTCCTCGCTCAGATTCACGCCCTCAAGCACCATGGCATGGGTCATCAGCGACTCCCCGTAGTCCAGACGGGCCGCCTTGTCGAAGCCCCCCATCACCTCGAATCCGAACAGCTGGTCGATCGCCAGGGCGTCCAGGTCCATGATGCCCTCCTCCTGAATGAACGACTGATCGACGTCGCAGCCGAACCACACGGGAAGGCCCGCCTTCAGCTGCCTGATCGCAGCCTGCTTCAGGGCCTCGGGCGGCAGGTTCAGGTAGCGCACGCCGCCCGCCTCCACCACGTTGCCCAGGCGCGATACCGTGTAGGTGCGTCCAAAGGGCTTGTCGGCGGTAGGTGCCGAGATCAGCGACACGTAGTCGTCCAAGTTCAGCCCCACGGCCTGCTGGTAGAACTCCTGCGGGGTGAAGCTTCCCGCCAGCGCCAGCTTGTCGTCCTTGTCTCGCAGGCGCACGTCGAAACGCGCGGGCGGCTCGCCCAGACAGGTAACCAGCATGGCGTACACCTTGGCCATGGCGTCCTTCTTCGCCACGCGCAGCTCGGCGACATCGGCGCCCGCCTCGTAGGAGGAACGCAGGCGATGGGCCGTGGCGCGCAGGAAACGCGTGAGGTAGCCGTCCAGATCGCGGGTGTTCGACGAGGATGCCGACTCGGGCATGGCCTCCTTGGGCACCACGCCGTACTTCTTCACCAGGGCCTTGAACATGTCCCACTGGCCCCCATCGCTGACCGGATCGGTCAGCAGGAACGACACCAGGCGACCCGACACAGGCTGATCGACCGTGTCGATGATGTTCTCGAAAAACCAGTTGCTTTTCTCAAGCTTGTCCCAGAACAGAGGATACGCCTGGGACAGCTCGAAGTCCTTCAGGCCGAAGCGCTCGATGGTGCGCATGCGCATGGTGTTCAGCGATGCGAACATCCAGCAACGCCCCGAGCGCTTCTGGTCGGTGCGGCCGCCGGCCTTCACCTCCACGTCGAACACGGTGGTGTTCTGCGCCGCGCGCTCGGGCACGCGCGCCACGGCACGCACGCCCTTGGCGGTGACGGCGTTCTTGGCCACCACGTTGGCGCGGTCGGAGAAGAAGCTCTGCGATGCCCGCCCGATGTCCTCGGGAGTTACTGATTCGAAGCTGTTCATATGCCGGTTCCTTCCTCCCAGTGGGGCCCGACGCCGACCCGCCCGCACGGTAGCGGCGCGAGCGGACGGGGCCCGAGATCGCGGTGTATCGGTCGTAGAATACCATGCGGCAACCGCCCATAAACAATGCGTTGCCGTGCCAGAACCAGACGCAGAACGTCGGGTCGGCAAGACGCGATGTGCTATGATCTGCCCAGTTCCAGACGAGTGAGCAGGCCGCTGCGACCAGGGGGGAGCAGCCCCGCCCGCAACTCTACGACACAAAGGAAGGTAAGCATGACTGATTCAGGAAGCGCATGCGGCAGCGGATGCTCCAGCTGCGGCGTATCGGGATGCGGCTCGCGCACGGAAGAGCCCGCGGCGGCGACGGAGCCCCAGCGCACGGCCCGCTCGCAGGTAAAGCACGTCATCGGAGTGGTGTCGGGCAAGGGAGGCGTGGGCAAGTCGCTGGTAACCAGCCTGCTTGCCAGCGAGATGCGCAGACGCGGGCACAAGGTCGGCATCCTCGACGCCGACATCACCGGCCCCTCGATTCCCAAGGCCTTCGGCATCTCGGCGCGCGTGTCGGCTGACAGCGACGGCATCAACCCCTCCACCACCGAAAGCGGCATCAAGGTGATGTCGGTGAACCTGATGCTGCCCCAGGACGACATGCCCGTCGCCTGGCGCGGCCCGGTGATCACCGGGATCCTGAAGCAGTTCTGGGAGGAAACGAACTGGGAGGACCTGGATTACCTGTTCCTGGACATGCCGCCCGGCACCTCGGACGTGTTCCTCACCATCATGCAGTCGTTCCCGCTGGACGGCATCGTCACGGTATCGGCTCCGCAGGAGCTGGTGGCCATGATCGTGGGCAAGGCCGTGAACCTGGCGCACCAGATGAGCGTGCCGGTTCTGGGTCTGGTCGAGAACATGGCGTTCTTCAAGTGCGACGGGTGCGACAAGGAGCACTTCATCTTCGGCGACCCGCAGGGCAAGTTCGTGGCCAATCGCTACCAGATTCCCGCATTCGCCACCCTGCCGCTTGACCCCCGCTTCGCGCGCCTGTGCGACCAGGGCAAGATCGAGCAGTACGATGTGGAGGGTCGCCTGGACGAGGTAATCGAGCAGGTTCAGATCGCCGCGCGCCTTGCCGAGGCCAAGAAGGCTCAGGAGGAGGACGCGTAGCCCCGCCCCGACCGGGCACATGCGAACCACGCCACGCACAGACGGCGCCGACTTCGGTCGGCGCCGTCTTCTTGTATGGGGCCAAGCGATTATGGAATCCGAGCGATATGGGGGCCGAGCGATTGCCCGATTCCCGTCGCAGAGCGCTTCCCCCTCACGACGAACGGGCGACTGAGCCGAAGCCCAGCCGCCCGTCTGCATCGGATGCGGTTTGCCAGCGCCTAGCGCTTGCCGTAGGCACGCTCCAGAATCTTCTGGCCCTCGTCGTAGGACACCCAGCCCGAAGGCATCTCGGCATCCTCGTGGCACCCGGAGCACACCATCACGCTGGCACGATGGCCCTTGTGACACTCGGTGCACTCAAGCTGCATGTCAGGATGATGCTGAGCATGCGGGTTGAACTTGCGCGACACCGTGATGCTCTCCAGCTTGTCGCGGTTGATGTCACCGTTCTCGTCCATCAGGTACGAGTGGCAGTTCTCGTTGGCGCAGAACTGCGTTGACTTGATGCCCTCCCAGTGCGTGAGGTCGTTGCCCACGCGCTCGGTCAGCGGATCGTAGTAGTTGCCGCTCACCTGCATCACAACCTCGCTGACCTGCTCGGCGAGCACAGGGTGATGGCAAGCCATGCAGCGCATCTCGGGACGCGTGGTAGACGGGTTCTCGCGATGCCTGGTTGCCAGCATGGCCGAGGTGTCCGACACCGGGTTGCCGTACTTGTCGGTGCCCGGGACGTTGTCCTCCTGCATGTAGGTTTCCAGGTACGGATCCATGTTGTGACAGATGGCCGCGCAGAACTGCGGGGTCTCGTGCCATTCCCAGAAGGCGAATCCGCCCACCGCGATCACCACGGCGGCCACGCCCGCCACCGTCAGCTTGCGTGGGGTGAGCTTAAGGCCCTTCTTCTTGGGGGAGGCGCTTGCGGCGCCCTCCCCCACGGTGTTCTTGTCGGTCATAAGTATCGTCTCCCCGGCTACCGCTGGTTGTACTTCTCGTAGTACTCCTCGGCCGTCATCATGAACTTGTAGTCCTTCTCCGGGTCGTACTCGCTTACGAAGCCCTCAGCGGTGGAGGCGACGCCCAAGATCTGGTCGGCCTCGTCCAGCAGCTGCTCGGCCAGGTCAAGCACGTGGTTGTACAGGGCCTTGTTGTGAGCTCCCTCGGAGTTCTCGGCATAGGCCGAGTTCCAGTACAGGGTTGCCTCGCGCTGGATGGTGCGCAGACGCTCAAGCTGCTCGTCGTTCAGGCTGTTGTCGCGCACGGCCTTCACGAAGTTCTGCACGAAGCAGGCGGCGCGCATGCCGATCTGATGGGTGCGGCCGTCAACCTCTTCCTGAATGGCCTTCATCTCGGCCTTCAGGTCCTTGTGGCACTTGGAGCAGTCGTTCTTGATCAGCTCGTCGTTCTCAAGCGGGCTCTGCCAGAAGTGGCTGTGATAGGCCTTGCCCTCAGAGTCCACCTGCGTGGGCATATGGCAGTCAGCGCAGTCATAGCCCAGCTTGGCCATATGGTTGCCCTCGCCACCGTACACGTACTCGAACTCGGAGTGACGCACGGCAATCATCTTGGCGCCCGTCTCGGGATACACCCAGTCGGCGAAGCCGTGCTCGTCATACCACTTCAACGACTCCTCGGGAGTCATCTTGGTCACATCGTCATACGGGCTCTGCGGCTCGCCGGTCTCAGGATTCATCGAATAGTCGCAGTGGCACTGGCCGCACACCTCGCTGGAGGTGGTGCGCTTGTCGATGTTGGGACCCAGGGCGCGCACCCAATCCTTGCGGATGATGCCCAGCTGAGAGGGATCCTCGTCCTGATGGCAGAACGAGCACGAGATGCCGTCCTCGCACTTGGCGGCCGTCTCGTGGAAAGGCAGCTTCCACGCATCGGGGCCCTGCTCCTCGACCAGCTTGTGGATGTCGGGCGTCTTGCAAGCCAGGCACTGGGCCTTGCTCTTCTCGCTGATGCGGCCGTTGTTCACCACCGAGTACATGGAGTAGGTGTGCCCGCCGGCCTCGGTGAAGAACTTCGCGTAGCCGTAGCCCTTGCCCAGCGTCACCATCTCGGGGTAATGCTCGTTCAGATTCACTTCGGGCCACTTGTTCTTGTTGTTCTCCTGCATGGAGTTGTACTGGTTGGGATACAGATCCTTCCAGGCCTCCGACGACACCAGGCCGAAGCTGTTCTTCTCAGGAACATACGACGGCGATTCCGCCTTCGGCGTAGGATTGCCCGGGTTGGGCTTCGGCGCGCATCCCCACACGCCAACGACGACCATCACCGCCGCAAGTGCGCCGGCGACGATCAGGAGCTTCTTACTCCTCAGTCTGCTCACCATGGTTTCCCCCAATCTCAAAACGCTGATACCGTCATTCTGAATGAAAACCTGTTAAAAATCACAGGTAGTTATATCAACAGAATCTATTACTGAGATATAAACTGAGTATCTGATATTTGATCGACTGATAACTTAGTAATCTATTTTTAACCTTATTTCGTTTTAATGACTCACATGTATATAAATTCAATCGATATAATCGACTCAAACGATTGCCAAGATAGCTAATTATTCGATTGACGGGTTTTATCAATAGGCTAATAACCGCGTCTGACGTGGCCTCATGATTGACGAGACGGCTATTCGAAGATTCGCATACGGCAAACGCACGGGCACTGCGCGCGAGGTACGCCGAGGGCACCCGGAGACGCTTGGGGAGCGCTCGCAGAGCGAGCGAGAAGGCTTCCATGAACGCATGAGAGGGCCAAGGGGTCGAGGGGGCGTCTTCTCAAGGGCGTCCGCCAGACGGAAGAGATTCGGGAGTCGAAGCGGTTCGAGAGAGCCCGCGAACCCCAAGAGAACATGAGAGAAATGATCGAAAGCGCTCAGAGATACCTGGGAGGATTCGCAGAGGGATGCTCCGCTCGGAATCCGCCGCAGAATGCGCGAAATACGTTTGAATGCGGAGGGGTCTTCGAGAAAGCGGAATTCCCCTCTTGAAGGAATCGCCTCGCCATGTGAAAGGGCGCCTTGGCAACGGGCTCGCCGAGGCGATGCGCGATCTGCGGCAATGCAGCCTCAACGGTGCATTTCGAAAAAAGCCGAAAATGCACCTTGACCGAGTCTCTGGTTCTGATATATTTACCACTGTTCGTTTTCGGGGCCTTAGCTCAGCTGGGAGAGCGCATGGCTGGCAGCCATGAGGTCAGGGGTTCGATCCCCCTAGGCTCCACCAGGAATGACAGAACCGTCAGCTCAGGCTGGCGGTTTTTTTGTTTCCCTCACAAGGAGCCGACCCCCCCCCGAGGACTCGGCATTCATGGAACGTTGTATGGGGATATGAGGAGCATACCAGCGCACCGTGGCCGCAGCGCGACCATAGGAATCGGGTCCTCGATTCCGCAGGCTCCCCCTTGAAGGCTTCGGGAGACCCGAGCATTGCCCGAACCTCGGCCGTCGTTGCCAACGATGGCCCTCTCCTCCTGATTGGGGCAGCACGCCAAGTCCTCGCGCTCCCCACCCGCTGCCTGCCTGCTCCTCCTGATCGCTCTTCCATCGAGGTCACCATCACTGCACCAAGGGCGGCCCGCCCATCGCTCAGTATCCGGCTGTCGGCTGCCGAATGTCCCTTGATTCTGCGGCCATAACGAAAGCGTGGCCCCGACCCCAAGGACGCAGCCACGCTCGCGCAAAGCAACAATATATATGTATATAGAACGAGACCCTGTCTCTCCCCTAGCGACGCGCACGACGCGCGCGTGCAGCGCCCCAGAAGGCAACCGCAGCAAGCCCCAAGGTCGCACCGGCAACGCACAGCAAGGCGGCGTCACCCGTGGCGGGCATCTCCGAGGGGGGCGCCGGGGGCGCGGCCGGGGGCTCCTCGGGCGGAGCCGGGGGCGCGGCCGGGGGCTCCTCGGGCGGGGCCGGGGGCTCCTCGGGGGGCGCCGGGGGCTCCTCGGGCGGCGTGTAGGAATTGGTCACCGTCAGGCCCTCCTCGGACTTCTCGTAGCCAGCGGGCACGAAATCGGAGCCGTCGGGGCCCACCTCGCGCACGGTGAAGGAGTAGGGGCGCCCGGAGGCGTCGGCGCGCGCGAGGCCTCGCCACGTGGCCGTGACCACCCCGTCGGCCAGCTCCGCCACCCCGGCGCCCGGCACCGGCTCGGGCGCGGCGTTGGGCAGGGCGCGGTAGAGCCGCAGCCACACCGTGGGCCGGGGCCCCAGGGCCTCGCCGCCGACCCAGCGCTTGGAGGCGGTGACGTCGACGGGCGGCTCCACCTCGTTCACCAGCCTGAGCGAGCGCGGGTCGGCCGGGTCGGGCGCCGCCGACACCGTCAGCCCGCCGTCGGGCCCCACCTCGCGCACGCCGACCTCAGGCTCGGAGCCGTCGGGGCCGCGGGAGGGCAGCCCCGTGAGCGAGCGCGACCAGCCCTCGGACTTCCTCAGCGTCACGCGCTCGACGAGGTAGGGCCTGCCGCCGAAGGAAACCGTCACGACCGCCTCGACCGAGTCGGGCTGGCGGTCGGCCGGCACCGGCTCGCCGGTGCCTCGGTAGGCCCACTCCTTGGTGACGGACAGCCCGACCTCACCGGGCTCGCCGAACTCCACCCCGCCGTTGGTGCCGATCCCGCCGCCGCGCGGCGAGCTGTTGCCGAACACGCGCAGCCGCGCCTGGGCGCGCGCCAGCTCCGCGCCCTGCTCGGCGACCACGCTGCGCAGGCCCCTGTCGGTGATGACATCGCCCGGGCGCCCGCGCAGGACCACCGGCTCGCCGGGGTCGGCGGGGTCGAAGCGCGCGCCGGCGTCGTCCCAGTGGTACGACACCGCCCCTCCGCCCAGGACCCGGTCGGCCAGGCTCATGACCTGGGCCCCGACCCCGCCGTAGCTGGTGTGGGCGAAGTCGTCGCCGGCAGAGTCGGCGGAGTTGCCGCAGATCGCGGCCCCGCGCGTCACGTGGAGGGTGACCCTGCCCGTGGGGCAGGTCCACACGCCGCCGCCCACGCCGGTGCCCCCCTCACGGCCCGCCGTCGCCCTGTTGTCGTACACCGCTGCGTCCCTCAGGCGCGCCGTGTAGCTGGGGCTGGCCACGTACACGCCGCCGCCCTGGGAGCCGGCGCGGTTGCCGCTGACCTCGCCGCCTTCCAGCTCCACGCCGTTCGACACCACGTTCACCCCACCGCCGGTGCGGTGAGCGACGTTGTCCCTGACCGCTCCACCCCTCATGGAGAAGGCGCCGGGCTGGTAGCGGCTGTACTCCTCGATCGACAGGCCGGAGGCAAGGCCCTCCCCGGGAACCTCTCGATGATAGTCGTCGCCGTGGGTGTACAGATTCACCGCGCACACGCCGCCGCCGCTGGGCGCGACGTTGCGCTCCACGGAGCCGCCGCTCATCGTGGCCACGGCGTTGCCCCACACCATCAGCCCCCCGCCGCCGAACGCGGCCCTGTTGCCGGCGATCAGGCCGCCGTTGATGGCCGCGGTCACGCGGCTCTCGGTGGACATCCGCTCGGCTACGCCCGCGCTCAGCCAGCGCTTGATGTCGGACCCGTACACCCAGCTCTGCGCCATGACGCCGCCTGCGAAGCCCTCGTTGTCCACGACGCTGCCGCCGTTCATCTCGAAGCTAGCTCCGTCCACCAGGCTGATGCCGCCGGCCTCGCCGTAGGCTCTCGCGCTCACGGCGCTCCCGCGGCCCCGCGAGACCTCGCCGCCGTTCATCACGAACCGCGCGCCGTCCGTCACGGCCACGTTGCCCGCGCCGTACTGGGCCCGCGTGGGGTCGGCGAGGCGGCGGTTGTCAGTGATCAGGCCGCCGTTCATGGTGAGCAGGGCACCCGCGCCGCGCACGGTGACGGCAGCCTGGCAGGAGCCGCTCACACCCCGGGCGCCCTGGATGACCGCGTGGTCGACCGTCGCCTCGCCCAGAACCAGCAGCGTGGGCTCGCCCGCGGGCACGCTCTCGCCGCGGCTGTTCACCTCGAGCGCCCCCTCGGCGGCGCCCCTGCCCAGCGTCAGCCGCGCACCGCGCTCCACGAGCACCATCACGCCGGCGAAGCCATCGCCGCGCGCCAGGCGCGACCCCGGCCCCCGGCCCCCGCCGCCCGCGGAGCCGACCAGCTCGACGTCGGCCCCCGACGGGATGACGAGCGTCCCGGCGAGCTCGCAGTCGCCCGGGGCCAGCGCGATCCGCGTGGGGACCGAGCCCGCCCGGTCGATGGCGCCCTGCAGCTCGCCCGCTCCCGGCCGCTCCGACAGGTCCACCTCCGCGCGGTCGGCGGCGCAGGCCGGGCACGCCGGCGCGAGGGTCAGCGCGAGCGCGGCCAGGACGGCCGCGAGGGCCAGCGCCATCGAGCGCAGGGCGGTCCGCTGGATTGAGTGCATCCACGATCCTTTCACTATGCATTTTATTTATTGATTGGCTTAAAAAATAAGGAAACGTTTATATCACAGTATGTCTTGTTATTATTCCAGAATATTATTTAATATTATGTGTTGCTAGACTCACTTCAAGGGCAGGATGCATCCGTGCACGCCCCGATCAAAGAAAGACATACCGTCTGTCAGAATCCCCGTAAAACTCGAAAGAAGCAATCTACGAGGTATTTCTTGTGATGGGCATACTGAAGAACCGCCCCTGCGCCTCACGCGGCGAACGAGGCGAAAAGGACGCGGATGCCCTGAGAAAAGCGAGGAGAAAAAAAGCCGAACATTATTCACTGAGGGGTAAAGCGAAGAGGCCGGCAGGGCGCTCTTCGCAAGGAACCCCATGAGAGCATGGACTGACCGTCATTCGTGAAAATGGGGTTAGGGAGCGATTCGGCACCTCAAGGCGCCCATGCCCACGAACACGAATGCGACGGCCCGTACAGGCCGTCGCTCGGCATGCATATGAATGATCCTCTGCGACGACGCGCCTTGGCGTCAGCGCCGGGCCCTCCCGGCGAACCGCATCGTTGCCAGAGACGCCATCAGGCACAGAACCGTACCGGTCAACAGACCAGGGTCCTCCCCGGTTGCGGGAGCGGAAACCTTGGTCCCCCGAGGCGCAGGATCCGCCGGCCCTGACCGCTCAGGGCGGGGCTGGTCGGGCTGCTTGGGCGGGTTCGCGGGAGGGGTCGAGGGCGCCGGGGGCTCCGGCGGCTCAGGAGGGGTCGGAGGGGCCGTCGGCGGCACGTAGGTGTTCGTGACGGTCAGGCCGTCTTCGGACTTCTCGTAGCCTGCAGGGACGAAATCGCCGCCCTCAGCGTCCACCTCACGCGCGCTGAACGCGTAGGGGCGTCCGCTCGCATCGACCCGCTCGATGCCCGCCCACGTGACAGATGCGACCCCGTCCGCCAGCTCTTCCACCGCGGCTCCCGGCACGGGCTCGGGCCGCCCGCCCTCGAGAGCCCGGTACAGCCGCAGCCACACCGTGGGCCTCGGCCCCAGGGTCTCGCCGCCCACCCACGCCTTGGTGGCGGTGACGTCTATGGCGGGGATAGCCGGCTTAACGCGATTCACCATCTTCAGCACGCCTGGGTGCTGCGGATCGGGAACGGCCACCACCCCGGCAGCACCGCCCTCGCCAACCTCACGCACGCTGACATTCAGCTCCTCGCCGTCGGCATCACGCACCGGCAGATTCTCGATGACCCGCGTCCAGCCTTCCGCTCGACTGAGCACCATGCGCTCAACACGGTACTCATGGCCCCTCAGCGTAATGGACACCTCTGCCTCGATCGAGTCGGCAGGCACCGCCTCATCGGGAACGGGGTCGTCGCCGCCTTCGTACAGCCACGTCTTGTCGACCCTCAGCTGGGTGACGTCGGGCTCGCCGAACACCACGCCGCCGTTGGTGCCAATGCCCCCGCCCAGATTGGCCGTATTGCCGAAGATCCGCAGGCGCGCCGACTCCTTGCCCAGAGCCACACCCTCGTCAGACACCACGCTGTGAAGGCCCCGCTCTTCGATCAGGTCGTTCTCGCCGCCGCGAAGAATCACGGGGTCACCTGGATCAGCGGGGTCGTAACGCCGGCCGCTGCTATCCCAGTAGTACGTCACCGGGGCTCCGCCCAGCACGCGATCGGCCAGCGACATGGGGTACGCGCCGATGCCGCGCAGGTTGATATGGCCGATGTCGTCTCCGCGGTCGGCAGCGCGATTTGCGGTGATCATGGTGCCGCGCGTCACGTACGTGGTCAGCTTGCCCGTGGGGCACGTCCAAAGACCCCCGCCCGCGTATTCCGCGGCGTTGTCGTACACGGCGGAATCGTACAGGTGAGCCGTGTACGTCTTGGTAGCCACATACAGCCCACCGCCTTGGCGCACGGCCTCGTTTCCGCTTATCTCGCCGCCCTCAAGCACCACGCGGTTCGATACGGCGTTCACGCCGCCACCCGTATGCTGTGCCCAATTCCCCCTGATCGCCCCACCCGTCATGCGAAAGCCACCCGGCTGATATCGGCTGTACTCATCGGTGGAAAGCCCCGAGCGCACACCCTCGGCGGGCGTCTCGCGACGATAGTCATCTCCCCAGGTGTACAGGTCCATCGCGTTCACGCCGCCGCCGTTGCCGGCATGATTGCCCTCGATCACGCCGCCGGTCATGACAGCTTCGACGTTGCCGAACAGCTGCAATCCCCCTCCGCCGTAACCGGACCTGTTGTTGCTGATGGTTCCACCATTGATCTCGATCAGGGCACGATTGGCGCGCGAGCGCTCGTCGGCGTTGCCGTCAGCCACCCATCGTGCGATGTCGGCGCCGCCCACCCAGTTGTACGCAGCAATACCGCCGCCCCAGCCCACGTTGTCGGAGATGGTCCCGCCGTTCATGATGAAGTGGCCGCCCTCGTACACGCCCACGCCGCCCGCCTCGCCAACGCTAAACGAGCCGGCCGAACCGCCCGCTCCGTGCGATATGGATCCGCCGTTCAGAACGAACGTGCCGCCCTTCAGGACGGCGACGTTCCCCGCACCCGCCTGCGTCACGGAAGGGTCGAGGTGGCTGCGCTCATTGTCGGAGATGGCGCCGCTGTTCATCTCAAGACGCGATCCGGGCCCGGTAACCGTAACCGCAGCGCAAAATATACCGTTGAGCTCCCGGGCGCCGCTTACAACGGCCCCATCGAGCACCAGCGTGCCCCTCACTTGAATCGTCGAATTCTCGGAAGGAACCCACTGGCCGCGACTGTGCACCACCAGATCGCCCTCGCCCGCCTCATTGCGGACAAGCGTCATCGTCAGCTTCGCATTCGGCCTGACGGAAATAAGCGTGCCAGTGAACCCGTCCGACCTGACGAGTCGCGATTGCGTTCCCAGACGCTCGCTGACGTGGTTGACCAACTCGATGTCGGCCCCCTCGGGAATGACGATCGTGCGCGAGAGCATCGTGTCCGACCAGCAGAGAATGATGCGCGTGGGCGTGGAGCCCGCTTCGTCTATCGCGCGCTGAAGGTCCTCGTCGCTGCCCAGAAGACCGGATATGCGCGTCATGTCCACCACGCGCCGATCGTCGGCATGAGCCGCCTCCGGCTTGGCCGCGATCAGAACAAACGTCCCTATGACCAGCGCCAGAACTGCCACCCATGCACCAGCGAAACGCGCAGCGTCCCGCTTTGCCCTTCCCTCGACCATGCAATCATCCCCGCATTCGCTTCTATCAGGAACCTCATTGGCTTTAAGGGATTATAGGAGCGATGGCTTTTCGGGTCGTATGAATTATTCTTATATCTGTCAACGAAAAGCTGACGACTCGCCTATCAGTCACGCGCGCACATGAAAAAGGGAGCCGGCGATGCCGACTCCCTTCGCAACGTGCCGTTCGGGCAACCCGCGCTAGGCAAGCAGGTCGAGCAGGGCCTGCTTGGGCTGAGCGCCCACGACCTGACCCTTCACCTCGCCGCCCTCGAAGGCGATGAAGGTGGGGATGCTCATGACGCCGTAACGCTGAGCAACCTCGGGGTTCTCGTCGATGTCGATCTTGTACACGGCAACCTTGCCGGCCTCCTCGGCGGCGATCTCGTCCACCACGGGAGCCATCATCTTGCAGGGGCCGCACCACGTGGCGAAGAAGTCAACGAGAACGGGAGTCGAGGCGTCCAGCACCTTCTCCTGGAAGTTGGCCGTCGAGATCATCTCACTCATGTCGGTTCCTTTCGTTTGTATTCGATAATGACGCGTTCCACATCAGTATCTGGCGTATCGAATGCGGTGTCCAGTGCGGGAAACCGGATCGTCACGAGGCCATCACAGGCCCTGCTCCAACAGCGTAGACGCTACACCTGGGCATCGGCCAGCAGCTCGGCCAGGCGCTCCACATCCCACGTTCCCAGATCGCCCTCGAAGCGCTCACGCACCGACACCGTGCCGCTCTCGACCTCCTTGTCGCCCAGCACCACCATGTAGGGAATCTTCTCCGCCTGGGCCTTTGCGATCTTCACGCGCATGGGCTCGTTCTGCTCGTACACCTCCACGCGCCCCCCTGCCCGCGTCAGGCGCTCGGCCAGCTTGGCGGCGGCGTCCTTGTGCCGATCGGCGATGGGCACCACCACCACCTGCACCGGCGACAGCCACAGGGGCAGGGCGCCTGCGTAATGCTCGATCAGGATGCCCAGGAAGCGCTCGATCGAGCCGAACAGGGCGCGGTGCAGCATGAAGGGCCGGGCCTCGCCGTTGTCGGCTGTGCGATACGTGATGTCGAAGCGGTCGGGCAGGTTGAAGTCCACCTGCACCGTGGAGCACTGCCACATGCGGCCGATGGCATCCTTCACCTTGATGTCGATCTTGGGGCCGTAGAAGGCGCCGTCCCCGGCGTTGATCTCGTAGGGCAGACCGCGCACCTCGCAGGCCTTCTTCAGCGCGCTTTCGGCGTGCTCCCACATCTCGTCGGAGCCGATCGACTTCTCGGGACGCGTGGACACCTCGGCCTCGTACTCGAAGCCGAACTCGCTCATGATCGCGTCGGCCAGGTCCAGAATGGCCACGACCTCGTCAACCACCTGGTCCTCGCGACAGAACACGTGGGCGTCGTCCTGCGTGAAGCCGCGAGCGCGCATCAGGCCGTGCACCGCACCGCTCATCTCGTGGCGATACACCGTGCCGAACTCGAAGAAGCGCACCGGCAGGTCCTTGTACGAGTGAATCTGATTGGCGTACAGCATGACATGGCCCGGGCAGTTCATCGGCTTCACGCCGTACTCCGAGTAGCGGGGCTGCTCGTCGCTGCCCTCGTTCACGTTGAAGAAGTACATGTTGTCGTGGTAGAAGTCGTAGTGACCCGAGGTCTTCCACACGTCGGCCTTGTAGATGTGCGGCGTGATGACCTCCTCGTAGCCGCGCCGGTACAGCTCCTTGCGCAGCCACTCCTGCAACGTGCGGATCACGCGCGCACCGTTGGGAAGGTACAGGGGCAGGCCGAC
Organism: Berryella wangjianweii; assembly: GCA_013201155.1. Lineage (GTDB taxonomy): Bacteria > Actinomycetota > Coriobacteriia > Coriobacteriales > Eggerthellaceae > Berryella > Berryella wangjianweii. The sequence continues at coordinate 200,012 of CP053716.1, read as the reverse complement.
GCCCGCCATGTCGCTCATCATGTACATGCCCAGGTCGCGACCGAGTTTACGATGGTCGCGCTTCTCGGCCTCCTCAAGGTTGGTCAGGTAGGCGTCAAGCTCGCGCTGCTTGAAGAAGGCCGTGCCGTAGATGCGCTGCAGCTGCTCGCGAGACGCGTCGCCACGCCAGTAGGCGCCGGCGATCTTCGTCAGCTTGAAGGCGGCCACATGCGACGTGTCGGGCAGATGCGGGCCGCGGCACAGGTCGGTGAACGCGCCGATCGAGTACGAGGTGACCGTCTCGTCACTGGGCAGGCCGTCGATCAGCTCCTGCTTGAACGGCTGGTCGGCGAACAGCACCAGCGCCTCGTCGCGCGACAGCACGCGACACTCGAAGGGACGCGCCTCGGCGACGATCTGGGCCATGCGCTCTTCGATGCGCGCGAAGTCGTCCGACGACAGCGAGCGGTCCAGCTGCACGTCGTAGTAGAAGCCGTTCTCCACGGCGGGGCCCACGCCGAACTTCACGTCGCCGTACAGGTCGATCAAGGCCGCAGCCAGCACGTGGGCCGTGGAGTGGCGCAGCAGCTCAAGGGCGCCGTCGCTTTTGGCCGTGACGATCGACACCTCGTCTCCCTCGGACACCGGGGCGCTCAGGTCAACCGGCCGGCCGTTCACGCTGCCGCCCAGGGCGGCCTTGGCAAGGCCCGCGCCGATCGATGCGGCCACGTCGGCCACCGTCGAGCCTGCGGGCAGCTCCCTGCTCGATCCATCGGGAAGTACGATTCTCATTTCCGTTTCCTTTCTGCCGGGCGCGTACAGAGCGCCTGCTTCCCGCCGGGCGCGTACAGAGCGCCTGCGGATTCCTCAAACACAACAAAACCGCCCCCGGGGAGGCGGTTCAGCTGTAACGGGTTTTCCAGCCTAGCGAACGCCGCCTGCGCGACGGGCCTGCTGGGATGCTCCGCGCTGCTGAACAGCCTGGCCAGCAACGGGAGTGGTGCAGTAGGGACACACCGACCACCGAGGGTCGAGCGCGTGGTGGCACGAAGGACAGAGGTTCTTCAGCTGCGTGTGGCAGTTGGGGCACAGCACGTAGTCGGCCTCCACCGGGTAGCCGCACTGAGCGCATTCGCCGTACTTCATCAGCTGGCGTTGCTTCAGGGCCACCTCAAGCTCCTGCTCGTCGCGGTCGATCAGCAGCAGCGGCGGACGCAGCAGGCAGTAGGCGATCACGCCCAGCAGCGGCACCAGGGCCACCACCGCCCACGCGTACCAGTACGTCCCGCGCAGGTAGGCGTCGCGCGCCACCCACACGATGGACAGCACGTACAGGATGACCAGGCAGGCCACCGCGAACACAAACGCGGTCTGAACCTCGGGGGTCCAGAGCTGGGCCAGCAGATCCTTCATGTGCACCTCGTTTTCTCGCGCCGTTCGTCCGCCCACCCGAAGGCGGGCAGGCAGTGGCAGTATACCAAAAGCCGCGCGCCCGCTTGGCCCGCCACCGAAGAACGCGGCAAGCATGCAGAGGCCGAGCGCGGTGCCGGGCGATCACCCTGCGGCACGGCGGTCGATCGACCGCCGACGCGGATGGCCTGTGGAAGTCGCCCGCCGCCCGACAGGTTTCGCGTCGATCGGACCGCGGCGCATCACAACCTAGCCGAGCAGGCGCTCCTGCCACTCCGCCTCGCGAAAGCCCGTCAGCACGAAGTCGTCGGCCACCACGAGGGGGCGCTTGACCAGCATGCCGTTCTCGGACAGCAGCGCGCACGCCTCGTCCACCGAAACGCCGGCGTCCAGCACGGCCTTCAGGTTGCGCTCGCGATACAGCATGCCGCTGGTGTTGAAGAACCGACGCACCGGCAGGCCGCTGCGCTCCACCCAGGTGCGCAGCTCTTCAGCCGCAGGGTTGTCCTCCACGATATGACGCGCCTGGTAGTCCACGCCATGAGCGTCAAGCCAGGCGCGGGCTCGCTTGCAGGTGCTGCACTTGGGGTACTCAAGGAACACGACGCGTGCCATGTCCCCTCCTTTCTACAACTCGCTCAGCTGAGCGTCGATGCGCTCGATGCGGTCGAGGGCGTCGGCATGGCGCCCGCGGTCCTTCTCGATGATCTGCGGCGCGGCCTTGGCCAGGTAGCCCTCGTTCGACAGCTTGCGACCCAGCTTCTGGGCCTCGGCCTCGAACTTCGCGCGCTCCTTCTGCAGGCGCGCACGCTCGGCCTCGAAGTCCACCAGACCGGCAAGCCCGATGTACACCTCGATGCCGCTTCCCAGCACCGCCGCCGCCTGAGCGGGCTTCTGAGCCGCGGGGGACAGCTCCAGCGACAAGGCGTTCTGCATCGACGAGATCATGCTGCGCTGACGTTCGAGCAGCGCGCAGTCGTCCTGGCTCGCCTTCACGACCACGGCAAGGGGTTCGCGCGGCGAGATGCCGTAGCGCGCACGCGTCGATCGAACTGCCGAAACGGCCTCGCACACCAGCTCGATCGCGCGCTCGGCCTGCGAATCGACGAAGCCCGCCAGGCGCTGGGCGTCAGGCCAGGGGGCCTCGATCAGCAGCGGGAACGCGCTGCGGTCGAAGGGCAGGTCGTGGTAGATCTCTTCGGTTACGAAGGGCATGATCGGATGCAGCAGGCGAATAGCCTGGTCAAGAACGAACATGAGGTTGCGCTGACAGGCCAGGCGGTCGGCAGGGTCGGCATCGGGCTCCAGTCGGCTCTTCGACAGCTCGATGTACCAGTCGCAGAACTCGTTCCAGAAGAACGCGTACAGCTCGCGCGTGGCCTCGCCGAACTCGAAGCCTTCGTACAGGCGATCGAGCTGGGCGACCAGACGCGCCAAGCGGCTCATGATCCACTGATCGGCCAAGGTGATGGGCTCGGGGGCGCCGGGCTCGAACCCGTCCAGATGCATCCCCACGAAGCGGGCCGCGTTGCGGATCTTGTTGGCGAAGTTGCGGCTGCTCTCCAGCTTTGCCTCGTTGAAGCGCAGGTCCTGGCCGCCCGTCACCTGCATCAGCAGCCCGAAGCGCATGCCGTCGGCGCCGTAGTCCTCCATCAGGCGCAGCGGGTCCACGCCGTTGCCGCGCGACTTGCTCATGGGCTTGCCGTCGGCGCCCATCACCGTAGGATGGATGATCACATGCTGGAAGGGGATCTGCCCCGTGCAGTACAGCGAGGACATCACCATGCGGGCCACCCACAGGCCCATGATGTCGCGGGCGGTGGACAGCACCTGCGTGGGGTAAGCGCGCTGCAGCTCGGGCGACGACGCGCCGCGCTCGGTCCAGTCCATGGTGGCGAAGGGCCACAGCTGCGACGAGAACCAGGTGTCGAGCACGTCCTCTTCCTGACGCAGCGGCTCACCGCAGGTCGGGCAGACGTCCGCATGGTCGACCAGCGCGTCGCTGTAGCCGCAGGAATCGCAGTAGTACATGGGAATCCGGTGACCCCACCACAGCTGGCGCGAGATGCACCAGTCCTTCAGGTTGGCCAGCCAATCCAGATACACCGTCTTCCAGCGCTCGGGGTGGAAGACGATCTGCCCGTCCTCCACCACCTGCGCGGCCCGGGCCTTCAGGTCCTCCACGGCCACGAACCACTGCTCCGACTCCCAGGGCTCCAGCTTCGTATGGCAGCGATAGCAGGTCATCACCGAATGCTGGTGGTCTTCCACCTTGTCCAGCAGGCCCAGACGGTCGAACTCCTCCACGATGGCCTGACGAGCCTCATCGCGACTCATGCCCGAGAAGCGCCCGTAACCCTCCACCACGTGCGCCGTCTCGTCGAACACGTTGATCCGCTCAAGGCCGTTGCGCTCGCCCATGGCCCAGTCGTTGGGGTCGTGCGCGGGGGTGACCTTCACGAAGCCGGTGCCGAAGCCGGCGTCCACGTGCCAGTCGGAGAAGATGGGGATGGTGCGGTTCACCAGGGGAAGCACCACACTCTTCCCCACCAGCGCCGCCTTCTCCTCGTCGGAGGGGCTGACGGCCACGCCGGTGTCGCCCAGCATGGTCTCGGGGCGCGTGGTGGCCACCACGATGTAGTCGCGCCCGTCCACCGGCTCGGCCAGGGGATAGCGCAGATGCCACAGATGACCGGACTCCTCGACGTACTCGGCCTCGTCGTCGGCGATGGCCGTAGTGCAGTGAGGACACCAGTTCACGATCCGCTTGCCACGATAAATCAGCCCGTCGTGGTACCAGTCGGCGAACACCTGCCGCACGGCGCGGGCGTACTGCTCGTCCAGAGTGAAGCGCTCGTCGTCGTAATCGCACGAGCAGCCCATGCCCTTGATCTGGCTGACGATGGTGCTGCCGTACTGGGCGCGCCACTTCCAGCACTCGTCGATGAACGCCTCGCGGCCGATGGCCAGACGCGACACTCCCTCGTCGGCCAGCTTCTTGTCCACCTTGGTCTGCGTGGCGATGCCGGCATGATCGGTTCCCAGAACCCAACGCGCGGGACGCCCCTGCATGCGCGCGCGCCGCACGCAGGCGTCCTGGATGGTGTCGTTCAGAGCGTGGCCCATGTGCAGGACGCCTGTGATGTTGGGGGGCGGAATCACCACGGTGAAGGGGTGAGCGGCCTGCTGTCCCCTACCCTGCGAGCGCGAGAAGCATCCTGCCTGCTCCCACGCGGAAAACCAGCGATTCTCAAGATCGGCGAAGCCACCCGGGGCCGCCTGGCGCTGCGTATCGTTCTGAGATGTCATCTTCCCACTGCCTTCTGGTCGTAAGCGAAACGGGCCTGCCCTGCGGACGGACCCGTTTACCCATGATAGAGGATGCGCGGCCTGCGAACGCGCCGCATCGAACGTCCGACGCTCGCAGGCCGCAGGGGCAAGGGCCGCGCGCGCCATCTCAAAAGCGACGGCGCGAAGACGTCCCTAGGCCGAATGGCCCTGCGGCGCGTCGAGCGCGGCCTGATCCGTCTCGTCCGCGACATCCGTCCCCGGCGTCGCGGGTTCGATCGTCGGCGTCGTCTCGCCCGTGATGTCGGTATCCCGCAGCGCCACGCGCGAGGGACCCTGAACCTCGGGCAGCTCGTACATCACATCCAGCAGGGCCCGCTCGCAGATCGAGCGCAGACCGCGGGCGCCGGTGCCGTGCTCGGCCGCCTCGTGGGCGATGGCCCGCAGGGCGCCCTCCGTGAACTCAAGCTCGGCGTCCTCGAACTCGAACATGCGGCGGTACTGCTTCACCAGGGCGTTGCGCGGCTCGGTGAGAATTCGCACCAAATCATCTTCGGAAAGCGCCGACAGCGAGGTGACCACCGGGATGCGTCCCACGAACTCGGGGATCATGCCGAACTTGTTCAGGTCCTCGGGCAGCACCTTCAGCAGCAGCTCGGCCTCGGACTTCTTGGTGGACTCGGGCATCTCGGAGTTGAAGCCGATGGCGCTCTTGCCGATGCGCTCGGCGATGATGTCGGCCAACCCCACGAAGGCCCCGCCTAGAATAAACAGGATGTTCGTGGTGTCGATGCGGATCAGCTCCTGCTGAGGATGCTTGCGGCCCCCCTGCGGCGGCACGTTGGCCTCGGTGCCCTCCACGATCTTCAGCAGGGCCTGCTGCACGCCCTCGCCCGACACGTCGCGCGTGATCGACAGGTTCTCGGCCTTGCGGGCCACCTTGTCGATCTCGTCGATGTACACGATGCCGATCTGAGCGCGCTCGACGTCGAAGTCGGCCGCAGTGATCAGCTTCAGCAGGATGTTCTCCACATCCTCGCCCACATAGCCTGCCTCGGTAAGGCTGGTGGCGTCGGCGATGGCGAAGGGCACCTGAAGCGAGCGCGCGAGGGTCTGGGCCAGCAGGGTCTTGCCGGAGCCGGTGGGGCCCAGGAGCATGATGTTGCTCTTGGCCAGCTCCACACCGTCGGCGTCGGCGGCGTCGGCGCCCAGGCCGATGCGCTTGTAGTGGTTGTACACGGCCACCGACAGGGCGCGCTTGGCGTGCTCCTGACCCACGACGTAGGCCGACAGCTCGTCGTAAAGCTGCCGCGGCGTGGGAAGGTTCTGCAGCAGATGCGCCGCGTCGGCCGCGGGGTCCCCCTCGCCCTCGATGGCGGCGCCCTCCGCGTCACGCGAATCGAAGCCGCGAGCCGACTGGCTCATGGCCTCCTCCATCACGGCAACGCACTCGTCGCACACGTAGATGCCGGGAGGGCCGGCGATCAACGCCGCTACCTGGCCGCGCGGTTTTCCGCAGAACGAGCAGCGTATGGAGTCGTCGTCGCGGAATCCGTCATCATGTCTATCGCTCAATGCTCACCCTTGTCTCTGAGAGGTCGGTTCGGCGCACGGCGCGTCTACTCGGCCTGAGCCTGGCTGCGCGCCACCGTGATGCGGTCGACGATGCCGTAGGCCACGGCCTCCTCGGCAGACAGCCAGCGGTCGCGCTCGGTATCGATCTGCACCTGCTCAAGCGCCTGCCCGCAGTTGTCGGCCAGAATCTTGTTCAAACGCTCGCGGGTCTTGAGGATCTGCTCAGCCATGATGGCGATCTCGGTCTGCTGGCCCTGAGCGCCGCCGGAGGGCTGGTGGATCATCACCTCGGCGTTGGGCAGCACGAGGCGCTTGCCCTTGGTGCCCGCCGACAGCAGCACCGCGCCCATCGAGGCGGCCATGCCCATGCAGATGGTGGACACGTCGCACTTGATGAAGTTCATGGTGTCGAGGATCGCCAGGCCCGCGGTCACCGAACCGCCCGGCGAATTGATGTACAGCGAGATGTCCTTGTCGGGGTCGGCGCTCTCAAGGTGCAGCATCTGCGCCACCACCGAGTTGGCCACATGATCGTCGATGGGCTCGCCCAGGAAGATGATGCGATCGTTAAGCAGGCGCGAGTAGATGTCGAAGCTGCGCTCGCCGCGCGGCGACTGCTCGATCACGTACGGGATGAGCGCGCTGGAGATGCCCTGTGCCATGTTCGTTCCTTTCACTGGCGTGACGGTTTTCCCGTTGCAGTATACGACCCCTCGGACGGCCTGCGGGGGTTACGTTCGCCCAACCAGAAGATGGACGCTACGCGAAGGCGGGCGCACCGTTATCCGATGCACCCGCCTTGAGCTCGGTTCGCCGGTGTTACTCGGCGCTCTCGTCAGCCGGCTTGTCCGCGGCCTTCTTCTTGGCCTTGGCGGCCTTCTCGGCGCCCTCGTCCTTGGCGTCCGCCTTCTTGGCAGAAGTCTTCTTCGCCGGCTTCTTGGCCGGGGCCTCGTCGGCGCCCTTCTCGGCGCCGGTCTCGGCGTCGGCGTCCTTCTTCTTGGCGGCCTTCTTCGCAGGCGCCTTCTTGGCGGGCTTCTTCTCGGCCTCGCCCTCGGGCTGCTCCTCGGTGATCACCGCGCCCTCAAGCACGCTCTCCAGGGCCTTCTGACGCAGCACGCCCTGGCGCACCAGGTGAATCTGGCCGGCGTCGCGCCAGCTCTTCTCCACCGCAGCCGGGTCCTCGGCGCCGCTGCGGGCGAACTCGGCCGACACGTCCTCGTCGGTGACGGCGATGCCCGCGTGACGGGCCCAGGCATCAAGCGCCAGGTCCTGCTTCACGGTATCGGCGGCCTGCTTCTTCACGTCCTCGCGGAACTGCTGGGGCGTGAGGTCCTGAGCGGCCAGATAGGCGTCGAAGGTCAGGCCCTGACGCTGCAGCTGCTGGAAGAAGTCCTGAACCAGCTGCTGCTCGGCGCCCTCCACCATGGCCTCGGGAGCCTCGTCGGTCACGCGCTCCAGCAGGGCCTCAAGGGCACGCGCCTCCTTCATGCGGGGAAGCACGGCGGCCTTCTGCGAGGCGATGCCCTCCGAGATGTTCTTGCGCAGGTCGGCCACGTCCTCCAGGCCGAAGGTGCTCTTTACCCACTCATCGGTCAGCTCAAGCTGCTTCTTCTTCTGAACGGCGTTCACCGTCACGTCGAAGCTGACGGGCGCGCCCTCGAACTCAAGCTCGAACTGCTTCTGCTCGCCCTTCTTCATGCCGACCAGTTCGGCATCGAAATCGGCCGGCCACGAGCCGCTGCCCAGGCCGTACTGACGGCCCTCGGCGCACAGGGCCTCCATGCGCTCGCCCTTGGCGTCGGTGGCGGCGACGGTCATGCTGACGAAGCCGTCCTCCTTCACCTTGGCGTTGGCGGCGGCGTCCACGAACTCGACGTAATGGGCGGTCAGGGCGCCCACCTCGGCGTCCACCTCGGCGTCGGTGGCGCCCTCGGCGGGCAGCGCGAAGCTGACGGCGTCGTAGCCGGACAGCTCGACCTCGGGGGTCACGCCCAGCTCGAAGCTGTAGGTGTAGGCCTGGCCGTCAACCACCAGGGGCATGTCGTCGTCGAAGGAGGGCTTGCCCACGGGAAACACCTCGGCGGCGTCGATGGCGCGACCGCAGGAATCGTTCACCACGGCGTCGGTGACCTGCGCGGCCACGGCGTCCTTGCCCAGAACGTTGTTGATCACGCCGCGAGGCGCCTTGCCCTTCCGGAAGCCCGGGATGCTGTACTGCCCGGCCAGCTGACGATACGTCTGCTTGAACTGGGCGACCACGGCCGCCTCGTCAACCGTGACGGTGATCTTGACGCGGTTGCCCTCAAGGGCCTCTACTGAAGTATTCACGAATTGTCCTCCATGTCTTTCACGAAACGCGACCCGAGCAGGCGAGCCCCTGGACGCGACCGCTCGGTGGGCGCGCCCTCACCGACCGGGCGGCGGGCATGACGATTTGGGATTATCGCACACTCACCCCCTTAGATAAAGTTCCTTCGCCATACCCGCACCGAAGCCGGCGCGGCTGAGCGCCGGCCGCACGGCAAGCCGCCGCGCGCTCGAACGCCGGCCCGTGGGAAAGCTGCGTGAAGCCCTTTGTTATGCGCCGGGGAGCGCCCCCTTTCTTATATACTTGCGAATGAATGAATCTTGCATCGCAGTTGAAAGGCTCCACCGTGCCGCTGAAGCTCAACCTCGCGCAGGAGCGCGAACTCCACCGCCTCATCGATTACGAGCGCTCGCTGTGCGAGGCCAACGACGACCCCGTGTTTCGCTGCGCCTTTCCCTACCGACCCGACAACGACCTTCAGTCCGAGCTGATCGAGGCTCGCGGGCTGCTGGTGAAGAACGACCCGCGCCACGGCACCATCGTGGTGATCTCGTCGGCGGGGTACTCGCACTTTCCCGAGAAGGCCCGCGACCGACGGCTGGAAGAGGAGCGCGCGCGGCGCGACGCGCGGCTGATCGCGCTGACCGCGCTGTACTCGGGGGCCTGCATGGCCATCGGCGTGCTGCTGGGGCTGATCGGGGCCTCGGGACTGTTCGGCAGATAGCGCCCGAGCGACGCCGCGCCCCGCGCACCGCCGCAGCGCATCGCCGCCCCGTCGCATGGAAATCGTGCACGTGAACAGGGTTGCGTTCCAATCGTTCCGAACGGGGCAACGAAAGCGCCCCCGCGCTCGATGAGCGCGGGGGCGCTTGCACGCTGTGGTGCGGGCGAAAGGATTTGAACCTTCACGTCGTGGACACCAGAACCTAAATCTGGCGCGTCTGCCAATTCCGCCACGCCCGCAAGGCCCTGAAAGGGCGCACCCATGGTAGCAGACCGACGGGGTGCGCACGAGCGTCAGCGCGCGGGCAAGACCGAAGGCAGACCCCATCGGCCGCACGCGACGCCTCAGGCAGCACGACGAGGGCGCGTGCGCACAGCGCAGATCAGGCTCGCGAAACGCCACACCCGCGCGCCCCATCCCGCGTCGCGCCGACGCCCCCGCCGTTCACCCACTCGCAGATGCCGTTCGAGGCCGCTTGGATCGCAGGAAGGCAAAAAGCGACCCCTTGCGGAATATCTCGGCGCCATCGCCATGGTTTGCGCATACCATCTTCACATCACAAATCCAGGTACGAAGCGACCCTGGTTCCATGGGAAGGAGCCCCATGAAGCAACTTATCGGCAAGTGGAACGGCATAGACCTGATCATCAGGATTCTGATCGGCCTGGCAATCGGTGCCCTCCTGGGCATCTTCGCCCCGCAGGGCGTCTACATCATCGAGCTGATGGGCAAGCTGTTCGTCTCGGCTCTGAAGTCGGTCGCTCCCATCCTCGTGTTCTTCCTGGTCATCAGCGCGCTTGCAAACGCCAAGTCGATGGGCAACATGAAGACGATCGTGGTCATGTACGCCGTGTCCACGTTCCTCGCATCCCTGGTGGCCGTCGTCGCCGCCTCGGTGTTCCCCCTCGAGCTGACGCTTGCCAACGCCGCCGGAATCGAGCACGCCTCGCCCGAGGGCATCGGCGAGGTGCTGAACTCGCTCGTGATGAAGATCGCCGTCAATCCCGTTGACGCCCTGATGAACGCCAACTACATCGGCATCCTGGCCTGGGCCATCGCCATCGGCGTGGCATTCCGCCTGGCCAACGCCACCACCAAGATGATGTTCAGCGACATCTCCGACGTGATCGGCAAGGTGGTTCACTGGGTGATCAACCTGGCCCCGTTCGGCATCATGGGCCTCGTGTACACCTCGGTGTCCACCAACGGCCTCGAGATCTTCACCGAGTACGGTCAGCTGGTGCTGCTGCTGGTGTCGTGCATGTTCTTCATCGCGCTGGTGGTGAACCCGCTCATGGTGTTCGCGATCACCCGCCGCAACCCCTTCCCGCTGGTGTTCCTGACGCTGCGCACCTCGGGCCTCACCGCCTTCTTCACGCGCTCGTCCGCCGCGAACATCCCCGTGAACATGGACCTGTGCGATCGCCTGGGCCTGGATAAGGACAACTACTCGGTGTCCATCCCCCTGGGCGCCACGATCAACATGGCTGGCGCTGCCGTGACGATTTCGATGATGGCCCTGTGCGCCGCGCACACCATGGGCATTTCGGTGGACATCCCCACCGCCGTGATCCTGTCGGCTCTGGCCGCAGTCAGCGCGGCGGGCGCCTCGGGCGTGGCGGGCGGCTCGCTGCTGCTGATTCCCCTGGCTTGCTCGCTGTTCGGCATCTCGAACGACGTGGCCATGCAGGTGGTTGCCATCGGCCTGATCATCGGCGTGATCCAGGACTCCTGCGAGACGGCTTTGAACTCCTCGTCCGACGTGCTGTTCACCGCCGCCGCCGAGTACCGCCAGTGGGCGCGCGAGGGTCGCGAATTCACGATGGGCGCCGAGGTGAACAAGTAGACCTCCCCGCCCGGCCCGTGAACGGTCATCCGAACGGCTACCAGGCGCCCCGCATCCGCGGGGCGCCTTCGTTTGCCCACGACGAGATGCCGGGGCCTGCGCGCGATCAGCCTGCTCATTGCGCAAGGCCCTTTCATTTCCCCGCAGCCGGCGGCACCGCGACGCCGCCCGAAAAAACAAAGTACCTTTAAGCGTACTTTCAGCTAGCCCACGTACCGTGCAGGATGTCGAAAAGCACCGCTCAATACCGCCAATGCCCATGCCGACGGGGTCCGTAACCTGCTTACCTCCCTGCTTCCACCCCGATCTGGCATCCTTCCGCACGCGCCCTGCCTCCTTGGCGGGGCGCACCTTTTTCCCCATGCGCCCTGCCAGCACGCAGCGCCCTGCAACCCCGAGCGCAGCAATCGCGTTCGCGCGCCGGCATCTGGGCTGCGGTTCCCCACGGCACCGGCGCCTCTTTCCGAAAACGCGATGGTATGGTTTTGGATAATAATCTCTCGGTTCAATATGACATCTATGGAAGACGGAAGCGCGCGCTTGCGGCACAGCGAGAAAACGCAGGCGCATCGAGGCAAAAGGCGGGGCGAGAGACCGGACCCTCGCCCCGCCCGTGTTTCCAATCAGACTGCGCCAGGGATTCGGTACCGCAAAATCGCAGGTGAAAACGCACAGCCTGGGCAAGCGCGGCACCCCTGGCAACCCGCTGCGGAAATATTATCCGCAGCCGCTTGCAATTCGGATGCGCTATCGATAGTATATCGGCTTGCGCATTCGGTGGGTGTAGTTCAGTTGGCTAGAACGCCAGATTGTGGCTCTGGAGGTCGTCGGTTCAAGTCCGATCATCCACCCCAGCGCGCTTGGATATTCTTCTTGCAATGCATCAGAGCTTCGCATAAGATGTTCCAGCGCTGTTCGAGAAGGCGCTTACATACATGGTATCTGGACCGTTAGCTTAGTTGGTAGAGCAGGGGACTCTTAATCCCAAGGTCCGGGGTTCGAGTCCCCGACGGTCCACCATCCAAACCGCAGAAGTCAGACGAGCGCCTTGTCTGACTTTTTTGTTTGAGTCGCACCCCCCTTGCACCAGGCGGACGTGGCCGCCCGCCTGGTGCCGAGCCGCCTCGCTGACGCCTCCGCCGACAACAGGAGCGCTGCGGAACCGCGCTTCCCTGCACGGGGAACTTCCCTCCCATACGCAGAGTTTGCGGCGATGAACAGGCGCGGGGAACTGCATTATCGATCAGCCGTATAATAACGATGACATCGCCGGACCGAATGCCGGCATCACACTCCAAGGAGACCTATGGAATTCAAACCCGCTTCAGAGAAGCGCTTTGCCCTGCTCATTGACGCCGATAACGTATCGTCGAAGTACATCGGCGCGATTCTGGACGAGCTGTCGAAGTACGGCACCGTCACCTACAAGCGCATCTACGGCGACTGGACCAGCACCCTCCATGCCAAGTGGAAGGACACCCTGCTGGAGAACTCAATCGCCCCCATCCAGCAGTTCAGCTACACCTCCGGCAAGAACGCCACCGACTCGGCGCTGATCATCGATGCGATGGACATCCTGTACACCAAGTCGGTGGAAGGCTTCTGCCTCGTGTCCAGCGACAGCGACTTCACCCGTCTGGCCGCGCGCCTGCGCGAAAGCGGCATCACCGTGATCGGCATGGGCGAGAAGAAGACCCCCAAGCCCTTCCGCACCGCATGCGACGTGTTCACCACCCTTGAGCTGCTGCTGGGCGACAAGGGACGCAATGGCCGCGACCGCTCGAAGAACGGCGAGAGCGGCTCGAACGGCAATGGGGGCTCGCTGTCGCGCGCGAAGATCGAGCGCGCCGTGGTGACGATCGTCACCGACAACCTGAACAACGACAAGGCCACGGGGCTGGGCGAGGTGGGCAGCCGCCTGCAGAAGCGCTGGCCTGACTTCGACGTGCGCAACTACGGCACCAACCAGCTGAAGAAGCTGCTGGCCGAGTTCGAGAGCATCGTGATCACCACCGACGGCAACGCCGTGCGCGTCGAGCTGTCCGACGGCCCCTCGTCAACCGGCGACGCCGAGCGCGGCGAGGGCGGTACGACCGCGACATCCGATACCGAGGCGAATGCGCCCGAGGCCGCAGAGCCCATCGACCACGAGGCCGACGAGACTGCCGAGAACGCCACCGACGACGATCCCGCGGCCCCGAGCGATCAGGGCGAGACGACCGAGAAGCCCCGTCGCTCGCGTCGCGGGCGTCGCGGCGGAGCCCGCGCGAAGGCGGCCCGGGAGGGCGGCGAGGCTGCCGAGGAGGCTGATGTCAGCAGCACCGCCGCCTCGGCCCCCGAAGCCGACGCGGCGGGCGCCGAATCGGCCGAGGGCGCGCAGTCCCCTGCCGCCGGCAGCGACGGCACAGGCGACGAGAGCGCTTCGGCGCCTGCGCGCCGCAAGCGCACGCCGCGCAGGCGCAACACCGTCGCGGCCGCCTCCGAGGCCGCAGAGGCCGCTGAAGCCGCCGCAGACGCCTCCCCCGCCACGAATGACGACGAAGCAGAGTCCGACGCCGCATCCAAGCCCGCAGGTGCGAAGCGCGGGCGCAGGCGCCGCTCGGCCTCATCGACCGCAGGCGCCTCCGCTCAGGAGCAGACCGCGAAAGCCGCGGAGGCCGCCGGCATCGAGGCGACGAGGTCCGCCGCACCTGTCGAGGACGCACCGCGCCCAGGCCGTGCGGCGCGGGCGGCGAAGGCCGCCACGGCCAGTCGCAGGCGCTCCTCCGCGAAGACCGCCGCAACGCCACAGGCGGCTGCCGGCTCCGCCGCCGCGCAGACGGCCCCGCGCCCTGCCCCGGACGGAAAGGCCGCGGCTCTGCGCGAGCTCAAGCGCATCGTGGAGCAATCGGGAGAGAACGGCATCGCCATGGTCACCCTGGGCAAGCGCCTGAAGGCCGCCGTGCCTGCGTTCAACCTGAAGGATCACGGCTTCACCAAGCTGGCCGACTTCATAACCGCCCAAGCCGGAATCGCCGTGGAGCGTCGAGGGCGCGCCTCGTACGCCATGCCCGCGAAGCGGGGCCGGAAAAGCTAGGCGCCCCGATCAAGCCGACCGCCGGTCGTCCCGTGGCGACCGGCTACCGTCATGCCAGGCCGTCGACACTATGCGCATCAGCGCAGAAAGGAGCCCGTCTGAGTGGAGACCCTCACCCTCGGCCTTGTCATCCTTGCCGTCATCCTGGTCTCTGCCGTGGTCGATCGCTTCATCCCGAAGGTCTCGCTTCCCCTCATCCAGATCGCCATGGGAAGCATCGTCACCATCGCCGTGCAGAGCAGAATTCCCATCGGACTTGAGCCCAACATATTCCTGGTGCTGTTCATTGCGCCCCTGATCTTCCATGAGGCGCGCGAGATCGACAAGACCATGCTGTGGCGCAACCACCGGCCGGCTTTGGCCTACGCCATCGGGCTGGTGCTGGTGAGCATGGTGACCATCGGGCTGTCGGTGCACGCCCTGATTCCCGCGATCGGCTTGGCGACCGCCTTCGCCCTGGGAGCCGCGCTGGGACCCACCGACGCGATCGCCGTGTCGGCCCTGGGGCATGACGCCAACATCCCGCCGCGCCAGCAGTCGATCCTGATGGGCGAATCGCTGCTGAACGACGCCTCGGGCGTGGTGGCATTCCAGTTCGCCCTGGCCGTGGCCGTAGGCGGGGCCTTCGTGCCCTCCGATGCCGTGCTGGGCTTCGTCCTCGACTTCGTGGGCGGCGTGGCCGTGGGCGTGCTGGTGGGCCTGATAGCCAATCTGGTCATCACCAAAGTGCGCGACCTGGGCCTGGAGAACACCACCTTTCACGTGCTGTTCGAGATCTTCATACCGTTCATCGCCTACATCGTGGGCGACACCGTGGGCATCAGCGCGATCATCTGCCTGGTTGCCTGCGGCATCACCATGTCGTACACGCCGCGCAGCCTGGGCCCCTCGATCGCCCGCATGAACATCGTGTCGTCAAGCGTGTGGAAGGCCCTGTCGTTCACCCTCAACGGCGCCGTGTTCGTGCTGCTGGGAACCCAGCTGCCGAACTTCCTGTTCAAAGGCTTCACCGAGCAGCTGCCCATCACCAACACCGAGCTCATCCTGTACATCCTGCTGGTCAGCCTGGTAATGTACGGCACCCGCTTCATCTGGGCTATGGTTGCCGAGCAGCTGGACGACCGCAAGCGCGAGGAAGCCTGGGGCTGGCCGAAGAAGCTGCGCTCGGCGGCCATCACCACGTTCTCGGGAGCCAAGGGCGCGATCACCCTGGCCGTGATGCTGACCATTCCCGCCTGGCTGAGCGAGGGCGGCGGAATGGTTCGCTTCCCCAACCGGGACCTGCTGATCTTCATCGCCGCCGGCGTGATCTTGATCTCGATCGTGCTGGCCACCTTCGTGGCGCCGCTGCTGGCGCCCAAGCCCCGCAGCGAGCACGCCGATCAGGACGCCCGCGAGGAGGCCGAGCACCCCATTCAGATCATGCGCGAGGTGATTCAGGAGCTGACCGCTCGCCAAACCGCCGCCAATCAGCAGGCCGTGGCCGAGGTGATCAGGCGCTACAACAACCGCATCGCACGCACGCAGAGCGCCGGCGACGTGAAGGGAGAGTCGGACACCGAGCTGCGCACCAAGGCCCTGCAGTGGGAGCAAGACTACGTGTGGAGCCTGATCGACAAGGGCGAGGTTCCGCTGATCGAGGGCTACCAGTTCATCAACCGGTCAGCGAAGATCGCGAATTCCACCAAGCGCTTCAGCGACCGCATGACCTCGAAACTGACGTTCCTGCGCCGCATGGTGCTGGCTGCGCGCACCAGCTACCTGCGGGCCCGCACGCACCTTCCCGGCCCGCACGTGCACGACTCGGCCGACATCAGTCGAGAGATTCAGGTCAAGGCCCTGCGCTACGCTGTCGAGCGGATCCAAGAGGAGATGTCGCGCGCCGACCACGACGACACCTACAACGCCGAAACGTACGGCGGCCTGCTGGTGGAGTACCAAACGGCCCTGCGCTCTCTGACCACGCCGGCCACCACGATCACCGCCTTCGTGAACCGCGAGAACTCGGTGGAGGAGGTGCTGCGCCTGGGCCTGGCGATCGAGATGGAGAAGATCCAAACCGCCTACGAGGAGAAGCGCATCAAGCTGGCCGAGGCGCGAAGGATGCGCCAGAACGTGATGCTGATGCAGCTCGACCTGGAAAACCAGCTGTAAAGGCCCGATTCGCCCCTCAGCCACAGACGAAGCCCGATTCGCCCGCCGGCCACAGACGAAGCGAGCTGAAGGCTGAGTGCCGGGAACGGCTACAACAGGGCCGCCTCAAGCTGCGCAACCAGGTCCTCGATCGACGCGTGCTGAAGGTCGAGGCTCTCGAAGGCCGCAACGGTGTCGCCGATCGACACGAACGGCACCATGGTGGTGAGAAACGGGATGAGGATCAGCACGATCCCCGCCAGCCATGACGCACCCGAAAGCCGCTTCACCAGCAGGTAAAGCTGAATCGCCAGCGCCGCTGCGCATACGCCAACGCCAAGCAGGCTGTCGTTGGCATACTCGATCGAGGCCATACCTGCGGTCATCGCGGCCGCCATTATCGCAAAGGCGCTGATGGCACCCTTCTTCTGGGGCTGGTCGTGCTGAGGCGGCGCAGTATCGGCTCTCGGCAGTGACGATAGGGGGCGAGGAACGCCGCTCTGCGCATCGGGGCGCGGTGCGGAACGGCGCGAATCAGCGGCGCTTGCGTGCGGAGGGGACGCCGCAGGACGCGTCGGTCGAGCGGCTGCGGGGTCGGTGACGAACGCAGCGGAAGCGCCGCCCTCTCGCCCGGCCAGAGCGGGCCCCGTGCCGTCGAACCGCCGCGCACGACGATCCGTCAGGGCATCGCGAGCCGAAGCCCGATCTGCGCGCTTGCGCTCATGCTCGGCCAGGGCATGAAAGCTGCGATCGAACGCCCCGTCGAAGTCAAGGGCGCCGAAGGCCCTCCCTACCTCGCGCTGTGCCTGCCGGTAGATTTCCGGGGCGTCCGAATACGAGGCCCATCCCTGCTTTTCGGCCATGTCGCCTCCTGGGTTCGGGTTCAGACTCCCAACTATAGCAGCTTCTCGTAGGCCCAGCGCTCGGTGGTTGCCTCGGGGGAGTTCTGAAGGAAGAAGCGGCCACAGTGCCGATAGCCCAGCTTGGCCAGAAGCCCCTGCATGCGGACGTTGCCAGGATGCGTGTCAACGCGGACGGAACGCGCGCCGTGGACGCGCCCGTATTCCTCGGCAGCGGCGAGCATGCGCGAGGCCACGCCACGACGGGCCTGGCGCGAATCGGTGACCACTCGGTGAATGGTGAGGTAGTCGGGGCTCGACGCAGTGCCGGGGGTTTCCCATGCGCCATCTTCCAGCAAGTCGTAGTTCTCGTCGCCCCGCATGGTCAGCATGATGCAGCCCAAGCGCGCGCCATCCTCGTCGTACGAGAACAGCTCCTCGTTGCGTATGTCGCTCTCGATCATCTCACGCGAGGGTCGTCCGTTCTGCCACTGGTCGATGCCAAGCGCGGCAAGCGCCCGACGTCCGTCATCGTAGAGGTCCATCACCTCGTCCAGCTCGTCAAGCCCGACCCTGCGAATGTCCATGCATGCCTCCTTGGCGCCTGGGCGCCCTTGCGCCCTCCCCCTATGTCGATGGCGCATCCAGCTCGATGCCGAGCAGCGGGCGCAGGAAGCGCCCCGTGTGGCTCTCGCGCACGCGCGCGATATCCTCTGGCGTTCCCTCTGCCACGATCGTGCCGCCGCGGCAGCCCCCGTCGGGACCCAGATCCACAATGCGATCGGCAGATTTTATTACATCAAGGTTGTGCTCGATGACCAGAACCGTGTTGCCGGCGTCAACCAAGCGCTGCAGCACTCCTAGAAGCTGGCGCACATCCTCGAAGTGAAGGCCGGTGGTCGGCTCGTCCAGGATGTAGAAGGTCTTGCCCGTCTGGCGTTTGTCCAGTTCGCTTGAGAGCTTCACGCGCTGTGCCTCGCCGCCGGACAGCGTGGTGGCGGGCTGGCCCAGACGGATGTAGCCCAAGCCGACATCATGGAGAGTTTGTAGCTTGCGCTTGATGCCCGGGATGTTCGCGAAGAACTCCAGGGCGTCGTCCACCGTCATGTCCAGCACGTCGGAAATGCTCTTGCCGCGATAGGTCACCTGCAGCGTCTCGCGGTTGTAGCGCTTGCCGCCGCACGCCTCGCACGGCACGTAGATATCGGGCAGAAAGTGCATCTCGATCTTGATCTGCCCGTCGCCCTTGCATGCCTCGCAGCGGCCCCCCTTCACGTTGAACGAGAAGCGCCCGGGCGCGTAGCCGCGCATCTTGGCCTCCTGGGTGGACGAGAACAGCGCCCTGATGTCGTCCCACAGACCCACGTAGGTGGCGGGATTCGATCGCGGGGTGCGGCCGATGGGGCTCTGGTCGATGTTGATCACCTTGTCGATCAGCTCGATGCCCTGCACCTTGCGGTACGAGCCCGTGCGCCGGCGCGCATGGTTCACGCGGTTGGCCAGCACCGGCGCCAGAGTGTCGGTGATCAGCGAGCTCTTGCCCGAACCTGACACGCCCGTCACCACGGTGAGGGTCCCCAGACGCACCTCAAGGTCCACGTCGCGCAGGTTGTTCTCACTGGCGCCCAGCAGGCGCAGGCTGCCGCGCTGAGGGTCGCGGCGCTCGCGGGGAACCTCGATGGCGCGTCGGCCGCTCAGGTAGTCGCCCGTGATCGAGCCCTCGGCAGCCTCCACCTCGGCAGGCGTGCCGGCGGCGATCACGCGGCCCCCGTGCTCGCCGGCGCCGGGACCCATGTCCACCACGAAGTCGGCCGTGCGGATCGTATCCTCGTCGTGCTCCACCACCACTACGGTGTTGCCCAGGTCGCGGAGGTGCTGAAGCGTGGCGATCAGGCGCTCGTTGTCACGCTGATGCAGGCCGATCGAGGGCTCGTCGAGAATGTACAGCACGCCCATCAGGCCCGCACCGATCTGCGTGGCCAGGCGAATGCGCTGGGCCTCTCCGCCCGACAGCGACGCCGTGGCGCGCTCAAGCGTCAGGTAGTCCAGGCCCACATCCACCAGGAAGCGCAGGCGCGCGACGATCTCCTTCACGATGGGGCCGGCGATTGCCTGCTGCGCGCCCTCGAACGACAGGCCCTCGAAGAACCGCAGCGAGTCCAGGGCGCTCATCTCGCACACCTCGAAGATCGAGCGGTCGTTCACCGTGATGGCCAAGATCTCGGGGCGCAGGCGCCGACCCTTGCACGACTGGCAGGGAATCGTGGAGAAGTACGCCTGGTACTTCTCGCGCTGGCGGTCGGAGCCGGCCTCGCGCAGCTTGTCCTCCACTGCGGATATGATGCCGCCCCACTCGATGTACCAGTACGTCTCGCGTCCGTCCACGGTCACGTAGTCAACCCGCACGCGCTCGGAAAGGCCCTCCATCAGGCCGCGACGCACCTTGGCGGGCAGGTCCTCCCAGGGAGTGGTCTCGTCTGCGCCCAGATGGCGCACCACGGCCGTCAGCACCTGCGGGTAGTAGTTGCCTGTCTTGAAAGGGGCCACCGCACCCTCGGCCAGCGACAGCGTGGGGTCGGGGATGACCAGGTCGGGATCAACCTCCTCACGACTCCCCAGACCCAGGCAGTCAGGGCAGGCGCCGTAAGGGGCGTTGAACGAGAAGTCGCGCGGCTGCGGCTCGCTGAGCGAGTGCCCGTGCTCGGGGCAGGCCAAGGCCAGCGAGAAGATGTGCTCGTTATCGGCCAGGCCGCCCGTGGCACCCGACGACGTCTCGCGCGACTGGGCGTCCCCATCGGAGTTCGCGCCCAGCACCTGCACCAGCACGCGTCCGTCGGCAAGCCGAGTGGCCAGCTCGACGGCCTCGGCGATGCGCGGCACCGACGACGCGCGCAGGGTGACGCGGTCCACCACCGCCTCGATGAAATGCTTGATCTTCTTGTTCAGGGTGATCGGCTCGCCTGTGAGGCGCGTGATCTGGCCGTCGATGCGCACGCGCGCGAAACCCTCGCGGTGAAGGTCGGCGAAAAGCTTGGTGAACTCGCCCTTCTTGCCCTCCACCATGGGAGCCATGATGATGGCGCGGTCGGCCTCGGGGGTGGCCAGGCGCACGATGTCGTCGGTCACCTGGTCGGTGGTCTGGCGCTGGATCACGCGCCCGCACTCAGGGCAGTGAGGCACGCCCACACGGGCGAACAGCAGACGCAGGTAGTCGTAGATCTCGGTGGTGGTGCCCACCGTCGAACGGGGGTTGCGGCTGGTGGTCTTCTGATCGATGGACACCGCCGGCGACAGCCCGTCGATGCTGTCGAGGTCGGGCTTGCTCATCTGGCCCAGGAACATGCGGGCGTAGCTGGACAGGCTCTCGACGTAGCGCCGCTGGCCCTCGGCGTACATGGTGTCGAAGGCCAGGCTCGACTTGCCCGAGCCCGACAAGCCGGTGATCACCACCAGCTTGTCGCGCGGAATGGCGAGGTCCACGTTCTTCAGGTTGTGCTCACGCGCGCCCTTGATCTGAATGAAGCGCTGTCCCATGTTCACCCTCTTCCCAGGCCGCAGCCCCGCTGCGGCCCGATTGACTCAGCTGCGCCGCATGTCCCTGCTCTGCGGAATGCTGAAAAGCGCAAATCATTTGAATTCTACTCGAAGGGCCCGGAGGCTCGATGGAGCCGCAACGCCCTCCATGCGTCGTTCAAGGCACCGATGCCGTTTCGTATCCAAGATGACGGGGAGGACGAGCGCGACGAGGCCCGCGCGCAAGACGACGCGAGGGCGGCGTGGAGCGGAGGTGGGCCGGGCGGTCGCAAGACGAAGCGGCCCTCATCCCACGTGTCGCCGCATCGCAAGGATGCGGAAAGGAGCGCGTGGCGCGAAGCGCACCGCGGCACGACAGGACGCTGCGGCACGACGCGAATCGGCGCGAATCGGCAGGGCGCTGCGGCGCGGCGCGGTGCGGTGCGACGTCGTGGCCGCGCCCAGCCCCGTCATCAAGCGAAGAGACGCGGGAGACGGCCGGCTCCCTACGCGCGCGGGTGCGCCTGACGATGGACGCTCTGCAGCCCCTCGGGCGTCAGATGCGTGTACACCTGCGTGGTGGACAGCGACGCATGGCCCAGCAGCTCCTGCACGCTGCGCAGGTCGGCGCCACCCGCCAGCACATCAGTGGCGAAGGAGTGCCGCAGCGCATGAGGCGAGAAGTGCCCGGGAAGCCCCGCACGGGCAAGGGCCTTCTTGAACATCTTGCGCAGCGCATCGGTGCTCATGCGTCCGCCGCGGGACGACAGGAACAGCCAGGGCTCGTCGCGTCCCGCAACCAGCACGGGCCGGCCGAGGCGCCGATAGGACATCAGGGCATCGAGGCACAGGTCATGCAGGGGCACGATGCGCTCCTTCGACCCCTTCCCCATCACCTTCGCCTGACCATGAGGCAGGTCAAGGGCGTCCGTGCGCAGAGACGACACCTCTCCCACACGAGCGCCCGAGGCATAGAGGAACTCCAGGATCGCCCAATCGCGCAAGGCGATCGCCTCCTCCCTCGTGGGCGCGACGGGCAGCGGGTCCACACGATGGGCGTCCAGCAGCAGCGCGGCCTGGGCGGGACGCATCACCGCAGGAAGATGCCGCGATGCGCGGGGGCCCTGCATGAACGAGGCCGCATCGCTTTGGGCGTGACCCCCGTCGAACAGCCAGCGATGGAAGCCCCTGATGGTGGACAGAGCGCGGGCGATGGTGGCCCGTGCGTAGCGCGCTTGATCAAGGAAGGCCAGGTAGGAGCGGATATCACGATGCGTGAGCGACGTGACGTCGCGCCCCTCGCGCACGCACCAGCGCCCGTAGGCCTCGAGGTCGGTGCGCGCGGCGCGCACGGTGTGAGCCGACCTCGTGCGCTCGCGGGACAGCATGGCGCAGTAGCCCTGGGCCAGGCAATCGAAGGAGTTCTCAGAGCAGAGCGCGCGAGGATGAGGCGGGTCGAGCGGCACCGCCGCGCGCTTCTCCGGCCCGACCGCGGGCGCGTCGGCTTCGGCGCCGTCGCGCACCGACGGGGCGCGGCCGTCCGCAGCGGGCACCATCGCATCGAGGGCAGGCGCGTTCGGCTCGCCCGCATCCGCCGAGCACACGCTTCGACCGCCTGTGGGAAGCGCAGGAGCGACCATCCCCCGATCATCGGGCGACGAGGGGGCGCGGCTCATCGCGCGACCTTGCCCAGCAGCCCCTGGGAGCGCAGGGCGTCGGCGTAGCGCGCAAGCGCGTCCGCCCCGCGCGCAGCGAAGGCCTCGTAGCGCGCGCCGCGGTTGCGCACGGGGCGCTCAAGCGGGGGCATGAGACCGAAGTTCACGTGCATGGGCTGGTAGTTGACGGTCTGAGGGTCGCAGGCGTAGGCCAGAAGAGCCCCGAAGGCCGTCTCGCGCGGCAGGACCGGCGCATCGGCGCCGCTCAGGAAGGACGTCACGTGAAGGGCCACGTGCAGACCCGAGCGAATGGCCTCGGAGTACCCCTCGGTGCCGGCCAGCTGCCCCGCCACCCATACGGGCGGCAGGCCTTCGAGGTCGACCGCAAGCCGCAGACCCGCGTCCAGCAGACGCGGCGCATCGATGAAGGTGTTTCGGTGCATCACCCCGTAGCGCGCGAACTCGGCCCGTTCAAGGCCGGGAATCATCCTGAACACGCGCCGCTGCTCGCCGAAGGTCAGATTCGTCTGGAACCCTACCAGGTTATAGCTGGTCATCTCAGCGTTTTCAGCACGCAGCTGCAAAGCGGCCCAGGGCCTGCGACCCGTGCGCGGGTCAGTGAGCCCCACAGGCTTCAACGGGCCGAAGCGAGGGGCGTCATGACCCTTGCGGGCGATCTCCTCGATGGGCTGACAGGCCTGGAACAGGTCCCGCGTCTCGAAATCGCGTGCGATCACGCGCTCGGCATCCGTCAGCTCGGCGATGAAGCGCTCGTACTCATCCTTCGAGAACGGGGCGTTCAGATAATCGCCTACCTGATCCGGCGACGCTGCGGCATCCTCGTAGCGACTCTGGCGAAACACCCGACCAAGATCCAGCGAATCCGCCATCACGATCGGGGCGGCGGCGTCGAAGAAGGCAAGGTGACCAGCGCCCGTGACCTTCGCCAAGTTGGCCGCGAGGGCATCTGAGGTAAGCGGGCCGCTGGCCAGAACCACCGCATCGACACCTGCGGCAACCTGGGCCAGCGATTCCACCTCGCCCGGCATCAGCTGGATCAGCGGATGCGCGCGCACCGCATGGTCCACGGCCTTGGAGAAGCGCACCCGATCGACGGCAAGCGCGCCGCCCGCCGGCACGCGATGACGCTGTGCGACGGCGTAGAGACGCGAGCCCAGAGCGTCCAGCTCGACCTTCAGCATCCCGGCCGCGCTGGCGGGCTTCGTGCTTTTCAGCGAGTTCGAGCATACCAGCTCGGCGCAAAGGGCCGTTTCGTGCACGGCAGTGCTCACCTGAGGGCGCATCTCGTGCAACCGCACACGTATGCCTCGCTCAGCCAGGGAAAGGGCGCACTCCGAACCCGCAAGGCCCGCGCCCACTATCGAAACCATCTTGTCCATGTTCGCAGTTTAGCGCATGCCGGCACGCGGCACGGCCATCCACCTCCCATCGCTTTGCCTGCTTGCCACGCCGGCCGCCTCGGCCGCCACCACGGCGCCCATCACCGCGCGCCGCGCGCGCGTCGAATCGCCCCAGCGCTCGGTCATCAGGGCCAGCAACCGCTCCAGCAGCAGCGGTTCGGCCTGCAGGCACTCGATCACCTCGCGCTCGTCGGCGGAGGCCCCTCGCAGGGCGTCTAAAGGGCGTATCGAGCCCTGCGACAGGGAGGCGCCCTTCGCGGCATCTTCCGCACGCCTCGCCGGCTCCCCCGCATGGCGGGGGCCGCCAATCCCCTTGGGCCCGCTCAGAGCGTCACGACCCTTCGCTACGATGCGCGATTCGGCGTCAGGCCTCCTTCCCGTCTCCGCGCGCGAAGGCACGACGCCGACCTCCCGCCCTCCCGCAGCGCCTGCGCGCATCCGGTGCGGGCCCCGATCGCCAGGAAGCGCACCGACGACAGGCGCGCGAGCGGACACACCGAAGATGACCTCCAGCTGATCGGCAAAGCTGTCATCGTCCACCACAGGCGTCGCTCCGTCGTACAGCAGCCTGTTCGACCCGCGCGAGCGGATCGAGGTGATGGCACCCGGAACCACCAGCACCTGCTTACCTGCCGCCAGGGCCTCGTCCGCCGTGGAGAACGTACCCGAGGGCAATCCCGCCTCTACGATCAGCACTGCCCTGGCAAGCCCCGCGATCAGGCGATTGCGCTCGCGAAACGCCCAGGGCCTGGGTTCGCGATCCCACGGATGCTCGGACACCAGAGCTCCTCCCTTGTCCACGATCCGCTGAAACAGCGTGCGGTGCTCGGCAGGGTATAGACGGTCGCATCCGCCTCCCAGAAACACCACCGTCGGCGCCCCTGCCGCCAAGGCCGCCCGATGAGCCGCCGCATCGCAGCCCCGTGCCCCTCCCGAAACGATGGTCAGACCCGCGGATGCCGCCAAGCCGGCGAAGCGCTCGGCACAGCCGCAGCCGTAGGAGGTGGCCCGACGAGCGCCGATCACAGCCAGTCCCTCCTGAAGCGCCGCAGGGTCTCCCAGCACGTACAGGGCCTCGGGCGGCCTGCGCACCTGGCGCAGGCACGAGGGGTAGCGCCCGTCCGCCTGACCTATGCGCGCCCGCGGGCCCTCTACGGGAACCATGGGACAGCCGGCGTGCGCGCTCATCGGGCGCATCCCTGCCGCAGCCTGAACCCCAAAGCCTCCACCAGGTCGTCCATCTGAACCCCCTGCCTCTCATCGATATCTGCGATTGTGCGCGCCACGGCCAGCGTGCGCGCCATTCCTCGGCCGCTCAGCGCGCTTCTTCGCGCGGCCTCCACGAAGAAGCGCTCGTCGGGCGCATCCAGCTCACACGCCTCCACCAGGCCCTTCATGCCGGAAGACTGGGGGCGTCGCGCCTGACGCCACGACAGGAACTCGCGTGCGCGCAGCACGCCCGCCCTCAGCTGCTCCGACGTCTGAGCACCCTGGCCCTCCATCACCTGGCTGGGAGGCACGCGACACACGTCGATCTGCAGGTCGAACCGATCGAGCAGCGGGCCGCCGATGCGGTTCTGATACGCGCTCACCTGCGATTCCGAGCAGGTGCATGACCGCTCGGGGTCGCCGAAGAAGCCGCAGGGGCAGGGGTTCGACGCACCCACGAACATGAAGCGAGCAGGGAACGACACGCTGGCCTCTGCCCGTGTGATGCACACTTCTCCCTGCTCCATGGGCTGCCGAATGCCCTGCAGCACCGCCGTGCGAAACTCCGCCAGCTCGTCGAGAAACAGCACGCCGTTGTGGGCAAGCGAAACCTCTCCCGGCCGCAAGGGACTGCCGCCCCCGATCAGACCCGCCGACGAGGCGCTGTGATGCGGACTGCGAAAGGGCCTCACCCCTGCCAGCAGCGAGCCGATCGGCTCACCGGCAACCGAGTGCACCAGCGCCGACTCAAGCGCCTCATCCTCCGACAGCGGAGGAAGGATCGAGGGCAAGCGCGAGGCCAGCATGGTCTTCCCCGAGCCGGGCGGTCCCATCATCAGCACCCCATGGCCTCCCGCCGCCGCGATCTGCAGGGCCCGCTTGGCGAAGTCGTTGCCCGCCACCTCGCGATAGTCGGGAAAACGCGCACAGGGCCGTGGCGGGAACCGATCCATCCGCACCAGCTCGGCAGTGGACAAGGCGGCCAGCGACCTGATGCCCAGAAAGCGCGCTCCCTCCATGGCCACCAGCCGATCGGGCGCCACGGGCCCCACGAAGGCCCTCCCCTGCCGGCAGGCGAGCACCGCGCAGGCAAGCAGGCCGTCGATCGGACGAACCTCGCCCTCAAGCGACAGCTCGCCCACGAACAGCCGGCCATCCAGAAAGCTTCGATCGAGCTGACCCGAGGCGATCAGCACCCCCAGCGCAATCGCCAGATCGAAGCCCGTACCCCGCTTCCGCATAGAGCTCGGCGCCAGGTTCACCACGATACGGTCGCAGGGCATCGAGAAGCCCGCGGCCTTGATCGCCGAGCGAACGCGCTCGCGCGACTCAAGCACCGCCGTGTCGGCCAGCCCCACGATCGAGAAGCCGGGAAGCCCTGACGACACCGACACCTCCACGCTCACCGGAACGGCCCTCACCCCCTGCAGAGCGGCCGAGGGAACCGAGCAGCGTCCCATCATCGTCATTCAGGCGAGGAGAACGCATCGATGTGATGACGCACGAGCGCTCGATTCGACCCCACTACCAGAAGCGATATCACATCGAAGCGCACGCGGCACTCCGACCGCGGCTCCATGACGTCGCGCAGGTAATAGGCGGCGATGCGCTCGTAGCGCCGGCGCTTGCTGTGCACCACCGCCTCCTCGGGAAGCCCCTTTGCGATGTCGGTTCGCGTCTTCACCTCCACGAACACCACCATCTCCTCGGCCTCGTCGAAGGCGATGATGTCGGCCTCGCCTGCGGGGCATGACCAGTTGCGCTCAAGCACCTCGTACCCGCGCTGACCAAGGTAGTAGGCCGCCGCCTCTTCGCCGCGCCGTCCCAATTCGCGCGAAGGAAGGCGTGGGCCCAAGTGCGGCGGGTGCGACTCCTGCGGGCGCCGGGCGCGGGGTCTCCGACGCAGCGTCACCGACAGCTCCTGATCCTCGGCGGAGGAATGAGCAGTGGCCGCGGTCGCTGGCGAAGCGTCGGAATCGCAGGCGCGCTGCATCGACAGGCGCAGCGTGGAGGCGGCTCCTGCGGGCACGGATACGGAAGGCGTGTTCGGGCTCATGGCTGATCCTTTCTCGAAGATGGTCACAGCCTAGGCCCTCGCTCCGACAAGGCGCCGGCAGGGCGCCGGCGAAATGCCGGCACACGGCAATCGGATTCCCAGCGCCCCCGATGACGGGCGCAGCTGCAGACAGGATGAATGATCGGGAAACGGCTTGCGCGAAGCGCGCATCGAGAATGCGACGACCTCAGCCCTGAACGAACGAGCGACAGAAGCTGCGCCGATGGATCGGACACAGGCCCTCGCGCCGGATAGCCTCGATGTGCGCGGGAGAGCCGTACCCCTTGTTCTCATCGAACCCGTAGGCGGGATACCGACGCGCCTCCCTCACCATCAGGTCGTCTCGCGCCACCTTCGCCACAATCGAGGCGGCCGCGATCGAGGCGCACCGCGCGTCGCCCTTCACCACGTTGCACTCACGTCGGTCGATGCGGAGCGCGTTGCCGTCAAGCAGAACCAGGTCGGGCACGATGCCCTGAGCCTCGATATCCTCGATCGCCCGGCTGAAGGCCACCCGCAGGGCAGCTGCCATGCCCACCGCGTCGATCTGCTCAGGCTCGATGAACTGCACCGTCACCGCATGTGCCCGCTGGCGCACGCAGGCGGCGATGGACTCGCGGGCCTCGGGCCTCACCTGCTTGGAATCATTCAGCCCCGCGATGCGCGGCTCTGCGGGAAGAACCACGCCCGCCACCGTCAGCGGACCGGCTATCGGGCCCCTTCCCACCTCGTCCAATCCCAAAACGACGGAGGCTGCCCGCTGGCCGGCAAGCTCGGCCTCGTAGCGATACAGACCCTCAAGACGCTGCCGCTCGGCATCCTCGCGCTGAAGGCGGCGGCGCCCGGCGGCCACGGCGGCCTGCACGCCCTTGCGCGGGTCGTCGGCGTGGACGGCCAGCAGCTCCTCAAGCTGCAGGCCCTGGACGCCCTTCAGCGCGTCCTTGATCTGAGCCAGACTCTGCGTCATGAATGCGTCCTCTCCTGCATCTCCCGCAAAGGCCCGACGCCGCATGCGAAGGACGACGGCATCGGGAACCCGCCACATCGCCGCAGCCACAGCCGCGCCCCCTGAACGCTATAACAGCCGCGCCGAGGAAAACGATAGCCCGCACGCCCGTCGCAGCCAAGCTCCAGGCTGCGACGGCGCAAAAAAAGAGCCCATGCGACGCATGGGCTCCGATCGTGCGAAACGGCCTAGCGGAAGGCCTTCTCCTTGATCTTCGCGGCCTTGCCCACCTTCTTGCGAAGATAGTACAGCTTGGCGCGGCGCACGTCGCCCTCGCGGACGACCTCGATCTTGTCGATCTTGGGCGAGTGCACCGGGAAGGTGCGCTCGACGCCCACCGAGAAGCTCATCTTGCGCACCGTGAAGGTCTCGCGGCTGGACTCACCGTGGCGGCGAATCACGTCACCCTGGAACACCTGGATACGCTCGCGGTTACCCTCGGTGATGCGGTAGTGCACCTTCACGTTGTCGCCCACGTGAAACACAGGAAGATCCTGCTTGAACTGCTGCTGCTCGATGGCGCGGATGATATCCATGTCTGTGTCCTTCTATATGCTCAAACGTAATGCGGTATCGCAATCTGTGCAAGACGCGGTTTGTCAGTATACTTCCATTCGCGAACAGGCGCAAGGCGGCAAAATCCTGTCCATTTTGTGATGCCGGGGCCGGCCTTCGGCCCCAGGGCCAAACGCTCGCCAATCACGCGGCGTCAGCTGCGGGTGGCCTCGTCTTCAAGGGCGCGCAGCAGCTCATCGCGATTACGGGTGCCTGTCTTGGCGTAGATGTGGTTCAGGTGCGTCTTGATCGTGCTCTTCGAGATGCGCAGCCGCTCCTCCACATAGGCCGCCGTGTGACCCGTGGCCCAGATCGCCAGCACCTCGCGCTCGCGAGAGGAAAGCCTGCAGCGCGCGGCCATCAGCTCGATGCGCCCCTCCAGCGAAAGCGAGCGGAAGCCGTCCGCACCGGAAGCGTCCGGCACGCCGGGAGCACCCGCGTCGCTGCCAGGCGCCAAAGCCGAATCTCCGGGCGCCAAAGCCGCATCGCCAGGCGCCGCAGGTCGCGCGCCGGATGCCTCACCCGCGTAAATGGGCTCTGCGACCCCTGCATCAGGGCCCGGTCCGTGCGCTGAGGATCCCTCCCCGCAGCCGCCGAGCCCCAGCGGGCCCGCGGCCCCCGATGCGCGGTCGGATGGTTCGGGCAGACGGCCCCCGGACGAGCCGCCTTCGGCCGCGCCCCCCTCCCGCTCTTCCGCATCGCGCGAAGCCGCTGCGCCCATCGGCGCGGGGAAGGACTGCCCCACCAAGACCAGCAGACCGGCGATCAGGGCGATCAGCACCGCGATGGTCACCATGCCGGGGTCGCCCAGGGCATCGGCGCTTGCCTGTCCCAGGAAGCTGCCCGCCCACTGGGCCGCGCGCATCACCGCCAGGCACACCAGAGCCGGCAGGCCGTCGCGCACGATCAGGTCGATCAACGCGAACAGCACCAGGTACTTCACCACCTCGGCACCCACAAGCGCCGTGCTGAACAGCACCCCGCCCCCCAGCGGGTCGAGCGCCGCCGGCACCACCGATGCCACCGCGATAAGCGGAAATGCCAGGTAAAACGCAAATACGGGCTTCCATCGGTAGAACAGCCACGCCAACACGATCGCCGAGCATGACGCCAGGGCGGGCGCTCCGGGCGACAGGCTCTGCAGCGCCCCGGTAACCGCAAGGCCGCCCTCGACGCCGCCGGCGCGCATGGCCCCATACCCGAAGAACGCAAGCGCCAGGGCGGCCATCAGGCGAAGCGGGATGCGACGAAGGACGCCCCCGGGAAAGGAGGCCGACCGCGGACCCCGCACGGCGTCGCATGCTCCCGTCTTGCCCCGCGTGCCCGACGCGCCCTTCGCACCCGACGCACCCGCACGCGCGGACGCGCGCGAAAGCACGCCGGCCGAAAGCGCCATCAAACCCCAGGAGGCCAGCGGCAGGCACAGCGACACCGCCAGGGCCGCCGGGACGGGCAGCAACGACACCACCACGAACAGACCGAAGCCCAGCAGGTACGCAAGAACCGCGCCCGCCGCCGCGTAAGTGACCCCCCGCTGGGCGAATCGCTCCTCCCAGCCCAGGCGCAGACAGCTTCCCACGCCGCTGAGGGCGAACGCGCCCACGATCGCCTCGGCGGGGACGTCCCCCCAGCCCGCCAGCGCGGCCAGCGTCAGCGCCCCCGAGGACACCAGAGCCAGCGCGCCGAACCACCGCAGACGCGCCCGCGACGAAGCCGCCCCCAGCACCGCAGCCAGCATCAGGGCGGCAACGGCGGTGAGGACCGCCTGAACCGCCTGCGCCTGCGCCAGCGGCACGGCAGCGCGCACGCCCTCGAACAGCAGCGAGCCGTTCCAGAACACGAACGTCCAGGCGATGCAGAGCGCAAGGCCCAGACTGCGCATGAGAAAGGGGCCGTCCACCACCAGGGCGCGCGCACGCGCACCCTGCCGCAGGGGCGGGCTGGCGGCGCGGTCGTCACTATGATGCGGGATGCTCATATCGGCAAATTCTAGTCGAGCCGAAAACGCACGTCGAGACGCGCCCCCGCAAAAGGGGGACGCGTCTCGCTTCGCCGCAGCTCAAAGGCGCTGCGGCAGATCGCCTTCGGGAATGCGCGGAACGAATGGCCGCCGCGCGTGCGACTACTCGGCGTGCTTCGCCGCATTCGCGCCGGCGATGCGACCGAACACGAAGATGTCGGCGATCGAGCACGAGCCCAGGCGATTGTTGCCCATCTTGTGGCCCGCCTGCTCGCCAGCCGCGTACAGACCGGGGATCGGGCTGCCTGCGGTGTCCAGCACCTGGGCGTCCACGTTGATGTGCAGGCCTCCCATGGTGTAGTGCACCGAGGGCTTGTAGGCCAGGACGTAGTACGGGCCGCCCTCGATGGGGTTCAGCTTGCTGCGGTAGTTGAACTCGGGGTCCTTGCCCTCGGCGCAGTAGCGGTTCCACGCCTCGACGGTCTTCTGCAGCGCCGCCGCGTCGATGCCGAAGGGCTCGCAGGCCTCGGCCAGGGTGTCGGCCTTCACCAGCTTCTTGCGCGCGGTGAGGTTGTCCACCTCGCTCTCGTTGGCGCGGAACACGCCGGTGGCGTCCACCTGCTTCTGATTGAACAGCATGTAGCCGATGCCGTCGGTCTGCTTCTTCACCGCATTCGAGATCACGTCGCGGCGCTCAAGCTCCTCCACGAAGCGCTTGCCTTCCTTGTTGATGCAGATCGCGTTCATGTTCAGGCGCATGTTGCCCGTGTACAGAAGCGCGCCCGTCTCGGTATCGCAGGTGGGATACGTCTGGATGTACTGCATGTCGATCAGGTTCGCGCCGATCTTCTCGGCCATCACGATGCCGTCGCCCGTGGCGCCCACGCTGTCGGTGGACAGGATGCTCTCGTCCATCTCGGGGTTGTACTTCACGCGCATCTCGACGTTCGACCCAAAGCCGCCGGTGGTCAGCACCACGGCCTTCGCCGTGAAGCGATGCTCGGAGCCGTCGATCGCGTGCGTGGCGCGCACGCCGGTCACCGACGCGCCCTCCATCAGCAGCTCCTCGGCCTTCATGTTGCGCAGCACCGTGAGGTTGGGAAGCTCGGCGCCGCGGGCGTCCAGCTTCACGATAAGTTCGCTGCCTTCCTGGCCGTAGGGGATCAGCGAGCGCGGCACCGAATGGCCGCCGAAGAACTGCTGGTAGGGCTGCCACGCGGCGTCGGCCTCGAAGGTCAGCCACTCCATGGCGTCGTAGGCGCCCTCGGCGATCACGCGCACCAGATCGGGGTCACCCAGGTTGTCACCGCCCACCAGCATGTCCTCGGCCAGCTTCTCGGCGCTGTCGTCGATGCCGTCGCGCCGCTGGAAGTAGTTGCCCGGCACCGAGATGGCGCCGCCCGACAGAATGGTGTCGCCGCCCGTGATGCCCAGCTTCTCCAACAGGGCAACCGACTTGCCCGCGCGCGCGGCGGTGAGGGCCGCGGCGTACCCGGCGCCGCCGGCGCCCACGACCACCACGTCGAACCGGGAGGGAAGGTCGGCCGGAAGCTGCGGGGAGGCCTTGTCGCGCTTCTTCCAGCTGGACGACTTCTCGCCAGCCTGGTCAAGCGCCTGGGAAAGCGCTGACAGATACGCCATCGAAGTGAGCGTGGCCCCTGACACCGCGTCGATGTTCAGCGTCTGGTGCTCGACGGCCAGCTGGGCGATCTGGTCCATGGCGGCCGTTCCCACGCCCTCGGACTCGCGCGACTTCAGGTTGTTCACATGAAGCAGCTTGCCGTCCTCAAGCACGGCCTCCACCTCAAGCTGGCCGCCGCGACCCACCGCCGTGCCGCTGCCGGCAACGCGCCCGGCCGCAGAGGAGCCCTTCGAGCCGGACTTGCCCGGCGCGCATCCGACAAGCGCCATCGAGCCGCCCAAGGCCGCGAGCGCTCCGCCCGCCACGAACGTCCTGCGAGATACCTTCGCCATCTTCCCTTCCTCCTTCATGTGGTTGCATCCCTTTGCGTGCGGGGTCATCGCCCGCGCTGCGCCCAACTATGAAGAGAATGGGGATCGCGCGCATCGCCTCAGAGGTTGGAATGAGGCTCCCCCGAGGCGCCCTCGCGCGCGCTCAGGCATCGACCCTGAGGTACGATGCCTGCTGAACAGGTGATTCATACGATCATGTGAGACGATGGGGCTTCCCTACGCCATCATCAGAAGCCCGTAGGCGGCGATTCCCGCCACGGCGCACCATACCAGCGACCCCGTAAGACGGGCCACTGCCACAACCACCAGGCCCGCCACCAGCGGCAGGGCGGCCGGCCACAGACCGGCGTCGAACATGCCCGGCGTGAACAGATCGTTCGCCACCAGCGCGGCGAAGGCAGCCGGCGGTATGTAGCCCAGCGCCTCGGTGACTCGCGGCGCAAGATTGCGACCGGCAAGCAGCATCAGGGGAAGCACGCGACAGGCCAGCATGGTTGTCGCGGTTATTCCCAGCAAGATCCAGAAGTCGGACCACTGAATGGACTCGGTCATCGCACGACCTCCCGTATACGGCTGCACGTCAACGCGCACACCACGCCCGCCAGGGAGCCGACGAAGATCGCGGGGCCCGCCAGGCCCGCCGCCTTGCATGCGATCACGCCCAGCGCGCCGCCGGTCATGGCGAACGCCGTGGGCCACGACAGCCGCTGAGTGGCCAGCAGACAGATGAAGATCGACGTCATGGCGAAGGAGGCCAGAGCCAGCGGGACGCTGACGGCGCCTCCGATCAGCGTGCCCACCACGCATGCCGCCGTCCAGGTAAGCCACGAGCAGATGTTCACCCACGTGGCGGCCTCGACCCCCCAGCCTCCCGCAAGGAAGCGGTTCATGTTCACGCCGAACGACTCGTCGGTAACCGTGGCGGAGAACAGCACGGCCTGCGGACGCGAGGCGCCCTGGGCCCACGAGGCCAGCGAGGCCGAGTACAGGATCTGGCGCGCGTTCACCAGCGACACGCTGGCCGCAATCGAAAGCAGGGGAACGCCGGCCAGCCACAGGTTCGGAATCATGAACTGACCTGCGCCCGAGTAGAACAGCAGGCACATGATCAGCACCTGTGCCGGGTTCAGGCCCACCGATGCGCTGAGAATGCCGCACGGCAGGCCGATGGCCACGTAGCCCATGACGATGGGAAGGGCGGCCGAGGCGGCCCTTCGTATGAGAGCGAGGTCAAACATAAGCATCGAGTATAGTGCGCATCCCACCGCAGGGCTAGACCAGCGTCTCGCCTGCTCTCAGCGAATACGGAACGAACAGGGCCTCGAAGCGCTCGCTGGCATAGCGGTCGGTCATTCCCGCGATGTAGTCGGTGGCGGCCTGCACCGCCGAGCCACCCGCGATGCGCAGGTGATCGTCGGGAATATGGCGCGGGTTGCGCACGTAGAAGTCGAACAGGCAGGTGATCAGCCGCGCGGCCTTGTCGGCCTCGGCCCGCACGGGCGCGCTGAGGTACACGCTGTCGAACAGGAACGACCTCAGCTCCATCATGGCGTCGCGCATGGGGTCGGAAAGCGCGATGTCGCCGCAGGCACAGGAGGTTTCCACCAAGTCGGACACCAGGGCCTCGATGCGCGCCGAATGGTCGGAGCCTATGCGGCGATGCGTGGAGGCGGGCAGGTCGCCCTCGGTCAGCAGCCCCGCGCGCAGGGCGTCGTCGATGTCGTGGTTCACATAGGCGATGCGGTCGCACAGCGCCACCACGCGACCCTCCAGCGTCTCGGCCCGCAGGCTGCCGCTATGGCACGCGATGCCGTCGCGCACCTCGTGCGTGAGGTTCAGGCCGGAGCCATCGTTTTCCAACAGCTCCACCACGCGCAGGCTGTGCATGTTGTGACGAAACAGCATGCCGGGCTCCCCCGCCGAGGCCGATCCCCGGCCGCGACCCTGCGCGCAGTCCTGCACACGGTCCTGCTCGTTCAGGCGCGCCAGGCACGCGGCCAAAGCCGCCTCTCCCGCGTGGCCGAACGGCGTGTGACCCAGGTCGTGCCCCAGGGCAATGGCTTCGGCAAGGTCCTCGTTCAGCGCCAGGGCGCGCGACACCGTGCGCGCGATCTGCGACACCTCAAGGGTGTGCGTGAGGCGCGTGCGGAAGTGGTCCCCCTCCACCGCCAGAAACACCTGCGTCTTGTGCGAAAGGCGGCGAAACGCCTTGCAGTGCAAGATCTTGTCGCGATCGCGCTGAAACTCGTTGCGCAGCAGGTCGGAGCTCGTGGAGCGCTGGCGTCCCTCGGTGCGCGCCGACCGCGCGGCATCGGCGGCGAGCCGCGCGTCCTCATCAAGCATCTGCTGCTCTCTGGTGATGATTCTCATGGCGGCCTCCGTTCGCCTGCGCGACGCACGCGCAGAACCATGCGCGGCCACCCGATCTTAACAGGCGATGCCGGTCGATTCCAGCGCCCATCTGCGAATGCGCGAAACGTTGCGAACACGCATCGAAGCGCGCCCGCACAGGCGCACCCCCATGCGACCGGCGGCCGAGAGGCGCCCCTCCGTGCGCCCGGGAGCGCACGGGACGCATTCGCGCACATGCGCATCGATCGCCGGCCGCGATCGCATCCCCGCCAGCGCGCACCAGGTGGCGAAGGCGATGCCGAAGCCGCCTGAACCGAACGCCGAGACGATGCCCTCGGGCGCAGGCGCACCGGGTCGGCACGCCGTCCTCGGCGACAAGGCTCCCTCTTCCGGCGACATGACGGAGACATATGTCGCTATCGCATGAATAGCGCTTCCCATCTGGTAATATGAAGCCGTTGACGATTCTGGTAACTTATACATTGACTTTACCTAGATGTATACTAGGATATAGCCGTTCAAGCAGGCAGGATGAGTCGGGCGACAGCCCGGCACGGCTAAGGAGGAAGCCATGACCATTCACCAGAGCATCACCGACCTGATCGGCGGCACCCCGCTGGTCTCCCTCTCGCGCTACGGCGCCCAGCACGACCTGAAGGCCAACCTCATCGCGAAGGTGGAGGCGTTCAACCCCGCCGGCTCGGTGAAGGACCGCATCGCCAAGGCCATGGTCGAGCGCGCCCGCACCGAGGGCCTGATCAACGACGACACCGTGCTGATCGAGCCGACCTCCGGCAACACCGGCATCGGACTGGCCTCGATCGCCGCGGCCCAGGGCCTGCGCCTGATCATCACCATGCCCGAAACCATGTCGGTGGAGCGTCGCAACCTCATGAAGGCCTACGGTGCCGAGCTGGTGCTGACCGAGGGCGCCAAGGGCATGAAGGGCGCCATCGCCAAGGCGCAGGAGCTTCACGAGAGCACCCCGAACTCGTTCATTCCCAGCCAGTTCACGAACATCGCCAACCCTGAGGCTCATCGCAGCACCACCGGCCCCGAGATCTGGGCCGATGCCGAGGGCGCCGTGGACATCTTCGTGTCCGGCGTGGGAACGGGCGGCACCGTGTCGGGTGCAGGCGGGTACCTGAAGCAGCAGAACCCGGCGATCAAGGTGGTGGCTGTCGAGCCCGCCGGCTCGCCCGTGCTGTCGGAGGGACGCCCTGGCGCCCACAAGATTCAGGGCATCGGTGCGGGATTCGTGCCCGACACCCTTGACACCGAGGTGTACGACGAGGTGATCACCGTCACCGACGAGGAGGCCTTCGAAACCGGCCGCGAACTGGCGGCGCGCGAGGGCCTGCTGGTGGGCATCTCGTCGGGAGCGGCCGTAACCGCCGCCCGCAAGCTGGCCGAGCGCCCCGAGAACGCCGGCAAGAACATCGTGGTGGTGCTGCCCGACACCGGTGAGCGCTATCTGTCCACCCCCCTGTTCAACTTCTAGGGTTCGCGGCGGCTCACCACAAGCCCGCCCGCGCGACCCGTCACCGAGCGCCCGCAGAACGTTCCTGCGGGCGCTCCTCTGTTCCGGACCGGGACGCGCAGGCGCGTTCGCCCCATGGCGCGAACGGTCCCAGCGTCTCAGCCGACTGGGATGCGAGGCAAGGCGCCCGGCATCTGAGCGGCGGTGATGCCGAAGCCACCGCCAAACGCGCCCCTCCCCCGCTGACGCCGGCCATCGCGCATCATCAGGCGGCCCCGCGCGCCGCCTTCAAAGCACGAAAACCCTGTGCTAAGGTATGCTTTCACGAGAACGCCGCGCCGACACGAGGCGGCGGTTGAACGAAAGGCAAGCCATGCGCATCTCGACCAAGGGCGTGTACGCCGTCCGCCTGATGGTGTACCTCACGCAGAAGGGACCCTGCCATCCCGTATCGCTGAAGGAGGTAGCCGACACGCAGGGCATCTCGAAGAAGTACCTGGAGCAGATCGCCCCCAGCCTGACGGGCGCGCGCCTGCTGAAGGCCACCCGCGGAGCCGCCGGCGGCTATCAGCTGGCCCGCGACGCCGCGCAGATCACCATGTTCGACATCCTCAGCGCCACCGAGGGCTCGCTGTCGCCCTCGGGCGTGGACGAAGGCGAGCTTCCCGACTGGGGCGGCTCCGAGACGTTCCTGGAATCCGCCATGTGGCGCGGCTTCGACCGTGTCGTGTGCGAGTACCTGTCGGGCATCACCCTGCAGCAGATCTTCGACGAGCACTCCCCCGTGGCCGCCGACAGCTACACGATCTGATGTCGCCCACTCGCCACGAAAGCCGAAGCGACGGACGACACCTGCGTTCGCATCGCCCGACCGGAACGCACGGCCCCCGAAACATCGCGAACAATAATAGCGATCGACCGGCTGAACAAAGCGCCCGCGACGTGACGGGCGGCGCGACGACGACGCCCGAACCCTGCATGGGCCCCAGCGAAGCGGCCGACGGGCAGCCGCGCCCCGGCCAGCGAGTACTGGTTGCCATGAGCGGCGGCGTGGACAGCTCGGTAGCCGCCCTGCTGCTGACTCGCGCGGGGCTTGAGGCCCACGGCACCACCATGAAGCTGTTCGACGCCCAGCAGGCCTGCCTTGCCTCCGATAAGGGGTGCTGCTCGGCACGCGACATCGAGGATGCCCGCCAGGTATGCCTGGACCTGGGAATTCCCCACTACGCCTTCAACTTCACGCGCACCTTCGAACGTGAGGTGATCGACCGCTTCTGCCAGGGCTACCTTGCCGGACGCACGCCCAACCCCTGCGTGGACTGCAACCGCTACGTGAAGTTCGAGGCCCTTCAGGAACGCCGCGCCCAACTGGGCTTCGATTACCTCGCCACAGGCCACTACGCCCGGCGCGCCCTGAACCCGCGCACCGGGCGCTTCGAGCTGCGTCGCGGCCTGGACCCCGACAAGGACCAAAGCTACGTGCTGTTCCACCTGACGCAGGACAACCTGCGCCACATGCTGTTCCCCTTGGGCGACCTGACGAAGGCCGATGTGCGCGACCTGGCACGGCAGCAGGGCTTCGGCACGGCCGAGAAGCACGAGAGCCAGGACATCTGCTTCGTGCCCACGGGAAGCTACGCCGACTTCATCGAGCGGCGAACGAACGCCGCCTTCCCGCCCGGCCCGATCGTCAACCGCGCGGGCCGTGTGCTGGGCACGCATCGCGGGCTGCCTCACTACACCGTCGGGCAGCGCAAGGGCATCGGGGTGGCCGCAGAGGCCCCCCTGTTCGTATATGAGAAGCGCATCGCCGATAACGCCCTGGTGGTGGGCTTCGACGAAGACGCGCGCTGCACGTCGATCCTGGTGCGCGAGGCGAACTTCGTAGCCCTTCCCTGCCTGGAGCAGCCGATGGGCCTTGAGGTGAAGACCCACTACCGCCAAACGGCGGTTCCCGCGCTGGTAAGCCAGCTGAACGCCGACACGCTGCGCATCGACTTCGAGCAGCCCCAGCGAGCCTGTGCGCCGGGCCAGTTCGCCGTGGCCTACCAGGGGGACGCCGTGGTGTGCGGCGGCACGATCGAGCGGGTGCTCTCCTAGCCCGACAAGCCGGAGGGCAGGCCGCCGCCGCGATCGCTCATGAAAACGGGGCCGCAGGTCGAATGCCTGCGGCCCCGCATGCGTACGGCTCCTTCGACGCGTGCGAACCGCATCCGGCCGCACGCCTGCACGTCGGAGGGGTCGCCCCCCTTACGCGCGCGGTTCGCGCAGCGCGGCCTGGGCGGCAGCCAGACGAGCCACCGGCACGCGGTAGGGAGAGCAGCTGACGTAGTCCAGCCCGATCCCGTGGAAGGTGCGGATCGAGTCGGGGTCGCCACCGTGCTCGCCGCACACGCCCACCACCAGGTCGGGATTGCCCTCGCGACCCAGCTCGACGCCCATGCGCACCAGCTTGGCCACGCCTGGGTCGATGGTGGCGAAGGGGTTGTAGGGCAGCAGCTTCTCGGCCAGGTACTGCGGGATGAACTCGCCCTCCACGTCGTCGCGGCTAAAGCCGAAGGTGGTCTGCGTGAGGTCGTTGGTGCCGAAGCTGAAGAAATCGGCCTTCGCGGCGATCTGGTCGGCGGTCACCGCGGCGCGCGGCAGCTCGATCATCGTTCCGATGGGAATGCTCAGCTCCACGCCCTCGGCCTCGCACACCTCGGCGATCGTGGCCTCGGCCACGCCGCGCAGCTTCTCAAGCTCAGCCACAGTGCTGACCAGCGGAATCATGATCTCGGGATGCGGGTTCAGACCCTCCTTGCGCAAACGGGCGGCAGCCGTGGCGATGGCGCGCACCTGCATCACCGGCAGGATCGGGTACACGATGCCCAAGCGACAGCCGCGCAGGCCCAGCATGGGATTGGCCTCCACGAACGAATCGATCTTGGCCAGCAGCTCGCGGTCGGCGGCCAGACTGCGGGCATCGGCGCCGGCGGCCTCGCGACGGGTGATGTCCACCTCCAGGGCGCGCGGGCTCTCAAGGAACTCGTGCAGCGGCGGATCCAGAAGGCGCACGATCACGGGCAGACCGTCCATGGCCTTGAACATGCCGTAGAAGTCGCCGGTCTGAGCCTCGTACAGCGCATCGACCGCGCTCTGACGGCTCTCGGGATCGTCGTTCAGGATGAAGCTCTGGATGATCTGCTTGCGCTCGCCCAGGAACATGTGCTCGGTGCGGTCCAGGCCGATGCCCTCGGCACCGAAGCTGCGCGACAGCTCGGCATCCTCGGGGTTGTCGGCGTTGGCGCGCACGCCCAGGGTGCGGAATTCGTCGGCCCATTCCAAAATGGTGTCGAGGTCGCCCGTGATCTCGGGCTCCACCAGGTCAACCGCACCCAGCACCACGATGCCCGTGGTGCCGTCGAGCGAGATCACGTCGCCTTCGCGCAGCACGATGTCGGTGCCGGCGATGCGGGCCTGCTTGGCCTCGGCGTCGATCTTCAGCGCCTCGGCGCCGCACACGCAAGGCGCGCCCATGCCGCGCGCGATCACGGCGGCGTGCGAGGTCTTGCCGCCATGCGAGGTCAAGATGCCCTCAGCCGCGATCATGCCCGCCAGGTCGTCGGGCGTGGTCTCCCAGCGCACCAGCACCGTCTTCTCGCCGCGCTCGGCGGCCGCCACGGCGTCGGCGGCCGAGAACACCACCTTGCCCACGGCGGCACCCGGGCTGGCGTTCAGGCCGCGCGCAATCACATCGTAGGTGGCGCTGCGGTCGAACTGAGGGTGCAGCAGCTGGTCGAGCTGGTCGGGCTCGACGCGGCACACGGCCTCCTCCTTGGTGATCAGGCCCTCGCGCTGCATGTCGATGGCCACCTTCAGGGCCGAGGCGGCAGTGCGCTTGCCGGCGCGGGTCTGCAGCATCCACAGACGACCCTGCTCGATGGTGAACTCGATGTCCATCATGTCGCGGAAGTGGTTCTCAAGCAGCACGAACACCTCTTCGAGCTCGGTGCCGGCCTCCTGCAGGCCCTCGATGTGCTTGAGCTCCGAAATGGGGCTGGTGTTGCGGATGCCCGCCACCACGTCCTCGCCCTGGGCGTTCACCAGATAGTCGCCGTAGAACTCCTTGGTTCCGTCGGCGGGGTTGCGCGTGAACGCCACGCCCGTGGCCGAGGTGTTGCCCTTGTTGCCGAACACCATGCACTGCACGTTCACGGCGGTGCCCAGGTCGTCGGCGATCTTGTTCTTCTGGCGGTACAGCGTGGCACGCGGGTTGTTCCAGCTGCCGAACACGGCCTCCACGGCCAGGCGCAGCTGAAGCTCGGGGTCCTGCGGGAAGGTCACCTGGCCGTCCGCCACCAAGGCGGGGTAGCGCTCGGGCGACGCGTTCTCCGAGAAGATCCGCTTGAACTCGCCCACCAGCTCCGCCAGGTCCTCGGCGGTAAGGTCGGTGTCCGACGCGGCGCCGCGCAGCTGCTTCATGGCGATGATCGCGTTCTCGAACAGATCGCCGTCAAGCCCTATCACCACATTGGAGAACATCTGGATGAAGCGACGATACGAATCCCAGGCGAAGCGCGGGTTGCCCGTCTGGGCGATGAGGCCCTGGATCGACCGGTCGTTCAGGCCAAGGTTCAGCACGGTGTCCATCATGCCCGGCATCGACAGCGGGGCCCCCGAGCGCACCGACACCAGCAGCGGGTCGTCGGCGTCGCCGATCCGCTTGCCCATGCGCTGCTCAAGATCGGCGCGGTAGGAGGCGATCTCGTCTAGGGCGCCTTCCGGCCACACGTTGCCGGCGTTGGCGTACTCCATGCAGGTTTGGCACGTGATCGTGAATCCCGGAGGCACCGGCAGGCCGATGTTGGCCATCTCGGCCAGATTTGCCCCCTTGCCGCCCAGGACGGCCTTCATGGCAGCGCTTCCCTCGGTCACGTTGCTCCCCTGAGCGTCCTTGCCGAATCGATAGACACGCTTCACTGCTTCAGTCACCTTGTTCTCCTTAACGCTGTTCCTGAGCTGTTACGATGCGTAGGCGCACGCGGGCCAGGGCCCGTGCGCGCACAGTGCCATGGTAGCGGATGACGCCGCCACGAGAAGGCGGCGGGAAGACATAAGGCGTACCTGATCGCCAAGCGGCATGAATGCCGCGCGCGTGCACCGCGCATGCGAGCGCGCGGAAAGCCGCCCGCCCGACAAGCGGGCCATACGCCGCGCAAGCGCCCTCACGCGAGGCCCCTCGCAGGCCGGTCGGGCTCAGACGCCCGCA
Source organism: Berryella wangjianweii (assembly GCA_013201155.1). Lineage (GTDB taxonomy): Bacteria > Actinomycetota > Coriobacteriia > Coriobacteriales > Eggerthellaceae > Berryella > Berryella wangjianweii. The sequence goes on along the minus strand of CP053716.1, from coordinate 158,402 downwards.
AGCGCGGCTACGCGAATCGCCCCCCTCGCGCGCCGGCAGGCCGCCCGCCCGACGAACGGGCGCGGGCCCGCGGGGAACCCTTCTCCGGCAGACCGCAGACGCTCCGATCGGCAAACCGCAGACGCTCCGATTACCAGCCGCCCACCTGGGAAGGCAAGGCGGAATTGAGCTTCTTTTCAGCTTCACCCCTACAATGATAGGCTGTGGATACAAGAGCTGAGGAGCGCCCATGCAGGTACTGATCGCCGAGGACGACGTGCGGCTCGCCCGTGCGCTGACGCAGATCCTCAAGGACAACGGATACGACGTGGACACCGTGCACGATGGGCGCGATGGCCTGTCGTACGCGCAGAGCGGTCAGTACGACGTGGTGATCCTCGACCTGATGCTGCCGCACATGAACGGCTACGACGTGGTGCGCGAGCTCAGGCGTGCCCAGGTCAGCACCCCTGTGCTGATGCTGACCGCGCGCGGCGACGTGCGCGACAAGATCGCAGGCCTGGACGCGGGGGCCGACGACTACATGACCAAGCCCTTCGCGCCGGCGGAACTGCTCGCTCATCTGAGGGCCCTCACGCGCCGCGTGGGAACCGTCGTGTTCGAGACGATCGAGGTGGGCGACCTCACGCTGAACCTCGAGGACCGCTCGCTGTCGTGCGGGCAGCACTCCATCAACCTCAGCTTCAAGGAGTTCGAGCTGGCGCGCGTCCTGATGTCCGGCAAGGGGCGCATCATCGAGAAGGACACCCTCATCTCGAAGGTGTGGGGCACCGACTCGTCGGCCATGGACAACAACGTGGAGGCCTACGTGTCGTTCCTGCGCAAGAAGATGCGCTTCCTGGGCTCGACGGTGGTCATCGAGGCGGTGCGCAAGGTGGGTTACCGCATGCGCGAGGGCGAGGGCTCGTGCTCCACCGACTAAGAATCAAGCTGATAGCCGCCATCATGACGGTGTCCTTCGCCGTGCTGGCCCTGGCCTTCGTCGGAATCTGCGTCATGGAGTACCAGCGCGACGCCACCACCCTGAACCTGGCGCTGGAATCGGCGCTGAACCGCTCGCAGGCCACCATGTCTGCGGGCGACACCGCCGTGTTCGGAAGCCAGGACAGCGACGAGTCGCAGCTGCCTCAGATCGGCGGGCGCACCCACGTGGACGACTGGAGCCGCATCCCCGTGGCCGTGATCCGCGTGCAGGCCGGCAGCTCGATCATGATCACCGGCGACTCGTCGTCGGCCACCGTCACCGAAAGCGTGGGAGCCGACGTGGCCGAGGGCGTGGGGGGCCTGCCCGATGGGCGCGGCGACTTCAGCGAACTGGGGCTCAGCTACTCGAAGCGCACGCTTCCCGACGGCGACTCGCTGATCGCCCTGGCGGAGACGCGCGTGCTTGACGGCTGGCAGCCCCTGGCGGCGTCGCTGGCCGTCGTGTGCCTGGGTGCGCTGCTTGCCTTCTTCCTGATCAGCCTGCTGGTGTCATCATGGGCGCTGCGACCCGTGCGCGAGGCATGGGATGCCCAGCGCCGCTTCGTGGCCGATGCCTCGCACGAGCTGAAGACGCCCCTGACCGTGGTGCTGGCGAACATGTCGATCATCAGCAGGGACTCCCAGCGCACGGTTGCCAGCCAAAGCCAGTGGGTTGAGTCCACCGAGCGCGAGGCTCTGCGCATGCAGGGCCTGGTGAACGAGATGATCGAACTGGCCTGCGTGGAGGACCGCGGCGACCCCGTGCGCGAGAGCGTGGACGTGAGCACCCTGGTGGCCGCGTGCTCGCTGCAGCTGGAGCCCGTGACCTACGAGCGCGGCTGCCATCTGGAATGCCGCACCGAGGAGGGGCTGTGCGTGCTGGGCAGCCGCACGCAGCTGGAGCGCCTGGTGTCCACCCTGATCGAGAACGCCTGCAAGTACGTGAACGAAGGCGGTGAGGTGAACGTCGCGCTGGTGCGCCAGGGAACCCGCGTGGTGCTGACGGTGGAGAACACGGGCGTTCCGATCGCCCCCGACGACCTGGAGCACATCTTCGAGCGCTTCTTCCGCACCGACAAGGCCCGCACCTCGGGTTCGGGCGGCTTTGGCCTGGGCCTTGCGATCGCTCGCGAAACCGCCGAGTCGCACGGCGGCTCGATCGCAGCCGCCAGCGACGGCACCTCCACCCGGTTCACCGTGAAGCTGCCCCTGGCGATGACGAGCGCATAGCCGCGCGATCGACCGCGCCGCCCGACCGTCTGCCCGCAGGCGGTCGAGCCGCCCCCGTCCCCCGCCGAACCTGAGCATCCAACCCGACGCGCACGCCGCGCGGCGCGGCGCCCTAGATCGCCTGCGGCGGATGAGCGCGCTCGAAGTAGCGCAGGATCTCCTGCGCGGTTTCCTCCACCGCGCGACGCTCGGTATGCACCACGATGCACCCCAGGCGCCGCATGAAGGCGCGCGCGTCCTCGAGGTCCTGGTACACGTACTCGGGATCGGCGTAGCGTCCCGCAGCGGCCACGGTGGCCGCGGTTCCCAAGCGGCGCTTGCGAATGTCAACCAACACGTCAGGCGTGGTCATAAGGCCGAACAGACGCGTGGGGTCCACGTCGTACAGCTCGGCCGGCGGCTCGGTCTGCATGTCGAGGGGCACGTTGGCCACCTTGTAGCCCTGCTGCGACAGGTAGATCGACAGCGGCGTCTTCGACGAGCGCGACACGCCCAGAAGCACGATGTCGGCCTTCACCAGGTCCTGCGGGTTTCGACCGTCGTCATGGGCGATCGTGAACTCAACCGCCTCAACGCGGCTGAAGTACTGCTGGTTGGCCACGTGCAGCTTGCCCGGCACCTGCGAGGGGGTGATGCCGCTGACCTGAGCTATGGCCGACAGCGCCGGCGACATGATATCGACGCCCAGAATATGCGGGTTCTCCCCCAGATAGCCGGCAAGGCGATCGGCCAGCCGACTGGTAACCAGCGTGTAGAACAGCAGCACGCGACGGTCGCCCCGTTCGCGCTGGGCAACCTCCACCTGCTCGGTGAGGAAGCGCTCGATCTGATCGAAGCTGCGCACCTTCGACAGCACCTCCACATGAGGCGACTCCACGCCGAACTGCACCGAGGCCGCCCGGGCGATCGACTGGCCGGTCAGACCCACCGAGTCGCTGACCACGCAGATCGTGGGGAACACGTGCTCCCCCGGCCCGCCGGCGCTCACGACCGGGCCTTCCTGCCCGACCCCCCGGCCGACTTCGCCATCTTGCCGAAATCGGCCACCTGCGCGAAGGCCGCCACGAAGCGGTTCAGCACCGCCAGGTGGTTCGCGCGCAGGGCCAGGTCATCATCCATCACGCGGGTGGATGCGAAGAAGGCGTCGATCGGCGTGCGAAGGGCGGCGAGGCAGGACAGCGCCTGAGCGTAATCGCCCTGGCCAAGAGCTGCCGACACCGCGACCTCGGCATGCGCCGCCGCCTCCACCACCGCGCGCTCCTGCTGGCTCAGAAGGCCCTCGTTCAGAGCGACGCCCACTGCGGCGTCGCGCAGGTTGTTGGCGCGCGCGTAGGCCGTGGCCAGGTCGTCGAAGGCCTCGGGCCGCTCGCTGCGGGCGGCCTCGAGGGCGCGCACCCGCGTGGCCAGCACGGCCGGGTCGTCCACGCCCACGGCCAGCACGGCGTCGATCGCATCGACGCCGTGGCCCTCGTCGCGCAGGGCCACGCGCGCGCGGGTGATGAAGAACTCCGTCACGGCCGCGCGGGCGACGCCTCGGTCAAACGACACGCCCTGGGCCTCGTAGGCCGCCAGCGCCTCGTCCACGGCTCCGGCAAGCGGGAACCGCAGGCCCGCGCCCAGCATGGCGATGATGCCCAGCGCGCTGCGGCGCAGGGCGAAGGGGTCCGAGGACCCCGTAGGGCCCTGGCCCACCGCGAACAGGCCGCAGATGGTATCCAGCTTGTCAGCCGCGGCCACGGCGCGGCCCACCGCCGAGGCGGGCGGCTCATCGCCCGAGAACCGCGGGCGATAGTGGTCGCGCACGGCCTGGGCCACCAGGTCCCCCTCGCCGGAGGCCTGGGCGTAGTAGCCGCCCATGACGCCCTGCACGCTGGTGAACTCGATCACCGCATTGGTGACCAGGTCGGCCTTGCACAGCAGGCCCGCGCGACGCGCGGCCGTCACCTCGTCTGCGCTCAGGCCGGCCTCGCGGGCCACCCAGGCGGCCAGGGCCTCGATGCGCTGCGCCTTGGCGCGCGTGGTTCCCAAGGCCTCCTGGAACACCACCTGGTCGAGCTTCTCCACGTAGCTCTCCAGCGGACGCTTCAGGTCCTCCTCGTAGAAGAACTTTGCGTCGTCCAGACGCGCGCGCACCACGCGCTCGTTGCCGGCGATCACCACGTCGCCGTGGGCGGGGTCTCCGTTCGACACCACGATGAAGCGGTTGGTAAGGGCGCCGGCGGCATCGTAGAGCGGGAAGTAGCGCTGGTGCATCAGCATGGCGTCCACGATGATCTCGTCAGGCACGCGCAGGAAGTCCTCGTCGAAGCGTCCGCACAGCACCGTGGGGGCCTCCGAGAGGTTCACCACTTCCAGAAGCGTCTTGGCAGGCAGCTCGGCGCGCAGGCCGGTCTCGCGCTCGATCGCGGCCACGCCCTCGCGGATCGCCTGCTCGCGCTCGGCCTCGCTGGGCACCACGCGAAGCGAGCGCAGCAGGTCGGGCAGAAGCTCGGCCGAGGCCACCTCGTGGGTTCCCGGCGACAGCACGCGATGGCCCCAGGTATGCCGGCCCGCCTGCACCCCGGCGAAGCTGACGGGCACCACCTGGCTGCCCAGAAGGGCCACGATCCAGCGCACCGGGCGCGAGAACGACTCCGAGCGCCGCGCCCAGCGGCACGACTTCGGCCACGACAGCCCCTCGATCAGCGCGCCCAGGGCCTCGCCGATGAGGCCCGCCGTGGGCACCGAGGGACGATGGCGCACGGCGTACAGGTAGTCCACGCCGTTCTCGCTGCGCATCTCAAGCGCCTCGGGGCCCACCCCCTTGCCGCGCGCGAACCCCAGGGCCGCCTTGGTGTAGCCGCCCTGGTCGTCAAGGGCGATCTTGGCAGCCGGGCCGCGGAACACCTCGTCGATGGCCTCGGTGCTCTCGGCCACGTCGTCCACCATCAGGATCAGGCGACGCGGGGTGGAGAGGCCGCGCACGGCACCGTGCGGCACCCCGGCCCCATCCAGCAGGGAGGCTCCCAGGCTCTCAAGCTGCTTCGTGGCGCTGTGCAGGTCGAAGGCGGGAATCTCCTCGGTTCCGATCTCGAATGCGAGCGTCTTCAGGCTAGTCATGCGAAGCCCCCTCCCCTGCCTGGGCAGGCCGGTCGTCCTCAACGTCGATGCCGCACACATGGCGCATGTACCCGGCGCAGCACGCCTTGGCGATCGTGCGCACGCGCAGGATGTAGGCCATGCGCTCGGTGGCCGAGATCACGCCGCGCGCGTCAAGCAGGTTGAAGGCGTGGCTGCACTTCAGCACCGAGTCGTAGGCCGGCAGCGGCAGGCCCGCCTCAAGCGTGCGCAGGCACTCGGCCTCGCGCTCGGCGAACTCGCGGAACAGGAAGTCAGTGTCGGCCACCTCGAAGTTGTAGCGCGAGTACTGACGCTCGTTCTGAAGGTACACGTCGCCGTAGGTGAAGACGACCCCGTCGTCTCCGCGGGCCCACACGATGTCGAACATGCTGTCCACGCCCTGGATGTACATGGCAAGACGCTCGAGGCCGTAGGCGATCTCGACCGGCACGGGGCTGCACTCGAAGCCTCCCACCTGCTGGAAGTAGGTGAACTGGGTCACCTCCATGCCGTCGATCCACACCTCCCAGCCAAGGCCCCAGGCGCCCAGCGTGGGGCTTTCCCAGTCGTCCTCGACGAAGCGCACGTCATGCGCCTTCGTGTCGATGCCGATGGCCTCGAGCGAGCCCAGGTAAAGATCCTGGATGTTGTCGGGAGAGGGCTTCATCAGCACCTGGAACTGGAAGTAGTGCTGCGTGCGGTTGGGGTTCTCGCCGTAGCGGCCGTCAGCCGGACGGCGGCAGCCCTGCACGTAGGCGGTGCGCCAGGTATCGGGGCCCAGGGCGCGCAGCGTGGTGGCGGGGGCGTTGGTCCCGGCGCCCACCTCGTTGTCGTAGGGCTGCAAGATCACGCAGCCGGCGCCTGCCCAATAGCGCTGCAGGGCCATGATGATGTCCTGAAAGGTGGGCGGCAGCCCGGCGCTCGTGTGGTTGCTTGCCATGATTCTCCTTCGAACGTACGGTGAGACGAGGATCGTCGCGCGAGACGCGCCGCGTGACCGCGAGGCTAGCCCGCCAACGGGCGCATCGAGCCCACGGGCCAGAACACGAACGCGGCGCGACCCGTGACGCTCGCACGGCTGACGGCGCCGAAATAGCGCGAGTCCTGCGAGTTGGTGCGGTTGTCGCCCATCACCCACAGCGAGCCTGCGGGCACGGTGTAGGGAAACGTGACAGCCGAGCCGCTGAGCTGCTCGGAGGGGCGCCCTTCGGTGTACGGCTCGTCCAGGCGAACGCCGTCCACGTACACGGCCCCGTCGCGCACGTCCACCACCTGGCCCTCAGTGGCGATCACGCGCTTGATCAGCGTGCGCGAGCTGTCGGAGAGCATGGGGTCATGGAAGGTGACGATGTCGCCGGGGGCAGGCTCGCGAAAGTAGTAGCTGACCTTCTCCGAGATCAGCACGTCGCCCACCCTGATGGTCTCCTCCATCGAGCCGGAGGGAATCGAGTAGGGCTGGAACACGAACATGCGCAGAGCCGCAGCCAGGACCAGCACGAAGACGACCGACGAGACGACCCTCAGAAGCGACGACGCGATCGGCGTAGGTTTTTCAGCGTGCTGCCCGGAATCCATCGAAGCGGCGCCTTTCTGCGTGCGTGCGGACGACTTGCGCGAGTGTCATCTGAAGATGATACCGTGCGCGGCGGGGTCGGCCCCGGACGAGGCGCAAGAATCGAGAAAACTGCGATCAGCAGGCGTGAGGGGCGCCTGGCAAAGAAGGTCGGGGCGCAGGGCGGCCGTGCGGGCAAGGCTCTGCTCGCGCCGCCAGCGCGCAACCGCACCGTGATCGCCGGACAGCAGCACCGCCGGCACCTCGCGGCCGCGAAACACCGCGGGACGCGTGTACTGAGGAGCCTCCAGCAGGCCCTCGACGAAGCTCTCGTCGGTGGCGCCGTCAGGCGCGCCCAGCACGCCGTCAAGCTTGCGCACCACCGCGTCGATGACCACCATCGAGGCTAGCTCGCCGCTGGTGAGCACGTAGTCGCCCAGCGACACCTGGTAGTCGGCCAGATCGTAGGCGCGCTCGTCGATCCCCTCGTAGTGGCCGCACACGAACAGCAGCCGCTCGCAGCCGGCAAGCTCGGTGGCCAGGGCGTCGTCGAAGCGCCGTCCGCAGGGGGTCAGGAACACCGTCGTGGGCGCGGGGCCCTGGGGGTGCTGAGGCGCGGGGCCCGTAAGCGGCTGCTCGCGCCCGGTGACGACGCCCTCGGGCGCCGGGCGGCCGCACAGGGCATCCACCGCCTCGTAGATGGGTTCGCAGCGCATCACCAGCCCGGCCCCGCCGCCGTAAGGGTCGTCATCGGTGGTGCGATGGCGATCGTGGGTCCAGTCACGCAGGTCGTAGGCGGTGAAGTCGATAATCCCCCGCTCACGCGCGCGCTTCATCATCGACGAGCCCATCACGGACTCGTACATCAGCGGGAAGGTTGAGAGGGTTTCGATGATCATGGGCGCTCGATGCTCTCGGAAGGCGGAACGAAACGGCAGGCGGGGCGAGCGGTCAGGCGGCGCGCGGCCTACAGGTGCAGCAGGCCCTCGGGAACCGACACCTCGATGCGGCCGGCCTCCACATCCACCGCGCGGATGAAGGCGTCCACCGCCGGGATCAGCAGCGGGCGGTCGCGACCGGGCGCGTCAACCTCGACCAGCGTCTGACCGGGATTCTCGATCACATCGCTTACCCGGCCCAGCGGACCGTAAACGACATCGACCACCTCCCAGCCCGACCACGACACCGGGTCGTCGCGCAGACGATCGAGGTCAAGATCGGCGGTGCGCACCAGGCACTGACAGCCCACCAGGTCGGCGGCGACGGAGGGGTCGTCGATCCCTTCGAAGCTCACCTGGGCCGAGCGCTCCCGCTCGTTCCACACCCGCTCGACGCGCGCGCGGCGGGGCGCATCGAGGCGCGGGGGCACGAAGGCCACCTCCATGCCCTCCGCGAGCAAAAAAGGAAGGCCCGCCGCGCTCTTCGCGACGAACCCTCCCGCTCGGCTTCTGGCCTTCGCCAGTACGGCGACGTTGGTCCAGGTGCGCATCTACTCGATGATCTCGACTTCCACGTGCGCGTCATCGCGCGAGGCCGCGGCACGGGCCAAGGTGCGGATCGACTTGATCACCCTGCCCTGTCGGCCTATCACCTTGCCGGTGTCCTCGTCGTTCACGCGAATGCCCACGCACAGCGTGCCGTCCTCGGCCACCGTGGCGGACACCTCAAGGTCGTCCTGGTGATCGACGAGCGGAGCGACGATGCACTCCACCAGCCCCGTGATATGAGACGTGTTGTCGGCCATGGGCTACTCGGCCTTGTGGCCCTGAATCAGGCGCGCCACGGTGTCGGTGGGCTGAGCGCCGCAACCGAGCCAGTAGTCGAGGCGGTCGTCGACGAACGACACCATCGAAGGCTCGACGCAGGGGTTGTAGCGACCAACCTCCTCGATGAAGCGGCCGTCGCGGCGAGCGCGCGAATCAGCCACCACGATGCGGTAGTACGGGCGCTTCTTCGCACCATGACGGGCAAGGCGAATCTTAACTGCCATTGAAGAACTCCTTTTATCTGGTCTACTCCCGTGCAGACTGCAAGGATAACACCGGAGTCTGCAAACAGCGACTGTACATATTACAGCTCGCCTGGCCGTTTGACAAGGCAGACGCGCGTGGTCGCAAGTATTCCACGACCGCGCCCCTCACGCAAGACGCACGACGAGGCCACAGCGCCTTGCATGGGGGGCGCCACGACAAGGAAACGCCGCCCCGGGCGGAGGCCCGCAGGGCGGCCCCTCGGGCAACGGGGCGCCAGGCCCCATCGAGCCTAATCGCCCTTCATCAGCTCCTGGATCTTCTTCAGGTCGCCCATGCCCATGCCGCCCATGCCGGGAATCAGGGGGCGCCGGGCCTTCTTGCCCTTCTTCCCCTTCTTGCCCTTCTTCCCCTTGGCGGGGGCGTCCAGGGCGGGCATCATCCTCTTCACCATCTTGCGCGTTTCCGCGTAGCGCTTCATCAGCTGGTTCACCTCGGTGACGGTGACGCCGGCGCCTGCGGCGATGCGCGCGCGGCGCGAGCCGTTGATCAGGTCGGGCTTGGAGCGCTCGGCCTTGGTCATCGAGCTGATGATCACCTCCATGTGGTCGAGGGCGCCCTCGTCCACCTGACCCGAGGCGAGGGCCTTGTCGCCGCCCGGCAGGGCGCTGATCAGCTTCGACACGCCGCCCATCTTGCGAATCTGGCGGTTCATGTCCAGGAAGTCGTTCAGCGTGAGGTCGGCCTTGGCCAGGCGCTCGGCAGCTTCCTGCTCCTCCTCTTCGGCCTGCACCTTCACGGCGCTCTCGATCAGGCTGACCACGTCGCCCATGCCCAGTATGCGCCGCGCCATGCGGTCGGGGTGGAAGGCCTCGAGCGAGTCGGGGCGCTCGCCCGATGAGATGAACTTGATCGGCTTGCCCGTCGCCTGACGCACCGACAGCGCACCGCCGCCGCGGGCGTCGCCGTCCATCTTCGACATGATCACGCCGTCGAAATCGACTCGCTCGGCGAAGGCGGCGGCCACGTTCACCACGTCCTGACCGGTCATGGCGTCCACCACCATGAGGATCTGGTCGGGCTCGACGGCCTCCTTCAGGCCCTGCGCCTCGGCCATCATGTCGTCGTCCACGTGCAGGCGGCCCGCCGTGTCCACGATCACCACGTCGCGCAGGTTGTCGATGGCCTCCTGCACGCCCGCGCGCGCGATGGCCACCGGGTCGGTGCCGGGAGCGCGGTACACGGCCACGCCCACCTCGCCGCCCAGGGTCTCAAGCTGATCCGCCGCGGCGGGACGGTACACGTCGCAGGCAACCAGCTGCGGACGGCGACCCTGCGACTTCAGCAGATAGGCCAGCTTGGCCGCCGCAGTGGTCTTGCCCGAGCCCTGCAGGCCCACCAGCATGATCACGTTGGGAACGCGGTTGGGCGACAGGCCCAGGCCCTCGTTCACCTCGCCCAGCAGGCGCGTGAGCTCGTCGAGCACCACCTTCACCACGTTCTGGGCCGGGGTGAGCGAGTCCAGCACCTCCGACTCCATGCAGCGGGCCGAGGCAGCCGACACGAAGTCGCGCACCACCTTGAAGTTCACGTCGGCTTCCAGCAGGGCCAGGCGAATCTGGCGCATGGCATCGTTGATGTCCGCCTCGGTGAGGCGTCCCTTGCCGCGCAGGTTCGCGAACACGCCCTGAAGGCGGTCGCTGAGGCTCTCGAACATACCAGCTCCTTGTCGATCGGTCGGCCCTGCAGTATATCAGGGCGGGCGGCTGCGGGCGGGGCCCCGCGCTCTGCGCAACCCCGCCGGGTTGCGATCCCTACGCGGTCGCGCGCTCGTCGAAGTCGCCTATCAGCGCCTGGGCGTACTCGTGCGCGTCGAAGGGCTTCAGGTCGTCCAGCCCCTCGCCCACGCCCAGCTTCAACACGGGAAGACCCAGCTCGCGCGACACCGCCAGAGCGATGCCGCCGCGGGCCGTGCCATCCAGCTTCGTCACGATCACGCCGTCCAGGCTCAGCGAGGCGTTGAACTCGCGTGCCTGGGAGAGGCCGTTCTGGCCCGTGGTGGCGTCAATCACCAGCACCGTGTACACGGGCACGCGCGAACGGCGGCGCACCACGCCCACCACCTTGGACAGCTCGCGCATGAGGTCGGCCGAGGTGTGCAGGCGCCCGGCGGTGTCGATCAGCACCGTGTCGGCTCCCGCCTGCTCGGCGCGCTCGATGGTGTCGTAGCATACGCTGGCCGGGTCGCTGCCTCGCTGACGTGCGCACACCTCAACCTGCGCGCGACGCGCCCACACCTCAAGCTGCTCGATCGCGGCGGCGCGGAAGGTGTCGGCGCTGCCCAGAACCACGCAGCGTCCCTCGTCGTGCAGTTGCTTCGCGATCTTTCCGCAGGTGGTGGTTTTGCCGGCCCCGTTGATGCCCACGAACAGCACCACCGAGCGCTCACCCTCGAACACCTCGGGGCGATACGGGCTGAACTGCGCAGCCACCTGGTCCTTCAGTAGATCGAGCACCGCATAGGCGTCAGGCAGGGCCTTGCGGGCCGCCTGGTCGCGCAGCTCCTCCACGATGCCGGAGGCCGTCTCGCCACCCAGGTCGGCCAGGATCAGCGTCTCCTCCAAGCCATCCCAGAACGCCTGGTCAAGGTCGGGGCCGCGGTCAAGCAGCACGTTCATCTGCTCCCTGAAGCGGTCGCGGGTGCGGGCAAGGCCGTCTCCGAATCGGCCGAGGAATCCCATGGCTATCCCCTCTCTCGTAGGGCCTGGTCAAGCTTCTGGCTGATCACGCGGGTAACGCCATCGCCCTGCATCGACACGCCGAACAGCACGTCGGCCATCTCCATGGTGCGCCGCTGATGCGTGATCATGATCAGCTGGGTGCTCTCGCGCAGCGAGTCAAGGTAGGCCGCCAGCCGGCGCAGGTTGGTGTCGTCCAGCGCCGCCTCCACCTCATCGAGGATGTAGAAGGGCGTCGCGCGGATCCGATACACCGCGAACAGCAGGGCCAGGGCCGTCAGCGATTTCTCGCCGCCGCTCATCAGCATCATCTTGGTGATCCGCTTGCCGCGCGGCTGCGCCACCACCTCGATGCCGGTGGTGTCCACGTTGTCGGGATCCACCAGCTCAAGACGAGCCGAGCCTCCGGGGAACAGCACCTCGAAGATATGCGAGAACCCAGCATTCACCTGCTCGAACGTGCTGATGAAGTGGTTCTTCATGCGCACGTCGATGATCTTGGAGATGCGGTCGAGGGCGCGGCGGGCCGCCTCCATGTCGTCCAGCTGGCCTTGCAGGAAGTCGGCACGGGCCTTCAGCTCGGCGAACTCGCGCGCCGCATCGGGGTTCACCGCGCCCATGTTCTTGATGCGCCGCTCAAGCCGGAACATCTCGTCCTCAAGCGCCGCGCGGTCCTCGACGCGGGCCATGCCCTCCACGCGGTCAAGCGGCGTGCCGCAGTCGCGCACGATGGCATCAACCGCTGCCTCCACCTGCACCTCAAGGCGACCCTTGTCGATGCGCACCTGGGTCATGCGGGCGTTCGCCTCGTCAAACGCGCTGCGAGCGCGCGCGACGTCCTCGCGCGCGGCGGCGGCGCGGGCGTGCATGCCGGCATGCGATTCCTCGCGCGCCGCGATGGCATCGTCCAGCGCGCGCGCACGGCGAGCCAGGCCCGCGCTCAGGCGATCGAGAACGTCCAGCAAGGGCTCGCAGCGCCGCTGCACGGCGCGCTTGAGCGCCAGGGTGTCAAGCGAGCGGCGCAGCTCGGCCTGCAGCGATTCCGCGTCGCGCTCGCGCGCCTCGCGCATGCGCTGGGCGTACAGGCTGCGCTCCGTCAGGGTGGCCAGAGACAGCTTGGCGTTGGCGTGGCGCTCGTTCAGCGCTCCCGCCTCGCGACGCAATGGCGCGACCTGCGCGGCCAGCTGCTCGTGCTCGGCCGTGGACGCGGCGATCAGGCGATCGGACTCGGCCAGGCGCTCGTCAAGCTGCTCCACCGCCGGCCGCAGGTCGCCCACCTTGCGTCGGGCCGTATCCAACTCGCGGGCGATCTGGTCGCGCTCGCGCACGAAGGCGGCCGCCTTGCGCTCGGCGCGCTCGGCCTCGGTGCGCAGCGAGGCCACCTCACCGCGCAGGCGGGCCAGGCTCTGCGTGGTGTCCAGGCTGCGCGCCTGAAGGGCCCGGCACTCCTCCTCGGCCGTCGCCGCGGCGTCGTGAGCGCGCTGGGCCTCGGCGCGGGCGCGAGCGGCCTCGGCGCGCTGCTCCTCCAGGCGGCGCTCGCGGGCCAGCAGGCCGTCGGCCTCGTCGCGAGCGGCGCCGAACACGCGCACGACGCCCGTGGAGCGCACCGCGCAGCCGTCGCGCGACACGTAGCGCAGGCCCAGATTCTCGTCTTCCACCGCCTGGAACGCCGCGGCGGCGTCATCGACCAGCACCACGTCGCCCAGCAGGGCCTCCACGGCCTCTCGGGCCCCGTCGGCGCAGGAAAGACGGTCGATCAGGGGAACGCCCGCACCCGAGCGCCGCGCGGGCACCGCGCGGTCCTCGGCAGCGGCCCCACCCGCCACCAGCGACACCGAACCTGCGCGGGCGGCCTCGATCAGCGCCTGCGATATCGCGCGGGCGTCAGCGCGCGCGGGCACCGCCAAACCTGCCAGGTCATCGCCCAACAGGGCCTCGACCAGCCACTCGAGCCCCTTCGGGGCTCCGATCACCTTGGAAAGCGGGGTCACCAGACCCCCGAAGCGCTCGCTCTCGTCAACCAGCCAGGTAAGCGCCGGGCAGTCGGCACGGCCCTCACGCTGCAGGGTCTCAAGGGCGCTTTCCCGGGCCGCGGCGGCGCGCGCGGCCCCATCGGCCTCGTCACGGGCGCGACGCAGCTCGTCGCGCGTGCGCTGGGCGGCCGCCAGCGCCGTGCGCTCCTCGCGCTCGCGCGCCTCGGCCGCCTCGACGTCGGCCTGCAGGGCGCGCAGGCGCTCCGCCGCCGCCGCCGCCTCGTCACGGGCGGCGCCCACGTCCGAATCGACCTCGGTGCTGCGGGCCTCGATCACCTGCTCGCGCGCCAGCTCGTTGGACAGGCTGTCGCCCATCGACGCCCGCCGGCGGCGCAGCTCCTCGCGTTCGCGCTCGGCCCGGCGAACGCTCACCTGAGCCTGCTCGATCCTGCGCTCCATGTCGCGCCGGCGCGCCACCGCCTGCTCGCGGGCGGCGGCAAGCTCGTCCAGCTGCGCCTGCGCCGCGTCGCGGGCGGCCTGGGCCTCGGCCAGGGCGGCCTGGGCCTCGGCCAGGGACTCGGCAGCAGCCTGCCGTCGCTCGGCGGCGCTTGCCAGGGCGATGCGCACGTCGGCCTCGTAGGCAAGGGCCGAGCGGGCCCGCTCGCGCACCAGCATCTCCACGGAATCCAGGCGCTCGGAAGCCGACGCGGCACGGCGCTGAGCGCGGCTCAGCTCGCCTGCGCCCTCCGATGCCCGGTCGATCATGCGCTGCAGGTCGGCGGAAGCGCGCTCCGAGGCGGCCACGGCGCCGCGCCGGGCGCCCAGCGCGCGGTCTGCCTGCTGCTCGTCGTGAACCAGACGGTCCCACTGGCCCTGCAGCGTGCGCAGGTGATCCACCGCAAGCTGCAGGCGCACCTCGTCCAGGCGCTCGGAGGCCGCCGCGTGCTCGCGGGCGCGGCGAGCCTTGCGCTCCAGCGGGCCCAGCTGGCGCAGCACCTCGCCGTGCACGTCGCGCACGCGATCGAGATGGGCCGCCATCTGCTCGAGCTTGCGGGCGCTGCGCTCCTTGCGCTGCTTGTGCTTCAGCACGCCCGCCGCCTCCTCGATCAGGCTTCGCCTGTCCTCGGGACGCGACTGCAGAATGGAATCGAGGGCGCCCTGGCTGATGATCGAATGGGTTCCCGTTCCCAGCCCGGTGTCGTGAAGGATGTCAAGCACGTCCATGCGCCGGGCCACGCTACCGTTCACCAGGTACTCCGACTCGCCGCTGCGATACAGGCGCCGCGCGATCGACACCTCGCGGTAGTCGATGGGAAGGGTGCCGTCGCTGTTGTCCAGCACCAGCTCGACCTCGGCCAGCGACACCGGCTTGCGGCCCGAGGAGCCGGAGAAGATCACGTCCTCCATGGCCTGACCGCGCAGGTTGCGCGCGTTGCGCTCGCCCAGCACCCACAGCACCGCGTCGGAGATGTTCGACTTGCCCGACCCGTTCGGGCCCACCACCGCCGTGATGCCCGGCTCCAGCGACAGCACGCTGCGGTCGGCGAACGACTTGAACCCCCTCAGCGTCAGCGACTTCAGATGCATGGGGCCCGCCTAGTCGTGCTGCTTGCCGCTCTTGCGGCGCTCGCGGGCGGCGGCCTTCTCGGCAACGCGGCGGGCGCGCGCCTCGGCGGCTGCCAGCTCCTTCTCGGCCTTGGCCTGGGCGGCGGCCATCGTGCGCTCGGCCTTGGCCTGGGCGGCGGCCACACCCTGGGCGGCCTTGGTCTGCTCGTCCACGCCGATGCCGAAGAACTCGCCCAGGCGGGCCAGCGTGCTTTTGGCCGCCTGGCTCTCGGCCTCCTTCTTCGTGCGGCCCGTGCCGCGCGCCAGGCCCTGGCTTCCCGCGAACACCTGCGCCACGAAGGTGCGGTCATGCGGGGGGCCCTGCGTCTCGACCAGCTTGTACGTGGGCGTGATGCCGCCTTCCTGCAGCTTCTCCTGAAGCGCGCTCTTGGGGTTCTCGGGCTCGCGCGCCATGTCCACCGACATGCGCGGGATCAGGGTGCGCTCGACGAAGCCCATGGCCGCCTCAAGGCCGGCGTCCAGGTACAGCGCGGCAACCACGGCCTCGTACACGTTCTCCAGGGCCGAATGCAGGCCGCGCTTGCCCGTGCCCGTCTCGGACGAGCCGAACACGATCACGTCGGCGAAGCCCAGCCCGGCCGCCACCTCCGACAGGCTCGACCCGGACACCAGCGCCACCTTGATGCGCGTGAGCCCGCCCTCGTCCAGATCGGGGAACCGATGAAAGGCCGTCATGGCCACGATGCCGCCCAGAATGGAGTCGCCCAGGAACTCAAGGCGCTCGTAGGAGCACTTCGTCGAACGGCCCTCGATGGCCGAGGGATGCGTGATCGCCGACAGCAGATAGCTTCGCTCGGCAAAGGTGTGCTGGATGATCCGCTCGGCTGCAGCGAGCTTCGTCTCCTGCGTTTCGGTGTAGTTCATCTGACCTCGATCGCCTTCGCGGATGCAGACGCGAACCGAGCGCGCCGACCGGTGGCCGCGCGCGCCCGATGGACTCGCATGGGCATCCGCCCTTCATGGACGGAACCTGACGCTTGCTCGATGGTACCTCAGCTCAGCGCTGCTTCGGGTGGCGGCTCACCTTCTGCTCGATCATCCCGGAAATGTCCTCCCGGGCCACACGGGCCGCCACCAGCACGCCGTTGCGGATCGCGCGGGCCGATGCCGACCCGTGGCCCACGATGCACGCGCCCCGCACGCCCAGCAGCGGAGCGCCGCCATAGGTGTCGGGGTCCACCTTCTCGCGCAGCTCGCGCATGCCGCCCTTCAGGGCCAGGGCCCCCACCATGGTCACGGGAGAGGCGGTCATGATGCGCTTCATCTGGTCGAACAGCACCTTCCCCGTGCCCTCCAGGGTCTTCAGCGCCACGTTGCCGGTGAATCCGTCGGTCACCACCACGTCGAAGCCGCCCTGCATGATGTCGCGCCCCTCGGCGTTGCCCGCGAACCCGGGCACCTGCTCCTTCAGCAGCTCGTAGGCGGCCAGGGCGAACGACGAGCCCTTCTCCTCCTCCTCGCCGATGTTCAGCAGGCCCACGCGCGGGCGCTCGGCCCCCAGCACGCGCTCGGCGTACAGAGCCGCCATATGGGCGAACTGCACCAGGTACTCGGGCTTGCAGTCGGCGTTGGCCCCCACATCGCACATGACGCAGGGCGACACCGGCGAGGGCACCACCGTGCACAGCGCCGGGCGCGACACCCCCTTGATCCGGCCCATCACCAGGGTTCCCGCAGCCAGCACGGCACCGGTGGAGCCCGCGGAGTAGAAGCCCTGCGCGGCCCCCTCCTTCACCAGACGGCACCCCACCACGATCGACGAGTCGCGCTTCCTGCGCACCGCCTTGGCCGGATGCTCGGCCATCTCGATGCGCTCGGTGGTCGCCTGCGCCCGACAGCGCTCATGCGCCGCCGCGAAAGGCGACACCGCCTCCTCGGGGCCGCACAGGATCACGCTCAGGTCAGGGTCGGCCGCCAGTGCGTCCGCCACTCCCTCAAGCACCACCTCAGGCGCGTTATCGCCGCCCAGCGCGTCAACCGCAACCGTCACCTTGCCATCCATGGGCATCCCCCTAACGGAAAGAACCTCCCGAACGGATACCCGCGGGAGGTTCGCATGAATATGAAGCGATGCGAGAGCCGCAGCTACTCGGTTTCGATGACCTCGCGGTTCTTGTAGAAGCCGCAGTTCGAGCAGACGCGATGGGGAAGCTTCACCTCACCGCACTGAGGGCAGACCGAGCGCGAGGGCGCATCGATGCGGTCGTGCGTGGCGCGACGGGTGCGGGTGCGAATACGGCCCATGCGTTGTTTAGGTACAGCCATGTCTCTCTATCTCCTTCGTCGAGCCGCCGGAATCGCAGCTCCCATCTACATAAACAGGCGACGTGAAACTTTATCAAACGCTCAGACGAAACGCAAGGCCGCTTCACAGCATCTCTGCACGCAGGCAGGGTGCGCGACCGGCGCGCGAACGAGCGTCACCCGCAGGAACGGATCCGACCGCGCGTCGTCAAGCGCACGGGTCGCAGACGGGCGCTCTTCAAACCCACCTGGGCAGACGGCGTGCGAGCGCATCGACCCCGGCGCGAGACGACCTAGCTGGCTCCTCCCCCGCCGTTTCCGCCCGAACCCTCATCCACGGCGGTATCGCCGGGTTGGGCATCCCCGGCAAGGGACAGCCCCCTCAGCGCCGCGAAGGGATGCGCCGCCTGCGCGAAATCGTCGAGCGCCGGGTCGCCCCCGCACGCGCAGGGACCCTCGTTCAGGTCGGCCCCGCACGAAGGGCACAGACCCGCGCAGTCCTCGGAGCACAGGGGCACGCCGGGCAGCTCCATCAGCAGCCCCGCCGTGATCAGCGGCGCCAGGTCGATCTGGTGGTTGGCCGGAAGCACGTCGAACTCGTCGCCTTCCATGCCGTCCACCGTGCGCTGCTCGGGGTCGATCAGGAAGTAGCCCTCGATGGAGCCGGTCAACGACTCCTCCACCGTGCTCAGGCAGCGGGCGCACTCCGTGCGCGCCGTGGCATGGGCAACGCCCGCCACCAGAAAGGCCTCGCCGGTGTTGGTAACGTCAGCCTCCCAGGTCACCGGCTCGTCAAGACGATAGGAGTCGGGGCCCAGGCGCAGCTCGCCCACATCCAGCCGACCCTCAAAGCGAGAGCCCTCCGCCAAGGCGAAGAGCTCTGCCGGAAGCTTTATGAGCGCAGCGGCCATCAGCGCGGCTGCGTGGTGGCGTTCAGGCGGTCGCGGCAGCGGCGCACGTTGCCCAGAAGCGACTCCAGGCTCTGCTCCACGTGGCCGAACACCTCGTCGGCGTAGTCCTCGGCGCCGGCGCGGGTCTGACGCTCCAGCTCGCGCGCGTCGGCCACGATCTGGTCGCTCTGCTGCTGCGAGATGCGCACGATCTCCTGCTCGGAGGCGATCGTCATGGCCTGACTGCGCGCGTCCTCGATCAGGCGCGCGGCCTCGGCCTCGGCGTCGTCCAGCAGGCCCTGGCGCTCGCGCACGATCTGACGAGCCTGCGAGAACTCGCTGGGGAACGTATCGCGAATCTCGTCCATGATCTCGAACGCAGCCGAGATCTCGATCTGACGCATGTTGCTCTTGCCGAACACGGGCTTCGAGTCTTCAAGAAGAATGGAAAGCTCTTCGAGCAGTCCGAGAACTCCGGTTTCGTCCATCTCATTCCTTCCGCGCACACTGCGTTGGGACTACGTTTGTCACACAATCAGTCGCATTTAGGCGATCTGCCGCATTTTACCAGGTTCAAGCAATCTGCGCATACCCTTTCGCCAAGCACCATGGTAGCACCACTTCTGCACGCCGCGCCGCACCGTCGGCGCGCGGCCCGTCGAGCGCGCTCGACGCGAGCGGCCGGCAAGCCAACGGCGGCCGGCTCCGGCGGCGTGCGCCCTTCACCCTCGCCCTCGCCCTCGCCAGCGTGCCGCGAAGGCCGCGCGGTGACTGCGACGGCGCCCGTCGCGCCGGTCGCTACGCCTGCGGGCCGCCGAAGCGGGCCACCAGCGCCTCGTTCACGCAGCTCGGCACGAAGCGCGACACGTCGCCGCGCAGCGAGGCGATCTCGCGCACGATCGACGACGACAGGTACATGAACTCGGGAGGCGACATGATGAACACCGTCTCAAGCTCGTTGTCCAGCTGGTAGTTCAAAGCGGTCATCTGGAACTCGTACTCGAAGTCGGTGATGGCGCGCAGGCCCTTCACCACGATGGGCGCGTCCAGCTGGCGCGCCAGGTCGACCAGCAGCGTGTCGAAGGTCGCCACGCGCACGTTGGGCAGATGGGCCACGGCGCGCTCGACCAGGCTGCATCGCTCGTCAACCGAGAACAGGGGCCCTTTCTTGGGCGAAGCGGCCACGGCGACCACCACCTCGTCCATGATCTGCGCGGCGCGCGTGATCACATCGAGGTGCCCCAGGGTGATCGGGTCGAAGGTGCCCGGCGTCAGGGCGCGTTTCATGGTGGTTTCCCTCCTCATTCGACGGAGCCGCAACTGCGGCTGCTCGGCGCGGCGCAGGCGGACGGGGCCGCGCCTTCCTGCGAAGCGGCGACGGAAAGCGAGGCCGCGTCGGCCACGCGGGCGATCAGCACGCTGGCGGCGCCGTAGCGACGAAGCGCGCGCACCTCCATGCCCAGGGCCTCGGCCGCACGAGCCGCCTCGTCGGCGCGAGCGGCATCGTGCTCGTACACCGTCAGCGCGGGCGCGGCCAGGGCGTCGCGGGCGGCAAGGGCCTGCACCACCGACAAAGCGCAGGCGGGCCTCAGGGCATACGGGGGGTCCAGCAGCACGAGGTCGAAGCGATGCGTCGCCAGACGGTCAACCTGCCTGAACACATCGCCCCGCACCAGACACGCTTGCTCGCGCCCCAGCTGGCAGCGGCTCAGGTTGGCCAGGATCGCCCGCTGGGCCGCGGCGTCGCGCTCGCACAGCAAGGCCAGCCGCGCGCCGCGCGACACGCATTCGATCCCCAGCGCGCCCGACCCCGCGAAGGCGTCCAGCACCACCGCGTCCTCGAACCACGGGCCCAGACTGGAGATGGAGCTCATCAGCGCCTCGCGCACCCGGTCGTGGGTAGGGCGCGTGCCGTCGCCTGCGGGAGCGGTCAGCGGACGTCCCTTCAGCGACCCCCCGACCACTCTCATCGCCCCTCCCCCTCTCGCTCGGCCGCCGCGAAGGCCAGCCTCATCTCGCGTGCCAGCACGCGCGCCTCGGGACCCTGAAGCTGCGGGTCGGCATCGACCAGCGCGCGGGCATCGGCATGCGCGGCCTCGATCAGCGCCGCGTCACGCACCACGTTCACCAGGCGCAGCACCGATGCGCCGTGCTGACGGTTGCCCAGAATGTCGCCCTCGCGCCGCAGCGACAGGTCGAACGCGGCCAGCTCGAAGCCGTCGTCGCTGCCCTCCATCGCCGCCAGGCGCGCCAGGGCCGCCTCCGAGCGTGACGACGACACCAGGAACGCCCACGATTCGCGCCCGCCACGTCCCACGCGGCCACGCAGCTGATGCAGCTGGGCCAGGCCGAAGCGGTCGGCGTCCTCCACGATCATCACCGTGGCCTCGGGCACATCGACGCCCACCTCGATCACCGTGGTGGCAACCAGCACCTGGGTGCGCCCCGTGCGGAAGCGCTCCATGGCCTCCTGCTTGGCCGCGGCGGCCATGCGTCCGTGCACCAGCTCCACCGCGTGGTCGCAGAACACCTTCTGCTGCAGGAAGGCCGCCTCGCGCTTGGCCGAGGCCACCTCAACCTCGCGCAGATCGTCCTCGGAATCGATCGCCACCTCGGGAAACGCGCGCTCCTCCTCGTCGGGCGCGTCACCCTGCCGCGGGCCCTTCCCCGCACGCTCGGCGCGCTTCTCGGCTGCCGCCGCCCCCACCAGCGGGCACACCACGTACACGCGCTCGCCGCGCGTCAGGGCCGCGCGGGCGGCGTCGTAGGCCACCCCACGCGTCTGACGGGTCAGCACCCGTGTCTCGCGACGCTGCAGGCCCGCGGGACGCGCGCGCAGGTACGACAGGGTCATGTTGCCGTACAGCGCAAGGGCCAGAGTGCGCGGGATGGGCGTGGCCGTCAGCAGCAGCACGTCGGGACAGGCGCCCTTCTGCACCAGAGCCGCGCGCTGATGCACGCCGAAGCGCTGCTGCTCGTCGATCACGGCCAGGGTAAGCGAGCGGAAACGCACATCGGGCTCGAGCAGGGCGTGCGTGCCGATCAGCACGTCCACCACGCCGGCGGCCACACGCTCCAGAAGCAGGGCGCGCTCGTCGGCGGGCGTCGAGCCCGTCAGAACGCCCCAGATCACGCCGGCCTGATCGAACAGGGGACCCAGGCTGGCAGCGTGCTGGCGCGCCAGCAGCTCGGTGGGCGCCATGAGCGCGCCCTGGGTGCCGGCGTCGGCCACCGACGCCAGGCTGCGCCCCGCCACCACCGTCTTGCCGGTGCCCACGTCGCCCAGAAGCATATGGTGCGCAGGACGAGGGCTCGCCATGCTCTCGTCGATCTGCGCGCAGGCCGCGCGCTGCTCATCGGTGAGCGCGAAGGGCAGGGCGTCCACGAACGAGCGCGCGCGGACGCCGCCCACCGCATGGGCGCAGGCAGCGTCAACCAGCCTTCCCTCGTCGCGGGTCATCAGCTCAAGCTGCAGAAGCAGAAGCTCCTCGTAGGCAAGGCGCCGCCGTGCGCGCGCGGCCTCGGTCATGGACGAGGGAAAGTGAATCGCCCGCAGAGCCGCCCCGCGGCTCATGAGGCCGTGACGCAGGCGCAGCGACAGCGGCAAGGGGTCGAGGCAGCCCTCCACGTGGTCGAGGGCGTTGCGCACCAAACGGCGCATCCACGCGGTGGTGATGCGCTCGGTGGCGGGGTGAACGGGCACGATCATGCCGCCCAGGGCATCGGCCTCGTCGTCGATGACCTCGATGAAGGGATTCGTCATGCGCTTGAAGCCGTAGCTGAACTCCACCGTGCCCGCCACGGCCACCCGCATGCCCGCGCTCAGCTGATCGGCCAGCCAGGGCTGGCCGAAGCACGTGATCATCAGCACGCCCGAGTCGTCCACCACCGACACCTCGACCAGGCTCATGCGCAGGCGGGGGCGCTTCAGGCGCACCTCGTGCACCGTGCCGCGCACCGTGCAGGCGTCGCCGATGCGGGCGTGGGCGGCGGGAAGCACGCTTGACAGGTCGATGTAGCGCCGCGGGAAATGGCACACCAGGTCGCGCACGGTTTGAACCCCGCGCTTGCGCAGGGCCTCGGCGCGCGCAGGGCTGACCTGCCTGACCTGAGACGCAGGAGCGTCGAAGGCCATGGTTGCATCGAGGCGCGTGCGCGAAGGCACGGGCACGCGCGAGGCGGCGCGGGCGGACATGACGCGATGCTACTCGACCGCGATGATCACCGGGTACAGGGGCTGCTCTCCGCGATGCGACTCCACCTCGGCATCGTCGAAGCGCTCCTCCACCAAGGTCAGCAGCGCGGCCTCGTCATCGGCGGACAGGTCGGCGCCGGCCAGCACCGTGATGGTGTCGGCGTCCTCGGCGCCCATCGCCTCCAGCAGGCGCATGCACACCTCGTCGATCCGCGAGCCCACCGCCTCGATCGACCCGTCGGCGATGCCGATCACGTCGCCCGCGGCGATCGGGTTGCCGTGCGCATCGCGCGAGTCCTTCACCGCATGGGTCACCTCCCCGGTGCGCACCTCGGCGAAGGCCTCGGTCATCGCGGCCACGTTCTCGTCCAGCGCGGCGTCCTCGCTGAACCCGAACATGGCCGAGAACGCCTGGGGCAGCGTCTTGGTGGGAACCACCGCGCAATCCGACTCGGCCAGCTCGCATGCGCTTTGAGCGGCCATGATGATGTTGGAGTTGTTCGGCAGCACGATCACGCGGCGCGCGTTCACGCGCCCGATGGCCTCAAGCAGGTCCTTGGTGGAGGGGTTCATGGTCTGACCGCCCGACACCACCTCGTCTATTCCCAGGCTGGCCAGGATCTTCGCATTGCCTTCGCCCGAGGCCACGGCAACGAAGCCGTAGGGAGCGGGCTCAGACGCGCTTTCCGAGGCAAGCCGCTGGGTGCGCTCGGCGCTCTGCAGCTGCATGTTGTGAATATGCACCTCCGCCACCTGCGCCTCATGGGTGAGGAACCATTCCAGCACCTGGTCGGGGCGATTGGTGTGCACGTGCACCTTGAAGTTGGGATGGGTGCCCACCAGCAGGTCGCAGTCGCCCATGGTCGGCAGGAAGTCGCGGGCGGCGTCCACGTCCAGCTCGTCGGAGCTCACCAGGAACTCGGTGCAGTAGCGGTACTCCGAGCCCTCCCAGTCGTCGTTCAGCTCGATGGCCACCTTGGGAGCGGCTCCGATGCGAGCCACCGACAGCTCGTCGGCCAGGGCGCCCTCGCGGCCCTTCAGCGCGGCGACGAAGCCGTCCAGGATCAGGGCCAGGCCGTAGCCGCCGGCGTCCACCACGTTGTTCTCGCGCAGCACCGGCAGGAAGTCAGGCGTGCGCTGAACCGACGCGTACGCCTCGCTGACCAGATGGTCAAGGGCGTCGTCAAGCTCGAAGCGCTTCTTGTGCACGTGGCGGGCGGCCTGGGCGATGTCGCGCAGCACCGTGAGGATCGTGCCCTCGACGGGCTTGCGCACCGCCTGGAAGGCCACCTCCTGCGCACGGGCGAAGCTGGCGTCCAGGGCGGCCACGTCGAAGGTATCCGCGGCCTCGACGCCCTCGCACAGACCACGGAAGATCTGCGAGGTGATCACGCCCGAGTTGCCGCGCGCCCCCATAAGGGCGCCGGTGGTGATGGCCTTGCACAGCGCCGCCTTCGACGCGCCCTCGGGCTGCTGGGCCACGTTGGCCACGACCGACTCGAGGGTCAGCGACATGTTGGTTCCCGTGTCGCCGTCGGGCACGGGAAACACATTGAGGCGGTTGACCTCTTCCTTGCGCTCGGAAAGGCCCCTGCTGGCCGCAGCGAGCGCGTTCAGCAGGTCAGTAGGTGAGTATTCAGACATAGACGGTGCTTCTCCTTGTGAATGCATCGGAGGCGCGCTATCGGCGCACCTTCACGCCCTGCACGTGGACATCGACCCCTGCCAGCGGAACGCGGGCGTATTCCCTCAGCACGAAGGACACCTGGTCGACGAGGTTCTGAGACACGGTGTTGATGTTGGTGCCGTATTCGATCACCACGTACAGGTCAACGTGGATGCCGCCCTCGGCCTCCTCGACCACCACGCCGCGACGCAGACGCGAAGTGGGGAGGATCTTGGCTATGCCCGGCGCGTTCGTGGGGGCGGCCATGCCCACCACGCCATAGCACTCGGACGCGGCGTGCCCCACCAAGTCGGCCAGCACATCGTTGGCAACATGGAGTTCTCCGGGGATGCTCATGCGCGATCCTTTCGTAGAGCGAACGGTCACCTGCCGATCTTGCGGCAAATCGAGAGTAGTATAGACCAACACCTCGCGCCGCCCGCAGCCACCCTGTTGCCTTGCCGTGTGTGTACAGGAAAAATCCTTGCGTGTCTGAAATCCGTTGTGATACACTTCGTGAGCTGTTTGTTCATTTACATTTCATGACCGTATGGAATGCGAACCTTGGAGTTGATTCACATGTCGAAAGTATGCGAAATCTGCGGCAAGCACCCGGTGGCTGGACGCAACATCAGCCATTCGCACCGCGTGACGAACCGTATGTTCCGTCCGAACATCCAGAAGATCAGCATCAAGGAGCCTAACGGTCACGTGCGCAAGGCGAACGTGTGCACCAGCTGCATGAAGGCCGGCAAGGTAGTGCGCGGCTAACCGTCGCGCTCCCAGACGCATCGAAGGGCCCGCGATCGCGGGCCCTTTCTTGCATGCCCCGACGCCTCCCCCTCCGCGCGAAAAGCCGCGATGCAAGGCGTCGAGGCACCCCTGACTCCATGGGCTGCGCACGTAAGGCGGATGCGGCACAGACCCCAAAGCCAAGAGCGTCGGTGCGGGCACCCGCGCAGCGCGCGCCGTGAGAACCCCTTCAGATCACCAGCAAGCGTCCGCAGTGCGGACACGTGCCCACCGGCGCCTGCGCGCGCAGGGCGATCAGGTGGCCGTCCTGAATCGCGCGACGGCACGCCCCGCACGCCTCCTCGCGCAGCTCGGCCAGACCCACGCCGCCTGAGCGCTGGGCCGCCTCGCGATACGCTGCTCGCAGCTCATCGGAAAGCAGTGCCGAGGCCTGCTCGCGCTGGGCGTCCAGCTCGTCGATGCGCCCGCCGAACGTCGCGCGCTCGCGTGCGAAGGCCTGGCCCGCTTCCTGCTCGCGCTGGCGACAGGCGGCATGCGCGTCGGCCAGTCGACGCGCCAGCCCCTCGGCCCGCTGCATCTCCTCATAGGCGCGCTCGAGCCCCGCCTCCGCCTCGGTTCGCTTGCGGGCCAGGTCGTTCAGCTTCTTGGTGTTCGTCTCGATGCTGCGGTAGTCGGTGCCGGCGCCGTCGATCGCACGCTGGGCCTCCTCCTGCTGCCGAGCCAGCGCGGCGTCGTCGGCCTCGGCCGCCGCGATCGCCGACGAGATGCGCTGTCGCGCCGCCATCAGCCCCCGCATCTTGTCCTCAACCTGACGCAGGCGCTCAAGGGCCTCGGCGTGCTCGCGACGCGACGCGCTGCCCTCGAAGGCCGCGCGAACCGCAACCATGCCCCGCTCGGCCTCCTGCAGCGCCCTCAGCGCCTCGATCTGCTCGGGTGATGCGAACATCGCTCTCCTATCGTCGGTTACCGCTATGCGCTGTACCAGTTCATCCCCTGATTGTATACGTGAATGCGCTCGGTGCTGACGCCCGCCTGGGCAACCGCGCGCGCAAGGGGCAGGGTAAGGGGAAGCTCGCTGACGTCGTGTCCCAGCTCGATGATGGCCAGGCCCCGCTCCGAGGCGTCAAGGGCCTGATGGTACTTCACCTCACCGCACACCAGGCACTCGACGCCGGCGCCCAGCGCCGCATCAACCACGTTGCCGGCGGCTCCGGTGGCCGTGGCCGCCCGCGCGATCGGCGCGTCGGGGTCGCCCCACACGCGGGCGGGACGCTCGAACACCGCCTTGCAGCGCGCAGCCAGCTCGCCCACGGTCAGCCCCCCGCCCGCAGGCTCGCATACCTGCCCGTAGCCCAGGTGCGGGGCATCGCCCAGGGGCTGCAGCAGCTCGCCTGAGAACTCAAGGCCCATCAGGGTCGGCAGCACCGCCGCCTCGACGCTGGCATCCAGCGGCGTGTGATAGTTCAGGCAGCTGATGCCCCAGCTGAGAGCCGCATGCACCCGCGATCCCGCCACGTCGTCGCCGCATCCGAACGACACGAAGCGCGTCGGCGGGTCCAGGAACAGCGGATGATGCGTGACCAGCACGTTCGCCCCGAACTCGCGCGTGGCGCACAGAGCGGCGTAGGTGGGGTCCAGCGCCACCACCACCGACGACACCTCGTCGTCGGGAAACCCCGCCACGCATCCGTTGCGGTCCCACGGCTCGCCGGTGGACGCGGGAAAGCGCTCGCTCAGGGCGCGCTCAAGCTGCGCCACCGTCAGCGAGGCGTTGGACAGCGTGGTTCCGGTGAGCATCGACATGGGCCTCGCCCCTCTCGCATGCGGCCGAGCCGCGATCAGCGTCCTTCGTTCCACTCCAGGCACGAACCCAGCGCCTCGGCGAAGCGGTCGAGGTCGTCCTGGCTGGTAAGGTGGCCGAATGACACGCGCAGCGCACCGTAGGCCGCATCGCCCTGCACGCCCATGGCCTTCAGCACGTGGCTGGGCTCAAGCGAGTGCGAGGCGCAGGCCGAGCCGCCCGACACGCCGAAGCCCAGCATGTCCAGGCGCAGAACCAGCGTCTCGCTTTCGAAGCCGTCCACCAGCACGTGCACCACGTTGGGCAGGTAGTCCTGAGAGGCGGGCTCCACGGAAACCGTGGCCGTCACCTGCGGAATGCTCGAAAGGCGCTGATACAGGCGGTCGCGCAGCGCGCGCTGGCGCCGCCCCTCCGCCTCAAGCCGTGCCAGGGCGGCCTCGGTTGCCGCCACGAAGCCCGCGATTCCGCACACGTTCTGCGTGCCCGAGCGACGTCCCTGCTCCTGGCCCCCTCCCAAGGCGTAGCCCTCGAAGGGAAGGCGGGTCGCCACGTACAGCGCGCCCACGCCCTTGGGGCCGCCCACCTTGTGCGCCGAGAACGAGGCCGCGTCCACGCCCAGAGCGCGCACGTCGATGGGCGCCTTGCCCAAAGCCTGCACGGCATCGGTGTGGAACAGCGCGCCTGCCTCGTGCGACGCTTGCGCCAGCTGGGCAATCGGCTGAATGGCCCCCACCTCGCTGTTGGCCATCTGCACCGACACCATCACCGTGTCATCGTCCAGGACGCGCTCAAGGCGCTCGCGCGTGACGAAGCCGGCGCGGTCGGGATCGATCAGGGTAACGCGCCACCCCAGCTGCCGCAGGCGGGCGGCAGGCTCAAGCACGGCCTCGTGCTCGACCGACGACACGATGGCGTGCGGGGTGAACCCCCCGGTGCGCGCGCGTTCGCGGGCACGGTAGGCCGCCTGGGCCATGCCCAGAAGCGCGGTGTTGTCGGCCTCGGTGGCACCCGAGGTGAAGATCACCTCGCTGGGACGCGCCGCGCCGATCGCGCGGGCGAACGAGCGGCGCGCCAGCTCCAAGGCCTCGAAGGCCGCGCGTCCAGGCGCGTGCAGCGAGTTCGCGTTGGCGTTGAGCCGCAGGTTTCCGGAACCCGGCTGCAGGTAGGGCCCCATGGCCTCGGCTGCCTCGACGCTCAGCGGAGCCGTTGCCGCCCAGTCGAGGTACACGTACGAATCGGGAACGCTTACCGGCATGCCGCCCCTCCCTTCGGGCCTGAGAACCCCTGCGGCCCCTCCTGTCCCTGCAGCGCCGCCAGACGGGCGGCGTCTCCCCGCTCGCGTACCTCGGCCAGGGCACGGGCGGGATCGGCGGCGTCGAAGAAGGCGCTGCCGCACACCATCACGTCGGCGCCGGCGGCGGCAACCAGGCCCACGGTGGCGGGGCCGATGCCCCCGTCCACCTCGATCAGCAGGTCGTGGTTGCCGACTGCGCGGGCCATGCGCGCCACGGCGGCCACCTTCAGCTCGCTTCCCTCGTGGTAGCGCTGACCCGAGAAGCCGGGCTCGACGCTCATCACCAGCACCATGTGCAGGCGGCCGATCACCGGCGCCAGCACCTCCACCGGCGTGCGCGGGCGCAGGGCCAGGGCGGGCAGGCAGCCTGCCTCGACGATGCGGTCAACAGCCTGGTCAAGCTCGGCCCCGTAGAGGGTCTCGGCGTGGACCGTCACGACATGACAGCCCGCCTGCAGGAACCAGTCCAGCTGGCGCAAGGGGTTCTCGATCATCAGATGCACGTCCAGCGGGAGGTCAGTGGCCTTCCTCAGCTGACGGATGATGGGCACGCCCATGGTGAGGTTCGGCACGAAGTGGCCGTCCATCACGTCGACGTGCACCAGGGCCGCGCCCGCGCGCTCCATGAGCGCGATGTCGTCGGCAAGGTGCATGAAGTCGGCCGACAGGATCGACGGCGCGATCTGCAGGGGCTTGAACATGGCGATGCCTCTCTGGAAGACGGTGGGGAAGCTCATTCTAACCCATGCCGCGGCGCCGACGCGTGCGGGCGCGGTCGCGGTCGGCACCCGTTGCGCACGCGTTGAGCGCGCGCGGCTCGCGCGGCCCCGAAGGCCCCGCCTGCTCTACAATGGAGCCGATGCGAAGGAGGCGCCGTGCCGCATGTCTGCCATCACACCTATGCCACCCCCCGCGGGCCGATCACCCTGGCCGCCACCGATCGGGGCATCTGCCGCGTGGCCTTCGGCGCGCACGCCCTTGAGGGCCACGACCGACCCACGGCCCTGCTGAACGATGCGGCCACGCAGGTGCAGCAGTACCTGGCAGGACGGCGCCGCGCGATCGACCTGCCCCTCGACCTTCAGGCGACGCCCTTCCAGCGACGGGTATGGCAGGCCGTGATGGAGATCCCCTATGCCGATGAGCGCACCTGCGCCCAGATCGCTGCGGCGATGGGACGCCCCAGCGCGCATCGCTCGGTGGGAAGCGCAGTGCGCGCCTGCCCCGTTCCGCTGGTAGTGCCGGTGCATCGCGTGGTGCGGGCCGATTCGGCCGCGCACGCGGAGGAGGGGCGGCTGGGCCGCGCCCTGCGACAGCACGAGCGCCGCATGGTCCGCCAGCAGGCAGCGGGGCCCTACAGCCCGTAGAACTCCGCCTTGAACGAGCGCTCCAGCAGCTGACGGCGCACGCCCGCGATGGTGGCGTCCCCCCACACCAGATCGCGCACCACGCGGGTGATCGGCAGGTCCACCCCGTATCGGCGCTCAAGCACCTCGAAGTTGCGGGCAGCCAGCGCGCCCTCTACCACCATGCCCGTCTCGGCCGAGAACCGATCGGGCGTCATGCCCTCCACCAGGCGTTCGCCGAAGCGACGGTTGCGCGAGTGCTGCGACATGCAGGTGGCGATCAGATCGCCCGCGCCCGCCAGGCCCATGCAGGTAAGCGGGTCGCCGCCGGCCTTCGATACCAGGCGGCTCATCTCGGCCATGCCGCGGGTTATCAGCATCGCGGCCGTGTTGTCACCGCAGCCGGAGCCGTACGAGGCCCCCACCGCGATCGCGATCACGTTCTTCGACGCCGCGCACAGCTCCACGCCGGGCACGTCGTCGCTGGCGTACACGCGAAACGCGCCCGAACCCAGCGCGTCTTGCAGAAAGGAGGCCACGTGCGCGCTGGCGCAGGCGATCACCGTGGCGGCGGGGATGCCGATCGCCACCTCCTCGGCGTGGTTGGGCCCCGACAGCACCGCGATGCGCTCGGGTGAGCCCAGCTCGGCGGCGAACACCTCGGCGGGCAGGCGGCCCGTGCCCTCCTCGATGCCCTTGAAGCACAGGGCCACGGGAAGGTCGGGGCGAACCAGCGGCGCCACCTCGCGCGCCATGGCGCGCATCACCTTCGAGGGCGTCACCACCAGCAGGGCCTCGGCGCCGTCGAGGGCGTGCGCGAGGTCGGAGGTGGCCTCGATGCCCGCGCCCAGCTCGACGTCTCTCAGGTAGCCGGGGTTGCGGCGATCCCGATTGATCGCGCGGGCCACCTCGTCGCGGCGGGCCCACAGGCGCACCTCATGGCCGTTCGCGCAAGCCACCTGGGCCAGGGCCGTTCCCCACGAGCCCGCGCCCATCACGGCGATCCTCATGCGCCCTCGCCTCCCTTGCGTCCGCCCAGCGACAGCTTCGACTCGGTGCCGTTCAGCAGGCGGCGGATGTTCGCGCGGTGCGCCCACACCACGGTACCCGCGCCCAGCAGGCACAGCAGGTTGGCGAAAACGTTGGGGCCGAAGGTGGCGAACGACACGAACGGGCACACCAGCGCCGCGGCCACCGAACCCAGCGACACGTAGCGCGTGGCCAGCGTCAGCACCAGGAACACCGAGAAGTTCACCAGGCCCGACACCGGCCCGAAAGCGGCCATCATGCACCCGAAGGCCACCGCGATGCCCTTGCCGCCCTTGAAGCCAAGCCACGGACTGAACACATGGCCCCAGATGCAGCCCACGAAGGCGGTTCCCACCAGCACGTCGTGGAACCACTGCGGCACCGCCTCGGCACCGCCCAGCAGCGCTGCGGCAGCCATCACCACCAGCGACGAGGCGGCTCCCTTGCCGAAGTCGAGGGCGAACACCGCGGCCCCGCCCTTCTTTCCCAGGGTGCGCAGCGCGTTCGTGGTGCCGATGTTGCCGCTTCCGTGATCGCGCACGTCCACGCCGAAGAACAGCTTCGAGATGATCACGCCCCAGGGAATGGACCCCAGAAGCGCCGCCACTCCCAGCGTGCACGCGATCGCCGCGGCCATGGATGCGGTGCCCATCGGCTAGTCCTTCTTCTTGAACTTCAGGCGCACGGGCGTGCCTTCCAGGTCGAAGCGCGTCCGCAGGCGGTTCTCAAGGTAGCGCTCGAAGTTATCGTCCACCAGGTCGGGCCTGTTCACGAAGAAGGTGAACTCGGGCGGCTCGGTGCCCGTCTGGGTGACGTACTTCATGCGCAGCACCGCCTTGCCGTGCGACACCGTGTGGCCGAACTCGCGCACCTCGGCAAGCCAGGCGTTCAGCTGGCTGGTGGAGATGGTGGAGCGGAAGCTCGCGTAGGCCTTGTCCACCACGTCCCACACGCGCTGGACGTTCTTGCCGGTCAGCGCCGAGATCGCCACCACCGGGGCGTAGCGCACGAACATCAGGCGGTCGGCGATGCGCTCGCGCACCTCGGCCTTGGCCTCGGGGCCCTCCACCAGGTCCCACTTGTTCAGGATGATCGCCATGGCGCAGCCGCGGTCGGCGGCGAACCGGGCCACGCGCTGGTCCTGATCGGTAAGGCCCAGCGTGCCGTCGATCACCAGCAGCGCCACGTCGGCGCGGTCGATGGCGCGCATGGCGCGCACGAAGCCGTAGTACTCCACGTCCTCGTCGATCTGGCTCTTGCGGCGCAGACCCGCCGTGTCCACGATCGTGTAGGGGCGGCCCTCGTGCGTGACGAACGAGTCGATCGCGTCGCGCGTGGTGCCGGCGACGTCGGACACGATGGAGCGCTCGGCGTCGGTGAGCTTGTTGGTGAGCGACGACTTGCCCGCGTTCGGCCGCCCGATGATGGCCACGTTCACGCCCGCGTCCGCCACCTGCGCCCCACTGCCTGCCTCGATGGCCGCGCGCAGATGAACGACCACCTCGTCCAGCAAGTCGCCCGTGCCGTGCCCGTGGATGGCCGACACCGGCCAGGGGTCACCCAGGCCCAGCTGATAGAACTCCCACATCTCGTCAACGCGGCCCGGGGTGTCGAGCTTGTTCACCGCCAGCAGCACGGGCTTGTCGCCCTTGCGCAGGATGCGCGCCACCTCCTCGTCGTCGGCGTTGATGCCCGCGCGCCCGTCCACCAGGAACACGATCACATCGGCCTGGGCGACGGCCGTGAAGGCCTGATGCCGGATCGACGCCTGGAAGGCGTCCTCGTCGCCCATCTCGATGCCGCCCGTGTCCACCAGCGTGAACTTGACGCCGTTCCAATCGGCCACATGGTACGAGCGGTCGCGCGTGACGCCGCGCATCTCGTGCACGATGGCCTCATCGGCCTGGGCGATACGGTTCACCAGCATGGACTTGCCGACATTCGGTCGGCCGACCACAGCTACGAGGGGAAGGCTCATGGGGTTTCCTCACTTGGGTCATGCGCGGCACCGGGCAAGGTGCTCTATTTCGCGCAGGTAGTCGATCGGCGAACAGGATACCATGCGCACCCGCGCGCCCGTCATGCGGGCCACGTCGTCAAGCGTCAGGTCGTCGAGCATCACGCCGTGGTCGTTGAACATCACGCGCGGCAGAAGGAACAGGTCATCGCAACATCCTTCCTGTTCAAGCACGTCCTTGATGCGCGCGCTCACATCCGCTCCCACCAGCAGGCCCGTCACGTTCACGTTCCCGCCGAAGTACTCGTTCTCCACATACAGGGGTACCAGCAGCCCGTGAAGAGCGCTGGACTCCACGCTGGGCGTGAGGAAGCCGCGCTGGGCGCAGCCCGCCACCAGAAGCGCGCGCGTACCGGATGCGCGCAGGGCACGGGCGCAGGCCTCCACCGCGCCGTCGGCGCAGGCGCGCTGCCAGTCGTCAAGGAACGAGCGGATGATGCCGATCCCGTCCTCGAACAGCGAGAACGACCCGTAGTGCGCAGCGGGCGGCACGTGGGCGGCCAGGTTGTCGGCAAACGCGTTGGCGTAGAACTCGTCGGCGGCGAACACCCAGGGCGTGCCGCGCTCGGCCTGGGCGCGGCGCTGGAAGGGCGCGATGTCCTCCAGCAGGGCGCGGGCGTCGTCGGGCCCCTCGAAGCTGCGCTCGAAGCGCTTCTGAAAGCGCGTGTAGCCCAGGGGCACCACGCCCACGGTAAGGATGCCGGGGCGCTCATAGCACCAGGTTAGCGTCGATGTCAGCTCGTCGCCATCGTTCTGCCCGGGCACCAGCACGATCTGAGCGTGCGCCTCGATGCCCGCGTCCAGCAGGCGGTCGAGCGCCTCGATGCCGTGCTGCGCGCGCCGGCCGATCATGCGACGTCGCACCTCGGGGGTAGTGGCCTGCAGCGACACATGCAGCGGCGTGATGCGCTGCTCGATGATCCGCGCCTCGTCCTCGGCGGCGAGGTTCGTCAGCGTGACGAAGGTGCCCACCAGAAAGCTCAGGCGGAAGTCGTCGTCGCGCAGGTACAGCGAGGGGCGCATGCCACGCGGCAGCTGGTGCATGAAGCAGAAGGTGCAGGCGTTGCGGCACTGGATGACGTCGTCGAACACCAGGCCCTCGAACTCGATGCCCCAGTCCGTGCCGGGATCGCGCTCCACCTCCACCGTGCCCGCGTCGCCCTCGGTGTCCACATAGCCCAGCTCCACCACGTCGTCGCTGGCAAGCCAGCGCCAGTCGATCACGTCGCGCAGGGGGCTTCCGTCAACCGAGGTGATGTAGCACCCGGCATGCAGGCCCACGTCGTCGGCGGGCGAGCCCGGCTCGACCCGCTGGATGAGGGCATGGGTGGGAAAGGCCGCGGCCGCCACGGCAGCCGGGTCGGGGGCGCAGGCGGGTGACGCAGCGGGACGAGCCGCCAGGGCCAGGGCGTCAAACGAGGCCGCGGGGTCGAAGGGCGCGCGGGAGGGATCGGCGGCGCGCACGGCGGCCCGGGCGATGTCGTCTCCAGGGTAGCTGGGATGCGCGTCGGTGCCCGAAAGCAGGGTCACAGCTGCTCCAGACGGCGCTGAACCGCGTCGATCTGGTCTTCGGGGGTGGATGCGCCGGCGGTGATGCCCACGGTTTCCGCACCCGCGAACCACGCGGGGTCGATCTCGTCCACCGACTCGATATGATAGGTGCGCGGGCAGCGCTCCTTGCAGATGTCGGCCAGGCGCGTGGTGTTCGACGAGTTGCGCCCACCGATCACCACGAGGGCGTCCACCTCGCTGGCCAGGTCGGCCGCGGCGCCCTGACGCTGGGAGGTGGCGAAGCAGATGGTGTTGCGCACCTCGGGCTCGATCCCCCGACCGCGCAGCGCGGCCACCACCGAGTCAAGCGCCTCGCGCTGCTGGGTGGTCTGCACCACGATGCCCACCGGGGCCTGGATGTCGGCGGGAAGCTGATCGGCCGAGGTAACGGCGTACACGCGGTCGGTGCGCTCAAGGGCGCAGGCCACCAGACCCTCCACCTCGGGATGCCCGGCCTCCCCTACCACCACCACGGTGCCATGCTGCTGCGCCAGCTGAGCGGCGGCGCGCTGGGCGCGCGACACATGGGGGCAGGTGGCGTCCACCACCGGGCTTCCGGTTGCCTCGACGCTGCGCATCACCTGAGGCGTCACGCCGTGGCTGCGAATCACCACCGACGACCCCGCGCTCACCTCGTCGATGGACGAGATCTCGGTGACGCCCTGGTCGGCCAGCTTCTGCACCACCTGGGGGTTGTGGATCAGCGGCCCCAGCGTGTGGGCGCCCTGCCCGTCAGCAACGCTGCGAAGTGCCAGGTCAAGGGCACGTTGAACCCCATAGCAGGCTCCTGCGAACTTCGCTCTGACCACCTTCATGCGCTCACCCTCGCTCTGATTAACCTTGCTCGGGGCCCGAGGTCCCCGCAGCGACCGCGCCCTCCGCGGCCTCCACCGACTTCACAGCCTCCACGGCATCCGCAGCCTCTGCGGCCTGCCGGGCCGTCGCGCACCTGCGAGCCACTTCCTCGGAAGTAT
Source organism: Berryella wangjianweii (assembly GCA_013201155.1). Classification (GTDB taxonomy): domain Bacteria; phylum Actinomycetota; class Coriobacteriia; order Coriobacteriales; family Eggerthellaceae; genus Berryella; species Berryella wangjianweii. The sequence continues at coordinate 123,491 of CP053716.1, read as the reverse complement.
GGCGCGGGATGGGGTGCTCGCGAAAAACAGGCGTGAAATCGTAACCGCCGGGGAACAGCTCCACCATATCGACGTCCTCGGGAGCCACGCGGCGGTTCAGCGCGTAGCTCTCACGCAAGGCGTACCACACGCAGCCCTCAAGGCGCTGGTCACGCGGCAGGAAGTCGAAGTCCTCCAACAGCACGGGATCGCCGAACTCCGAGGTGATGCGCGGGAAGCGCAGACCACGCGCGCCCTCGGGGCGCACGTTCTCGGCGTCGCGCACGGTCATGGGCAGGATCGGCACCTTCGCCATGCGGGCCAGCATGGCCGCGCCCCCATGCACCTCGGGCACCTGGCTGCCGCGCGAGCGACGCGTGCCCTCGGGCAGGATCATGATCACCTCGCCGTTTCGCAGCGAGCGCGCCGCGCGCTTGATCGCCTTCAGGTCGGCCTCGCCGCGCTTGATGGGAATCACCCCCAGGCGCGCCAGCAGCCAGCCGAACACCGGGCGCCCTTCGAACAGCGTGCTGCGGCCGATCAGGCGCGGCCATACGCGCGGCCAGGCCGACATGAACATCATCACCACGTCCAGCAGGGCCGAATGATTCGACACCACCACCACGCCGCTTTCGCGCGCCAGCCCCACCAGGTTCTCGCGCTTGCTCACCTTGCAGCGAAACAGCAGCTTCATCAGAGTTGCGACCACGCATATCACCGTCATCGCCACCCCGCGGGGAATCCGCGGGCCCTTGCCGCGCACGCCGAAGGCGCGGTCGAAGAAGCGCTCGTAACGGGGCGTCGGGGATGCCGGGGCGGCGCTGCCTGCGGCCCGCGCGGCCCTCTGCTCGTCAGCGGCCATCTAGCTGAGCTTTTCCGCAGCCAGGGCGCAGATGCGCGCCACCACCTCATCGCGCGAGAAGCGCGTCGAGTCGATGAGAGCCGCGTCGTCGGCTGCCACCAGGGGCGAGGCCGCACGCGCCTCGTCGCGCGCGTCCCGCGCCACGATGTCGGCCAGCACCTCGTCGAAGTCCACCGACCCCACGCCGCGCTCGGCGTTCTGGGCCACGCGCCGACGCGCGCGCTCCTCATTGCTGGCGGTAAGGAACACCTTTACCTCGGCCTGGGGAAACACCACCGTGCCGATGTCGCGCCCCTCCACCACGAAGTCGCCGCCCGCACCGATCGCACGCTGCTGGTCAACCAGGGCCTCGCGCACGGCCACCACCGCCGACACAGCGCTGACGGCGCGATCGATCTGCGCCGTGCGGATCTGCGCGGTAACGTCGCAGCCGTCAACCAGCACCGCGCGGGCCGCGATGCTGCCCGGCTCGTGCACGAACTCGATCCGCGCCTCGCGCGCGATTCGCCCCAGCTGCGCCTGGTCGCCCAGGTCCACGCCTTCCTGCGCGGCACGCCAGGCCACGCAGCGATACATCGCCCCGGTGTCCAGGCACGAGAAGCCCAGGCGCTCGGCAACGAGCTTCGAGACGGTCGATTTCCCGGCCCCCGAGGGACCGTCGATGGCAACGATCATGAAACCAGCCTTTCGATATGGGTGAGAAACTGGGGATAGCTTACCGCATGGCAGGCCAGCCCTTCGACGGAAAGCGAACGGGAACCCGTGAGGCCCAGAACCGCCCAGGCCAGGGCCACTCGGTGATCGCCCTGGGCACGGGCGCGTCGAGGCGGCTGCGCGCAGGGGGCCTCGCCGGCGATGCGCCCGGTGCCCTCGATTCGCAGGTCGTCCCCGCTCACGCTGACACGAGCCCCCAAGGCCCGCGCCAGGTCGCATGAGGCCCGCAGGCGGTCGGACTCCTTCACCCGCAGCTCGCCCGCGCCCTCGATCACGGTGACGCCCGAAGCCTCCGCCGCGGCCAGAGCCAGCAGGCACGCCTCGTCCACCAGCGCGGGAACCTCGTCGCTTCGCACGCGCACCCCCCGCAGGGGCTCCCGCGCGGCGCACGCCTCGATCGCACCCACCGGCTCGCCTCCCTCTCCCTCGGCGACCCACCACCGCACCGGCGCTCCCATGCGACGCAGAGCCTCCAGGTAGCCAAGCCGTGTGGGATTCAGCCCCACCCCTTCCACACGCACGCGGCTTCCCGGCGCGCGCAGCGCGGCCGCCACCAGAAAGGCCGCCGACGACACGTCGCCCGGCACGTCCACGTCGCAGGCGCGCAGCACCTGGGGGCCGGTCAGGCAAACCCGCTCGCCCTCGCATGCGAGCTCGGCACCGAACAGGGGCAGCAGCCGCTCCGTATGGTCGCGCGTGGGCACGGCCTGCATCAGGCGCGACGTGCCATGGGCGCCAAGGGCGGCCAGAACGAGCGCCGACTTCACCTGAGCGGACGGCACCTCGAGGCGCACGTCAAGCGGCCGCAGGTCCGTCGTTCCGCAGAAGGCAAGGGGCAGGTGCGTGGCGCTCGGCGGGTCAGCCGAGGCCCCCATCAGCGCAAGCGGGTCGAGCACGCGGCGCATGGGACGCGCGCTGAGCGAAGGGTCGCCCACCAGGGCGCAGCGCACCGGAAACGGGGCCAAGGCGCCCATCAGCAGGCGTGCCGTGGTGCCGGAGTTGCCGCAGTCAACGCGCGCGGCACGGCGCGGCCCCTTGTCGCCCCACCCCCTCACCGCGGCGTCAAACCCCCCATCGGGGCGCTCGCGCAGATCCACGCGGGCTCCCAAGACGCGCACCGCGTCGATGGTCGAACGCACGTCCAGGCCGTCGGGAAGGCCGCGAACGAGGGACGTTCCCACGGCCATCGCGGCCAGCAGCACGGCGCGATGCGCGATGCTCTTGTCGCCGGGCACCCGCACCGAGCCCCTCAGCGGGGCACCGAGGGGGGTCACCGTCTCGGCTGCGACGGCCTGCCGCGCCCCGCGCGCAGCAGCGCAGGCTGCGCGTGCGTCGGGCTTGCGTCCCGTGGAATCGCCCGCCTTCGCCGAAGCGCGCCGCGGCGAGCCGGAGCTCACGCGCGATGCGCCCTCCAACGGCGCGTCCTCCAGGCCGGCGGCGCGCCTCAGGTCCGCAACCTCCGCGTCGGTCAGCTCGCGCCACATCCCACGCTCGACCCCGCTCAGGTCAAGCTCGCCGAAGCGCGCGCGATGAAGCGCCCACACCGGATGTCCCACGGCCTCCATCATGCGCTTCACCTGATGGTATCGCCCCTCGCTGATCTGCAGGCTCACCACGCTCCAGGGATGCGTCCGCTCGCGCTCGCGGGCTGCGCGCCGGGAAGCCGCGGTGGGCGCGGTGGCCGAGGGCAGGGCGAACCCATAGCGGCGGCATGCCCGGTGCGGGTCGGGCTCGACCTCGGCCAAAGCCGGCATCGCAGGCCCATCATCCAGCATCACGCCTGCGCGCAGCTGCTCCAGAGCGCCTTGCCCCACCGTGCCCTCAACAACGGCAACGTAGCGCTTGGGCACGTGATGGCGCGGATGCAGCAGGGCGTTTCCCAGGTCGCCATCGGTGGAGAACAGCAGAAGGCCCGTGGTGTCGGCGTCCAGGCGCCCCAGGGGGTACAGGCCCGGATAGCGGTCGGTGGGCACCAGCTCGGCCACGCACGAGCGTCCCGCCTGCTCGCGCATGGTGGTGATCACGCCGGCGGGCTTGTGCAGCATGATGGTGACGGGGCCGTCGGCCAGGCGCACCACGCGGCCGTCCACCCGCACCTCATCCACCCGCGGGTCCACCTTGCTTCCCAGCTCGGTGACCACCCGCCCGTTCACGCTGACGCGGCCTGCGGTCATCAGGTTCTCCGACCCGCGGCGCGAGGCCACCCCCGCCCGCGCCAGAAACCGCTGCAGACGCAGGGGCACCACGCGCTCGGCAGGCTCGGCGGGCTCGGCGGGCTCGGCGGGCTCGGCGGGCTCGGCGGGCTCGGCGGGCTCGGGGAAAAGGCTACTCGTCATCGGTGTCGAACTCCAGGGCGTCGAAGTCGATCTTGTCCACCACGTCGAACAGACTGGGCTCCTCGGGGCCCTCGTCCGACACCTCGTAGAGACCGGGGGTCGCGCCCTTCGTCGTATCGAGCGCGCGCGCCGACACGAAGGCCCCCACCGCGCCCAGGCGCTCCTTGATCAGCGCGACGGCCTTCTCATCGGGCGCGAACTGCTCAAGCGGCGGCAGGTCGGCCGGCGACGACAGCCCGAAGCGCTCGAGGAAGGTGCGCGAGGTGGCGTAAAGCGTGGGCGCACCGGGTGCGTCGAGCGTTCCCGCCTCGCGCACCAGTCCGCGATCGATCAGCGTGTTCAGCGTGGAATCCGAGCTCACGCCGCGCACCGCCGCGATCTGCGCGCGCGTGAGCGGCTGGCCGTAGGCGACGATGGCCAGCACCTCAAGGGCCGCATCGGTCATCCGACGCGTGTCCCACGACAGCACGTAGCGCTGCAGCAGGTCACCGAAGTCGGGGTGGGTGTACAGCCGCCACCCTCCCGCCACGTTCAGCAGCTGGATGCCCCGACCCTCGCGCTCGAAGCGGGCAGCCAGTTCGGCGAGGACGCGCTCCACCGTCGCGCGCTCCACCTCCACCATCGAGGCCAGCGCCGCCGCCGAGCGCGGCTCATCGGATATGAACAGCAGCGCCTCCAAAGCGGCCTCAAGGCGCCCCTCGTCAAGGTTATCGAACATCGAGCTCGTCCTCCTCCGCCCTTTCGGCGGCATCGTCTGCAATCGGCGCCGGACCGCGCATATCGCGCGCATCGACGTCGCCCCATGCTGCTCGGCGGCCTTCCCGCACCGCGGCAGCATCCCGCTCCCCCGTCGCGTCGTCGCCCGCATTGCCCGCATCCCCTCCAGCGAGTACGGCACCCACGCGCATCGAGATCACCACGTCACCGAAGGGCTGGTCCTGGCGCAGATTCACCTCTGCGCGCTTGAACAGCTCCAGCACCGCCAGAAAGGTCACCACCACCAGCGCGGCGGGCGCACCGGCATGCAGCAGCTCGCTGAATCTCATCGTGCCGCGCGCCGCGATGCGCTCGCGCACCACGCGGGCCTGCACCTCCACCGGAAGCGGCTTGCTTGCGATGTGCTCGGACTCAAGCAGGAAGGCCTCACGGCGCATGTAGGCCGAGGCCGCCAGCCAGGCAAGGCCGTCAAGGCTCACGTCGCGCAGGAAGTCGGGCATCACCGCGCGCAGGTCGGCATCGGGGCCATAGGTGCGCGCCATCATGCGACCGCGCAGCTCGTAGCGCGCGGCCAGTCCGCCTGCCGCATTCTTGAAGTGCTTGTAGGTCAGCAGCTTGCCCACCAGCAGGTTGCGCGCCTCAGCCGCCGGAAGCTCCTCGAACTCCTCGTCGCCCTCCTCGCGCTCGCGCGGAAGCAGGCTGTGGGCCTTCATCTCAAGCAGGGTTGACGCCACCAGCAGAAAATCGCTCGCCACCTCAAGGTCCAGCGAGCGCATGCGGTCGACCTCGGCCAGGTACTGGTCGGCAATCTGAGCGATCGAGATGGACCCGATGTCCACCTTCTGCCTGCTGACCAAATACAGCAGCAGGTCGAAGGGGCCCTCGAAGGTGTCGGTGCGCACGCGGTAGGCCATATGAGCTACCTCAGATACGGGAACAGCAGGCCCCACAGATTATGCGCGGTGGCATCGAGGTACAGGCCGAAGGGATCGAAGCCCAAAACGCGCGGACCCAGCACGATCACGCCGATCAGAATCGGGAAGGCGTAGCCCTGGATCTGGTAGTAGCGCGGCAGCAGGCGCTCGGGAATCAGCACCGCGAAGATCGACGAGCCGTCGAGGGGCGGGATCGGCAGCAGGTTGAAGAACATAAGGTTCAGGTTGATCAGCGCGTACAGCGGGAGGAACAGCGTGAAGAAGTACGAGAACAGCTGATCGTTCAGCAACTGCCCAAGCGGGGCGTACAGGTATATCAGCGCCGCCACGCCACCCGCCAGCAGCGCCTGGGCCAGATTGGCGGCCGGGCCGGCAAGTCCCACGATCAGGTCGTCGCGACGCGGGTCCTTGAAGTACGCCGGGTTGTACGGCACGGGCTTGGCATAGCCGAACACCGGCATGCCCATGGCGATCAGCAGACCCGGCAAGATCAGCGTGCCGAAAGGGTCGATGTGCCGCACGGGATTGAACGAGAGGCGTCCCCTGCTCTCGGCCGTGGGGTCGCCCAGCTTGAAAGCCGCAAAGGCATGCCCCATCTCGTGCAGGACGATTGCCGGGATGAAGCTGAGCACCGAGCAGACGATAAGCGGTATGGACATGGGGCCTCCCTATACAGAAGCGGCCTGGCTCGAACACCAGGCCGCCCTCAAGCTGAGAAACCGCGGGACTACTTGAAGAAGCCCTCGTAGTTGTGCATCTTCAGCTGACTCTCCATCTTGGTCATGGTGTCAAGCGCCACGCCGATCATGATCAGGATCGACGTACCGCCGAAGGCCTGGATCAGCTGGTTGTTCGTGAAGAAGAACAGGATGGAGGGCACCACCGCGATCAGCGCGATGAACAGGCCGCCCGGCAGCGTCACGCGACGCAGGACGTTCCTGATGTAGGCGACCGTGGCCGACCCCGGACGGATGCCGGGAATGAAGCCGCCCTGCTTGCGCAGATTGTCAGCCGTCTCCTCGGGGTTGAACACCATGGAGGTGTAGAAGTAGGCGAAGAAGACGATCAGAACGAGCGTGAGCAGCCAGTTCACCCATCCCGTCGAGATGGCGTTGGACGCCGCGCTCAGCCAGCCCACGTTGAACAGGGCCGCGATCTGCGCCGGGAAGTAGATCAGGCAGCTGGCGAAGATGATGGGAATCACGCCCGCCGCATTCACCTTGAAGGGAATGTAGGTGGACTGGCCGCCCATCATGCGACGACCCTGCATGCGCTTGGCGTAGTTCACGGGTATGCGGCGCTGCGCGCGCTCCACGAAGATGATCAGCGGGATGGTGATCAGCACCACGGCCACGATCAGCAACGTGATCGCAAGGCCGGCCTCGGTGGTGTTGTTCGTGGTGACCGACGAGAAGATCGCCGAGGGAACGCGCGACACGATGCTGACGAAGATGATCAGCGACATGCCGTTGCCGATTCCGCGCTGCGTGATCAGCTCGCCCATCCACATGATGAGGCCCGTGCCCGCAACCAGCGTGAACACCACCACGATGTTGGTGAGCCACAGGGGCACCTCGGACGAGAACGTCACGCCGTAGGCCGGCGACTGGAACAGCAGCAGATAGCCGATGGCGTTGATCAGACCCAGGCCCAGCGTCAGATAGCGCGTGGTCTGGGTGATCTTGCGCCTTCCCGTCTCGCCGTCCTTTGCCCAGCGTCCCACGGCCGGAATCACGCCCTGCATCAGCTGCATGATGATCGATGCCGTGATGTAGGGCATGATGCCCAGCGAGAATACCGAGAAGTGCGACAGGGCACCGCCGGTGAACAGGTCGAGCATGGTCATTGACACACCCGTGCCGGAGTTCGCGAACGACTCGGCGAACTCGCGGAACGGAATGCCCGGAACGGGGAGGTACGCACCGAAGCGGTACAGCGCAAGGATCCCCAGCGTGAAGAGGATCTTCTTGCGCAGCTCCACTACCTTGAATGCGTCGATGATGGCGGTTAGCAAGGCAGTTCGACCTTTCCGCCTGCAGCCTCGATCTTGGCCTGGGCCGTAGCAGACACCTTGTCCACCTTCACCGTGAGGGCCTTGGTGAGGTCGCCGTCGCCCAGAACCTTCACCAGGGCGTCGGCGCGCTTGATGATGCCCTTGGCCTTCAGGCTCTCGCCGTCCACCACGTCGCCTGCCTCGAACTTCTCATCCAGACGGCTGACGTTCACGGGCAGGTACTCGACACGGTTGATGTTGCGGAAGCCCGGCAGCTTGGGAAGACGACGGGCAAGCGGGGTCTGGCCGCCCTCGAACCCGGGACGCTTCTTGCCGCCCGAGCGCGAGCCCTGGCCGTTCATGCCGCGACCGGCAGTCTTGCCCTTGCCGGAGGCGGGGCCGCGACCCACGCGGGTGCGGTTCTTGCGAGATCCCTCAGCAGGGCGAAGATCGGAAAGTTCCATGGTAATGCTCCTTCATGTTCGCTCAGGTCACCCGACCTGTGCTGGCAGCTCGCCGCCAGCAAACTCCAATCGCGCCATAGCATGGCGCAAAACAGAATGATTATAGCGCAAAGAAACGCGCCCGCCTTCAAGAAGGCGGGCGCGTTGGAGAACTCGTGTGCGCAGGGTTAGATCTGCTCGACGGTGACGAGGTGCTTCACCTTGAAGATCATGCCGCGAACCGACTCGTTGTCCACCTGGTCAACGGACTTGCCGATGCCACGCAGGCCCAGGGCGCGCAGCGTGCGACCCTGATCGCCCTTGCGCCCGATGGAGCTCTTCACCTGCGTGATGCGCAGGGTCTTCTTCGCCTCTGCCATTGCTAGGCCTCCTTCCGACCGAAGATCTGATCGACGGTCAGGCCGCGACGCTCGGCAACCTGCTCGGGGCTCTGCATGCTCTTCAGACCCTCGGCAGCGGCCTTCACGATGTTCATCGAGTTGGTGGAGCCAAGCGACTTGGTGATCACGTCAGTGATGCCGGCCAGCTCCATGACCGCGCGGACCGCACCGCCGGCCATGACGCCGGTACCGGGCATGGCGGGACGGATCATCACGCGGCCGGCGCCGTACTCGCCGATGATGTCATGCGGCACGGTGCGGGCCTCGGTGAGGGGCACGGTGAACATGTTCTTCTTGGCGTCCTCGACGCCTTTCGAGATGGCGGTGGGCACTTCCTTCGACTTGCCCAGGCCGATGCCCACGCGGCCGTTGCCGTCGCCGACGACCACCAGGGCAGCCAGCGCCATGCGGCGACCGCCCTTGACCACCTTGGACACACGATTGATGGAAACGACGCGCTCCTGGAGCTCGGGAACGCCTGCCTCCTGATGCTGTTTACGAGCCATAGCTTATTCCCTTCTAGAACTTCAGGCCGGCTTCGCGCGCGCCGTCGGCCACGGCCTTCACGCGCCCGTGATACAGGTTGCCGCCACGATCGAACACCACGTCGGTAACGCCGGCCTCGATGGCCTTCTTGCCGATGATCAGGCCGATCTGGGCAGCACCCTCAACGGTGGAGCCCTTCTTGCCGGTGGCCTGGAAGTCGGCGCCCAGGGTGGACACGCCGCAGATGGTCTTGCCGGCCACGTCGTCGATCACCTGAACGTAGATGTTGCTGTTGCTGCGGGTGACGCACAGGCGGGGACGCGCAGCGGTGCCCGAGATCTTCCCGCGCACGCGGCGATGGCGGCGAGCCAGCCCCGTCTGCCTTTTCTTGAAATTGCTGTTCATGAGATTCCCTTCGATCCTAAGCCAAAGATGCGGTAAGGCAGACTAGTCGCCCTTGGCGGCCTTGCCGAGCTTGCGACGGACGTACTCGCCCTCGTAGCGAATGCCCTTGCCCTTGTACGGCTCGGGCTTGCGCCACTTGCGCACGTCGGCGGCCACCTGGCCCACCTGCTCCTTGCTGGGACCGGAGACGATGACCTCGGTCTGCGAGGGAACCTCGAAGGTGATGCCCTCGGGGGCCTCCACCGTCACGGGGTGCGAGAAGCCGAGCTGCATCTCAAGGTTGCGGCCCTTGAGCGCGGCGCGGTAACCCACGCCCACCAGCTGGAGCTTCTTGGAGAAGCCCTGCGACACGCCCTCCACCATGTTGGCGATCAGGGTGCGCACCAGACCGTGGTAGCTCTTGGCGTCGCGCGAATCATTGGGGCGCTCGACGGTGATGACGTCGCCCTCGTGCTTGATGATCATGATCGAAGGGAAGGTGCGAGTGAGCTCGCCCTTGGGACCCTTCGCGGTAACCGTGGTGCCGTCGATGGCGATCGAGACGCCGGCAGGAACGGTGATGGGCTGCTTGCCGATACGAGACATAAGTGAGCCTCCCTTCCTACCAGACGTATGCGATGACTTCGCCGCCGACGCCGCGCTTGCGGGCGTCGCGGTCGGCCATCACACCCTGGCTCGTCGAGACGATGGCGGTGCCGAGGCCCCCCAGCACGCGGGGCAGCTCGTCCTTGCCGGCGTAGATGCGCAGGCCCGGCTTCGAGATGCGCTTGATGCCGCGAATGGTGCGTGACTTCTTGTCGCCGTACTTCAGCGTGATCTGCAGGGTGGCGCGGGGCTCGCCCTCAACCACCTGGTAGCCCTGGATGTAGCCTTCCTGCTGCATGATCCGCGCGATTTCGACGAGCTTCTTGCTCGACGGCATGGAAACCGTGTCCTTGCCGGCAGAGTTTGCGTTACGCACGCGCGTAAGCATATCTGCGATAGGGTCGGTCATTGTCATGTTCGATTCTCCTTTAGTCCTTGATGAACCGCATCGCTCGGTTCGCATGCACCCCTAGCGCATGCGCCTGAGCGCGGGCACATCCTCAACGTTGGCTCGTGCCTACCAGGAGGCCTTGGTCACGCCGGGAAGTTCGCCCTTGTTGGCAAGCTCGCGCACGCACACGCGACACAGGCCGAACTTGCGGTAGAAAGCGCGGGGGCGCCCGCAGCGCGAGCAGCGGTTGTGCTCACGCGTCGAGAACTTGGCATCGCGCTTCGCCTTGGCGATCATCGATTTCTTAGCCATGCATTTCCTTCTTTCCTAACGACGCGAGGGCGATCCCTCGATACGTCTGAGCGAATGGGGGCCTTAGTTCTCCTTGAAGGGGAAGCCCAGGGCCTTGAGCAGAGCAAGCGCTCCCTCGTTGTTGCCGGCGGTGGTCACGAACGTGATGTCCATGCCGCGGGTGCGATCGACCTTGTCGTAGTCGATCTCGGGGAAGATCAGCTGCTCGGTGATGCCCAGCGAGTAGTTGCCGCGGCCGTCGAAGCTCTTCTGCGAGATGCCGCGGAAGTCGCGCACGCGCGGCAGGGCCACGGACAGCAGGCGGTCGAGGAACTCCCACATGCGGTCGCCGCGAAGGGTGACCTTCGCGCCGATGGCCTGGCCCTCGCGGATGTGGAAGCCGGCGATCGACTTGCGCGCGCGGGTGACGCAGGGCTGCTGACCCGTGATGGTGCGCAGGTCGGCGATGGCGGCATCGAGAAGCTTGGAGTCGGAGGCAGCGCCGCCCACACCCATGTTCACGACGATCTTCTCAAGCTTGGGCACCTGATTGACGTTGCCCAGGCCCAGCTCATCTTGGAGCTTGGCCACGATTTCGCTCTTGTAGCGTTCCTTCAGACGAGGAGTCATGGTTCGTGTTTCCTTTCCGATGGATTAAACGCAGGATTCCGACCCTGCGTCCCCGACACCGTGTCGGGGCCATGGCAGCAGCGGCAGACCGCCAGGGCGAGCCGCTGCGTGCATCCTTACTTGGAGTCCTTGAAGTACCGGACCTTCGTGCCGTCCTCCTCGATGCGGAAGCCCACGCGGGCAGGCTTCTTCGTATCGGGGTTCACCAGCATGACGTTGCTGACATGCAGCGGGGCCTCGATCGACATGATACCGCCCTGAGGGTTCTGCTGGGTGGGGCGCTGGGCCTTCTTCACCATGTTGACCTTCTCCACCACCACGCGATTGCGGCTGGGAAGCGCACGGAGCACGACGCCCTGCTTGCCCTTGTCCTTGCCGGCGATCACCTGAACCAGGTCGCCCTTCTTGATCTTCATTCCACTCATCTGCGCACCTCCTTTACAGCGTTTCCGGTGCCAAAGACACGATCTTCATGTACCTTCTGTCGCGCAGCTCGCGGGCCACGGGCCCGAAGATGCGGGTGCCGCGCGGCGAGCCGTCCTCGTTGATCAGAACCGCGGAGTTCTGATCGAACTTGATGTAGCTGCCATCGGGACGGCGCACTTCCTTCTTCACGCGAACGACCACGCAGCGAACCACGTCGCCCTTCTTGACGTTCGCGTTGGGGATGGCCTCCTTCACGGCGCAGATGATGACGTCGCCAAGGCCGGCGTAGCGGCGGCCCGTGCCACCCAGCACCTTGATGCACTGCACCTTGCGGGCGCCGGAGTTATCGGCGACCGTGAGCATGGTTTGCACCTGAATCATTGCGTTACCTTACTTTCCTTTGAGGAGCATGCAGCGGGTCGCCGCAGGCTACTGAGCCTTCTCGATGACCTTGACCAGGCGCCAGCGCTTCATCTTCGACAGCGGGCGCGTCTCCATGATCTGGACCGTGTCGCCCACGTGAGCCTCGTTGTTCTCGTCATGGGCGTGGAACTTCTTGGTGGAGGTCATCATCTTGCCGTAGATGGGATGCGGCTTGCGATCCTCGATCTGCACGACGCAGGTCTTGTCATTGACGTCGCTCACGACGACGCCCTGACGGACCTTGCGAGAGTTGCGTTCATCAGTCATGTTCTTCTACCTTCCTAAAATCCGCGCTCTAGTTAAGAGCCTTAAGCTCACGCGCGCGCATCTCAGTCTGGATACGAGCGATGTCCTTCTTCACCTGTCCCAAGCGGGCCGTGTTGTCCAGCTGACTGGTTGCCATCTGGAAGCGCAGATTGAACAGCTCTGCGCGCGTCTCCTGGAGCTTAGCCTGCAACTGCTCGGAGGAAAGCTCGCGAATCTCTGCTGCTTTCATTTATTCCTGACCTTCCGTCTCACGCGTTACGATCTTGCACTTGATGGGAAGCTTGTTGATGGCAAGACGCAGCGCTTCGCGGGCAACTTCGTCCTCGACGCCAGCCAGCTCGAACATGATGCGGCCCGGCTTCACGACGGCCACCCACGCTTCCGGGTTGCCCTTGCCCGAACCCATGCGGGTCTCGGCGGGCTTCTTGGTGATCGGCTTGTCGGGGAAGATGGTGATCCACACCTTGCCGCCGCGCTTCATCTCACGGGTCATGGCCACACGGGCGGCCTCGATCTGACGGTTCGTGATCCAAGCGGCCTCAAGGGCCTGGATGCCGTACTCGCCGTGATTCAGACGCGTACCGCCCTTGGCCTTGCCCTTCATCGAGCCGCGCTGCACCTTGCGGTGCTTCACACGCTTAGGTACGAGCATTTACTTTGCACCCCTCTCGTTGCGATCGCCGCGATGGTTGTTGCGACGAGCGCGGTTGGGGCGAGAGCTGCCCTCAAGGGCCGGCTGGGGAGCCTTCTGGCCGGGCAGGACCTCACCGTGATAGATCCAAACCTGAACGCCGATCGCACCCATGGCGGTCGACGCGGTGTGCGTGCCGTAGTCGATCTTGGCGCGCAGCGTGTGCAGGGGCACGCGACCCTCGCGGTACCACTCGCGACGGCTCATCTCGGCGCCGCCCAGACGGCCGGAGCACTGGATGCGGATGCCCTTGGCGCCGCTCTTCATGGCCGACTGCACGGCCTTGCGCATGGCGCGACGGAAGGCCACGCGGCCCTCCAGCTGCTCGGCGACGGACTGGGCCACCAGCGTGGCGTCCAGCTCGGGGCGCTTGACCTCGATCACGTCAACCGACACGGTGCCGGTGGCGATGGCCTGCAGCTTCTTGCGCAGGGCGTCGATCTCGGCGCCCTTCTTGCCGATCACCACGCCGGGACGGGCGGTGGTGACGATCACCTTCACCTTGTCGCCGGCGCGCTCGATGTCGATGCGCGACACGGAGGCACGCGCGAGCTCCTTGGCCAGGAACTCGCGGATGGCGATGTCGTTCTCAAGGTTCTGGGCATAGTCCTTGCCCGCGTACCAACGGCTGCGCCACTCCTCGGTGATGCCGAGACGGAAACCGGTGGGGCTTACTTTCTGACCCATAGGGCTCTATGCCTCCTCTCGCGTTGCAACAACGATGGTGATGTGGCTGGAACGCTTGCGAATACGTGCAGCGGAACCCTTTGCACGGGGACGGATACGCTTCATGGTGGGACCCTCGTCGACGTAGCACTCCTTCACGAACAGGGCCTCGGGGCGCACCTGATGCAGGTTCTCTGCATTGGCGACGGCCGAGTTGAGCGTCTTCTCGACGCACTCGGCGACGGCGCGGTTCGTGAACGCGAGGATCTCCTGAGCCTGAACCACGGACTTGCCGCGAACCAGGTCGACCACGACGCGCGCCTTGCGGGGCGAAACGCGCACGTAGCGTGCGATAGCCTTAGCTTCCATTCTTCACCCTTCCTATTTCTTGCGCTTGTCGGCGGCGTGACCCTTGAAGGTGCGGGTGGGAGAGAACTCTCCAAGCTTGTGGCCGACCATGGACTCGGTAACGTAGACGGGGACATGCTTGCGCCCGTCGTGGACGGCGATCGTGTGACCGACCATCTCGGGGAAGATCGTGGACGCGCGCGACCAGGTCTTCACGACGTCCTTCGTGCCGGCTTCGTTCATGGCCTCGATACGACCCAGAAGGCGCGGCTCGACGAACGGTCCCTTCTTCAAACTTCTGCTCACTGTTGCTCCTTCTAGCGGGCGCTACTTCTTGCGACGGCGGATAATCAGGCGGCTGGAGGCCTTCTTGCGGTTGCGGGTGCGGTGTCCCTTGGTGGGAACGCCCCAGGGCGACACCGGGTGACGACCCGACGACTTGTTCTTGCCCTCGCCACCGCCGTGCGGGTGATCGACCGGGTTCATGACCGTGCCGCGGACCGTGGGGCGAATGCCCAGCCAGCGGCTGCGGCCGGCCTTGCCGATCTTGATGTTCGAGTGCTCGGCGTTGCCGACCTCGCCCACCGTGGCGCGGCAGGTGAGCAGCACGCGGCGCATCTCGGAAGAGGGCATGCGCAGGATGGCGTACTTGCCCTCCTTGCCCATCAGCTGGATGCTGGTGCCGGCCGAGCGGGCCAGGGCGGCGCCGCGACCGGGCTGCAGCTCCACCGCATGGATCAGCGTGCCGACGGGGATGTTGGCAAGCGGCAGGGCGTTGCCGGGCTTGATGTCGGCCTCGGGGCCGCTGACCACCATGTCGCCCACGCTCAGGCCGCGCGGATGCAGGATGTAGCGCTTCTCGCCGTCAACGTAGTGCAGCAGGGCGATGCGCGCCGAGCGGTTCGGATCGTACTCGATCGTGGCCACCTTGGCGGGCACGCCGTCCTTGTTGCGCTTGAAGTCGATGATGCGGTAACGACGCTTGTGACCGCCACCCTGATGACGGGTGGTGATGCGGCCGTTGTTGTTGCGCCCTGCCTTCTTAGAAAGCGGCGCGAGGAGCGACTTCTCCGGCTTGCTTCGGGTGATCTCCGCGAAATCGGAAACCATCTGGAAGCGGCGGCCGGGACTCGTCGGCTTGTACTGCTTGACTCCCATGCTCGTGTTCCTTTCCCTGAGCTGCGAGGTGCAACGGACCCCGAGCTCGATTCCGGGCCCTTGCTCGCGCGCCTCGTCGCACACCAAGAACCCCCTACATAACGTGGCTGGCGATTGCCGATGCGCATATGATGAGGGCACATACGCCGACGCCGTCAATCCACGCGCCCGGGCGTATCCATAGATAGCTCAGGCACAATCGAGCATTATATACAGCTGGGAATGGCTAATCAAGCAGATGGGGAACGCACATACGCAGCTCACATGTAAGGTGCGGCGGGCTCGTGCGTCAGCCGCGCGGAGCGACTGACGGGCAAGCGGGCAGGCGAAGCTGCCAGGCCAAGACCGGGCGCGACCTGCGCGCCGCAGCCTATCGACGCGTCGCGCGCTGCTCTGCCACAGGCGGTGCCGCCACGCGCAGCGCGCGCGGCAGGATCGCCACCTCGAACGACGACCCGTTGAAGCTCTCGCCGTCGATCTGGCCCGGCACCTCGCGGTCGAACGCGATGCTCGCGGCGGTGGCGCGGGAAAGGCGCACGCCCGCCCGGTTCACGTGGGTGCCCTTCATGGCCAGCAGGAACGTGAGAGCTGCGGCGCGCAGGCGCTGCGGGCCCTCCACCCAGCACAGATCCAGCAGGCCGTCGTCGATCGCCGCCTCGGGGCACACCGGAAAGCCGCCGCCGTAGGTGCGGCCGTTCTGCACGGCCAGCAGATGCACGCCGACACGCTGCGCGGCCCCGCCGTTCAGGCTGATCGAGGCCTCGTACTTCTCAAGTCGGTTCACCAGGTTGTCGATGCCGCTGGCAGCGTACAGGGGCACGCCGCTCATGCCCGTGCGGCGGCGCAGCGCCACGGTGTCCTGGGCTATCGCGGCGTCAAGGCCGAACGACACCGTTTCAAGGAACACCTCGTCGTTGCACAGCCCCACGTCGATCGCGCGCGCCTCCAGACGATCCAGCAGGGCGAAGGCGTCGTCCAGCTTGGCTTTCATGCCGATGCTGCGCGCGAAGTCGTTACCCGACCCGAAGGGCACCGCCATCAGCACCGGACGACGTTCGGCGGGGATTTTCATCAGGCCGTTGGCCACCTCGTGCGTCACGCCGTCGCCCCCCAGGGCGGCGACGGTGTCCCAGCCCTCGGATGCGGCGGCTATCAGCTTCGCGTGACCGGGCTCGCCGGTGTACACCAGCTCCACCTCGGAAGCGGACCGCGCCGCACGGATCGCGTCGCGGGCGCGCGGCGCCACCTTCGACACACGTCCGCTGTTCGCGGCTGGATTCGCAATCAGCAGCACCCTGCCAAGGCGATGCGACGACATGAAGCTCCTCTCGCGCCTTCCCCGCTCAGTCTGCGCGGGCCAGGGAGATAGGTTACGCGATGTCGGGCGAAAAGCCCGCGGCGTTCGTCACCCTCCATCGAGCCACCCCACCTCGACTGCGCGCCCGCTCGGAGCCGCGCACGCAGGCTTCCCCGACTCCCCTTTCCCGCCTCGACCGACGGACGGACGGACGACCTTACGCGCTCGCGCCGTCGATCCGCGCATCGGCGTGGGCCAACACCCACTTGGCGGCGCACAGGCGCTCGGCCGTCTCGCGCAGAAGGAATCCCTGGCCCCACTCCTCCATGCTGCGGCGCACTCCCTCGGGATCGCCGAAGTTGAACGAGCGGCACACGTCGCGCAGGTCGGCCTCCGAAACCGCCAGACCCTCGCGGCGATACACCGCGTCCAAGGCGTACTCCTGCACCAGCATGCCGCGCAGCCGCACCATGGCCGTCATCGACGCCTGCTGCTCGCCGCCCATGTCGGCCACGAAGCGCTCCCAGCTGGTTCCCTGATGCTCCACCTCGGCGCGCAGCTGCTGCATGGCCTGGGGCATGCAGCCCTCGTACACCTCGTCGGGAATCGATCCCTCGAAGCGCTCCGCCAGGGCCGCCGCCGCGATCGAGCGGCAATGCTCGTCGTAGTCGTAGCGCACCCCGTCCTCGATCTCGGCGCGGTAGGCGCGCGCGAAGCCCTCGACGCCGCCCTGCAGGGGAAAGCTGCGGGCCACCAGCTCGTCGGTGAGCTCAGGAAGAACCTTGGTCAAAACGGCGTCGCAGGTGACCTCGATGTCCACCGCCACCGGGCCCTGGACGGCGCCCAAGGGGTGCCGGGCAAGGCGCAGCGTGACGCTGCGCGCCTCTCCGGGGCTCATTCCCACCAGCGCGTCGTCGAAGGCGTCGCCCATGCCCGTGCCGCCCACGTCGAAGGGCTCGCCCTCGCACGAGAACGCCGGGTCGGGCTCGCCGTTGACCGTCGACCTCAGCGTGAGCCGCGCGCTCATGCCGCGCTCAAGCGCCGTTGCCGATGCCTCCTCGTACGTGGCGTGGGCCTCGCGCAGGTCCTCCAGACGGTCGCGCACCATGCGGTCCAGGTCGGGGAAGGGCGGAAGCGTGATCTTCACGGGTTCGTACGAGCTCAGCTCGAACTGCGGCTTCAGCATCGCATGCAGGATGAAGACGAGCGGGCGCCCCCGTCGGGGCAGCTCACCCGGCATCGGCGAAGGGATGAACGCCGGGGCCAGGCGCAGGCGGTCGAAGGCGAAGGGCACGAGGATGTCGAGGGCCTGAGCGGCCACCACCTGGTCGAGGTCTGCGATGCCGAAGGCGCGACGGGCGGCGTCGGCAGGCGTCAGCCCCGGCTCGAAGGGCACGCCCACCTGGTCACAGAAGCGGCTCTGCGCCAGGTCGAGCGCATGGTCCACATCGGACGCATCGGCCCTTGCCTCGATGACCACGCGCCCCTCGCCTGCGTCTCGCCTGATTGCCTTCATGGCAGCCCCCCGTCTTGCGGCCCGCGGGCCGACGTCGATGATCCTCAACGCCGCCCATTGTACTCGACCGCGGCGCGACCCCCGCACTGCGCCCGTGCGCCGCGCGAGGCCGCCTCATGGAGTCGCCTCGCAGCGCGCGGCAAGCGCCGGAGCGCTTTCGCGCGGGCGCATCCACCGAGGGCGTGCGCACAAAGGAGGGCCGGGGACATCGCCATCGTCCCCGGCCCCGTCGGAACGCGCCGCGCCCGCTCAGGCGCGCGCTCCGCGTTCAAGCCGCACGCCCCGCCACGCGGTTCGCCGCGCGTCCGCTCAGGTGCGCGAAACGGCCCGCGAGGCCGGAGGGGCCCCGCAGCGCCCCTCCGGCAATGCGCGCGGCATGCAGCCCCTACGTCGTGGCGTCCTCCTTGGCCGCCTCCTTGCCGGCGATGCGGCCGAACACCACGCAGTCGGTGATCGCGCAGCTGCCCAGACGCACGGCCCCGTGGGTTCCGCCGGCGATCTCGCCCGCAGCGTACAGACCCGGGATCGGCTCGAAATCCTGGTTGATCACCTGCGACTTCAAATTGGTGTACAGACCGCCCATGGTGTGGTGGACCTTGGGCCACAGCCTCGACACGTAATAGGGCGGGTTCTCGATGGGACCCGCGTCCTTCAGCACCAGCGCGTCGAAGTCGGGGTCCTTGCCCGCGCGCACGTAGCCGTTCCAGCGCTCCACCTCGGCCTTGAACTCGTCAACCGGCATCGAGAACTCCTTGGCGATGTCGTCCAGCGAATCGAACCTCAAGATCACGCCGGCCTTGGTTCCCCCCTCCAGAATGCGCGGGGCCACCTGCTTCTCCACGGCCTTGGCATCGCCGACCACCAGCGTCACGCGGTTCAGCTCCAGCATCTTGTCGGCGCGAACCTTGCGGTCGCCCGTCTCTTTCACGAAGCGCCTGCCCGTCTCGGGGTCCACCATGAGGCCCCAGCCCACCATGCGCTCGCAGAACTGCGGGCAGAAGCCGAATCCCGGCTCATCGGGGCTGGTCCACGGACCCAGCTGGATCCAATCCATGTGCACGTCCATGGCGCCGTGCTTCAGCGCCTCGCGCAGCGACTCGCCCGTGGCCCCCTCGTGGTTCGTGCTGGTGAGCTTGTCGTCAAGGCGCGGCTCGTGAATCTGACGCATCTTCACGTCATTCGAGAAGCCGCCCGAGGCCAGCACCACGGCCTTGCGGGCGCGAATGCGCCGGGGCTTGCCGCTGTCCTCGTCTCCCAACGTATAGCGATCGCGCACCTCGGCGCCGATGATGCGCCCGCCCTCATCGGCCACCAGGCGATCGAGCTTGCACTTCAGCTCGATCTTTCCGCCCATGCTCTCGAACTTCTCCACCTGGGCCTTCACGATGTCAGCGCCCGTTGCGTTGGAGGTGGTGTTGGTGCGCGGCACCGAGTGACCGCCGTGGAAGTTCAGCTTTGTGAACTTAACGCCCAGGTCAGCGCACCACTGCACGGCCCCGGCCGACTGCTCCACCATCAGCTTCACGCGATCGACGTGGTTGTAGCTCTTGCCCGTGCGCACCATGTCCTTGACCATGAGGTCGATGCTGTCCTCCACGCCGGCCTCCTTCTGCAGAGGCGTGCCCACCGCGGCCATGTCGCCGCCGTTCAGCGACGAGTTGCCCCCGTAAACGGGCATCTTGTCGATCAGGGCCACCTCGGCCCCCGCCTGCATGGCCTCGATGGCGGCGGCCAGACCGGCAAAGCCCGAACCCACCACCAGCACGTCCACTTCCTGATCCCATGAATCCTTCTTGGCGGAAGCCTTCCCGCCCGCGGCCTTGGGACCGCAGCCGCTCATCATGCCCGCCCCTACCAGGGCCACGCCCGCAAGACCTCCAACCTTCAGGAAATCCCTCCGCTTCATCTGCTCGCTCATTCACGCTCCCCTTTCAACGTGGCTCGCTCGTCCCCTGTGAGCGACGGCCTTTGCGTCAATTGTGGATGAAATGTGAGCGCTTGGCGCCCATCAAGAAGTTGGGCACCTCAACCATTGGTTGTGCCGATGCCTGCACGACCTGGCGTCTCGTCAACCAGCCGCCCTGCGCCCAGGTTGAGGTCGCTTCGCACCCGCCCCGCCCGACCCCTCACCAACACCGGGCACGTCACGCGGCTTTATCGGATTTAGCAACCGAACGATATCGAATTTACGTTAATCTTGTAGAGGAATCCACCAAGGTCCCAGCGAAACCCAGCGAGGACGCGACATGCTCTACCTGGATATGAAGCAGACGGAGTACTTCGTGGCCGCCGCAACGGCGGGAAGCTACGCAGCCGCCGCACGCAAGCTGTTCGTATCGCCCCAGGCCCTCTCGAAGGGCGTTCAGGCTCTCGAGCGAGCGC
This sequence comes from Berryella wangjianweii, assembly GCA_013201155.1. Classification (GTDB taxonomy): domain Bacteria; phylum Actinomycetota; class Coriobacteriia; order Coriobacteriales; family Eggerthellaceae; genus Berryella; species Berryella wangjianweii. Next base: position 103,149 of record CP053716.1, on the reverse strand, counting down.
TTGGCGTCGAGCTGTTCGTCCGCGGCCCCAACGACATCACGCTCACGCCGTTCGGCAGGCGCTTCCGCGACGAGGCGGTGCAGGCCCTCGACGCGATCGAGCGTCTGCAGGCAGTCGCCGCCGACGCGCGGGTAGACACGCACCCTCCCTGCACGGTGGGCATTCACGCGCTGTGCTTTCGCGAGAACGGCGGGACGATCGACTGGCGGCACCTGCTGGACTTTCACAACCACCACCGTCAAGCCAACTGGAAGTTCATGGAGATGCGCGGCAACTCGATCCAGCGCTCGGTGAACGAGGGGTCGGTGGACTTCGGCATCGCCGTGCTGTCCGACCGCATCGATGCCGACCTGGACGCCGTGCTGCTGAGGAAGTTCCCGCTGGCCGCCATCGTGGCCGAATCGAGCCCCACCTTCGAGGGGCGCAGGTCGGTGAACCTGAACGACCTGGCCCAGGGCGAGCTCGTGCTATTCAGCGAAGAGGACGCCTTCAACGGCTTCTACCTTGAGAGCGCACGGCGCGCCCACGTGACCCTGGAAACGTCTGCCCTGCAGGTTCGGGCGAAGAGCGACGCGTGCGCCGTCATCGGAGGGCGCCGCTACTCGATTCGCCCCTTCCAGCATGCCATGCGCACGCTGGCCGACACGCCGCTGGCGATTCTGCCGATCGTGGGCGACCGCGGCGCAGCGCTGGAGATGCCCCTTCATCTGTTCTGGAGGCGCGGGCGAACCCTTACCGCGCTGGAGCAGACGTTCGTGCGCATGATCGTGTCGCTGTACGGCAAGCCCGGCTCGACGCCCCGTGCACGCAAGCTCCGCGCACCCGACCTGCCCGTTCATAAGCCGGGCTCACACGACCTCCCCGCCCGCAGCCGAGGCGCGCGCGAGGCGATCGCCCGCGAAAGGGATGCGCGCGCCTTTCGGGCATGCGACAGCGCGTGAGCCTTCTCAGACCGCGCTCCGCGCCGCGTTCCGACCGCAAAACGCAGGAAGGCGCCCCGAGGGGCGCCTTCCCATGTCTCGTTTCAGCCAAGCAGGCTACGAGGCGAACAGCTCGATGGTGTCGCCGTCCTTCAGCGTGACCATGGCCTTCTTCCAGGTGCGGGTATACCCCTGCTGGATGCGGACGCGCTTCTTCTTCGGCTTCACGGTGAGGGTGTTCACCTTCACCACCTTCACGCTGAAGATCTCCTCGATCGCCTTGGCGATCTGGATCTTGTTGGCGTTCCGGGCAACCTCGAACGTGTACGTGTTCTTCTCCATCATGTCGTAGCTATGCTCGGTGATGATGGGGCGAATGACGATCTGACGTGCGTCGGACATTATGCAAGCACCTCCTCGATGCGCTTCAGGGCCTCGGCGGTGAAGACGAGGTTCTTGTTGTCGATCATCTCGTAGGTGTTGGCCTCGGCCACGGGAATCACGTTGACCTGCTTGATGTTGCGGAACGACAGGAACGTGTTGATGTCGTCGTTGCCGATCACGATCGTGGCGCGACCCTCGATGCCCAGCGCCGCCAGCGCGGCCACGGCCGCCTTGGTGGAGGGCTTCTCGAAGGCGAACTCGTTCACCACGTGGAACTGACCGTCAGCAAGCTTGGCCGACAGCACCGAGCGCATGGCCAGCTTGACTTCCTTGTTGTTCACGCGGAAGGCGTACGAGCGGGGATGCGGACCCCACACCACGCCGCCGCCGCGCCACTGGGGCGAGCGGATCGAACCCTGGCGGGCACGGCCGGTGCCCTTCTGCCTCCAGGGCTTCTTGCCGCCGCCGCGCACCTCGCCGCGGGTGCGGGTGCTGTGGGTGCCCTGGCGCCACGAGGCACGCTGAGCGCGCACAACCTGGTGCATGACATGCACGTTCGGCTCGATGCCGAACACGGATGCGGCAAGCTCGCGGGACTCGGCCACCTTGCCCGAAGCATCCTTGATTTCGATAGTGGTCATACTGAAAGCTCCTTAACAGGTTCTGCGGCCGACTAAGCCATGCGAACGCGGACGATGCCGTTCTTGCCGCCGGGAATCGCGCCCTTCACCAGGATCAGGTTCGACTCGGCGTCAACGCGAACAACCTCCAGGTTCTTCACGGTGACGGTGTCGCAGCCCATGTGACCCGGCATGCGGACGCCCTTCAGCACGCGCGAGGGCGTGGCGCACTGGCCGATCGAGCCGGGGGCACGGTGGAAGTGCGAGCCGTGGCCGCCCGGGCCGCCGCCGAAGCCGTGGCGCTTCATGACGCCGGCGAAGCCCTTGCCCTTCGAGGTTCCGGTGACGTCAACCTTCTTCACCTCGGCGAAGTTGGCGACGGTCACCTCCTCGCCGCTCTGATGGGCCGAGGCGTCGTCCACGCGCACCTCGCGCAGGTAGCGACAGGGCTCGATGCCCTGCTTGGCGAAGTGGCCGCCCATGGGCTTGTTCACCTTGTGGGCCTTCACCGCGCCGAAGCCCAGCTGCACGGCCTCGTAGCCGTCGGTGGCAGCGGTCTTCACCTGGCACACGGTGTTGGGCAGAGCCTCGATCACCGTAACGGCGATCAGCACGTCGTTCTCATCGAACAGCTGGGTCATGCCCACTTTCTTGCCGAAAATTGCGTTGATCATACTAGGCACCCCTTACAGCTTGATCTCGATGTCGACGCCGGCAGGGAGGTCGAGGCGCATCAGCGAGTCAACCGTGTTGGGGGTCGGCTCAAGGATGTCGATCAGACGCTTGTGCGTGCGCATCTCGAACTGCTCGCGCGAATCCTTGTCAACGTGCGGGCCGCGCACGACGGTGAACAGGTTGCGCTCCGTCGGCAGCGGAATGGGTCCGGAAACCTTGGCACCCGTCTTCTGAGCGGTGTCCACGATGAGCTTCGTGGACTGGTCCACGATCTCGTGGTCATAGCCCTTCAAGCGGATGCGAATCTTCTGATTAGCCACTTGTTGTTCCTCCAATTGGTTTCGAGCGTCCGCTTAGGAAGCGTTGCCGTTGGCCTTGCTGATAATCTCGTCCGCCACGTTCTTGGGCACCGCCTCGTACGAATCGAACTGCATCGTGTACGACGCGCGGCCCTGGGTGGTGGAGCGCAGGTCGGTGGCGTAGCCGAACATCTCGGACAGCGGCACCTTGGCGCTGACCACCTTGGCGTTGCCGCGGTCGCCCATGCCCTGGATCTGGCCGCGACGGCTGGACAGGTTGCCCATCACGTCGCCCATGTACTCCTCGGGCGTCTCGACCTCGACGGCCATCATGGGCTCAAGGATCACCGGCGACGACTTGCGCAGGGCGTCCTTGATGGCCATGGAGCCGGCCACCTTGAACGCGGCCTCGGACGAGTCGACGTCGTGGTACGAGCCGTCAACCAGCTCGACGCGCACGTCCACCACCGGGTAGCCCGCCAGCACGCCGGAGTTCAGCGCTTCCTGGATGCCCTTGTCGATCGGGGTGATGTACTCCTTGGGAACCACGCCGCCCACGATCTTGTTCTCGAACTCGTAGCCCTTGCCCTGCTCCTGCGGGTACAGGTTGATGATCGCATGACCGTACTGGCCGCGACCGCCGGACTGGCGCACGAACTTGCCCTCGGCGCCCATGACCTCCTTGGTAGCCGACTCGCGGTAGGCAACCTGGGGCTTGCCCACGTTGGCCTCGACCTTGAACTCGCGCAGCAGGCGATCGACGATGATCTCGAGGTGCAGCTCGCCCATGCCGGCGATGATCGTCTGACCGGTCTCCTTGTTGGTGGACACGCGGAAGGTGGGGTCCTCCTCGGCCAGCTTCTGAAGGGCGATGCCCATCTTGTCCTGCTCGGCCTTGGTCTTGGGCTCCACGGCGATGTCGATAACCGGGTCGGGGAACTCCATCGACTCCAGGATGATCGGCGCGGACTCGTCGCACAGGGTGTCGCCGGTGGTGGTGTCCTTCAGGCCCACCGCGGCCACGATGTCGCCCGCGAAGCAGGTCTCCACGTCAAGACGCTGGTTCGAGTTCATCTCAAGCAGGCGGCCGATGCGCTCGCGCTTGCCCTTGGTGGCGTTGATCACGTAGCTGCCCGAGTCGAGCTTGCCCGAGTACACGCGGAAGTAAGTCAGCTTGCCCACGTAGGGGTCGGTCATGATCTTGAAGGCCAGGGCCGCGAACGGCGCCTTCTCGTCGGAGGGACGGCTGTCCTCGGCGCCCGTGTCGGGGTGCTCGCCGCCGATGGCGGGCACGTCGATGGGGCTGGGCAGGTAGTCGATCACGCCGTCGAGCATCTCCTGCACGCCCTTGTTCTTGTAGGACGAGCCCACGAACACGGGGTGAATCTGGCAGGCGATGGTGCCCTTGCGCAGGGCGGCCTTCAGCTCCTCGACCGACACCTCCTCGTCCATCAGGACCTTCTCCATCAGAGCCTCGTCGCAGTCAGCGGCAGCCTCCACCAGCTCCTGGTGGCGCATCTGCGCCTCATCGACGAACTCGGCCGGGATCTCGTCCATGGGCTCGGGGTAGGTCATACCCTTGTCGTCGGCCTTGAAGTCCCACGCGGTAAGGGTGACCAGGTCGATAACGCCCCAGAAGTTGTCCTCGGCGCCCATGGGCATCTGCGCGGCCACGGCGTTGGCGCCCAGGCGGTCGTGCATGGTGCCGATGGCGCGGAAGAAGTCGGCGCCGATGCGGTCGTACTTGTTGATGTAGGCGATGCGGGGCACGCCGTAGCGCGTGGCCTGGCGCCACACCGTCTCGGACTGCGGCTGCACGCCTGCCACGGCGTCGAACACGGCCACGGCGCCGTCAAGCACGCGCAGCGAGCGCTCGACCTCGGCCGTGAAGTCCACGTGGCCCGGGGTGTCGATGATCTGGATGCGGTACTTCTTCGCATCCTTCTCCCAATAGCAGGTGGTGGCAGCCGAGGTGATGGTCACGCCGCGCTCCTGCTCCTGGACCATCCAGTCCATGGTGGCAGCGCCGTCGTGCACCTCGCCGATCTTGTGGGTCTTGCCCGTGTAGTACAGGATGCGCTCGGTCGTGGTGGTCTTGCCCGCATCGATGTGGGCCATGATCCCGATGTTGCGCGTATCCTTCAGAGGGGTTTTTGCCATAGCGGTCACTCTTCCCTAGAAGCGGTAGTGCGAGAACGCACGGTTCGACTCAGCCATCTTGTACAGGTCCTCGCGACGCTTCACCGAAGCGCCCTGACCCTCGGCGGCCTCCATGATCTCGTTCGCAAGGCGCTCGCGCATGGTGTGCTCGCGGCGCTTGCGCGAGAAGTCCACGATCCAGCGAATGGCCAGGGTGGTGGCGCGACGGGAGGGCACTTCCATCGGCACCTGGTAGGTGGCGCCGCCGACGCGCTTGGGCTTCACCTCAAGCGTGGGGCGCACGTTGTCCATGGCCTTCTTGAACACGGACAGGGGATCCTCGCCGGTCTTCTCCTGAATGGTGTCGAAGGCACCGTAGACGATGCTCTCGGCGAGGGACTTCTTGCCATCAAGCAGCACCTTGTTGATGAGCTGGGTGACAAGACGGTTGTTGAACTTCGCATCCGGCTGAACCTCGTGACGGATGGCTGCTGCACGACGCGGCATGGTGTCTCCTTCTGGACTCTGCGCACTTCGGGGCCGGTGGCCCATTAGGCCGCCTTCCTGCTTTCAGGGACTTCGGCGAACCCGTGCGGCTTACTGACGATTACTTGGGGCGCTTGGCTCCGTAGCGGCTGCGAGCCTGCATGCGGTTGTTCACCGCAGCGCAGTCGAGGGCCGCGCGGATCACCTTGTAGCGCACGCCGGGCAGGTCCTTCACACGACCGCCGCGGATGAGCACCATCGAGTGCTCCTGCAGGTTGTGGCCGATACCCGGGATGTAGGCCGTGACCTCCATGCCGTTCACCAGACGCACGCGGCACACCTTGCGCAGAGCCGAGTTCGGCTTCTTGGGCGTGGTGGTGTACACGCGGGTGCACACGCCACGCTTCTGCGGGTTGCCCTTCAGAGCAGGGGTCTTCTTCTTATCGACCTGCTTCTGGCGGCCCTTGCGGACCAGCTGGTTGATTGTAGGCAACTTTCTCTCCTTCGTGAAAATCGAAACATGCCCTCAGGTGCAGACGATCGCTCGGCCGCACCGTTTTCGAGTAAGCTCGCCGAAGCGGTAAACGTACTCGCGACCTGGGCCCTTGCGTGAGTTCAAGGGCACGCAGAACGCACGCCTTCTCAGACGCGGTGGCAAACATTATCACCCGCTACCAGGCTTGTCAAACGCCACGCATCCGGGCGTATCCATATCGGGAGAGATGCGTTGATGCTGATGAGAGGCGTGAGAGGGCAAGGCCTTCGCAGATTCTCCTCAACACCCCTCCCCTGCGGACAGCAGGGCCCTCGGTCCGGCACGCGAAAGCCCGACGCACGCCGGCCCGTCCGCAGGACCGCTTCCGCGCGCGGGTCGCGTGGGCGCGGCGCTAGGCTCCCAGAATGCGCGCCGCCACCTGCTTCTTGCGCGACAGCACGCCCGGCATCCACGTGCCGCCCTGGCCTGTGCACGAGATTCCGAAGGCGCGGTTCAGCAGCTTGCGGTTGCCCTCGCAGAAGAACTGGCTGCCCTCGGCGATGATGTCGGTGACCATCAGCAGCACGAACTCGTAGCCGCCCTGTTCCAGCAGGCGCTTCATCTCGGCGCGAATCTCAGGCTCGCGCGACACCGCCGACGACAGGTCCACGGTCTCGTGCTGGGCGATCAGCACCACCCCGTCGCCCATCTGGAACTCCTTGGCATCGGCGCCCACGAAGCGCTCGATGGGCATGCCCGCGTCGTCGCCGCGCATCTTGAACACGTCCATGCCGAACGCGGTGGCGTCGCAGCCCAGGCGGGCTGCCAGACGGTCGGCCACCTGCGCGTCGGTGGGCGTGGCCGTGGGCGATTTCAGAATCACCGTATCAGTCATCAGGGCCGACAGAAGAATGCTGGCGATCTGCGGGGGAATGTCGATTCCCTCGCGCTCGAACTCCAGCGTCACGATCGTGGCGGTGGAGCCCACGGGAAGATTGAGGAAGCGGATCGGCTGAGTGGTGGACACGTCGGCGATGCGGTGGTGGTCGATGATCTCGACCACCTCGGCCTCGTCGATGCCGGGAGCCGCCTGGCGCCGCTCGTTATGATCGACCAGGATCACCTTGCGCTGCGGGCGCACGGCCACGTCGGAGCGCGTGACGATGCCGATCGCCACGCCGGCGTCGTCCAGCACCACGGCCTCGCGAAGCGCGCTTGCCATCAGGTCGTCGATGGCCTCGCGCAGCACTACCTCGGCGTCCAGGATCAGCACTTCGGTCTCAAGGGTCTGATCGACCTTCTGGTCCAGCGAGGCGATCAGGTCCTGCGCGACGGAAGCGCCCGACTTTCCCTGCTCAAGCAGGTCGGTGGCCGCGATGTAGCGCTCGGCGATCATGCGCGTGGTCACCAGGCCGCAGTACGTGCCGTCAGGGTTGTTCACCACCAGGGCGCGCACGTTGTGCTTGCGCAGCATGCGCCCGGCCTCCATGAGCGTGGCGCCGCGGTCGATCGACACCGGATTGCGCGTCATCACGTCCGACACGCGCGTGTGCACATGCCCGATGGAGCGCGGCCACTCGATGCCCACGCGCTCGAACATGCCGGCCGTCTCGGGAGGCAGGGGGCCCAGGCGCACCGGAACGTACACGTCAGGCTGAGCGCCGGGGGCAGCGTCCCTGGCCGCCACCTGGTTCTTCAGGTAGGCGTAAGCCACCGCCGAGCTGATGGCGTCGTTGTCGGGGTTGCGGTGACCCACCACCAGAACCGTCGATGACATGCGTGCTCTCCTTGCGATCGCGCCGCGTGCGCGGCTTGCTCAATCCGATGGCGGCCCATTCTAGCAAAGGCGGATGAAGCAGGCGGGGGCCTGCGGATGCGCTTCGCGAAACCTGCACCGCATGCAGGCATCGCGTATTCCCCGTTCGGAAGATGCGCGCGGGGCCGAAGGCCGCACGGGGGCCGCATGGGGGCCGCACGGCGCCGCATGCGGGTCGCGCGCCCCCCCGCCGCCACGCCTCCGACCAGGGCAGGGGTTGCGCAGGCCCGACGCGAGGAACCGAAGGCGGCGCGCCCATGCGAGCCCCGCCGCCGGACGCGCGACAGCCCCGAAGCGCGCCGACGCGCGTGCGCACCCCTTGCGAGCTAGGAGGCGGGGCCCTCCACCTTCACGATCGGCGCGTAGTCCACCAGCAGCTTCTTCACCTGGCCCAGCTTCGAGAACCGCACATGGATGGCGTCGCCCTCGACCTTGGTGACGTGACCCGCCCCGAAGGTCTTGTGGCTCACGGCGTCGCCCACGGCGAACTGAGTGCGCGTGGCCGGGCGCCCCGCCTGCGCGCCGCCCGCATCCCGCGCGCGCTGCGCCGACCCCGCGGCGCTGGACCGGCCGTACACACGCCCACCGCCCGCCTCGGTGCCCGAGCCGGCGATTCCGCGTCGGCTGCCGCGCTTCTCCCAGCCAGTGCCGCTGAAGCCCGCCGAGCCCACCCCCGTCACGCTGCGCAGGCCGTCGGGGATCTCGTGAACGAAGCGCGAGACGGGATTCACCTGGGTCTGACCGTACAGCGTGCGCTGCGTGGCATAGGTGAGGCACAGCTGCCTGCGGGCGCGGGTGATGGCCACGTAGGCCAGGCGCCGCTCCTCCTCCACCCCCGCGGGGTCCTGCATGGTGCGCATGCTGGGAAACAGCGACTCCTCCATGCCCACCACGAACACGCAGTCGAATTCGAGGCCCTTGGACGCGTGGATGGTCATGAGGGTGACGGCCTGACCGTCCTCCGACACCGAGTCGAGGTCGGTGCGCAGGCGGATCCACTCGATCAGGTCGGGCAGCGAGTCGCCGCGCAGCACGCGCACCGGCGGGGCGCCCTCGCCCTCGGCGTCCGCACGGACGTCGGCGGCGCCTGCCGCATCCCCTGTCGCGGACAGGCCCGCGCCCGCGACGGCTCCCGCCGCCTCCCCAGACGGGGACGCCGTGACCGTGGGGGCTTCGAACAGAGCGTCGTCGTCGGTATGCGTGTCGGCGAACTCGTCCACCACGCCCAGGAACTCCTTGATGTTCTCGACGCGTCCGAAGGCCTCCTCGGTGCCCTCGCGCTCAAGGGCGGCGATCAGGCCCGCCTTGTCGATGATGGCCTCCACCACCTTGCGCAGGTCGCCGCTGTAGGTGGCCCCCTCGCGCACCACGCCCAGGAACTCGCCGATCGCACTGCGCGTGGCGGCTCGAATCGTCATGTCGGCCTGGGCCATCTCGGCCGCCTCCATGAAGGTGAGCCCCTGCTCGCGAGCCTGGGCTTCCAGGTACTCGACGGTGGTCTTGCCCACGCCGCGACGCGGCACGTTGATCACGCGCTTGGCGGCGATGTCGTCGGCGGGATTCACCACCAGCGTGAGGTAGGCCATCACGTCGGATATCTCCTGGCGCTCGAAGAAGCGCGTGCCGCCCACGATGCGGTAGGGCACGCCTGCGCGCAGGAACATGTCCTCGATCATGCGCGACTGCGCGTTGGTGCGGTAGAACACGGCCATCTGCGCGTAGCTCATGCCCTCGCCATGACGCTGCTCGATGCGGCCCGCCACCCACCGACCCTCGTCACGCTCGTCCGAGGCGGCGTACACCTTGATCGGCTCACCATCAGGCTGGTCGGTGAACAGGTTCTTCACCTTGCGCTCGGCGTTGTTGGCGATCACGGCGTTGGCGGCCTTCAGGATGTTTCCCATGCTGCGGTAGTTCTGCTCAAGCTTCACCACGGCGCAGCCCGGGTAGTCGTGCTCGAAGTCGAGGATGTTGCGCAGGTCGGCGCCACGCCACGAGTAGATGGACTGGTCGTCGTCGCCCACCACCATGATGTTGCGGTGCTTCTCGGCCAACAGACGCGTGATCTGGTACTGCGCGTGATTGGTGTCCTGATACTCGTCCACCATGAGGTAGCGGAAGCGCGCGCGATAGGCCTCGAGCACCTCGGGGTGATGCTTCAGCAGCAGGAAGCCGTAGAGCAGCAGGTCGTCGAAGTCGAGCGCGTTGGCGCCTCGCAGGCGCTGCTGCAGCACCTCGTACACGCGCGCAGCCACCTTGCCCACCGGGTCCACCACGCTGGCCGAGAAGTCGGCCGGCACCTTCAGCTCGTTCTTCGCCTCCGAGATGCGCCCCCTGATCGCGCGGATCGGAAAGCGCCGCGGGTCGATGTCGAGCTGGGCCATGATTTCCTTCACCAGGCGATTGGAGTCGGCGTCGTCGTAGATGGTGAAGCTGCGCGTGAAGCCCAGGCGCTCGGCGTCGGCCCGGAGGATGCGCACGCACATGCTGTGAAAGGTGGACACCCACATGCCGCGGGCCCGCGGGCCCACCAGCTGACCGACGCGCTCGCGCATCTCCTTGGCGGCCTTGTTGGTGAAGGTGATCGCCAGAATCTCCCACGGCGCCACGCCCAGGTCGTTCACCAGGTGCGCGATACGGTACGTCAGCACCCGCGTCTTGCCCGAGCCCGCGCCCGCAAGCACGAGCAGCGGGCCCTCGGTGCGCTCGACGGCCTGGCGCTGGGGCTCGTTCAGCGTGGAAAGATCGATCGGCATGGCAACCCTTTCAAACGGCATGTGCGGCGGCTGGCATCCCCCGGTCGCGGTCAGGGACCCTGCGACGACTGATGGAGCCCCCGCTCATTGAAAGACGCGAGAGCCGAAGCGCGGCGAAGCCAGGCAAAGGGAGGAGATGCGACCCTGCATTATAGAAGAGGCGGCGACGGCGCGTGACCGGCAAACGGGACGGCCCGCGCGCGGCGGCCCCTTTTTTCCACCCCTTCTTCACGGCCGCGCCCACAGGCGCGAAACGCAGTGCGTTAGAATATGCGATGGCCTGCGTCCATGACGACGCGTGGCGACACGTGCGCATGGACTCGAAGGAGCTCGATGGACCTCACACTCGGCGCGTTCCTGGAACAGGTGGCCATCTACCCCTCGCTTGCCGTGATCGTGCTGCTGGTAATCGGCGTTACCGTGATCTCGGGCGCCACCGACGCTCCCAACGCGATCGCCACCGCGGTGTCCACGCGGTGCATGACGCCGGGCAGCGCCCTTGTCGTTGCGGCAGTGTTCAACCTGGTGGGAATCGTGGGCATGACCTACATCTCCACCGCCGTGGCCCATACCATGTTCTCGATGGTCAACTTCCAAGGCGACACCCACACGGCGCTGCTGGCCTTGGAGGCGGCCATGATCGGGTCGATCGTTTGGGGCATCATCTGCTGGTTTCTGGGAATTCCCGCCTCGAAGTCGCATTCGCTGATCGCCGGCATCACCGGCGGCGCCATCGCGCTGAACGGCGTGGGAGGCGTGGTGGTGTCGGAGTGGATGAAGGTGGTGTACGGCATGGCGTTCTCGCTGATCGCCGGCTTCGTCCTGGGCTGGGTGGCCGTGCGCCTCGTGGAAGGGCTGTGCAGCTCGCTCAACCGCCGACGCGCCGACAAGGCCTTCACCATCACGCAGAACATCAACGCCGCCCTGCTGAGCTTCCTGCACGGCGCTCAGGACGGTCAGAAGTTCATGTCGATCGGCCTGCTGGGCATCGCGCTGGCCTCGGGCACCGACTCGTTCGAGGGAACGGGCTTTCCGCTGTGGCTGATGGTGGTGTGCTCGCTGGCCATCTCGCTGGGCACCTTCCTGGGAGGCAAGCGCATCATCAAGTCGGTGGCCATGGACATGGTGAGCCTTGAGAAGCATCAGGGCGCCTCGGCCACGTCGGGCACGATCATCACCCTGTTCGTATCCAGCATCACCGGCATGCCGGTGTCCACCTCGCACGCCAGCACGGCCGCCATCATGGGCGTGGGCGCCTCGGCCAACCCACGCAACGTGAAGTGGGGCATCGCGCGGCACATGGTGTACGCCTGGCTGCTGACCTTCCCCTGCTGCGGGCTGATCGGCTACGTTCTGGCCAAGCTGTTCATGATGCTGTAGCCCGAATCGAATCAGACGACGAGAACCCGCGCCGCGCGGGCCGAGGCCCATCCCGGCCGCAGCCTCGGCAGCCGCCGACCGACCCGGCGGGATGCGGGGCCCTACCCTACCGACACCACGCGCCGCTGATACCCCACCGCGCAGCGCGCAGCGTGCCCCTGGCGGGAAACCGCGCGCTCCACCGCGCTCAGAGCCGCGCGGTACGTGTTCGCGTTCTCGGACACATGCAGGGCCACCACGTGCTGCAGGCGCGTGCTGAGCAGCGAATCCAGTTCGTCAGCGCATTGGTCGTTGCTCAGATGGCCGCGATCGGATGCGATCCGCGCCTTCAGGTAGGCGGGGTAGTCGCAGGCCCGCAGCATGGTCAGGTCGTGATTGGCCTCGATGCCCAGCACCCGCACCTCGCTCAGGGCGTCATGGGCGGCGGGCGTCATCATGCCCGAATCGGTGAGGAAGCCCAGGGCGTCGCCCGCGCACTCGATGCGAAAGCCGAACGATGCGGATGCGTCATGCGAGGTGGCGAAGGGGTGAATCACCATGCCCGCCAGCGACAGGGCGTCTCCTGCAGCGAAGTGCGCGACGTCCACCTGGGAGGCGAGGTCGGCAAGAGCCGATGAGGCGCGCACTGCAGGCCGCGAGGCCAGAACCTGCGGGTCGGCCCCCCGGGAGCGCAGGGCGCGCACCGCCACGCCCAGGCCCTTCACGTGGTCGGAATGCTCGTGGGTAACCAGCACGGCCTCGATCAGACGCGGATCAACGCCCGCCTCGGCACAGCCCTCCATCAGGTTTTTCCCGGTGATGCCGCAGTCGATCAGCACGCAGCGGCCGGTGCGGCGGTCGGCGACCACCGAAGCGTTGCCCTTGCTGCCGCTGGCGATCACATGCAGGGCAAGCGGAGCCGCGCTTCAACCGGGTTCGACAGACGCCATCGCCGGCGCGGCCTGAGCGGGGGCCGAGGCGCGCAGACGCGATGCGGGCGCGGCGGCCTGGACGGCGCCTGGCACGACGACCTGCGAAGCAGCCTGAGGAGCGGCCTGTTCGGCGGCGGATTCGGAAGAGTCGGCCGGGAGGCCCGCGCCCTGCGGCTTGCGCGCCGTCACCACGCGCGGACGACCCGCCAGATCGCTGACCACGCGCACCTCCGCGAACCCACGGTCGCGCAGGAAGGCCGCCGCGGCGTCCAGGCAGGTCTCGTGCAGCTCCACCGCAAGCCCTCCCCCACAGGCAAGGTAATCCCAGGCCCAGGTTGCAAGCGGACGAAACAGCGCCAGGCCGTCGGGACCCCCGTCAAGCGCCAGGGCGGGCTCGTAGGCGCTCACCTCGCGCGGAAGCGCAGCCAGCTCGGCGGTGGGGATGTAGGGCGGGTTCGACACCACCAGGCTCAGACGGCCCCGATAGGCGGGGTTCACCGCCTCCCCCAGACTGCAGCGGTACACGCGCACGCGATCGGCGATGCCCAGCTCGGCGACGTTCTCCGCGGCAAGGGCGCAGGCCTCGGGCGACAGGTCGGTGGCGAACACGCGCGTCAGCGGGTGCTCGGTGGCGATCGAGCAGGCGATGCAGCCCGATCCGGTGCACACGTCGGCCACCAGCAGCGCATCGGGTTCCCGGTCGGCGGCGCGGCGCGCGGCGCGGGCGTCGCTGAGCAGCTCGCGGGCCGCCGCCGACAGCCCCTCCGCGTCGGGGTCGCCCTCCACGCGGTCGGCCTCATCGGCCAGGGCCGCCACGAGGTCATCCTCGGCGTACGATACGCGCGGTCGCGCAGGAAGCAAGGCCAGCGCCTCGCTGACCAGCACCTCGGTCTCAGGACGGGGAATCAGCACGCCTGCGCGCACCCTCACCGCAAGATGCCTGAACGGAGCCTCGCCCAGCACGTACTGAAGAGGCTCGCCGGCGCCGCGACGCGACACGAGGGCGCGCATGCGAGCGCGCTCGTCGTCGGTAAGCAGGCGATGGGGATTCAGCACCAGCTCGACATGCGACAGCCCGCACACGTGGCACACGAGGGCCCGCGCCGAGACGCGGGGGCTGGGGTCGCCCTTGCCGGCCAGATACTCCTCGGTCCACGCGGCGATGGCGCGGACCGTCCACTCCTGCGGCTGGTCGGCCATGAGCCTACACGGCCGCTTCGAGCTTCTTGGCGCGATCGGCAGCCTGCAGGGCCGTGATCAGCTCCGACAGGCCTGCGCCGCCCGCACCCAGCAGCACGCCGTTGTACGTGCCGTTGTAGCCGATGCGGTGGTCGGTAACGCGGTCCTGCGGGGCGTTGTAGGTGCGGATCTTCTCGGAGCGGTCGCCCGACCCGATCTGACTGCGGCGCTCGGCCCCCTGGGCCTCCTGCTGCTCGGCCAGCATCTTGTCGTACAGGCGCGCGCGCAGCACCGCCATGGCCGCGATCTTGTTCTGCAGCTGCGACTTCTGGTCCTGCGACTGCACCACCAGCCCGCTGGGGATGTGCGTGATGCGCACGGCGGAATCGGTGGTGTTCACGCACTGGCCCCCCGGCCCGCCCGCACGATACACATCGATGCGCAGGTCGTTCTGGTTGATATCGACCTCCACCTCGTCGGCCTCGGGCAGCACGGCCACGGTGGCCGTGGAGGTGTGGATGCGGCCCTGGCTCTCGGTTTTGGGAACGCGCTGCACCCGGTGCACGCCGCTCTCGAACTTCATCACCGAGTACACATGGTCGCCCTTCACCTTGAACTGGACCTCCTTGAAGCCGCCGGCCTCGGAGGACGACAGGTCCAGCGTCTCGATCTTCCAGCGCTGGGCCTGGGCGAACTGCTCGTACATGCGGTACAGGTCGCCCGCGAACAGAGCCGCCTCGTCACCGCCGGCGCCGGCGCGGATCTCGACGATGATGTCCTTCTCGTCGGCCGGGTCGGCCGGCACCAGCATCAGCTTCACCTCTTCGGCGATGCCGGGAAGCCGAGCCTCAATCTGGGCGATCTCGTCCTGCGCGAAGTCGCGCATGTCGGGGTCGGCAAGCATCTCCTTGGCGGCGGCCAGGTCGTCCTCGGCCTCAAGGTAGGCGCGCGCCTGGGTCACAAGGGGGCCCTGGGTGGCGTACTCCTTGGCAAGGCGGTTGTACTCGCGCTGGTTGCCCAGCACGGCCGGGTCGCCCATCTTGGTTTGCAGCTCCTCGTAGGCGCTGATGATCTTCTCGAGCTTCTCTCGCATGGTGGCGTCTTGCATGTCCTGATTCCTTCGCTGGTAGCCCACGGCCTTTCACGTGCGTTCGCGCAGAGGGCAATCCTATCAGAACTCGCTGAACTCCGCCGCGTTCTCGGCCGCCTGAGCGCCGTCGGCGATGGCCGTGGACACCTGGCGCAGGCGCTTGGTGCGCACATCGCCCGCGGCCCACACGCCGGGAACCGAGGTGACCCCGGTCTCGTCGGACACCACGTAGCCGGCGGCGTCCAGCTCAAGGGCGCCTTCCAGAAACTCGGTGTTGGGAATGGTGCCCACGGCCACGAACACCGCGCTGGCCTCGATCAGGCGCACCTCGTCGGTGTGCCTATCGCGCACCTTCAAGCCGCACACGGCGCCGTTGGCGTCGGTGACGAACTCGTCGGCGGTGGCGTTCCACACGAACTCGACGTTCTCAAGCTCGGCGAGACGCTGATGGTACACCTGCGTGGCGCGCAGCTGGTCGCGGCGATGCACCAGGTACACGCGCTCGCAGATGCGCGACAGGTAGATGGCGTCGGCCGCTGCGGTGTCGCCGCCGCCCACGATGATCGCGCGCTTGCCGCGGAAGAAATTGCCGTCGCAGGTGGCGCAGTACCCCACGCCCTTGCCGCGCAGCTCGTCCTCGCGCTCGACGCCCAGCTTGCGCGGACGGGCGCCGGAGGCCACCACCACGCGCCTGGCCAGCACCTCCTTGCCCGAGGCCGTGCGCAGCACCTTGGGAGAAGCCGCGAGGTCCACCGCTACGATATCCTCCATCGCCATCTTGGCGCCGAAGTTCACCGCCTGCTGCTGCATGGCATAGGCCAGATCGAAGCCGCCCGTGCCCGCAGGGAAGCCCGGGTAGTTCTCGATGACCTCGGTTTGGGCCAGCTGACCGCCGGCCGAGATGCGCTCGAACACGGTGACGCTCAGGCCCGCGCGGGCCGCGTACAGGCCGGCGGTGAGCCCGGCGGGGCCGCCGCCGATCACGGCGAGATCAAGCGCATCGGTAGCGGAAGGGGCGGTGGTCATAGGAGTCCTCCTGTCAGATCCTGAATTCAATTGCGTACAATATTCTTCTGGGTGTCGGCAATCAAGCCGGCCGGCGGCACTGTTACGAAACCGGGATGGGCCACACAGGTTCGCCACGGTTGATTCGATTAGCTTATGCCTGGAGAAGGCCCTTTTCTTCGTCTTTCCTACCATTGCCCTCCACGTGCGGCCACGCCATTGACAACCCCGTTTCGCTCACATAAGTTAGCATGCGTTTACTCAGTGCGCGGAAGGGTCGCGGACGCGAAACCGCAGAGGCGTCCGCACGCGAGGGACCCCGCGCGCACGCTCGCATGCGATTCCTCAGAGAAGCGCGTGCGCCCGACAACGAAAGGCAGGGAGCGCAGATGAGCAAGGTAGCAGTGGTTTTCTGGAGCGGCACCGGCAACACCGAGGCCATGGCCGACCTGGTGGCCCAGGGCGCCAAGACGGCGGGCGCCAGCGTGAGCGTCGTGCAGGCGGCCGACTTCGATGCCGACCAGCTTGAGAAGTACGAGGCCGTGGCCTTCGGCTGCCCGGCCATGGGCGACGAGGAGCTGGAGGACACCGAGTTCCTGCCCATGTACGACGAGGTGGAGCCCCTGCTGGGCGCGCGCAAGGTGGTGCTGTTCGGCTCGTACGACTGGAACGACGGCGAATGGATGGAGCTGTGGGAGCAGCGCGCCGAGGCTGCGGGGCTGAACGTGGTGGACACCCTGATCGCGAAGGACTACCCCGACGACGAGGCCACCGCGGAGTGTCTGCGCGTGGGAGCGCTGCTGGCCTAGGATCGCGGCGCAACCGCTCTCTTCATTCTTTCGATCAATACATTTCATTTTAGTGATCGAAGCAAAGAAGGCCCTGCAGTCATTGCTGCAGGGCCTTCGAATTGCAAGGTGAAAGCTTCGGATGACATCATGATCTAACCAAGGGGGTTGAGCCCAGCCCTTCCCCTTAGGCAGACCTCAGGTCAACTCGACACGACCCCCCTGCGCGCTAGGCCGTGGCGTGCCTCACCGCGTGGATGGCCTCCGTCATGGTGCGCCCGCAGGCGAAGCCGTGCAGCTGGTCGGGATAGTTGCCCGCGAACACGCTGCCCGAGCAGTCGCCCGCGCAGTACAGGCGCGGAATGGGGTTGCCGCTGGGGGCCAGGGCCTGGCAGTCGCCGTTGATGCGCACGCCGTCAAGCGTGGTCAGCAGCGTGCCGCCCAGCGTGGCTCCGTAGAACGGAGGCGTGCGCAGCTCGGAAAGACGGTAGCCCTCCTTGAAGAAGTCCTCGTCCTCGCCCTTGTCGTACAGCTCGTTGTAGCGCTCGCAGCTGGCCAGGAAGTTCTTCTTGTGCTCGCCCGCGAAGCCCAGCTTGTCGGCAAGCTCATCCAAGGTGTCGGCCTTCTGCAGGCGCCCGTCCTCAAGCTCCTTCTTGAAGAATGTATCCAAGTCGTAGGTGCCGTCATCCCTCTTCACCGACTGCACGCGCATGCGGGTTCCCGCCGAGCAGCCCAGCGTGTGGAAGCGCTGCACGTCCTCTCCGAAGTTGGCGTCCCACACCGACACGTACACGCCGCCCGGGCGCTGGGCCACCGCATGGGCGGGATAGTCGTACTGCGCCGACTCCATGCAGAAGCGCCTGCCCGTCATATCCACCTTCAGGAAGGGCTGGGTGCCGGGGTTGAACTGGCCGTTGCCCGGGAACTGGGGCATGCCCGCCTCGATGGACTCCTTGGTGTAGCCGGCGGCGGTGCCGGGAGCCACCAGGCCGCGGTCGAAGATCATCGTGGCGCTGGTGAGGTCCTTCACCGCACCGAAGCGCACTGCCGCCTGAATGCCGCCGCCCATGTTGTTCTGGTTGTAGCCCAAGGCCGTCACCGACTTCACCGTGATCGGCGACAGGGCGGTCAGCATCTCGGGGTTGGCCGAGTATCCGCCCGTGGTCAGCAGCACGCCCTTGCGAGCCTTCACGCGCGCATAGCCCTTCTCCAGCTTGAACAGGGCCCCGGTGACGCCGGCCTCCACGTCGCCCTCAAGCTTCACCAGATCGTGGCCGAACGACACCTCGTAGCCGCGCTCCTTGATGTACTTCTCGAACAGCACGTTGCGCTCCTCGAAGTCGCGCCCGCCCTTCTCGTCCACGTAGTGATGCTCGAACGGGGGCGTGTAGAACGACGTGCCGCCCATGCCGCCCGGCATCTCATGGTCGTCGGCCACCACATGCGCGCCCGCAGGCGTCATGATCGAGTCCACGAACTCGAACATCTCGTTCGACTCGTCCATCCACATGCGAATCAGGTCCTGGTTGCAGCAGCCGGACGAGTAGCGAACGATCTCGCCCATCAGGCGCTGACGGTCAACCGTCAGGCCCTTCTCGACGAAGGGGCGGGTTCCCAGCGCGGCGAACCAGTGCCGCGTGCCGCCCACCACGGTGCCCTTCTCGCACACGATGATGTCAACGCCCTGGCTGGCGGCGTAGGCGGCCGCGGCCATGCCGCCGTTGCCCGCGCCCACGATCAGCAGGTCGCACTCGCGGGTGTCCACGATATCGGCGTCCGCGACCTCGGGATCCGCTCCCGCCCAGGCGGGAACCTCGTACGGGTCGAGCGACGTCGCGCGCATCGAGGCGCCCTTCGCAGCGGCTCCCTTGCCGGACGACTTCTCGCCGGCGGCCTTGGGACTGCACCCCGCCATGCCCGCGACGGCAAAGGCCCCCAGGCCCGCCGCACCTGCCAGGAACCCGCGCCTACTGACATCCCCCTTGCTTGCCATGCTTCCTCCTTGATGGCGCCCGCGCTTTCCATGGACGCGGGCTGTTGGCGATGCAAGCATCATGGGGCACGGGAAAGCGCCCGTCGCCACCCAGGTCAGGGTGAAGATTGCGAATCGCCCGCCTCACCCAAACGAGGTGAGGCGGGCTTCAAGAGGCTGTGAGCTGGCTCTTTTCGTCCACCCGACGCGCACCGCGCCCGATGGCCTGCGCTGAGCCAAATGAATACAATGGAAGCGAGCGAATCGACGAGGGATGGGGATGCCGTGACCAATACGAAGCAGCACGCAAGCGCCCTGGCTGCGCCGAGCGCGCCGCAGGGCGGCTGGGGGTCGTACGCAGTGGCCGCCGCGGCGCTGGCCCTGACCGGCTGCGCCAGCTGGGCGCTGAACGTGGGCGTGTACCCCGAGATGGCCTCCTACGCCCCGTGGCTGCGCGAGTTCCGCACCATCGCCGTGGTGGCAGCCTATGCGCTGTTCGCCCTGGCCGCATGGGCCAAGCCCTCGTTTCTGTCGCGCAACACGCTGATCGTGGCGGCCCTGGGCTCCACCGTGTCGGGCGACGCGATCATGCTGAGCGCCGTGCCCGCCCACGACGTGGCCTACAGCATCCTGGGCGCCTCCTTCTCCACCGTGGGAAGCGCGGCGGCCTCGATCGCGGCCATCACCATGATGGCGCGTCTGGGCGACAAGCGGCGCGCCCTCCTGGCTCTGATCGCGGCCATGGCCCTGACCAGCCTGGTCACCTCGGCGCTTCCCCTGCCCGACACCCGCATGGCCGTGGTGTGGCAGTCGCTGTGCACGCTGGGAGCCTTCGGCATGACGCTGCCCTTCGTGGGCCCCACCTTCGATGCGCTGGCCCGCTCGGAAAGCGCGCGGGTGATCGAGGCGGCCAACCCGCGCTCGTTCCTGTTCCCCTTTCACCGCGTGTTTCTGTGCGTGCTGCTGTTCAGCGTGATCCACGGCTTCGCACTGGCCTTCGGGTCGAAGCAGGGAGTGCCCGCCTACAGCGCGGTCACCGGGCTGCTGCTGCTGACGCTGGGCATCGTGCTGTTCGCCGTCAGGCCGAAGGCGCCCGAAGACCGGGTGTTCGACTTCGCGGTGCTGTTCGTGGGCGTGGGCCTGGTGGCCAGCCTGGTATCCGCCAGCCTGCCCGAGGGACTGCCGCACGTGCTGCTGTTCGCGGGGTCGGAGGCCTTCCGCACGCTGATGATCATCGTCGTCTGCGCCATCGGCGCGCACAACATCTACGCCCTCATACCTGCCCTGGCGCTGATGAAGATTCACCAGAACGTGGGCGTGGTGGCGGGCGCGACCATCGGGCACACCACCAACGCCGTGGGTCCCGAGCTGCTGGTCGCGGTCATGCTTGCGGCCTTCCTGTGCGCGTTTTGGCTGATGTATCGCGGGTTCAGCTTCACCGCCACGGTGGAGGGCATCCTGGCGATCGCCGACCCCACGGCAAGCGGCAGGCGCGATGCCCGGTCGGACGGCGGCGAGCCGCGCGGCCGAGATGCGGGCGAAGACCACCCCGAAGCCGCATCGCCCCTGGATGCAAAGCCCCTCCAGCACCGGTGCGCCCTGCTCGGCCAGCAGGCGAGGCTCACCCCGCGCGAGCAGGAGGTGTTCGAGATGCTGGCCGAGGGAAGAAACGCCCGCTACATCACCGAGCGCCACACCGTCAGCCTGAACACCGTGAAGTCGCACATCAAGCACGTGTACCAGAAGCTTGACGTGCACTCTCAGCAGGAGCTGATCGACCTGGTGCGCCTCAGCGCGCCGGATGCGGAGCGCTAGCGCGCCCTCATCAGGCGGCAGCCTGCTCAGGCAGCCGACCACCCATCATCGGCGCCTCCGCTTCCCGCATTGCCCCCTTCTCCCGACATGGTGTTACTCTTTTGCCGTTGGTGTTACACTTTCCGAAGTCGGTGACAGACGAAGGGGTGATCATGCCCGGCACACACGCGCACGGCGCCGAGAAGCTGATGCGAGTCCAACGCGCGCGGGCCGCGCGGCGATGGCGCATCGTGGCCGGCCTGGCTCTTCTGTGCGCCATCCTGGCCGTCGCATCGCTGACCCAGGGAGCTTCGCAGCTGAGCTGGTACGACAGCATCGCCGCCCTGTGCGGGGCGGGGCCCGCCGAAGCCGTGGCCTCCGTTCGCTCGATTCGCCTTCCACGCGTCATCTGCGCCCTCGTGGCCGGAGCCGGTCTGGGAATCGCGGGGGCCGTGCTTCAAAGCGTGCTTGAGAACCCCCTGGCCTCGGCCTCTACGATCGGCATATCGCAAGGCGCCGCCTTCGGCGCCACGCTGGCCATGCTCACGATCATCCCCGCCCTGACAGGGCCCACCGCTACGGTGGGCATGGGCGCGGTGGCCCTCTGCGCCTTCGCGGGCGCCATGACCTCCGCCGCCGTCGCCCTGGCGTTCTCAAGCATCACGCGCATGCGGCCCGAGGCCATCATCCTGGTGGGCGTGGCCCTGTCGGCCCTGTGGGCAGGCGCGGGAACCATTCTGCAGTACTTCGCCGACGACGTGTCGCTGGCGCGCGTAGTGTTCTGGCAGTTCGGCGATCTAGGCAAGGCCACCTGGGGAAACATAGCGCTGATGTCCCTCTCGTGCGTGGCGTGCTCCACTTTCTTCCTGTATCAGCGCTGGACCTACAACGCCCTGGCGAGCGGCGGCGCTCAGGCGGAGGGGCTCGGCGTGAACGTGACCGCCGTTCGCCTGGCGAGCGTGGCGGCCGCCGCGCTGCTGTGCGCCTCGATCGTCAGCTTCATCGGGCTGGTAGGGTTCATCGGGCTGGTGGCCCCTCATATCGCGCGGCGAATCGTGGGCCCCGACCACCGATTCCTGCTGCCATGCTCGCTGATCATGGGGGCCTGCCTCATGGTAGCCAGCGACCTTGTGGCGCGCACGGCGATAAGCCCCGTGATCTTGCCGATCGGCGCGATCACCTCGTTTCTGGGGGCTCCCCTGTTCCTGCATCTGCTGTATCGCGGTGTGCGCCGATGACTATGCGAAGCGAAGACGCAGGCGCCCGCGCGCTCCCGCGAACCAGCGCGATGAGCGCAGGGCGCACCCGCACGGCAGTCGCCGCACCCGGTGGGCATGACGAGAGGGGCCGCAGGTTCGCGAAGGGCAGGGCGAGCGAGCGCTCTGAAGAGGACCGCGAAGGGGTTGGCATCGCCGGCGACGCCAACCCCACCGACGGCAGGGCCGCCGTCGGCAACTCCGCCGGCGCCGTCCGCGATTGCGCGCCGCTCGTCGCAACGGGACTGCGCTTCTCGTACCGCAAGGCCGAACGCCCGACGGTCAACGACGTCAGCCTGACGCTGCAGGCCGGCGAGGTGACGGCCGTGCTGGGCAACAACGGGTCGGGCAAGAGCACCCTCGTGAGCCTGCTGCTGGGACATGCGCGCGCCGAAGGCGGCAGTGTGGTGCTGCTGGGCGACGCCATCGAAAGCCTGGGACGGCGCGAGGTGGCCCGACGCGGCGCATGCATGCGCCAGGAGGCGCAGCCAAGCGCCGCAACGGTATACGACGAGGTGATCGTGGGACGCAAGCCGCACCTTACGTGGGGCCCCACGCAGCGCGACCATCGCATTGCCGCCGAGGCGATCGAGCGCCTGGGAATCGCGCATGTGGCCGAGCGCCCCTGCGACCAGCTGTCCGGCGGGGAGCGCCAGAAGGTGCGCCTGGCGCGCGCCCTGGCCCAGCAGCCACGCGTGCTGCTGCTGGACGAACCCACCAGCGCGCTCGACCCCCATGCGCAGGTAGAGGTGATGAGCCTGGTGACGCAGGTGGCGCGCGAGGAGGGAATCGCCGTGGCCGTGGTGATGCACGACGTGAATCTCGCGCTGCGCTTCTGCACCCGGTTCGCCCTGGTGCGCGACGGAATCCTGCTGTCCTGCGGAGATGCGCGCTCAGTCACCGCCCAAAGCCTTCAGCTCACGTACGGCGTGCCCTTCCAGGTAGCGCACGTGGGCTCGGTTCCCGTGGCGATTCCCCTGCCGCTCGGCCCTCTGGACCATCCGGGCGAACACGACCCCGCCTCTGCGCAGGCCTAAACGCTCCAGGGGGTCGCGCGACGCGCGACCCCCTTCTCCCCGAGGCCCCAGCGGCACTCACACCCTCGACCGCCTCGCACGCTATGGCCGAAGGGCGCCGAAGGGCTTCGTCAGTCCTCGTCGCTCAGCAGATCGACCTGCCGAAACGAGTAGCCCGCCGCCTCAAGGTCGGCTGCTATCGGCGCTCCCAGCAAAAACGTCGAGATCTCGTCCAGTTTCGCCATGGGATCCACGTCGGCGAATCGGTCGGGGTACACCACGCGTCCCACCTCGTAGCAATTCGCCATCGCCACCTCGGCGTTCGTCATATAGAAACGATAGGCGATCAAGGTGTGAACGCGCCCCTTGGCCACCGCGTCGATCGACTGGAAGTACGCCCGATTCTCCTTCACGTCATCGCGCACCAGGCCCAGATTGCCGCTTTCCACGAACACCGTGGAGGGCTGGGCGGCGGCAACCTTCTCAAGGTCGATGGTGTAGGGACCCGGCTTAAGCGCGCCTTCGTCGGCTATGTTCGTCACCCCGCACGCATCGAAGGGGCTGAACCCCGCCTCGGTTCCGTCGAAACCGTGGCCTCCGCGGAAGTTGACGCCCGCCACATAGGCCGTCGGACGCGGCTCGGGAAGTCCCGCGATGCGCTTTGCCAGGTCCTCCTTGATCGAATTGACGTAACCCACCACCTCGGCGGCGCGCTCCTCGCTGTCGATCGCCCGGCCCACCGTCCTCACGTTCTCGCTGAAGCCCTCGGTGAACACGCCCTCGTCAACGGCGATGCACACCACGGGCACCCCGATTCGCTGCTGAAGCGTGTCGGCCGTGTCGCGATCCACGTTCGCGATCACCACATCGGGACGCAGCAGGGCAAGCGCCTCCTCATTGGGAAACACGCCCTTCGACCCGCCCTCGCCCACGGTGGGCAGCTGAGCGAAGCGCTTCACGTTCACATGGCGATACGGACACGACACCACGTCCTTGTGCTCCGCCTCCTCCACGCCCACCACGCGATCGACTGCCTGCAGATAACTGACCAAGCGCAGCGACGTGCCGCCGATGGCCACGATGCTCTTGCACGGTCGCGGCACCTCGACCGTCCGACCCGCGCAGTCGGTAAGCGTCACGGTTTGGGAGGCGGCGTCGGAGGAGCGCTCCTGCCCCGAAGGAGAGGGGCTGCACGACGACAGCAGCGACGCCCCCGTCAACGCACAGGCCAGAATGACGGACGCGAGCACCCTTGCCGCTCGCGCGGGGCATGCCCATGCGCGTCTGCCCGACGACCCCCTAACCTTCCCAGCGTTTGCATGCCCCATCGTTCCTGCGATTCTCATGGCTCCCCTCTCCCCTTCCAACATGGCCCCTGTTCCTTGAGGCGCCCACCCTGCAGGGCAGGTTGCGGCGCACTCCTTTTGCGGGGTAATACGAATGATAAAATCGTAACATGACCGCACCTGACGGGCCAGAGAAAAGCGGGACGGGTGCGCCCCGTCCCGCTTGCAGCGAAAGCCGATCGACCCGGTGTGCCTCAGCGCGCCGGATGAGAGGTGCTAGCGCGTCTTCACCACGTAATAGCCCGCGTCCACGACCTGCCGCTCGATAGCCGCAGGGTCGATCGGGGCCTTCGCCAGCACCAGCAGCCGGCCGTGCTGCAGGCTTGCCTCGCCCAGGTGCCCCTCAAGCCGGTTGACGGCGTCCTCCACCGCGTTCGCGCAGTTCTGGCAGGTCATGCCGCTCACCTTGAACGTCTGGCTGTACGCGTAGTGGTCTTTGTTGGGATCGGCCGGCGCCGTGCGCCTGCGCCTGCCCGCGGCTCCCCCTCCGTGGCATCCGCCCTGCCCCGTCCACAGGCGCACGGCCGAACGCATCGCAAACACCAGCATCACTGCCAGAATGGCCAGAACCGCCAGGGTTCCCGGGGTCATCTCCATGCAAGCCTCCCTCGCCCGCGCGTGCGCCCGCCCGATCGGCCAAGCGCCTCCGCCTTCCCGACGGTACTCCAACCCGCACGCAGACGCAAACCATGGTGAACTCTTGGGACGCGCGGCGCTGAGTGCCTTGCGCGGAACACACCGTGCACGACCCGCGCCGCGCAGGTCGCACACGCAACGCAGGCGGCCCGTCCGGACCTCCGTCGCGTTGAAGGCACGCTGCGCTGACGCGGCGCATGCCCCAGCCCGCATACGGCGAAGGGCGCAGCCGAAGCCGCGCCCTTCGCATGCTTTCTGTCGGCAGGGACCTAGCCGAAGATGAACATCAGCAAGAACGCAAGCGATGCCACCCACATGAGGGGCTTCACCTCGGCTATCTTGCCCTGAGCCACCTTCACCACCACATACGACACGAAGCCGAAGCCGATGCCGTTGGTGATGGAGTACGTCAGCGGGATGCCCATGATCGTGGCGAAGGCCGGGAAGGCGCTCTCGGGCAGCGACCAGTCGATCTCGCCCACGCCGGTGAGCATGAGGTAACCCACCACCACCAGAGCGCCGCAAGTGGCGCTTGCGCTGACCATGCCGATGATCGGGGCGAAGAACGCGAACACCACGAACAGGGCGCCGATCACGATGTTCGACAGGCCCGTGCGCGCGCCGGCCGAGGCGCCCGCCGTGGACTCCACGAAGGTGGTGATCGACGAGGCGCCCATGAAGCCGCCCACGGCGGCGGCCGTGGAGTCAACCAGCAGGATAGGCTGAACGTCCTCGATGTTGCCGTCCTTGTCGACGAAGTCCGCCTGGTCGCCCACGGCCACCACGGTGCCCATGGTGTCGAAGAAGTCGCTCATCAGCAGCGAGAACACGAACATCAGCAGCGCCGGGGTAACCAGCACCTGCGCGATGGCCAGCGTCTGCGAGGACGGGTCGATCTGGAACGGGGCCGCGAACGTGGCGAAGTTCAGGCCGAAGTGAAGCTCGGTGGGCACCGTGGTAACGCCCAGCGGAATGCCCACGATGGTGGCCGCCACGATCGAGATCAGCAGCGATCCCTTCACGCGCATGACCTCAAGCACCACCGCCACGCCGATCGACACCAGCGACACGATCGCGATCGGAGACGTAAGCGAGCCCATGGCCAGGTACGTGGACTCGTTGGACACGATCACACCGCCGCCCTTCAGGCCGATGAAGGCCACGAACAGGCCGATGCCCACGCCGATCGCACGACGCAGGTTCACGGGGATCGCCTCCATGATGGCCTTGCGCAAACCGCACAGCACCAGCACCAGAATGGCGATGCCCTCCAGGAAGATCACGCCCATGGCCACGCGCCAATCGACGCCCAGGGCATCGGCGGAGCACAGCGAGAAGGCCACGATCGCATTGATGCCCATGCCCGAAGCCAGGGCGATCGGACGGTTGGCGATCACGCCCATGGCGATCGTCATGGCCGCCGCGCCGAAGCACGTGGCCGTGAGCGCCGCGTCGAACTCCATGCCGGCGATGTTCATCATCAGCGGGTTCACGGCGATGATGTAAGCCATGGCCAGAAATGTAGTCAATCCCCCGATGACCTCATTTCCAACCGTGCTGCCTCGCTCGGAAATCTTGAAGAACCTGTCCACGCAGTTCCCCTCTCTCAAGCCCGCGCATCGAGCGCAGAGCGTGCCCCGACAACGGGACGCCTCCGGTCGCCTTGCGACCCTTACGGCGACGATTGTAGCATCCATCCAGAGTTTCGCCTGGTTGGTATAAACGTTTTGCCACAGATAAGGCGGGGTGACACCAAGGGCGCAACGCTGCATGAAACCGAGCCCGGCGGGAATGCGCGGACGGCCCCTGCAGCGCCGGCGGAAAGCCGTGCGCCCGATGACGCGCGCCGGAGGCCCTGCGCGTGCACCGCTGGCTACCGAGGCTCCGCGCGCCCCTCGCCCGACGACCCCGCAGGCGAGTCCCCTGCCGCGCAAACGCCTACGACCTGCAGCAGCTCATCGCGAGAGTGGATGCCCATCTTTCGGTAGATGTGCCTGATGTGCGCCTTCACCGTGCCGTTAGCGATCATCAGCTCCTGCTCGATCTGACGGGCGGTCCTCCGCTGGCCAAGCAGCAGCAGGACCTCGCCCTCGCGTGCCGTCAGGCCGTAGGCGCGCGCGGCGACCACGCAGGAGTCGGCCAGGGCCCGACGCGCCGATGCCTGGCTCTCGGAACCGCCCGCGCCCTCCATCAGCCGACTTCCCCAGCCGCCGAAGAACTCGCGCTCGGACAGCATCACCGTGGTGGCCCCCACGATGGCCACCGTGGTAAGCGCCGGCACGATGTACTCGGCGAAGGTCACCGTGGAAGCCAGCCCCGAAGCGGCATCGGTTGCCGAGCGCCCCAGCCACATCGACACCTGGCGCACCGCGCGCTCGATGCCGAACAGCCAGATCGCCGACACGCCATAGCGATAGCAGATGCTGGCCAGCATCACCATGATCAGCACCGACTGCGCGGTGTAGCCGGCTGACAGGCACAGCTCGGCCAAGGCCCCCTGAAAGTGCCCGAACGTGGGAAACAGGAACAGACCCACCACCATCAGCGGAAGGGCCAGGCGATAGACCGCGCCCAGGTCGAATCGCTCGCCCAGCACGGCCACGCCCACCAGCACCGCCAGGCCCATGAGCAAGGTGCCGGGAGCGGAGTGAGGACCGAAGGCCCCCGCGTACAGCCCGCCCTCCATCAGGCCGTAAGCGAACGCATACGCGGACATGAGCGCGATCGCCCGCCAGGGAACCGAAAAGCGCGCCGAGGCTGCGCGCGGATCGCCTCGACCCGGCGCGATCATGGCCGCACGCCGCAGGAACAGCGCCGATGCAGCCGGCAGCAGAAGCGTCATGGCAAACAGCCAGGGCATCATGAAGCCGCGATACACGTAGAGCACCAGCGCCCCGAACACGATGGACGCCGCATAGTACAGCGATACGCGAAGAGGGCTGAGGCGTGAGAGCAGCTCGCTCCACCCCAGGATCATCACCCCGATGCCGGCTCCTCCCATCACAGCCGACATCAGCGCAGCATGGGGATGCCAGGACCCCGTCAGCCACGGCAGGAACGCCAAGAGCGTGGAGAGGGTGAGGGCGGCCACCGACAAGACGAGGATGCCCGGCCGCGCCACGATCGAGCCGATGCGATGGGCCGCGAACGCGAAGAGCAGCGACGTGGCGACCATCGACAGGTCGAACACATCGCGCTCGAACGATGCGGATGCCCCCAAGTTGGCGAACGACCCGACGAAGGCGACCTCGATCCAAGCCCGGTACAGGCCCAGCCCCAGAAAGGCAACCGGCACGGCGGCCGCCTCCCATGATCCGACCAGCCTGCGCTTGTCCACACGCTCGCCCACGCGATCCTCCCCACGACCTCGCCGACCACACCGCGCCTGCGCGCGCCATGCAAACCCTAACACGATCAGCATCGCTTATGATTCGGCGCTCATGCCGCAAAAGACGACTCATGCTTGCATAACACCTGATAGAAAAGGGGGTTATAAGGAGGGGTTATCGAAATAGACCGCCCTGGGCGGGTGTGGACGATTACGCGCCTGCGCACGCCGGCCCTAGAATCCACTCCACAGGCTCGGCGAAGACAGGCCGACCGCACCGGCGAAACGCGCCCCGAGCGCAAGGAGGAGAGCATATGACCACGATGAGTCGTCGTTCGCTGCTGGCCCTGGGAGGGGCCGCGGCCCTGACCGCAGGAGGCTCGGCCCTGCTTGCCGGATGCGCGCCCCAGGCGCCTTCGACAAGGAAGGGCGCGGGCGCGTCGGCCGAGGCCGATGGGCTGCCGGCGTTCTTCGCCGCACCCGAGCCCATCGCCGACGTGAAGGAGACGAGGGACTACGACGTGGTGGTGATCGGCGCAGGCGCAGCCGGCGTGCCCGCAGCGCTGTCGGCCTTCGAGGCGGGCGCGCGCGTGGCCCTGCTGCAGAAGGAGCCGACGGCCATCTCGCAGGGCAACACCTGCGACTCGATACTGGCCGACGAGACCGGAAAGGCGGGAATCGAGGCCGTGGTATCGCTGATCACCGCCGACTCGGGCCACCGATCAAACCGCGAGCAGGTGCGTCTGTGGGCCTACCGGTCGGGCGAGGCCCTAAGGTGGCTCTGGGACGTTGCCGAGAAGGCGGGGGCCACCGTGGTGGACTCCACCGCCAAATGGACGAGCGCGATCAGGAACGTTGACGGACACGACGTGAGCTACTTCGCCTTCGACTTCGGCCCCAAGCCCTACAACACCGGCGACGGCATGCGGGCGATCGCCGACTACGCGCAAAGGCAGGGCGTGGACGTGTTCTACTCAACCCCCGCTCGCCAGCTGGTCAGCGATGATTCGGGCGCCGTGGTGGGTGTGATCGCCAAGGCCGAGAGCGGATACGTGCGCTTCAACGCCGCCAAAGGCGTGATCGTGGCCACCGGCGACTACGAGAACGACGACGACATGATGGCCTTCTACGAACCCGACATGGCGAACATCTATCGCAAGGAGCAGAACAAGACCGGCGATGGCCACAAGATGATGGTGTGGGCGGGCGCTCGCATGGAAGACGTTCCCGGCTCGAAGGTTCTGCACGACTTCGACGCGGGCCCCGGCTCGATGGCCGACATGCCCTTCCTGTGCGTGCGCAACGACGGCACGCGCTTTTGCAACGAGGCCCGCTCCGAGATGGCCGTGATGGGCAACTTCCTGCGCAGCGCCGAGGACGCAGGCTGGTACACCCAGGTGTTCGACAGCAACTACATGACCGACTGCGCCGACTGGCCCGGCGTGCTGATTCCACCCGAGGGCCTGCGCAACTACATGCCCGAGGAAAGCGGCGAGAAGAAGGGCGTGTACGACTCGCTGATCAACACCTTCGCCGCCGATACGATTGAGGAGCTGGGACGCAAGCTGGGCATCACCGACATCGACGCCTTCGTCCAAACGGTAAGGCGCTACAACGAGTTCGTCGCGTCGGGCGTGGACGAGCAGATGGGCAAGGCTGCGCGCTGGCTGAAGCCGATCGTGCAGCCGCCGTTCTACGGCATCCACCGCCACATCGGCCTGTCCACGATCATCCACGGCGTGAACGTGAACGCCGACATGCAGGTGCTGAATGCCCAGGGCCAGCCGATCGCCGGCCTGTATGCAATCGGCAACTGCGCGGGCAACTTCTTCGGCAGCCCCGACTACCCCATGACGGTGCCCGGGCTGTCGCTGGGACGCGCCCACACCCAGGGCTATGTGGTGGGTCGCGCCGTGGCCCAAGGCTAGCTCTGGGCAAAACGACGCACCCACCGCCTGCATGCAGGCGCATCCGAACACCTCTCGCACGCGCAGGACGCCCCGCAGCCGCACGGCTGGCGGGGCGTCGGAGCGCTGGGGGACGCACGCGTGAAGCGCCGGCGCGCGAGGCCCGCGAAGCAGGCGGCGCGCACGGGGCCTCCGGCGCGTCGCAGGGCGCGCAGCGTGCCGCAGGGGGCTCGGGGCTGCGGCAGGACGTCGGATACAGGCTTCAGCAAACGGACACGGCGCTGTACTGGCGTTTCACCATTCGTCCATGATTGACCAGCAATAACACAATAAATTGAATATTTTAACTACTCGCACCCCTATATCTTGTGCCGTTTTGCGAAAGATGGCGTATGATGGGAAGCCTACCGCATACCCCGCATACCCCATCGCGCGCGACCCGCAGGGCTTCGCGCGCCCGCACAGAGAGGTCGGTCGCATGAAGATCATCAAGCGCAACGGCTCCGAGGTCGAGTTCGACGTCACCAAGATCGCGAACGCCATCGCCGCCGCCAACCGCGAGGTGCAGGAATCGCAGCGCCTCACCGAGCGCCAGGTGATGTACGCGGCCGCCAACGTCAGCGACCTGTGCGAGGGCGCCGGCCACACCGTGTCCGTCGAGGAGGTGCAGGACATGGTCGAGGACGAGATCATGCGCCTGGACTGCTACGAAGTGGCGCGCAAGTACATCATCTACCGCTACCTGCAGAACGAGAAGCGCCGCAAGAACACCACCGACGACCAGATCCTGGCCCTGATCGAGTGCAACAACGAAGAGGTGAAGCAGGAGAACTCGAACAAGAACCCCACCGTGAACTCGGTGCAGCGCGACTACATGGCCGGCGAGGTGTCGAAGGACCTCACCATGCGCAAGCTGCTGCCCGCCGATGTGGTGGAGGCTCATCGCGAGGGAATCATCCACTTCCACGACTCCGACTACTTCGCCCAGCACATGCACAACTGCGACCTGGTGAACCTTGAGGACATGCTGCAGAACGGCACCGTGATCTCGGGCACGCTGATCGAGAAGCCGCACAGCTTCTCCACTGCGTGCAACATCGCCACGCAGATCATCGCCCAGGTGGCGTCCAGCCAGTACGGTGGCCAGTCGATCTCGCTGACGCATCTGGCGCCCTTCGTGGACGTCAGCCGCAAGCGCATTCGCCGCGAGGTGCTGGACGAGATCAACAGCCTGGGGCTGGAGGCGCCCGCCGAGCGCATCGACGAGGTGGTGGAGGGTCGCCTGCGCGACGAGATCCGCCGCGGCGTCCAGACGATCCAGTACCAGGTGGTCACCCTGATGACCACCAACGGCCAGGCTCCCTTCGTCACCGTGTTCATGTACCTGAACGAAGCCTCCGGCGAAACCGAGAAGCACGACCTGGCCATGATCATCGAGGAGACGCTGCGCCAGCGCTACCAGGGCGTGAAGAACGAGGAAGGCGTGTGGATCACGCCGGCCTTCCCCAAGCTGATCTACGTGCTTGAGGAGGACAACATCTCCGAGGATGCCCCGTACTTCTACCTCACCCAGCTGGCCGCCAAGTGCACGGCCAAGCGCCTGGTGCCCGACTACGTGTCGGAGAAGATCATGAAGCAGCTGAAGGTGGACGCGAACGGCCAGGGTCACTGCTACACCCCCATGGGCTGCCGCAGCTTCCTGACCCCCTACGTGAACGCCGAGGGCAAGGCACAGTACTACGGCCGCTTCAACCAGGGCGTGGTGACCATCAACCTGCCCGACGTGGCGCTGAGCGCCGAGGGCGACCTCGACCGCTTCTGGCAGGTGTTCGACGAGCGCCTTGAGCTGTGCCACCGTGCGCTGATGGCCCGTCACAACCGCCTGAAGGGCACCCTGTCCGACGCAGCGCCGATCCTGTGGCAGCACGGGGCCCTGGCGCGCCTGAAGAAGGGCGAGGTGATCGACCCGCTGCTGTACGGAGGCTACTCCACCATCAGCCTGGGCTACGCCGGCCTGCACGAATGCGTGATGTGCCTGACGGGTCGCAGCCACACCGACCCCGAGGCCACCCCGCTGGCCATGCAGATCATGCAGCACATGAACGACAAGTGCGCCGACTGGAAGCGCGAGCACAACATCGATTTCTCGATCTACGGCACGCCGCTTGAGTCCACCACCTACAAGTTCGCCAAGGCCCTGCAGCGGCGCTTCGGCGTGATCAAGGGAGTCAGCGACCGAGGCTACATCACCAACAGCTACCACGTGCACGTGGCCGAGAACATCGACGCCTTCAAGAAGCTGGAGTTCGAAAGCGCCTTCCAGCAGCTGTCCCCCGGCGGCGCCATCAGCTACGTCGAGGTGCCCGACCTTCAGGACAACCTGAAGGCCGTGATCGGCACCATGCGCTACATCTACGACCACATCATGTACGCCGAGCTGAACACCAAGTCGGACTACTGCCAGCAGTGCGGCTACGACGGCGAGATCCGCATCATCGAGGAAGACGGCAAGCTGGTGTGGGAGTGCCCGCACTGCGGCAACCGCAACCAGGAGAAGCTGAACGTGGCGCGTCGCACCTGCGGCTACATCGGCACGCAGTTCTGGAACCAGGGTCGCACCGCCGAGATCAAGGATCGCGTGCTGCACCTGTAGCCACGCGGCTGCGTCGCACAACAGGCCTAGCGCGCGTTGGAGGCGATCCCATGCACTACGGAAACATCAAGTACTTCGACGTGGCCAACGGCGAGGGAGTGCGCACCTCGGTGTTCGTATCGGGGTGCACCCATCGCTGCCCTCATTGCTTCCAACCGCAAACCTGGTCGTTCGAATACGGTCAGCCCTTCGACGACGAGACGCTGGCCCAGGTGATCGAGAGCCTTGACGCGCCCTTCGTGGACGGGCTGACCGTGCTGGGCGGCGAGCCCTTGGAGCCGCGCAACCAGGAACGCGTGGCCGACCTGGTGGAGGCCGCGCGGGCCCGGCAGCCTCGCAAGAGCATCTGGGTGTATACCGGAGACGTGTACGAGAGTCTGGTGCGCGAGGGCGGTCCGCGCCGAACCGCGCACACCGACCGCATCCTGAGTGCGATCGACATTCTGGTGGACGGCCCCTTCGTGCAGGACCTGCACGACATCACGCTGCGCTTCCGCGGCTCATCGAATCAGCGAATCATCGACGTGCCCCGCACGCGGTCCTGCGGCAGGATATGCCTGTGGCACGATCACGACATCTACGAAAGCCACGCCAAAGAACAGCGCGAGGCCCTGGGCAACGCGGAGGATCGACCGCAGCGCGCCCGTTAACCCCTCGGCGACACGGCGCTCGCCGACGAGCCCGCGCACCCGCCTGCGCGCGCCGCGCGGGCATCGAGCCGGCGATTGCGCACGTACACCGCCCAGTTCGCCAGAATAGCCGCCATGTTCAGCACGTACACGGCAAGCACCCAGGTAATCGAGCCCGATACCAGCTTGGCTGCGATGCCGGCCACGTACCCGAAGGTTATCAGCGCGATGAACTGCCAGCTTGACCCGGCAGCCGTGCGCGCCTTGTAGCCCTTCCACGCGTTCAGGGGCCACGACAGCCCGAAGCTCACCAGCATCAGCGCCTCAAGCAGTTCCGCCATCCGTGCTCGTCGCCCCTTTCCGATTGACCCTTCGCTTCCCTGCCCTCGATTATGCTCCCGACATCGCACGGGGTCGCGCGGACGAGCCAGGGTTCACGAAGTCGTGACAGCGAGAACAGAGGGACGGCAAGGGTCGGTGAGGCGCCGGCAGCAAGAGTCAGTAAGGGTCGGCAAGGCGCTGGCAGCGCCCGGGCGACATGCGCCGGCGCGCAACGAAACGGGGCGCCCACCATGTGAGCGCCCCGCAAGGGCCGGTAAACCGGATCGCCGATTCCGCCGACCCGATCCCGCCGACAGCCGACCGAGCTACTTCCTGCAGGCGAACAGGGCCATGACGCCCACGTTGGCCACCAGCGACCCCGCCAGCCAGCCCACTGCCACGGGCAGCGACACCGGCGAGGAGTTGATCGCCGCGAAGCTGCCGGCAGTGCACACGCCCAGCACCAGGCCACAGCCCACGAAGGCCACCAGCACGCGGCGCACCCAACCGGCCTCGCCGTCGCGCAGCGAGGTGCTGAGCCCGCAGCAGGCCGCCGCGATCAGCGTTGCCACGCACAGGAACAGCAGGGGCAGAATCGCGCCGGTGCCCGAGCCTCCCTTGCTGGATATCTGATGCAGCTGCACACCCGAGAACAGCCCGGTGATCACGATGCCCACGCATACGAACGACACCAGCGCGCAGGCCGCGCCCCACACCAGCGCCATCGGGGCCACGCAGCGGCCGCTCTTCCACGGGTACACGTGCGCGAACACCAGCACCGTG
Organism: Berryella wangjianweii; assembly: GCA_013201155.1. Taxonomy (GTDB): domain Bacteria; phylum Actinomycetota; class Coriobacteriia; order Coriobacteriales; family Eggerthellaceae; genus Berryella; species Berryella wangjianweii. The sequence goes on along the minus strand of CP053716.1, from coordinate 68,585 downwards.
GCAACCGCCAGGCTCAAGGCGATGCCGCAGGCGGTCATGAAGCCGATCAGCGTGCCGCCCGACAGGGCCATGCACAGCTGGTCGAGCGTGGAGCCGGTGGAAATGTAGGGCGCCGTGGCGGCGCGGTAGTTGTAGCTGAACGCCCCCGCCGCATCCAAGCCCACCACGCCAAGACGGGTGATGAGCGCGAACAGAAGCCCCAGTCCGAACACGAGCCCGAAGGGGGCGACGCCTTTCCTCAGCTTTGCCAGCATGTTGCTCCCCTCCCTTCCTAATCGAGTTCGGCGCCGTTGGCGAACGTGCCGCACAGGAACCCGCCGCAGAACGCCAGGCTCACGTCTCCCAGAAGCGACCCCAGGATGGCGTCGCCCACGTACGAATTCTCGCCGCACGCGCCGCCCGCCGTGTGCCATCCGGCGTACAGGCCGGGAATGGGCAGGCCGGTGGTCGAGAGCACCTGCATGCGGTCGTTTACCATCAGGCCTGCCTTGGTGCCGTAGATGTTCCCGCCGATACGACAGCCGTAGAAGGGCGGTGTGGCCACCTTGTGCAGCCATTCGGGGGGCATGGGATACATGAAGTCGTCCTTGCCCGCCTCGCAGCAGGCGTTCCACTTCTCAACCGCGCCCACCAGCACGCCCGGGGCGAAGCCCAGGTCGGCCTCCAGCTCCTCCAGCGTGTCGCGCCGCTTCAGCACGTCGGCCTCGATCGCGTCCTCCACGCCGTGATGCCAGTCGCGGTAATGCTCGGGCACCTTCTCGATCTGCTCGAGGTCGGGCGAGATCAGCTTGCGGCAGTGCTCCTGCCCAAATCCGGCCAGATGATCCTCGAAGTTCGCGTCGAAGATGATGTACGACCGATGCCCGGGCACCGCCATCTGCACGGTGGCCAGGTCGCCCAGGGCGTAGATGGCCGCGGCGCCGTCCTTCTTCACGCGCGAGTCCATGTAGCGCAGGCGGTTGCCGGCCCGGTCGATGGTCAGCCACGGCTGACGCGACAGCTGGGTCATGCCGTCGTACAGGAAGCGCGCCCACTGACCGCCCTCGCTGGCCCAGTCCACGCCGCCGTCGAACGACGCGGAGCTGTTGAAGCCCGACACGTCGGCGCTCACGCCCAGGCCCATGCGGAAGCACTCGCCGGTCTCGCCCAGCGGCAGGTAGCTGGACGCGCAGCCCATGGCCGCCGTGGGGATGTACTTGTCCAGCAGGGCCTTGTTGTTGCAGAAGCCGCCCGCCGTCAGGATCACGGCGCGCTCGGCCTTGATCGACACCTCGCGCTCGTACCCCTCGCGGGCATAGATTCCCACAATGCGTCCCGTATCGTCCTGCACCAAAGCGGTGGCCGGGCACTGGAAGCGGAAATCGGCCCCCTTGCGCATGGCGTAGCTGAACATGGCGTCGGTGGCGTCCTTCATCTTCAGCACGTGATGGTCAAGCGTCGCGTTCTTCGGCGCCACGTACACGGGAATCTCGCCCAGGCGCCACTGCACGCCGCAGTCGGCCATCCAGTCGATGCACTTGCCTCCGCCTTCGGCGATTCGGTGGATCAGCAGCGGGTCGGCGGCGAAGTGGTACTCGTCCATGGCCCAGTCGGTCATCTTCTGGGCGTCGAAGGGGTACGACGGCAGGGCGAAGCGGCGCTCCTCCTGCAGACGCGACCCGCCCAGGATCGCGCACATGCCGGCCGACTGGGCGTTGCCGCCCTGCAGGCCCGCCGACTCCACGCAGATCACGCGGGCACCCAGCTCAGCCGAGCGGGCCGCAGCGTTCAGCCCGCCGCCGCCGGCGCCCACCACCACCACGTCGCACTCGTAGTCCCACGTTGCGGGAACGGGGCGGGGCGGGATCGGCGTGGCGTCGTTGGCCGGGAAGGCGGCCGCCGTGTGGTCGCGATAGGTGCCGTCGCCGCCGCCCGTGGCGTTGCCCTCGCTGGAGGGCGGAACCGCGGGCGTCAGCGAGCCGTCCTTGGCCCAGTCGCCGATGGTTCCCGGATCGACCGCCCAGGCTGCCTGCGGCGCAGCCGTTGCCACCGCCGCGCCCGCCGCTGCGGCGGCCAGGCCCACGAAGCCGCGGCGCGTGCACGAGCGCCGCGCGCCGGGGCCCTCGACGGCATGCTCGTCAGCGGGACGGGCGGCGCCGTTCTCAATGCGCTCAGCCATGCTGCACCTCCTTGCCGGCAGCCGCGGCGGCTGCCTGCTCCAGCGCATCCGCCACAGCGGTGCGCACGGCCTGCGTGGTGATCGTGGCGCCGGCGATGGCGTCGATCCGCTCGTCCTGGGCCGCATCGATCATCTGAGCATACACGCCGTCGCGAATGGCCTCGTAGCCTCCCACGCTCTGAGTCTCGCCCTCCTGGGTGATGCGCGTGCAGGTAATCTTGTTGCCCTCCACCTGCAGCGTGACGGTGATCAGGCCATCCATGCCCTTCCCTACGCCGGTGTACTCGCCGTCAGCATAGGTGCCGGTGGCGGTGCGCTGCTGAAGGGGGGCGCGATCGATCCAGCTGTTGGGCGTGTGCATCGCCAGCTGCTCGGCGCTGGCCGCATCCTTCGTGCCCGAGCCCTCGAACGAGTGCCCGCAGCCCGTCAGCCCCGCGGCAAGCAGCACCGTCGCGCCGCCCACCGCCATGACGTTCCGACGCATCATCGCTTCGCTCCTTCGCTTCTCATCTTGCCAGGGTTCGTCCATCCCTCGGGAACGGCGAAGTCGTGGCACCCGTTGCACCACATCTGCGAGGTGCCGTGCGACGAATGGCAGTACGAGCAGTCCATCGCATAGGCCCCCATCGATCCCGCTACCTGGGCGCCCGAGTCGTCCCCGCCGTAGAACTGGTGATTGAAGTGCGGGTTCACACCCTTCTGGCCACCCCAGTCGGCCGTGCTGGCCGTGATCTTCTCGAAGTCGTGGCAGCCCGACTTGGCGCACTTCCGGTAGTCGAACGAGATGCCCTGACCCACCAGCATGCCCTGCCCGTCGGTCTCGTAGGCGCCCGTCGCCCACGACGTGGCCTCGTTCACCTGCTCCTTGATCGTCGGCACATGGCAGTCAAGGCAGGCCACGTCAGCATCGCGATGCGCCGCCATGACCGCGTTCGAGCCCGCCACGTAACCCTCCACGTAGGGGTCCATGGGCGTATGGCAGATCGCGTTGCAGAACTGCGGCGTGGCATGCCAGGCGTTGAAGCCGATAGCCGCCACGGCGATCAGCGCGGCCACGCCGGCCAGCACGCCCCAGCGCCGCGCCGCGCGCCTCTTCCCCTTCGGGGGCGCCGCGGGGGCGCCCCCTTCGCTGGTCCTTCCCGTCGTCATGCGCAACCATCCCCTTTCTCTCGGCCCCTGACACGGGCCGCTCTCGCGCACGCTTGCACACCCTAGGCGGCGGCCACGTCCTCACGACGCGCCATGGCCTGATCGAAGTCGCGGGTACCCACGAACACCTCGCGCTTGTACGGGTTCACGCCCAGCTTCTTGGCGCGGTAGGCCACGTAGCCCACAGCGGCGATGTTGGCAGCCAGGGCCACCAGCGACACGGCGGTGTTCGTGCCGATGTTCAGCGTGGAGTTCACTGCGAAGATGCTGTTGACGCCCATTTCGGGGAAGCTGATCTGGAACGTGGGGAACACCTGCGCGAACATGCACCAGATGGCCAGCGTGAAGGCGCGGTTCTGGATCCAGGCGCCCTTGTTCCACAGCAGGTTGGCCACCGTGGGGGCCAGCAGCAGCGCGAAGCCGCAGTACCACGCATGGTTGGGCAGGCAGTTGTAGGTGTAGCAGAAGTTCCACAGGTCGTAGGAGATGATGAACACCCACGTCATGTCAGGCCACAGCATGTCGTGGCCCTTCTTGGACGAGTAGATGCCCCACCAGCCGGTCATGCAGAAGATGTTCAGGATGCCGGCCACGCCGTTGAACACGTTGTTCCAGCCGCACACCTGCGTGGCGTGCTCGGAGGTGGTCCACACCGGCGAGCCGTTCAGCATCTCGTAGTTGCCCGTGAAGTAGTGGGCCGCCGACTCGAAGTCGGACACCACCGCGATCAGGATGTTGATGGCCACGATCACAAAGGGAAACACCTTGAACGCCTCCGACTTGCCCAGGCTTCCCCAGCGGTACTTCAGCACCATGAAGCCCACGCAGCCGGCAAGCGCGGCGTACACCTTGGCGTAGTGGAACCATCCGTTCTGGAACACCACCGTCGGGTTGTTCACGCCCCAGTCGATGCCCGCACCGGCTGCGACGGTCACCACCACGCAGTACACGGTCATGGCTATCGGCAGGGCCACGAACATGAACAGGCCGCCCGCCTTCGAGCGACGGGCAACCTCGTTCAGGCCGATCAGGCCCAGGAACACCAGCGCCCAGCCTATCCATTGGTATACCGCATTGTCCCCATATACCTCGAACAGCACCTTGTCCTCCTATCCTCTGTGCGCCGGGTTTTCCGGCGCGTCACCACATCAAAGAACGCGCGCGCGACCGGCATCCGCAGGGTCGGCATCGACGAGCGTGCCGCTGAGGTCCAGATGAAGCGTCTGCGCTATCACGCCCTCAAGCACCTCGTCGGGAGTGTCGGGATGTCTTCTCATCAGGCTCACCATGCCGCTGATCAAAACGTAGAACGTCTCGAACACGTGATCGATCTCGACCGTGTGCAGGCTCGCGTAGTCCCGAACCGTGGTGTCGGTGACGTAGCGCGCCAACGACTCGGCCACACGTGACGAGAACCGCAGGTACAGCCCGGCGTTCTCGTTGTTGGCCAGGTCGTTTCGCAGCGAGCTGCGGTCGAACAGGCCACGGCGCATCACGCGCACGCTCTCGACCAGGGCCTTGCGCACGTTGCCGCGCTCGCGCGACTCGTTCCAGTTGCGCACCAGCTCGATGAAGTCGTCCACGTAGGTGTCCAGCACCGCGTCGGTTATGGCGTCCTTATCGGGAAAGTAGTGGTAGATGAGGCTGCGGGCCACGCCCACCTCGTCGGCGATGCTCTTCAGCGAGGTGCCGGCGATGCCGTGCTCTTCGTACAGGCAGCGAGCGGCCTCGACGATATCGTCACGACGCGCGATCGCGCGTGCGGCCTGCTGCTGTCGCCTCGTCTCGGTTACCATCACTCATCCCATCAATCTGTAGAAAATCTGGACGACTAACGATGGGTACATCATATGTTCACAATTGACACACCGTCAATTGACAATCCATCGCGATTGTTCAATCAACGATACTCAACTCTATGAATCTATGTTTTCCCTGATTAACGTCTTATTATCTAACCAATCGACAAGAGATTCGCAGCACGGATCCAACTCGGCGCGCCGTGATTCGCGTTACCGTTCTGTGTGAAAGTTGACAGATAGAAAACCTCGTATGTGACGCAGGGCGTCATCCGCGCGAGAAGGCGCGACCGTGCCGTCGCGCATGCCTGCCGGCGTGGCAACCCGTACAATCTGCCCTGCGAGAACGCATCGACAACGCCGAACGAAAGGCCCCGCATGACCCGCACCGCCCGTTCACGCAAGCACCGCTCGTTCGACCTGGAAGCGCGGCTTGAGCCCGTGAGCGCCTGGGTGATCAGGCAGCCGCAGGATCTGAGGGGTCGCTGGGCCTCCTGGGGCCCACGCGTCCCCGATGCCCAGGCCCTAACTGAGGCCCCGCCGAACCTGAGCCGCGACGCGCCCGCAGCCGCAGGCGGCATCGTGCCCGCAGCCTCGACCGCAGGCGAGCCGACGTCCGCAGCCCCCGCCGCAGGCAGGCCCGTGCCTCGTCGTGCGCCCGAAGCGGCGCTGGCCGGCGGCCCAAGGCGCATTGCCGAGACCGGAAGCCCCAAACGACCCGTCTACGTGGACCTCGGTTGCGGAAAGGGCTCCTTCCTTGCCGCCATGGCCCAGCGCGCAGACGACGCCCTGTGGCTGGGCATCGACGCCGAGCCCGTGTGCTGCATGCATGCCGCCGAAAACCTGGCGCGCATCAGCGCACCGAATGCAGGCGCGCTGCTGGACGCCGACCCGGACCTGTCGCAGCTGTTCGCCCCGCATGAGGTAAGCGGGCTGTACCTGAACTTCCCCACCCCCTTTCCCCAGCGCAAGAAGGCGCCGCTGCGCACGGTTCACTACGACCGCCTGCGCGCGTACCGCACCGCGCTGAAGGAGACGGGCACCCTGCACCTGCGCACCGACAGCCCCTTCCTGTTCCGCTACGCAACCGACCAGCTGCTCATGGCCGGATTCGACCTGCTGTGGAGCCGCGAAGGCGACGAGCCCCGCGAGGAGCTGCCCCGGGAGCTGAGCCCGCTGCTTCACCACCACCTGCCCGAAACCGAGTACGAGCGCAAGCTGAGGCAGCGCGGGGCACGCGTGCTGGAGCTGGTGGCCCGCCCAAGCGCTGCCGACCCCGAGCCGCCGTCGCGGGCGGACGTTGAGAAGCGCGCGAACATCAGCCTGTTCGACCTGCTTCCCGACGACCTGGACCAGCTGGACTACGTCCCCCTGGGCATGGAGGGCGCCGTGGAGAACCTGCGCAACCGGCGCCTGCGCGCTCTGCGGGCAGGGCGCGGGGTCGCGAACGTGTAGACTCGCGGGCACACAGGCGAAACGCAAGCGCGTGGGCGGCCGCATAGCCGGCCCGCAGGCGCACGGGCGCACGAGCGCGTGGGCGCGTGGGCGCGTACGGTCCCGGGACGCAGGATCGCACCCGCAGGCGCACGGGAAGCCCGGGTGCGCAGCGCGTGCCGCACCCGCGCAGGCCGCGTGCCGCACCGAGCCGGCGCTTATGACAGAGGAAAGCTCCCCACCTGCGCAAGCGCTGACGGGGAGCTGGAATTGACGTTCCGGTGAATGAGAGGGCGAAGCCTACCGCGCGACGGGGTCGCGGGCCTCGCAGGTTCGGGCACCGCCCTCCCCGACCGAGCCGGCAACGTCGGGCGCCTTCGCGCCGCCGCCCGCTTCCCCATCCTCGTCAGAGGCCCCCTCGCTTCCAGGGACCTCCCGGCCCTCGTCGGCGCCACTTGCCACCAGGGCGCCCTGCACCTGCATGTTCTTCGGAAGCACGTTGGCCATCACCACGGCCACCACGAAGGCCAGCGCCACGCTGTTGCCCATGAACACCGTGCGCACGGCCTCGGGAAACACCATGAATATGTCGCTTACCTGCGTGAACCCGATGCCGATGGCCAGGGACGTGGCGGCGATGGTGACGTTTCGCTGCGTGAACCCGGCGTTGGCGATCATCTGAAAGCCCGCCACGATGATCGAGCCGAACATCATGATCGTGCAGCCTCCCAGCACTGCGTGAGGCAGGCTGCTGAACACCGCGCCGATGACAGGCACCAGCCCGGCAAGCAGCAGGGCGCCCGCGCCCGCGGCGATCGCGGTGCGATTGACCACGCGCGTCATCGAGATCAGGCCGATGTTCTGCGCGAACGAGGTCAACGGCGTGCAGCCGAACACGCCCGACAGCGCGCTGGTGAAGCCGTCGGCGGCCACCGCGCCCTGGTACTCGCGCTCGGTGGCCTCGCGCCCGAAGCCCACGGAGGTGACCGCCGAGGTGTCGCCCATCGTCTCCGCGGCGCTCACCAGATACAGCAGCACCACCGACACGATGGCGCCAACCTGGAACTCGGGGGCCACGGGCAGAATCGCCGGCAGCGACACCACGCCCACGCCCTCGAACACGCTGAAGTCCACCCGCCCCATGACCAGCGCCACCACATAGCCCACTGCCAGGCCGAACAGCACCGCCAGCTGTTTGAGGGTTCCCTTGGCAAGCGACTGGAAGGCCAGGCAGGCGATCAGCGACACCGTGCCCAGAAACAGGTTCTGCGGCGAGGCCAGATCGGGCGCGCCCGCTCCGCCGGCGAACGAGGTGGCTCCCACCGACAGCAGCGAGAAGCCGATCGACGTCACCACCACCCCCGACACCACGGGCTTGATGAAGCGACGCCAGTACTGGGCGAACAGACCCAGCAGACCCTCGATCACGCCGCCGGCGATCACCGCGCCCACCACGGCCCCGTAGCCGTACTGCGCGGCGATGCCGCACAGCACCGTGACGAAGGTGAAGCTGACGCCCATGACGATCGGCAGGCGCGCACCCACGCGCCACGGACCGAACAGCTGAACAAGGGTGCCGATCGCAGCCACCACCATGGCGTTCTGAATCAGCATGGCCGTCTGCGCGCCGTCGAAGCCCGCCGCCGAGCAGACGATGGCGATGGGGGCCAGGTTGGCCACGAACATGGCCAGCACGTGCTGGAGGCCGTACGGCACGGCGCGGGCGAACGGAATTCGCGCATCGAAGCTGGCCAAAGCCGCGGACAGTCCCACGCCCTTCCCTGCAGCCGCGGGGGCGGGGCGCTTTGCGGCGTCACGCACCGCGCTCATCGAAACTCGATTCGGCCGGTCTCGTGGTCCATGCTCTCCACAATGGCCAGCGAGCACACCTTGAAGCCGCGCTCGCGCAGCAGGGCCCCACCCTGCTGAAAGCCCTTCTCGATGGCGATGCCGATGCCCTCGATCGTGGCGCCGGCCTGCTGGCAGATGGCGATCAGGCCCTCCATGGCGCAGCCGTTGGCCAGGAAGTCGTCGATGATCAGCACGTGGTCGTCGGGGCCGATGTAGCGCTTCGACACGATGACGTCGTAGTCGCGCTTGTGGGTGTACGAGGTGATCTGAGCCGTGTGCACCGAGCCGTCCAGGTTGATGGACTGAGCCTTCTTCGCGAACACCACGGGAAGGCCAAGCTCGTCGCCCACGATGGCCGCCAGGCCGATGCCCGACGCCTCGATGGTCATGACCTTGTTGACGGGCCGATCCGCGAACTCACGCCCCCACGCGCGCGCCATCTCTCTGAACAGGGCCACGTCCATCTGGTGGTTCAGGAAGGAATCAACCTTCAGAACCTGGCCGGGCTTCACGACCCCGCTCTCTCGAATCCGACGCTCCAGCAGCTCCATGCGAACCCCCTGTCAGTTGCGTGCTTCACGCGTGATAAATGTCCACATTCTCGCACAGCATCCATAAGCAAGGGACAGGAATGTTCGAAGTAAGGCGGGTCTTCATGCAGAGATGGCGAAGCGAGGGGCTGCGAAGCCCCGACCGCTGAGGCGAGCCGCGCGAAACGCGCGGACACCGGCATGACGAGGCGACGGAGCGCAGGCGCGCGCCCTAGCCGCCAACCGCTAGCCGTGAACCACCACGCAGTCGCCCTCCTGCAGCACCGCGTACAGATCGCGCGCGGCCGCAGGCGGCAGGTTGACGCACCCGTGGCTACCGAATCCGTCGCGATAGCGCGTGCCGCCGAACGCGGCCTGCCAGGGCGCGTCGTGGAAGCCGATGGCATTGCCCTGGAAGGGCATCCAGTAGCTCACCTCAGTGGAGTAGATCTTCTTATCGCCCTCGTAGCCGTTCAGCGTGGTGGGGCTGGCCTTGCGATTGGTCCACCACACACCGGTGGGGGTGTAGTGCACGCCGTCAGGCTCGCCCGACACGATGTCCGATTCCCAGATCACCCTGCCTCCGTCGTAGAAGGTGGCATGCTGGGCCCCCAGATCGACGTCAACGTAGCGATCGCCCCAATCGGGGCCGCCGTTCACCGAAGGCTGGGCTCCCTTGCTGGCGAATCCCACGGCCACCTCGGTGACGCTTCCCTCGCGCACCGCAGCCAGCACGTCCTCCACGGCCTTGTCGGAATCGACCGACCATCCGTACACGCCCCCCGACACGGTGAACGTGCGTCCATCGGGCCTGGTGTACGTGCGCGTGGCGCCCACGGTGTTGTACGGGGCGAAGGCCGCCTCCATATCGGAGCGCAAACCGTCCTCATCAAGGGAAACCTGGTAATCGTCGTCAATCGACACCCATGCGGCCACCTTGTCGGCATTCACGCGGGCCACCTCGTCGCCGTCGATCGTCACGCGCACGTCGGCGCGCAGCATGGCGTTGGCCTCATCGCGGGCGCTGCTGACGCGCTCGTCGTCGGCGGAAACGGCGGGCGCCTGCAGCTGCCCCTCGGTGATCCGGGCGACGGGCTGCATGCTGACGATTGCGTGATCGACCAGCTCAAGAACGGCATCCACGTTCAGCGCCGTGCCGAAGCGCTCCTTGCGCACCTGAAACGAGGAGGTGGCGCTGTCGTATGCCACCTGGGCGCTGACCGGGGCCTGGGCCTTCTCGTTGAACGCCTCGACGGCCTTGGTCACCGAATCCGACAGGCCCGACGCGTTGTACGAAGCCGTCAGCAGGTCGCTCATGTCGTGATGCGGTTTGGCCAGCAGCATCGGCCAGGCGAAGGGGTTCAGCCGCTCGTGCATGCGCGCCACCAGAGCCGCCGCGTCGATCTGCGCGCCGATCAGAGCGGAGTCCGCCTGGTACGAGAAGCCGCCGCCCGTCACCTTCACGGTGTAGCGCGAGGCGCCGGCGTCGATGATCCGCGCAGCCTCGTCGGGGCTCTTCAGCGACACATCCAACGGCCCCAGCGTGGTTCCCGGCGGAAACCAATGCCAGAAGGCCACGGCGCCGGCGAGGTAGGCGACGGCCACGATGCCCGCCAACGCGCCCATGACCAGGGCGGCCACACGGGCGCCCGAGCGCTTGCGGCGCGCAGCCAAGGCCGCGGACACATCCACGGGGTTCATGAGGGCAGCGTCGGCAGCCGAGTCGGCGGCGTGAGCGCCGTGCGAGCCCGCAGGCTCGGCTGCGGGAGATGCGGGCTCGGCTGAGTCCCGCCCGAGCTCCCGCGGAGCGTCAGGCATTGCGGTGACGTCGGCCTCCTTGGCATGGCGGGCATGCTTTCCGCGCTTCATGTCGGCGTCTCCCCTCTGACGACCCGATTGCGATACCAGGCTGCGATGAACGCAGTTCGGCCATTGTAGCAACGTTTTCCCGCTCATTAATCGGCTCGCATGAGATTTGCCCCCGATCGTCACCTCGGCTGCGGCGAACTCGGAGGCAACGTGACGCGAGACCCCCGAGGCGCGCGCTGCAGCGCGCGGCACCCCCTTCCCCACGCCGCATAGGCGCACCCGGCGACCGCATGGGGGCAATCGCGTGACATGAGCATCCCGTACAGGTAGGTTGAAGTCGCTCCCTGGTACCGAGGGCGCGGCGGCAACGAAAGCGAGGAGCGCCATGAGACTCACCGTACATATTGATGAGACGGTCGAGGAGGCAGTCGTCACGGTGCGCGCCCCTCGCATGAGCGAGGAGGTGCTGCGCATCCAGGAGGCCCTGACGACGGTCTCGACCGGTCAGCGAGCCTGCGTGCTGGGAACACGTGACGACGAAGCGCGCCTGATCAGGTTCCCCGACGTGCTGCTGTTCCACACCGCCGACAAGACGGTGCTCGCTCGCACCCGAGAGGGCGACTGGAAGGTGCGCATGCGCCTGAGGGAGCTTGTCGAGGTGCTTGACCCCGCCAAGTTCCTGCAGGTGAATCAGGGTCAGATCGTGAACATCGACTTCGTGCGGCGACTCGACCTGTCGCTGGCGGGCACGATCAAGGTGGAGCTTGCCGATGGAACCGACTGCTTCGTGTCGCGGCGGTCCCTGTCCGGCTTCAAGCGGGCCCTGGGCTTTTGACCCCGGCGGTCCCGTACGCGGGCAGCACGACCCTGAGCAGGATGGTCACGGCGCGTCAGCGCCGCAGTCCCACCGCAGCCTGCGGTGGATGAAAGGGGCATGATATGAGTACACGGAAATACATGCGGCGGGCCTTGATCGGTGCCGCTGCGGGAATCGCAATCGGGTGCATGCTGGAGCTGGCCTTCTCGGCGGCGTGGGGCGCTCAGCACATCCCCGGCAAGCCGAGCTTCCTGGCCGACTTCGACAACCAGAACCTGGCAGTGCTGACAGAGCGCGTGCTGTACGCACTGCTCGGCGCCGTCCAGGCGATGGCAGGGCTGCTGTTCCCCAACGAACGGCGCTCGCTGGCGGCCACCACGGCCATCCACTTCCTGCTGACGTGCGTCCCCCTGCTGGGCGTGGGCATGGTGCTGAAGTGGTGGCAGGGCGGGTGGCCCCTCGTGGGTGCCTTGGGCATCATAACGGTCATCTACGCGCTGATCTGGATGGCGAGCTGGCTGAGCGTGAGAGCGACGGTGCGCCAAGTGTCGGAGCGGATCGAGGGCTAGGCCCGCAACCCTCACGCTCGAAAGGGCCCCCTTGGGGGGCCCTTTCCGCATGCGGCTCTCGCGTCGCGGTCGGCAGGCGCATCGTGCCAGCTGGTGACGCGCAATCTACCTGCGGCGCAAACGAGCGCACGCGGCCACCAGAAGCGCACCCAGGCCCGCTGCCGTCAGCGCCCCTCGCGCCACCGCAAGGCCGTCGCCCGTCACGGGCAGCGCGCTCACGCGCGCCGGGCGCCTCGCCTCCGCAGGCGCGTCAGCCCGCCTGACCGTGCGCTCAGGCGAAATGACCACCGCATCCCGATCTGGAATGCTCACGGTCACCGTGCCGTCGGGCCCCACCGCCACCCGACTGCCCTCCGGCACATCGGGATTAGCCCGCAGCACGCGCTGGCGCACCGTCTCTCGCTCCTCGTCGGTCAGATGCGCCGGGTCGCGTACGAGCGTCAGCTCAGGGTCGTTCACCGCGATCGCAGGAGCGTCGGTCACGCGCAGCGTGAACGTCTGCGGCGCTCCCCTCTTGCCATCGCTGTCGACGGGCGTCACCGTGATCGCGTACGCTCCCACTGCGCCGGGCACGAAGGCCCGAAGCTCATCGAGGGCAGCCGGAGCCTCCACCCCATCGGGGCCGCGCAGCGTGTACTCAGCATGGGTCACCTTGGCGTCATCGGCGCGGGCGTCGTCCTCGCGGTCGGCCACGAAGACGCCTGCGGTCAGATCGATCACGCTCCCCACCTGGGTCGAAACGGAATCGGCGGGAACCGCGACCGTCGGCGCCTCGTTCGTCACCGCGCCCCGACCGGGCGCAGAGGCGGCCACGCCGTCGCTTACCGTGGCCGCTATGGCGTCCGGAGCCTCGGTCAGCGTCGCGTCGGCGGGCACCGGCACCTCAAGCGTCAGCCCGACGACCTTCAGCGTCGTGCCGTCGGGAAGCGCCCACGAGCCGTCGGCGCCCCGCGCAGCCGTCACGACAACGGGCCGGCCGCCCTTGCCGGGAAAGGTCACCGCAACCGCGCGCGCATCAACGCCCTCAGGCAGGGTGACGGGCGCGTGCGTGGCCGCGGTATCGATCGACCCCACCTGCGGGGCGGGGATCACCCGGTCGTTCACCACGGTCAGCGTGGCCGTCTCGACGTTCGACGCGTTGCCATCGGCGTCCTTGGCCCGGTACGCGATCCTGTACGTGCCCGCCGTGGCCAGCAGCGAGGTCAGGTCCGCAGGGTCAACCTTCACCGCAGCGCCGTCCCTGGTCACGCCGATGACCTCGCGCGTCGTGGCGTGATTGCGAATGCCGTCCTCGTAGTCGGTGGCGGCAACGTTGAGGTCGGCCCTCAGCGCGTTCACCTTGTCGGCGGCGTCGGCCTCGCTTGTCCGCACCGTCACGTCAGCGGCCTTCAGCGCGATCGAGGGCGGCGTGTTCGTCCCCAGCGACATCCGCACCACCGGTCCGTGGTTCGTTCGCTCGCTGGCGGCGCCCTCCCACAGATTCACGAAGGTGACGCACGGCTGGGTGAAGAAGCTGGCCAGGTCGCGCAGCCCTCCATTCTGGTCAGGGCCGATGGTGTCCTTGGACGCCGTCGCCCTCAGCTGGTAGGTGATCGTCACGCGTGAGTTTATCGTGGCGGTGCTGCCCCGATTCGAGTCGAAGCCCTCGAACCCCATGCCGTAGAACGCGCCGTACGTGCGCATGGGATACAGCCCCGTGCTGCCGTTGTCAGCGGCCAGCTTGATGGTGACGTCCGCACCGTCCGCCTTGAAGAAGTCGTCATAGCTCACTCTGAAGTGATGGGGGACCTTGTTGGGATCGCGCACGCGATTCGGGCCGATCACGCTTGCCGTGATGTCAACGCCGTTGCCCGCGATGACGCGCGCCGAACCGGGCACCAGCTCGAAACCCGGGGGAATCGTGTCCCGCACGGTCACGTTGCCCTTGGTGATCCCCTGACCGACGTTCCTCACCTCCAGCGCGACGGTCACCGTGTCGCCCTGGCGAATCGCCCGCCCGCCGTCGTAGGAGGCGTCGTTGTCATGCATCAGGTCCGCAGCGGGCGTGCGCTGCGCCTCCACGACATCCTTCGACACCTGAAGGTTCGCGCCCCCGCGCACGTCCACGGGACCGATGATCATGGGAGCGCCCTCGGTGGACACCACCGCCTTGACACGGGCGACGCCTGCGGGGACGCGCTCGACGCGCGCCGAGACCAATCCCCAGCTTGCGGGGTACGAACGCGCCACGTTGTTGCTGCCCGCCCCGTAGCCGGTCAGCTCCTTTCCGGTATCGGCGTCGTACAGCCTGACGCGAATGCCGTTGGGGCCCGCGCCGTCGGGGCGCATGGCGATTCCCTCCACGGCGAAATGCTGACCGGGCGCCACGTCGAACGTCTGAGCGACGCCCTGACCGGCCTTCAGGTACAGCAGGCGAACCTCAGACGAGGGAACGGTGCTGCCCCAGCCGATTCGCACGTCCTTCGACTTCCCATAGGCCGTCAGCCAAGGGGCGTCGCGGCCATTGATATGCTGGTCGTAGAACGATCCCAGCGCAACGAACCCCGTGACCAGCCCGCCGGAGTTCGCAGCCACGTTGCCGCCGCGCAGGTTGTCGTAGAACACGATCACCTCGCCGTCACCCGTCGCCGTGGGAACGATCTGCCAGCCCGGCAGGTTCGTGGTTTTCCACATGCCGTTCGCCTCGGTCAGCTTGGCCGCATCGCCCTCGATGTAGAACGGGTTGCGTACCCGATGCCTCGCATCGACGCTGCCGTTCACCGGCTTGGGCGAGAATCCCGCCGCCTCGGCGGTGGGATTGTCCACCTGGTTGTCGGTGGGCAGGTCGAGCAGGCTTGCGCCGTCGCCAAGACCGTTCGGGCGCGGGGTCTCGGCAGCGTGCGCCGCTTCGGGCAGTGCCTGCGGAGCCGCCAGCAGCAAGGCGGCGGCCAGAGCCGACCCCACCTTCGCCCTTGAGGTCGGCGATGCGAGCCGATTGCGTTGGTTCATGCGAATCCTCCCTTTTCTCCATAAAGTAACAATTAAAATATATGATACCTGATTTATTCAAACTCAACATAAGAATATGTAACTTTTTTATCTGCCGAGAGACGGACGCACCGCGAGGCTGGGAAGCGGGCGCGCGATTGCCGCGCAACCGTGCGCCGAGGAGGATGCCGTGGCGAAGCGAAGCGAGGCCGCACCCGCCGGGGCGCACGCAAGCAGCGAGAGACGCATCCGCACGCCGACATGACCCCCGGCACGCCGCCGCGAGTCACCGGCATTAGCTGGCAGCTAATGTGGGAAAACGGTCTCCGCAGGTATAATCGGCCCTTCGGTTGACTCACCTGCCTCGCCGCGAAAGGAGCTTGCCTTGAAGCTGGTTGACCTGAGGTGCCCGCACTGCCAATCGGCCATACGAATCGACGACAGCGCGCGCACCGCGCACTGCGCGTTCTGCGACAGCAGCTTTCTGATCGACGACGAGGTCATTCGAGTCGAAATGAGCATGCGGGGCGAAGCGGGCGGCAGCTATCGCACCGACGGACGGCGAGACGAGGCGCCCGACTGGGCGCGCTCGCCTGATATGCGCAAAGCCGGCGACGCCGACTCCCCAGCAGGTCCGGCCATGTCAGCCGCAAGCGGCCCGAAACGCAAAACCTGGCTGTGGGTTCTGGGGTGGCTCCTCATGTTCCCCGTCCCCCTGACCATCCTCATGCTGAAAAGCCCCCGCACCCAGGGGATCGACCGCCGCGTGCGGATCGGCATCGTGGTGGCGGTATGGGCGCTGTATATCTGCATCGGCATAGTCAACCGCGCCGCCAACGGCCCGGCAGCATAGTCATAGCGAGTATCCGAGAAAGGACGAAGATGGGCATCTTCAACAAGGCGGCCGAGAAGGCGCGCAGCATCGCGGAATCGGCGCCGGCGATGGCGCGCAGCATCGCGGAATCGACGCCGGCGAATCTGGACGTGTTCGGAAAGAAGCGCATCGCCGAGCTGGAACAGCAGGTGGCCGATGCGGAATCGCTGCTCAGCCCCCAGCTCAAGGATGCCGCCGAAGCCACCCGGCTTCTGCGAAGGCTGCAGGACCAATGCCGCGACCAGGCCGAGAAGATCGACTCGCTTACAGAGAAGGCGAACCGACTTGACGACGCCATCGCCGAGAAGAAGCAGCAGCTCGTCACCTTCGATGACGAGCTGTTGGTGCAGGAGTTCGGCCTTTACGAACCGCGGTACGAAGCAACCTCCTCCTCGCAGTTCAAGGACAGGATCAAGGAGGTTCGCGAGCATCAGAAGGTCCTCGTCAAGCGCGGGACGGCCTGCTCGGGCAACTTCAACTGGACGGTGAACAACAGCAAGAGCCAGGGCACGAAAATGGTGAAGGATGTGCAGAAGCTGCTGCTGCGCTGCTTCAACGTGGAATGCGACGAGGTCATCGGCAAGGTGAAGTACAACAACTTCGACGCATCCGAGAAGCGAATCAGGAAAGCCGCCGAGTCGATCAGCAAGCTTGGCAAAACCTGGGACATCGCCATCGAGGATCGCTACATCAAGCTGAAGATCGACGAGCTGAGGCTGGTGCTTGAGCACGCCCAGGCAAAGCAGCAAGAGAAAGAGGAGCTGCGGGCCCTTCGCGAGGCAGAGCGCGAGGAAGCCAAGCTGCAGAAGGAGATCGAAGCCGAGAGGAAGCGCCTCGAAAAAGAGCGCACCCAGTACGAGAAGGCTCGAGCCGACATCGCAACCCGACTGACAACCTGCCCTGATGCAGAGCGCGCCGAGCTGGCGGAGAGGCTGGCTCGGATTTCGGCGAACATCGACGAGGTGGAGAAGGGCATCGAGAACGTAGACTACCGCCAGGCCAACATCAGAGCCGGTTATGTCTACATCATCTCGAACATCGGGTCGTTTGGCGAAGGCATATTCAAAATCGGCATGACCAGGCGCCTCGACCCCACCGAACGCGTATCTGAGCTGGGAGACGCCTCGGTGCCGTTCGCCTTCGACGTGCATGCGATGATCTTCACCGACGACGCCCCCGGACTGGAGGCGGCCCTTCACAACCGGTTCGCCGACCGCAAGGTGAACCTCGTGAACAAGCGCCGCGAGTACTTCCGCGTGTCCCTGGACGAAATCAAGGTCGCCGTGAAGGAGAACTTCGACAAGACCGTTGAGTTCAACGACGTCCCCGACGCCGAGCAATACCGGATCAGCGAGAAGATGCGCGCGGAGAGGTAGAGGCGAACCAACGGTTTGACATCCACGCTGAGCAGCCTATAATGAGCAATCCGCTCGCACGCGAGCAGCACATTGACAAGGTGGGGCCTTCACCTCCGACCTTCGGGTCGCTTAAGGGGGCGACTGGTTTCGACATGGCAGGTTTGAAGTGAGGAGCAGGTCGTGGTCTCCTCGCCACGTTAAACAGGGGTACTGTCAAATTAATTGGCAAGAACACTTTCTCTGGGCGTTACGCCCTCGCTGCTTAATTTACTAGCGGCCGTCTAACCTGGCTTTTCCTCGTCCAGGGGCGACGTCATTCAGAGGAATGCTCCCGCGCACGTAGTCGGTATGGCGCGGGCTAAGATCGAACCGGCTCGCATGCCCAACGTGGGTCGGCGGACCGACGGCATGCAAAACCCGATTGCCGACTAAGCTTGTAGAGCCTCGCTGATTCCCTGGTATGGACCGGAGTTCGACTCTCCGCGCCTCCACCACGCGCAACCGCGCCCGTCATCTGCGCTTCAGCAGGTGGCGGGCGCTTTCTTTTCTCCTGGCGAATAGGTCGGGGGCTTCTTGGCGAGCGCCGAGCGCGCCCACCGCGCAATCCCTACTTGAAGTAGCTCTTCATGTCGAACATGCCCTTGAGGTCGTCGAAGACCTCCTTGAACTCGCCAACCGTCTCCTTGCCCTCACGATACAGCGCGTTCAGGTCGCCCGCCGCCGTGGCCATCTCCCGGCCAAGCGTCTTGGCCGTGGAGCCCTTGCTCGCTGCGGGCTCGGCGGCGGCGTACCGGTACTCCACCGGGTCGCCGTTCTCGTCGGGCAAGGCGAACCCCAGCTCATTGCCGTCCTCGTCCTCCAGGTAATAGAGGATGTCGTCTTCGTCGTACTCCAGTTCGAACGCATCGGCGTGCTCCTCGGCAGCCTCGTCGGCCTCGGCAGCCTCGATGCCAGCGTCATCCCCGGCACCTGCGGCAATCTCGCCTTCCGCAACCGCGTCACCGGCGCCCACGACGTCCTTGCCGTCAGGTGGCCCTGCCGCCTCTTCGGCGGTGCTCTCCGCAACAAGGCCCTCCGCCCGAACCGCATCCACGTCGCCAATGCCGGCGCCCGTGCCGGCATCCCGACCCACGGCAGACGCACCGTTCTCGCCAACCGCACGCGCGTCGCTTTCCCGCCCGCAAAGGCCGGCTTCCGCAACCGCAGTCTGCGCGCCCGACGCTTCCCCCGCCTGCGTGCCCTCGTCTCGCTCGGCCCGATCCGCCATGACGCCTCCTATCGGCTCCGTTCCTTCAGCGCGCGCTCGATCTCGCGCTTCATGTCGCGCTCGGCCATGCTCGCGCGCTTGTCGTGCAGCTTCTTGCCGCGCGCCAGCGCCAGCTCGACCTTCACCAGCGCGTTCTCCTTGAAGTACATCTCGGTGGGCACCAGTGCCATGCCGCGCTCGTTCACCTTCTGCTCAAGGACGCGAATCTCGCGACGGTGCAGCAGCAGCCGCCGGCGCCGGTCGGGGTCGCCATTGGCGATGTTTCCGTTTCGGTACGGCGGGATATGCACGTTGTTCAGCCATACCTCGCCTTTGCGTATCAACGCGAAGCAGTCGGTCAGCTGGCACCCGTTGTCGCGCAGCGACCTCACCTCGCAGCCGGTCAGCTCGATGCCCGCCTCGAAGCGCTCAAGTATCTCGTATTCGTGAAACGCACGCCTGTTGCGCGCGATCGATTGCCGCTTCGACGCCATCCTACCAGTACTCCTTCTTCGGCTTGCGCTTCCTCTTCTTCTCGGGGCGGAAGTCAAGCTCAAGCTGGCCGCTCAGAGCCTCGGTACGCGCCTTCTTGCGCTCGATCCGATCGATCTGCCACGATACGGCGTCCTTGCCGTACAGCTCCAGCATCCTCATGCGCGCATCGCTCTGGTTGTCGCGCGACCCCATGCGAGCCGCGCTTTCGAACTCGAAGTATCCGGTAGCGCGGGAATCAGAGGCCGCAGGCGACAGAAAATGAGCAAGGTACACGGCCATGCACGCCTCCTTTCGCCTGGTGTGAAGGCCCCATGATAGCACGCGAGGAGCGCATCCGAGCGCTCCGACGACCCCTCAAGGCCACCGCGGGAAGCGCCGTGACGCACCGCCGATGCCCCGGCGCCCTCGATTCCCCCGACGCCTCGAACGATCGCCGCACGGCACCCGCAGCATGCACGACCCTACGCCGGCTCGTCCGTGCCCGCCCGCGAGAAGGTCAGCCGCCGCGTCACCCGGTCCGCCTCGTCCAGCCGCACCGCCAGATGCTGTCCCAGCCGATACGTCCTGCCCGACCCCTGGCCCGTCAGCGTGCGGCGCAGCGGGTCGAACGAGAAGTACTCACGACCCAAAGCCGAGGCCGGCAGCAGCCCCTCAGCCGTATTCTCAAGGCGCACGAACAGGCCGAAGCCCGTCACGCCGCTCACCTGCGCCGAGAACACCGACCCCACGCTGCCCTCCATCAGCTCCACCATCTTGGCCTGCTGCGAGTCGCGCGCAGCGGCCTCGGCACGGCGCTCCGCCTGAGACGAGTGCTCCGCGATCTGACGCAGGGCCGCCACCTGCTGATCGAACAGCCCGTCTTTTCCGAACAGCCGGGCCTTCAGCATACGATGCACCACCAGGTCGGGATATCGCCTGATAGGGGACGTGAAATGCGTGTAATCGTCGCTGGCCAGCCCGTAGTGGCCCGCCGGCTGCGCCGCGTACGCCGCGCGCTTCATCGAGCGCAGGCACACCATGCACACCAGGTCGTGCTCAGGCCGCCCCGCGCATGCCTCCATCGCCCGCGCCAGGGCATGGGCGCTTCCCGCCGCCACGCCGGCAGCCAGCGACGCGTCCATCCAGGAGAACTCCTGCAGAACGCTCACCAGCGCTTCCAGCTCGTCAGCATCGGGCGCCTCGTGAACGCGGTACAGGCTGGGGAAGTCCGAGCGCCGCAGATACCGAGCCACGGCCTCGTTGGCCATGATCATGGCCTCCTCCACCAGCTCGGTGGCGAGCGTCTTCTCGCGCAGGCGCACCTCCCGAGGCACGCCTGCGTCGTCCAGCACCACCTTGGCCTCCACCGTATCGAAGTCAAGGCCGCCCCGCTGACGGCGAAGCTCCTTGCGCGCCTGCGCCACGCCGCTCAGGCCAACCAAGCGCTCGCGCAGCGCCGGCACCAAAGCCTCATCGTACACGCAGGCCTCGTTGGGAAGGCGGCGCGCGCCCACTGCCCTGGCCGCCTCCGCGCCCGTCGCATCGGCCTCGCCGGCACGCACGGCCTCATTGGCCTTACACGCATGCGCGACCGCACCGGCCTCGCGAGGCCGCACCTTCTCCCTGGACTCACCCGCACCGCACGGGCCGCACACGCCGTCCATACCGATCCCGCCCGCGCCGACGCCCTCCCCCTGCAGCAAAGCCAGGGCGAAGTCGTAGGTCAGACGCGCCTGCGAGCGCATCAGCGCCGGGTACATACGGCTTGACAGCACCCTGCCTCGTGCGTCCAGGTACAGATCGACGGTCATGCACAGGCGCGTGGCATGGGGCACCAGCGAGCACAGGTCGTTCGACAAGCGCTCGGGAAGCATGGGGATCACGCGATCGACCAGGTATGCGCTGGTTGCGCGGCGGCGGGCCTCGCCGTCGATCGCCGAACCCCACGGCACGTAACGCGACACGTCGGCGATGTGCACGCCCACGCGCCACACGGACCCGCGCGGCGCATCAGCATCGCCTGCCGACACGGCCTCGAACGACAGGGCGTCATCGTAGTCGCGTGCGTCCACCGGGTCCACCGTGAATGCCAGGCGGTCGCGGATGTCGCGATAGCCCTCGCGCAACGCCTGCTGATCACCCAGGTCAGCCGCCGCAGCCTCCTCAAGGCTCGCGGTGCTGAACTCCGTCTCAAGCTGATGCGCGGCCACGATCAGGTCGATCATCACGCGCTCGTCGAAGCAGTCGCCCAGAACCTCCTCCACCACGCCGGTGGCAGGCGTGTAGCGCGTGGGCCAGTCCTCGATCCTCACGTTCACCAGGGCGCCGTTGGGCACGCTGCCCGCAACCAGGCTGTTCAGAATGAACACGTCATAGGGTATGCGCTCGTCGTGCGGCGTCACCACGCCAAAGGGCTCTCCAACGCGATACGTGCCCACCACATGCGTGTGCGCACGCTCCAAGACGCGCGCCACCCGCGCCGCACGGCGATGGTCGGCCGCCCCGGAGGCACCCGGCAGCCGCCGGTCGCGACGATGCTGACCGGGCAGCGGCGACAGCTCCACGAAGTCACCGTCGAAAGCCCCGTTCACATGCGATGCCGGCACGAAGAACTCGCCCTCGGCAGTGCTGACGATGCCCGAGCCGCGCGCCATGAGCGCGATGCGACCGCGCGGCAGGCTGCGCGCCCGACGGCGCTGACTGAAGCGTCTCCGCGCCACAAGCCTACGACCTGCTCGAAGCCGAGGCTGCGTAGTCCAGAGCGAAGTTCAGCTGACGGTCTCCCTCGCCGTCGTTGCCCACGCTGACGGTGGGCGTCACGCCCGCGCCGTCAAGCGGATGGCCCTGAGCCGTCAGATAGTAGGCAGCCGTGTAGCGCAGGGCTCCGCCGAACGACAGCGGCCGCGTCACCTGCACCGATCCCTTGCCCAACGTGCGCTCCCCCACCACGGTCGCCCGACCGCTCTCCTGCAGGGCGGCGGCTATCACCTCGGCCGAGGCGGCGGTGTCGCCGTTCACCAGCACCACCAGCGGCGCGCTGGTCAGCTGAGCCTCCGTCGTGGACTTCGACAGCTCCGACGCGCTCGTGCGCACACGCAGCACGGTTCCCGCATTGCTGAACAGACTGGTGATGCCCACCGCCTGGTTCAGGTAGCCGCCGGGATTGCCCCGCAGGTCCAGCACGAACGACTTGGCGCCCTCCCCGATCAGCTCCTGCACGGCGCGCTGCACCATCGCCGTCGAGGTGGAGTTCACCTGAGCCACCCGGATGTAGCCCACCTCGTCCTCAAGGAGCCACGACACGTTGGCCTCGGTCTGGTCCGAGCAGGTAAGCGTGGTGGTGAACTCGGTCCCCTGCTCGGAGCTCGACGTGGTTTCGCCGCGACGCCAGGTGATCACCACCGTCGTGCCGGGCTCGCGATTGAGCGCCGAGGTCACCTCGGCACGCGACCACTTCTGCGAGCGGTCGCCGTCGATCGCCACCACCACATCGCCTTCGCGCACGCCTTCCAGCTGGGCTGACGAACCCTCGAACACGTCCACCACGTAAGCGGCGCCCTCGCGTTCCGAGAACAGCACGCCCACGCCTGAATAGCGGGCTCCGTCGCCCGAGCTCAGCGCCGCGAATCGGTCGGGGGTGTAGTAGCGCAGGTACGGGTCCTTCGTGATCTCGGCGAAGGCGTCCAGCGCCGCCGTGGTGGCGCTGTCCACGTCGTAGGAGTCAAGGCTGTACTGCTTGATCACCGACTCCACCTCGCCGACGCGGGCCGACAGCGATCCCACGAACTCCCCGCCCACGCGTCCGGAAACCGAGGGCGACACGTCCGTCCCCGTGACGCTGCTGGGAAAGCCCAAGGAGCTCAGCAGCGAGGTGTTTCCCCGCACCGCGAACCCGGCGCCGAACATGACGGCAAGGGCCAGGAAGAATCCCAGCCCCTGCATCAGGCGCACGTTGCGCGCACGCTCTCGCTTCGTTCGCTCGACAAGGCGCTTCGGCCCTTTCAGCTGCGTCATAGTCGCTCCCGTGCGCTCATCGCGCTACACCTTCAGGTAGCGGCGCATGGCCAGGGCCGATCCGATGAAGCCGATCACCAGGCCCGACACCACCAGTCCCAGGTACACGAACAGGTAGGTGGCCAGGGCCACATCGATGGTCAGGAAGGGCAGCTCGGCCTGGAAGCGCGGGATCAGCAGCTGGCGCACCAGCTCGATCGACCCCACGGCCAGAAGCGAGCCGATCACGGCATGCAGGGCGCCTTCCATCAGGAAGGGTCCGCGGATGAAGCCGTTCGAGGCGCCCACCAGGCGCATGATGGCGATCTCCTTGCGGCGGGCCAGGATGGCAAGGCGAATGGTGTTGTTGATGAACACCATGGCGATGAAGATAAGCAGGCCGATCAGCGCCACGCCCACGTAGCGGATGTAGTTCGTCACCGAGAACAGGCGCTCGACCGTCTTCTGGCCGTAGTTGATCGACTTGTCGGGGTTGTCCGGGCTGTCGCACACAGACTTGAACAGGCTGTTCGCCTGGATCTGCTCGGCCACCGACTCCACCAGCTTGGGGTCGGACAGCTGAACGTTGATGGAGGCGGGCAGCGGGTTCTCGTCCCCCAGCTGGTCGGCGATGCTCGACCCGGCGTTCATCTCCTTGAAACGCTCAAGGGCCTGGGTCTTCGTGGTGTACGACACCGTCGAGACGCCCTCCATGCCCTGAATGGCGCTCTGCAGCGCCGACACATCCGACTTCGAGGCGCCATCGGCCAGGTACACCGTGATCGACACCTCGCTTTCCACCGAGTTCACCACGCGGTCAACCAAGGCGCCCCCCACCAGGAAGATGCCTATGATCAGCAGCGACAGGAAGATCGTGATGATCGATCCCAGCGTAGTGGAGAGGTTGCGGGTGAAGCCGCGCAGCGACTCCCTGAAAAAGTAGACGAGGCTAGACATTGAACCCGTACACCCCCCTGTCCTGATCGCGCATCAGGCGGCCGCGGTCAAGCGCGATCACGCGACGGCGCATGTTGTCCACCATCTCGCGGTCGTGCGTGGCCACCAGCACCGTGGTGCCCGTGCGGTTGATGCGCTCAAGCAGGTCCATGATGCCCCGCGAGGTCTGCGGGTCAAGGTTGCCCGTGGGCTCGTCGCAGATCAGCAGCGGCGGGCGATTCACGATCGCGCGGGCGATCGACACGCGCTGCTGCTCGCCGCCCGACAGCTGGTCGGGTCGCTTGTCAAGCTTGTCCTGCAGGCCCACCAGTCGCAGCACCTCGGGAACCTGGGTGCGGATCACATGACGGCTCTTCCCGATCACCTCAAGGGCGAAGCTCACGTTCTCGAACACCGTCTTGTTGGGCAGCAGCTTGAAGTCCTGGAACACGCAGCCGATGTTGCGGCGCAGGTAGGGCACGCGCCAGTTGCGCATGCTGCCCAGGTCCTCGTCGGCGATGATGATGCGGCCCGACGTGGGCTTCACCTCGCGAATCAGCGAGCGGATCATCGTGGTCTTGCCCGATCCGGAATGACCCACCAGGAACACGAACTCGCCCGCGTAGATCTGCAGCGAGATATCGTCAAGCGCCGGCCGCTTGGGCTGCGCGGGATACACCTTGGTAACGTGCTCGAAGGTGATAACGGGGACGCCAACCTGCTGCGGAAGGTCCTCGACTTCCAGAACGGGAAGCGAGGCCGACAGCTGCGAGGCAACCTGCTGCCTCGCAGGAACCGCGGCATGGCGTCCAGCGGGATGGCCCGAGGCCCCCTGACTGGTTTGATCTGTCACAGACTGCTCCGTTCAAATATCGACTGCTGAGACGAAAAAATACTAGCAGATGGGGTTTAGGCCATGATGCTCTCCACAGCTTCGACAATCGCCGCGTCATCGAGCCCGAAGTACGACATAAGCTCCTCGAACTCGCCTGACTTGCCGAAACAGTCGTCCATGCCCACGAAGCGCATGGGGGTGGGGCACGCGCAGGCCAGCGCCTCGGCCACAGCCGAGCCCAAACCGCCGATCACGCTGTGCTCCTCGGCCACCACCACGCGGCCGGTCTTGCGCGCCGAGGCGACGATGGTGTCCGCATCCAGCGGCTTGATCGAGAACGCGTCGATCACCTCGGCCGACACCCCGCGCGCCTCAAGCGCGTCAGCGGCCTTCAGGGCCTGCTCCACCTCGACGCCGCAGGCGACGATCGCCACATCCGTTCCCTCGCGCAGCACGTAGGCGCGGCCGAGCTCAAGCTGAACGTCCGGAGCGTACACCGACGGCACCGACGCGCGACCCATGCGCACGTACACCGGGCCCGGGGTACGGGCGGCCACGCGCAGGGCGGCGCGAGCGGCGGCGTAGTCGGCCGGCACCAGCACGCGCATGCGGGGAAGCCCCCTCATCAGCGAGATGTCCTCAAGCATCTGATGGCTTCCCCCGTCGGGGCCCACCGACACGCCGGCATGCGTGGGGGCGATCTTCACGTTCAGGTCGCTGTAGCACACCGTGTTCCTGATCTGGTCGTACACGCGCCCCGTGCCGAACACGGCGAACGAGCCGGTGAAGGCCACCTTGCCGGTCAGCGCCAAGCCGGCGGCCACGTCGATCATGTTCTGCTCGGCGATGCCGGTGTTGAACAGGCGCCCGGCATAGGCCGCATCGGCGTCCGCGAACTTCTTCGTGGTGGTCGAGCCCGACAGGTCGGCGTCCACCGCCACCACGTCAAGGCCCTCGCCTGCCAGCTCGGCCAAGGTCACGCCGAAGGCCGCACGGGTGGCCATCTTACGCTGGGCCTGCTCGGCCGTTGCCCTCTGCACCATCTACGCCTCCATCGAATCGTCGAAGCCCAGCTCGTTCAGGGCGCAGGCCAGCTGCTCGGCGTTGGGAGCCTTGCCATGCCAGCCCGCCTGGTTCTCCATGAACGACACGCCCTTGCCCTTTACCGTGTGCGCCACGATCGCGCTCGGACGCCCGGCGCGGGCGGCCTTCGCACGAGTGAGCGCATCCAGCACGGCGGCGATGTCGTGACCGTCCACCTCGCTGACCGCCCAGCCGAACGACGCCAGCTTCTGCGCAAGGTCGCCGGGGTCGCACACGTCGGCGGTGAAGCCGTCAATCTGCAGCTCGTTGCGGTCGATGACCGCCACGAGGTTGTCCAGGCCCTGATGGGCGGCGAACATCGCAGCCTCCCACACCTGGCCCTCCTGGCACTCGCCGTCACCCATCAGGGTGAACACGGTGGCGTCGGAGCCGTCGAGGCGCAGGCCCGCGGCCATGCCGGCGGCAATGGACAGTCCCTGGCCCAGCGAGCCGGTGGACACCTCCACGCCGGGAAGCAGCTGGCAGTCGGGATGACCCTGCAGACGCGTGCCCAGCTTGCGCAGCGTCAGCAGCTCATCGACCGGAAAGTAGCCGGAATGAGCCAAGGCCGCGTACAGCGCGGGGGCCGCATGGCCCTTCGACATCACGAAGCGGTCGCGCGCGGGGTCGTCGGGGTTGGCCGGGTCGTGATGCAGCACGCCGCCGAAGTACAGAGCGCACAGCACGTCGATGCACGACAGCGACCCTCCCGGATGCCCGCTTCCTGCCGCAGCCACACTGCGCAGGATGCTCGCGCGCATCTCGCGCGAACGCTCTTCCAGCTGCTGTAGATCCATACCCGGCCTCTCTCTGAGAATGAACGGCAACGGCAACATTGTACTTCGGGCCGCGCGCACGCGCGCGGCAGGCCGTCACCTGTTTACTGCGCGACGCGCCATTTGTGGTAGCCCACCACGAACTCGTCCAGCTGTCCGCCCAGCACCGCCTCCACGTTGCCCGTCTCCACGCCGCTGCGCAGGTCCTTCACCAACTGGTAGGGATACATCACGTAGTTGCGGATCTGGCTGCCGAACGACACCTCCTTGCGCTCGCCGCGCAGCTCGGCCAGCTCGTCGGCCCGCTTGGCCTCCTCAAGCTCGTACAGCCGGGCCTTCAGCACGCGAAACGCGGCGTCCTTGTTCTGCAGCTGGCTCTTCTGGTTCTGACAGGTCACCACCAGCCCCGTGGGAATGTGCGTCAGGCGCACCGCCGAGTCGGTGGTGTTCACGCACTGGCCGCCGGGGCCGCTGGAGCGGTAGACGTCCACGCGCACGTCGGCGGGGTTCAGGTCCACCTCGATGTCGTCGGGCAGCACGGGAAGCACCTCAACCCCCGCGAAGGTGGTGTGACGGCGCTCCTTCTCGTCGGTGGGCGAGATCCGCACCAGGCGATGCACGCCCGCCTCGCTGGTCAGCATCCCGTAGGCGTTGCGGCCCTCGATCTGCAGCGTGGCGCGGTCAAGCCCCATGGCCTCGGCGGGCTGCTCGTCCAAGACGGTGACCTTCCAGCCCTTCTCGGCGGCGTAGCGCACGTACATGTTCACCAGCATCGCCGTCCAGTCGTTGGCCTCCATGCCACCCTGACCCGGATTCACCGTCACCAAGGCGTCGCCCTCGTCGAACCGCCCGGTGAACCACGACGACAGCTCAAGCTCGTCGATCAGCTCCGACAGCGCCCCGGCGGCCTCGCGGGCCTCGGTGGCGAACGCCTCGTCCTCATCGGCCAGCTCAAGGGCCGTCTGCGCCAGCTCCAGCAGCTCCACGGCGCGGTCGTACTCGGCCAGCGCGTCGCGAAGCGCGCCGGCGCGCTTCGACAGCTGCTGGGCGCGCGACACGTCGTCCCAGAAGCCGGGCTCGGCCGTCTTGCGGTCCAGCTCGGCCAGCTCCGCGCGCCGCTCGTCGATGCGCAGGTACCCCTGCGCATCGCTCACGCGCGCTCCCAGCTGGTCAAGCAGCCGCGAGTCGATGTCTTCGATCATGCTCACGTCAAGGCCTATCGGATATGCGGGTTCGCGCTACTCACGCGTGGCTCCGTGGCACTTCTTGAACTTCAGTCCCGAGCCGCAAGGGCAGGGATCGTTGCGCCCCACGTTCTCGTAGGGATCGTCCTTGTCCTTCTCGTACGTGGTCACCTTGCTCTTCGAGGCGTCGATAGGCGCCCCCACCGCCGCTGAGGAGCGCGGCGCCTCCAAGGCGGCCTCGGGCGAGGAGTAGCTCACCTTGCCCGCCAGCGGATTGGGCTGAGCCGGCAGGTCGGCGGGGTTCGGAGCCGTGGCCACCTGCAGGCGCAGCAGCGTGCGCAGGTAATCCTCGTACATGCCCTGGGTAAGGATCTGGAATGCCTGGTAGGCCTCCTCGCGGTACTCGGTCAGCGGGTCGCGCTGGCCCATGGCGCGCAGGCCGATGCCCGTGCGCAGATAGTCCATCTCGTGCAGATGGGCCATCCAGCGCGTGTCGATGATGCGCAGCATGATCTGCGTCTCGAGCGCGGCCATGCCCTCAGCGCCCACCGCCTCGGTCTTCTGCGCGTGAATGCCCTGCAGATAGGCTGCCAGGGCCTCGGCCACGGCATCGGGGTCGTCGTCGTGGTCGATATCCGCAGCCGAGAACTCCGACTCGCCGGTGAGGTTGGCCACCCACAGGTCAAGGGCGTGCAGGTCCCAGTCGTCGCTCGCCGCGCGCGCGGGGCACATGTCGGCCACCACGGCGCCCACCACGTCGTCGATGATTCCGGGGATCCGGTCGGTCATCTGCTTGCCGTCCAGGATCGCGTTGCGCTCGCCGTAGATCGCCGTGCGCTGCAGGTTCATCACGTCGTCGTACTCCAGCACGTTCTTTCGCGCGGCGAAGTGCATCGTCTCCACCTGGCGCTGAGCGTTCTCGATGGCCTTCGAGACCAGCCCGTTCTCGATCGGCTCGTCATCGGGCATGTTCGTGCGCTTCATCATCTCCGAGATGCGGTCCATGCGATCGCCGCCGAAGCGCCTCAGCAGGTCATCCTCAAGCGACAGGCAGAACTGCGTCTCGCCCGGGTCGCCCTGGCGCCCGGCGCGGCCGCGCAGCTGGTTGTCGATGCGGCGCGACTCGTGGCGCTCGGTGCCGATCACCAGCAGACCGCCGGCGTCGCGTACCTGCTCCGACTCAAGACGACACGTCTCCTTGGCCTCGGCCAGGGCCGCATCGAGCTCGGCGCGGGTGGCGGGACGCGGGTCGCCCTCGGCAACCTCGGTGCCCTCCGGCAAATACGGGTTGATCCCCCGGCTCTGCAGGGCGTCGAACGCCATCACCTCAGGGTTGCCCCCCAGAAGAATGTCGGTGCCGCGGCCGGCCATGTTGGTGGCGATCGTCACCGAGCCGATTCGCCCGGCCTGGGCCACGATGCCGGCCTCGCGCTCGTGGTTCTTCGCGTTCAGCGTCTCGTGGCGAATGCCGCGCTTGGCCAGCAGGCGCGAAAGGCGCTCGGAGCTCTCGATCGACACGGTGCCCACCAGCACCGGCTGTCCCTTGGCGTTGCGATCCGCGATCTCGTCGGCAACGGCGTCGAACTTCGCGTCGATGGTGCGGTAGATGCGGTCGTTGTTGTCGGTGCGCTGGGGGCTGCGGTTCGGCGGGATCGCCATCACGGGCAGCTTGTAGATCTCGCGGAACTCGCCGTCCTCGGTCATGGCCGTGCCGGTCATGCCCGACAGCTTGTCGTACAGGCGGAAGTAGTTCTGCAGCGTGATGGTGGCCAGCGTCTGGTTCTCCTCGCGCACGCGCACGTTCTCCTTGGCCTCAAGCGCCTGATGAAGACCCTCGGAGTACCGACGGCCCTCCATGATGCGGCCCGTGAACTCGTCCACGATCTTCACCTCGCCCTCGCGGGTGACCACGTAGTCCACGTCGCGCTTGAACATGAACTGAGCGCGCAGGGCCTGCTGCAGGTGATTCGCCAGCTGACCGGAGGGGTCGGAGTAGATGTCCTCGATCCCCAGCATGGCCTCGATGCGCTCAAGGCCGCTCTCGGTGGCGTTGATCGTGCGCTTGGCCTCGTCCATCTCGAAGTCCTCGTCCAGCTTCAAGCCGGGCATCACGCGCGCGAAGCGCACGTAGGTGGCGGCGGCCTCGGTGCCGGCTCCCGAGATGATCAGCGGCGTGCGCGCCTCGTCGATCAGGATCGAGTCAACCTCGTCCACCACCGCGAAGTGATGGCCGCGCTGCACGCGCGAGGTCGCGCGGGTGACCATGTTGTCGCGCAGGTAGTCGAAGCCGAACTCGGCGTTGGTTCCGTACGTGATATCGGCCCGGTAGGCGGGAACGCGCTGGTCAGGGCGCATGCCATTCTGGATGAGACCCACCGACATGCCCAGGGCCCGGTACACCCGGCCCATCCACTCGCTGTCGCGTCGAGCCAGGTAGTCGTTCACCGTCACGATGTGCACGTTGTCGCCGGGCAGGGCGTTCAGGTATCCCGCCAGCGTGGACACGAGGGTCTTGCCCTCGCCCGTGCGCATCTCGGCGATCTGGCCGGCGTTCAGGGCCATGCCGCCGATCAGCTGAACGTCGAAGTGGCGCAGGCCCAGCGTGCGCACGCTGGCCTCGCGCACCGTGGCGAAGGCCTCCACCAGCAGGTCGTCAAGCTTCTCGCCGTTGGCAAGGCGCTCGCGATAGCGATCGGTAAGGGCGCGCAGCTCCTCGTCGGTCTTCTCCTGCATGGTGGGCTCAAGCGCGCCTACCTGATCGGCAAGGGCCTGAAAGCTCTTCAGTTGTCGGCCCTCGCCAAACGAGAGCAGCTTGGAAAGAAATCCTGCCATAGTGGAATCTCCCATGTGAAGGGGTCAGATGTATGCTCGGCTACTCTAGCACACCTCGCTGCGCCCCCTGCAGGAGTGCGCGAGGAGGCACATCATCTTCGCGCGTCCGCTCGGAGGCGGCGGAGGCATCGGAGAGGTCGCAGGCGTCGATCAGCGTGCGGTACATGGTCTGCATCTCGCGCGAGGGATCGATGCCCAGCTCCTCGCTCAGCACCCGCCGACAGGCCAGGTAGCTTGCCAGCGCCGCCGTGCGCTGGCCGGCCTTCACCTGGGCGCGCATCAAGGCCAGGTGGGCGTCCTCGCGCGTGCGGTCGCGCTGCACGGCCAAGCGCGCCATCCACAGCCCCTGCTGGGCGCCACCCTGCGCCATCAGCCGCTGCGAGGCGGCCACCAACGCGTCAACCAGGCGCTCGGTAGCTGCGCGGCGGGCATCCGCCACGTCGCGGTTCTCATGCTCTCCAAACATCAGGTCATCGCAGAACCGCGTCTCCACCGCCGCCGCAAGGCGGGTCCACTGATCGGCGTCAAGGTCCCCGAACATCAGACTGCGGCACAGATCCGAGAACTCGGTCACGTCGCAGCGCACAAGCGAGGCGTTCAGCAGGCAGGTTGAGCGACGGCGGATCAGATACGGGCACTGGCCGTTCGGCAGGCTGAGCCCTCGGCGCAGCTGCGACCATACCGTGTAGAGGTTCCGACGGGCGTCGTCGGGCGCGCTGGCAGGCCACAGACTGGCAGCCAACGACTCGAACGACGACTCGCGCCCCACATGAAGCGCCAGCAGGGCCAGCAGCGTGATGGCCTTGGCGCGACCGAACGCCACAGGCGGGGCGTCCTCACCGCCGATGCGGACCTCCCCCGCACCGAACAGGCGCACGAACAGCAGGGGAAGGGGCGCGCGACGCCGCGGCGAGCCGAAGGAGGTGCGCAGGCCCGCGCCCGCGGCAACGCGCGTCAGACGTGCGGCATCGCGATCGGCCTGACCCGCGCGATAGCGCTCGGCCTCACCCGCCAGATGCGCTTCCCACGATTTCAGCGCCAGCATGGCCGCAACCGACATCGGGGGCTCGTCGGGAAGCAGGCCCGCCAGACGCGCCTCCTCGAAAGCCAGGCCCGCGCGAGCGCGCAAGGCGTCGGCGAAGGGCTCGTCCGCAGCGGCCCAGCGCCGCACCGTAGCCGCCAGGGGCGCAAGCTGAGCGGCTCCTCCCAGGTGAAGAGCGCGTTCACGCGTCGCGCGGGAAAGGGCCTCGGCAACCAGCAGGGCCAGCCAGACGTCGTCGGCAAGCGCCGACTCAATCGCCTCCCAAACGCGGGCCAGACCCTCCGCAGGACCTGCCGCCAGAACCGCCCCCATGGCAAGGCCCAGCTCGGCCCCATCGCGCGCGATGGGGCCGCCGTCCCGAACCACGCGCTCCACCAGCTGGTCGAATCGCGCGGCCATCGCATCGGGCGGGCTTCCCGCCACCGGCGCCCACCGCACGGCGCGCAGGGCGGCCAGCCGCAACTCGCCCAGGGCCCGCTGCCTCAGCGTGGTGTCGTCGGCAAGGGCCAGCACCGCCAGGGACGTCAGCCTCAGCGTGCGGCCCGTCTCGCGCGAGAAGGCCGCGGCCTTCGCGGCATCGCGCGCCCGCACGCGCTCTCCCATCGCCAGCAGCCGCACCGCGCGCAGGGCCTCGGCCCGTGCGCGACGCGCCCGCACGCCCAAGCAGCACCCGTCCAGCAGGTCCAGGCACGAGGCCAGGCAGCCTGCCCTCAGCAGCGCCTCGTTCTCGGACTCCACCCACGTCATGGCCGCATCATCGCCTACCGAGGACCTCATCAGCTCAATTGCGCGATCGGCCCTCCCCTTCCCGCACAGCTGCCGAGCCCACAAGGTCGCCAGCGCCTCGCGCGAAGACAGGCCCGCCTGAGTCGCCAAGCCGTCCATATGCGGCGAGAAGGCGGCAAGCACCTCGCCAAGCGGCGCCTCCAGGGCGCGGAACCGATCCGCCGCGCAGTCGATTCCCAGATAGGGATTGTCGGCGGCAAGCGAGGTCAGCCACGACGGGTCAGCAGAACGCGAGGGCACCAGGTCGGATGCCACGCCATCGCCCATCACCAGGGCATGCACGATAGCCAGCGTAGTCTCGCGCAGACGCTCCTCAGCGGCCAGAGCCTCCAGCAGCCGCACGCGGGCGTGAGGCGAGCCCGACCACGCCAGCGAGGCCACCCGCGCGCTCAACGGCACCGTGCGGCCAACGCGCTCGCGCCACTCGCCCCAGGCGCGAGCATGCTCAAGCTCGTCGATCGTCAGCAGGAGGTCGGAAGCCGTCGCGCGCAGACGATCCCGCTGAAGCCCGCCGTAGCGATCGGCGATGGGAACGCAGGTGACCATCACCTCGACGCCCGATTCCAGCAGCGCGTCGATGGTGCGCGAGAACGCACGGGCCCGCTCGTCGTCAAGGCTTGGAAGGTCGTCGAACACCACCAGGGCCGCCTGCCCGTCAACCTGCGATATCTGAGGCGCGATGACCCCCTCGTCAAGATCGCGCAGGAAGCACGGGCTGGCAGCGGGGATCCAGATGACATGCTGAAGCCCGAACACCGTCTCGGCGTACTCGATCGCCACGCACGACTTGCCGAAGCATGCGGGCCCCACGATGAAGCGAGCCACCCGACGCTCCCTCAGCAGCGAGGCGATGATCCGGGGCCGGGAATTCAGGGACAAGCCGGCGAAACGCGGCGGCCGGCTTCCGTGACATGCGGATTTGCTGATGAAACTGCGCACGATGGACTCCTTCCGTTCGGCGGAAGGGCCCCATGCTCAAGCGTCCCCCTCATCTTATGCAAGAGAGGGGGACGCTTCAAGGGACAGTGATCGGATCAATCCATAACTGAAATCATCGTTATTCGACTGACGGGAGTCGCCCGAAAAGGCAGGCGCGGCAGGCCCGTCCGCGCAACCGACCCGCAGGGCAACCGCAGGCCCTCGCGCGCGGGCGACGACCCTATTCCTGCTCGACGGGCGCGGCGGCTCCGTCAGCAGACGCATCGGCCTGGTCACGGGAGGGGGTCCCCGCGAAGCGGTCGCGCAAGAACGCGGCGATCCGCTCGGAGTACTGGACGTCCTCGATGCCCGCCTCCGCAGCCAGATCAACCACCGGGGCATCGTTCCACAGCTGCTCAAGGCGGTAGTACTCGCGCGTCTCGGGTTGGAACACGTGCACCACGAACGGGCCGTAGTCCAGCAGCTCCCACGAGCCGTCACGCGTCTCCTCGCGATGCAGGGGGCGCAGTCCCGCCTTCGTGCGCAGGTCGTCCTCCACCTGATCGACGATCGCGCTCACCTGGCGGGCGTTCGAGGCGGTGGCGATCACGAAGTAGTCGGTCTCGCCCACCAGCTCGGCCACATGCTGCACCAGGATGTCGGTCGCCTTCTTGTCGTCGGCGGCACGAGCCGCCATCAGGGCAGCCTCGCGCGGCGACGGAGAGGTCGCCGCTCCTGCGGCCGGCGCGTCCGTCGCGCCCTGCGCAGCCTCGACGGCTGCGGAGGTCGCTTCCGCCATGGGCTCGGTCTGCTCGCTCACATGATCACCTTCACTTCAATGCACGGGGATGTTCGGGAAAACGCCGCTCGGCGGCGTATCGATTCCATACGTCAAGCGACAGGGGGTGAACCGTCCTGCCGCGTTCAAGCAGGTTAGTGAGTATATGTCGGAACGTCTCCAAAAACAAATGCTCCAGCGAAACCTCACCGACCAGCGCCCGCAGTCGATCGACGCCGGGATAGCGCCGCGAGGGCTCGATGGCATCGGCCACGTACACCACCATGTCGAGGTCGGACATATCCACCGCGCCGGCCGTGTGGCGGGCCACCGCCTGCAGGGCCTCGGCGGGAACGAACCGCGCCACCGCCTGCAGCGCGATGGCGGCAGTGGGGCCGTGCAGCAGCGCCGGCATGCCATGAACGGCGCGCGCGTCGATCGGCGGGTCCAGGGCCAGGGCGCGCGCGCGAATGGCCGCATCGCCGTACGACTTGTCCCAATCATGCAGCAGCCCGGCCAGGCGGGCCAGGGTCGCATCGGCGCCGTAGGCGCGCGCCAGGCTCACGGCGGCGTCCCGCACCCCCAGGATATGCTCCAGTCGGCGCGGGCTCACACGCACGCGCAGCGCCTCGATCACCGCGTCCTCGAAGGCGGGGTCGAAGGCATCCTCGATGCCCCGCTCGCTCAGCAGGCGACCGAGGCCCCCGTCGTCGGCAGCCTCCCTCGTCGCCGCGGCGTCCAGAGGACGCGCGCGAAAGCCGTACAGGCCGCGCTCGGCGATGAGGCCCGCCACGGCGTCGGGCACCAGGTAGCGCAGCGAGCCCCCGCAAGCCGCGCGCTCGCGCACCTGAGTGCTGGACACCGCCGGCGCCTCGCAGTCCAGAACCTGCACGCGAAACCCGCGCGCCGTCAGATGCTCCGCAGCCGCCTGGGCGCTCTCGGCGCGGCCGGCCCGATGGGCCACCACGAAGGTGGCCAGGCTCGCCAGGCGCTCGGGATCGCGCCACTGCCCCACGCGCGCCGCAGCGTCGGCCCCCACCACGAAGAACAGCCGACACGCGGAACCGAAGAACGCGCTCAGGTCGGACAAACTGTCCACCGCGTACGAGGGGCCGCGGCGCTCCACCTCGATCGGACACGCATCGAAGCGAGGGTTGGACGCAACCGCCCGCCTCACCATCTCAAGACGGTCGCCGGCCGCGGCATGCACGGCCTGTCGCTTGAACACCGACGTTCCCGCAGGCATGAACAGCACCGCATCCAGGCCAAGCTGCTCGCGCGCGGCCTCGCCCACCATCAGATGCCCCTGATGGATGGGGTCGAAGGTGCCGCCGACGATTCCCAGGCGCACGGGACGGCCCGCAGCGGCCAGGAAGTCGAAGCGCGCGGATGCCGACTCGATCACGGACGCACCTGGCCTTCACCGCGCACCACGTACTTGTACGACACCAGCCCCTCGCAGGAGAAGGGGCCGCGCACGTGCAGCTTCTGGGTGGAGATGCCCACCTCGGCGCCCAGGCCGAACTGCCCGCCGTCGGTGAACGCGGTGGACACGTTCACGTACACCGCCGCGGCGTCCACCCGTGCGCAGAACTCCGCGGAGGCGGCCTCGTCCTGAGCGACGATGCACTCCGAATGGCGCGTGCCGAAGCGCCGGATGTGCTCGACCGCCTCGTCCAGGCCGCTTACGACGCGCACCGCCAGGTGCGGGGCCAGGTACTCGCGCTTCCAATCGTGCTCGTCGGCGGGAAGGCAGGTCGCGCCCGCGCCCGCAGCCAACGGCAGCGCAAGCTCGTCGGCATGAAGCGTCACCCCGCGCACCGCAAGCTCGCCGGCGATCGCCGGCAGCACCTCGGACGCACAGGCCTCATCGACCAGCAGGGTCTCCGCCGCGTTGCACACCCCGTACCGGCGGCACTTGGCGTTGAGCACGATGCCCAGGGCCATGGCGGGGTCGGCGGAGGTGTGCACGTACACGTGGCAGTTGCCGGTGCCCGTCTCGATCACCGGCACCGTGGAGGTGCGAACGCAGGTGTCGATGAGACTGCGCCCGCCCCGCGGAACCAGCACGTCCACCAGGCCCCGCAGGCGCATCATCTCCTCGGCGGCCTCGCGGCCCGGCGCGTCCACGTACTCGACGCACGAGGCGGGAAGGCCCACCTCGACCAAGGCCGCGCGCAGCAGCGCGGCGATCGCGACGTTCGTGCGCACCGCCAGACCGCCGCCGCGCAGCAGCGCCGCGTTGCCGGAGCGCACGCAGATGCCGGCTGCATCGACGGTGACATTGGGGCGCGCCTCGTACACCACGGCCACCACGCCCAACGGAACGCTGATGCGCTCCATGCGGGCGCCCGAGGCCAGGGTGCGGGCCTCCAGCACGCGACCCACGGGGTCGGGCAGGGCGGCCAGCTCACCAAGCGAGCGCACGGCGTCCTCAATGCGCTCGGGATTCAGAAGCAGGCGATCGACCAGGCTCTCCGACACCCCCTCGGCACGCGCGTCGGCCACGTCGCGGGCGTTCGCCTCGATCACGCGGTCGGCATGCGCACGCAGGGCGCGCGCCATCGCCGCCAGCGCAGCGCAGCGGGCGCGGTCGTCTGAGCGGGCCAGCACGCAGGCAGCGTCGCGCGCCCGCTCGCCCTGGGCCCGAACCGCATTCCTCACATCGACCTCGGCATTCATGCGCACCTCCCGTTCATCTGACATATCCGCACCTCCAGCCTAGGCGAACACCACCAGGTTGTCGCGATGGATCAGCGCGCGCTCGGCAAGCTCGCGCAGAAGTCGGTTGGCGGCAAGCTCGTCGCGCGTGCGCCCGCAGGCAAGCGCCACCTCGTCGGCATTGAAGCCGGCAAGGCCGCGAGCGAACAGAAAGCCGCTCGGGTCGCGCACGTCGATCACGTCCCCGCGCTCGAAGCCCCCCTCCACCTGCGTCACGCCCACGCACAGAAGCGAGCCGCCCTGGGCCTGGATGGCCCGTCGCGCGCCCTCGTCCACCGTCACGGCACCGCGGGCGCTGTCCCCCAGGGCGATCCACAGCTTGCGCGGGCTCACCTCGCCCGGGCGGCGCGGCGAGGCGAACAGGGTGCCGGCATGGTCGCCCCGCACCGCACGAGCCAGCGCATCGGGCTCGCGGCCCTGACACACCACCAGCGGAATGCCCGCCAGCCCCAAGGCACGGGCGGCGCGCACCTTCGTCACCATGCCCCCCGTTCCCAGGCCGGTGCCCGCGGCACCGGCGGCGTCGATCACCTGCTGATCGATGCGCTCCACACGCCTCATCAGGCGCGCATCTGAGCATTCACGAGGGTTGGCATCGTAGAATCCGTTGATGTCGGACAGGATCACGCACAGGCTGGCCTGCGTGAGGCAGGCCACCAGGGCACCCAGCGTATCGTTGTCGCCGAAGCGGATCTGCTCCACCGAAACGGTGTCGTTGCCGTTCACGATCGGCACCACGCCCAGGTCAAGCAGGCGCATCAAGGCATCGCGCGCATGCAGGTAGGTGGAGCGCTCGGCTGTGTCGTGGCGCGTCAGCAGCACCAGCGACGTGGTGAGCCCCCGCGCGGCGAAGGCCTCGCCGTAGGCGGCGGCGAAGGCCGGCTGGCCCACCGAGGCCGCAGCCTGCAGCGAAGGCAGGTCGGCGGGGCGCTCGGCCATGCCAAGGCGCACGAGCCCGCACGCGATCGCGCCGGAGGACACCACCACCGTGGCCCAGCCGCTGTCGCGCAGACGCGCGACCTGGTCTGCCAAGGCGTCCAGAAAGCGACGGTCGATGCCGTCATCCGGCCCCGCCAGCGTGGACGACCCGATCTTCACCACCAGCACCCGACGGGCGCGCCTCTGCAGGTCCCCAGCCACGGCCTCCTCCTTCCGCTACAGGTCCAGCTCGGCGAACACGTCCTCTGCCGTACGCGCCGACTCGAACTCGAACGAGCGCCCCACGATGCGGATCTCGTCGCCGTCCACGGCGCCCGCGGCCTCCAGGGCCCGGTCTATGCCCAGCTTGCGGAACCGATGCTGCAGAAACGAGATGGCCTCCTCGTTCTCCCAGTCGGTCTGCACCACCATGCGCTCCACCTGGGCGCCCACCACCCGGTACACGTTGGATGACAGGCGCTGAACGTCGAAGCGACGGTCCTGCTGCTCGCGACGGTGCTCCCACACCATGTCGAACTCGCCCACAGCCGCATCAAGGGCGGCGCGGGCCTCCTCGCGCAGCTCGTGCACCTTGCGGGCCACGGCGGCCTTCAGCCCGTCCACGCCCTCGCCCGTCAGCGCGCTCACGCGGTACAGCTTGGGGTCGATGGGGCTGGGAGCGAACTCGTCGCCGCCGGCCGCCGCAACCGAGTCGGCCCGCACCATCTGGGCCAGCCGGTCGCAGACGTCCTCCACGCCGGGCGCATCGATCTTGTTGGCCACCACGATGCGCGGACGGTTCGCCAGCTCGTCGGCGTACAGGCTCAGCTCGCGATCGATCACACGATAGTCGTTCAGCGGGTCGCGTCCCTCCCAGTCGCCCGTCAGGTCGACCACGTGCACGATCAGCGCCGTGCGCTCGATGTGGCGCAGGAACTCATGCCCCAGGCCCTTGCCCTGGTGCGCCCCTTCGATCAGACCCGGCACGTCGGCCACCACGAAGCTCAGGTCACCCGAGCGAGCCACGCCCAGGTTGGGAACGAGCGTGGTGAAGGGGTAGTTGCCGATCTTGGGACGCGCGGCGGACATCTTCGCGATCAGCGACGACTTGCCGGCCGAGGGCATGCCCACCAGGGCGGCGTCGGCCATCAGCTTCATCTCAAGCTCCACCCAGCCCTCACCCGCGGGCTCGCCCAGCTCGGCGAAGGCCGGGGCCCGACGCGTGGAGGTGACGAAATGGATGTTGCCGCGACCCCCCATGCCGCCGCACATGGCGCGCACGCGCTCGCCGTCGCGCGTCAGGTCGGCGATCAGCTCGCCTGCGGTCTTCGCCTCCTCGTCCCAGGCGCGCACCACCGTGCCCATGGGGACCTTCAGCACCAGGTCGGCACCACGAGCGCCATGCATGCGCGAGCCCTTGCCGTGGGTGCCGCGCTCGGCCTTGAAGTGGTGCTTGAACCGATAGTCGATCAACGACGACAGGCTGGCGTCCGCCTGGATCACCACGTCTCCGCCATGACCGCCGTCACCGCCGTCGGGCCCGCCTTTCGGCACGTGGGCCTCGCGCCGAAACGACATGCAGCCCGCGCCCCCGTCGCCCCCGCGCAGATGAATGTGCACCTTGTCTACGAACATGAGCGTCCTCGCTTACAACAAAAGTGCCCCCTGCGCGTTCCACAGGAGGCACCAGACTGACGAATTGGTGAAGACGAGAGCCTATGCCTCGACTTCAAGAGGGCGAACGTGCACGCGTCGCTTCTCGCCGCGCGTGAACTCAAGCGTGCCCTCGCAGAGCGCGAACAGGGTATCGTCCTTGCCGCGACCCACGTTGTTGCCCGGATGGAACTTCGTGCCGCGCTGACGGACGATGATCTGACCGGTTTTGATGTGCTCGCCGGCGAACTTCTTCACGCCCAGGCGCTGTGCGCGGGAATCGCGACCGTTGCGGCTTGAGCCAAGACCCTTCTTATGTGCCATGAGACTTCCCTCTTCCCTGCTACTCGGCGCTGGCCACGGTGCGCTCGGGGGCCTTCTCGGCGCCAACCGACACCACGCGCACGCGGGTGAGGTTCTGGCGATGGCCCTTGAGCTTCTTGTAGTTCTTACGCTTCTTGAACTTGAACACGAGCTGCTTCTTGCCCTTGTACTGCTCAAGCACCTCGGCAACCACCTTGGTGCCCGCAGCCTTCGCGGCATCGAACTCAGCCTTGTCGCCGTCCACCACGCAGATGGTTTCGAGCTCGACCTGATCGCCGACCTCGGCCTCAAGCTTCTCGATGCTGAAAACGTCGCCTGCGGCAACCTTGTACTGCTTGCCACCTGTTTTCACAATTGCATACATGAATGTCTCCTTGAGAGTGTCAAAACGCGAAAGAGAACGTTATCAGGGCCCGTTTGCTAAGTCAAGCCCGCCTTCCGCGCATGTGTGTGCATTTTCGGGACGAGGCGCCGCAACGCCCTCCTTCTAGTGCGCTTCGGCCCACGTGCGCGCCGCCGTCACGTCGGCGATCAGCGGAACGCTGAGCTCCACCACGCCCTCCATGGCCTCCCGCACCGCAGTCGCCAGGCGCTCCACCTCGTCGGCGGGTACCGAGAAGTCCAGCTCGTCGTGAACCTGCACGATAAGCCGAGCGCGGAAGCCGCCCTCTTCCAGCAGGGCCTGCACCCGCACCATCGCCAGCTTGATGATGTCGGCGGCGGTTCCCTGCATGGGGTGGTTCATGGCGGTGCGCTCGCCGAAGCCCCGCTGAGGGCCGCGCCCCACGCGCAGCTCGGGGATGCGTCGCTTGCGCCCGAACAGCGTCTCGGCGTAGCCGCACTCGGTGGCGTCCTGCACCGTGCGGTCCAGGTAGGCGCGCACCCCGGGGTACGCCTCGAAGTAGCGGTCGATCATGGAGCGGGCCTCGGCCAAGGGGATGTCGAGGGTCTGAGCCAGCCCGAAGGCCTGCTGACCGTACACGATGCCGAAGTTCACCGCCTTGGCACGCGAGCGCATCTCGGGGGTCACCTCCTCGGGCGCCACGCCGAACACGCGCGCCGCGGTGGCGGCGTGAAAGTCGGCGCCTGAGCGGAAGGCGCTGACCAGATGCTCGTCGCCCGACAGATGCGCCAGCAGCCGCAGCTCGATCTGCGAGTAGTCGGCCGACATGAACAGGTCGCCGTCGCGCAGGCCCACGAAGCACGACCTGATCGTGCGTCCGAAATCGCTGCGCACGGGAATGTTCTGCAGGTTGGGGTCCGACGACGACAGGCGTCCGGTGGTGGTGACCGTCTGGTTGAAGCTGGAGTGGATGCGCCCGTCGGCGCTCTGCGCGGCGATCCGAGGCAGGGCGTCGATGTAGGTGGACTTGATCTTCGCATACTCACGGTAGTGCAGCACCAGCGAGGCGATCGGATGCGCGTCCGTCAGCTGCTTCAGCACGTTGGCGTCGGTGGAGTAGCCCGCCTTCGTCTTCTTCCCATGGGGAAGCCCCAGCACCTCGAACAGAATGCGCGCCAGCTGCTTGGGCGAGTCGACGTTGAACTCCTCGCCCGCGCTCTCGATGATGCGCGCACGCAGGTCGTCCACCTCCACCTGGGCCTCGGCGCCGATCCGCTCCAGGCGCGCGACGTCGATCGCGGCGC
Source organism: Berryella wangjianweii (assembly GCA_013201155.1). Classification (GTDB taxonomy): domain Bacteria; phylum Actinomycetota; class Coriobacteriia; order Coriobacteriales; family Eggerthellaceae; genus Berryella; species Berryella wangjianweii. The sequence goes on along the minus strand of CP053716.1, from coordinate 27,124 downwards.
CGGTGCGCTCCATCACGGCCAGCACCGATACCAGCGGCTGGTCGATGCGGTCCAGCACGTCCAGCGAGCCGTCATGCTGCAGGGCCGCCCTCAGGGGCTCCACCAGCCGAGCTGCCACCTGCGCCTCCAGGCACGTGCGCGCGCGGTCGTCGCGCGCGGCGGGCAGCGAGCCGCTGAGGTAGTCGGCAGCCAGCGACTCCATGGTGTAGGCAGACGTCGACGAGTTCAGCAGGTAGGCGGCCAGACCCAGGTCGAACCCGCGCATGCCCGTCACCTCCTCGTCGCTCAGCAGCGCCGGCGCCTGCGAGTCGGCCGGATACACCCGCTGCACGGCGTGCTTCACGTCGAAGGCGCTGAACGAGCCCTCCCGCACGACGCGCGCCAGGGTTTCCAGGCCCTCGTCACCCTCAAGCACGGCCACGGCGTCGCAGGTGGCGAAGGCCACCACCGTGGGCTCGGGCAGCAGGCTCTGCTGCGCGGGGACGACGATCGCCGTGCCCAGGCGCTCCCCGGCCTCCAGGGCGCGCTCCACCAGCGCGCGCGCCTCATCGCCCTCCACCGGCTCGGCGAAGCTCAGCGCCTCGGCGGCGGAATCCACGGCGGCCCCCTCAGCGCCCGCCAGCTTCATCAGGCGCTTCAGATGCGTGCCGAAGCTCAGCTCGCCGAAGGCCCGCGTCACCTCGGCCGCATCGAAGGACGGGAACGACACCGCTTCCAGATCGAGCTCGAAGTCGAGGTCGCACACGATCGTCGCGATCTTGCGGCTCAGGTAGGCCAGGTCGCGATTGTCGCGGATGTTCTCCAGCTGCTTTCCCTTCAGCTCGTGAAGGTTCTCGTACACACCGTCCATCGAGCCGAAGCGCTGCAGCAGCTTGGCGGCCGTCTTGGCGCCGATGCTGGGCACGCCGGGAATGTTGTCGGACGAATCGCCCATGAATCCCAGGAAGTCGGGGAACTGCGCGGGGGTCACCCCGTAGCGCGCCTCCACCTCGGCCGCGTCGTACTCCACGATGTCGGTGACGCCCTTGCGCGTGGTGACCACGTGGGTGCGCTCGGTAACCAGCTGATAGGCGTCCTTGTCGCCCGTCACCAGCAGCACGTCGCAGCCCAGGGCCTCGCTGCGGGCGGCCACGGTGCCCAGGATGTCGTCGCCCTCCCAGCCGCGCACCTTCACCACGGGAATGCCCATGGCCTCCAGAAGGCGTTCGACCAGGGGAAACTGAACGCGCAGTGCGTCATCCATGGGAGGCCGCTGAGCCTTGTACTGCTCGAGCGCCTCGATGCGAAACTGCGGCTTGCCGGCATCGAAGGCGCACACCAGAGCGTCGGGGCCCGCTTCCTCCACGAACTTCAGCAGCATCGACATGAAGCCGAAGGCGGCGTTGGTGGGCGTGCCGTCAGCCGCCGTCATGTGCGGGGGCACCGCATGGAATGCCCGGTGCATGAGCGAGTTGCCGTCGATGACCGCGATCTTCCTCGTCACTTCGTTCTCCTTACTCGGCGGCCCCAGGGCCGCAGGGTCGGGCGGCCGAAAGGCCGCAAGATGCTGCATGAGCGCTCGATTCCCGGGCGAACCCGGGCGTTGGCCGCGCTCGAACGGCAGAGCCGCCGACGCGCGAGCGCGGCCGCCCGCAGGCAGACGGCGTCGCATCGCGGGTCAGCCGGTCGCGGCCGGTCAGGCGCTCCAAAGGTAGCCCACGCCGCGCACCGTTTCCAGGCGCTGCGAGATCTCGGGGCCCAGCTTGGCGCGAATGCGTCGCACGTGCACGTCAACCGTGCGCGAGCCGCCGTAGTACTCGAAGCCCCATACGCGCTGCAGCAGGGCGTCGCGCGAGAACGTGCGCCCCGGGTGACTTGCCAGAAACGCCAGCAGCGCGTACTCCAGATAGGTGAAGTCCACTGGCTCTCCAGCCACCGTCACCTGGTAGGTTGCCAGATTGATCGACAGGGTGTCCACCGCGATCACACCCGTGGGGCTCTCGGCGCGGTCGCTCCACAGCAGGCGACGCAGGCGCATGACGCACTCCCCCACCCCGGCGCCGTGGGCCACGTAGTCGCAGTGCTCGGCGAAGGGGGGCTCCAACGCGTCGAAGTCGGCATCGTCGATCACCAGCAGGAGGCCGGCCCCGGCCTCCTGGGCCAAGGCGCGCACCCTGGCCTCGAAGGCCCGCGCACGCCCCCGCGCCTCGAATACCGCGCAGTCGCAGGGCGCGGCGGGGTCGAGCAGCTTGTCGATCTGCATGGTCGAGCCCGCCGACACCTCCACCCCCAGGCGGGCGAAGGCCTGCTGGAACCGATGGGCGTTGTCGAGGCTGTCGGCGATGAACGCCACGTGCTTTCTCGTGCTCATGTCTGCCTGCCCACCGCCCTCCTACAGCACTTCCAGATAGGTGTCGAGCTCCCAGCGCGACACATGGCGCTGGTACTCGTCCCATTCGCGCGTCTTCTCGTCCACCAGATACTGATGTATGTAGGGGCCCAGGGTGTCGCGCATCAGCTGCGACGCCTCGAATCGCTCGATGGCCTCGCCCAGGTTCAAGGGCAGCGGCTCCAGGCCCTTGCTGCGCAGGGTGCGATGCGAATGCGCGAACAGGTTGGTGGACTCGATGGGGTCGGGAAGCCGGAGCCCCTCCTCGATGCCGGCCAGACCTGCCGCCAGCATGGCCGAGAACGCCAGGTAGGGGTTCGCGGCGGCATCGGGACTGCGCAGCTCCACGCGACAGGCCGAGCTTGAGTCGGGACGATAGCCCGGAATCCTCACCAGGGTGGAGCGGTTGTTCTTGCCCCACGACAGATAGGCCGGCGCCTCGGCGCCCGCGGCCAGGCGCTTGTACGAGTTCACATACTGATTCGTCACCAGCGAGAACTCGGGAGCGTAGCGCAGAAGGCCGGCAATGTAGCTTTTCGCCAGGTCGGACAGGCGGTACCCCAGCGCGTCGGACGGGTCGAAGAACAGGTTCTCGCCCTCCATGCTGAACAGGCTCTGGTGCACGTGCATGCCGCTGCCGGGATGCCCCTCCAGGGGCTTGGGCATGAACGAGGCGTACACCCCGTGGCTGCGCGCCACCTCCTTCACCACCAGCTTGTAGGTCATCACCGCGTCGGCCATCGACAGCGCGTCGGTGTAGCGCAGGTCGATCTCGTGCTGCGAGGGACCGGTCTCGTGGTGCGAGTACTCCACCGGAATGCCCATGTTCTCGACGTTCAGAACCGTGTCGCGACGCAGGTCGGACCCGGAGTCAAGCGACGTGAGGTCGAAGTAGCCGCCGCGGTCGAGCACCTCGGTGCCCGAAGCGTCGCGAAAGTAGTAGTGCTCAAGCTCGGGACCCACGTTGAACACGTAGCCCAAAGACGAGGCGCGCGACACCATGCGCTGCAGCACCTGGCGCGGGTCGCCCTCGAAGGCGGAGCCCTCCGGCAGCCTGATCGAGCAGAACATGCGCGCCACGGCGTTGGACGAAGGGCGCCACGGCAGCACCTGGAAGGTGGACGCGTCGGGGAAGGCCAGCATGTCGGATTCCTCCACCACGCCGAACCCCGAGATGCAGCTGCCGTCGAAGCCCATGCCCTCCGAGAAGGCCCCTGCCAGCTCGGAGGGACTGACCGCGAACGACTTCATGTTGCCCAGCACGTCGGTGAACCAGAACCGCACGAAATGGATGTCGCGGCTCTCGATGGTTCGCATCACGAAGTCCTGCTCTGGCGTCATGCCCATGCGCTCACCCTGTCTGTCGTGGTTGAGGGCGGCCCTGTGCGGGGCCCTGTGCGTCATTGAAGTATACCCTGCCGCACCGAAGGGCTCGATTGGTCACATCACTTTCCGAATCATGGTTACCCATTGGATATATAACCCCTATGAACTGGTGATTTAAACGCCATCGCGAACATGCGGCGACGGGGCGTCATTTGCAAATTGCCGACACGCCCCCGATAATCTTCACCTTGTCCGCGTGAACCACCATACCTGCGATTGGATCGACATGATACGCATCGAGCATCTCTCGAAAACCTACGGGCAGGGCCCCGACGCCCACACCGCCCTTTCCGACGTGAACCTGCACGTCGAGGCCGGGGACATCTTCGGCATCCTGGGATCTTCCGGGGCCGGAAAGTCCACGCTCGTGCGCTGCATGAACCTGCTGGAGCGCCCCACCTCGGGCAAGGTGATCGTCGATGGGGTGGACGTCACCGACTTCACCGGGGGCGACCTCACCCGCCTGCGCACCTCGGTGGGCATGATCTTCCAGAACTTCAGCCTGTTCCAGCAGCGCACCGTGCTGCGCAACGTCACCTTCCCGCTGGAGCTGTCGCGCACGCCGCGCGAGCAGGCCGAAGAGCGCGCCCTTGAGCTGCTGGGCCTGGTGGGCATCGAGGAACTGGCCCACCGCTACCCCAGTCAGCTGTCGGGCGGTCAGCAGCAGCGCGTGGCCATTGCGCGCGCCCTGGCCAACGAGGCCAAGATCATGCTGTGCGACGAGGCGACGAGCGCGCTGGACACCAAGACCACCGTGGCCATCCTCGATCTCCTGAAGCAGATCAACCGCGAACTGGGCGTCACCCTGGTGGTCATCACCCACGCCCTCACCGTGGCCGAGGCCATCTGCAACCGGATCGCCGTGATCGAGGGCGGTCGCATCGTCGAGCAGGGCCCGCGCGCCGAGCTGTTCGCCAACCCCCAAAGCGCGGCCCTTCAGGAGCTGATCAGCAACAACCATCAGGTGCACGGCGGCAGCCGCGCCAGGGCATAGGAGGGCGTCGCATGGAGCCGATTCAGGAGTTCTTCGACAAGTACGGCCAGCTGCTGGCTCAGGGAACCGTGGAGTCGCTGGTGATGACCGGCGTGGCCACCCTGCTCGCCTACGCGATCGGCCTGGTGGCGGGCGCTGTTCTGGTGGTCACCGCACCCGGCGGCCTGCGCGAGAACCGCGTGGTGTACGGCGCGCTGGGCTGGGTGGTGAACGTGGTTCGCTCGGTGCCGTTCATCATCCTGCTGGTGGCGATCATCCCCTTCACCCGCCTGATCGCCGGCACCTCGCTGGGCATCGCGGGCGGCATCGTGCCCCTCACCGTCACGGCGGCGCCGTTCGTGGCCCGCGTGGTCGAGCAGAGCCTGGCCGAGGTCAGCACCGGCCTCACCGAGGCAGCGCAGAGCTTCGGCGCCAACAACCTGCAGATCATCCGCAAGGTGCTGCTGCGCGAAAGCGTCCCGTCGCTGATCCGCGGAGCCACCCTCACCTTCATCACCCTGTTCGGCTTCGCCGCCATGGCGGGCGCCGTGGGCGCGGGCGGACTGGGCGACATCGCCATCCGCTACGGCTACCAGCGCTACCAATCGGACGTGATGCTGGCCGCCGTGGTGCTGTGCGTGGTGATCGTGCAGGTGGTGCAGGCGCTGGGCGACTTCGCGGCACGCAAGCTCGACCACCGCGCATAGATCGGCCCCATCGGCTCGCAGGACGCAGGCCGCCGGACCGTCTCCCTCGCTCAGCGACGACGGGCCCGCACGGCCCGCGCCTGCACCCGCCGGCCGCGGGCGCCCCGCCCTGCAGCCAGCGGCCCGAACCTGGCGTCGCACCAACCGCGCATGCCGCCTCCGTGCCTGACCGGCGCAGGGGCGGCATGCGCTATACTGGCGCGCATGACCGAAACGCATCATAGCTCCGGCGCGGCGGCGCCCGCGCCAGCCACGGCCTCGCGGCCGCGCGTCGCCGTGGTCACCATGGGCGTGAAGCTGGGACACGAAACGCGCGGCTACACGCGCTTTCGCGTGATCAGCGAGATGCTGGCCGAGGCGGGCTTCGAGGTGGACCTGATCACCTCGTCGTTCCAGCACTGGGACAAGGCCCCACGCGACACCGCGCACCCCTCCTACACCGGCCTTCCCTACCGCATCTCCTTCATCCACGAGCCCGGCTACCGCCGCAACCTCGACCTGGCGCGCATCCGCAGCCACCGCGTTGCCGCACGCAACCTGCGCGCGCACTTCGACCGCATCTTCGCCGAGGGGCCCGGCTACCGGCTGATCTACGCCGAGATCCCACCCAACGACGTGGCCCGCGTCTGCGCCCAGGAGGCGCAGCGCCATGGCATCCCCTTCGTGGCCGACGTGAACGACCTCTGGCCCGAGGCCATGCGCATGGTGCTGAACGTGCCGATTCTCAGCGACATGGCCTTCTATCCGTTCGCCCGTGACGCGAAGATTGCGTATCGCCTGCTGAGCGCTGCCGTGGGAACCTCCGAGGAATACGCCGCCCGGCCGGCCGCCGACCGCACCCGACCCTACGAGCGGCTGTGCGTGTACGTGGGCAACCGCCTGGACGAGTTCGACGCCGGCGCGCAGCGTCGCGCCGCCGACGTGCGCAAGCCCGCAGGCGAGCTGTGGGCCGCCTACGCGGGCACCCTGGGCGCCAGCTACGACCTGGCAACCCTGGTGCGCGCGGCGCAGCAGGCGGAGCAACGCCGGATGCCGGGCGAGCCGCGCCTGCGCGTGAAGGTGCTGGGCGACGGCCCCGACCGCGCAGCGCTGGAAGCGCTGGCCCAACAGCTGAAAGCGCCTGTGGACTTCGTCGGCTACGCCCCCTACGACCTGATGGCAGCCTACCTGAGCGCATCCGACATCGTGGTGAACTCGCTTGTGCGCAGCGCGCCCCAAAGCATCGTCACCAAGATCGGCGACTATCTGGCAAGCGGAAGCGCCCTGGTGAACACGGGATCGAGCCCCGAAATGCGCGCCCTGGTCAGCGAGGGCGACGTGGGACTGAACGTAGAGGCCGAGAACGAGCAGGCCCTGTGCGACGCGCTTGAGACGCTGATGCGCGACCCCGACGGACGCGCCCGCATGGCCGAAAACGGCCGTCGTCTGGCTGAGCTGCGCTTCGACCAGCGCACATCGTACCTGCCCATCGTGGACATGGTGCGCAGGCTGGCCTGCGACTGATTCGCGGGCGTATACTGAGTCGTTCCGTTCGCACGCCAAGGGAGGTCCCGTGACCCAGCAGCGCACCATCGCATTCTCACCGCCCGACATCACCCAAGCCGAAGTGGATGCCGTGACGGAAGCCCTTCGCAGCGGCTGGATCACCACCGGCCCGCGCACCAAGCGCTTCGAGGAACGGCTGGCCGCCTTCATGGGCACGCCGCGCGTGGCCGCGCTGAACTCGGCCACCGCGGCCCTGGCGTGCGCCCTGCGCGCGCTGGGCGTCGGGCCCGGCGACGAGGTGATCACCAGCGCGTACACCTACACGGCCTCGGCCTCGTGCATCTGCCACGTGGGAGCGCGACCCGTGCTGTGCGACGTGGCCCCCGGTTCGTTCGAGATGGACCCCGAGCTTCTGGCGTCGCTGGTAGGCCCGCGCACCCGCGCCGTGATTCCCGTTGACCTGGGTGGCGTGATGGTCGATTACGACACCTTGGACGCCGCCCTGCGCACGGCTCAGAAGCGCTGGCGGCCCACGAGCGAACGGCAGGAGCACCTGGGCCGCGTGCCCATCGTGGCCGACGCCGCGCATTCGCTGGGGGCGGCGCGCCATGGGCGCGCATCGGGCACGGTCGCCGACCTCTCCGCGGTGTCGTTCCACGCCGTGAAGAACCTCACCACCGCCGAAGGCGGGGCCCTCACCTGGCGCGCCGGGGCCTTCGACGATGAGGCCCTGTACCGCGACCTCATGCTGATGTCGCTGCACGGTCAGACCAAGGACGCCCTGGCCAAGACCAAGGCGGGCGCCTGGGAATACGACATAGCCTTCCCCGGCTGGAAGTGCAACATGAACGAGCTGTCGGCAGCCCTGGGCCTGGCCCAGCTCGACCGCTACCCCCAGTTGCTGGCGCGTCGCCGCGCCCTGGTGGCCCGATACGAGCAGCGGCTGGCGGGATCGCGCGTGCAGCTGCTTGGCCACTACGCGCTGGATGACCGTGAGGCGCATACGCCGGGCCTGCTCAGCGACGATCAGGCAGCCCAGCTGAGAGCGCGCGAGGCTGCGGCCCCCCGGGGTCACGCCTCAAGCGGGCACCTGCTGATCGCGCGCGTGGAGGGCCTGGACGTCGAGGGTCGGAACCGCCTTATCGAGAGCCTGGCCGCGGCGGGCGTGGCGGCCAACGTGCATTACAAGCCGCTTCCCCTGCTGAGCGCCTACCGAAACCTGGGCTATCGCCCCGCTGACTTTCCTCATGCCCTGGCCATGTTCCAAAACGAGGTGACGCTGCCCCTGCACACCCTGCTGTCCGACGACGACGTGGACTACGTATGCGACACGCTGCTCGACCTGCTGGGCAGCGCGCAGAGCTAGGCGAGACCATGTACGCACGCTTCGGAAAGCGCATCTGCGACCTGCTGGTGTCGATTGCGGCCCTGCCCTTCGTGGCGGTGGTGGTGGCCGTGCTGGCCATCGCGATCAAGGCCGAGGACGCCGGCCCCGTGTTCTACAACGCCCCGCGCGTCGGGCGCGGGGGGCGCGAGTTCATCATGTTCAAGCTGCGATCGATGAAGGTGAACGCCCCCGACCTGGTGATGGAGGACGGCTCCACCTACAACGGGGCCGACGACCCGCGCATGACCCGCGTGGGGGCCTTCATGCGCAAGACCAGCCTTGACGAGTTTCCCCAGTTCCTGAACGTGCTCATGGGGTCGATGAGCGTGGTGGGCCCGCGACCCGACCTGCGTCGCGAGACCGAGCTGTACCGCGGCAACGAAGGACGCAAGCTTGAGGTGAAGCCCGGAATCACCGGCTATGCCGCCGTGTACGGGCGCAACTCGCTTCCCTGGCGCGAGCGCCTGAAGCTGGACGTCCACTACGTAGAGAACCTGAGCTTCGCGCTTGACCTGCGAATTTTCCTGCGCACCTTCACCACCGTGCTGCGCCAGGAAGGCGTGTACGTGGACGAGGGGGCCCTGGGCGAAGCTACAGCAGGGCAGGCGGACGAGATGAGAGGGCCCCGCCCCTAGGCCATCAGGCCATCAGGCCATCAGGTCATCAGGTCATCAGGCCATTTTGCACAGCTGCATGGCAGTCCGCCTCCTCGATTCGAGGCTTCGGCTCGGACCCCCTCAAACAGGCAGGCCCGAGAAGAGGGAGCTCCCTCCGCAGCCTCCTCGCGCAGGCGTTGCCTAGCCGCGCAGTCGGCGCGCAAGCTCGCGAAGGCGGCGCGCAAGGCCGCGCGGGGCGCCGCGCAGACGCCGCCCGAAGCGCTTCATCGACGAATCCTCGAAGCGCACCGACGTCTCCCACAGCACCCAGGCGACATGCGGGTGAAATCGCACGCCCTCCAGCGCATCGAAGGCGTCCTGGGCTGCGGCGTCCGGCCTGAACATCAGCTCAAGCGGGAAGCCCTCGACGCGCAGGGCATCGCTGCGCAGCACGGCGCTGCGCAGCGAGGGAAGCTCGCCGGCGAAGCCGTAGGCTCCCACCTCGCGCAGGTCGCCCCAAGCGTACTCGACGCCCGGGCACATGAAGTGAAACGCGCCTGCGCGGCGAGGATGCTCGCCCGACGGAGCCAGCGACAGGTACTCCGCCAGCACCACGTCGCTCCCGCCGTCCTCAAGCGCGTCCAGCAGGCCCTCGATGCCCGCCGGAGCCACCCAGTCACGGGGGGCCGTCACGAAGCGCACGTACCGACCGCGAGCCCGTCTCAAAGCCTCGCGCGCATCGGCGCAGCTGACCAGCTCGACGCGGGCAGGAAGCGAGCGCCCGGCCGCGTTGCCGGCGCGACTCTCGTCGGCAGCATCTCCCACCAGGGCCAACGTGAGAAGCGGAGCCTCCGACGTCGTCGTCGCGGCAGCGCCCTCCGTCATCGCGGCCTGCGACGCCGCGGTGCTCTCCGCGCCCGCCGCATCCCCTCGGCACGCAACCCCCCACCGCGCGCCCCCCTGCACCGAGCGGCGCGCCGGCATCGCCTCGGCCCGCGTCAGGGCATCGCGCAGCAAGGCCACCTCGCGCTCGACCGTCAGCGCCGGCACCAGCAGCTCGACCGCCTTGCGGTGCGCGCGCTCCGAGCATCGCGCGAACAGCTCGGGAGACCGGTACAGGCGCTCGATGGCGTCGGCGTAGGCGCGGAAATCATCGGCATCCACCAGCATGCCCTCGGCCGCAGGCAGGAAGTCGGCCACCGATTCGCGCAGCGTGCTGACCGTCACCAAACCCGACGCCGCCGCCTCGCACATCGACACCCCCTGCGTGTCGAACCGCGTGGGGAACAGCGCCACGCCGCAGCGCCGATGGATGGCGGCCAGCTCGTCGTGGGTCAGGTATCCCTCCACCACCTCCACATTGGGCAGGCACCTGACCGGCTGCAGCAGGCGCTCATGCGCGGCGCCGCCTCCCACCAGGGTGAATGTCAGGTCCTCGAAGAACGGGCGGCGCGACAGCTCCATGATCGTCCGCACCACCGTGTCCATGGCGTAGCACGACACATCGGCGTGCGTCTTGGCCGTGAACACATGACGGCGCAGGTCGGGGTCTTTCGGCTGATAACGGAAGATATCGAAGTCCACTCCGTTGGGAATCACGTCGGCGCGATTCCACGCGATGCCCGTCAGCTGCGCGCTGCGCTCGCGGGCGAACCGCGAGCAGAACACGAAGCTCGCCTGCGGCATCTCGTTCAGCCGCGCGAACAGGGCATCGCGCTCGCGCAGATCGTCCAGCTCGTCGGCGCTCATGCGGCGCGGCGCGGAGAAGTACGGCGAATCGAACAGGGGGCGGTCCCAGTACAGGGTATCGCCGCCATGGCTCCACACCACCAGCTGGGTACGGGTGAGGTCCACCGTGTCCAGCACACGCGCCACCGAGGGCTCCATGAAGTGCACGGCCACCACGGGGTATCGACGACGAGTCAACACCAGGCCCAGATCGGCCATGGAAAGTCGGTTCACCCGATGGCCCTCGAACTCGTACACCGACGACACTCCGTCGAAGGCGCGGGTCACCACGTCCACCCTCAGACCGCGCTCGCGGTAGCCCTTCACCCTCGTATGGACGAAGGCGCACGCATGCGGGTCCTCGGGGAAGGGATACAGCGGGGTCAGCACCAGCACGTCCCCGGTCATCCCCGCCGCGATCTGCGCAAGGGTCAGCTCGGCCATCATCGCCCTCTCAGCGCGTCAAGCGGCGCGGCCAGAGCGCTTCCCACGCGATAGCGCAGCGACGAGCGCAGCTCGTCGGCCTCGGCGCGGGCTGCGGCAAGCTGACCTGCCAGAGCGTCGCGCTCAGCATGCGCGACGCCCAGCAGCGATGCGAAGCGCTGCGGCACGGCCTCGCGATACGCAAGGCCCTCGGGATCCGCCATCAGGCGATCCAGGAAGGTCGCCTGCTCCGGGGAGAACAGGCTGCGGTCAAGCCAGCCCGCCTCGTCCCAGGCGCGGAAGTCGGCGGCGGCGCGCTCGAAGAACCCCGGCACGCAGGCGGGATCCAGGCGCGTGACGTTCCACTCGTAGGCCTCGAAGGCAAACAGGCAGGCCGCGCGATGACACCGGGCGCGGTCGATGCCCTCCAGCTCGTCCACACGACGCTGCACGAAGGCGTACTCGTCGCAGATCGTGACCACCTTCGTCGCATCGCATTCCGACGAGTTGGGGTTGTCGCGGCGAATCAGGTAGCAGCCCTTCGCCACATAGCGGGCCGCACGGGCGCAGAACATGTTCTGCGCCCAGAAGCCCGCGTCCTGGAACGAGGCTCCGGGGGAAGCGTTGTGCACGATCCCGTGACGGCGCAGGTACGACAGGCGATACATGCCCGGCTGACCCGAACGGCCCCTGAAGCGCACGGGATCGGCCGCGGGGTCGAAGGGCGCCTGGTAGCCGCCCGTCCGCGCGGAGGTGGGAAGGTCCTCGAACACCCGGCTTTCCGGCCTCTCGCCGTAGAACACCCGGCCGTCCGCCTTCACGAAGTCCAGGCCGCCGTCGGCCTCCATCGCCTCCGTCATCGCAGCCAGCGCATCGGGCGAAAACAGGTCGTCAGCCTCAAGGGTGGTCACGTACTTGCCATTGGCTTGGGAAAACGCGACGTTCATGCTGTCGCCGTAACCCGTATTGGGCTTGGCCAGCACCCTGAAGCGCGCGTCGCGCGCGGCGGCCTCGCGCATGATCGACTCAGTGGCGTCGGTCGAGCCGTCGCTTACCAGGACAACCTCGAAGTCCTCCAGCGTCTGACGCCTCAGCGACCCAAGGCACTCCTCCAGATACCGCTCCGCGTTGTACGCAGGCACCACCACCGACACCAGCGGCATGCCGCCCTCCCTCCATGCAAGGACGCGGCGCCCGGATGCGCCGAAGGCGCCACCGGCACCGCCCTCGATAAGTCATTAGTCACGGTTAATTTATTAGCGTCATTTAGTCATTAGCCACGTTAAATCATTAGCCGCAGTAAGTCATCAGTCATGATTAAGTGATTAGCGACGGTTAAGTAATTAGCCATAGCGTGTCATTAGCGCTAATGATGAATACCCCCTGCAACGCAGGCGATTCGCCGGCGCATCGCACAGAAAAACATCATGGGCATCTCGCGCAGACACCGTGTCTTTCCTGGGAGTTTTATGTTCCAAGACGGCGGCGGGACACGGGCATGCGGGGGGCGCCGGCGCGCTCCTGTATAATCGATCGGTCAACGTACTCGACGAAAGGGGACGCATGCCGTTCTTTTCCGTGGTGGTGCCCTCGTATGAGAACGGCGCCCTGCTGCCCGCATGCCTCGACAGCGTGCGCGCTCAGACGCTTGCCGACTGGGAGTGCATCGTGGTCGTGGACGGCTCAAGCGACGACTCCGCTGACGTGGCGCGGTTGTTCGCGAAGGACGACGCCCGCTTTTCGGTGGAAGTGAAGCCCCAGAACGAGGGGCTGCATCACGCTCGCCGCACGGGAACCGAGCTGTCGCGCGGCGATTACCTGATCTACCTGGATGCCGACGACGCCCTGGTGGCGCCTGACGTGCTTGAGCGCCTTCGCGCCGAGCTGACCGCCGCGCCCTGCGACATACTGCGCTTCGGCCTGGTGGCCGAGCCCTCGCGCGGCACCCCGGAGCAGTCGGCGCGCGGATTCACCGCCTGGAGCAACGCCGAATCGGGCCGCGTCACCGGCGAGCGGGCGTGCTCGCTTGCGTTCGTCGAGCCCCTGGACCGCTCCATCCCCTGGCACATGACCCACCGCGTCTTCACCTCGTCCCTGGCGAAGCGCGCGTTCTCGCTGATGTCACGCGAGCGCCTCGAGCGCGCTGAAGACGCCTACGAGTACCTGGTATGCGCCAGCCTGGCCGAAACCGAGCGCGAGTGCTGCGAGGTTCAGGGCTACCTGTACCGCATGGGCGCGGGCATCACCAACGTGTCCACCCTCTCGCCCGAGAACTTCGCCCGCGAGGCGCAGGGGCTGCGTGCCTGCTACGAGGCCGCTCAGACATGGGCCGAGTCGTTCGACGCCTTCGACCTCACGCCGGCGGCGCGGGGCCTGCGCAGCAGACTGATCGAGGCCATCTGCGTGACCTGGAACGACCGCATCGCCCCCGAGAACAGGGAGCAAGCCGCCCAGATCATGGCCGAAACCGTGGGATACGCCGCAACGGCCTGCGAGATGTACCGCACGGTGCGCTACCACGCAGGGGCGGGGGAATGGTCGTTTGGAACCGACGAACAGCGCGCCTACATCGAGCGCATCCGCGGCATCGCCGACCGGCTTGCCCAAAACGCCGAACCCGGACCGAGCAAAGACCACATGGAGCTGATGAAGAGAAAGGCCGATGCCGCCATGAGCACGTCGATCAACCGCGACCTTCTCGACCGCATGGCCCAGGAGCCGCTGCGCATTTTCGTGTCGGCGCACAAGGAGGTCGAGCTCTTCGACAGCGACATCCTGCAGCCGATCCAAGTGGGGGCCGCCCGCGCGTCGCGCCGCTTCAGCCACATGATCCAGGACGACCAGGGCGAGAACATCTCCGAGCTGAACCCCCTGTACTGCGAGCTGACCGCCCAGTACTGGGCCTGGAAGAACGTCGACGCCCCCTATGTGGGCTTCTGCCACTACCGCCGCTACTTCAACTTCGCCGACGAGCGCTTCCCCGAAAGCGACTGGGGCGAGGTAATGGAGGAGCGCATCGACGCGCGCACCCAGAAGCGCTACGGCCTGGATGACGAGAGCATCCGCAAGGCCGTGGAGGGATACGACGTGATCACCACCGAGGTGAAGGACCTCCGCTCGCTTCCCGGCATGGCGTTCACGCCCCTGGCCCAGTACTCGGCCGCACCGTACCTGCACGACGACGACCTGATCCGCGCCCTCGCCATCCTTGAGGACCTGCACCCCGAGTACCGCCAGGACGTCAGCGAATTCGCCAACGGCAACCACTCGTGCTTCTGCAACATGTACATCATGCGCAAGGAGCTGTTCGACGACTACTGCGCGTGGCTGTTCCCCATCCTGGAGCGCTTCGTTCAGACCACCGACATGTCACGCTACAGCCGCGAGGCGCTGCGCACCCCGGGCCACCTGTCCGAGCGCCTGTTCAACATCTACCTGCACCACCACCAGCGAAACGGCGCCGGATGGAAGACCAAGCAGGTGCAGTGCGTGCGCATCATCGACCCCGAGCCCTCCTGCGCCCTGGACGAGCTCGACCTCGACCGCACCCACGGCCTGCCGGTGGTGCCCTGCGTGTTCGCCGCCGACGGCAACTACGTGCCCATGCTGACCACCACCATCTACTCGATGATGCGCAACGCCTCGTCCACCCGCCACTACGACGTGGTGGTGATGGCGCGTCAGATCTCGGGCGACCAGCAAGATCAGATGGCCCGGTTCTTCCGCCGCTTCCCCAACATGAGCCTGCGTTTCCTGGACGTCAGCCGCCTGGTGGAATCCTACGAGCTGACCACCAACAACGAGCACATCGGCGCCGAAACCTACTACCGCTTCCTCATTCAGGATGCGCTGCCCTTCTACGACAAGGTGCTGTACCTCGACTCCGACCTGATCATCGAGGGCGACGTGGCGCACCTGTTCGACACCGACCTGGGCGACAGCCTGATCGGAGCCGTGCGCGACATCGACTTCCTGGGCAACCTGAACATGCCCGACGGCATCCGCCTGAACTACGCCCGCGAGGTGCTGCGCATGGCCGAGCCCTACGACTACTTCCAAGCCGGCGTGCTGCTGCTGAACACCGCCGGCCTGCGGGACCACGTCAGCGTGCAGAAATGGCTTGACCTGGCGTCAGACCCCAAGTACATCTACAACGACCAGGACATCCTGAACGAGTACTGCCAGGGTCGCGTGCAGTACCTCGACCCCTCGTGGAACGTGATGAACGACTGCGGTGGGCGCATCGGCAACGTGTTCACCTTCGCCCCGAACGACGTGTTCACCGAATTCACGAAGGCGCGCGCCAACGAGCGCGTGATTCACTACGCCGGCTTCCAGAAGCCGTGGAACACCTCGCACTGCGATCGCCAGGAGCGCTACTGGCTGTACGCCCGCGACACCCCGTTCTACGAGAACCTGATCATGAGGCTGTTCGAGGTTGACGGCACGGCCGAGCGCCACGCCAAGCTTGACCTGAAGAACCGCATCTACGACTCGCTCGGGCCGCTGGCGCCGATCTACTCGAAGTCGAAGCGCTACGCCCTGTACTACGTGCGGAAGGCTCGCGGATAGAAGGCTCCCGGCGACGCGTGCGTCGCCGGGATCGGCAATCCCACCCGACCGCAAGGAGGAACCATGCAGGCCATGCAGGCTAAGGCGAGCAGCACGATGGAGAAGAACTTCTTCATCCTGCGCACGCTGGTATCGAAGGACTTCAAGCTCAAGTATCGCCGCAGCGTGCTGGGCGTGCTGTGGAGCATCCTGAACCCGCTGCTGATGATGATCGTGCTGTCGGCGGTGTTCTCGTTCATGTTCCGCTTCACCATCGAGAACTTCCCGTTGTACCTGATCTTGGGCACCATCCTGTTCAACCTCATGGCCGACTCCACGAACGCCGCAATGCACTCGATCATCGGAGCCGCGCCGCTGATCAAGAAGATCCGCATCGAGAAGCTGATCTTTCCCCTGGAGTCGGTGCTGTTCCAGCTGGTCAACTTCGTAATCTCGCTGGTGGCCGTGGTGGCGGTGATGCTGTACTTCCACATAGCCCCCACGCTGAACCTGCTGGCCCTGCCGATCCTGCTGATATGCGTGCTGGCGTTCTCGCTGGGCCTGGGCATGCTGCTGGCCTCGCTGGCCGTGTTCTTCCGCGACATCATGCACCTGTGGAGCGTGGTGATCATCGCCTGGACCTACGCCACGCCGCTGTTCTACCCGGTGGACATGCTGGATGGCTTCATGCAGAACGTCATGAACTTCAACCCCATGTACCACTACGTCACCTACTTCCGCAGCATCGTGATGTGGGACACCCTGCCCTCGCTGCACGAGAACCTGGTGTGCCTGGGCATGGCCCTGGTCACCTTCCTGGTGGGCTACCTCGTGTTCCGCAAGACCGAAGACAAGTTCATCCTCTACATCTAAGGACCGCCATGAGCATCGACTTCAACGCCCAGCGCGAGAAGGCCGCCGCAGGCGACGACCCCATGATCGTGATCGACGACGTCAGCATGGCGTTCAACGTGGCCAACGAGCAGCTGAACAGCCTGAAGGAGTACTTCATCAAGGCCATGCGCCACGAGCTGTTCTTCCGTGAGTTCAAGGCCCTGAAGAACATCTCGGTGACGGTGCAGCGCGGCGACGTGTACGGCATCGTGGGCACCAACGGCTCAGGCAAGTCCACCCTGCTGAAGATCATCGCGGGCGTCCTTGAGCCCACCAGCGGCACGTGCGCGATCAACGGCACGATCGCCCCTCTGATCGAGCTGGGCGCCGGCTTCGACCCCGAGCTCACCGCACGCGAGAACGTGTACCTCAACGGGTCGCTGCTGGGCTACAGCAAGCAGTTCATCGACGAGAGCTTCGACTCGATCGTCGAGTTCGCCGAGGTGGGCGACTTCATCGACATGCCGCTGAAGAACTACTCGTCGGGCATGACCGCGCGCATCGCCTTCGCCATCGCCACCGCCACCGTGCCCGACATCCTGGTGGTGGACGAGGCCCTGTCGGTGGGCGACTTCCTGTTCCAGGACAAGTGCGAGCGACGCATCAACGAACTGGTCAACGATCACGGCACGACCCTGCTGTTCGTGTCGCACAGCATCGAGCAGGTCGAGCGCGTGTGCGAGAAGGCGCTGTGGATCGAGAAGGGCGTCATGCGCATGAACGGCCCGGTGGACGAAGTGTGCGAAGCCTACCGGAACCTCCAGTAGCCATGAACGCACCCGACGCACCCCATCCTGCGCCCGAACGCCCCGAGGGACCCCTCTTCAGCCTGGTCATGCCCACCTATGGAGCCGAAGGCCGCATCGGGTCCGCCATCGCCGACCTGCGGGCCCAAACCTGTCCCTCGTGGGAGCTGATCGTGGTGGACGACGCCACGCCCGACCGCTCCATCGAGGAGGCCCGCGCCGCCGCCGCAGGCGACCCGCGCATCCGTTTCGCCGCCCACGAGCGCAACCGCGGCCTGTCGGCTGCGCGCAACACGGGCCTGGCTCTGGCCAGGGGCCGTTACGTCACCTTTCCCGACCCTGACGACCGCTTCGACGCCGACATGCTGCAATGCGTCGAGCACGCCCTGCGCGCGCACGGCGAAAGCGACCTGGCGGTGTTCGGCCACGTGCAGGAGCACTACGACGCCGACGGCGCCTTCCTGTACGCGGTGCCCCTGGCGCCTGACCCGGGGTTCTGGGAAGGCGACGCTCTCCGTCATCAGGTTCTACCGCTTGAGCAGAGCACGCACCTGGGCTACGCCTGGAACAAGATGTTTCGCCGAAAGCTGGTCCTGCAGCTGGGCCTGACGTTCGAAGACGACGCCCCGCTGATCGAAGACCTGTTGTTCACAGCGGCCTTTCTGCCCGCCATACAGTCACTGACCTGCATCGACGCCGTACCCTACCGCTACGCCAAGCGCCTAGGGGGCAACCTGACGAACGAGTTCGTGCCCCGCTACTACGAGCTGCACCGCCGCCGCATCAGCGTACTACACGACCTGCTGGAACGCTGGGGCATCCTCGACCGCAAGGCCGAGTCGGTCCTGGGAGCCCTGTTGGGCCGCTACGCCTTGTCGGCCCTTGAGCGCAACTGCGCGCTGCAGGCGGGGCTGAGCCACGCAGGACGCGTGCGCTTCTGCCGCAGCATGATGGACGACCCGCTGTTCGTTTCGCTGATCCAGGCCGCGCAGGCCGACTCGTCGCGCAGTCTGGCCATCTGCCTGGCCGCGCTCAAGCTGCGCCGACCCAGCGTGGCCCTGGCCCTGGGACGCGCGATTCATCTGGTGCGCGGCAGGTCAACCGCACTGTACGCGAAGGCAAAGGCAGGACGATGACGCATAAGGTGCTTACCATAGCGGTTCCCAGCTACAACGTGCAGCAGTACCTGCAGGGCGGCCTGGAGAGCTACTGTCGTAACGGCGCCGACCCGCGCCTTGAGGTGATCGTGGTGGACGACGGCTCCACCGACGACACGCCGCAGATCGCGCAGTCGTTCGCCGCGCGCTTTCCCGACGTGTTCCGCGTGGTCAGCAAGCCCAACGGAGGCCACGGCTCGGCCGTGAACGCCGGCATCGACCACGCCCGCGGAACCTACTTCCGCATCATCGACGGAGATGACCGCATCTGCTCGCAGAACGTCGCCGCCCTTCTGGACGCACTGGAAGCCGCCGACGAGGACCTGGTGGTGGATGTGAAGCGCGAGGTGACCTTCGGCACGGGCGACAGCAGGCTGTTCCCGCTGCCGGACGACATCCCCCGGGCATGCACGGTTCCCTTCGAGCAGGTGTGCCTGCGTGACGACATCGAGGCGTGCTTCCAGATACACACCCTGTCGATCCGCACGCAGCTGCTGCGCGACGCGCGGGTGCGGCTGCAGGAGCACACCTTCTACGTCGATTACGAGCTGGTGGTGAAGGTGTGCGCGCGGGCCCGCACCATCCGCTTCTGCGACCTTGAGGTATGTCACTACTACGTGGGGAACCTGGCCCAAAGCGTCAGCCCCGCCAACTACGTGCGGCGCTGGGACCACCACGAGCGCGTCACCCGCGAGCTGCTGCGGTTCTTCGCCCAGGAGCCGCTCGACCCCGTGCATAAGGGCTTCGTCGAGAACCGCGTGGCGCTGCTGGTAAACACCCACCTGAACATCGCGCTGATATTCGATGACGACCGAACGCGCGGCCTGCGGCGGGCGCGCACGTTCCGTCGCTTCCTGGCCGAAAGCCACCCGCTGTTTCACCGCCGCAGCCGAGGGCGCTACCTTCAGGCGCGGGTGCTGCATGCGATGGGAGTGGATGCGAAGGGGCTCGACCGCCTCATGGGCCGCGGCTAGCGGGCCCTGGCGGATCCAGGCCGGGGCGTTGCAGGCGCGGCACGGGCGGAGAGAGCCCGAAGGCGCCTCCTGCCCGCCCGCAAGGCCCCCGCACGTCTCGCAGGGACGGCGCGGGAGGCCTGAAGAAGCCGAGCGCGCTGGCGGCGCGCGGCGTCCCCTTCCCTAGCCGCGGTGAAGAAGCCGCCTCAGCAGCAGCCCCGGGCCGCCCCAGCGCGCGTAGCGCGCCAAAGCCGCCAGCGACCCCGGCCTTCCCTGCGTGCGCAGGGCCCAGGCGTGGTAGTCGGCAGGGTCACCCGTGATATGCAGCAGGTCAACCTGGCTCCACGGCGGCAGCATCGACATGTCCACGCGATGCGCCGCTCGCGCGATGCGGAACTCCTCGGCAAAGCGGGCCAGGAATCCCTCGCGCAGATCCGGCGACAGGCGCCAGTAATTCCAGAAGTAACTGTCGAACTTCAGGCGCATGGCCACGGGCCATAGGCGGTCGCGGTCGGGTCGGCCCTCGATGAACTCCTCGATCTGAGCGAACTCATCGCACACGCAGAACACCTTGCCGGGCGCATGTATCGACGACGCCTCGTTGTCCTGGCGGTAGCGCACGAAGGCCTCGTCCAGCAGGGCCACGCGCGCGGCGTGCGCCCACACCTTGAACGTGAAGGAGAGGTCCTGGTAACTGGCTCCCGGCGTCTCCAGAAAGCGGATGTCGTGCCGGTCGAGGAATCGCCGCTCGTACACCGCCGACCAGATCGACGGCATGAACCAGAACAGCTCGGGATGCTCGCGAGGGTCCACCACGCCGCCAAGAGTTCCGCCCACCACGGACTTCAGCTGATCACGCGGCTCAGGCTCGCTCCAGTGCAGGAAGAAGCCCGCCTTGGCGGCCTGGGCGCCTGCATCGCGGGCGGCCGCGCACAAACGCTCGAAGGTCTGCGGCGCGCAGAAGTCGTCGGATTCCAGAATGCCCACGTAGGTGCCGCGCGCCTCCCGAAGACCGCGATTCATGGAGGCGCCGTAGCCCGAGTTCGGCTTGCGCACGGCGCGGAACCGGCCATCAAGGGCGCAGTACCGGTCGATGATGGCCCCCGTCCCGTCCGTGGAGCCGTCGTCGATGCAGATCACCTCCATGTCGGCGATCGTCTGGGCGCGAAGGCTGTCAAGGCACTGCTCCAGATACCGCTCGACGTTGTAGCACGGCACCAGCACCGACACCGTCGGCTCGCCTGCCGATTCGCCCATGCGCGCGCCCGCGGGCGCTTCGACGCGCTCGTCCATGCGCTATCCCCTTCCCCTCACGGCATCCAGCATGCGACGCGCAAGGCCGCGCAGCGCGTTCAGCGTCGCCAGGAACGAACGGGCGACCCCCAGATTGCCTCTGCGCACAAGCAAGGCGTAGATCGCACCCTGGGCATTCAGGCGCCCCTGAGCCGCCCCCGCCAAGCCCGGATGGCACGCCTCGATCGCGCCCACCTCGGGCGGGCACGCCCGCGTCGCGTCGGCAGCCCAGGCACGGCCCTCCAGGCGCTTCAGGGTCTTAGGCGCCGCCATGCGCACCGTCGCCAGGAACAGCCAGGGAAGCACCGGCGTGCCCGCCGCCTGCCGTGCGTGCATCAGCGCGTAGTCAAGGAAGTAGCCCGCGTAGCACCGCCATGCCTCATCCGCCACGTTCGCTGCGGCAAAGCGACGCTGGGCCAGGCCCTGCATGTACAGGAAGTCGGCCTTGTGCCGCGCCGAGGCGGCCTCGCCCTGCGTGATCGAGCCGGCCACATTGCGCCGGTAGCTCAGCAGCTGCTCGTGCACCAGCGTGATTCGCTCGGCTGCCGCCAAGGCCGCAGCCCAGAAGGGCACGTCTTCGTACAGCCTGCCCTCCTCGAAGCGCAGTCCCTGCGCCTCGATGAAGTCACGGCGGTACAGACGGTCCCACGCGCCCACGAAGCCCGCCAGCGCAGGCTGGGTTTCCAGGCTGAAGGGGGCATCGACCGCCAGACGCGCGAACAGCTCCTGGTCGCGATGGAGGGCGGAGCGCCCCGTGTTCTCGAAGTGCAGGCGATAGTCGAACACGCACAGCTGCGCGTCGGCAGCCTCGCTCGCCTCCACCGTGCGCTCAAGCAGCGTGGGGTCGATGAAGTCATCGGAATCAAGGAACAGCACGTAGCGACCGCACGCGGCATCCAGGCCCGTGTTGCGCGCAGCCGACAGCCCCCCGTTCGGGCGCTCGATCACGCGCACGCGCGCGTCCACCGCGGCGAAGCGGGCCAAGATGACCGCGCTTTCGTCGGTAGAGCCGTCGTTCACGCAGATCAGCTCGAAGTCGGGCATCGACTGCGCCAGCACGCTCTCCAGGCACTCCTCCAGGAAGCGCTCGGTGTTGTACACCGCCACGATCACCGACACCAGCGGGTCGGCACCCTGCGCGGTCTGCGCGCACATCGCTCCGGCCCCCTTCGCGGACTCGCTCATCGAATCCGACCTCCCCGGTCGCCCGCGTCGCTCTCCGCGCCGAACCACTCCTCGTACTTCGCCAGAGCCGACTTCACCGTGTCCTGCATGTCGTAGTAGCGATACTCGCCCAAGCGCCCACCAAACCTCACGCGGCTCTGAGCGTCGGCTCGCTCGCGATACCGTGCGTACAGGGCCGCGTTGCGCCGGTCGTTGATCGGATAGTAGGGGTCATCGCCCGGCTGCCAGCCCGCGGGGTACTCGCGCGAAACCACCGTGACGGGCTGGGTGCCGAAGGCGAAGTGCTTGTGCTCGATGATGCGGGTGTAGGGGGTGTCGGCATCGTTGAAGTTCATCACCGCCACGCCCTGGTAGTTGTCAACATCCAGCGTCTCATGCTCGAAGCGCAGGCTGCGGTACTCCAAAGGTCCCAGGTCATAGCCGTAGAAGCCGTCGATGGCGCCCGTGTACACCACCGCATCGGCCAGGGCGTCAAGCTCGGACCGATGCGCCAGGTAGTCGGTGGACAGGCGCAGCTCGCAGCCTTCCAGCATGCGCTGCATGACGACGGCGTACCCCTCCATGGGGATGCCCTGGTACGGGTCGTTGAAGTAGTTGTTGTCGTAGGTGAAGCGCAGCGGGATCCGGCGCATCACCGAGGGGGGCAGCTCGGTGCAGGGGCGCCCCCACTGCTTCTCGGTGTAGCCGCGCACCAGCTTCTCGTACACGTCGCGCCCCACCAACGACAGCACGTGCTCCTCAAGATTGCGCGGGCTTGCGCAGGGAACGCGCTGGGCCTCGATCCTCGCACGCGCCTCAGCCGGCGTCACCACGCCCCACAGCTGGTTGAAGGTGTTCATGTTGAAGGGCATGTTGTACAGCTCGCCCTTGTAGTTGGCCACCGGCGAGTTCACGAAATGGTTGAACTCGCAGAACTGACGCAGGTAGTCCCAGATGGCGCGATCGGACGTGCGGAAGATGTGCGCGCCATAGCGATGCACGTCAATGCCCTCGATGCGCTGGGTGAAGCAGTTTCCGCCCAGGTGATCGCGCTTGTCCACCACCAGCACGCGCTTGCCGCGACGACGGGCCTCGAAGGCGACGACGCTGCCGAACAGGCCGCTTCCCACCACCAGCAGATCGTACACGATCGCCCTCCTTCTCACTTGATGAGCCTTGCAAGCCGCGATGTCGCGGATTCGCGCGCGTCGCGGGTGGCACCTCGCCAGCGGGTTGCAGGTGGCACCCCGCCAGCGGATTGCGGGGCCGGGCGCGCCCACGCGATGACGTGACGCCTGCCCTTGGTGACGCCCCGTCCGCGGTGACGCAGCCCCCGGCCTGTGGCGCTGCCCCACAACCCGCACCCGCGGCGCTGCGGGCCGAAACCTCGCTGCCCCAACGCGCACCTGCGGCGCTGCAGGCCGAAACCCGTGGCCGCACGCGCAACCTCGCGCCTGCGGCCAGCCGGAGCGCCGCCCTTCGCGCGCGCGGGCCACAGGTGGGTCGCATCCATGTGAGCACCGCCCTTCAAGCGCGCATCCATGCATGCGGCAGCGCCCAAGCCCGCGCCTGCGGCGCGGTCGGCCGCGCTCGCTACAGCTCGACTCCCAGCTCAGTCTTCACCAACTCGAACGCCGCTGCCGTGGCCTTGTCCATGTCGTAGTACTTGTAGCCGCCCAGGCGCCCCGCGAACACCACCGAGCCCTCGCTCTGCGCCCGCTCGCGATAGCGCTCGTACAGCTCCGAATTGCGCTTGTCGTTGATCGGGTAGTACGGCTCATCACCCGGCTGCCAGTCGGCAGGGTACTCGCGTGTGATCACCGTGGCGGGCTGGCTGCCGAACTCGAAGTGCTTGTGCTCGATGATGCGCGTGAACGGCACCTCGCGCTCGTTGTAGTTCACCACCGCAACGCCCTGGAAGTTCTCCTCGTCCCGCACCTCGTGCTCGAAGCGCAGGCTGCGATACTCAAGGGTTCCCAGCTCGTAGTCGTAGAAGCCGTCGATCGGCCCGCAATAGACCGTGCGTGCGGCGATGTCGGGCTGCTCGGTTGCCAGGTCGCGGTACTCCACACCGAGACGCACCTCGATGCCCTCAAGCATGCGCTCGATCATCTTGGTGTAGCCGCCCATGGGAATTCCCTGGTAGGGATCGTTGAAGTAGTTGTTGTCGTACGTGAAGCGGCACGGCAGGCGCTTGATGATCGAAGCGGGAAGCTCGACGCAGGAACGACCCCACTGCTTTTCGGTGTAGCCGCGCACCAGCTTCTCGAAGATGTCGCGTCCCACCAGCGACAGAGCCTGCTCCTCAAGGTTGCGCGGCTCGGTGATGCCCTCGGCGGCGATCTGCTCGGCGATCTTCGCCTTGGCCTCGGCCGGCGTCACCACGCCCCACATCTTCGAGAACGTGTTCATGTTGAAGGGCATGTTGTACACCTGGCCGTCGTAGTAGGCCAGCGGGCTGTTCACGTAGTGGTTGAACTCGGCGAAGCGGTTCACGTAATCCCACACGTTGCGCATCGAGGTATGGAAGATGTGCGCACCGTACACGTGCACGTTGATGCCCTCGCGCTCCTCGGTGTAGATGTTGCCGGCCACATGATCGCGCCGGTCGATCACCAGGCAGCGCTTCCCCGCCTTGGTGGCCTCATGAGCGAAGATCGCCCCCGTCAGCCCCGCGCCCACAACCAAGTAATCGTACTGCGACATCGTGCACATCCTTTCGTGTTTCGCACAGGCGCGACAGCGCCCGCCTCGACGCATCCGCGAACCCATCCGCAGACCCATCGCGTTCTCGTCATCGTCATGCGCGCCCCCTGGGGTGCGACGCCGCTAACCTCTCGCCGTCCATGCGCCCATGACGGCAGCCTCGATCGGCGCGCTACTTCGCGCAGCTGATGTTGGCCGTGTACGTGTAGGTCGGCACCGCCTGCTGCAGCACGGCGATGGCCTCCTCGTCGCTGCCGGCAAGCACCGCCTCCAGACGGCTCAGCTTTCCATCCACCTCGGCGTAGGACACTTCCCTGCCGGTCGAGATCTTGATGCCCGCCAGCTTCGTCGGAACCGTGTTCTCCTCGGTCATCAGAAGCTCCTCGTACATCTTCTCGCCCGGGCGCAGGCCCGTGAACTCGATGCGGATGTCCTGATCGACCCTCAGTCCCGACAAGGTGATCAGACTGCGCGCCAGATCGACGATCTTCACCGGATCACCCATGTCAAGAATGAAGATCTCGCCGCCGCTCGCCATGCCGCCTGCTTGGATAACCAGGCGCGATGCCTCGGGTATGGTCATGAAGAAGCGCTCGATATCGGGGTGGGTGACGGTGACCGGCCCGCCTTCGGCAATCTGGCGCTTGAAGATGGGAATCACGCTTCCGTTGCTGCCCAGCACGTTGCCGAAGCGCACCGCCGCGAACACCGTCTTCGACTCCTGGGCGTAGTGCTGGATGATCATCTCGCCCATGCGCTTGGTGGCGCCCATCACCGAGGTGGGATTCACCGCCTTGTCGGTGGAGATGAAGATGAAGCGGCACACGCCGTACTCCATGGCCAGACGCACCGTGTTGAGGGTGCCGAACACGTTGTTCTCGATGGCCTCGCGCGGACACATCTCCATAAGGGGCACGTGCTTGTGAGCTGCGGCGTGAAACACCACCGAGGGGCGATAGCGCTCGAACACATCGCGCAGCCGCTGCTCGTTGCAGATGCTGCCCACCTCAACCTGCACCTCGACATCGTCGTACTGCGACAGCAGCTCGTTGCGCAGCAGGTACGCATCGTTCTCGTAGATGTCGAACACCACGATGCGCTTGGGGGCCACGGTGCAGATCTGCCGGCACAGCTCCGAGCCGATCGAGCCGCCGCCGCCGGTCACCAAGATGGTCTTTCCCGAAATGTAGCCGCACACCATGCGCGTGTTCAGCACCACTTCCTCACGTCCCAGCAGGTCGGCCACATCCACCTCGCGTAGCTTCACGTCCTCGATCTCGTCGATGCGAAGCTCGCGCACGTTGGGAAGAGTGCGCAGCTGGCAGGATGTCTGCGTGCAGGTTTCGTAGATGCGGCGGCGCTGGTCAAGCGACGCCGAGGGAATGGCCACCACGATCTGCTCGATTCCGAAGCGCTCGACCAGCTGGGCGATGTCGTCGCTGGACCCCAGAACGGGCACGCCGTGAATGCGCAGGCGCCGCTTCTCGGGATTGTCGTCCACGGCCACGATGGGGCTGCCCGGCATCAGAGGGTCCTTCGACACCATGCGCTGGATGGCCAGCGAGCCCGTCTCGCCCGCCCCTACCACCAAGGTGCGCGGGCGGGGCTGGCTGGACTGGCTGATGTCGAACTCGCGCCGTTTCGTGCGCATGTAGCGGAACAGCAGGCGAACGCCGCCGGTGAAGAACACCATCAGCAGCAGCGAGCCAAAGTACACGCGCAGGGGGATCCAGTGGCCCACCAGCCAAAGGAACACCGCGGTCACCAGGGTGCTCAGCGACACGGCAAGCGTGATGCGCAGGGCATCGTCAAGCGAGGCGTACTCCCACAGCGAGTTGTACAGACGGAAGAACGAGAACGACAGCAGGTGCACCACCACGGCAGCGCCCAGAAGGAAGTAGATCTCGTGCGTGCCGAACAGCTCAGGAGCCAGGCCCGTCAGCAGAGCAGCCAAGAAGTACGACGCGAACGTTGCAGCAATGTCCCAGAACACCAGCAAGACGGTGCGGCGGGTGAAGTAGATATCCATAGCCTCGCATTTCCCGATGGAACCCTCGCGCGCATCATACGCTCACCCGCCATTTGCGATGGACTGGGAGAACGGTGCGCAGCTCCGGTTTCCGACCAGCGCCAACGCGCAGTTCAGCCGCGTGGCATATGAAGGTCTATTTTACGCCTTACGGCTTATCAGGTGAAGAGAAGTGAGGGGTTGATCGGCGCGCGTGCGCAGAAGACCCAGAACATCGGAGGGGGTCCACCGCCTCCGTCACGTCGCCGCCACTTAGTGACGACGCCCCACGTGCGGCATGCACGGTGGAATCGCATTGCGGCCCCGAAAACGGGGAGGGGGGAGGCCCTGCGGCCTCCCCCCTCCCGTCGCGCACCCGGGTCGGATGCGCCCCTCGCGAGCGCGGCTCCCTATCCTCCCGCAGCCTGACGCTGCAGTACTTTCGGCGACGGCGGGCTTAACTTCCGAGTTCGGAACGGGATCGGGTGATCCCCGCCTCCATGGCCGCGCTCGCGAGGGGCGCGAGCTTCCCGGCGCGCCCGGCGGCAGCGCCCTGGCGGCTGCACAGCGCCCATCGAGTGCGACCGCGGCGCGAATGC